>NZ_JAHWGU010000001.1 GCF_020873875.1 Actinoplanes sp. DH11
GACATCGACCACTACCTCCCCCGGCAGGACACAGGAAGCCCACCACACCACGACCATCCAGCCACCACCAACCACCACACGCCAGCCGACACGCCCACCACACCAAATGGGCAACAGAGTCGCTAGCAGATCAACATCTCGACAGGGACGGCGTGTCCGGCGCCACCGGGACCGGGAGGACGCGGGGTGATGCGCGGGCGGTCTCGGCTGGACGGCGATCGGTGTGCGGCGCTCGGGGAGGGCGCTGGCCGCGCGTGTCGACGGCGAGGCGGTCCTGGCCGCGGGTGGCGGCGGTGGGGGCGGTGCTGGCCGCGGGTGGCGGCGGTGGGCGTTGCACGTGGGCACAGGCTGAGCCGATCGGTCCGGCTGTCGCTCACGGTTGGTGGAGAGCGCTTTTTGTGACCGTGAGCGACAGCCGGATGGACCGGCTTGCGCTCGTGGTTGCTGAGACCGGTCGCGGGCGACCACATCCACAAGCCGGCAGCGACCCGTCCCCGATCCGGCTGCAGGGACCAGCGTGGTGGAAGTCGAGCGTCGGAGGCCGGCAGGACCCCGGCGGCCGACCCAGCAGGAGCGGCAGGACCCGGCAAGAGCGGCCGGAGGAGCGGCCGCAGCCGGCAGGAGCGGCCGGAGGAGCGGCCGCAGCCGGCAGGAGCGGCCGGAGGAGCGGCCGCAGCCGGCAGGAGCGGCCGGAGGAGCGGCCGCACCCGGCAGGAGCGGCCGGTGATCGTTCGCCGGTCAACGGCCAGGCATGTCCGGCGACGCCCAGGGCTCTCCGTCGGCAGTAGTCCTTTGTGGTCCACGCCGGGTCGCGGCTCGGCCGCGGCCCCCGTCCGGCGTGAACGACAGCGGTACTGTCAGGCTTCGTTGCGGTGATTGATGACTAGGTTTTCGATTTGCCGGTGTTTGCCGGCGGATGCGTTCTGCACGGTTTCCACGATTACCCGGGCGAGGGTGCTGGGATCCCACTCACGGCAGGCCTGTGGATTCAGCAACAGATTCACGAGGCGGCCGTCGGCATCCACGGTGGCGCACACCGCGCCGTCCTCGGACTCCGCGCTCACCTGCATCGTCGCGATGCTGCGCTGGAGTTCGTCCACACCGGAACGAAGTTCCTCGTAGCGGCCGTAGACATTTTCCAGATCGCTTCGCAAATCCGTAGTTTCAGTCACGGTTCTTCCTCCGTTCGCCGCGACAGGGGGCGTCGTGACAATACCCAAGATCCGCGACGTTGCGTATTCCGACAACTTCGTAACGCACACGAAAAGAGAGCCTTATCGAAATAGTTCTCTCTTAAGTGATGGAGTGACTCCGGTTGGTGCTCACGTAGCGTGATGAAGAGCACTCCGCCGGGGAGCGGGGCCTCAGCCGATTCCTGGCTTGACGGCCGGTTTTGGCAGGGCCGGGCGGTCGTGGACACAGTGGAGACGACTCGCTGAGAACACGGCGGGTGATCGTTCAGGGGGCGAGCGCGGCGGCATGTGGCCGACGATGGCGGAAAGACAGCGATCCCACAGCGCGGAACTGGTGACGTCCACATGCTGCAAACAGCGAGGTCGACACGGGTCGCGATCGAGCCGCGGAGCCCGGCGACGGACGCGGCGATCAGAAGCGGAGCGCGTGGCGCGGTCAGAAGCGGCGCGGGCAGGTGCGGCGCGGGCAGGTGCGGCGCGGTCAGGTGCGGCGCGGGCAGAAGCGGCGCGGGCAGGTGCGGCCCGGTCAGGAGCGGCCCGGTCAGGTGCGGCCCGGTTAGGTGCGGCGCGGGCAGAAGCGGCCCGGTCAGGAGCGGCCCGGTCAGGAGCGGCGCGGGCAACCGGGCGGGGTAGGGATAGTTCGAGGTCCGGCGCTCAGGGCACCCGGCGGCCGACGTCCTGACCCGCGGGCGGTGTGGTGACCGATGCTGCGTGCCCGGCCCGGCGCGGCTGCGTGCCCGGCCCGGCGCGGCGGAGAGTTGAAGCCCGGATGGGAGAGGCCCGAAATGTCAGGACTCAGGCGGAATGGTGACAAGGCTGCGGGCCGCCGAGGTAGGCCTCGGCGGCTTCGCCGTGTCGCGTGACCGGGTGGGTCAGTCGAACAGGTTGTGCAGGAAGCTCTTGCGGCGGTAGTGGCCGTGGTGCTGCTGCTGCCGGTAGTGGCCGTGGTGACCGTAGCCGGGACGACCGTAGGCCGCGGCTGCCGGCGGGTAGGCCGCTGGGGCGCCGTAAGCCGGCGGGGGCGGCGGCGGGGGCGGGTAGCCGGGCTGGTGGCTCTGGTGCGGTGCGTGCTGAGAGTAGGGCGGGGGCGGCGGGGCTTGCCCCGGGGCGCCGGGACCGTGCCCCGGTGCGCCGGGCCGCGCGTTGAAGGACGCCTCGGCAGCGAAGATCTTTTCGAGCTCACCGCGGTCCAGGAAGATCCCACGGCATTCGGTGCACTGGTCGATCGTCACATTGCTGCGCTCGTAGACCCGCATTTCGCCATGACACTTGGGACAGGTCATCATTTCATTGACGGTACAAGGCCGTGTCGCGCCGTGCAGCGGTTGTAGCTGTGTCCTTGCTGAGTGCACTCGCCCAGATGAGGAACGCGGCCGGGTAGAGGATGTAGCCGAATCGGGTGGTCGGCATCAGCAGGATCGCCGCGAGCAGGCCGAAGCCGCAGAAGAGTGCCGCACTGCGGGCGTCCCGGGGTGGCCGGCGGATCAGCAGGAGACCGATGACGGCGGCGGCCGCGATCAGCAGGCCGGCGGCGACGTAGCGGCCGCCGGGCAGGGCCTGCGAGATCAGGTATCCGGGGAACGGTGACTGTGCGGGGCTGGTGACCAGGCCGTGCCCGAGCGGGAAGCGCAGCACGTTCTCGACGAGGGCGTCGGCGTCGGTGAGCAGGGGCGGGATCAGGGCCAGCAGCGGCAGGCCGAGCGCGGGTGGCAGCAGGCGGCGCCAGTGGCCGGTGGCGACGGCGAGCACGACGAGGACGGCGACGACCGGCAGGGCGAAGAGTTTGCAGGCGGCGGCCGCGCCGGCGGCGGCGCCGGCCCATCCCCAGCGGCCGGCGGCGGTCAGCGCCAGGGCGAGCAGGCACAGGGCGAGGACCGGGATGTCGTCGCCTCCGGTGGCCAGGGTGAGTGCGGTGACCGGCAGTACGGTGGCCGACTGGATTGCCCGTACCCGGCTCGGGGTGGAACGCAGCAGGGTGACCGCCGCCGCCAGCGCGGCCACCGTCGCGATCGCGAACCAGAGCCGGGCGTCGGTCCACCAGTGATCGCCGGCGAAGCCGCGCGGGAGACCGAAAACGGCCATGCCGGGCTGGTACGGGCGATAGCCGAGCAGCCGTTCGTCGAGGGGGATCGCGGCGATTTCGGCACGGCTCAGGTAGGGCGTGCCGGTGCTCAGCAGCGACTCGCCCATGTGCTCGACGACGAGGACTTCCTCCTGGGCGCGGTCGGTGCGCCCGCCGGCCCGCTGCACCGCCTGCACGACCAGGGGCAGGAGGGCGACGGCCACCCAGGTGAGCCAGGCGAGCAGGGCACGGTAGCGGGTCGTGACGGTGCGGCCGGACCGGGCCAGGAGCAGCTGCACCACGACCGCGAGCGTGGCGGCCGCGTAGCCCCACGCCGCCACCGAGCCCCACGCGCGGTGCGGCAGCAGGGTCGAGGTGAGCGCGGTGACCAGGGCGAAAACCGCCGACACCAGGTAGAGGCCGAGGTCGGCAGCGAGCCCGTCGGCTGCTCGGTCGAGGCGTCGCAGGTTCACGCGGGCAAGTGTGGCAGAGGCGATCTTCCGCTGCGGGTGGACCGGCGGACCGGCATCCGGACCACGGCGCCGGCGTCGTGCAGTGCGGTGGCCAGCACGCCCGGCCGGCCGGCGGAGCCGCGCCGCAGAGCGCCGAGGAAACGTGCCGCGGAGTAGGGCCGGGCGAAGAGGTGTCCCTGGCCGGCGAGGCAGCCCAGCTCCCAGAGCGCGCGGCGTTGCGGCTCGCTCTCCACCCCCTCGGCGACGACGGTGAGGTGCAGGTTGCGGGCCAGGTCCACGGTGGTGCGGATGACCGCCGCCGCCTCCGCCGAGGTCTCCACGGCGGCCACGAACGCACTGTCGATCTTCAGTTGGTTGACCGGGATGCGGGACAGGACGGAGAGCGACGAGACCCCCGTGCCGAAGTCGTCGATCGCCAGCCGGATGCCGGCGTCGCGCAGCTCGGCCAGGGCGCGTTCGACCACGTCGAGCTGGCTGATGGTGAGTGTTTCGGCGAGTTCCAGGGTGAGCCGGTCCGGCGCGACGCCGTGCCGGGCGAGCCGTGCCAGCACGGCACCCGGGAACTGCGGGTCGAGCAGGCTGCGCGGTGACACGTTCACCGCGACGGGCAGGTCGAAGCCGGCCTCGCGCCAGGTCTGCATGGCGAGCAGCGACTGTTCCAGCACGGCGTCCGCGAACGCCGGCAGCTGGCCGGACCGCTCCACCGTCTCCAGGAACTGCACGGGCGTGAGGCTGCCCTGGGCGGGGTGCCGCCAGCGGGCCAGCGCCTCGGCGGAGATCACTTCGCCGCTGCCCAGGTCGACGATCGGCTGGAAGTCGACGGTGAACTCGTGCTCGGCGACCGCCCGGCGCAGGTCGCCGGTGAGCATCAGCCGGTCGAGGTCGGCGGTGTCCCGGGCGGGCACGTAGATCGCGGTCTGCTCGCCGGTCCGTTTCGCCTGGTACATCGCGATGTCAGCGCGGCGCATCAGCTCTTCGACGCCGCCCGTGCCGGCGGCCAGCGCGATGCCGCCGGCAGCGTCCACTGTGATCTGCATGCCCTCGACCTCGATGCTGGGGTCCAAGGCGGTGAGCATCGCGGTGGCGCGGTGGGTGGCAAGCGCCGGGGTGGGCAGGCCGGCCATCAGCACGGCGAACTCGTCACCACCGAGGCGGGCCACCAGGTCACCGTCGACGGCCGCGCCGTTGAGCCGGCTGGCCACCTCGCGCAGCACGTCGTCACCGGCGGCGTGCCCCAGCGTGTCGTTGACCTCCTTGAAGTGGTTCAGGTCGATCAGCAGCAGCGCGAAGAGGCCGGCCTGCTCGGTGCTCCGGAACTGCTCGGCGGCGTGCTCGTACAGCCGGCGGCGGTTGGGCAGCCCGGTGAGCGGGTCGTGGGTGGCGGCGTGCTCGTTCTCGGCGGCGATGCGGGCGAGTTCCGCGTACGCCTGGGCGTTGCGGATGGCAGTGCAGAGCGCCGACGCGAAGGTGCGCAGTTTGTACTGCTCGACCTCGGTCAGCCGGACCGCACCGCCGAAGCTGAGCCGCAGCACACCGACCCGGACCCCGCCGTCGTGCGCGACCAGGTCGACCGCCTTCTCGTCCAGCCGGGGCAGGGTGGCGGTCAGCGGGCCGTCGGCGAGGACGCGGGCCTCGGTGGCCCGGACCGTCCGCCCGGCACTGCCGGTCGTGACGTCGATGGTGGCCTCGGCCGCGGAGAAGATCTGTGCCGCGCGCGTCGTCGCCGCGTGCAGCACCTTGGTGAGGTCGACCGCGTTGAGCTCGTCGGTCGCCTTCGCCAGACGTTGCCACGACTCGCGTTCCTCGCGGGTGCGGGCGCTGCGGGACTGCCACAGGTGCATGCAAGCCACAACGAGTGGGACGACCAGCAGGAACAACATGTTGGCGTCGGCGGCGAGGAGCCCGGCGACGAGAAGGCAGGCGGCCAGTTGGCCGAGGTAGCCGATGACCTTGCTCTTGCCGTTCTTCAGCGCGGCCCGCCGGATGCTCGTCCGGCTGTCCGTGGCCATCACGGGGAAGAAGACCAGGTGGTCGACGAGTGTGAAGGCGGTGAGCGCGACGAAGATGGCGACGGCCGGGAACGACGGGTCGGTGAGGTCGGGACGCACGCCGAGGAGCAGGAAGACCGCGCCGGCCGCACTCGCGGTGAGGGTTTCCTTCGCCACCGCGAACAACGTCTTGCGCAGGCCGGCCCGGATCGACACCTTGAGGACCGCGAGGGCGACCGCCGAGCAGAACACCACCCACGGCGCCGGGATCAGCAGCATGCCGACCAGCACCGGCACCTCACCCCAGGCGGTGCCGTCCATGCTGGACCGGATCCGGACCGACACCTTGAGCTTGTTGGCCGCCGCGATCACGGCGGTGAGCAGGGCCAGGATCCAGGGTTGCGGCGGGGGGACCGGATGGTGGAGCAGGGCCAGCACCCAGCCACCGAGGGCGAGGGACGCCGCAACGACGACGAGACCGATGAGCAGCCGTAGCCGCCTATCGGTCGCGTCGTCGTTGGTGCTGGTCTCAGTCATGGTCATCCCGTCGCCGAGCGCAATCAGTTCGTCGCTCAAGGCTCAGGTTATTCATGAGGGCCGCTTCGCGCACCCTCGTCCTTCAGCCCCAGTCGTTGTTGCCGCGCATGGCTTTCTCCTCATTCTGAGTGGACATCAAAGGATTCGAGATCCGATGACGGACTGATCCGATGACGTACATCTGGCACTTGTCTGTCGCGACAAGGACGAACCTAGGGTCTCAGACGTGTCTGTTTCCAGAGGATCGTGTCAGTATGCGCAGAATGCGAGAATAGATCGCGTTGTCGTCACTGATAGTCCCGTAATGGCGACTCAATGCAATGAAGAAAGCATTCCGAATGTCATTTTCGTCCCCGGCCGACGCTTCCTGACCAGTGCCGGAAGCATGACCGGCGGGTATGGACAAAGTGTGAAGCCAATACGGCGGTGATGCGAACGCGACGGCCGTAACGGCTCTATAAGCTCCCGGTATGCCCCAGGAATTCCAGCTGACCCATGTCGACGAGACCGGCGCGGCCCGGATGGTCGACGTGTCCGCCAAGCCGGTGAGTGCCCGCCGAGCCGTCGCGGCGGGCCGGGTCCGGACCACCGCCGAGGTGATCGACCTGCTGCGCCGGGACGGCCTGCCGAAGGGCGACGCCCTCGCCGTGGCCCGCCTTGCCGGCATCATGGGCGCCAAGCGCACCCCGGAACTGATTCCGCTGTGTCACCCGATCGGGCTGCACGGTGTCACCGTGGAGTTGACCCCGACCGACACGACCGTGGAGATCACGGCGACCGCCAAGACCGCGGACCGGACCGGCGTCGAGATGGAGGCGCTCACCGCCGTCGCGACGGCGGGCCTCGCGATGATCGACATGATCAAGGCGGTGGACCCGGCCGCGAGCATCGAGGCGGTGCGGGTGATGCGCAAGGAAGGCGGCAAGACCGGCGATTGGGTACGGCCGGAGGACCGTCCATGAAAGCCCGGGTGATCGTCGCCTCGAACCGTGCCGCGGCCGGCGTCTACGCCGACACCAGCGGTCCCCGCCTGGTCGCCGGTCTCCGCGACCTCGGCTGCGAGGTGACCGGCCCGGTCGTCGTGCCGGACGGCGAGCCGGTGGCCGAGGCGCTGCGGGCGGCCGTCGCCGACGGCGTCGACGTGGTCGTGACGAGCGGCGGCACCGGCGTCACCCCGACCGACCGGACCCCGGAGGCGACCCGGGGCCTGCTGGACTTCGAGATACCGGGCATCGCCGAGGCGATCCGGGCGCACAGCCGGGACGCCGTACCGGCCGCCGCGCTCTCCCGTGGCCTGGCCGGTGTGGCCGGCCGCACCCTGATCGTCAACCTGCCCGGCTCGACCGGCGGCGCGAAGGACGGGCTGGCGGTGCTCGGGCCGATCCTGCGGCACACCGTCGACCAGATCCGCGGCGGAGATCATTGACGGATCGGCGATAGGCTCAGCCGGTGACCGACACGACCCCAGTGGACTGGGAGCAGGCACGCGCCCTGGCGTACGCGGCGGGCCGTGCCGCGGCCGGTGCCGCCGAGCGGGTCCCGCTCGCCGACGCCGACGGCCGGACCCTGGCCGAGCCGCTGCGCGCGCTCACCGACCTGCCGGCCTTTCCGACCTCGAGCATCGACGGCTGGGCGGTGCGCGGGTCCGGCCCGTGGCTGCCGGAGGGCCGGGTGCTGGCCGGCGGCACACCGCCACCGCTGAGCGGGGACGGTGCGTGTGTCGAGATCGCCACCGGCGCGATGGTGCCGGCGGGCGCCACCGCGCTGATCCGGATCGAGGACTCGGCGACCGGAGCGGACGGGCGGGTCACCGGTGAGCCGCGCGCGATCCCCGACTGGCGCCTCCCGGGTGAGGAGGCGAACCGCGGTGAGGAGCTGCTGCCGGCCGGGACCGCTGTCGACCCCGCGGTGATAGGTGTCGCCGCCACCTGCGGGTACTCGTCGCTGGCGGTCCTGGCCGAGCCGCGTGCCGCCCTGCTGGTCTTCGGCGACGAGCTGCTCACCGAGGGCCCACCCGGCGCCGGCCGGGTGCGTGACTCGCTCGGCCCGCAGGTCCCCGGCTGGCTGCGGCGTTACGGCGCGACCGTCACCGGTGTGACCGGCCCGGTCAAGGACACGCTCGCCGCGCACCTCGACGCGATCCGCGACGGCCTGGCAGGCGCCGACCTGGTCTGCACCACCGGTGGCACCATGCACGGCCCGGTCGACCACCTGCATCCCGCGCTCGCCGAGCTGGGCGCGGAGTACATCGTCAACACCGTCGCGGTCCGTCCCGGCTTCCCGATGCTGCTGGCCCGGGTGCCCGGCGACCGGCCGAAGTTCCTGGCCGGGCTGCCCGGCAACCCGCAGTCCGCGGTGATCGCGCTGGTCACGCTCGTCGCGCCGCTGCTGGCCGGCCTGCGCGGCCGCCCACTCCCGCCGCTGCCGCAGGTCGAGGCCGCCACCGACGTGCCGGGCCGGGGCGACTTCACGCACCTGGCGCTGGCCCGGCTGGACCCGGCCGGCCGCACCGCGACACCGACCGGGCACGTCGGCTCGGCGATGCTGCGCGGCCTCGCCAACTCGCACGGTTTCGTGGTGGTCCGGCCCGGCACCCGCGCCGCGACCGGCGACCTGGTTCCCTTCCTGCCCCTTCCGCTGATGCCCGGGGAGCGCTGACATGACTGTCCCAGCCGGTGTGGTGACCCGTTGCGAGGTCGTCGACGCCCCGCTCGACCTCGCCGCGCACGAGGCCGCGGTGGCCGACGCCCGGGCCGGTGCGGTCGTCTCGTTCCAGGGCGTGGTCCGCGACCACGACCACGGGCGGGGGGTGACCCTGCTGGAGTACGAGGGCCACCCGACCGCCGCCGCGATCCTCCGCGAGGTGGCCGACGAGATCGCCGCCGACCCGGCCGTCTACGCGGTCGCTGTGTCGCACCGCATCGGCACTCTCGGGATCGGCGATGTCGCGCTCGTCGCCTCGGTCAGCACGGCGCACCGGGCGGCGGCTTTCGAGGCGTGCGGCCGGCTGGTCGACGAGGCCAAGGCGCGGCTGCCGATCTGGAAACGGCAGGTCTTCACGGACGGCGCCGAGGAGTGGGTGAACTGCCCCTGACCCGGGCATGAGCGGCGGCGTCAGCCGCCACGCGGCGGCGGGGCGTCAGCCGCCACGCGGCACCGACATCGTGGGCGGGGCGTCAGCCGCCGCGCGGGACCGGGATCGCGGCCGCCCGGCGGAACGACCTCCGGACCGGGGCTACCGGTACGGTTTCGTTGCGCCAGGGCAGGGCGTTGACCAGGACGATCAGGGCGATGGCGTACCCGTTCCAGGTGACGGCGCCGTGAGGATCGGCGACGAGCAGGCCGTACCCGGCGATCGCGGCCAGGCCGAACCCTGCACCGGCAAGCCGGGCAGGGGAGAGGCCGGCGCCGGCGAACAGGGCACGGCAGAGCCCGGGCCAGGCCGGCCGGCCGCCGGGCGGACCGGCCGGCCGGCTGCGAATCGCCACGTCGCCGAGGATCAGGACGGCCGGCAGCAGCCAGAGCGCCTCGCCGGCTGCGGCGACCGGACCGGCCACCGTCGCGGCGAGACCGACCAGCGTGAACGCGGCGACCTCGTCGTTGTCGGCGTGGGCCGAGCGGGCGCGGATCAGGCCGACCGCCAGGAGCAGCACGCCGAACGAGAGCCAGACCAGCACCGGGGGCGCGGTGTGACCGTGCAGCCGGGCCAGCAGACCGGCCAGGGACTGGTTGTCGGCGGCGCTGATCGGTGCGGTCCGGTCGAGTTGCCAGAGGGCGTGGCCGTACCAGGTAAGGGTTTCGCCGGGGGCCGCCACGAACGCTCCCAGGCTGACCGCCGCAGCCGTGGACAGCGCGGTCAGGCCGGCTCGCCGCCGGCGGCTGATCAGGAGGTAGCCGATCAGCAGCACCGGGGCCGGGGTCAGCGCGGTGGCCAGGCCGATGCCGGTGCCGGCCCAGGCGCCGGTGATCCAGATGCGGCGCAGGCGCTCGGTGTGTGACTGCTTCCCGTCCGGGAAGCGGGACCGCGGGAAGCGCCCGGGCAGCCAGCGGTCCCGGGCCCAGGCCACCCGGCGCAGGGCTACCAGGTCTACCACGACCAGGGCGAAAAGCAGCAGGTCGGTGCGGCCGAGACCGATCGTGGCGCGGACCGGGCCGGTCAGCAGGGCGAGCGCGGTCAGCGTGAGGACCAGTGGCGCGCGGCTGCGGCCGAGGCGCCGGGCGATCGGGCCGGCCAGCACCAGCAGGGCGAGCAGCAGCGCGGCGAGGCTCGCCAGGGCGAGCAGCCAGCCGGCCACCGGGAGGGGCAGGGCGGCGAGGGGCGCGAGGAGGAGGGCGAGCGCCGGGGAGAGGGCGGCGCCGGTCTGGGTGCCGGGGACGCGGTACGCGTAGAGCCCGTCGCCGACCATCCAGCTCCGGATGGCGGCCAACTGGATTTCGAGCATGCTCAGCCCGTACGCCTGCAGGGAAAGGCTGATCAGCAGAAGCGTGAGCGCGCCGCCGAGCGCGAGCAGCCCGGACCGCATGCGCGCAGCGCGGCGCACATCCCTGTCGATTGCCGGCATGCCGCGACCCCCGTCTCGTCCTCCGGGCACGGCACGGCTGCCGCTCCACCCGTCCCGGGGATTGACCAGGGCTTACCAGGGTGGGAGCGGCGGCAGTTGTAGCCGGGCGGAAGCGAGCTCTGCGAGGCGCAGACCGACCGTGACGGCCCTTCGTCCGCTTTAACGCAAAGGCCGCTTAGAGGTTGTTATCCGGGCAAAGTGGCCACACTCGCCGCGCACGGCGAGTGTGGAAACGCCGGTGGATCAGCCGGGAAGCTTGCGTGCGGCGGTGGCGGAGAGCGCGGCGATCCGGGCCTCCCGCTTGGCCGTCCGCACCGCGCGGCGCATCTCCCGCTGCGAGCGGTCGACCGCGCGGTTCAGCCGGTGCTGGCTGCGGTCCACGGCGTGGGTGGTCCGGTAGCGCAGGCTCGGCTTGCCCTCGGTGTCGGCGGCGGCGAGCAGCAGCCCGCCGAGCAGGCCGAGATTCTTCAGGAAGTGGATCTCCTGGGCGGGCCGCTCCTCCTTGGGCGCCGCCCAGAACGGGTGGCCGGCGACAGTGGTCGGCAGCAGGCCGGCGGCCAGCACCGCGGCGGCCGGGCGGGTGAAGTGCCCGCTGGCGAGGGCGAGGCCGGCCACCACGTCGGCGGCGGCCTTGGCCCGCACGAGCGTGGCCGGGTCGGTGGGCAGGCGCGGGTCGGTCTTCTCGAGCAGCGGCGTGATCCGGTCGGTGACCCGGCGGGCCGATTGCACCCGGCCCTCGCCCGGGTTCATCAGCACGCGGACCCCGCTGATCACGAAGATCGAGGCGAGCATGGCGCGGGCAGCGGTGCGAACGGGCTTCATGAACCTCGTTATACCCGTAACCGCGCGATTACACCGGTTGCGTTCGCAGGTACCGGCCGAAGTGCGGGACGGTGAACGCGACGGTGCCACGCTCGCCCGAGTAGATGAGGCCCTTTTTGATCAACGCGTCCCGGGCCGGTGAGAGGCTGGCCGGCTTGCGCCCCAGCGAGGTGGCGATGTCGGCGGTCGGCACGGCCGCGTCCATGTCGTTGCCCGGATCGCCGGAGAGTGTCGCCATGGCCCGCATGTACTCCCGCTCGGCCGGGGTGGCCCGCTCGAACCGCGAGCCGAAGAAGCCGACGGCCAACTCGCCCTCCGCCTCGGGCGCCGCCACCCGGACGTCGTCGGCCGTGACCGGTGTCTGCGGCGCGTGGTCCCAGGTCGCCTTGCCGTAGGCCTGCACGAAGTACGGGTAGCCGCCGGACTTCTCGTAGAGCAGGTCGAGCGCCTCCCGGTCGTACGCCACGCCCTCCCGCTCGGCCGGAATGCCCAGCGCGAGGTCGGCGGCGTCCCGGTCCAGCCGGTCGATCCGCGCGTACCGGAACAGGCGCTCGGAGTAGGACTTGGCGGCGGACAGCACCGCCGGCAGGTGCGGCAGCCCGGCGCCCACCACGATCAGCGGCGCGCCCAGCTGGGACAGCTCGTGGCAGGCCGCGCAGAGCGCCGACACGTCGGTGGCGCTCAGGTCCTGCATCTCGTCGATGAACAGGGCGATCCCGGTGCCGACGTCGGTGGCGAGCGAGGCCACGTCGGTGAAGAGCTCGACGAGGTCGATCTCGATGTCCCCGGAGTCGGCCCGGCCGCGTGCCGGCGGCACGTCGATGCCCGGCACCCAGCGGTCGCGCAGCTTCGCGTTGCCGTCGTTGGAGCGCAGCGCGAACGCCTTGAGCACGCCGAGCACCTCGTCCACCCGGTCCGGGTCGCGGTGGTGCGGCGCGAGCTCGCGGATCGCCATGTGCAGCGCGCCGGAGACCGGGCGGCGCAACGACTGGTCCGGCCGGGCCTCGATCTTGCCGGTGCCCCAGAGCCGGCCGATCGCGGCCGAGCGCAGGGTGTTCAGCAGGACCGTCTTGCCGACGCCACGCAGGCCGGTCAGGACCAGGCTGCGCTCCGGGCGGCCGCGGGCCACCCGCTCCAGGACGATGTCGAAGGCGTCCAGCTCACGGTCGCGGCCGGCGAGCTCGGGGGGACGCTGGCCGGCGCCGGGAGCGTACGGGTTCCGCACGGGATCCATGGCGTAGCACAGTATCGGGCTGTCTAACGCTGACGCTAGAGTCCACTCGATTTCACTCTCGACCGTCCTCTAGCGCTGTCTAGCAGAATCGCTAGAGCGTCCCATACTCACGGAGACAGAGAACCACGTCGACATCGTCGTACTCGGTGTCGTAGTAGTACCACTTCGTATAGTTCTTGACCTTGGAACACTTGCCCATCGCGTCCTTGTCGCCGGTGGTCCGCCCCTCAATGCGGGCCAGCACCTGATAGGTGTTGGCGGCGCAGGACACCACCCGCAGCTTCGGCTCCAGGTTGGTGCCGTCGTTGCGCACACACTGACCCTTGGCGGCGAACCGGGCGTCCTCACTGGTCTGCGGCCGCGGCCCGGTGCCGGCGGGCGTGGTCGCTGCGGTCACCGCCGGCGGCTCCTCGTCCTCGCGGCCCACCAGGAACCAGGCCACCGTCGCGACACCGCCGCCGACCAGCACGCTCAGCACCGCGACGAGAGCGCCCATGGCGAAACCACGGCGGGCCGGCTGGGACTTCTGGATCCAGTCCTGCGCGTAGGGCTGCTGCGGGATCGGCGGTGCCGGCGGCGGACTCCACGGCTGCGGCTGCTCGTGCTCACTCCACGGATCGGACGGCTCCGCATAGGGCTCGTCGGCGCCGCGGCCCGGCCTCGGCGGCTGACCGGGGGTCGGCCCGTTCTGCGACATCGCCAGTCCCTCCCGAAGCGGATTTCGCTGCCTGACACGGTAGCGTGCGGCACGGATCCGGATGTTGCCGGAATCGCGGGGCTTTGTCGGGAACCCGATCCCCATCGGAACAGACGGAACGTTACCGTCCACGATCGTGTCATCACCACTCGTGATCATGGCCGTCGTCTTCGGCGGCGCGGCGGGAGCGTTCGTGCCGCGCGTCGCGCACCGGCTGGCGGTCGCCCACGGCGAACAACCCCGATCGGCTTGCGCCGGATGCGGGCGGCGCTTCGCCGGCGGCCTCGCCGGATGGGTCCGGGCCGGCGGGGCCTGCGCGGGCTGCGTGCCGGGCAGGCACGGAGAGAGTACGGTCCTCGCGTCCGCCATCGTCACCGGTTCGCTCGCCGTCTCGCTCGGAACGGCATCGCAACTCCCACTCCTGCTCGTCGCGGCCGTCCTGGGCGTCCTCCTCGCGGTGATCGACCTGCGCTGCCACCGGCTGCCCGACACCGTGGTGGCGCTCTTCACGCTGGTCGCCGGCCTGCCGCTCGCGCTGCTCGACCCCGCCCGCCTCCCGGTCGCCGTCGCCGCCGCGGCCCTCGCCGGCGCGGCCTACCTGGCGTTGGCGCTGCTGCCCGGCGGCGGCCTCGGGCTCGGCGACGTGAAACTGGGCGCGGCGCTTGCCTTCGTCCTCGGCTTCGGCGGGTGGCCGGCCGTGGTGGCCGGCCTGGGCGCGGCCCACCTGATCAGCGGCCTGGTCGCCGCCGCCCTCCTGATCACCCGGCGGGCCGACCGGAAACGGGCGCTCCCGTTCGGCCCGGCGCTGCTGGCCGGCGCCCTGATCGCCCTGCTCACGGTCTGATCGAGCGCGGTGCCGGCGGTCCGGTCCCTACAGGAGGCGCAGCTGGCGGTCCTTCGGCTTGGACCGGGCCGCCTCGCCCAGCCGCTCGAACAGGCCCGAATCGATCACGTCCAGGAACGGCGTCGGCTCCTGCTCCCGCTCGCTGCCGTGCCGCGACCGCTTCGCCGCATGACTGACGTAGAGCCGGTCCTGCGCCCGGGTCAGCCCCACGAAGAACAACCGCCGTTCCTCGGCGACCTCCTCGTCGGTGGGCGCCGAACCCGGCCAGCGCAGCGGCAGCAGGCCGTCCTCGCACCCGACCAGGAAGACGACCGGGAACTCCAGCCCCTTCGCGGCGTGCAGGGTGAGCAGGTTGACAGCCTCGGCACGCGGGTCGAGCGCATCCACCTCGGCGCCGGTCTCCAGCTGCTGCAGGAACAGCGGCAGGTCGTCACCGACCCGCTGAGCCAGGGGCAGGAGCAGGTCGGCCGCCGACCAGACGTCCTCGGGGGCCAGCTGGTCGCCGTCGAGCGTCGGGGTCGCGTACCGCTGCGCCAGCATCTGTGCGGCAGCCTTGACCCGCGTGGCGAGCGAACCCTCCGCCCCGCTCGCGTGGCGCAGCTCGCGCGCGATGACCTGGACGCCGGGCCGGTCGCGCAGCCGGTTGTGCGAACGCTTCTGCACGGGCACGCCGGCCCGGGACAGCGCGTCGAGGATCGGCCCGGACTGGGCGTCGGTGCGGTAGAGCACCGCGATGTCCGAAAAGGACAGCGTGCCGGCGACGGCGGCCCGGGAGTCGACCCGGCCCGAGTCCAGCGATCGGTGCGAGAGGCCGCCGACCAGCTCGTCGATGGTCCGCACCACGAAGTCGGCCTCATCGGCCACGCTGCGCGCCGGGTACCGGCCGACGAGCGGCGCCTCCGGGTCCAGCCGGGCCGGATCCAACCGGCGGCCGCTGACCAGCGACGACGGCGCGATGGCCTGCACCGCGGCGGCGAGGATCGGTGCCGACGACCGGTAGTTGCGGGTCAGCCGGACCAGCCGGGCGTCCACGAAGTCGGCGTTGAAGCGCAAGAAGTACTTCACGTCGGCGCCGCGGAACGAGTAGATCGCCTGATCCGGGTCGCCGATCGCGCACAGGTTGCCGTCCGCCGGGCTGAGCAGGCGCAGCAGCTCGTACTGCAGTTCGTCGACGTCCTGGTACTCGTCCACGAAGATCCACTGCCAGCGCCGGCGGTACCGCTCGACGAGCGCCGGGTCGTCCCGCAGCAGCGCCACCGGCAGACTGATCAGGTCGTCCAGGTCCACCAGGTCCTGCTGGCGGAGCAGCTTGCGGTACGCGGCATCGTCCACCCCCGCCTGCTCCCGGGCCTGCGCCTGCTCCTGCTCGTCGGCGATCCGCCAGTTCGCGCCGAGCCCGGCCGCCTTGGCGTTCTCCTTCAGCACGGTCAGGCCGAGCGAGTGGAACGTGCCGACAGTGATGTCCTCGGCCACGTCACCCAGCAGCGCCTCCAGCCGTTCCCGCAGCTCGGCCGCGGCCCGCCGGGTGAACGTGATCGCCAGGCAGCGCTCCGGGAAGACGCCCAGTTCGGCACAGAGGTACGCGATCCGGTGGGTGAGCGTCCGCGTCTTGCCGGTGCCCGGTCCGGCCACGATCAGCAGCGGCCCGCCCGGCGCGGACGCGGCCACCCGCTGCATCGCGTCCAGCCGGTCCAGCAGGCCGGTGCCGACCTCCTCCATCCCGGCGAGCATCGGCTCGAACGGCTCGTGCGGGCTGGGCGGCGGCGCGAGGGGCGGCGGTGCCGGCTTCTCCTTGGCGGGCTTGGTCTTGCGGTCCTTCGCCGGCGGTTCCGTCCGGGACTTCGCGGCCTTCGGCTCCGGGAACATGTCGAAGAGCGTCTCCACCTGCGGGGCGCTGTTCCGGTTGCGCAGCTCACCGGGCTCGAACAGGGTGATCACGCCGTACTCGCCGTCGTAGCCCGGCACCCGCCGCACGTCGCCACGCCGCAGCCGGGTGATGGCCTCACGCAGCTCCTCGCCGCCCGCCTTGCCGATCTCGTCGACCGGCACCTTGCGCAGGATGTCCAGCTCCGGCCCGAGCGTGGCGACCAGGTGATTGAGCCGTTCCTCCACGGTCTTCGACTTCGGGCCCACGCCGTTGATCTCACCGAGGATCTCGTGCAGCTGGATCAGGTGCTCGACGCGCTGCTCCTTGTGGAAACCGGCCGGGCGGTCCGCCAGGTCCTCGACCCGGCTCAGCACACCGACAGTCAGCGGCCGGCCGCACTCCGGGCACCGGCCACCGGCCTCGCGGGTGCGCGCCGGCTCCCAGTTCACGCCGCAGGCCCGGTGGCCGTCCGCGTGGTACTTGCCCTCCTCCGGGAAGAACTCGATCGTGCCGGCCAGGCCGGCACCGTCCCGCACCGCGGCGTAGTCGGGCGTGCCGGTGAAGAGCGTCGCCTCCCGGGCCAGCGCGGCCGGTGAGTGGGCGTCTGAGTTCGAGACCAGGCGGTACCGGTCGAGGCTGGAAACCCGCCAGTTCATCTCCGGGTCCGACGAGAGCCCGGTCTCCACCGCGGTGACATGGTCGGCCAGGTCGGCGTAGCAGTCGGCGATCGCGTCGAAACCGGACTTGGAGCCGAGCGCCGAGAACCACGGCGTCCAGATGTGCGCCGGGATCAGGTAGCCACCGGCCTCCAGGGTGATCTCCAGCAGGTCCCGGGAGTCGAGGCCGAGGATCGGGCGCCCGTCCGCGGTCAGGTTGCCGATCCGGGCCAGCGCCGTGTTGATCTTCTCGACGGAGGCGAAGTCGGGTGCGTACAACAGGTGGTGGACCTTGCGAGTCCGGTCATCCCGCTTGTAGATCGTGGAGATCTCGACGCTGAGCATGAACCGGGCCGGTGTGGTGCCCCGCAGCGAACCGGGCAGGCGCTTCGTCACCGGTTTCTCGTCCGCCAGCCGGAACAGGCCCGGCTCGGCCGGTTCGAGGCTCTCCCGGAGATGCTCGAACCAGGCCGGATGGGTGAAGTCGCCGGTGCCGAGCAGGCCGATGCCCTTGCGCCGGGCCCACCACGCCAGGTTCGGCAGCGTCAGGTCACGGCTGCAGGCACGCGAGTAGCGCGAGTGAATGTGCAGGTCCGCGACATATGTTTCCGCGGTGGCCGCCACGCCCCGCATCCTGTCACGGCCGTCGGTCAGGCCACGAGTCGCCACGCTCAAACACACTTACCGATCTTGATTAGTTAAGCCGTACGCAGTTCGATGACGGTGACTTGCGGAGGGGCACCCACCCGGACCGGCGGACCCCAGTAGCCGGCGCCGTTCGTCACATAGACCGGGACACCGTCCACCCTCCCGAAACCGGACACCACCGGTTGCTCCAGCTTCACCAGCAGGTTGAACGGCACCATCTGCCCACCGTGGGTGTGACCGGAGACCTGCAGGTCCACACCGTACGGCGCGGCGTCCTTCGCGGCCACCGGCTGATGAGCCATCAGCACCACCGGCCGGGCCTGGTCCCGATCACCGAGCGCCCGGCCGAAATCGGCCGAATCGCCGTGCTCCGAGCCGGACACGTCGTTGACGCCGGCCAGATCCAGACCGTCGATCTCCACCCGCTCGTTGCGCAACGGCCGGATCCCGAGCCGCGCGACCTCGTCGATCCACTCCTCGTACCCGGAGTAGTACTCGTGGTTGCCGGTCACGAAGTAGGCGCCCCGCCGCGACTCGATGCCGCCCAGCGGCGCGGCGAACCGGCCCAGCTCCGCCACACTGCCGTCAACCAGGTCCCCGACGACACAGACCAGATCCGCGTTCACCGAGTTGATCACCTTGACGATCCGCTGGGCGTGCTCGACACCGGTCAGCGGGCCGAGATGAATGTCCGAGACGACAGCGAGCCGCGTCCCGTCCATGCCACGGGGCAGCTTCGGCATCGGCATCTGGAAACGGTCGATCCGCGGGGCGCTGGTCGCAGTCTTCACGCCGTAACCGGTGATGCCCGCAGCGGTGAGGCCGGCGAAGATGGCCGTGCCGCGTGCCAGGAGCAGGCGGCGGTTCAGGCGCTGCGGGTCTTCCGGCGAAGTCGCTCTTTCGCCCGGTTTCGGTCCGGCTTGCGCTTGCGGGTCCGCGGCTTGTGGCCGCGCGGCTTGCGCTTCCGGCTTCGCTGCTTGTGGCCGCGTGGCTTGCGCTTGCGGCTCCGCGGCTTGTGGCCCCGCGGCTTGCGCTTCCGGCTCTGTGGCGGTCGGCGATCCTTGCTCGGTCACGGCTCGCGCTGCTGATCTTGCCGCGCCTCGCGCCTCTTGGTCCCCTGCGTGCGTCTCGTGGGTCTCGTGCGTCTCGTGCGCCTCGTGCGCTACGGGTCGCGCGGTCGCCGGCTCCGGTGCGCCCGTGCGTGCCGCCCACAGGCGCATCGCCGCCAGTCTCGGCAGCTCCAACACCGCCAGCACGACGAGCAGGTAGAACATCACCGCGATCCACAGATAGCCCGGCCAGGACAGCCACTGGACGTAGCCGTTACGGACCCCGATCAGCGTGGCCGGCACCAGCAGACCGAGAACGATCACGATCCCCGTGCCGACGCGGCGCGGCATTCCCGGGCGCAGCGTGTCGTGCACCAGCCGCTTCCACAGGTAGAAGTGGATCAGCCCGATGACGATCAGAACGACCGCGACGAAGCCCAACTGAGAACCCTCCCCCTGCGGCCGTCCGTGGCCGTGCCCGCACCAGCTTGCCCGAACCAGTGTCCCCGACCGGAGCCGACCCCTGACCACACTCACCGCACCGCCCGGCGGCGTCACCCGCTCCCGGCCGGGGGGCGCCCGCTTCCGGCCGGGGGGCGCCTGCTTCCGGCCGGGGGTGCGCCCGCTTCCGGCCGGGGCCGTCGCCTTCGGCCGCTGTTCGCTCGCTTTCGATCAGGGGTTGCTCGACTTCGGCCGGGGCCGTCGCCCGCTTTTGGCCCGGCGCCGCCCGCTCCTGGCGCCGGGGGTTGCCCGCTCTTGGTCGGGGCCGTTCGCCATCGGCCGGGGTCTCGCGGCCGGCGGTCCGGCCGAAGCTCACGGCGGGCGGCTCGCCGGGGTGCGCCTGTGGTTCCAAGCAGCGCGAGCTTCCTTGCCATCGGCTCAGTTGCGGTCAGTGGATCAGCAACCACGAGGAGAAGTGGATCTGCTAGCGATGCGAAATCGCGGTGATAGGCCCATGATCACCGCGATTTCGTAGCGCTAGCAGATCCACTTCGACATGGAGGGCGCGTCCGGGGGCCGAAAAAGGTGGATACGCCGCGCTTGCCGGTACCCGAGCGCCAGGTCGCGGGGTAGTCCGGGCGTAAGCGGCCCGGTGGCCCGGTGGCCTGGCGGTCCGGTGGCCTGGCGGCCTGGTGGCTTGGAGATCTGGCGGCCCGGTGGCCCGCGCCCCAGGCGCCCGGCGGTCTGGCGGGCCGGTGGCGTAGGTGGGCCGGTGGCCGAAACCCGGCGATGTTGCCGACTTCGAGCGGGATCCGGACTGCGGTGACAACAGTTCAGGACGGCCCGGGTTCTGGGCCCTCGGGCCCAGGGTGGTTGAGCAGGCCGCGTGCTCAGCCGCCGGCGAAGGGAGGCAGCACGTCGACCGTGGCGTCTGAAGGCAGCGGGGCGGAACGGTCGTGGCAGGTGAGGCCGTCGACGAGGAAGCTGGCGGCTTTCATCACGAGGGTCAGCTTCTCGCCGTGGCGGGCTGCCAGCACCTCGATGAGCTCATCCAGGGATGAGGCTGAGGCGGTCTCGGCTGAGGTGCCGCCGGCGGCCGCTCGGGCGCCGGCGAAGTAGCGCACGGTCAGCACGGTTCAGCCTCCGATTGCGGACATCGGGCGGGCGGGCTGGAGGAACGTGGGGTCGTCGATGCCGTGGCCGGCTCGTTTGCCCCACATGGCGGCCCGCCAGGCGTCGGCGATGCGTTCGTCGGTGGCGCCGGTGCGCAGGTGTTTGCGCAGGTCGCTCTCGTCGGTGGCGAAGAGGCAGTTGCGCACCTGGCCGTCGGCGGTCAGGCGGGTGCGGTCGCAGTCGCCGCAGAACGGCCGGGTCACGCTCGCGATCACGCCGACCCGGGCGGGTTCGCCGGCCGCGTCGAGATGGCCGGGTACGAGCCAGGTCTCGGCCGGCGCTGTTCCACGTGAAACATCGTCGGGACGCAGATCGAAGGGTGCCAGGGCGGCCAGGATCTCCTCGGCCGTGACCATGGCGTGCCGGTCCCACTGGTGCTGGGCGTCGAGCGGCATCTGTTCGATGAAGCGCAGCTGGTAGCCGTGGTCGAGGGCGAAGCGCAGCAGCTCGGCCGCCTCGTCGTCGTTCACCCCTCGCATCAGCACCGTATTGATCTTCACGGGCGTCAGGCCGGCGTCCACCGCGGCGCGCAGACCGGCCAGCACGTCGGCGTGCCGGTCGCGGCGGGTGAGCGTGTGGAAGCGGGCCGGGTCGAGGGTGTCGAGGGAGACGTTCACCCGATCGAGGCCTGCTTCTTTCAGGCCCGCGGCGATCCGGTCCAGCCCGATGCCGTTCGTGGTGACCGACAGCTTGGGCTTGGGATTCAGTCGCGCGGCGGCCGCGACGATGCCGACCAGGCCGCGGCGGATCAGCGGTTCGCCGCCGGTGAACCGGACCTCGGTGACACCGAGCTGCTCGACCGCGATCCGCACCAGGCGGCTCACCTCGTCGTCGGTGAGCTGGTCGGGCTGGGGCATCCACGCGAGACCCTCCGCGGGCATGCAGTAGGTGCACCGCAGATTGCACCGATCGGTGAGCGAGACGCGCAGGTCGGTCGCGATGCGGCCGAACCGGTCGGCGAGCACGGTCACGGACGCCACCCGGTGGTGACGGCTGATCTCACGAAGAGGCTCACGGATCGAATCTAGCCGCTCCGCACCCGGATCGCCGTTACGCATATCGCTCTATGGACTCCCACGTCGAACCGGACGGAGGAGGAAGAAGCAGCAGCGACGGCACGAAAGCGACGGCACAAAAGCCGCGGCCATCAGGTACGCAGGACCGCGTCCGCAGCCGACCGAACCGCCACCCGGTACCCGGACCCGAACGCCGCCGTGTGCACGAGCAGCAGATGCAACTGGTGCAGCGGAACCCGCTCCCGCCATCCGTCGGCGAGCGGCCACTCCTCCCGGTACGCCCCGAGGACGGTGTCAAGATGCGGCACCCCGCCGAACAGGGCCAGCGTCGCGAGGTCCGTCTCCCGGTGACCGCCGTGCGCCGCCGGGTCGACGAGCCAGGCCCGGCCGTCGGCGCCCCAGAGCAGGTTCCCCGGCCACAGGTCACCGTGGATCCGGGCGGGTGGTTCGCTTTCCCCGTACCCCTCGATGCTCTTGATGATTTCCTCGACGGCCGCGATGTCGTCCGCGTGCAGAGATCCGCGATCAGCGGAAAGCCGCAGGTAGGGCAGCAGCCGGCGGGTCCCGAACCAGGTGCCCCAGGAATCCGTGTCGGGCGTGTTGTCGAGCGGGAGCGGCCCGATCCAGCCCGGCCAGGGTGCGCCGAACGCGTCGGCCCCGGCCCGGTGTGTCAGCGCCAGGGACCGGCCGAAGGCAGCGGCCGCCGGTCGGGAAGGCGTTCCCGGCGACACCCATTCCAGGGCCAGCAGGTCGGGCAGGGCCGCGATCACCTCGGGCACCGGTACGGCGCCGGCCGCCCGCAGCCACGCCAGACCGGCAGCCTCCGCCGCGAACATCCCGTCCGGCGCCGGGTCCGACGGCCACGACTTGGCGAACAGCGACGTCCCGTCGTCGAGGGTCAGCCGCCGTGCTGTGCACACCCCGCCGCTGACCGGGGTCTCCCGGATCCGCTGGTGGGTGAGAAATGTCGGGAGGTGCTGGGGATGCGCGCGCAGGTACGCCAGGTCCACTCGCTTATCTTGCGCTTCGCGTGACGTACATCCCAATTCGCAGGCATGATGGCGACATGACGCCTGTCGCTGTGCGTTCCTACCGCCCGAGCGATCACTCCGCGGGCCGGAAGTTGTGGGCCGAGCTCACCCGGCAGCACAACGAGATGTACGGCGAGCACACCGACGACGGCGGCGCCGGCTTCGAGGAGTACCTGACCAGACTCGATCTTTCCGGGCTCTGGGTGGCGGACCATGCCGACGACGGGGTCATCGGCATGGTGGGGTTGATCATGCGGGGCCGGGCCGGCGAGGTCGATCCGGTGGTCGTCACGGTCACCCACCGCCACAAGGGTGTCGGCCGCAACCTGCTGCACCACGTCGCCGCCGAGGCCAAGAACCGGAACATGACGTCGCTGACCATCTCGCCCGAGTCACGCAATGTGGACGCGATCCGCAGCCTGCACGCGGCCGGGTACGACGTGGTCTCCTCGATCGAGCTGACCATGGACCTGGACCGGCACAGCCACGCCTGGCACGAGGAAGGCCTCCAGCTTCACGAGTTGCCCTTCAAAAGCTGAAGGCGCAGCTCACGGGCCATCGCCGGGAACGTGGCCTGTGGACGGACCGGCGTGTCGTCCACAGCCCGCAATTCGGCATCCGGGCGCGTCCGGCCGGCGGCGACGCTGCCTCGTATGACAGCCGACTGCCCGCTCATCGTCCGTACCCCCTCCGATCTGATCGCCGTCCTGCCGTTCGTGCTGGGTTATCACCCGGTGGACTGTGTCGCCGTGCTCGGACTCACCGGCCCCGACGTCGATTTCGGCGCCTGTTACGACCTGCCGGAACCGGGTGGCGACCCGGCGGAGGCCCGCGACGCGGCGCAGGCGACAGCGGCGACGATCGCGCGACAGGGCTCGTCGTCGCTGGTGGTGGTCGGCTTCGGGGCGCCGGCCCGGGTCACTCCCGCGGTGTTGCGCCTGGTGGAGGCGTTGCGGACAGCAGGGGTACGGGTGAACGACGCGCTCCGGGTCACCGACGGGCGCTGGTGGTCGTTCCTGTGCGACGACACCCGTTGCTGCCCGGACGACGGCACGCCGTGCCTGCCCGCGGACAGCGTGATCGCCGCCGAGGCCACGTTCCGCGGTCAGGTGGCGCTGCCCGACCGGCGTGCCCTCGTCGCGCAGGTGGCACCGGTGGAGGGCGACGCGCGGATCGCCATGGGCGAGGCGACCGAACGGGCCCGGAAACGGTTCGCCGCCCTGGTCGCCGAGGACATGGGCGCGAAGCGGTACGCGCGACGCGTCAACCGCGCCGGGCAGCTCGCCGTCCGGCAGGCCGAGACCCGGTACCGCACGGACCGGGCCCTCGACGACGACGAGACCGCCTGGCTCGGTGTGCTGCTGGTGGACCGTTCGGTGGAGGACTACGCCCTGGACCGGGTGGGTCCGCAGGAGTGGCGGATCGCGTTGTGGACGGACGTGCTGCGGCGGATGGAGCGCCTCTACGTGCCGGCGCCCGCGTGCCTGCTCGGCTTCACCGCCTGGCGGGCCGGTCGTGGCGCACTGGCCCGGGTGGCGGTGGACCGGGCGTTGGCAGCCGATCCCCGGCATCACCTGGCCGGGCTGTTGCACCAGGTGCTGGGGTTCGGCCTGGCGCCGGCCCTGGTCGGGCAGCTCAGGTCCGGCCGGGCCCGCCGCGATCGGCGGACCCGGTGAACCCGGGTGTCAGGGCCCGGTGGGTCCGGGTGTCAGGGCCGGCTCGTCTCCTGCTCGACGGTCGCCCGGCCGAGGTCCCCACCGGACCGCAGCGACGCACCAGGTGTCGGGTTGTCGGCGACCTGGTTCAAGCCGGGCACCCGGTCCTCGATGACGAAGCTGGCACGGGTGGTCGCCGGCGCACCCGGCGTGGTCACGTAGGGCACGGTCACGAAGTCGGCGGTGAGCGCGTCACCGGTGATCCGGGTCCGGACGTAACCCCGCTGGTTGTTGTAGAAGCGCAGGTGCGGGTTCCACGCCGCCCACGGGTGGTTGCCGCTGGGCACGTCGGCGCCGTTCCCGCCCGAGGTGATCGAGGAGCAGACCAGTTCGGTGCCGACCGTCTTCGCGGCCGGGTCGTCGTAGTCGAGTTTCAGGTCGGCGGCCCAGTGCGCGTGCACGTCACCGGTGAGCACCACCGGGTTGCGCACGCCCGCCTCGATCCAGCCACGGGTGATCCGGTCCCGGGACGCCTGATATCCGTCCCAGGAGTCCATGCTGAGCACCTTCTGCGGGCCGGAGTTGTTGTCCCGCTGGCCGAAGAAGACCTGCTGGCCGAGGACGTCCCAGCGGGCGGTGGAGCGCCGGAACCCGTCGAGCAGCCACTTCTCCTGCTCGGGGCCGGTGATGCTGCGGGCCGGGTCGTACGCGGCCGGGCAGTCCTTGTACCCGTCACCGCAGCCCTGGTCGTCGCGGTACTGCCGGGTGTCGAGCAGGTGGAACGTGGCGAGCCGGCCCCAGTGCAGCCGCCGGTACAGCTGCATGTCGATGCCCCGCGGGATCGAGGTGCGGCGCAGCGGCATGTTCTCGTAGTAGGCCCGGAAGGCGGCCGCCCGCCGGTCCAGGAAACCGGGGTCGGGCTGTTCGGGCGCCTCGTCGGCCCAGTTGTTCTCGACCTCGTGGTCGTCCCACACCACCGCCCAGGGCGCGGCGGCGTGTGCGGCCTGCAGGTCGGGATCGGTCTTGTACTGGGCGTGCCGCTGCCGGTAGTTCGCCAGCGTGACGGTCTCCGGTCCCTGGTGGTCGCGCGGATTGCCACCGGGGATGTTGTAGGTGTCGGGCGCGTACTCGTACTGGTAGTCGCCGAGGTGCAGGATCAGTTCCGGCTCGTCCTCGGCCAGCCTGCGGTAGGCGGTGAAGTAGCCGTGCTCGTACTGGGAGCAGGAGACGAACGACATGGCGAGGCTGGCGACCCGGGCCGAGCGGGCCGGCGCGGTGCGGGTCCGCCCGACCGGGGAGGTGTACCGCTCGGCGTGGAAGCGGTAGAAGAACTCCCGGCCCGGCGACAGTCCGTCGAGTTCGATGTGGACGCTGTGCCCCCGGTCCGGCCGGGCCACGGCGACACCGCGCCGGACCACCTTGCGGAACCGTTCGTCGGCAGCGAGCTCCCAGGTCACCACGACGTTGCGGGACGGCATGCCACCCAGGCCGTCCGCGGCGAGCGGTTCCGGGGCGAGCCGGGTCCAGAGCACGAAACCGTCGGGGTCCGGGTCGCCGGAGGCCACGCCCAGGGTGAACGGGTCGGAGCGCAGCGGCCCGCGGTACGGCGTGGCGTTCGCGGCCAGCGGCCAGATCGTTGTCGCACCGGCGGCGGAGGCCGCGGAGGTCAGCAGCAGGGTTCGACGCGAGACAGGCATGAGCGCAGCCTGTTTCGCATGGATGAATGTGGATGTACCCCGAACTTTACGGTCCCGGGAAGCTCACGTGGTCAGAAAGTGACGCGCTGCGCTCCGGTGTAGATGTTCATGCGCGGGTCACGGAGGAAACCGATGAGCGACATGCCGGCCTCCTCGGCGAGTTCCACCGCGAGCGTGCTGGGCGCCGAGACGGCCGCCAGCATCGGCAGGCCGGCCATCCACGCCTTCTGCGTCAGCTCGAAACTGGCCCGGCCGGAGACGAGCAGCACGTGGCCGGTCAGCGGCAGCCGGCCCTCGCGCAGAGCCCAGCCGAGCACCTTGTCGACCGCGTTGTGCCGGCCCACGTCCTCGCGCAGCACCAGCAGCTCACCGGCCGCGGTGAACAGGCCGGCCGCGTGCAGGCCCCCGGTGCGGTCGAACGTCCGCTGTGCCGCCCGCAGCTTCCCCGGCAGTCCGGCCAGCACCCGTGCCGGGATCTCCAGCGGGTCACCTGTCACGTCGTAGCTCGACCGGGTCCGTACCGCGTCGATGCTCGCCTTGCCGCAGACCCCGCAGGAGCTGGTGGTGTAGAAGTTCCGGCTCGGATCGGTGACCGGCGGCGGCACCCGCGGGTCGAGGACCACGTCGACCACGTTGTACGTGTTCGGGGTGTCGGTGCCGGCACAGAGCTGTGCCGTGACCACGTCGTCCGGCCTGCCGATCACGCCCTCACCGAGCAGGAAGCCCATCGCCAGGTCGATGTCGTGCCCCGGAGTGCGCATGGTCACAGCGAGAGCCTGCTTGCGGATCCGGATCTCCAGCGGCTCCTCGGCGGCGAGCTCGTCCGGCCGCCGGCGAGAGGCCGGTGAGCCGTCCAAATTCACGCTGACCACGGTCCGGCGTGTCGCGTTCCTGCCCATGCGTGAAGCCTACGGCGGGGTCCACCACACGGTTTCGAAGTGAGCGCGCGGTCACGTCCGGCACGCGGTCGGGATACGGTACTCACGTGGGGGGATTTGCGGCGGTGGTCCTGGCCGGTGGTGCGGCGCGGCGGATGGGTGGTGCGGACAAGCCGACGTTGCCCGTTGCCGGCCAGTCCATGCTGACCAGGGTCCTGGCCGCGGTGCACGACGCGGACCCGCGGGTCGTGGTCGGCCGTGTCCCGGCTGACCTGCCCGTCTCGGTGCACGTGACCCGTGAGGAGCCGCCCGGCGGTGGTCCCGTCGCGGCCGCCGCGGCCGGTCTGGCCCTGGTGCCCGACACGATCACCTACACCGCTCTGCTCGCGGCCGACCTGCCGTTGCTCACCGGCGAGGCGATCGACGTGCTGCGCCTGACCATGGAGTCGGCGCCGATGGAGGGCGCGGTCTACCGCGACACCGAGGGCCATCTCCAGGTGCTCTGCGGCGTGTGGCGGACCCGGGCGCTGCGCGCGGCGCTGGACCGGCTCGCCGAGGAGCGGGGCGGCCTGCACGGCGCGCCGATGCGGGCGCTCATCGGCACGGTGCGTGTCGCCGAGGTCTCCTGGCGCCGTCCCGGCCCGCCGCCGTGGTTCGACTGCGACACCGACGACGATCTGCGGACCGCCGAGGAGTGGGCGCGATGAACCAGATGGACGAGTGGCTGGCGGTGGCCGGCCCCGAGCTCGGTGTGCGGCCGGAGGAGGTGCCGACGACGCAGCTGCTCGACGTGGCACGCGACGTCGCGCACAACGTCCTGCGGCCGGGGGCGCCCGTCACGGCGTACCTCCTGGGGCTGGCCGTGGGTCGCGGCGCCGACCCGGCGGAGGCCGCTCGGAAGATCAGCACCCTGGCGCTGAACTGGGGCAACCGGCAAGATCAATCCTGACCTCCGGACACACCCGGCAGGAGGGCGTTCACGACCCGCCGCCGCTCGATAGGGTGACGGGAACGGAGGTGCGGATCATGACGCCGGACGAAAGCATTCTGCTCGACGAGCCAAGCACGGCCGACCTGCGAGCCAAGGTCACCGAGGCCTGGCGGGAGTTCGCCGGTGCGCTGGCCGAGCTGCTGCCGACCCTGCCGCCTGGCGCGCACGTCGACATCACCCTGGACCCGACCGCCTCCGGCACCGGGACCGCGGTCTACTCGGTGAGCATGCGCGTGGTGCCGGACGGCGTCGTCGAGGCGCTGGCAGTGGGCAACGCGGAGCTTCCCGCGGAGTACCGGATGGACCGCGCCGCGGTCGCCGACATGGTCGCGCTGGGCTGGTCGCCGCCCGGTGTGCTGGCCGGCTCGGGTGACTCGTTCGGCCTGCGTGCCACGCCGGACAAGGCGACGCAGCTTGCCACCGCGGTCTCCCGCACGTTGCGTGACGTCTACGGTGCCCCGCACCCGGCGTTCCTGGTCTACCTGGTGCACGACGACCAGGACGAGCCGCTTGAGACGGCGCCGCTCGGCACCGCCCGCCACGAGCCGTCCGTCGAGGCCGCGGCCGACCTCGGCGACCTCCCCGACGACGCGGCCCTGGAGGCGGCACTGGCGAGCGTCGACCCCGAGGTGGTGCCGCTCGAGGAGCGGGTCCGCACGGTCGTCGCGACCATGTCCAAGACCACGATCGACCAGTTGCAGGTGGACACCGACGGCGACATCGGCATCCGGGCCGGTTCGGCGATGGTCTTCGTCCGGGTCCGTGACAACCCGCCGCTGGTCGACGTCTTCTCGCCGATCCTGACCGAGGTCGAGCCGACCGAGCAGCTTTACGTGAAGCTCTCGGAGCTGACCAACCGGATGCCGATCGGGCGGCTCTACTGTGCGCAGGACACGGTGTGGGCGTCGATCCCGGTGTTCGGCCGCAACTTCCAGGCCATCCACCTCATGCTCGCCGTGCAGGTGATGACGGGTCTCGCCGACGAGCTGGACGACCGGCTGCACGGCGAGTTCGGTGGCAAGCGGTTCTTCGTCGAGGGCGACAAGCCGGTGCCGGCGAAGGACCGCCCGGCCGACGAGCACCGCCCGGGGATGTATCTCTAGCGGCCGACTCAGCCCTCCGCGGGCACCGTCGTCGCGTTCACGATCTCCTGGAGCGCGGCGACGTGCCCCCGGTACGCCTTCATCCCCTGGCGCGTCATCGACAGCCACACCCGCCGGGTGTCCGAGCCGAGACGCTCCTGCTTGACGTAGCCCGCGTCGACGAGGGCGGCCACCTGCTTGCTCAGTGCCGACGGGCTGAGGTCCAGATGTTCCTTGATGACCGACAGTTCCACGGTGCTGCCGGCGACCAGCATCGCGCAGATGCGCAGCCGGTGCGTCGGGTGGATGATCGGGTCGAGTTCCGCGGTCACCGGGGCGTTCCCGTCGACTGCCGCGGCGCCCCCGTGGACCGCCGGTGCGCCACGCCGCCGGCCAGGTAGAAGGCGGCCGCCGCGATGGCGAGGACGACGATCGGCCATCGCTGGGCGGTGAGCTCGGCGACGACGAACGCGGTGAACAAGCACGCGATCGCGGCGCCCACGGAGGCGAGGAAGGCGCGGCTGGTGGGCAGGGTGTACGGCGTACCCATCCGGTAACCGGCCAGCAGGTTGACCGCGATGAGCACCGCACTGGTGGCGAGCAGCGGGACGAAGCCGTCGTCGCCCAGTGCGAAGGTCAGCGTCATGGCGCCCAGCAGGAGCGCGTTGACCGGGTAGATCCACGTCGGCCACGGCGTGTCCCGCACGGCGCGCTGGGCGGTGTCGATGTCAGCAAGCGCCTCGCGAGCCTCGGCGGCGTTCGGGACCTGCGCGTTGTTTTCCATAGCGGAAACTATCTCAGATGTTTTCCACTATGGCAACTATCAACCATGCGGAAACTATGTGGCCCCCGTCTGCTGTGCCGGCCCCACCGTCGTCGGCGTCTCGACCAGCCGCGACAGGACCACCATGCTGCGCGTGGACGTCACGAACGGCTCCGCACGCAGCTTCTCCAGGGCCTGTTCCAGGTGACCGATGTCGGCCGCCCGCAGGTGCACGAGTGCGTCCGCCTGCCCGGACACCGTGTAGGCCGCCACCACCTCGGGGTGCCGCCGGGTGGCCACGGTGATCTGGGCCGGTGTGGTGCGCCCGGTGCAGAACAGCTCCACGAACGCCTCGGTGGTCCAGCCGACCGCGGCCGGTTCGATGACGGCGGTGAATCCCTTGATCACTCCGCTGGAGCGCAGCCGGTCGACCCGGCGTTTCACGGCCGGGGCGGAAAGCGAGACCTTGGCGCCGATGTCGGCGTAGGAGGCACGGGCATCGGCCACCAGCAACGCAATGATTCGCTGGTCAACGGCGTCCATCTGCAACGATTCGCCTCCGAGGAGCAAGACTTCGAGCTGTTTGCTGCACCGCAGCCTACCTACTCTTTAGATTCATGAGCCACGCCGAGCGATTGCCGCGTAACAGGACATATCTGATGTGTCCCCCGGAGCATTTCACGGTCGAGTACGCGATCAACCCGTGGATGAACACCGAGTTCGCGGTGGACGCCGCCCTGGCAGTCCAGCAGTGGGAAGCGCTGCGGGCCACCCTGACCGATCTCGGTCACGAGGTGCATGTGCTCGACCCGCGGCCCGGCCTGCCGGACATGGTCTACTCGGCGAACGGCGCGTTCTCCGTCGACGGCACCGTCTACGGCGCCCGGTTCCGGTTCCCGCAGCGCGCCGACGAGGCCGTGGCGCACCGGGCGTTCTACGCCGACGCCGGCCGGTGGCGGTTCGTCGCACCGGAACACGTGAACGAGGGCGAGGGCGACTTCGCCTACCTGCCGGGCGCCTACGGCGGGATCGTCCTGGCCGGTTACGGCTTCCGCACCGACCCTGCCGCGCACGCCGAGGCGCAGGAGGTGCTCGGCCGGCCGGTGGTCTCGCTGAAGCTGGTCGACCCGGCCTTCTACCACCTGGACACGGCCCTGGCCGCCCTCGACGACCGCCACGTCACGTACTACCCGGACGCCTTCTCCCCGGCCTCGCAGCGGGTCCTCGCCCAGCTCTTCCCGGACGCGTTGCTCGCCGACCGGGAGGACGCGGAGGCGTTCGGCCTGAACCTGGTGAGCGACGGCCGGCACGTGATCCTCAACACCGAGGCATCGGCGATGGGACGCAAGGTCCGGGATGCCGGATATCTGCCGGTGCACGTCAATCTCTCCGAGCTCAAGCGCGGCGGCGGAAGTGTCAAGTGCGCGGTCGCCGAGTTGCGCCCCTGACACCCGCGAGATTCGGTGCGCAAAGATAGGACGCATGACCGACGACACCCGCAACACTGAGCACTCCGAAGACGGCTCCGTCATCGTCGTGGGCCCGGACGGCCGCCCGATGGGCACGGTCGAGGCGGACGGCTCGCTCACACCCGAGGAGCCGGGCAACCTCATCGAGCAGCCCGCGAAGGTCATGCGCGTCGGCAGCATGATCAAGCAGCTGCTGGAGGAGGTTCGCGCCGCGCCGCTCGACGAGGCGAGCCGCAGCCGGCTGCGGGAGATCCACCAGCGGTCGATCAAGGAGCTGGAGGACGGCCTCGCCCCCGAGCTCCGCGAGGAGCTGGAGCGGCTCTCCCTGCCCTTCGAAGGCGAGACCCCGCCGAGCGAGGCCGAGCTGCGGATCGCGCAGGCCCAGCTGGTCGGCTGGCTCGAAGGCCTCTTCCACGGCATCCAGGCCGCGCTCGTGGCCCAGCAGATGGCCGCCCGCCTCCAGCTCGAGCAGATGCGCGGCGGCGGCGCCCGCCCCGCCCTGCCGATGGGCGGCGGCCTGATCCCGGGACGGCCCGCCGCCGGCCCCGGCGAGGGCCAGGCGAGCACGGGCCAATACCTCTAGGAGTACGGCAGGAGACGTCACCAACAGCAGCCGGCCCCGTCACGCCGGCTCGCGGTGACTGACGTCCATGCCCCGGCTCACGCCCCCGCCGGCACCGGCGGGGGCTGGGCTCTGCGAGGGCCGGGCCCTGCGGGGGCCGGGCTCTGCGGGGGCCGGGCTCTGCGGGGGCTGCGATCGCCGGTGCGGCGCCGGGTCAGATGCCGAAGGCTTCCGCCAGGTATTCCGCGACGCCGTCCTCGTCGTTGGTGGCGCAGACGTCGTCGGCCACCGCGCGCACGGCGGGGTGGGCGTTGCCCATCGCCACCGCCCGTCCGGCCCAGGTGAGCATCGGGATGTCGTTGGGCATGTCGCCGAACGCCACGACCTGCTCGGCCGTGATGCCGTCGCGCTCGCAGAGCCAGGCGAGACCGGCCGCCTTCGTCACACCGGCCGCGGAGATCTCCACCAGGGCCGAGGACGCCGACCGGGTGGCCTCGGCGACGCCGCCCAGCGTGCGGCTGACCAGCTCCAGGAACTCGTCGGGGTCGGCCGTCGCGGACCGGGCCAGCAGCTTCACGGCCGGCACCGAGGTCAGCTCCTCGGGCGACCCGATCACCTGGATCCGATGGTCACCCTCCCAGCGCAGCGGCCAGGCCTGCTCGTGCCGGAACGATCGGCCGTCCTCGACCTCGACTGCCAGCACGACGTCCGGCACGGCGTCACGCAGCCGTTTCGTCACGTCCAGCAGCAGCTCGACGGGCATCGAGTGGGCGCGCAGGATTTCGTCGTTGTCCGGGTCGTAGATCACCGCGCCGTTGGCGCAGACCGCCGGCAGCGGGCTGGGCAGCTGGCTGTTGAGCTGGTCGAGCCAGCGCAGCGGCCGGCCGGTCACCAGGACCACCGGGACCGGGACCCGGGCGAGCACCTCGAGGGTGCGCGGGCTGACATCGCGCTCGCTGTTGATCAGAGTGCCGTCGATGTCGGTGGCGACAAGTCGGAAGGGTGGCATCACCTCGACAATAGCCGGTCCAGAAAGACCGCCACCCCGTCCTCGTCATTGGTGAGCGTCACCGCGTCGGCGGCCGACAGCAGCTCCGGGTGCGCGTTCGCAACCGCGACCCGGCCCCACCCGGCCCAGGCGAACATCGGCAGGTCGTTGGGCATGTCACCGAAGACGAGCACGTCCGCCGGATCGACACCGACCGCCTCGGCGACCACCGCGAGACCGGTGCCCTTGTCCACGTCGGCCGGGCAGATCTCCACGTAGTCGAGGCCGGCCTGGGTGACCGTCGCCAGGTCCGTCGGCACCACGCGCCGGGCGACCGCGAGCAGCTCGTCCACGTCCAGCTCGAAGGACCGGGCGAACGCCTTGATCACGTCACCGGTGAGGCACTCCGCACGCGTACGCGTCTCCACCGTCACCGGGTAACGCCAGGTCGGGTCGTAGTCGCCCCAGAGCGGGGACTCGTCGTGCTCGAGCGCCTCGAACATCACCGACAGCGGGCTGCCGGTCGCCGCCTCGATCGCCGCCAGGGCCCGGCCCAGGGCGTCGCCGGGAAGTCTCGCCTGCCGCAGGTAACGGCCCTCCGCCTGGTCCAGCACCCAGCCGCCCTGTGCCAGGACCAGATAGTCGGCGACCCGGATGTCGGAGCGGATCAGCGAGGTGAGCCGCGGCCCGCGACCGGTCGCCGCGACGATCCGGATGCCGGCACCGCGAACCCGGTCCAGCACGTCGTGCGTGAACGCGGAGACGGTGTCGTCACTGCGCACCAGGGTGCCGTCGAGATCCGTGGCGATCAGCTTGGGGAGCCCAGGCTTGAGCATCGAAACCTCCGAGGGTCGGTGAACCCCCGCGGAGGGCGGAAGGAGAACGGTACACCCGCCCGGCGACCAGCTGCTATCACAACTGGTAGCCGGGCGATTGCTAGATCATTACCTGGTGGGTTCGAGGACGTCGCGGCCACCGAGGAACGGCTGCAGCGCCTTCGGCACCCGCACCGAACCGTCCGGCTGCTGGTGGTTCTCCAGGATCGGGATCAGCCAGCGGGTGGTGGCGAGCGTGCCGTTCAGCGTGGCCGCGGTCTGCGGCTTGCCGTCGGCGTCCCGGTAGCGGATGTTGAGCCGGCGGGCCTGGAACGTGGTGCAGTTCGACGTCGAGGTGACTTCGCGGTACCGGCCCTGCGACGGCACCCAGGCCTCGCAGTCGTACTTGCGGGCCGCGCTCGTGCCGAGGTCGCCGGCCGCCACGTCGATCACCCGGTACGGGATTTCGACCTTGGCGAGCATCTCCTCCTCCATGGCGAGCAGGCGCTGATGCTCGGTGAGCGCGTCCTCCGGCTTGCAGAACGAGAACATCTCGACCTTGTCGAACTGGTGCACCCGGAGGATGCCGCGCACGTCCTTGCCGTGCGAGCCGGCCTCCCGCCGGTAACAGGTCGACCAGCCGGCGAACCGCTCGGCGCCGTTGCTCAGGTCGATGATCTCGTTCGAGTGGTAGGCCGCGAGCGCCACCTCCGACGTACCGACAAGGTAGAGGTCGTCGGCCTCCAGCCGGTAGATCTCGCTGGCGTGCGCCCCCAGGAAGCCGGTGCCCTCCATCGACTCGGGCCGGACCAGGGTCGGCGTGATCGACGGGATGAAACCGTGCTCCACCGCCTGCTGGATCGCCAGCTGGAGCATGCCCAGCTGCAGCAGCGCGCCGACGCCGGTGAGGAAGTAGAACCGCGAGCCGGACACCTTCGCACCGCGCTCGGTGTCGATCGCGCCGAGCGCCTCGCCGATCTCCAGGTGGTCTTTCGGGTTCGCGATCTCGGGGATCGTGCCGACCTCGCGGAGCACCGTGAAGTCGTCCTCACCGCCGGCGGGCGCGCCCTCCTCGACCACGTTGGGCACCGCCAGGTGCGCGCGCCGCAGGGCCTGCTCGGCCTCGCCGGCCGCGGCCTCGGCCGCCTTGACCGCCTGGGCCAGCTCCTTGGTGCGGGCCAGCAGAGCTGCCCGCTCGTCGCCGGACGCCTTCGCGACCTCCTTGCCGATGGACTTCTGCTCGGCGCGGACCGACTCGAACCGCTGCGTGGCGGCCCGGCGTTCCTCGTCGGCACGCAGCAGCGCGTCCACCACGTCGGTGGACTCGCCGCGCAGTCGCTGGCTGGCGCGGATCAGTTCGGGGTCTTCCCGGAGCAGGCGCAGGTCAATCACGGTTGTCGAGCCTACCGGGGTGCCGGTCCGGTCAGCACCCGGATATCCCCCGGTGTCAGGTTTCGCTACGACCGGTGCGGCTGATCGCGGTCACCCGGGAACTGGGCGAACGGCTCGGCCGGGGCGATGCTGAGCTCCAGCGGGGTGTCCGGCACGACGTCCTCGACGGGCCTCGCCTGTCGCGGCGCCGTGTTCGCCCGCCGGTCGACGAGCCAGAGGGCGACCAGGGCGGCGGTCACCGCGGCCAGGGCACACCAGATCCCCCGCCCGTACGCGAAGTCGGGTTGCTGCTCGGGCCCCAGCCCGACACTCGCGATCCGCGAGATCAGCACCGACTCGGCACCGAGCATGTGCACCACCGCCAGCAGCACGGCGAGCAGCACGCCGCCGACGCTGAAACCGGCCAGCCGGGCGTAGCGCCGGCCGGGCTCCGGGCCGAACAGCGTCAGCACCACACCCGTCACGAGCAGGACGAGACCCACCAGGTACGCCGCGCCGATGCCACCCAGGTCCATCAGATCGGTCGGGAACGTCTCGACCTGGGCCGGCTCCCCGTCCTCGAAGAACACGTTCTGCACGGTCGTGGTCTGCCACTCCGAGATCATCGACGCGAAGGCCGCGACCGCGCCCAGGCCCGCGACCAGGGCCGGCAGTCGGTGATCGCCGCCGAGGTCACGCAGAAACGGCAGGCGGCGCGGCCGGTCGTCCTCGTCGGGCGCACCGAACTCGATCACGGACTCGGAATCGGCGGACATGCGCTCCATAATGGCCCCTTGCGGTGACCGCATACCAACATCCCCGTGATGCGTTAGCGTTCTGGTCATGCCTATTCGTTCTGCTACTGCTCGCTGGGAAGGGAACCTCACCGAGGGTTCCGGCTCCGTCAAGACCGGTAAGGGTGGCCTGCAGGGGAACTACTCCTTCAAGTCGCGCTTCGAAGAGGGCGAGGGGACCAACCCCGAGGAGCTCATCGCCGCCGCGCACTCCGGCTGTTTCTCGATGGCCTTCTCGAAGGGGCTCGCCGACGCGGGCTTCACGCCGAACTCGGTGGAGACGGTGGCCAAGGTCCGGCTGGACAAGGTCGAGGGCGGCTTCGGGGTCACCGGCATCGACCTGGAGACCGTCGGTGACGTCCCCGGCATCGACGAGGCCACCTTCCAGAAGATCGCCGAGGGTGCCAAGGAGAACTGCCCGATCTCGCGTCTGCTCAGCCCGGGCGCGCCGATCACGCTTTCCGCCAAGCTCGCCTGAGTTCCGGCTGGGACACCGGCGCGGTTCCGGCCGCGCCGGTTTTCCGTCAACGGCCCATTTCCCGGCACAATTGCGACCGTGCCGGTGAACATGAGTCGCGAACGCTTCGAAGAGCTCGTCGGGGACGCCCTCGACGAGGTGCCCAACGAGTTGCTGTCCCTCATGAACAACGTCGTGTTCCTGGTGGAGGACGCCCCGCCGGACGGCAGCGACGACCTGCTCGGCCTCTACGAGGGGACCGCGCTGCCCGACCGCGGCTGGGACTACGCCGGCATGCTCCCGGACCGGATCACCATCTACCGCAATCCCACGCTGCAGGTGTGCGACAGCGAGGACGACGTGGTGGAGGAGGTGGCGATCACCGTGGTGCACGAGATCGCCCACCATTTCGGCATCGACGACCAGCGGCTGCACGAACTGGGCTGGGGCTGATCGCGCCCGTCCTGGTGTTGCTGATCGCTCATCCGGCGCCGCCGATCGCTCATCCGGCGCCGCCGATCGCTCGTCCGGCGCCGCTGATAGCTCGCCCGGCGCCGCTGATTGCGGGGAGTTTCTACGCTGGGATCATGCGCAGCGAACTTTTCTCAGCGGACAACCTCGAGAAGGAATCGGCTCAGCCGGGACTTCGGCTGCAGAACTCCAAGCTGCTCAAGGCCGAACTGAACGGCGACTTCCTGGCCCGGACCGGCTCGATGGTGGCCTATCAGGGGCAGGTGAAGTTCGAGGCCCTCGGCTCGGGTGGCCTAGGCAAGTTCCTCAAGCAGAAACTGACCGGTGAGGGCGTGCCGCTGATGCGGGTGCGCGGTCAGGGTGACGTCTTCCTCGCCGACAACGCCGCCGACATCCACCTCATCGACCTGGAGCCGGGCGACTCCCTCTCCATCAACGGGTCGAACGTGCTGGCTTTCGACTCGAGCCTCAGCTACGACATCAAGGTCGTCAGCGGTGCCGGGATGATGTCCAACGCCGGCCTCTTCAACTGCGTCTTCACCGGCGCGGGCCGGATCGCGGTGACGACGCACGGCACGCCGGTGGTGCTCAACGTCGACGCACCTACCTATGTCGACCCGCAGGCGGCGATCGCCTGGTCGGCGAGCCTGCAGACCGGGTTCCACCGGGCCGAGCAGTTCAGCTTCGGCAACCTGCTGGGACGCAGCACGGGCGAGCGCTTCACGATGAGCTTCAGCGGACAGGGCTTCGTCATCGTGCAGCCCTCGGAGGTGCCGCCGGGCGGTCTCGCCGGCGCCGGCAACGGCTCGTCGTCCTCGAAGTCCGGCGGCGGCATCCTGGAGAACCTCTTCGACGACTGAGCCGCGCCCGGCTGTCGGTGGTCCTGGCTCCGTCCAAGCTTTTCACCGGCTTGTGCTGGTAGAAGGCGCGAGTGCCGAGCATGGCTCGCTGGATGCCGACGCGGCGGCGGGCGAGGCAGAGAAAGCGCGGCGTGGCGTCGATTGCCCTCGACCCTGTTGCGGTCCTGTTGCGGTCCCTGAACAGGTAGCCGGGTTCGGTCGCGGCGGGTCCGCGCGGCGATGTTGATCTGCTAGCGATGCGAAATCGCGGCTTCAGGCCCATGATCACAGCGATTTCGTAGCGCTAGCAGATCAACATCTCGCCGTGGCGCGAGCCTCGCGTACCGTGCAGCCCGGGTATCGGATGATTTGTCCGGTGCTACCTGGGCCAGACCCGGGAGCCAGGGTCGACGCACGGGCCGCATCGGCGAACCGGCGATCGGGGTGCAGCGCCCACGGGGCCGCTCGGCTCGGCTGGGCCTGCTCGGCTCTGCTGGGCCTGCTCGGTCCTGGTGGTCCTGCTCGGCCCTGCTCGGCCTTGCTCGGCCTTGCTCGGCCTTGCTCGGCCTTGCTCGGCCTTGCTCGGCCCGGCGGCACCTGCCGATCATGCGTGCGCCTGGGGCAGTCATGCCGGACCGAGCGACCGACCGGCTCTCGGCTGGGGACTGGCGAAAGGTGGCGGGTGTCAGCCGTTGCGCAGGCGGGCCAGCCAGGCTGCCGAGTCGGCGAAGTCGGCGTCGGACAGTCCCGGCGGGGCTGCCACCGGTGGCTCCGGCTGGAGGCGGTGCTTGGGGTAACTGCCCAGGAACCGGACCTCCGCGCAGATCCGGCGCAGCCCCTGGAGGGCTTCGCCGAGACGCGGCTCGGCCACGTGGCCGGTGCAGTCGAGGAAGAAGACGTACGTGCCCAGCCGCTCACCGGTGGGCCGGGACTCGATGCGGGACAGGTTGATGCCGCGTACCGCCAGTTCGGTGAGCACCGCGAGCAACGCGCCCACCTGGTCGTGCCGGATCGAGACGGCCAGTGACGTCACGTCGTCGCCGGTCGGCGTGGCTGGCGCGCCGGGGCGGCTGAGCAGCGCGAACCTGGTCACCGCCTCGGCCCGGTCGGCCACCTTGCCGGCGAGCACGGTGAGCCCGTGGCGCGGCACGCCGATCGGGGCGCAGAGGGCCGCGTCGTACTCCCCGGCGGCCGCGCTGACCGCCGCCGCCGCGTTGGAGAGCACGTCCACGACGACGGCATCCGGCACGTTCGCCTGGAGCCAGTGCCGGCACTGGGCAGACGCCTGCGGGTGGGCCGCGATGGAACGCAGGTCGGCGAGCGGGGTCAGGGAGCGCGCGGCGAGCACGAACTCGACCGGCAGCAACACTTCCCGCGTGATCATCAGAGGGCTGCCGGTGATCAGCTCGTCCAGGGTGACCGGGACCGCGCCGCCGACCGAGTTCTCCAGCGGCACCAGCGCCGCGTCCGCCTCCCCGGAACGGACCGCCTCGAGCGCCTCCGGGACGCTGCGGGCCGGGGTGCGGACCCCGTGTTCCGCGGCGGGGATGGTGCGCAGGGCGGCCTCGGTGAAGGTGCCCTCCGGGCCGAGGTAGGCGAATTTCGTGGGCGGCGTTCCGGGCATCGACCCAGTCTAGGTGCCCCGGCCGGGCGGGAGCGGTCGCCAGGAAGGTGTCCCGGGCCGGCGGGGGTGTCCGATGACCTTTATCAATCGGCTTTTCGCCGGTTCGTGCTGGTAGGGGACGGGACATGGCGTGCGGGATATCGGACGCGGCGGGAGAGGCAGTGGAGGGCAGCGTGGCCTCGCGGGCGGTCGCCCCGTGCGGTCGCCCCGTGCGGTCGCTCGTGCGGTGGGCCCGTGCGGTCGCTCGTGCGGTGGGCCCGTGCGGTCGGCCTGTGTGGTGGCCTCGTGCGGTCGGCCTGTGCGGTGGGCCCGTGCGGTCGTCTCGTGCGGTCGTCTCGTGCGGTGGGCCCGTGCGGTCGCCCCGTGCGATCAGCCGGCGCGGGGCCGCTGTTGATCTGCTAGCGCTACGAAATCGCGGTGATCAAGGGGTTGGAACCGCGATTTCGCATCGCTAGCAGATCAACATCTCTACAGGGGTGGCGCGTCTGACCTCACCGGGGCCGGCGGCCCCGGTGGACCGGGCCGCGGCGGTGGCGGTGGCGGTGGCGTGAACAGGTGACGAGGGCGGCGTGTGCTCGTGGTTCAGAAGCCGCAGGCGAGCACCCGGATGCCGGCCGGGGCCTGTGCCTGCACCTGGGGGTTGCAGACGTCGGTGCCGGCGGTGATCAGGGTCAGGGTGGCGCCCTTGCCGGTGGTGACGACCTGGAGGGATTCGGCGCCGCCGGTGGCCAGTTTCACGGTGGTGAACGACCAGGTGCCGGCGCAGAACGGGCCGTCGGCGACCTTCAGTTCGGCGTCGGGGACGCTCGGGTTGTTCTTGATCAGGGCGAGGATCTGCTGCTTCGTGGGCTCGCCGGTGCACTTGGGTGCGCGGCTGGGGGTGGGCGAGGGCGACCGTGGCGGCGGGGTGGTGGTCGCCGCGGTCGTCGGGGTGGCCGGGCGATAAGTCGGATAAGTCGGCACCCTGGCTGGCGGTACGACACCACCTGGCGGGACACCACCTGGCGGGACACCGCCCGGCGGAACGACACCGCCCGGTGGAACGCCACCCGGCGGAACGACACCGCCTGGTGGAACCGCACCGCCTGGTGGAACCGCACCGCCTGGCGGAACGACACCGCCTGGCGGAACCGTGCCGCCCGGTGGGACGGCGCCCGGCGGGACGGCCCCGGTCGGGTCGAGCGGGACGAACGTGATCCAGGGCAGCGACGGCACCGCGGCGGCCGAGGGCGGTGGAGTGGCGCTCGGGGGTGGTGCGGCAGCCTCCGGGCGCCCACCGCAGCCGGCCATCAGGGCGAGGCCCATGACGGCCGTCGATGCTATGGCCGGAACTGCGCGTGTGCGGGGGAACACCGCTTCATCGTAGGAGCCGGGGAGTCATCCGGCGATACGGTGGCCGACCGAAGTCAGGGTGTTGACCGCCTCGGTGAGCCGCACGGCCGGGACCAGCAAATAGTCCGTGTCGTACGTCGAGAACGTCACGATGTTGACCCGGGCGTCGGCGAGCGGGCCGACGAGGGAGGCCAGTACGCCGGTCATCGTCAGGTTCAGGTCGAGGCCGGTGACCCGCAGGCAGCGCCACGCCGTGTCGGCGACGGCGCCGTCCGGCACCCGGTCGTTCGGGCAGATCACGGAGAGTTCGTCGACGCCCCAGGTGACCGAGATGACGGCTTTGTCGTCCGGACCCGTGGTGAGCGAGGCGGGCAGAGTCGAGCCGGCCGGGAGCCGGCACACCGCGTACTCACCTGGTAACAGGTCTAGATCGAGCATGAGGGCAGACTACGTTGCGGCCGTGTAACGACCAATGCCCCTCAGCTGCGGTGAACGCCACATCTTCGGGGACAAAGGGGACGTCAGTACCGTACCGGGGACAGGAAGGTCAGCGATCCGCCCACCCGGTCGCCGGTCAGCAGTGGCGTGGCGACGGCGTCCACGGTCAGCGGGGACTCCCCGGCGACCGGCGCCACCCGCATCAGCCCGCGCGCGAGGCGCTCACTGCGCACCGCCAGCAACGGCGGAATCTTCTCTGCCTCCGGCTCCTCCAGCGGGCCCGCGCCCGCCGTGAAGTCGATCAGCTGGATTGCCTCGCCGAGCCGGCGGCCCAGGGCCTCGGCCGGCTTGCCCAGGCCGAGCAGTTCGCTGCCCGACGGTGAGACGGCAAGGATCAGGCCGTTGGTGTCGATGACGAGGCACGGCTCGTCGGCGATGGCGACCGTGGCGCTCCAGCGCTCGACGCTGGAGACGAACTCGGCCTCGGCCGGTGTCCGCGCCTGGGGGACGAACGCTCCCGAGAGGGAGAGCTCAACATGCGCCACCCGCTCCTCCTCGTTTCTGTCGCGTCGACCGCCGGCGCAGTAGCGCGCCGGCTGTCGACGACGTCGAGGGGAACGTTACCGGCGGGTCGGCCGCTTGTCAGCGGCCGTCTGTCCGTTGCTGTACCAACGGTAGTCACCGGCCGGCCGATAGGGCGCGTTTGCCCAGGTGCCCGGATGATGAGCAACAGCTGAGAGTTTGTTCGCGGTGGCCGGGGAGATCTTTGCGCCACCGGCGATCAGGAGGCGGTCGAGCTCCTTGTCGGTCGCGACGAGGCAGTCCTTCGGCAGGCCGTGGACGCTGATCACGCCCGAGCCGACGAAGGCCAGCACCGCGGTGACGGGCACGTTCAGACCGACGGCTGCGGAGAGCGCCTTGGCGGCGCGGCGGGCGTCCCGGCGGGCTTCCGCGATGTACTGCGGGCGCTTGCCGTTGATCTGGACGACGTCACCGGCGATCAGGACGCGGGACCGGCCGTGGTCGGCGACGGTGACGGCGTAGACGCCACCGGGGCCGATGGCCAGGAATCCGGCGCGCTCGTCGGCCGGGTCGGGCTCGTGGTAGGCCTGCATGACGTCGGTGCGGGGCCAGTCCACGATGTGCCAGTTCGGCCCGAGACGGTCGAGCCGGGTCAGGGCTCGTGCCCCGGCGGCCTCGAGACGGCGGGCCTCCCGGTCCGCGCGGCGGCGGCGGGCCCACTCGGCGGGCGACAGGCGTGGCGGTGCGTCGAGCGCTGACTGCGACTGCGGGTCGGCGGGCGTAAGGGCCCTCGACGGAACGGGCAGAGCGGGGCGGGCGGGGAAGACAGTCACTGCGACCTCCGGCAAAAGGTCAGTCGGGCTCTCTTTTCCAACTACCGTACGTGCTCGTGTGCCTACGGAACAGGTCTGGGGTAGGGAAAGAAAGGTGAAGGACTATGGATGAATGCCGCATTCACGGACAACATCTTCTTTCGGATGGTGCATCTGTACGCCTGAGTGCCGCAGTCTCGTCGCACCCACACAAGTTATCGCCGTCGTCCGTCCGACGCATGGCCGTCCCAAGATCTAGTCACAACGTCACGACCTGATAGCGCTCGGTACCGGCTAACGTCGTTCTGTGTACGTCGACAGTGAAGTCAGCGCGCTGCGCACCGTCCTGCTGCACCGGCCCGGCCCCGAGCTGGCCCGGCTGACGCCGCGAAACAACGATTCCCTGCTCTTCGACGCTATTCCGTGGGTCGGCCGGGCTCAAGAGGAACACGATTCCTTCGCGGAGGCCCTCCGGTCCCGTGGCGTGGAGGTGCTCTACCTCGGCACGCTGCTCACCGAGACCCTGGCCGTGCCCGAGGCCCGGGCCGAGCTCACCGGCGACGTGCTGGCGAACCCTCGGCTCGGTGACACGCTGCGGCGCGGCGTCGCCGCGTACCTCCAAGATCTTGAACCGGACCGCCTGGCCGGTGTCCTGATGGCCGGCCTGGCCCACGAGGAGATCAAGCCGGGTGCCGGCGGCCTGGTCTACGAGATGATGGACCGGCACGACTTCGTGATCGATCCCCTGCCCAACCTGCTCTTCACCCGGGACTCCTCGCTCTGGGTGGGCGACCGGGTCGCCGTCACCAGTCTCGCCATGCCGGCCCGCCGCAGGGAGACGACTCTCACACACGCGATCTACCGGTTCCACCCGCGGTTCGCCGGTGCGCCGCTGCTCTACGAACCCGCACTGGAACCCGTCGAGGGCGGCGACGTCCTGGTGCTCGCGCCCGGGGTGCTGGCCATCGGGGTGGGTGAGCGGACCACCGCGGCCGGGGCCGAACGCCTCGCCCGCCGCCTGCTCGGCGCCGGCCTCGCACACACCGTGCTGGCCGTGCCGATCGCACAGGAGCGCGCCACCATGCACCTCGACACCGTTTGCACGATGGTGGACGTCGACGCCGTGGTGATGTACCCGGCGATCGCCGGCTCGCTCGTCGCCTGGACGGTCACCGCGGGCCTCGGCGACGAACTTCGGGTCCGCGCGCCGCGTCCGTTCCTGGAGGCCGCCGCCGAGGCGATGGGCATCGACCACCTGCGGATCATCGACACCGGTCTCGACCCGGTCACCGCCGAGCGCGAGCAGTGGGACGACGGCAACAACACCCTCGCCCTGGCGCCGCGGCTCTGCGTGGCCTACGAGCGCAACGTCGAGACGAACGCTCAGCTGGAACGCGCCGGCATCGAGGTGATCCGGATCAGTGGCAGCGAACTCGGCAGCGGCCGCGGCGGGCCACGCTGCATGAGCTGCCCGATCGAGCGCGACCCGATCGCGGTGCCCTGACGATCGCACCGCTGCGAGGGACCGGGCCGCCCACGCGGCCCGGACCCCCGGCGGCAGATCAGCGGAGCGTCAGCTGGCGGCCGATCAGGCCCTGCTTGGCGCGGCGCCCGGCGGCGTCCAGCGGCTCGGAGACCCCGAGGGTGTCGGCGTAGCGCTTCGCGAAGGCGGCGAGCGGCGCCTCGAAGTCGGCACCCTCCGGCTCGCCCGGTACGTCCCAGACCGGGACCAGCAGGCCGTGTGCGCGGAACATCCCGGCGAACTTGGTGCCGTCGCCGAGCAGCAGCTCACCGGCCGCGGAGAGGCGGGCCAGCGCGTCCAGCGCCTGGTCCTCCGGTTCGGCGAGCACCCAGCGGATGTGGCTCTTGTCGGCGGCGACCCGGCACCAGTACGCGGCCCGGGCGGCCGCCAGGCGCACGGTGGGGTAGATGGAGGCGTTCGCCCGTTCGAGCGACGCCTTCACGCTGGCGTCCTGGATCTGATCGGCGTCCAGCCAGTACTCGAAGCCGTCGTGCATGGTGATCTCGAGCGGGCCGTCGGCCAGCACGTCCTGCAGGCGCAGTCCCTCGCCGGGCAGGGCCGGGACGGCGACCGTGTCACCGGGCTCGGTGTGGAGCGCGGCCAGGATCGCCACGGCCAGGTCCCGGGAGACGTCACCGGACTGGACGTGCCGCTGCAGGCCGATGAAGATGCGGCCGTCGCGACGGGTCATCGCGGGCCAGGCCATCGGAAGCACGGTGGAGAGGGTGACCGGGCGGTCACCGTACTCCTCGATGATCTCCGGTTTGAGGGTCAGCGGCGCGGAGGCGGCCGGGACCAGCTCGCGCAGCGCGACCCACTCCGGCTCGTCCGCCAGGCCCTCGAAGGGGCGGGCGACGAAGATGTCGCGCACCTTGGTCTTCGGTGCGGTTTCGCGGGATTTCCGACGCTTGCTCACGAGGGACCAGCGTAGGCGGTCAGCCCGGGACACCGGTGATGTGGGCCACCCGTGTCACCGGACGGCGGCTCAGGAGCGGGGCAGGCGGACCTCGGCGACCGTGCCGCCGCCCTCACGCGGGCGCAGCGAGACCCAGCCGCTCTGCCGCTCCACCAGCCGGCGGACCAGGTAGAGGCCGAGGCCGGCGCCGTGCGGCCGCTGGTCGCCGGTGCCGGCCTGCCAGTACCGCTCGAAGGCGCGCTCGACGTGCTCGGGAGCTATGCCGACGCCACGGTCGGAGACCCGGAAACGCAGCGTGTCGTCGTCCGTGCCGGCGCAGACCTCGATCGGGGTGTCGGGCCCGGAGTTGCGCTCGGCGTTGGTGGCGAGCTCGGTGAGGATGGTGGCGATCGAGTCCCGGTTCCCGTACGCCTTCGGCAACCCCCCCGGCAGCTCGCCGAAGTGGATCCGCTGCCGCAACGCGCCGGGCAGCTCGCCGGCCGCTTCCCGCAGGGCTTCCGCCAGGTCGAACGGGCCGGCCGCCGGCGCACCCGCCGAGCCGTCGTCGGTGGCGGCCGTGAGCAGGCGGTCCAGCAGGCGGGCCAGTTCGGCGGCCCGGGTGCCGACGACGCGCACGGCCTCCCGGCGCCCCGGTTCGCCGAGTGTCTCCCAGTGGTTGGTGAGTGTGTCCGCGTACCCCTTGATGACCGTGACGGGAGTGCGCAGCTCGTGGCTGGTGACCGCCACCCAGAGGTCGCGGTCCTCCTGGCGGCGGTCCTGGTCGGGAGCGGGCGCGGGGTGCACCGGCAGCCCGGCGTGCGCGCCGTAGAGCCGGCCCGCATAACCGGCGAGCAGTTCCAGCACGGCGTGGTGCTCGGGGCCGGCCGGCTCGTGGTCGCCGAAGTGGACGTGCAGGGAGCCGACGACCGTGCCGTTCAGCTCGCAGCGGGCCCCGAGCATGTGCCGCAGGTCGCCGTTCTCGATCTGGCGGGCGAAGGCCTTGTTCACCGAGCCGAGGTCGTCGGTGTGCTCCACCCGGCGGCCGATCGCCGGCTCGCAGTCGCCGGTGGCCGCGACGATCCGGCCGTGACCCGCCGCGTATTCGGCGAAGCCGGCACCGAGGGCGCCGAGCGTGTCCTGTGCCAGCCGGACCATCTGCTGCAGCACGGACAGACCCGAGTCGCCGGCGTTGACGCGGTCGAGCACCGCGAGCTGACCCCGGGTCAGTGTCACGTAGTCGGGACGGTCCGGCATGTCTGCGAGTGTGCCTCGCCCGTCGCGTTTTGGGCAGATGAACCTGGGCGGATCCTGGCTTTGACGGGCAGTCAGTGTTGTACGTCACATCCGGTCGAGCTGGTCGAGCACGAAGCGAGGACGGTCGGTGATCACCCCGTCCACCCGGTGTGCGAGGACCAGTTCGAGATCGGCCGCGGTGTTGACGGTCCAGACGTAGGCCTGGTGACCGGCGGCCTGGACGGCCGGCAGCAGGGCCGGCCGCGCCCGGATCAGGTCGACGCCGGGGCCCGCGGTGCCGGCGCCGAACGGCAGCCGGCCCCGGCCTGCACCGGGCGGCACGAACTCCATCAGATAGACGCGTGGCAGCGCGGGCGCCTGTGCGCGGATTCGGCGCAGCGCCAGCGCGGCGAACGACATCACCGTCACCTGGACACGATCGTCCGGCTTCGGCTCCGCAAGCCCGAAGTGCCGCAGTGTCCGGACGAGTCGCCGCTCGACCTCGGCGCCGTACCGCGACGGGTGTTTCGTCTCGATCAGCAGCCGCACCTGCCGGCCGCAGGAGAGCACCGCGTCCAGCAGCCGGTCCAGGGTGAGCAGCCGGGACAGGTCGGGCAGTTCCTCGTCGGCGGGGTAACCGGGGTGCCAGGAGCCGTAGTTGAGCGCGTCCAGCTCGGCGAGGGTCTTGGCGCTGACCAGACCCCGCCCGTTGCTGGTGCGCTCGAGTCGCCGGTCGTGCACGCAGACCAGGTGGCCGTCGCGCGTGAGCCGGACGTCGCACTCCAGCCCGTCGGCGCCGTCGTCGAGCGCTCGAAGGTACGCCCCGAGGGTGTGCTCGGGCAGCGCGTCGGCACCACCGCGGTGGGCGAAGACGAGCGGCCGGTAGGAGTCGGCGGACATCTCGGATCGGCTCAGATGACGCGGGGCGGCTGTCCGTCCTCACTCACCACGTCACGGCCGGCAGCGGCCCAGGCCCGCATGCCGCCGTCGAGGTTGCGCAGGTTGTCCCACCCGTTGTTCATCAGGTAGGAGACGACCTGGCCGGATCGGCCGCCGGCGCGGCAGACCACCACGACCTCGGCGTCGGTCGGCACCTCCGCCATCCGGGCCGGCACCTCCATCATCGGCAGGTGATGGGCGCCGGGCGCGTGGCCGGCGGTCCACTCGTCGGGTTCGCGCACGTCGAGCAGGTAAGCGCCGGGCTCGACGTCGGCAGGGGCAACGCTGGGTACCTGAGGTCCGAACACGGGAACAGCGTACGGCGGTTCACTTCTCGGTGGCGACGACGTCCGGGTTGTCGAGCACGAAGCGGGCCAGGGTGTCGTCCTTGACCGCCTGGAACATCTCCTGGCTCTTGTCGTTGAGGACCTCCCGGCCGGCCCCGTTGCCGGAGAACGTGCCGTTGTTGGTCCGCAGCAGCACCATGTCGTTGGCGGCGACGCCGGAGAGCCCGAGCACGAAGTCGGTGAGCTCGATGTCGCCGATGTCGAGCACGAGCGCCTCACCGGCCGACTGGACGATCGAGCTGATCTTGAGCGGGTTGCTGAGCGTGCCACTGCTCGCGGCCTTCTTCGCCATCGCCTTGATCAGCTGCTGCTGGTGGCGCTGCCGGTCGTAGTCACCGTTCTTCAGGCCGTAGCGCTGCCGGGCGTAGTCGAGCGCCTCCCAGCCCTCCATCTGCTTGCAACCGACCTTGTGCACGACGTCCTTCGTCGGCCCGCCGGCTTTGCGCGCCTCGGCCAGCCACGTCGGCTTGCCGTCGACGAGCTTCATGTGCTTGGAGGTGACCTGCTGGTCGACACACATCCGGACACCGCCGAGCTGGTCGATCACCTGCTTGAAGCCGCCGAAGTTGATGATGCCGGCGCCGTCGAAGCTGATGCCGGTCATGTCCTTCAGCGTCTTGGCGAGCAGTTGGGCGCCACCGGTCCAGCCGGCGCCGTTCTGCGCCCCCCAGTAGAACGCCTCGGTGGCCTTGACCGTGCCGCCGGCGTACCTGCTGGGCTCGAACGCCGGGGCCTGCACCTCGGTGTCCCGGGGGATGGAGATGAGGTAGGCCTGGTCGTGGCTGGCCGGGATGTGCAGGATGATGATCGTGTCGGACCGCAGCTCGTCGGCGGCCCAGCGCTCCCGCGCGTCCACGCCCATCAGGAGCATGTCGATCGGGCCTTCGAGGGTGGCGCCGCCACCCTCCTCGACCGTCTTCTTCGCGTCGCCGGTCAGGTTCTCCAGGGCGATGTTGTCGGTGGTCTTGCTGATCATCAGCTTGCCACCGATCAGGCCGCCCCCGCTCACCACCAGCAGCAGCACGCCGAGTGAGGTGGTGAGCCGGGCCCAGAGCGGCGAACGCCGCTTCTTCGTCTTCCGCGGCGGCTCCGCGGGGGAGTCGGAGCCGAGCAGCGTGGCGAGGTCCGATGACGGCGTTGGCTGATCGGCCGTGACGGTCATGCAGCTCTCCAGGCGGCGCGGAGGTCGGGGGCTGCATAACCTTACGGACACTTGCCGGCCAACTGAAGATCCGCCAAGTTTCAATATGAAGACACGTCTGACCAGGGAATCCGTTACTTACTTCTTTGTCGGATTCGCCGCCATCCAGTCGGCCATCTTGTCCTCGGCCATCGCCTTGTAGAGGCCCAGCGCCTTCTCCCGGTCGGAGACCACCACGGACTGGCCGTCGATGGTGTCGCTGCCCTTGTTCGGGCTGGTGAGGAACGTCAGGTTCTCGCCGCGCAGGTTGCGGAACTGCAGTGCCATGTCCTTGAGCGAGAACGTCTCGTCGACGGTGACGGCCGCGGAGACCGAGTCGAGGAAGGCGTCCAGCTTGCTCGGGCTGGTCAGGGTGCCGCTGCTCGCCGCCTTGTCCATCACCGCTTTGAGGAACTGCTGCTGGTGCTGCATGCGGGCGAAGTCGCCGCGGGCGAACTGCTTGCGCTGCCGGACCCAGTCGAGTGCCTGGGCGCCGTCCATGTGCATCATGCCCTTGGTGAACTTGCGGTACGGCTTGTGGATCGACGTGATGCTCTGGTCCACCTTGAGGTCGACGCCGCCGAGCGCGTCGGTGACCTCCTTGAAGCCGCCGAAGTCGATCGCCATGACGTGGTCGATGCGCACGTCGGTCATGCACTCCACGGTCCGCACGGCGCGCGGGATGCCGCCGAAGGCGAAGGCCGCATTGATCTTGGCCCGGCTGCCCGAGGTGCACGCCTCGTTGTTGCCGCTCGGGATCTGCACCCACAGGTCACGCGGGATCGAGACGATCTGCGCCGAATTGTGGTCGGCCGGGATGTGCATGATCATCAGCGTGTCGGCGCGCCAGGCGTTCTTCTGGTCCTTCTGGGCGTCCGGGTCCCGGGAGTCGCTGCCGACGAGCAGGATGTTGAACGCGCCGTCGACGGTCTTGGCCGGGCGCTCCGCGGTGATCTCCGAGAACGCGTCGGTGCGCTTGAGGTTGTTGTCCAGGCCGTTGACGTAGCCGTAGGCCGCGATGCCGCCGATGATCGCCAGCACCAGCAGGACGACGCCGGCCACCAGGGCGATGCGCTTCCAGCGGGGACGCGGGCGCCGGCCGCCGCCGAACGACCGGCCGCCCGAACGGCCCGGTCCGCCGGGACCGCCGGGGCCGCCCGGGCCACTGCCGCCGGGGCGGTCGGAGGGCGCCCAGTTGTAGTCGTCGTAGTCGTCGCGCGGGCCTCCCGCGGGACGAGCCGGAGCCCGGCCCCCGTGGGCGGGCACCGACGCCCGTCCGGAGGGGTAGCCGCCGCTGTGGGAGGAGGTGGTCGACATGGATCCAGATTACGTAGCGAAGGCGAGCCATCCGGCCCCGCGGCTCGCTTCGGCACGAAGGTGGGAGTTTTTCAGCAGGCCCGGCGCATGTGAGAGATAGCACACGGGCCGGCGTGGCGACGCGCCGGCCCGTGTACCAGGTGTCGGATCAGTGCGCCCCGTGACCGGTCAGTGACCGGACCTCGAGTTCCGCGTACTTCTCCACGTCGGTCTCCTTGGAGATGATCGTGCCGATCCAGCCGAACAGGAAGCCGAGCGGGATCGAGATGATGCCCGGGTTGGACAGCGGGAACCACTGCCAGTCGGAGTCCGGGAACATCGCCGTGGCCGAGCCGGACACGACCGGCGAGAAGAACACCAGCAGTACCGCGGAGCCCAGGCCGCCGTAGATCGACCAGAGCGCGCCGGAGGTGTTGAACCGCCGCCAGAAGAGGCTGTAGAGGATCGCCGGCAGGTTCGCCGACGCCGCCACCGCGAACGCGAGGGCCACCAGGAAGGCCACGTTCAGGCTCTGCGCGAAGATCGACAGGGCGATCGCGACCGCGCCGATGATCAGGGCCGAGAACCGGGCGACCCGGACCTCGTCGCGCTCCGAGGCGTTGCCCCGCTTGATCACGTTGGCGTAGAAGTCGTGCGCCAGGCTCGACGACGACGCCAGCGTGAGTCCGGCGACCACGGCCAGGATCGTCGCGAACGCGACCGCCGCGATGACCGCCAGCATGATCGCGCCGCCGGTCTCGCCGCCCAGGTAGTCGATGCCGAGCGCCTGGGCCAGCTGCGGCGCGGCGGTGTTGCCGGCCTTGTCCTGCGCGGTGATGTTGGCGCCTCCCACCAGGGCCGCCGCGCCGAAGCCGAGGGCCAGCGTGAAGAGGTAGAAGGTGCCGATGATGCCGATCGCCCAGAGCACGCTCTTCCGTGCGATCCGGCTGGTCGGCACGGTGTAGAAGCGGGTCAGGATGTGCGGCAGGCCGGCCGTGCCGAGCACCAGCGCGAGACCGAGCGAGAGCAGGTCCATCTTGCTGTAGAAGGTGGCCGACGCGCTGTCCGACTCGATGCCGTACCGCAGGCCGGGTTCCAGGAACGCATCACCCTTGCCGGACCGGGCGGCGGCGTCGCCGAGCAGGGACGACAGGTTGAACTTGTAGTGCGCCAGCACCATGATCACCATGATCAGGGCGCCGCCCATCAGCATGAAGGCCTTGACGATCTGGACGTACGTGGTGCCCTTCATGCCGCCGACCGTCACGTAGATGATCATCAGCGCGCCGACCAGGATGATCGTGGCGACCTTGGCGGTGTCGGCGTCCATGCCCAGGAACGTGGTGTCCGGCTTGATGCCGAGCAGCAGCGAGACGAGCGCGCCGGCGCCGACCATCTGGGCGATCAGGTAGAAGATCGACACCACGATGGTGGAGACGCTCGCCGCGGTGCGTACCGGCCGCTGGCGCATCCGGAACGCCAGCACGTCGGCCATCGTGTAGCGGCCGGAGTTGCGCAGCAGTTCGGCGACCAGGAGCAGCGCGATCAGCCAGGCGACCAGGAAGCCGATCGAGTAGAGGAAGCCGTCGTAGCCGTACAGGGCGATCAGGCCGGCGATGCCGAGGAAGGACGCGGCCGACATGTAGTCGCCGCCGATCGCCATGCCGTTCTGGAACCCGGAGAACTGCCGGCCGCCGGCGTAGAAGTCGGTGGCGGTCTTGGTCTGCCGGCTGGCCCAGACGGTGATGCCCAGGGTGATCGCCACGAAGACCAGGAACAGCGTGATGGTCAGGGTCCGCGAGGTGCTGGTGCTGGCCTCGGCGGCGAGAAGGGACTCCATCAGCGGGCACCTCCGTCAGCGGCGGGAGCCGAACCGGCCGCGGCCGAGCCGTTCTCCAGCTCGTCGTAGACGCGGTCGGCGCGCGGGTCGAGCTCCTTCGCCGCGTACCGGGAGTAGACCCAGGCGATCGCGAAGGTCGAGACGAACTGCAGGACACCGAAGACCAGAGCGACGTTGATGTTGCCGATCAGCTTGATGCTCATGAAATCCCGCGCGTACGCGGACAGCAGCACGTAGAGGGCGTACCAGACGATGAACGCGATCGTCGTCGGGAAAATGAAGCGGCGCAGCTTGTGGCGCAGTTCTGCGAACTCCTCGGAGTTCTGCACTTCGAGGTATCTCTCGGCGGGTGCCGGCACGGTGATTCACCACCTTCGTCGGGGCGGAGCTTTCCGGCACCGTACGAAGGTGTGCGCCACGTCACCGGCCGCCGGTCGTCGTGTGCGCCAAGTGGTGGTTTGACTGCGCCGAGCGGCGGTCAGGCCAGTTCCGCGTACCGCCCCCGGTAGTGCACCAGCGGCCGCGGCGCGCCATCGACGGTGATCGTCTCGATCACGCCCTCGACCAGCAGCGCCCAGCCGCACTCCCGGCTGGACGACAGCCGGCAGCCGGCCCAGCTCGCGGCGCCCGCCGGCACCGGGCCGAACGGGGTCTGCTGCCACTCGCCGGCCGCGAACAGGCCGCCCGGCGACGGCATCAGCCCGGCGAAGCGGTCCGCCAGCTGCCGGTCGGCCGGGGTCAGCGGCACCACCGCGAACCGCCCGGCCGCCTCGGCGGCGTCCCAGAAGTCGCTCTCCTCGTCGATCAGGCCGAGGATCCGTCCCGGGTCGCCGTCGGCGACCACCGTCGACGACACGGTGAGCCCGCCCGGTCCGGGAGTGGTCCAGATCGTGACGGGCGCGGCGAACCGGCCGCGCAGCCGGCGCACCGCCGACTTCGCCGAGTCGGGTACGGCGAACGGATCGGTGGAGTGGATGCGGCCACCCGGCTCATTGACGCTCACCCGATCATTCTCGGCGATTACAGATCGCGCATGCCGCGGTGCCCATCAATTGATCATGAACTATTTTGAAGGAACCCAGATGCCGGGAGGGTGGATGCCACAAGGGGTGCTGCGGCCGGGTGACGTCGTCCGGGTCGGTGCCGAGGCGAGCGTCCAGTTCTCGGGCGATCGGGCGCTGACGTTCCGGGTCATCCGGGTCGATCCGCGGGTCACCTACGACGGGTGGATCTGGTTGGAGGGCTATGTGCTCGGCCCGGCCGGGAACGCCGTGCAGCGCCGCCGGATCTTCGTGCGCCAGGACGGGCTGTACAAGCTGCGCTGACGCGTCGTGCGCCAGGAGGGGCCGCACCGGGCTGCGCTAACGCGTCGAGACCGCGCTCAGCAGCTCGGGCATCCGGCGGTCGAGCAGGGCGCCGGCCAGATGGGAGCCGGCGAGGTAGGCGGCCAGGCCGTACCCGGCGCCGATCGGCAGACCCAGCCACAGCCACGCCGGCCCGAGTAGGTAGGCCGTCACCAGCACCGGAACCGCACCGAGCAGCGCACCGACCATCGAACCCAGGCTGGGCAGCGCCTTGCTGATGCCGCCGCCCGAGGAGAGCGCGAACGGCGTGTTCGGGTCCGGCAGCGCGTAGGCGAACACCACCGAGACCGGCAGCACCAGCGCCAGGCCGACGCCGTAGGTGGCCAGCAGCGTGCCGAACTGTGCCGGGATGCTCTCCGGCCGGCTCGTCGCGAACCCGGTCACGATCGCGACGAGCAGCAGCATCGGCAGCGTGAACAGGGCGTGCGCGGCGGCCCGGGAGTGCACCTCGAGACGGCCCGGAACCCCGGTCGCCAGGTTGGTGGCGTAGGCGCTGCCCTCGTACCCGAACTGGTTCGCCAGGCCGATCGGGGCGATCGCGCCCACCAGGACCGCGAGTCCGCCGGCGCCCGCGCCCTGCGTGCCGAACGCGGTGGAGACCGGCAGGAAGACGCCGGCCACGGCCAGGGTGATCAGGGTGGCGCGGCGCCGGTTCTCCCGCCACCAGTACCGCGTCTCGCGGGCCAGCAACGCGCCGAACCGCGACCGGGGCGCCCAGCGGGGCAGCAGCCGATCCACCGGGCCGCGGGTGTCGGCCGTGCCGGTTCGCTCCCGCCGCCGCGAGCCGGCGGTCCCGGCCATCGCCCCCTCGATCGTCCGGCTCCACCAGAACAACAGCCCGGCGATCACCAGCAGGACGATCAGGAGCTTCAGGGGTACGGCCCAGGCCTGCCCCGCCACCACGTCGAGACCCATCGTGTACGGCGCCGCCAGTGGCGTCCACCCGACCACCGCGGCGATCCGTGCGGCACCCTCCCAGTCGGCCCGGTTCACCATGCCGAGCAGCAGCAACTGGGCCGGCCCGAGCGACGCGGCCACCACGGCGAGCAGCACGGTCGCCAGGTCCCGGGCCCGGCGCGATCGCAACGCGGTGGCGAACGCGCTGGTCAGGGCGCGACTGACGGCGACGCAGAGCAGCAGGCCGACGAGGATGCCGAACAGCTGGACGAACGCGGCCCCGGCACCACCCAGCCGGGCCGCCGAGTGCACCGTCCCGGCCGTCGCGGCGAGCGTGGCGAGCGCCGGCAACCCGGCCAGCGCGGCCACGCCCAGCCCGGCGAGCAACCGGCGGCGCGGGATCGGCAGCAGCGCGAACTGGGCCGGGTCCAGCGAGTCGTCGACACCGAAGAAGAGCAGCGGCAGGAACAGCCAGCCGAGCACGACGACCGCGCCGCCGAACGGGAAGAGCAGGGCGGCGGCGCGTGGCTCCTCGAGCAGGCCGGGCACCGCGAAGATCGCGTAACCGGCGACGGCGGCGAACCCGGCGGCCACCGCGCCCAGGACGAAGACCGCGATCCGGGCCGGCCGGCCGCGCAGCCCGTTGCCGGTGACCCGCAGCTTGAGCCGGACGAAGGATCCGACGCTCACAGCCACGCCAGCTCCGAACCCGTCGCCACCCGGCCGCCGACGACCTGCACGAAGACGTCCTGCAACGGACGGTCGCCGCGGACCTGGGCGAGCGTGCCGTGCAGCCGCAGCACCCCGTCCGACATGATCGCGACGTGCGAGCAGAGCCGCTCCACCACCTCCAGGACGTGACTGGAGAAGACCACCGTGCCGCCGCCCGTCACGTACCGCTGCAGGATGTCGCGGATCAGTGCGGCCGACACCGGGTCGACCGCCTCGAACGGCTCGTCCAGCACCAGCAGCCGGGGCGCGTGCAGCAGCGCACAGGCCAGGCCGATCTTCTTCTTCATGCCGGCCGAGTAGTCGACCACCAGGGTCCGGCCGGCGGCGCGGAGTTCCAGCACGTCGAGCAGGTCCCGGGCCCGCCGGTCGACCACGTCGGCGGGCATCCCGCGGAGCAGGCCGTGATAGGCGAGCAGCTCCGGGCCGCTCAGCCGGTCGAACATGCGCACACCGTCCGGCAGCACACCGACCAGCGCTTTCGCCTCGCTCGGGGAGTGCCAGACGTCGTACCCCAGCAGCACGGCTTGGCCCGCGTCCGGCCGCAACAGACCCACCGCCATGGAAAGGGTGGTGGTCTTGCCGGCCCCGTTGGGTCCGAGCAGGCCGTAGAACGAACCGGCCGGCACGTCCAGGCTGATCCCGGAGACGGCGAGACGCGCGTCGAAGTGCTTCACGAGGCCGCGCAGCGACATCGCGGGCGCCGCGGCGCCGGTCGGTTCGCCGGGGACGCGCTGTGCCGGGATGGTCATGCGTCGAACGTATCGGCCTGCGAGGCCGGCCGGGAACCACCCTCAGGTGCGCAGTGATTCCGGTGCGTGCAGGCGGAGCATCGTGGCACCGACGTCGGCCGGCACCCGCCGGCCGGTCATCAGCGAGACACCGATCATCACCAGGAAGGCGAGCGGAACGGTGAACGCGGCGGGCTGTTCGACGACGGTGGCCACCCAGCCGTGCAGGGGCGGGCCGAGCACGGTCAGCAGCACCGCGGCCATCGACGCGCCGCCACCGGCGACAAGTCCGGCGATCGCCCCCGCATCGGTCAGTTTCCGCCACCAGATGCCGAGCACCAGGAGCGGGCAGAAACTCGACGCCGCCACCGCGAAGGCCAGGCCGACCACCTTCGAGACGTCCATGTCGGAGACGTAGAGGGCGAGGACCGTCGGCACCACCGCGGCCAGCAGCGTGGCCAGCCGGAACTCCCGGATCGAGCCGCTGCGCCCGGACCGCAGGACGTCCGTGAAGATCACCCCGGCGACGCTGGTGAGCAGCCCCGACGAGGTGGACAGGAACGCGGCGAGCGCGCCCGCGGCGACGAGCGCGCCGAGCAGCCGGCCCAGGTGCCCGCCGCCGAGCGCGGCCTCCGGGAGCAGCAGCACCACCGCGTCGGTGCGGCCGGTCATCAGCAGCTGCGGTGTGTAGATCCGGCCGAGCACGCCGTAGAGGGTGGGCAGCAGATAGAAGAGCCCGACCAGGGCGAGCACCACGAGGGTGGTGCGGCGGGCCGAGGCGCCGTCCGGGTTCGTGTAGAAGCGGACGAGCACGTGCGGCAGACCCATCGTGCCGAGGAACGTGGCGAGGATCAGCGAGTACGTCGCGAACAGCTCCCGGTCGCCGCTGGGCAGCAGCCAGTCCGGCCCGAAACCGGCGTCGACCGTGCTGATCCGGGGCACCCGCTCGCCGGCCGTGAACTCCAGCGTCTCACCGGCCCGCACCGACCGCACCCCGTCGAGCACCGCGTCCCGCTCGATCACCACGGTGGTGGCGGCCGGGAAGACCGCGCCCTGCGGCGGCGTCGCGGCCGGGCGCCCGTCCGACTGCCACTGCAGAATCAGGAAGATCATGGGTACGGCCAGCGCGGTCAGCTTCAACCAGTACTGGAAAGCCTGCACGAACGTGATCGCCCGCATCCCGCCGAACGCGACGTTCGCGGTGACCACGACACCGACGAGCAGGGCGCCCCACGCGTACGACCCACCGGTGATCGTGGCGAACGTCAGGCCGGCGCCCTGGAGCTGCGGCAGCAGGTACAGACAGCCGATGAACAGCACGAACGCGGTGGCCAGCCGGCGCAACGCCCGCGACCGGAGCCGCACCTGGCAGAAGTCCGGCAGGGTGAACGCGCCCGACCGGCGCAGCGGTGCCGCCACGAAGAGCAGCAGGGCCAGGTAACCCGCGGCGAACCCGACCGGGTACCAGAGCATGTCGACGCCGTAGCAGAGGATCAGGCCGGCCACGCCGAGGAAGGACGCGGCCGAGAGGTATTCCCCGCTGATCGCCGCGGCGTTCCAGGCCGGGCTCACCGAGCGGGAGGCGACCAGGAAGTCCGAGGTGGTCCGGGCGAATCGGAGCCCGTACGCGCCGATCGCCACGGTCAGCAGCACCACGACGATCAGGCCGGGGCCGAGGTACGGGTTCATCGCTCGGACCGTCTCACTGCTCCGGCCTCCGGATCACCGCGGCGAAGTCCTGCTCGTTGCGTTCGGCCCAGCGCACGTACGCCGCGCCCACCCCGACCAGGAACGGGAACGACAGCAGCCCGAGCAGCAGCCACGGCAGGTGGACGCCGAAGACCCGGAACGTGGCGACGCCGGGTGCGGCCACGAACAACAGCGGCAGTGTGCCGAGCCCGGCCGCCACCACCAGCGACAGCCGCAACGCCAGCGCCAGCTGGGCCCGGACCAGGCCCTTGACCAGCGCCTCACCGATCGGTGTCTGCTCGGCGAGGTCGCTGGCGGCCCGGTCGGCGGCGTCGCGCCGGGCTGCCGCGTCGGCCAGCACCACCCGGGTGCGGTGGGTCGTGGGCTGATCGGCGGCCATGTCCGGCAGTCTGTCCGCCCGTCCGGAAATGTCAATACCGATGGATCAGGTGTGCAGCGGAAGTCGTACTTGGATGTGGCAGCCGCGGTCGCCGTCCGGCTCGACCACGGCGATGGTTCCCCGGTGCAGCTGGACCACCCAGCGGGCGATCGCCAGGCCCAGCCCGGTCCCGCCGCCGGTGGCCCGCTCGCCGCGGGTGAAACGCTCGAAAACCCGTTCCCGCTCCGCCGGCGGGATGCCCGCGCCCTGATCCACCACGGCGAGCAGCAGATCCTCGTCGCGGCGCTCCGCGCGGACCGTGACCATGCCGCCCGGCGGACTGTGCCGGGCCGCGTTGTCCAGCAGATTCGCCAGCACCTGGTGCAGACGCTCGCGGTCACCGGAGATCGCCATGCCCGGCGCGGAAACCTCGAACCGCACGTCCTGCCCGGTGCCACCGGCATTCACCGCCGCCGCGCGCACCGCCTCGTCCAGGAACGCCGGCACGTCGATCACGTCGCGGCGCAGCGGCATCACGCCGGCGTCCAACCTGGACAGGTCGAGCAGGTCGCCGACGAGCCGGCTGAGCCGCTGCGTCTGTGCCAGGGCGGTGCTCATCGTCGCCGGTACCGGCTCGGCCACCCCGTCGACGATGTTCTCCAGCACGGCCTGCAGCGCGGTGATGGGCGTACGCAACTCGTGCGAGACGTTCGCGATCAGCTCGCGCCGCTGCCGGTCCGCGGCCGCCAGGTCCGCGGCCATCTGGTTGAACGCGGCCGCCAGCTCACCCACCTCGTCCTGCGAACGGGTCCGGACCCGCCGGGTGTAGTCGCCGCGGGCCATCTCCCGGGCGGCCACCGTCATCTCCCGCAGCGGCACCGTCGCGCCGTGCGCCATCACCTGCAGCGTTGCCAGGCCCAGAGCTGCCGCGACGGCGATCCACAGCAGGTCGCCGCGATAGAAGTCGATGCTCCAGAGGAAGACCAGCAGACCCACGCCGCCCGCGAAGCCGAGGGCCAGCGACAGCTTCGCCTTGATCGAGCGGACCGGGTCGAGCGGCCGGGGCAGCCAGCCGAACAGCCGGGCGACGACGTCGTGGACGAACTGCAGGAACTGGGCGGTCACCGGCCGGCCTCCAGCGCGTACCCCACGCCGTGCACCGTGCGGATCAGGTCCGCACCCAGCTTGCGCCGCAGCGCCTTGATGTGGCTGTCGACGGTGCGGGTGCCCGAGGCGTCGGCCCAGCCCCACACCTCGGCCAGGAGCCGTTCCCGGGGCAGGACCGTCCGGGGCCGGCCGGCCAGATGCACCAGCAGATCGAACTCGGTCGGCGTCAGGTGCACCTCGACGCCGGCGCGCGTCACCCGCCGCTCCGCCGGGCTGATCTCCAGGTCGCCGAGCCGGATCCGGGACCCGTGCGCCGCGGCCACCCGGTCCGCCCGCCGGACCAGAGCGTGCACCCGGGCCGCGAGCTCGCGCATCGAGAACGGCTTGGCCATGTAGTCGTCGGCGCCCACCGCCAGCCCCACCAGCAGATCCGTCTCCTCGCCACGGGCCGTCAGCATCAGCACCGGCACCGGGCGGTCCGCCTGGATCCGCCGGCACACCTCCAGGCCGTCGAACCCGGGCAGCATCACGTCCAGCACCACGACGTCCGGCAGGGAGGTGCGGGCCGCCTCCACGGCAGCCGGCCCGTCGCCGACCACCCGGACGGCGAACCCCTCGGCGCGCAGTCGCGCCGCCACGGCATCCGCGATGGCGGGCTCGTCCTCGACCACCAGAACCCGCCGCTCGGCCGTCTCCACGCCCCGCCACCCCCGCCCGATCTTCTCCGCCGATGGCTCAGCAGCTTATTGACCTGCGGCGAAGGCGTGGAGGTGGAGTGGTGAACGATGTGTGGAGAAACGGATCAGCCTGTGGATAACTCTGTGGAGAACCCTGTGTACCTGTGGACAACCGTGTGGATTAGCGGGTCCAGTCGTGCTTTGCGGCCCGGATCAGGCGGTCCTTCAACTCCCGGGTGTGCCGGCGGCTGACCGGCAGCTCCACGCCGTCCACCGACACCACATAGCCCGAATTGGTCAGCCGCAACTCGGTGACCAGCTTCAACTGGACCAGGTACGACCGGTGAATCCGGGCGAACCCGGCGTTCGCCCAGCGTTCGGCCAGGGTGGCGAGCGAGACGCGGACCAGGTGGGAGGCCTCGCCGGTGTGCAACCGGGCGTAGTCGCCCTGCGCCTCCACCCACCGCACCGAGGAGCGCGGCAGCATCCGCGTCGTGCCGGCCAGTTCCACCGGGATCGCCGGCTCGTCCGGCGGCAGTGCCGGCGCCGGCGTCGCCCGCAACCCGGCGACCCGGCGCAACGACTCGCCCAGCCGCTCCGCCCGCACCGGCTTGCGCACATAGTCGGTGACACCCAGGTCGAACGCGTCCACCGCGCCGTCGTCGTAGGCGGTCACGAAGACGATCGCCGGCGGTTGCGCGAACCGGCGCAGGATCCGGGCCAGCTCCATGCCGTCCAGGCCCGGCATCCGGATGTCCAGGAAGACCGCGTCGACCTCGGTGTCCCGCAGCACCCGCAACGCCTCCGTCGCGTCACCGGCCCGGTGCACGTGGGCCACCCGGCCGTCCGCGTTCAGCAGATAGGCGAGCTCGTCGAGCGCCGGTGGTTCGTCGTCGACGGCCAGGACGACCAGACTCATGCCCGGACCCGTTTCATGCCCGCACCTGTGGGTGGAATTTCGGTACCCGCATGCTCACCCTCGTCCCCGCGCCGGGCGCGGTCTCCACCACCAGACCGTTGTGATCACCGAAGACGGAACGCAGCCGCTCGTCCACATTGACCAGACCGACGTGCTGACCGTCCTCCACGTCCGCGTTGTGCTGCGCTTTCTTCTGCCCGAAGACCGCCGGATCCATGCCGACACCGTCGTCCTCGACCGTGATGTGACATTCCGCGCCGGCGTCACGGGCCTCGATGCTCACCATACCGACGCCCGGTTTGCGGGACAGGCCGTGCCGGACCGCGTTCTCGACCAGCGGCTGAAGGCAGAGGAACGGCAGGCCCACCGGCAGCACCTCCGGCGCGATCTGCAACCGGACCTGCAACCGGTCGCCGAACCGGGCCCGTTCGATGGTCAGATAGCGGTCGATCGACCGCAGCTCCTCGGCGAGCGTGGTGAACTCGCCGTGCGCCCGGAACGAGTACCGGGTGAACTCGGCGAACTCCAGGATCAGCTCCCGGGCCCGCTCCGGGTCGGTGCGGACGAACGAGGCGATCGCGGTCAGCGCGTTGTAGATGAAATGCGGACTGATCTGGGCTCGCAACGCCCGCACCTCGGCCCGCGCCAGCCGCTCCCGCGACGACTCCAGTTCGGCGAGCGCCAGCTGCGAACCCGCCCACCGCGCGGTCTCCAGGGTGGCCTGCACCAGACCCGGCGCCGGTTGGTCGTCGGCCACCGCCACCAGCGCCGCCACGGCCGGTCCGTCCGGACCGTCCGGACCGGCGAGCGGCGCGATCACCGCACCGCGCACCACACAGTCCACCCGGTCACAGGGAAGGTCGGACCCGTTGAGGACGACCGAACGCCGCGTACCGGTGGCCCGGCGCGCGGCAGCGATCAGCTGGTCCTCGTGGTGGGAGCCGCGGCCGTCGTACCCGAGACAGCGTTCCTCGTCGACGATGGCCATCCCGACCGCGCCGACCAGGGTCCGCAGGTGCCGGACCGCCTTGCCGGCCGTCGCCGGGGTGAGCCCGGCTCGCAGCGGCTCGGCCGCGAGCGCGGCGGTGTGCAGCACGTCGTAGGTGGCGCGCTGCATCGCCGTCGCGATCCCCCGGCGCTGCCGCAGCCGCACCGTCCCGGCGACCGCGGCACCGAGCGCGGCCAGGACGGCCAGGACCGCCAGCACACTCCCCGCCTGTCCAGCCACGGGAGAGATGGTCGCGCGTCCCGCCCCGAAACGCCATCCCGCAGGGTCAGTAGGCGCCCTTGCGCTTCAGGACCACCCAGATCGTGCGCCACAGGATGCTCAGGTCGTAGGTGAGCGACCAGTTGTCGACGTAGTAGAGGTCGAGGCGGACCGCTTCGTCCCAGGAGAGGTCGGAGCGGCCGGAGACCTGCCACAGGCCGGTGATGCCGGGACGGACCAGCAGGCGGCGGCGGACGTCGCCCAGGTAGTCGCCGTCGTCGGCGGGCAGGGGACGCGGGCCGACCAGCGACATCTCGCCCTTGAGAACGTTGATGAGCTGGGGCAGCTCGTCGAGGGAGGTGGCGCGCAACTTGCTCCCGAACGGGAAGATGCGCGGGTCCTCCTTCATCTTGAAGAGCATGCCGTCGGACTCGTTGAGTTCCTCGAGCGTGGCCTTGCGTTCCTCGGCGTCGACATACATCGTCCGGAACTTCCACACCCGGAACGTGCGGCCGTCGTGGCCGACACGGGTCTGCCGGAAGAACACCGGGCCCGGGTCGGAGAGGCGGATGCCGAGGGCGATGAGGGCCAGGATCGGGCTGATCAGCAGCAGGCCGAGGCCGGCGGCGACCCGGTCCATCAGGTTCTTCACCAGCCAGCCGGGGCCGGAGAGCGTGGGCTCCTCGACGTGCAGCAGCGGCAGGCCCTCGATGGGGCGGATGTGCACGCGCGGGCCGGCGATGTCGGTGAGCTGCGGCGCGACCACCAGGTCGACGCCGGTGCCTTCGAGCTGCCAGGCCAGGCGGCGCAACTCGCCGGGTTCGTTGCTGGCCGAGCCGCACACCGCGATCGTGTCGGCGCTGACCTCGCGGACCAGCGAGAGCACGTCGCGGCCGGCGTAGACCGGGACCGGCGTCTCGATGCCGCGGGCGGCCGCGTACCCGTCGGTGAGGTGGATGGCGACCGGGATCAGACCGGCCGCGGGGCTGCGCGTGACGTGGGTGTAGACCTCGAGCGCCTCGGGCAGCGTGCCGACCAGGACCATCCGGTGCGCGCCGTGACCGGTGCGGCGCCGGGAGAAGTGCAGGACCTGCCGGGCCATCACCCGGTTCATCAGGATGAGCACCAGGGCGCTCAGCGACACCGTGGCGACCGTGCCACGGGACAGGTCGGCCTTGGTGGCGAACGCGAGCAGGGAGACGCCGGCGACGACGGTGACCGAGGTGCGGACGACCCGCTTGAACTCCTCGCTGCCCAGGCCCAGATAGCGGCGGTCGTAGGTCCCGTTGGTCCAGAGCAGGAGCAACCAGCCCAGGGGCAGCACGACGTAGGCGAAGAAGTTGAACAGCTCGATGCCGTCCAGGAAGAGCCAGGAGCGGTTGATGAAACCGCTCTTCGACTTCTCCAGGAACGAGTCGGCGATGTAACTGGCCACCAGGGCGGAGGCCAGATCGACGATCACCAGGGCGAAGGTGTAGGGCCGGTGCCAGCGGGACAACCGGCGGTGCTGCCGGGTCCAGGCGGATCTGGGTACGCCGTTGCTCGGTGGCGGCGGCTGCTGCCACTCGAAGCTGTCGTACCCCACGGGCTGGCTCCGGCTGCTGTCGGTTGTTGGGTGATGCAGGCTAGTCGTCACTTCGCCTACGTCCTCCCGCATCCGGAAAAAGATTACGCACCGCCACGACCTCCGGGCCGTCGGCGGGTCCGCCGATACCCGTTCGCGTCACAACGGTTGCCAGGGACCGGGCCACTATACCGATGGATCGGCCGGGCGGAAGGTGACGTTGGGGCGGCAATCCCCACATGCACGCACCGTGACCGATCGGTGGCAGATTCACCGGCCGGTTCACCGCACGAGCTTGGACAGGCGACGGTCGGCGAGCGGTTTCCCACCGGTCTGACAGGTGGGGCAGTACTGCAGGCTCTTGTCGGCGAACGAGACCTCGCGGACCGTGTCGCCGCAGACCGGGCACGGCAGGCCGGTCCGGGCGTGCACCCGCATCCCGGCTCGCTTCTCGCCCTTGAGTTCGGCTGCCTTCTGCCCGACGGACCGTTCCACGGCGTCGATTTCCACTGAGCGCATCGCCTCGTACAACGAAATGATCTGTTCGTCGGTGAGCTTGCCGGTGAGGGCGAACGGTGACAGCTTCGCGGCGTGCAGGATCTCGTCGGAGTACGCGTTGCCGATGCCGGCCAGCACCTCCTGGTCGGTGAGTACGCCCTTGACCTGCCCGTTGCGCTGTTTGAGGAGCTCGGTGAACTCGTCCAGGGAGACAGCCAGGGCGTCCGGGCCGAGGCGCGACACGCCCGGCACCTCGGCCGGGTCACGGACCAGGTAGGCGGCGAGCGACTTCTGGGTGCCGGCCTCGGTCAGGTCGAACCCGGAGCCGTCGTCGAGCCGCACCCGGATCGCGATCGGGCCGCTGCCGGGCTTGAGCGGCGCCGGTGACTTGAACGAGTCGCGGTAGTGCAGCCAGCCGGCCCGGGCCAGGTGGACGACGAGGTGCAGGTCGGGGCCGAGACCGACGTCGAGGAACTTGCCGTGCCGGCCGGCGCTCGTCACCGGCAGACCGGCCACGGCGGAGGGCGCCGGGTCGTACGTCTTCAGCGCGCTGAAAGAGGCGACTTCGAAGCGGTCCACGGTGTGGCCGAGCGCGCGCTCGCGAAGGTAGGCAGCGAGCGCCTCGACCTCGGGGAGTTCGGGCACCACCTCACGGTAGCGTCTCGCCCCATGAAGGTGGTGGTTGCGCACAACCGGTATCGCGAGGCGATCCCGTCGGGTGAGAACGTCATCGTGGACACCGAGATCGGCCAGCTGCGCGAGGCCGGGGTCGCGGTGGTGCCGTTCCAGCGGAGCTCGGACTCGATCGCCGGGATGCCGGCCGCGCAGAAGGCCCTGCTGCCGATATCCCCGATCTACGGCGCCCCGGCTCAGAAAGATCTCGCAAATCTGCTGAAAGTCGAGAAGCCCGACGTTCTGCACCTGCACAACCCGTACCCCCTCCTCTCGCCGTGGGTGATCCGCACCGCGCACGCGCACGGCGTGCCGGTGGTCCAGACCGTGCACAACTACCGGCAGGTCTGCTCCTCGGGGCTGTACTTCCGGGACGGCCACAACTGCCGGGACTGCCGCGGCAAGCTGCTCGGCTGGCCGGCGATCAAGCACCGCTGCTACCGCGGGTCGGCGGCGCAGAGCGCGATCATGGCGACCACGCTCGCCGTGCACCGGCCGACCTGGCGCTCGGTGGACCGCTACATCGCGCTCACCGACAAGATCGCGGCGCACCTGGTGGACTACGGCATCCCGCCCGAGCACATCGTGATCAAGCCGAACGGGCTGCCGGACCCGGGCACGCCGGCGCCGCTCGGGGACGGCTTCCTCTACGGCGCCCGCCTCTCCCCGGAGAAAGGCCTGGACCTGCTGCTCGACGCGTGGCGCCGGCACCCGGACGGCTCGCTGGGCGTGCTGCGGATCGCCGGGGACGGCGAGTTGCGGCCGCTCGCCGAGCAGGCCGCCGCCGACCGGTCGGACGTGCTCTACCTGGGCCCGCTGGACCGGGCCGGGATGACCGCGGCGCGTACCGCCTCGGCCGTGGTGATCGCGGCGCCGACCTGGGAGGACGTGCTGCCTACGGTGATCCTGGAGGCGATGTCGAGCGGCCGGGCGGTGCTCGGCACGGCGGTGGGCGGCATCCCGTACCTGATCGGTTCCGGACCGGAGGCGGCCGGTTGGCTCGCCGAGCCGGACCCGGCCGCGCTCGCCGCTGTGCTGCCGGTGGCCCGGGCGGGCGCCGCCGCCGCGGCCCGGGCGGCCCGGGAGCGGTACCTCCGCCACTTCCATCCCGACGTGCTCACCAAGCGGCTCATCGAGATCTACGCGGACCTGGATTCACAGCCGACGAACAGATAGTTCTCCCGGTGGCCGGGGAAATCCGCGACCGTGAACGAGCGATCAGGCATCTCCCGGCGGACACTGCTGACCACTTCCGCCGCCGCGGCCGTGCTGGCCGGCGGCGGCGGATTCCTCCTCGGGCGACGAGGCGACGGGACCACCACCGCGGCGGCCCCGGCGGCGCAGCCCGCCACCCCCGAGGCCAAGTACCGGTCCCGGCCCGACCTCGACACCCTTCCGGACGTCACCGTCACCACGCCGGCCACCGGCACCTCCGGCGGCTTCGTCTTCCTGACCCCGTTCGCCGGCAGTGCCCTGCGCGGGCCGCTGATCGTGGATGAGCGGGGTTCGCCGGTCTGGTTCCGCGAAGTGCCTGACCCGGCCACCGTCGCGATCGATTTCAAGCCGCAGACCTACCGCGGGCGTCCGGTGCTGACCTGGTGGGAGGGGACGATCGGCGGCACCGGCGGGCAGGGCGTCGGGCAGGGCGAGTTCGTCGTCGCCGACCAGTCGTACCGGGAGATCACCCGGATCCGGGCGGCCGGCACCGAACAGGCCGACCAGCACGACCTGGTGCTGACCACGCAGGGCACGGCGCTGTTCTGGGTGTACGACCCGGTGGCGTACGACCTCACCGGGCAGGGCGGGCCGGCCGACGGGGTGCTGCACGACGGCGTGCTCCAGGAGATCGACGTGGCGACCGGCCGGAAGGTCTTCGAATGGCGGGCCCGCGACCACATCGGCATCGACGAGTCCTATGCGCCGCTGCCGCAGGGCGACTCCGCCCACCTGCCCTACGACTACCTGCACCCCAACTCGGTGAGCGTGGACACCGACGGCCACCTGCTCTTCTCCGCGCGGCACACCTGGGCGGTGTACAAGGTGCACCGGCGGACCGGCGAGGTGATCTGGCGGATCGGCGGCAAGAAGTCGGACTTCCGGGTCGACGAGCGGTCGGCCTTCTCCTGGCAGCACGACTTCCAGCGGCGGCGCGACGGCAGTTACAGCGTCTTCGACAACGGCGCCGGGATCACCGTCGAACGGGACCACTCGCGCGGCCTGGTGTTCCGGGTCGACGAGAAGGCCCGGACGGTCACGTTCGCCGCCGAGTTCGTGCACCCGGAACGGCTGTCGGCGCCGACCCAGGGCAACTTCCGGGAGCTTCCCGACGGCGGGTCGTTCGTGGGGTGGGGCGAGAAACCGCACTTCACCGAGCACCACGCGGACGGCACCGTGCGACTGGCCGGGCACCTTCCGGCGGGCAACCAGTCGTACCGCGCGTACAAGGCGGAGTGGGCCGCGGCCGCCCACGACCAGCCGGCGCTGGGGCTGCGGGTGGAGGGCGGCAACACGATCGTCAGCGTCAGCTGGAACGGCCACACCGGGGTACGCCGGTGGCGCGCGCGCACCGGTGAGCAGCCGGGGAGGTTGTCGGCCGGGGCGGAGGCGGAGCGGTCCGGGTTCGAGACGACGTTCCCGGTCACCGGCATCCCGCAGTACGTGGTGGCGGAGGCGCTGGACGAGGCCGGTCAGGTGATCGGCTCGTCCAGCGCCATCCCGGTGCGGGTGTGATCCGTCAGCCGCGCAGCGCGGCACGCCCGGTGAAGGCGATGCTGGCGGCAAGGAAACCGCCGTTGATCAGGGTGAACAGCCCGACGAACCAGACCGTCAACTGCGGCGCCACGGTCAGCACCACGCCGGCCAGCGTCACCACGGCGCCGTAGTCGCGGATCAGTTTCACCGCGCGGACCGGCAGCGACTGGCTGGGCACCATACTCGACGCCTGGCTGCCGGTCTGCATCACCGAGGTGACCAGGTTGACCATCCAGGTGGCGGCGAAGGCGGCCAGCAGCCAGGCCGGGGTGTCCGGCTCCTGTGCCTTCGCCACCGCCGCCAGCGCGGCGACGAGCGACGACTGCACGGCGACGTCGCACAGCACGTCGAGCCGGCCGCCGGCCGGGCTGGCCTGCCCGGTCACCCGGGCCAGCTGGCCGTCGGAGCAGTCGAACGCGTACGCCAGCTGCCAGCCGATCAGCGCGAGCAGGCCGACCGGCGCCGCCCAGAAACCGTCGGCCACCGGCCCGGCCGCCGCGATCACGGCGAACGAGGTGATGCAGCCCAGACCGAGGTTGAACACGGTCAGGACGGTCGGCGACAGGTGGTGCTTGTGCGCGAACACCGCGATGCGCGAGCCGATCCGCTGACTGATCGCCTCACTGAAGAGGCCGCCGCCGCGATTGGCGGCGTAGTAGTCGGCAGCGGTCGGCGGGGCCTCAGCGGGCCGCGACGGCGTCGTCATACTCGGCCAGCCTCCGGTGGATCTCCTCGGGAGTCATCGCGAGGTGCTCCAGGATCGTGTAGCGGTCGGGACGGGTACGCGGTGCGAACTCGATCACCTGGACGAACTGCTCGGCGTCCAGGCCGACGTCACTGGGCGTCCGCGGCAGCTGGTGCCGGGCCAGGCAGTCGGCCATCTGGGCGAACCGGCGCTCGTCACCGCGCAGGAAGGTGCAGAAGAGCGCGCCGAGACCGGCCAGTTCCCCGTGCGACGCGGTGCCCGGGAAGAGCGAGTCGGTGGCGTGGATGATCTCGTGGCAGCCCCCGCTGCACGGCCGGCTGCTGCCGCTGACCGCCATCGCGAGACCGCTGGAGATCAGGGACTCGGCCAGCACCGTGACGAAGGCGTCGTCGTTCATGTCGCCGGGCATCGACAGGACGGCCTCGGCGCCCATCCGGGACAGCGAGGCGGCGAAGCCGTCGACCGGTTCGCCACGCACCTCGCGGCCCAGCTCCCAGTCGGCGAGCGCGCTGATGTTGCTGATCACGTCGCCGATGCCGGCCCGGTTGACGCGGTCCGGCCCGTTCTCCACGAAGTCCAGGTCGACGATGACGCCGAACGGGATGTGCACCCCGTACGACCCCTTGATCCCGTCGTTGACCAGGCTCGCCACCGGCGAGGCGATGCCGTCGTTGGCGAGGCTGGTCGCCACCGAGACCATCGGCAGGCCCCAGCGGCTGGCCGCGTACTTCGCGGTGTCGACGGTCTTGCCGCCGCCGATGCCGACCACCGCGTCGTAGTTGCCGGAGCGCAGCTTGTCGGCGAGCTCGAGCGCCGCGTCGAGCGTGCCGCCCGTGGTCACGTAGATGCCCGCCGAGGAGAGCGAGGGACGCAGCAGGTCGACGATCTGCTCGCCGATGCCCGGGCCGACCACCACGGCGACGTCGCCGCCGGCGGAGATCCGGCCGTCGGCAAGAATCTTGCCGAGGTCCGCGACCGCGCCACGCCGCACCTCGATGTGCAGCGGGGTCTGGACGCTACGGGCTAGTAGCGGCATGCGATTTCCCGCGCCTTGGCGAGGTCGTCGTGGTTGTCCACCTCGACCCACGGGAGGTCGCCGATCTCGGCGGCCCGGACCTCGCCGCCGCGGTTCGCGAACTCCTGGAAGCCGTCCTCGTAGTAGAGGTCGGGGTTGCGCTCGAAGGTGGTCTTGAGCGCGTCGGCCAGCGCGGACGCGGCGGACGCCTCGATGATGTTGGCGCCGATGTACTCGCCGTAGGCCTCGGCGGGCTCCATCAGCTTCGTAATCTTGGTGAGCTGGCCATCTTCATTGAAGACGGTCTTCATCTCCTCGTCGGCCAGCTTCTTCACAGTGTCGACAGCGAGAAGGATGCTGGGGCCGCGCTTGGCCAGCAGCGTCTGCTCCACGCTCACCGGGTGCACGGTGTCGCCGTTCACCATCAGTGCGCCCTGGGCGAAGTGGTCCCGGGCCAGCCAGAGGGAGTAGGCGTTGTTCCACTCCTCGGCCTTGTCGTTGTGCACGAGGGAGATCTTCACGCCGTACTTCTGCTGGAAAGCGTCGACGCGCTCCTCCACCGCGCCGGCGCAGTAGCCGACGACGATGGTCACGTCGGTCAACCCGGCGGCCGCCAGGTTGCGCAGCGAGATGTCCATGATCGTGGTCTCTCCGTCAACCGGGACCAGCGCCTTCGGGAGGGTGTCCGTGTACGGGCGCAACCTGCGCCCGGCCCCGGCGGCGAGTACCAGACCGATCATGGGGATGGTTCCTTCCAGCGAAGAGGTATGTGGTGCTGCCCCGCGAGGATAGCGGCATGTGTCCCAACAGCAGGACTCGCGAGGACCACAGGGAAAATGGTATAGACCCGGCTTCTAAGCTGATGGGCATGACCGCTGAGCAGCTGATCTCCTTTGCCCGTGGCGCCCCGTCGCTGGACATCGTCGACGTGGCGGGCCTGAAGGCCGCCGCCGCCCGTGCCTTCGACGCCGATCCGGCCGGTGTGACCGCCTACGGCACCTCCGTCGGTTACCTCCCGCTGCGGAAGTGGATCGCGGACAAGCACAACGTCTCCCCGGACCAGGTCATCGTCACGAACGGTTCGCTCCAGGCGGACGCGTTCCTCTTCGGCCACCTGGTGCGTCCCGGCGACGACGTGGTGGTGGAGAAGCCGACCTACGACCGGACGCTGCTCAACCTGCAGAACCTCGGCGCCAAGGTGCACCAGGTGACGCTCCGCGAGGACGGCATCGACATCGAGGAGCTGCGCGGCCTGCTCGAGTCCGGTGTCCGGCCGAAGCTCGCGCACATCATCCCGAACTACCAGAACCCGGCCGGCCTGACGCTGTCGCTGGAGAAGCGGCAGGCGCTGCTCGCCCTCGCCGCGCAGTACGAGTTCATCATCTTCGAGGACGACCCGTACGTGGACATCCGGTTCCGTGGCGAGCCGCTGCCCTCGATGCTCTCGCTGGACACCGAGAACACGGTCGTGCACGCCTCCAGCTTCACCAAGACCGTCTGCCCGGGTGTCCGGGTGGGTTACCTGGTCGGCCCGGCCGCGCTGATCGACGCGATCGCGAAGAAGGCCACCAACCTCTACATCTCCCCGGGCATGGTCTCCGAGGCGATCGTGCACCAGTTCTGCGTCTCCGGCGACATCGAGAAGTCGGTGCGCACGGTCAGCGCGGCGCTGGGCGAGCGGGCCCGGGTGCTCGCCGAGTCCATCCGCAAGCACATCCCGGGCGCGACGTTCACCGACCCGGACGGCGGTTACTTCCTCTGGGTGGACCTGCCCTCCGACGTGGATGTGGACAAGCTGTTCCCGGCGGCCATGAAGAAGGGCGTCGCGGTCGTCAAGGGCAGTGACTTCCTGCTGGACGGCGGCAAGAACTCGCTGCGCCTGGCGTACTCCGCGGTCACCGTCGACCAGATCGACGAGGGCGTGCGGCGGATCGCGGAGGCGATCGAAGAGGTTCGGGGCTGACGGCGTCCGCGCCGGTTCGGGTTCTTCCGAGCCGGCGCGGGGCGGACCGGGTAGCCTCGACGGGTTTGGCGATCCGGGGGAGGTTGGCATGACCGAGCGGGACACGGGCGCTTGGACCAGGGGCCGGCCTCTCGGCAAGCTCTGGGCCGCCCGGATGCGAGCGATAAACCCCTTCACCAGCAACGGCGACAACGGCGATCACCGCGTACGCACCGGTCCGCACGCGTTCGTCATCGACTGCGGCGTCTACGTGGCCGGCGAGCGGATGCCCGGTGAGTTCACCCCGGACCAGGCGCTGATCGAGGCGTCCCGGCGGGATGGTTTCGTCTGGATCGGCCTGCACGAGCCCACCGCGCACGAGATGGCGGCGATCGCCCGCACCTACGGGCTGCACGAGCTCGCCGTGGAGGACGCGGTCAAGGCGGAGCAGCGGCCGAAACTGGAGCAGTTCGGCTCGGTGCACTTCCTGGTGCTGCGTACCGCCCGCTACGTGCCGCACCAGGAGCTGACCGAGAGTTCTCAGGTGGTCGAGACCGGCCAGATGATGATTTTCATCGGCGAGCGGTTCGTGATCACGGTCCGGCACGGCGACGCGTCCGAGATGGCGCCGGTCCGGGCGGCCCTGGAGAGCGATCGTGCGGCGCTGCTGGAGCAGGGGCCGTGGGCGGTGGCGTACGCGGTGACCGACCGCGTGGTCGACAACTATCTCGAGGTGGCCGACCAGGTCGAGGCGGATCTGGACATCATCGAGGAGGGCGTCTTCTCCCGGGACCGGTCCGCACCGATCCAGCAGATCTACCAGTTGAAGCGGGAGCTCGTGGAGTTCCGCCGCGCGGTGGTGCCGCTGCAGCGCCCGCTCGCCGCGATCACGTCCAGCCACGGTCTGGTGCCCAAGGAGATCCGGCGGTATTTCCGGGACGTCCAGGACCACTTGACCCGGACCGTCGAGCAGGTCTCGTCCTACGACGACCTGCTCAACTCGATACTTCAGGCGCGCCTGGCCCAGGTGACCGTGGACCAGAACAACGACATGCGCAAGATTGCGGCCTGGGCCGGTATCGCCACGGTGTGGACCGCGTTCGCCGGCATCTACGGCATGAACTTCACCTACATGCCGGAACTGGACTGGAAGTACGGCTACCCCGGGCTGGTCGCCATCCTCTCGGTGATCACGGTGCTGCTCTACCGGGCCTTCCGCCGCAACGACTGGCTCTGATCATCGACGTTCGCCGATAGGATCGGCGGCGTGCACGAACTGCACTCGCATCGGTTCGCGGTGCAACGCGTGGTGTCCGCGGTGGTCGGTCACGAACCGGACCCGCCGCGCCCGCCGCTGCGCCGGGGCTGGGCGGCCGCGCTGGCCGGGCTGCTCGTGGCGGCTGTCGCGGTGGGTGCCGCCGCGGCGTACGGGCTGTTCACCGGGCACAGCCGGACCGTGGCCACCGATCCGGACGCGATCCTGCTCGACCGCCAGACCGGGACCCGCTACGTCTACCGGCCGGCGTCCGGGCGCCTGCACCCGGTGCTCAACTACACGTCCGGGCTGCTGCTGACCCGGGGGGACCGGCCGCGGCTGCGTACCGTGCGTGCCGATCGGCTGGCCGCGGTGCCGCTGGGTGAGCCGCTCGGCATCCCGGGCGCGCCGGACTCACTGCCGGCTGCGAAGGACCTGCTGACCGGGTCCTGGTCGGTGTGTGTGGCGGCGGGCGTGACGACGCTGCTGGTGGGCGCGGTACCGGCGGGTGGTGGCCGGCCGGACGGTCTGCTGACGCGCGACGGGGCCGGGCGGATCCAGCTGCTCGCCGAGGGCCACCGGTTCGCGGTCGCCGATGGGGCGCAGCGCGCGCTCGGCTGGTTCGGGCACCCGCCCTGGCCGGTGCCCTCGGCCTGGGTCGACGTGATCCCGGCCGGCCCCGAGTTGTCCGCGCCGCGGATCCCCGGCGCGGGCGGTCCCTCGGTGATCGACGGGCGTCCGGTGGGTCAGGTGGTGACCGACGGAAGTCAGTTCGCGGCGGTGCTGCGTGACGGCATCACACCGGTGAGCGCGTTGCAGGCCCGGCTGCTGGGCCCGGTGATCGCGATCGGCGCCGAATTCCGCCGGTTGCCGGCCTCCACCGCGCGCCTGCCCGCCGCGATCGGCCTGCCGGCCGGGATCCCCCGGCTGAGTGATGCCCCGGTGAGTGCGTGCGTCACCCTCGCGGGTGCGGATCAACCAGCGGTGGTACGGGTGGACGCGACGTTCCCGAGCGGCGCGGCACCGGCCGGGCCGACCCGGGTGGACCGGGTGCACGTGGCTCGCGGGCGCGGCGCGCTCGTCGCGCCGGCCGGTGACCCGGTGGACCTGGTCACCGACGCGGGCCTGCGGTTCCGGCTGTCGAGCCGGGACCTGCTGGCCCGGCTTGGATATGCGAAAGTCCAGCCGCTCCGGGTGCCGGCGGGGCTGGTCTCGTACCTGCCGGCCGGGCCGGCCCTGGATCCTGTCCGGGCCGGCCGAGCCTGACGGCGTTACCGGGGGTTCTGCTTGGTGGAATCGGCGACCGTGCCGTTGGCCGTGGTGTAGACGACCGGCTCGATCGGCTCGAACGCGGCGTCGTCCGCGCCACCGGCGTGCGTGGCGGGAGCCGGCTCGTACTCGTCCCACTGGGAGTCACGGCGACGCCGGGCGACGTACGCCGCGCCGAGGCCGACCGCGGTGCCGAGAAGCGCGTAACCGGCGAGCTTGCCCTTGCGGCTCGGCTTGCGCCCGGCCGCCTTCACGGCCTTCTTCTGGAGCTTCTCGGCGGCCTTGCGGTCCGCCTTGATCTCCTTCTTGCTCTGCTTCTTGGCCGTCTTGCCGGCCAGCCGGACGTTGTCCGTCGCCGCGGCCACCAGCGGGGTGAGCGCCGCGAGCGCGCTGTCCCAGCTGTCCGTGGCGGCGTCCTTCGCCTTGGTGGCAGCGGGCTGGACCCGGTCCCGGGCCGCGTTGAACTTGGGCGCCACCGTCGCACCCGTCTCCTGTGCGGCGATCGACGCAGCGCGCTTGAAGTGATCCACGCTCTGGCCGAGCTCGTTCCGCATCTTCGCCTTGCGGCTTCTACGGCGCAATGTTGCGAACACCAGTGCCCACCTCCTGTGGTCTTCTCCCAGGCCATGTTGCCTTCTCGGGTACCCCCGCGCGGCCGGATCCCCGACATGGGGGAGGATCCGAATTGACGAGAGCAATCCCATCACCGCAGACGGGAGTACCCGTGGCCGAGAACATTTACGCCACCCTGCACACCAATCACGGCCCGATCCGGCTTCAGCTCTTCCCGGATCACGCCCCGGCGACCGTCCGCAACTTCGTGGAGCTGGCCGAAGGCACCAAGGAGTACAAGGACCCGCGTACTGGTCAGACGGGCAACGGCCCCTACTACGACGGCACCATCTCGCACCGGGTCATCCCCGGTTTCATGGTCCAGATGGGTGACCCGACCGGCACCGGTCGCGGCGGCCCGGGCTTCCAGTTCGCCGACGAGTTCCACCCGGAGCTCAGCTTCGACCGCCCGTACCTGCTCGCCATGGCGAACGCCGGCCCGGGCACCAACGGTTCGCAGTTCTTCATCACCGTGGCGCCGACCCCGCACCTGAACCGCCGGCACTCGATCTTCGGTCAGGTCGCCGACGAGCAGTCCGCGAAGGTCGTCGACTCGATCGCCACCACGCCGACCGGACCGGGCGACCGGCCCCGTGAGGACGTCGTGATCGAGCGCGTGGAGATCGAGCGTTCCTGACCACTCCGGGTACCTTTGGTGCCATGAGTGAGGCTCCTTCGACCGCGCCGGTGTGTTACCGCCATCCGACGCGGGAGACGCTCATCACATGCAGCAGGTGTGGGCGACCGATCTGCACCAGCTGCATGAACGACGCGTCCGTCGGCCACCAGTGCCCGGACTGCGTCAACGAGGGACGTCGCAGCCAGCGGCCGGCACGCACCGCCTTCGGGGGCAGTCGTGCCGGCCACCTCGGCTACGTGACGACCGCCATCATCGTGATCAACTCGCTGGTCATGCTGGCGTCCGCGGTCATCGGTGGCCCCCGGGCGCTGGCCGGCTCCGGCAGCTGGTTCGGCCTGCTCGGCTCCGGCACCGGGCTCACCGACTGGGGCGAGGTGCTCGGCGTTGCGTACTACCCGGACGGCGAGCTGCACGGCATCGCCACCGGCGAGTGGTACCGGCTGGTCACCGGCATGTTCCTGCACTACGGCCTGCTGCACCTGCTGCTCAACATGCTGCTCGTGGCGCAGCTCGGCCGCTACCTGGAGGCCCAGCTCGGCCCGCTCCGGTTCGCCGCGCTCTACCTGCTCGCCGGTCTCGGCGGCAACGTCGCGGCCTACGTCTTCCAGGCGCCCAACCAGCCCTCGGCCGGTGCGTCCACGGCGACGTTCGGCCTGGTGATCGCGGTCATCGTGGTCAACCGGCGGATGATGCGCGACTCCAGTCAGCTGGTGCCGCTGCTGGTGGTGAACCTGATCTTCACCTTTACCATTCCGGGCATCTCGATCGCCGGTCACCTGGGTGGCCTGGTGGCGGGCGCGGCCGCGAGCGTCGCGCTGGTCTATGTGAACCGGCCCAACCGCGGCCTGAAACAGGCGATCGGCTGCACCCTGATCCTGCTGGCCATCGTCGCGGCCGCGGTCTATCGCACGCAGGGTCTGCTGGGTTAGCTTGGCTCAGCGGCGCAGGTCGGCCAGCTGGGTGACCACGTCCTGCGGGAGGGCACCCAGGTCGTTGGCGCTGTACAGGTAGAGGGCGTCGCCGGCGTCGATCTCCAGGAGCTCACTGCGCAGGCCGCGGCGGACGGTGCTGTCCACCCGTACTCTCTCGATCTTCGACCAGGGCAGATGCCGGCGGCGGGCCAGGCCGGTGACCACCGTGACGCCCTGAGCGTCCGCCGTCAGGCGGACCGGGATCAGCAGATCCCGCAGTGCCCAGCCGGTGAGGCCGGCCGCGGCCGCGATCGCGAGACCCCAGCGCACCGGGTCGCCGCCGCCGAACGCCGCGACCAGAACCAGCGCGGCGACCGCGCCCATCAGCTTCGTGACCGGGAGGACCGGCCTGACGCGCCACTGCATGACACAACTATGTCAGCGCGTCACAGAATGAACGGCACCACGCGTACCGCTTGGCTGTAATTCGATATTCAGCCGGGTCGCCGACTCCTCGTCCGTTCATCCCGCGTTGAACATCACATGGACGTGTTCGCCAGTACGTTCCACCAAGCCGCAGATGCCGGATCGGCCAGTCCGGCCGCGAATCGGCACATGACCGTCTTCCGAAGCTGCGTCGACCAGGACGACCCCGCAGTCCTGGTGGTCCGGTGCGCCAGGCCCGGCGCGCCGCTCTCCGGCGACTACCACCTGCTGCTGACCCAGCGCCGTCTCGTGGTGACCCAGGAGACGCGTGCGCTGCACCGGGTCCGCCTGCACCTCAATGCGAACCTGCGCCACCTGAGCAATGTGACGTGGCGCCTCGAAGGCTCCAAACCCGGCATCGAGCTGGCCGCCACGGCGGTGGACGGGGTGCGCGAGCGGTTCCGCCTTCGGCTGGGCGACACGGCGGCCGTCTGGCGGGTGGAAGACCTGCTCCGCCAGGTCTTCCACGGCCGCCGTGCCGAGCCCGCCCCCGCACCCGCGCCGGCCTCCTCCCCGGCTCCTGCTCCGGCGCCCGCCCCCGTGGCGGCGCCGGCGCGCCTCGCGTTCGCCTGAGCCGTCTCCGCGCCTTCGCCGGCCGCGCCTTCGCCGGCTCCGGGCCCTCGCGTTCGCCTGGATCCGGTTCGGCGCCCTCGCGGTCGTCGTCCTTTCAGAGGAACGCGCTTATCGACCGGCGCAGGCCGGCCGGGTCGAGGCCGTGCTCCCGGGCGTGATCGCGCCAGGTGCCGTACCGGCGCACCTCGGCGGAACCGACACCCAGGTGCAGCGCCCGGTGCCTGGTCGTGCGCAGCGCCCGGCTGACGTGCCGCGCCGAGGTGCCGGCCAGGTAGGGCTCGACGACGACGACCTCGTCCGACGCCGGGATGTCCACGTTCCAGGGGCGCGGCGTGTTGGTGTAGACCACCGTCACGTCGAGCCCCTCGGTCGCCTCCAGCACCGGGTCAAGCATCGGCCCGACGGCGACCACCGTGGCGCGGCCCCGGCGGAGGACGCTGCCGTCCGCGTACGCCTCCCGGTTCTCCCGCTCGGAGAGCCGCACATAGACCCGGTCGTCGTGCCGGACAGCCGCGCGGAGCAGCCCCGGCACTTCGTCGCGGTGGCCCGGCACGTGCACGGTCCAGCCTTCCAGCGTGTCCAGCAGGGCGACGTCACCGGGGGACTGATGCGTGTACCCCTCGGCTGCCGCGTCGTACGAGGCGCCGATGCTGACCAGCACCGCGCCGGCGTCCTGATGCCCGAGGTCCAGCTTGATCTGCTCGTAGGCCCGGTCGACGAGGAACGGCGCGTACGAGTGCAGGATCGGCCGCATCCCGGTGAGCGCCAGCCCGCCGCCGACCCCGGCCATCAACTGCTCGCGGATGCCGACGTTGAAGACCCGGTCCGGGTGGTCGCGCAGCGCCGGTTCGAAAGCGTCCCCGGAGATGTCCGCGAGCACCAGGGCGGTACGCGGTTCCTCGGCCAGCAGCGCCGTGGTGGTGGTGACGAATGTCTCGCGCATGACTTCAGCCTCGCTTCGGCTCGACGCGGGCGACGACCAGGTGCGGCCGGCCCGGCTCACGGAGGGCACGTTCGATCGCGTCGTGGTCGCGCCCGTCGACCACGTCGGCGCTCCAGCCGGGGAACCGGGTCTCGATCCCGCCCGGCCACCCGTGCGTGGACGACTGGTTGTCGATGACGACGGCGGTGAGGGCCAGTCCGGCGGCGGCGGCGTACGCGATCGCCTCGTGGTTCGAGCCCTCGTCCAACTCCGCGTCGCCGACCAGCACGAACGTCCGCGTCCGGTCGAAGCCCTGCGCCCGCAACCCGAGCGCGGTGCCGACGGCCAGACCCAGGCCGTGCCCGAGCGAACCGGTGCCGGCCTCGACGCCGGGAATCAGTACGCGGTCCGGGTGGTGGCCGAGCGGGCTGTCCCAGCCGCCGAGGTCGTCCAGCCACTCCTCGGGGATGAAGCCCTTCGCGGCCAGCACGGCGTAGTAGGCGGCCGGCCCGTGTCCCTTGGACAGCAGGAACCGGTCGCGGTCGGGTTCGTCGGCGGTCTCCGGCGAGATTCGCAGAACCCGGTCGTAGAGCACCCAGAGCACGTCCAGTGTGGAGTGGGCGCTCGGCGCGTGCTTGGCGTCACCGGTGACCCGGCTCAGCAGGTTGTGCAACGGATTGGTAGGTGCGCTGATAGCGGTCATGTGTCTAGGCTGCAAGTTGAAGTTAACTTCAGCTCAAGCCTTATGTCGGAGGACCGGATGGAGTCACTGACCATCGGCGAACTGGCCGTCCGCAGCGGTGTGGCGCCGTCCGCCCTGCGTTTCTACGAACGCGAAGGCCTGATCCACGCCAGCAGAACCGGCGGCAACCAGCGCCGATACGACCGCGCCGAACTGCGCCGGGTGGCCTTCATCAAGATCGCGCAGCAGGTCGGCGTCTCCCTCGACGAAATCCGCGAGGCGCTCGCCTCCCTGCCGGAAAACCGCACCCCCACGAAAAGCGACTGGTCCCGCCTCTCCGCCCGCTGGCGGCACCGCCTGGAGGAACGGATCGCCGTCCTCGAACGCCTCCGCGACCAGCTCACCGGCTGCATCGGGTGCGGCTGCCTGTCCCTGCAACGCTGCAAGCTGGTGAACCCCAGCGACCGCCTGGCCGACCGGGGCGCAGGCCCCCAGATGGTCCTGAACCCCCCTTCCCACTGAGCCCGCCCTTTCCGGGCGCCGCACCCCCGGATCACCGTCCAGCCGAAGCCGCCCGCGGCACATGAAGGCCCGCGTTCCCCGGTGGTCCCGGTGGCAGCAGCGGTGGCCTCGGCGTGGTGGCTCTGGATCCGGTTGCTCAGGTGGCACCGGTGGCCGTGGTGGTCTGGGTGTGGTGGCTGGCCGCGGTCGCCTGGGTGGCGTCGGTCGCACTGGTGGCCGGCGTGCGGCTGGCGCCCGTTGCTCCGGTGGCGGGCCTGTCATCGGTGGCCGTCGTTGCTTCGGTGGCGGCCTGTGGTCACCTTGGCTTCCGTTGCGGGGGTGGCGGCCCTGGCCGGAGGCCGTAGTGGCACTGGTGGGGCCGGTGGTGCGGTGCATGGCGAGATGTTGATCTGCTAGCGGTGCGAAATCGCTGTGATCAAGGGGTTGAAACCGCGATTTCGCATCGCTAGCAGATCAACACCGCCGGGCGGACGCCGCGCAGCCGACCGCAGGCGCTTGTACGACCGCAGCCGCTTGTTCGGAGGGACCTCAACGGAGCCGAGGGCAAGCAACAGCACGCCACACTCCGCTGCCTTGCCTGCCGCCGCACTGACATCCTGCGCGCCATGCTCCGAACCCTTTTACCAGCGCAAACCGGCAGAAAAGCCGGAACTCGCTCTCCAGTAAGCAGCACAGGAACCCTCGCCGTCGCTGCCGGCTTCGCTGCCGCCTGCCGTCGTCATCGCCGTCGTTGTCGCTGCCGCTGCTGTTGTCGCCGTCGGCATCGGCGTCGGCATGGGCCCGGTGGCCAGCCGCCTCAACTCGGACGCAGCGGCAACCACGCCTCGCCGCACGCTGCCGCAGATCGAACGCGGCCCCGGAATCCCCGAATCGGCCCGTTCGCCGCACGGGTCCAGCCGCCATGAGCACCCATATCAACCGCACACAGTCCCCGGCACGCCGTCCATGAACGATCAGCACCGGCTCGTGCTCGTCCGAAAGCATCGGCCAACGCACCGGTCAAGCGAGCCCACCAGCTGCCAGCTCGCGCTCAGCGCGTCCGCCGGGCTCGATCCGCACCCAGCAGCACGGCCGCACTATCTGGATGTCCCGCCGAACCAGCCACAGAACTCCCCGCCCCACCCGGTAGCACCCCGCGATTGCCGCCGGTGAGTTGGCAGACGTTTTCCGCCGCCGCGGGGTGTGCGGCGGCGGAAAAACGCCTACCAACTCACCGGTTACAAGGCAATCGCCGCGAAGCGAAGCGAAGCCAGCTAGTCGAGCGGAGGGCGTGGGATTCGAACCCACGAAGAGTTTCCCCTTACCGGTTTTCAAGACCGGCGCCATCGGCCACTAGGCGAGCCCTCCCGTGATGCCGCTTCAGTCTGCCACCCGCTCAGGTTTCTTGTCGTACCGGTGGGGCAGAGTCGGCCTCATGCACGCGATAGTGATCGAGGACAAGCGGCTGGTCTGGGCCGAGGTGCCTGACCCTGAGCCGAGGGATGGCGAGGTTGTCGTCGACGTGACGGCGACGGCGGTGAACCGGGCTGATGTGTTGCAGCGGCAGGGGTTTTACCCGCCGCCGCCGGGTGCGCCGGTTTATCCGGGGCTGGAGTGTTCCGGCGTGATCAGCGCGGTGGGGCCGGGTGTGACGGGTCACCACGTGGGTGAGCGGGTGTGTGCGCTGCTGTCCGGCGGGGGTTACGCGGAGCGGGTGGCGGTGCCGGCGGGGCAGCTGCTTCCGGTGCCGGCGGGGTTGTCGCTGGTGGAGGCGGCAACGTTGCCGGAGGTGGCGTGCACGGTGTGGTCCAACGTGGTGGACCGGGATCGGCTGCGTGCCGGTGAGACGTTGCTGGTGCACGGTGGTGGGAGCGGCATCGGGACGTTCGCTGTGCAGCTGGGTGTGGCGCTCGGCGCCACTGTGCTGGTGACGGCTCGCGGGGCGAAGCATGAGCGGTTGCTGGCGCTCGGTGCGTCGTTGGCGGTGGACTACACGACGGATGACTTCGTCCGGGCGGTGCGTGACTTCACCGGTGGCCGCGGCGCGGATGTGATTTTGGACATCGTGGGTGCTAAATATCTGGCCCGCAACGTCGAGGCGTTGGCGCCGGACGGCCGGATCACGGTGATCGGGATGCAGGGCGGTTCGTCCGCGGAGCTCGATCTGGGGGCTCTGATGGCGAAGCGGGGGCGGGTTTCGGCGACGTCGTTGCGGGCGCGGCCGCTCGAGGACAAGGCGCGGATCGTGGCGGGTGTCCGGGATCGGGTGTGGCCGCTGGTCGAGGCGGGCCTCGTGAAGCCGATCATCCACACCACGTTTCCGCTGTCGGAGGCGGCGGAGGCGCAGCGGCTGATGGAGTCCAGCGACCATCTCGGGAAGATCCTGTTGCAGAGTTGATCACTCTTCTGGGGGAAGAATCGCGGAGGTATATGCCCGATTAAGTCGGATATGCGGCGAGTCGTGACGGTATTCCGGGGTGTCGAACCCCAGCATGGACGGACAGCGCGTCCGTTGGTCGCGCTCTGCATCCGACCGCTGGGGGACTCCGTGACGTACGCACCGCACCGTTCCGCACCCGCCCACGCCGTCGGGTCGTACGACGACGGCCCGGAGCCGGGCTCGTCCGCGCTGCGGATGAAGCTCTGGATCGCCGGGGGGATCGTCGCGGTCGTCGCGCTGATCAGCTTCGGGGTCTGGGCGGTCGCGACCGCGGACCGGCAGCCCGCCGTGGTCGCCACCGGCGCCCCGGGTGCGGCGGCGGTGGCCGGCCACTTCGAATTCGCGGTGAAGGGTGTCCGATGCGGTCTGGACTCGGTGGGTCCGGACGGCTTGGAACAGCGGGCGGCAGGCCATTTCTGTCTGCTCGAGGTGTCGGTGAAGAACGGTGGCACCGAACCGGAGTTGTTCGACAGTGGTTCGCAGCGGGTGTATGACGCGAACGGCGTAGCGTACGCCGCCGCCGATCAGGCCGCGGTGTTTCTCAACGATCGCAACCCGACGTTGCTGAACGAAATCCCGCCGGGTGACACGGTTACCGGTGTACTCGCCTTCGACGTGCCGGTCGACGCCGAGCTTGTCGAGGTCTCGGTGCACGGGGCGCTGTCCACACCGGGCGTGCGCGTCACCCTCCCACCGGCCGGGTGACCGCAGCACGTTTATCTTTGGCGAGATCGGGGGGATCAATTAGCGGAATCCTGCCCCGGCTCATTCGATCTTGTGTTGGCATGGTCCACGGAATACGCATGGTTGTCCGGGTTCCCATTGCCCACCTTCGACGGAGGCAAAAGCACGGCATGCAGCATCCGCCGCGCTGTTGATGGGATTCGCGCGAGTGCCCCGGGCCTATTTCGGAGGCAACACTGCACGGTTCGTCCACCCGCCGGGTGCTGACCGCGGGCGCTATGGCGCTGGCTGTCATCGCGCCGGCCGTAGAGCCCGCCGACCACGCCGCGGAGGCCGTCGCCACGACGACACCGCAGGCCACGCCGGGCATGACTCCCGTTACGCGCCTCAACCCGGAACTGCCGCCGGCAGCCGGAGATCTTTTCAAGAGCGACAATTTGCTGAGGGCCCGGATGGCGGGTGACTCCCGGGTGTCCCGCTCGGTTCTCCGCCGGCCGGCGGTCCGGCCGGCCATCCCCCGGCGCGCGGCCGCGCTGAAGGTGACCCGCCCGGCACAAGCCCTGCGCCCGACAACGGCAAAGGCGACGGCGACGTCGACGGCAGCAGCAAGGGCAACGGCAGCAGCGAACGCGCGGGCCGAGCGCCTGGCGGCCGGAAACGCCCAGCGCCTCGGTGCGAGCACCGCGCAGACCCAGCGCTCGGCAACGAACGCGCAGACCCAGCGCTCGGCAACGAACGCGCAGACCCAGCGCTCGGCAACGAACGCCCAGGCCCAGCGCTCGGCAACGAACGCCCAGGCCCAGCGTCCGGCGAGGGCGGACGCGCGGACCCAGCGCCCGGCCTCGCGGAAGGCGGCACCGCGTCGCGTCGCGGTGCAGCAGAAGCGGGTGACGGTGGCCAAGCGCGGCGCCGTGTCGGTGCGCAAGACGACCCGGAGCACCACGGTCCGGCGGCTGCGGGCGGCCGGCGGCCGGGGCCTGAACGCGGTGGTCGCGTTCGCCCGTTCGCAGGTCGGCAAGCGGTATGTGCGCGGCGGTGAGGGACCGCACGGCTTCGACTGCTCGGGCTTCACGAAGCGGGCGTACGCCCGGGCCGGCTACCGCCTGCCGCACTCCTCGGGGGCGCAGGCCCGCCGGGCGCGTACCGTCCCGAGGTCCCAGGCCCGTCCTGGCGACCTGGTGGTCGGTCCCGGACATGTCGGCATCTACATGGGCCGAGGCATGATGATCGACGCCGGGAACAGCCGGACCGGGGTGGTCTACCGGAAGGTCTACCGGGGTCTGCGAGTGGCACGTCTGGGCCGGTAGGGCCGGACAGCAGCGGGCACCCGCCACTTGGCGGGTGCCCACTCGCTCGATCACCACCGGGCGCGGGGATCTCTGCCGCACGCACCCGGTCGGATGTCTGACAGAAGCATGACCCGGGACGCCTCAAGCCATGCGCACCACCTGTGCGTTTACCCGGTCGAGTGACAGGGCGCCGCAATGCGGACGAAAGACGCCTGTGACGTCGGACGGTTAATCTCAGGCGATCGTGGGAAAACCTGACCAGTTGCTCACCACGCCGCCGGAGGCCTTCATGAGTCTTGACCGCGCCACGGCTCCCGATCCGTACGATCTCTTGCCACAGGTCCCGTCCTTCGCGGTGACCAGCACGGACGTGACGGACGGGCAGCCGCTCGACGAGTTGTTCGCGCACACCAGCGTCGGCGGGAAGAACCTGTCGCCGCAGTTGTCCTGGTCCGGCTTCCCGGCCGAGACCCGCGGGTTCGTCGTGACGTGCTTCGACCCGGACGCCCCGACGGGCAGCGGCTTCTGGCACTGGGTGCTCGTCAACCTGCCGGTCTCGGTGACCTCGCTGGACCGCGGCGTCGACCCGCTGCCGGAGGGCGCGTTCTGCGTCCGCAACGACTACGGCGAGCAGAACTACGGTGGTGCCGCGCCGCCGCCCGGCGATCGCACCCACCGGTACGTCTTCGCGGTCCACGCGATCGACGTGGATCGCCTCGAGGTGACGCCGGACGCCTCCCCGGCGTACGTCGGCTTCAACCTCGCCTTCCACACGCTGGCCCGGGCCACCCTGCGCCCGACGTTCCAGGTCCGCGGCTGACCGGCGGGCACGACAAAGCTGAGGACACGAAAAGGCCGCCGGCTCGCCGGCGGCCTTTCACGTGCTCGTGCTTCACACCCCGCAGGGGTACGAGTCAGCGCGGCACCCGGGCGACGCAGAAGACCGACTGGCCGAACGGCGGCTTGACGATCCGCTCGGCGGCCTTGGTCACCGGGAGGACCACCGAGTCGTAGACCTTGACCATCGGGCCTTCCTTCGGCGCCAGCTTGAAGATGCTGGTGGCGCCGTAGTAGCCGATCAGGCCCAGGGCGTTCGCGTAGTGGATCTTCTCGATCTCCAGGCCGGCGTCGACGAACGCGGCCGAGAGGGTCTTCTTGGTGTAGCGCCGGATGTGGCCGGTCGCGATGTCGACCTGGCTCATCGCGAACATGAACGCCGGCACGATGATGATCACTCGGCCGCCGGGGCGGACCAGTTCCTTCATGCTGCGCAGGGCACCGACGTGGTCCTCGATGTGTTCGAGAACGTTGTACGACACGGCGGCGCTGTACTCCCCGTTCGCCTCGGAGGCGGGCAGGAGCATCTGCTTCACATCGATGTTCGGGTACTCCGCCATCCGCTCCTTGAGCAGGACGAGACGGTCGGGGTCGGCCTCGGTCGCGGTGAACCGCGGGAGGTGCTCCGACCACTCGATCGCGTAGTCACCGAGGCCGCTACCGATCTCGATCGGGTTGTCCCCGAGGTACGGGAGCGCGAGCTCGACGAACCACCGGCGGTGGTTCACGGCCGTTGCGAGGCCTTCGAGCACTTCGGACTGGATCCGCTGGTCTCCAGTGATGTCTGCCATAGGTGAGGTTCCCTCATCTTGCCGATCTGAGCTGACAGCGGGACCGGAGAAGTTAACCACTTGACGCGCCTATCCGAAAGTTGAGCACGGGTCGGCCCTGATTTTTTGGCCTGATTGAGACATAGGGCGATGGGACACTCGTACGGGTTACCGGCTGAAAGCTTCCTGGGTATGGACACTCCGGGAGCACGCGGAAAACACGCGTACATATCGGCTCTATCACGCATCGGCCGCACACTGCGGAACTCTTCCGAACCTCGGTTAGGCTCGCCGATGCTATGACGATTACGGGTTTTGACTCGACAGGCCAGTCGACCGGCGAGAACGTTCTCCCGTCCCGCCAGGTGACCGCCGCCGACGACCTGGACGCGGAGCTGATCGCCCTTGAGGGCGAAGTGCGGGCTGGTGCGCCGGCGGCTGCCGCGCCCACCGTGGAAAGGACCGAGGAGCAGGAGATACGCCCTGCTCCGCGCCGCCTGCCGTGGCGCGTGCTGTCCTGGCGTGACGTGTGCGCCATCGGCAGTTTCCTTGCCGTTGCCCTCTTCGTCACCGCGCCGTTGTGGCTCAATCTCGATCATGAGTTACGTGATGATCCACAAGATCAGGCATTCTTCGAGTGGATGCTGGCGCACGGTGCCCGCGTGCTCACGGATGGCGTCTATCCGTTCTTCTCGGACCGCCTGAATTACCCCGACGGGGTGAACATGATGGCCAACACCTCCGTGTTGGCCGTTTCCGTGCCACTGACGCCGATCACTCTCCTGTTCGGCCCGCATGTGTCGTTCAACGTATTTCTCACCGGCGCATTGGCACTAACCGGTACTTCGTGGTATCTGGTGCTCTCGCGCCGGTTCGTGTCATCCCGGCTGGCCGCGTGGGTGGGCGCGCTCTTCTGCACCTTCGCGCCGAGCATGGTGTCGCACGCCGGCGGCCACCCGAACATCGTGTCGCAGTTCCTCGTGCCGCTGATCATCTGGCGCACCCTGGAGCTGCGGGCGCCGCGCCGGGCGACGCGCAACGGGCTGATCCTCGCCGGGCTGCTGATCTGGCAGGCGTTCATCAACCTCGAGATCCTCTTCATGACCGCGGTCGGTGTCGGCATCTTCTGCGTGGTCATGGCGATCCTGCGGCGCAGGACCCACCGCGGCGAGGTGCTGACGTTCCTGCGCGGCCTCGGCGTCACCGCGGCTGTCACCCTCGCCGCGCTCGCCTACCCGCTGAGCGTGCAGTTCTTCGGACCGCAGAGCTACCACGGGCTCGCCGAGTTCGTCCGGCACTTCGGCGCCGACCTGGCCTCCTTCACGGCGTACGCGAGCCGGTCGGTGGCCGGCAACGAGGCGGTGGCGGCCGGCCTCTCGCAGAACCCGGCGGAGGAGAACGCGTTCTTCGGGTGGGGCCTGATCGTCCTCTTCGTGGGCCTGCTCGTGTGGATGCGGCGTACCCCCGCGGTCCTGATCCTCGGCGGTGTCGCCGTGCTCTTCGCCGCGATGTCGCTCGGGCCGCGCGTCTACGTCAACGGCGTGAACACCGGCATCCCCGGCCTCTGGTCGCTCCTGCACAGCGTGCCGATCCTCAACTCGGCCGTGCCGACCCGCTGGGCGATGGCTATCGCGCCGATGGTCGGCATCCTGCTCGCCCTCGGCGTGCAGCGGGCCGTCGACATGGTCCGGACCCAGCCGCAGAGCCGGGGCCCGGTCCGCGTCGCGATGATCACCGCGGTGGCGATGGCCCTCGTCCCGCTCGCGCCGACCCCGCTGCAGACCACGCCGATGGACCCGGTGCCCGAGTTCGTGACCACCGGCGCCTGGAAGCAGTACGTCGACGACAACCACACGCTCGTCGCGCTGCCGCTGCCGGACTCCAGCTACCCGGACCCGCTGCGCTGGACGGCGTACACCGGGCACGACATGCGCATCGCCGGGGCGTACGCGCTGCTGCCCAACCAGGATCCGCGCAACCCGGACGACCGGACCGCGATCTTCTCCCCGCCGTGGCGTCCCACCAGCGGCCTGATGGCGTCGATCCGGCAGGGCAACCCGATCCCGGAGATCACCGACACCCGGCGCGAGATGACCCTGGCCGACCTGCGTTTCTGGAAGGCCGGCGTGGTCGTGCTGACCCCGCAGGCCCGGGACATCGAGATGCTGCGGACCTTCTCTGAGCTGATCGGTTTCCGTCCCACCTGGACCGGCGGGGTGTGGATGTGGGACGTGCGGGCGCTCGTCGACAACCCGGACGCGATGGTCACCGCGATCGGCATGAAGTAGCCGGACAGGCCCGCCCCGGCATGGATGTGCGTAACCATGCCGGGGCTCTCGTCGTTCAGGGAGGAGGCAGTGTCCTCCCCGCGCCCCAAGGCATCGAAGGGTTTCGTTCGGAGGGTGGGCGCCGCCGTCACCTGGGCGACTGACGCGGCGGGAAGGGGCCACAAGTGCCGCATCTGCGGTTACCTCGACTCGGCCACGTGGCCGTCGCGGGAGGCGTTCTCTCCGTTCTCACCACCGCATTGATCAACTATGCGACCGCCGACGCGAAGTGGTGGCTCCTGGCCGGCCCGTGTGCCGCCGCCTCCATATTCTGGGGTGTCAAGAACAGCGGGGCCGACGGAAGCCAGGCGAGTTCCGATCCCGGTTGCGGGTCGAGCGCTGAGGGCAACGACGAGTCATGCCCGCAGGGCGGCCGTGCGAGTCCCATGAGGTCGCGAGCCGGGGCCATCCTCCAACAAGGCTTCTGGGCTGCTGTCGTCCTGACGCTGATCCTTTCCATCCCGCTGGCTATCCTCCCTGCCATCCGCGCGAGTACGACGCCGGAAGCGCTGCGCGTACGGATCGACCCCGCCAGTTATGAGGCGTCGAGCAGCGAGTGGTCCCTCGCCGGGCCGGTGTACGAGACCGGGTCCGAGCTGCTCAAGAACGGGTTCGCCAATGAGTACGTTCATGGGGCTGGCGCGGGGTCGATCAGGTACGAGGTTCGCATCGACCGGGTCGTCGGATCGACGGCAGGTTTGAGCGCTTACCTGTCCTCCGACAGTCGCCAGCACCGCAAAGGCAGTCAGCAGTCCGATGCCACGGTGATCATCAACGGTCATGAGCTCAACGTGCAGCGGGTCTCGCCCAAGGACGGCGAAGGCGAACTTCACGAGTGGAGGTTTGCCGTGGAGAAGCTCCGGGTCGGGGTCAACGTCATAGAGTTCCGGGTCGAGGCGAGAAGCGAGCTGCACAACGGCCTCTGCGTCTATGGCAAAGCGTTGGTGAAGGCCGAACCCGACAAGTGGGTCACGCTCGAGATGCTCGGGTGAGCCTTACTTGATGCAGCAGCCGGGGCAGACCTTCGGCTTGGGCAGGGTGAAGGCCAGGCAGCAGGTCTTGCGCCGGACATCCAGCTTGCCGTGCCGGCCGGGGTAGAGCTCGATCAGGTCGCGGACGCCCAGGACGCCGAGGAGCCGGTCGATGCTCTCCGCCGAGGAGCCGGGCAGGGCGTCCGCCGAGCGCAGCACGCCGTAGGCGATGCCCGACGCGAGCGAGCCGAGCAGGGTGCGCTTGCCGAGACGCACCTGGCCGTGGATGGCGTCGAGCAGTGGGCCGAGGTGCTCGTCGTAGACCGCCCGGCGGAACTCGGCCAGCAACGCGTCCTCGTCGGCGACGACGCGCACGTGCGGGTGACCGGTCAGCGCGAGCGGGTCGCCGGGCAGCACCGCCACGGTGGTGGCCGGCCGCACGCCGAGGGTGACGAGCGGCCGCGGGTCGTCGAAGTGCATGACCGCGTCGGTGGCGGTGAGCAGCGGGACGCGGCGCGCGGAGGCCCAGCCGAGAACGGCCGGGAGGGTGAGCCAGTAGGTGTACGCCTTCCAGGCGAGCGCGGCGGCGGCGTGCGGCTGTGCGTTCCACCGGCGGGTGGCGTTGCCGAGCAGGGTGTCCAGGTGGACGTCGGTGAGCCGGGCGGCAGGCGTCCAGCCGGCGAGGTCGGGGACCACCAGGTCGGGGGCCAGGCCGGGGATCTCGGTGCTGGTGCCGAACATGGCGCGGAGCGTGGCGGTCACCGGCGCGAGCGGCTGATCGGCGAGGCGCGAACCGGCGAGCTCCAGGGTGCTTGTCACGGGCGTTCACCTGCCCGCGGCGACACTCGTCGCTGAGTCACCGCAATCTCCTCGCCGGCTGGATCGGAAGAGCTCCAAGGCAACCCACCGTACCCGGTTAAGGGTAGCCTAACCACAGCAACTAGCGGGATCTTTCGGGCGAATACCCTCAGCGAGAATCACTTTACGTAGCGTTGCTGCCCGGATGGATTAGTCAAGGCATTTGTCGGCAACGCGCTACTAACGTCTTGCGGCCCCGAGTCCCGGCGACACTGAACTTGCCGTCGCGAAGGGGACATCCGTGATGACCACCTCGCCCATTGAACGGGCCGCAGATCAGTTCGTTACGGCGCTTGCGCAATGGCGGGTCGAGCGCGGGATGACAAAGAAGCAGCTTGCTGCGCGGATGGGTTTCGATCCCTCCTATGTCAGCCACGTCGAGGGCCGGCGACACAAGCCCACCGAGGACTTCGCCCGCCGTGCCGAGGCGGTGCTCGGTGCCGGCGGCATGATCTGGCAACGCTTCCAGGAGTACGACGAACTCCGTCACGCCCGCGGCTCGGCCCTGCACCGGGATCCGCCGGTGCCGGTCCAGTGGCTGCCGCCCGGGACCGGACTGGTCGTCGAGCAGGAGATCGCCGAACTGGCGTACACCGACGGAGCCTACCGCTGTGTGGTCCGCCGTGCGCTCTACAACGCCGGGGTCGAGCCGGTTACCCGCTATCTGGTGAAGATCGCCGTGGATCGTTACCCGCACGACCCGGCCGGTTCCAACCGCCACCACCGCGAGCATCCGCTCACCTTCGACGAGATGAACGTGCACGCGCTGGCCGGCGAGGGGATGGCCGCCGAGCCGATGCAGTGGCGGGTCAAGCTCGACCGGGACGCCGCCAAGGAGATCTGGCTGCTCTTCGCGAACGACCGCGGCCAGTTCCCGCTCTACCCGGGCGAACGGACGGTCATCGAGTACGCGTACACGGTCGGCGAGGAGAAATGGGGGCAGTGGTTCCAGCGGGCCGTCCGCCTGCCCACCCGCTCCCTGACCGTCCGGCTGAACTTCCCGGAGAGCTTCGAACCCCAGGTCTGGGGGGTGGAGGTGTCCCTCGCCGCCGAGGTGCCCGTCCGTACCCCGTTGGAACGCCGCACCGAGGGAGGTCGCGCCATCTTCGAATGGTCCACCGACGCGCCCCTGCTCAACGCCAGGTACCGGCTGGAATGGCGGTACCGAGGCGCCGACGCTCCGATCTACGACGAAACCGGGCCGCCGGAGCCGACCCTGCCACGTGCGTCGCACCGGATGCGCGGCATCGGCATCATCCAGCGCGGATCCCACCTGCTGCGGCAGCGGGCCCGGCACTTCCAGCTGCCCCGCGAGGGTGAAGCCGCCCAGGAGACCGTCACCCGGCTGCTTACCTCCCTCGGCCGCCTCCAGGACCTGCACGAGTTCAGCAAAGGTGTCGGCCTGGCCGCGCCACAGGTCGGCGTGCCGGTGGCGGCCGCCGTCGTGCAGCCACCCGAGTACGAGGCCGAACCCGTCGTCCTGCTCAACCCCCGCGTCGTCGGCGAATCCATCGAGTGCGACGAGCAGTACGAGGGCTGCCTCTCCTTCTTCGACTACCGCGGCCTGGTGTCCCGGCCGCTGCGGATCGACGTGGAACACGCCAGGTTCGACGGGACCAGGGTCGTCACCAGGTTCGATCGCGCCCTGGCCCGGCTGATCAGTCACGAGATCGATCACCTCGAAGGCCGGCTGTACGTGGATCGGATGGACCCCGACGCCAACCTGGTCCCCGTCGCGCAGTACCAGCAGACCGGCCGGCCCTGGGATTACTGACTTACTCGTTGAAACTGTCGTACTTTATGCGCACCGACGGCACCTGCAACTCGGCGAGCTTCTTCAGAGTGGACCGAACCATGCCGCCCGCTCCGGAGACGAAGAAGTCGTGTTCCTGCCACGGGCCGTACCGGGCCACCACGTCCGAGATCTCGCCCTGCTCGCCGGGGAAGGTCGGATCGTCGCTGCACGCGGTCACCACCGACAGCCAGGGATAACGAGCTGCCAGCCGATTGAGGTCGGCCAGGTCGTACAGGTCCTCCCGGGTCCGTGCGCCGAAGAAGACGTGCACCCAGCGGGTCCGGTTGTACCGGGTCAGCTCCTCGAGCAGCGACTTGATCGGCGCCAGGCCGGTGCCGCCAGCCACGAACACCGCGTCCCGGGTGGAACGGCGGTCCAGGGTCATCGACCCCATCGGTGCGGCCACTTTGATCATGTCGCCGACCTGGAGCCGGCGTACCAGTGCACTGGAAACCCACCCGGCGCCGACCGCACGCACATGGAAATCGATGGTGTTGTCGCGCCGCGGCGCGTTCGCCGGTGAATAGGTGCGCCACAGCCGCGGCTGGTACTTCGAGCACTCGATGCTCAGGTACTGCCCGGCGCGGTACTCCAGCGGCTGCATCGGCAGCACCGTGAAGACCGCGATGTCCTTGGCACGTCGCTCGTGCGCCACCACCTCGGCGTACCAGTAGGGTGGATTCTCGTCCGCCTCGGCGCCGGCCAGCATCTTCGAGGCGATCACCGCGTAGGCGTCAGCCCAGGCCTGGTCGTACTCGATGCTCCATTGCTCGCCCGCGAAAGCCCGCATCGCCTCGATCAGCGCACCACCCACGACCTCGTAGTGTTCTGGTTCCACGTGGAACTTGCGGTGATCGCGGCCCAGCGCGCGCAGGTACTCGCCGAACCGCTCCGGATCCTCGAGCGTCTGCACCGAGGTCACGATCGCGTTCAGCAGGCGGGCCCGCTGCACGTCCATGTGCACCGGAAACAGATCACGCAGATCCGGGTGCGACAGGAACATCCGTGCGTAGAAATAGCCGGCGACCTTGTCCTGATGTTCCTCGACGAGACTCCAGCTCTCCTTGAGCAAGCGTGCGAGGTCTCCCATGCATTCAGGGTGGTCAGCACAGTCGGGAACACGACGCACGCGTAGTGCGACTCGTCACCGCTCCCGGCGCGGCGCTTTGCCCGATCGGGGCCGTCCATGCCTGCCGTAAAGTTGCCGGGTGACACTCGAGGACCGGCAGCAGACCACCCGCCCGGCGTACACCGCCGAGATCGTCATCGTCCTGCTGCTGTCCCTCGGACAGTCCGCGGTCTATGCGATCGTCTCGCTGACGGCCAAACTCACCGCCGACCGGCCGCTCGCCCAGCAGACCGCCACCCTCAACCCCACCCAGTCGGCCCGGCCCTACCTGGACCTGACCTACCAGCTGCTCGGCATCTTCTTCGCGCTGGTCCCGGTGGCGCTGGCGCTGTACCTGCTGATGCGCGACCGCATCTCACCCACCCGTGAGCTCGGCATCGACTACCGGCGGCCCGCTTTCGACCTGAGCTGGGGCTTCGGCCTGGCCGCCGGCATCGGTCTGCCCGGCCTCCTGCTCGTCTGGGCGGCCCTGCAACTCGGGATCAACGCGCAGATCGTCCCGTCCGGCCTCCAGCCGTACTGGTGGGCCGTGCCCGTCCTGATCCTCTCCGCACTGCAGAACTCGATCCTCGAAGAAGTGATCGTGGTCGGCTACCTGATCACCCGGCTCCGGACGACCCGGCTGTCGATCGCGGCGATCGTCGCCATCTCCGCGGTCCTGCGCGGCTCGTACCACCTCTACCAGGGCTTCGGCGGCTTCATCGGCAACGCGGTGATGGGCGTGGTCTTCGCCCTGTTCTTCCTGCGCACGAAGCGCGTGATGCCGCTGATCGTGGCACACGCGCTCCTCGACATCTGCGCTTTCGTGGGCTACCAGTTGTTGCCGGACTCGTGGCTGTCCTGGCTGACCGTGTAGTCCCGTCTTCCCCTAGTCGTCCGTCGTCGTTCCGCTTCGGTCCCGCGGCGCCGTTTCGTCTTGGTCCTGCGGCGTTGTTTCGTCTTGGTCTTGCGGCGTCGTTTCGCTCTGAGCCTGCGTCGCCGTGTAGTGGCGCCGAGCCCTTGCCGCCGTGGCCGCCACCGCGGTGCGGCTGCCCAGGACGGCACCCACCACGCTCGCGCCGGGCAGCGCACGGTCGATCAGCCGCAGCGCGACCCAGGCCACCACCGCCGGAACAGCCGCCGGTGCGCAGAGCATGATGTCGTCGGCCCGGCGCGGATCCGCCGGATCCAACCCGTGAATCGCGGCCAGGTGCAACACCAGCTCGGCATGCGTGAGCGCGGCGCTGCCGGCAACAGCGATCGGAGCGTACGGGCCAGCGATCGCCCCCAAACCACCCCGCACTCCCGCAGACCGGGTGAAGCGGTCCACCGTGAGCCTGGTCAGCGCCTCCGTGGTAGCTGCCGGGTAGGCGGCGCGCAGGTCACCGACATGCTCCCGGATCTGAGGTCCGAGGGTGCGGACGGCCGCTTCGGCGAGCGTTCGCGGTGCCTGGGCGGGGTTGGCGGTGAGATCAGCCCAGAGACCGGCCGGGTCCAGGCGGGTAGTCCCCGCAGTCCGCGGTGTTGCCGTCTCGGCTTGCGCCACGGTCCGGGCGGTGGTCGTCGTAGCTTCCACCTGCGTGGCCGCTTCCGGGCGTGCCTGCGTGGCCGTTTCCGGGCTCGTTCGCGTGGTTGCTTGGGTGGCCGTTTCCGGGTTCGCTTGGGTGTTTGCCTGCACGGGCGTTTCCGGGCGTGCCTGGGTGACGGCCTCCGGGCGAGCTTCCACGGTTGGCGGCGGGGTTGCCTGCATGGCCCGTTGCGGCGCTGCTGGCGTGGTCGCTTCGGGAGCTGCCTGCGTGGTTGTCGGCGGGACGGTCGTCTCCGCCAGCGGGACGGCCTTCTTGGCGGGAGCGGACCTCTTCGCCGGTGTGGCCTTCTTGGCGGGTGGTGCGGCTTTCGTTTGCTTCACCGCTTTCGTACCTTTTGCCGGGACAGCCTTCTTGACGGCCGGCCTTGGTGTCGGAGCAGGCACCGCTGCCGCTTCTCCGGGCGTCGACGTCGCCGAGACCGCCGGGGTGGCTTCGGCTGGCCTGGCCGCCGGTTCCGTCGCCGTGGGTTCGCTGGCGGTGCCTTCCGTCGAGTTCGATCCGTCGGCCGCTGAGTCCGTCGCGGTGGGTTCGCTGGCGGTGGGTTCGCTGGCGGTGGTTTCCGCCGGGCTCGATTCGCCAGCCGCCAGGTCCGTCGCGGGCGGTCCGCCGGCTGCGGGTTCGGCCGGGGCCGGCTTGCCGGCCGAAGGTCCCGCCGAGCCGGCTCTGCGGGCCGCCGGCTTGGGCTTCGCGGCAGAAGGCCCCGGTTCCGCCGCTGCGGGCTTCTCCGGAGGGGCCGGCTGAGTAGGAACCGTGGCAGCGCCCGGCGCCGACGGGCGGCCGGGCCGCCGTGAACTCTTGCGAGCCGGTTCGGCGGCAGCCTCTGAAGAGTGACCTTCAGCACTGGCACCGGGACGCGGTGGCTGGAAAGTAACCGCCGGCGGTGCACCGCGACGCCGGGAACGGGCGGCGGGCTGCTCGGCGGAGGCCGGTTGCTGGGGCGCGGCGAACGGCGCCCGCGGATCCCGGGCGCGCGGCGGCGTGTTCTCCTCCATCGAACGGAGCCTAGTCCCTGCCGCGACGTTTCGCCTGTTGACGACCCCTTAGGGAGATCTTACGTGTGCCGGAAGTGGCCCTCTTTGTGCGACGTCCCACGGGTCCGGTATTGTCAAGCCTCGGTGACCCACGGGCCACCGGGGAGACTTCGCCTAGTCTGGTCTATGGCGCCGCACTGCTAATGCGGTTGGGGTTTTAAAGCCCCTCCCGGGTTCGAATCCCGGAGTCTCCGCGCGAAAGTCGGTGTTGTAGGCTGACTGAGCACTGAGAGAGCGCCCGTAGCTCAATGGATAGAGCATCTGACTACGGATCAGAAGGTTAGGGGTTCGAGTCCCTTCGGGCGCACTTCCTGAAAATGCCGTGACCTGCGGAAACGCGGGTCGCGGCATTTTTGTTTCCCATGGGATGCCTGCCGGGATCCCGTTATTTGGGACATGGTGATCCTGTGGTGATCGGTTGTTCTGGATTGGCCTATCGGTCCTCGTGGTGACCAGGGCTTTTGCGTCCGGGTGCGTCCAGAGCCGTGTCGGTGGCCTGTTTGGTGCGTCCCACGTTGCCGGCTGGGGTCAGGCCGCTTGAGCTGCGGCGTTGCCTGGTGAGCTGGACCTGTGGGTGGGTGCACCCGGGAGTGATCGAACCGCGTCCGATCGGAGCTGAAGAGTTCGTTTAGCGGCGCACTTCTCGCTGCCGGGTGATCCGGCGGTTGATCGGCTGTTCGGCCGCGTATTCACCGCGGATCTGGATGCTTCGCCGCAGGCCACCAATAGCACTTGATCTATGCCTCGAGTCACGCGATCGTTCGTGCACCAGCCGGGGTGAGGTGACCGGTCGGCACCGTGGCGGACGGATCGCAAGTCGGCCTTCGCTGTGGCAGCGTCGCCGGGCTCCTCGTTGCGGGGAGTCCGGCGCGTGGCGTTCGTTCGTCGTGATGTGTACGTACGATCGAAGGCGGGAGGTGGGTCGGATGGTAGGGGTGAATGGTGCGCCGCCAGGATCGCGGTATGCCGATCAGCGGCACTATGTCGTCCCGTCGAACTTGGCTGACCTGCGGGGCCCGGTTGGCGGCACGGTGACGCTCGACCGGTCGCTGGACTGGTCCGGTGACGCGACCTATGACCTGGACGATGCCGGAGACCGGCAGTTGATGTACCAGACCGTGCTCAACCAGGCGGCGACGGCAGAGGACTTGTGCCGCTGGCTTGACTGCGGAGTTCTGCGCCGGCTGTGGCCGGAGCTCTGGCTTCCCTCACGGTTGCGGGCGCTCTGGCAGTCGCGCTTTCCTGAGCTGGCCGTTCCGCCGCGGGCGCTGGCCGGCTGAGCGTGGATCCGGGTCTTCTCAAGCTGGCGGAGATCGCTCTTCGGGTGGCTGGTAGGTACGGGTTCGCTCTGGCCGGTGGGTATGCCGTTCAGGCGCACGGCCTACTTGAACGGCCGAGCGAAGACATCGATCTCTTCACCGCTTGGGAGCGCCGCGGTGAGTTCGCGGCGGCGGTGGAGGCCGTTGTCGGCGCCTATCGTGCCGGCGGGTATGCCGTGGAGGTCACGCAGCGGTTTGAGACCTTCGCCCGGCTTGCGGTAACGGATCCCAGTGGGCCGGAGGGACCATACAAGGTGGAGCTGGCGGCGAGCTGGCGTTCGTTGCCGCCGGTGATGATGGATGTCGGACCGGTCCTGCATGTCGATGACGTCGTGGCCGGCAAGATGTCCGCGTTGTTCACCCGGGCGGAGCCGCGGGACTTCCTCGACGTCGATGCCGCTGTTATCTCGGGCCGCTACACCTACGAGCAGTTGCTCGAGCTTGCTGAGCAGGCCGATGCCGGATTCGACCGCCGAGTTCTGGCCGACCTGTTGGCGATGTTGCCGCGGTATCCGGATCGGCGCTTCGCTGCCTATGGCGCCACTCCGGATCTGATTGCTGGGATGCGAGGACGTTTCGCGCAATGGCGCGAGCAACTCCTCGCCGGCCAATAGAAGCGGGCTGAGCGTGGCTCAGCCGGTGGAGTGGGTGCCTTGCCGGTATTGCTGCCACAACTCCGAGGCCGCCACGATGCCGCGTGTCCAAGGATCGATGCTGCCGGCACCGATCTCTGCCCACATCCTCGCGTTGGCTTCGGCGAACGCAGTGACGCCCTCGATTGTCGCCGTTCGCCAGGCCGGGATTTGGGCTGCCCACCATTCAGCTTGCTCGGGACGGTGGCCGGCGGTGATCAGCCAGCTCACCCAGTAGGCGGCGTCGAGCCATGCCGCGCCGCGCGTCGCCCAGCCCCAGTCGACGATGCGGGCCTCGTCGTCGCCGACGATGACGTTGGCTGGGTTCAGGTCGGTGTGCAGCAGGCTCTCGCCGGCGAAATGGTGAAGCAGGCCTTCGCTGGTGTAGGCAGCGAGTCGCTGCTCAGCCAACCGGAGTGTGATGCCCGGACACGGCAGTTCCCCGATGCGGCCGATGAGCCGGGCGACGTGTCCGAGGTCGTTCGAGTCAGGCGTGTAATCGGCGCGGTGCCCGTCGAGGGCCTCGAAGATGAGGACGTCCCAGCCGTCCTCGACGATCCGCGCGATCAGGGCGGCGCCCACGGTGTCGACGTGCGGTGCGATCTGTGCTTCGCGCCGTTGGGTCCAGGCCCAGCGGTGCTCGGACGGTAGTGCCTTGAGAAAGTAGTCGCCATCGGGTGTGTGCAACCGTGCGGCGATGGCGCTGTTGAGGCCTTCGGTCGCTGAGTCGGCGTCGGTGATGACCGGGTCGACGACGTCGCTGATGCGGTCTCGGACAGAGGCCGGCAGTTGCCGGTAGGTGATTCGTGTCGGCGACAAGGTGTGTGGTCCTCGGCGGATAGGTGGGTGCCCGGACCGCCGCGCCCATGGCGCGACGGCGGTCCGGAACGCTGATAGGTCAGTTGTACGGGTTGTCGTCGCCGCAGCCGCGCTGGTTGCCCGCGGAGATCTGGTCGACGGTGGTGAAGACGATGCCTGCCGGTTCCGACCGGCGGGCCTGCGGCAGGACTGATGTCGGGGCGGCGGTCGCCTCGGGACGGCGTGTGATCTGAACCGGGGTCGGGCTCATGATTCCTCCTTGTTCCCGTGCTGGCAGTAGTGACTCAGTGGTGCCTCGCCGCCTGGTAGACCTTGGCCATGGGTCGGCATACCCGGCAGGTGGACGACAGGGTGCAGCCGGAACATCCACCCGTGCGAAGCATTTGGGCGTCTGCGATCGCGGGCAGGCGCAGTAGGCCTTGCGGCCCTTCGGTAATGATGTTGATCGGGTTCTCCCTGCCGACCTTGCACATGGTCGCGTTGCCGTGCGGGTCGACGTGGAAGCTGGTGTGCCCGGCCGGGCAGCCCTGGAAGATCGCGGACTTGTCCAGGTAACCGGGCGTCTGGGAGTCGAGGGTTGAGGCGCTGCCGCTGTAGGTCGGCGAGATCGACCCGAACTCTTTGAAAGGCAGGCCGAGGTCGCGTACCAGAGCACGCATCTCGTTCAGCTCGTCGATGTTGTGCTTGGTGATGATGATCGTGACTTCGACCGGCAGTGTTGGCCCTGCTGCTGAATGTTGTCGACGCGCCGGTCGTGGCGAGGGTCGGCACCACGTGGATGAGCATCGACTCCGTCCGCAAGTCCGAGGGCCGCTACGTCCTGGAACTCGATCCCGAGGACATGCAGACGGCTGTTGAACATCTCGTCATCGACAGCGCAACGGCGGCGAAGGCCAGGGCCATGCCGACGAAGAACGACGAAGCAGCAGACGCGAAAGGGGCATCGGATGTTTGAGGCGATCGTCAGCCCACAAGAGGACCAGTTCGTCGCCGTCCGACCCGGTCAGCCTGCCGCGATGCAACTGCCGGCCGCGCTGTACGCCATGCTCGCCGACCTGGCCGACCAAAACGGCGTCGTGCCCGACTGGTTCGCCGACGCCGCCGCACAGGCCTGGACCGTGAACCTGCGGCACCGGCCCGTTCGCGACGCGCTACTGGTCCGGCCTCCCTCGACGCTGCCCGTGACCTACTGCCGCGCCTCATGGGAGATCAACCTCGGTTGCAACTTCTCCTGCGAGCACTGCTATCTGGAGACCCGCCCGTTCGCCGGCCTCGACCTGCCCGAGAAGCTGCACCTGATCGAAACCCTGCGCGACATGGGCGTTCTCTGGTTCCAGATTACCGGTGGCGAACCCCTGATCGACCCGCACTTCGCACCGGCGTACCGAGCCGCCCACGACGCCGGAATGATGCTCGAAGTCCTGACGAACGGTTCCCGCCTCGCCCGGCCGGAAATCCTCGACGTCTTCCGGGCCTCCCGCCCGCACAAGATCACCGTCTCGATGTACGGCGCGAGCCCGGAGACCGCGTACGCCCTCACCTGGACCAAGAGCGCGTTCAAGAACACCTACGCGGGACTGGTGGCAGCCGCGGATGCAACAGTCCACTGCGGTTCTCAGCCGGCGCCCGCCCGGTCATGTCGCGGCTTCCCGGGCGGTCCAGCCGAGAAACCGCTCGTAGAGGTCGGGCGGCGGCCCGCTCATCCGGGCTGCCCAGTCGTCGATTGCCTCGAGCAGGTACGAGCCGAGCAGGACCGACAGCCCGTGGGGGAAGTTCTGGTACTGCTCGGCGAGTTCGACTTTGGCGATGGCGCACGGCCACGGCTCGCCGCATATCTTGCAATCCCAGGCCGGTCGCTCTCCTTGGTGGTCCGTCCGCGGCGTCAACATCGCCCGCCTCCCACGGCTCGGGCCGGCGTCATTGCTGCCTCGCAGCAAACAGTTCCTGGCCGCTGCGCCCGGCGACGGGAACCCGCCGGGCGGAGATGAGCTCCGGACGACTCGCTCCCGGCTGGCGCACCGGTAGCCGCAGGCTCCGCGAGAAGATCACCACCGCGCTCTCCCGCCGCCAACACGGCCCCGGCGAATCACACGCCAGGCAACGCCCCGATGCGCTCGACGTCACATGCTCGTCAAGCGTCATCTGAGCTCGGCTGAGTAGTTGCTCGGCCGACACCGCGTAGTACGTGTTCCCCGCCATGCTGTCCTCCCTGCCGCCGAGGCCCGGCCGGTCACCCACCGCCACGGAGGCACTGCTCACGTAGCGGCGGGGAGTCATCGCCGGTATCGCTCATGAGGCGGCCGGAACTCGTGGGCCGCCGTCTGCTTCGCTGCTGATCGCCATGCGTTGTGATCGAGAGTGGCGGGCCGGTGGCCCGTAGTGAAGGCGACAGTCGTCAGCCGCCGTCAGCCGACGCTGACCAGCAGCGGAGTACGCCCATACGAGTCTGCGGATACTGTGCGCTCATGAGCGCGGAGCCGAAGCGAGCCAGTGAATGGACCATCCACGGAGAACGCGTCATCGACGACACGCGCCGCGCGGTGCTGAGCATCGCCGACGTGGAACTACCCGACGGCGTGCGGTTCGAGCAGTACGTCCTGCGGATCCCAGGTGCGGCCATGGTCATCGCCCTCGACGACGAGCAGCGCGTACTGATGATGTGGCGGCACCGCTTCATCCTCGACCGCTGGGTCTGGGAGCTGCCCGGCGGCTACCTCGACCCCGCGGAGGAGCCGATGGCCTGCGCCGCCCGTGAAGTCGAGGAGGAGACCGGCTGGCGGCCGCGCAGCATGGAGAAGCTGGTGTCCTACCAGCCCATGGTTGGCACCATTGACCAGGACAACGTCGTCTACCTGGCCCGTGGGGCCGACTTCACCGGTGCGGACCCGGACGTCAACGAAGCCGAGCGCATCGGCTGGATCCCCCTTGACGAGGTCCAGCAGCACATCGACAACGGGACGATCGTCGGCGCTGGCTCCGTGGCAGGTCTGCTCGCCGTACTTCTGCTGAAAGCGACTGGCAAGCTCTAAACGCTCTGCAACAGCGGAGCCGCACGCTCGGTGAACTCCCGCACAGCGGGAAGCCCGGCATGCTTCGAGAGCCGGTCCGCCAGGTCGGCCAAATAGTCGCGAGCCCGTGAGGAGTGCAGCCCCTCCACCGCGTCGACGGCCTCGACGCCTACCCGGGCGGCCTCCTCCACCTCACCGGTCTGCACGTGCGCCACCGCCAGCAGGACAAGGTTGAACTGACGCCCCCGGGCGTACTGCCGCCCGTCCATGTCGAGGGACCTGGTGGCGAACCGCTGCGCGAGGTCACCCCGGCCCAGAGCCGTGAAGCAGTGCCCGAACTTCGCCGCCAGATACGACTCGTCGAAGTAGCCGATCCACTGCGGCTCGCTGCTCCTGTCCGCCTTGTCGAAGATGCTCTCCGCCCGGCTCAACGCAGTAGCGCAGGCAGCCTCGTTCCCACCGACCGCGTATCCCTGGGCTTCCAGCACCGCCGACTCCGCCTGGATCGCGGCGATGCCGACCTCCGTCGCCGCCCGCCCCGCAGCACGAGCCAGATCAACCGCCTCGTCCGAGGCCCGCAGGTAGGCGGCCTGATGACTCATCGCCGCCAGGATCTCCGCGCCCAGCGCCCGGTCTCCGGCACCGGCCGCAAGCCGAAGGGCCTGGATGAGGTACCGCTGGGCCAGTCCGTGCATGCCCGCGTCATAAGACGCCCAGCCGGCCAGTTGCGTCATCTCCGCCACCGCGGACAGCAATTGACGGCCGGTCGCGGCGTCGTAGCGGCCATTGACCAGGTCAGTGACGTCACCGTCGAGGAAGCGCACCAAGCTCTCCCGGATGTGGCCACCGCCGAACTGGTTGTCCAGCGTGCGATACGTCGAGGTCATCCGCCGCACGGTCTCCACGTCAGGTATCCCGATGAGTCGTTCCCCCGTACCCGAAGGCTGCTCGTCGAACGAGGCCATCAGCCATCGCATAGCCGGAGGAAGGAACGCCGTCGCGCTGAATCCGACACGCCGAAGAAGGTCTCGCCGCTGCATATCGCCTCGCCAAAGATCCACGGCGACATCAATGCCGTGCCGCCAATCCGGCGCGAACTGTAGCCCGGTCGGCGCGCCGGCACCCGTGGAATCGACATCGACAGGCTGTAAGCCGCTGTCGGCTGACATTTCCTGAACCATGGCGGACAGTCGTCCACCCGCGTTGAGCGCGCCATCGAGCAGCACCGCTACCGAAACACTTGGCCGCTTGGTCCCGGTCTCCAGGTCCCACAAATAACCGTGCGAACAGTGGATCATCTGACCCAGTCGCCGCAGCGATACACCTTGCTGTTCGCGCAGCTCCTTGAGCTTTCGCGAGAAATTGGGATCGACGACGACGGTCCGTCTCGGCATGATTCGCTCCCCAGGCTTTAGCCGAGAAGATCGGCTTTTGCATTCCCTTGGTCGCGTAGCTTGTGCGAACGATACCGGACCCATTTCGATCCATCCGGCCTCGATCGGTGTGAACAGCCCGTAGCTCACGCACCGCCTCCGCGCTGGTGGACTCCCGTGCCAGGACGACGAGCCGGAGCTCCGGGTGGTCGTGCAGCAGGGCTGCAGCGGCGAACCGTCCGATCCCTCGGGTAGCGCCGGTCATGACCAATGTGTGCATATCGTTCTCCTTTTGACTCGGCTGGCAACGTCAGCACAGGTTCAAGGCCAGGAGCCGCACGCCGAGGTTCGCGGGCAGAAGGCGACACGGGCGCGGCTGGCAAAGCCGGACATGGCATCGCCGGCTTCGGACTTTCGCCGGCTGGCGCCGGTCCGGAACATGGCCAGCGTGGTGGGCGACGGTGTGCTGTGGCGATGCCCAGCGGAACGTTTGAACAGCTCAGCGATGCGCCTCGAGCCATCCCTGAACTTCCGCGATCACCCGTGGGTCTGGTTCGCCCAGTTCGTCGGCGAACTTCGGCGAAATGTTCATGGTGTGCCCGATGCCCGGGTAGATGATCACCTTGTGGTCTTTGTTGCCGGCCGCTGCCATGGCGGCGTCTGCGGTGAGCGCTGCTCGGGCCGGGGTTTCCAGGTCGTTCTCACCGTTGAGTAAGAGCGTTGGGCCGGAGAACCGGGGCAGTGCCTTCCCAGCATCCGGGAACCGGGCAAGGTCTTGGATGTATCTGACCAGGAAGGGGTCCAGGCCGGGGATGGCCGGGTACGCGTCGATTCCGGTGATCGTGCGCAGCACCGCGCCGGCCTCTGTGTCGATGGCGATCTGACCGTCGTGGTTTCGGTCGGTGCTTGCCTTGACCATCTTGCCGTCGAGCAGGACGGAGCGGAACAGGTCGGCGACCGGTTGCGGCTGGCCCACCAGGCCGTCGGTGGCTTCGGTGGCGGTCAGCCGGCCGTCGCCGTCGATGTCGAACTCGTCGTGTAATTGCAGCGGCAGGCGACCGTAGATCTGGAACGTCAGGAGTTCCTTGACGGGCTTGCCGAGGACTGCCATCGCGACCACCCCGGCCGGTTTCGGGATGCCGAAGTTGTGCGGGTCGGCGGCGAGGTTGGCGGCCACGTTGGTGCCTTCGCTGTGGCCGATCAGGAAAATCTTCGAGGGGTTCACTCGCGGTGATTTGGCCGCGAACCGGAGCACCGTGGCAGCGTCCTGCTGGGTCCGGTCGTAGGGGCGCTTCGGCTCCGACTGGGCGGTATCAGTGGTGGTTGTCGGCCCGATGTCGCTCACCCCGCGCTTGTTGAAGCGCAAGGTCGCGTAGCCCGCACGGCCGGCTGCCTGCGCAAGCCCTACGAAGGTCGAGCCCTTGCCGCCCGGCAGCGTCTGGTTCATATCGTTGCGTCCGCTGCCGTGCAGGAGCACGACCAGCGGTAAGCGTCCCTGGGCAGCGTTTGGATAGGTCAGTTCGGCCTTGGTGACCCAGCCGTGGCCGAGGTCGATCCTTACTTGCTCGCGGGTGATGTCGTCCCAGCCGGACGACGAGGCGGGCTGGGAAGGTACGTCGGCGTTGGCGGCCCCCGCACCCGCGGTGAGCAGAGCGGCGCCGGCGAGAACGATGAGCAGCTTTCTCATGTCAATTGTCCTTGTTCGGCGAGGGCCGACATCGTCAGGTGGGGCCGCGCCGTCGATCGGAAAGACGCGGCTCCACCTGACGAACGGGCTCAGCGGGCGTTGCAGAGGGCGTGGTCGACCAGGTCGGTGGTGATGTCCACGGTGGGCATCGGCACGCCGAGGTCCGGTTTGAGCGAGTCGGTGTTGATCGACACGGTGACGCTGCGGGAACCGTCCGGGGTGACGCCGTTGCGGGTCATGAAGCCAGGGATGTCGCCGCCGTGGCTCCAGTAGCCGCCGCACGAGTTGTCCGACCACACGATGCCCAGGCCGTACCGAGCGCCGGGCCACCTGGCTCGCAGCCTGTCATCGGTCTCCACGGTGCGCAGCATCTCGGCGAGCTGGGCGGGCTTGAGTACCTTGCCGGTCATCAGTGCCCGCAGGAAGGTGTTGGCGTCGTCCGCGGTGCTGATCATCTCGCCGGCGGGGCCGGCCAGGGACGGGTTCAACAGCGTGGCGTCGATCGGTTCGCCGTAGCGGGGATCCTCCGGCGTTGCGTCCGGGCCGGGGAACCGCTGGTAGCCCACCGGGTGTGGGCGGGGGATGGTCGGGGTGGTGCCCGGCAAGTAGGTGTCGCGCAGGCCGAGCGGCCGCACGATTCGGTTGCGGACCTCCTGCTGCCAGGTCCGGCCGGTGACCTTCTCGATGATCATCGAGGCGACGACGTAGCCGGTGTTGGAGTAACTCCACCGCGTGCCCGGCGCGAAGTCGGCCGGGAACTGCATGGCAAGACCGACGAGTTCGGCGTTCGTCCAGGTACGCAGGCGCGACTGCTGGAATCCCTCCTCGGTGCCCAGAGCGGCCATGGCGTTGGTGTACTCGGGCAGACCGCTGGTGTGCTGCAGAAGTTGCCGCACGGTGATCTTCCGGCCGTCGTTGCCCTTGTCCTGGATCAGGCCGGGCAGGAACCGTTCGACCTTGTCGTCCAGCGACAGCTTGCGCTCGCCGACCAGCTGCAGCACAGTCGCCGCCACAAACGGCTTGGTGTAGCTGCCGATCCGGAACTTCGCCTCCCACGCGATCGGGGCGCGCTTTGCGACGTTGCCGTATCCGCTGCGCACCTGCACGTCTCCGCGCGAGGTGTCCAAGGCGACCAGCACACCCGGCGCGCCGTACTTGCGCAGTCCATCGGCGTCGGCCTGCAGAGTGGCGCTCAGGCTCGGCCGGAACGCGGCTGGCGTCAACGAGCTGGGGGTCGTGGCCTGAGCGGCTCCGATACCGACGACGGCGGCTCCCGCTATCGTCGCCGCGACCATGACGGTCACAAGTGATTTCCTCATGCCGACGACGCTAGAGAGATCGATGAGAGAAAACGTCACCACTCAGTGGACACTCGTCTGTCCCTCTCACGAGGGACAGGAGGTCCGCCACACTGATGTCGGCCCGTGGCCGGCCTCGAACCAGACGGTTGCGAGCTCAAGGTGTACACGGTGACTTCGCCCGGCGCGCGCTGAACCGGGTGAAGTTCGTCGGCGAGACCCTGCGGGCGGTCCTGAAGGTCCTGGCCGCGGCCGCACCGGCATGGCCGGCGCCGCGCTTGATACAGGCTCGGCCGAGCGCTACGGCGCCCGCATCGACTCGCATCGGTTCCCGAAGGGTGACGACGTGCGGACCTGCTGGGCCGAGCAGGTCGGCCGGGACGGCTACCTGATCCTGTACGCGGTCACCGCCAGCGGCGCTCCCGGGTGGCTGCGCGAGATTCCGCAGTGCAGGTCCCGGCTCAGCTGTGGGAGCAGTAGTCGCTGCGGCAGGGGCCCCGACGTCGTGCCGCACTACTACCGGGCCGGCAAGCTCTCGTTGGGGTTCGTACTCGCATGCTCGTTCAACTCGCTGTTCAAGGCCGAACTCGTCCGCAACAAAGGCCCGTGGCGCGGCCTCGACGACCTGGAGATGGCCACCGTCGAATACATCGACTGGTACAACGACCGACGCCTGCACGGCGAACTCGGACACGTCCCACCCGCCGAACACGAAGCCCTACACGCGATGACCCACCCGGTCACCGCACCCCTGGAAACCAGCTAACCAACTCTCCATCAAACCCGGGGCTTGACAAGCCAGGGGTGTTTGGCTGTCCTGAGCGCAGAAGGCCACAGGTCACCGGTCTGGGTCACGAACTGGTGAGATCTTGATGGTCGCTGTCGCGCGCATGTGGGTTCGCTCGCCTTGCCTGCCGAGCAGTGCGAGGATCTCGGCTGGCTGTGTACCGGCGGTGCCGAACCAATGCGGTGCGCGCGTGTCGAACTCTGCGGCTTCGCCCGGCTTGAGCAGCATCTCTTGTTCGCCGAGTATCAGTCGTAACTCGCCGTTGAGGACGTACAGCCACTCGTAGCCGTCATGGGTGGTCAGTTCGGGCACGGCGGGTGAGCCTTCGCCGGGCAGAATGAGTTTGTAGGCCTGGATGCCGCCGGGTCTGCGGGTCAGTGGGATCAGGGTCTTGCCGTTGCGTACCACCGGCCGCAGGTGGACGCGCGCGTCGCCTGTGGACGGCCCGCCCAGCAACTCGTCGACCGAGACGGCATGCGCCTCAGCCAGAGCGAGCACCTGTTGGAGTGTGGGCTGGCGATGGCCCTTCTCCAGCCGAGACAGGGTACTGACCGGGATGCCACTGGCCAAGGACAAGCTGGCAAGGGTCGCACCGCCACGTTGCCGTAACGCTCTCAGACGTGGGGCCAAGTTGCGCAGAGTCTCGTCGACGACAGACATCGTTCGAGTTTGACAGATCAGCAAATGTTGCCGTGGATTGCCGGCCCACCGTTCACGCTGGGCCGATCCCCGATGTCCTGGAGTAAGAATGCGCCCCTCAATGGCCGGCCGCCTGGCCGTGCTGTTCCTGACCCAGATGATGCTGGTGGTCGACACCACCATCGTCAACGTCGCTCTTCCCAGCATCGGCGCACAGCTCGGCTTCTCCGCTGCCGGATTGAGCTGGGTAGTGACGGTGTACGCCCTGTTCTTCGGCGGCCTCATCCTTCTCAGCGGCAGGATCGGAGCGTTGGTCGGCGCCCGCCGTGCCCTGCTGACCGGTGCTGGAGTCTTTGTCGTCGCGTCGCTGGCGGGTGGTCTCGCGTTCTCGCCTGGAATGTTGATCGCCGCGCGGGCGTTCCAGGGTGCCGGTGCTGCACTGGCTGCGCCGAGTGTGCTGGTGTTGCTGACCGCCATCACCAAACCGGGTCCGCAGCGGGCACGGGCGATGGCCCTGTTGGTGCTGGCCACCGCATGCGGTGCTGCTGTGGGGCTGATCATCGGCGGCCTGCTCACCGGAGCTTTCGGCTGGCGGCCGGTGATGTTCGTCAACGTGCCAATCGGTGTCGCAATCATCGCGGGCGGACTGTTCTTCCTGCAGGAGCTTCCACGGCAGTCACAGAAGTTGGATGCCGGCGGAGCGTTCACCCCGGTATGGCATGGGCGGTGTACGACTCGACTGCCGTCACCGCCTTGATTCTGCCGTCGATCGTCCTTGGTATCTCTGCCGGCCTGACCTTCGCCCCGGTCACCGGCATGATCATGAGGCAGGCCCCGGACGGCAATAGCGCTGCGGCCGCAAGCCTGCTGCAGGGCCTGCAGCAACTCGGCGGCGCCATCGGCCGGTCCGTGGTCATCGGCGGTGGCCACAGCTACACCGGGGCCTTCCTCACCACTGCCCTCTTCCCGCTCATCGCCCTCGCGCTGTTCACCGGCGGCGCACGGCGGATCGATTCACTGACAGCAACCTCGAAGGGACAATCGTGAAGATCTTCCTCACCGGCGCGGCCGGCTACATCGGCGGTGCCGTCGCCACCCGCCTGGTCGCCGACGGGCACGACGTTCGGGGCTTGATCCGTGATCCGGCCCACGAGCCACTAATCACCGAGGCTGGCGTCACCCCGGTACACGGGGATCTCGACGACTCCGACCTGCTGGCCGCAGAGGCGAACCTCGCCGACGGCGTGGTCAACGCGGCTAACAGCGATCACCGCGGCGCGGTCGAGACGTTCTTGCAAGCCCTACGCGGCACGGGCAAGCCACTCGTGCACACCAGCGGATCCAGCCTCATCGCTGACGACGCGAAAGGCGACTACACCGCTCCGAAAGTCCACGACGACATCGAACAGGTCGTCGCCGGCTCCCATCCCATCCGGCAGGCCCGCTTCGCGATCGACACCATGCTGGTCGACGCAGCAGACGACGGGATACGAACCGTTGTCCTGTGCAACTCATTGATCTACGGCACCGGACGGGAACCCCGGCCGGACACCGTGCTCCTCCCTCCGTTGGTCAACCAGGCCCGTGCCAGCGGAGTCGTGCGCGTCGTCGGGCAAGGCCACAACCGCTGGTCGACCGTCCACATCAACGATGTGGCGGCGCTCTACTCCCGCGTCCTCTCCGATCAGACCGCGTCCGGCTTCTACTTCGTCGAGGCCGGCGAGGCCTCGTTCGCCGAGATCGGAGCCGCGATCGCCGACCGCCTCGGTTTGGGGCCCGTCCAACCTTGGAGTCTCGCCGAGGCATCGCAAGAATGGGGCGCGGGGTTCGCCCGGTTCGCTCTCGGATCGAACAGCCGGATACGAGCAACCCGCGCCCGGCAACTCGGCTGGACCCCTGCACATACCTCCGTCGCTGCCTGGATCCGGGACGAGATGAGAGCCGACTGACCAACGCCCAGAGGAGCCGCTTGAACAGGTGATGGCCGCGGGCACCGATGTCCACCGGCCACTCGGCGGACCCACAGGGAGGATAAGCACAGGCTGACGGCGGCGCCTCAGCCTGCATCTGACCGCGCTTCCTGCCGGCCGCCTACGCCGGGGCACCGGTGGTCATGGCGTGCCGACCCGCAGCGCCGGCTCCGGCGCGAGGACCGGAAGCGATACGCAGTCAGGCGCTGCAACCCACGACGGCGCCCGGCCACCCACAGTGCCCGTCACGGCCGCCCGCCGCGGCCCGCCCGAGGTAGACGACCGTCTCGGCACTGCGGGCCACCCGCGAGATCACCTCGAAGTCGGCGAGGGATCCCCGGGAGGCCCCGAAGATCGCGGTCAACGTGTCCATCCATGCCGGCGGGCTAACCGGACGGTACGCCCCACGCTGTGTCCCGCACCATTTGTCAGGGCTTGCTCACGCACAGTTACGAGACGATTACTTCGATGGTTGGTGCACCCCTAGAGGCCAGTCGGACCGTTCTTCCCCCGAACAAGGAGGCATCCGATTTGAGATCCGATGACGAACAAGCGTTCCGCGAGTTCGTGACCTCGCAGATGGCGTCGCTGCGCAAGCAGGCCTACATGACCTGTGGCGACTGGCACACGGCCGAGGACGCCGTGGCCAACGCGCTGGTCAAGCTCTATCCCCGCTGGCGCAAGCTGGAACGACCCGACCTGTACGTCAAGACCATGGTCTACCGCGCCGCGATCGACGAGACCCGTCGGCCGTGGCGGCACGAACGGGCGGCCGGCGATGGCATGCCGGAGGTGGCACTGCGCGACCCGGCGGGCATGACCGACGAGCGCCTGCGCCTGCGGGCGGCGCTGGAGGCGGTGCCCGCCCGCCAGCGGGCCGCCGTCGTCCTGCGCCACTACATGGGCCTCAGCCTGGAGGACACGGCCAGCGCCCTCGAGTGCACGGTCGGCACGGCGAAGAGCCAGGCCTCCCGAGGGCTGGCCAAACTGCGCGAGCTGCTCGCCGCCGAACGCATCAATCTCACCGGGGAGCCGATGGAGGAATGGACCAATGCAGTTGCATGAATTCGTGGACGCCGTGACGGCCGACGAGCCGCCGATGTCCCGCACCGCCGACGACATCATCGCGGCCGGCCGGCGGGCCGAGCGGCGCCGGCGGGCCGGGTTCGCGTCGGCCGGGGCGGCCGGCCTGGTCGCGGTCGCGGTGGCCGGCGCGTTCGCGCTGCCCACGTTCGGCTCGTCCGGCGACGCCGCGCCGGGCACCACCGTCGCGGCGGGCGCCACGGCGGCGCCGACCGCCGCCGCCACGTGGGCCGAGGCGGCCCCGTTCACATGGACCTTCCAGGGCTTCGAAGCCGGCCCGTTTCACGTGCAGGACCCGATCGTGGCCTCCACGGCCTACCAGATCGCCTCGGTCTACCAGGACGGCCGCACCTCCAACGACAAGTCGGTGTCGGGCGACGAGGCGGCCCGCGCGATGGCGGACAAGATGAAGGGCAAGACCAAGCCCACCCTGTACGCCTACCTGACCGTCTACCGCCCGGGCGCCTTCGATCCGGCCGGGATCCGCGCGGGCAAGCAGGTTACCGTGGCCGGGCACCGCGCCGTGCAGGCCAACCTGCCGACCGGGCTCGACCCGAAGAACCCGCTCGAGCCGGGCAACAAGCTGTTCGCGTGGGAGTACACCACGGGCGCCTGGGCCGCCGTCACATCGATCTCCAACGACGACGACGCCCCGTCGTTCGCCGACTTCGCCATGCTCGTCACCGGCCTCAAGCCGAGCAAGCCGACGCCGGCTACGGTGCCGTTCGAGGTCGGCTACGTGCCGGCGGGCTACGAGCCGCTGCAGGTCGGCTCGCACGCCATGCCCGGCCTGGACGGCATCTCGTCGGCCCGCGACGGCAACTACGGCGGCGCCACCTACACCCGCCCGGCGCTGCCCGCGTCCGGCCTGACCGCGCCGTTCGACTCCGGCGAGGACGCCATCACCGACGGCTTCCACATCTACGTCACGCCGAGCCGCAACTCCAACCAGTCGGCCCAGGCCGGCAAGTCGAAGTGCTACGACGGCGGCTTCTGCAACGTCTGGAGCGTCGACGGCAAGGTCCAGGTGCAGGTCAGCGCCCAGACCACCGGCAACAAGCTACCGATGTCGGAGCTGCAGAAGGTCGCCGCGTCGATCAAGGTCGCCGACGTGGCCAAGGAGTCCACCTGGACCCCGGCCGCAGGCGCCCTGCGCCCGTAACCCCGCACCCCGTCCCCACGGCGGCGCCGCACCTTGCGACGCCGCCGTTGCGGAACCCATGACGAGGTCTTTGTGTTGCTCGTTCCTCTAGCCGAGTGCGTTACGTACAGAGCCTTTGGCTACGTGCTTAGTGTCCCGCGCCGAAAATTCGGCTTCAAAACCGGGCGAGTGATTCGAGGATCTCTTCGGCGGTCTTGGTCCAGATGAACGGTTGCGGGTTCTGGTTCCAGGCGGTGATCCAGGCTCGGATGTCGGCTTCCAGGGCTTGGACGCTCTTGTGGGCGTCGCGGCGGATCCTCTGGTCGGTGAGGAATCCGAACCAGCGTTCGACCTGGTTGATCCAGGAGGAGCCGGTCGGGGTCGAATGCATGTGAAACCGGGGATGCCGGGCGAGCCAGGCCGGATCGCCGGGGTCTTGTGGGTGCCGTAGTTGTCGCAGACCAGGCGCACGTCCAGGTCGGGCGGGACCTGTCTGTCGTGGCGATGAGGAACTGCTTGAACTCGGTGGCCCGATGCTGGCGGTGCAGTTCACTGATCACCGTGCCGTCGGCGATGTTGAACGCCGCGAACAGGCTGGTGATGCCGTTGCGGTAGTAGTCGTGCGTGCGCCGTTCAGGCATATTTCGGTTACAGTGCGTTACTCCTGTGCGGTGTTCGGCGCGCCGGTCAGAGCGTCCACGGGGCCGTGCAGGATGGTGCTCAGGGCGGTGACGGGCGGCCGGTCCTGGGCGAGCCGTCTGCGGGTGCCGGGGCCGTGTCGCGTCGCCTTGTTCTGGGCGTGTCCGGTGGCGGTCGCGGGCGCTGCGGATCCGGATCCGCAGGAGCCGGCTTCACCGCGGTGTGGTGATCGCTGCCGACGGCAGCCCGTCTGGCCGGACGGAGACATCCGGTTCACGAGGCTGTTTCAGGAAAGCCGGAGCCGGAGCCGGCGGCGCCAGCAGAGGGGTTACCGCCGGATCAAGCAAGGGGGATCGCGATCGTGCCGGAAGCCCTCCCACGCCGGCTCCGCTACCACCATGTGGTCCGCGCGAGTGCCGCCGGCCAGCCCGGTGGATCCTCACAGAGTCAGGCGAGAGGGCTGCCCGCAGCTCTAACACCCACCATGCAGGGCTGACGGGGCTCCTAAAGCGAGGTTCCTCAAATGGGCGACTATCGGTTCGAAGTGTCTTCAGCGTGACGATTGATGCAGTAGAGGTCGTCGCGCGAAGGCGGTGATTGCTGTGCCTGCTCCGGTCGTTGCTCGTCGCGCTGTGGACGACGTCGAGCGGGCGCGGGTGCGCAAGCTGGCGGTGGCCAGGCATGCGCCGGTGGATTGGGTGGTGCGGGCCAGGATTGTCGCAGCCTCGTGGAGGGGTGCTCGGTGCCGGCGATCGCCGGGCAGGTCGGATGTCACGCGCGGACGGTGCGGTCGTGGATCCACCGGTTCAACGCCGAGGGAGTCCCTGGCGCTCACCTACAAGGAGTTTGAGCTGCTGAAATACCTGCCCAGCACCCGGGCCGGGTGTGCAGCCGCGATCAGCTGCCGCGCGAGGTGTGAGGTTACGACTACTTCGGCTGCACCCGAACCATGGATTTCCACGTCCGGCGGTTGGGGCCAAGCTGGGCCCCCGCTGCGAGACGATGATCGGCACGGTACGCCAGGTCGGCTACAAGTTCGTGAGACCCAGCAGCACGCAGTCCACGCCGGATGCCTGGGACCAGTCGCTCATCGATTCGCTGCGCCTCGACCCGGTTGCGCGATAGCGGAATCCAGGTCCCACCGATCGGGGGATGACGAGGCCGGCCCCGGGGTAGCCAGCCTGTCACCACCGACTGGATGATCGGCGGGCGCCACGGCGACGCGGCATTCGGCCGAATCGCCATTCCGGGGCGCCCGCATACGGCGAAACCGTGCCCCAGCAGCGATGTTTTCACCCGGTGATCCACGAGCCCGCCGTGACCTCGCGGCTACCGTCGGCGTTGAAGCCTCGAGGCTCAACCACGCCTCGAGGAATATCGTCTATAACCGGACGAGTCATCGCCCGGAAGTGCAAGGATGGCCGTGACACCCTTAGAGACGGCGTGGCACTATGACCCGATGTCCCTGGGGAAACGTCGACACCAATGGATGCTTGACCGTGGCCAAATGGGGAGGGCGTGAGTGGTCTCATCGCCTTCCACCCTGGTGCCGACTCCTGACGGCAGGAGACTAGGCGTCGAGATATCCGGAATGGAACCCGGCTCGACGGTCTTCCTCATGCACGGCACACCGGGCAGCCGCCTCGGCCCCAAGGTCCGCCCCATCGTTCTGCACCAGCTCGGGGTCAGGCTCGTGTGTTACGACCGGCCGGGCTACGGCGATTCGGACCGCCGCAAGGATCGCACCGTCGCGGACGCCGCGGAGGACGTCAGGCACATCGCGAACCACCTCGGCGTCGACACCTTCTCCGTGGTGGGCCGCAGCGGTGGGGCGCCGCACGCACTGGCCACCGCCGCAATCCTCGGCGACCGGGTTGACCGGGTGGCCGCGCTCGTCACCCTGGCACCCCCGGACGCGCCCGACCTCGACTGGTACAGCGGGATGACCGACGCCAACGTCCGTGACTACTCGCACGCCGACAACGACGAGGCGAAGCTCATCGAGAGCCTGCGCCTTCAGGCCGATCGGGCCAAGCGCGATCCCGCCAGCATGCTGGACAACCTTCGCTCGCAGATGACCCAGGCGGATCAATCAGCGGTGCGGAGCTCCACGATTCAGGGCCTGCTGACCGACACCTATCGCGAGGCGATGCGCGTCGGGCCCTACGGTTGGATCGACGACGTCCTGGCGCTGCGCCGCGAGTGGGGGTTCGAGCCCGGGAAGATCCTGCAGCCGGCTCTGTTCTGGCATGGCGAGCGGGACAATTTCGCACCGGTCGAACACACCCTGTGGCTCGCTCGCCAGATCGAGAACGCGGAAGTCCGCATCCAGCGAGACACCGCGCATTTCGGCGCGATGGGGATCCTTCCCAGCGTCCTCGGCTGGCTGACCGGATCAGGGCACCGGCCCTTGCAGTCCATCGGCCCCTATTACGCCAATCCACGGTAGACCCCGGCGCGAGCACTGTAGGCGGTTGGTCACTGGATGCTAGTGTCGGCCCTCTCCGGTGACGTGATCGTAGGGGGCGGGCAGTGTCCAAGGAGCTTCCGGAGACGCCGGACGCTCCCCTGTTCTTCGTCAGTTACCGACGATCGTTCATTCCGGACCGACCCACCGTTGCCGGCCGCCCCTATGGCAAAGAGATCCTCCAGTTCTTCGACGACCTGACGGATGACGTCGGGGAACTGATCGGCGCCCCGCTGAACTACAAGCCCGGATACCTGGACCGCGCTGACAGCTTCGGAACGGAGTGGGAGCGCCAGCTGCTCACCGCGATCGGCACCTGCCAGGTGCTGGTCTGCCTGCTGTCCGAGCCGCTGTTGCGGGACAGCGAGTGGTGCGCCCGGGAGTGGCACGCCTTCGCCCGGCGCGAGATCATCCGCGACCCGGCCCTGGCGCGAGAGCACCAGCGCGCGATCGTGCCGGTGATCTGGATGCCGCTGCACCCCACCCTGGAGCTTCCGAAGAGGGTCTCCCAGATCGGCATCTACTTTCCGCCCGGCTTGCCTGATCCTGGTTATGAGACGGCATATCGCGAGAACGGACTGCTCGGCCTCATCCGTTCCGGCCAGCACACGGCTTACCGCGCCATCGTCTGGAAGATCGCGATGCACGTGGACCACGTACGCCGGTCGTGTCTGGTCAGACCGGATGTGCCGGCGGACAGCTCCATCCTGTCGACGGACTTCGAGGAGGATGTGTGACACCATCCGATCCGGCTCGATACGCGTTCTACCTCAGCTATGCGAGGACGGCCCCGATGGGCCCGGGGACGCCGGGGGACGGCGACAGCACGGTGCGCGACCTGTTCACCAGGCTGTCCGATGAGGTCCGGGCACTTCTCGGCAGCAACAGTCCCCCGGTCGTGGGGCACTTCGACGACATTGACCAGCCGTCGGCCGACTGGAAAGCGGACCTGAGCCGGGCGCTCAGTCATGCGGACGTCTTCGTGGCGTTGTACTCGCCGAAGTACTTCAACAAGACCCTCCCTCTGCAGGAGCGTGCCGCCTACATGCGACGGCTGACCGGGCGGGAGCGGGCACTGCGCCTGCTCCCGGTTCTCTGGGTGCCGTGGGAACCCTGGAATCATCAGGAGGAGCGGCTCGCGTCGCTGACGCTGGACACCCAGGCCGAGGCTTACAAGGAGAACGGCCTGCGGGCGCTGTGTCGGCTGGCCGCTTACGAACCGGCGTACCACCAGATCGTGGGCACCCTGGCTCGCCGGATCGTCGCCATCACCAAGGCCGCCGGGCCGCGCCCGGCCACCCCGGCGGTGATCGACGACGCGGAGGCGCCGGAGCCCGGCCCGGCCGGAATGCGGCTCACCGTCATGGTGCTGGCGCCGGTCCGCGCCACACTCCCCCGCGACCGGCCCCGAGCCGGTTACGGTCAGCTCGCCGTCGAGTGGCATCCGTTCAGGGACGAGACGCCGCTCTCACCGGCGCAGATGGCCGCCAACCTCGCCGAGCACCGCCATCTGGCGCCTCGGCTCACCGACGCGCAGATCGGATTCGGGCCGCTGGCCGAAGGCGCGGTTCTGGTGCTCGTGGATCCGTGGATCCTGGACTCGCCGGGGGGACGCGAGATCGTGGACGCCGTCGCGGATCGGCTGCCGGAATGGGCCGAGGTAGTCGTGATCGCCGACAGCGACGACCCCCAGTACCGCGATCGGGGGGCGGAACTCACCGCCACCTTGAACGTTATGCTGGGCAGCGTCCGGCGACAGGTGCGACGCATTCTGTACGCCGATCAACTGGTCGAGAGAATGCCGATCGTAATCGACGAGACCCTCCGGGCATATCTGAAGACGGCGCCCGTCTTCCTGCCCAAGGGCGCTGTGGTTCCGATGCCCAGGATCACCGACGATGCTGGTCCATCCCAGGAAGAGGACATCGATGACTGAGAACCGCGATGGCACCGTTGTCACGTTCTATTCGTACAAGGGTGGCACCGGCCGGACCATGGCCCTGGCCAACGTGGCCTGGATCTTGGCGAGCGCGGGTCATCGGGTGCTGGTCGCCGACTGGGATCTGGAATCACCGGGATTGCACCGATTCTTCCACCCGTTCCTTCGACGGAGCGCCATGCAGGACGCCGACGGCGTCGTCGAGATGGTCAACCGCTACGACGAGGCCACCCGGCGGGACGCCGACCGGCCCAGCGACTGGCAGGCCGAATACGCGCGGGTCAGCCAGTTCGCGTTCTCGCTGGATTGGAAGCACTTCCCCTCGGGCGGCAGCATTGATTTCATGCCGGCCGGCCAGAACAACACGAGTTACGCCCGGAGCGTCTATGAACGCAACTGGGACGAGTTTTACGACAAACTCGATGGCGGAAAACTGTTCGACGCCTTGCGCGCGGACATGAAAAAGAACTACGACTACACGTTGATCGACAGCCGGACCGGCGTGAGTGACGTCGCCGGAATCTGTACGCGCCATTTGCCGGACGTGCTCGTCGACTGTTTCACCTTCAGCGACCAGGGCATCTACGGTGCTGCGGAAGTCGCCGCGAGCATCGGCCTGAGCGTACGCCCGGTCCGCGTTCTGCCGGTGCCGATGCGCGTCGACTCCGCCGAGAAGGAACGCGTCGACGCCGGCCGGTTCCTCGCTCGTGAGCGATTCGCCGGGCTGCCGGCCGGCATGGAGGCCTCCGAGCGGGATCGATACTGGGCGACGGTCGAGGTTCCGTACCGGGCGTTCTACGCCTTCGAGGAGACGCTGGCAACCTTCGGTGACCAGCCCGGCGTGCCCACCTCGATGCTGGCGTCCTACGTCGCCCTGGCCGGATACCTGACCGACGGGGTGGTGACCGAACTCCCGGCGATGAGCGAGGATCTCCGCATCCGCACCGTGGCGCAGTTCGCCCGGCGGGTGACCCCGGCCGAGGAGAAGGTCGATCTGAGGTACGCCCCGGTCGATCGCCTGTGGGCGGAGTGGGTGTCCGATGTGCTGCAGGCGGCCGACATCACGGTCACCATGGTGGAGACGGGCATTCGAGCCGACCCGGGCACCGAGGGCGCACGCCAACTGAGCCTGGTGTCCCAGGCCAACGCTGAAGCCGAGGCCGCGCGGATCTCCCTCGACCGCCCTGACCCGCGCGCTCCCCTCGTGGCCTACATCGCCGACGTGCGGCCGTTCCGTGGCCGCGCCGCCGAGGACAACGCGTTCCTGTTCGGGCAGCCGGAAGCGACGGCCATCGAGCGCCTTCTCAAGCTGGTTCGCCGGCCGACGGCCGAGATCGATATGAGCCGGATCGGCGTCCGGTTTCCCGGCACGCCGGCCGCGGTGTTCAACGCCCCGATCCGCAACATGCTGTTCACCGGCCGCGAAGGGGACCTTCTCCGACTCCGCGAACAGTTGCAGGATCAAGGCGCCAGCGCGCTCTTGGGCAACCAGTCGGTGGCCCTGCAGGGCATGGGCGGCATCGGCAAGACCCATGTGGCGCTGGAGTACGCGCACCGGTTCCGCAACGCGTACGACGTGATCTGGTGGATCGACGCCTCCGACGTCCCCTCCCTGGACACCCAACTGGCGACGCTGGGCAAGCGCGTCGGGTTGGGCGAGGAGGGCACGATCGCCGATCAGGCCGCGGCGCTGCTGCAGAAACTGGAACGCGGCGACGTGGTCGACCGCTGGCTGGTGGTCTTCGACAACGCGGAGGACATCGAGAAGGTCAAGCCGTACCTGGCGTCCGGGCCGGGCGGCCACGTGCTGATCACCGCCCGCAACCGGCAGTGGTCGGAGCATCAGGCGACCATCCAGATGGACGTCTTCCAGCGCGCGGAGAGCGTGGCGCACCTCCAGCAGCGGCTGCCCACGATCCGCAAGGAGCACGCCGGCCGGATCGCCGAGCTCCTCGGTGACCTGCCGATCGCGGTCGCCGCCGCGGGCGCGTGGCTGGCCGAGACCGGGGCGCCGGTCGAGGACTATCTGCGCGACATTCAGGAGCGGCCGGACGGCGTGCTGTCCAGTCCCGGTAACCCGTCGGTGGAGAAGACCTGGGACCTGTCGCTGTCCCAGCTCCGGGAGACCTCGGCCGGGTCATACCGCCTGCTGCAGCTCTGCTCGCTGCTCGCGCCGGAGATCTCGCTCGAGTTGATCTACGGCGACCGGATGGCCGAGGTCCTGCGTCCCTTCGACCCGGCCGTCACCGAGACCGCCTATCGATGGTCGCTCGTCCACACGATCAGCAAGCTGGCGCTGCTGCGGCTGGACGTGTCCAACCGCCGGGTGCACGTCCACCGGCTCCTCCAGCACGTGGTCAAGCAGCGCATGTCGGAGGAGGAGATCGCGGCGACCCGGCTCGAGGTGCACGCCGTGCTGGCCGCCGCGCGGCCCCGTGACGACGTCGACAACCCGTTGACCTGGCCACGATTCCAGATGATCTGGCCGCACATCGAGCTGTCCGAGGCCTATGAATCGCGCGATGAGGCGGTCCGCCGCCTCATCATCGACCGGGTGCGCTACGTCTGGTTGACCGGTGACAACAAGGGCGCGCGCGCCTTCGCCGAACGCCATGTCGAGCGATGGCAGGACCTGATGGACCGGCTGATCACCGACGAGGAACGCGATTCGCTGCGGCGTCAGATCCTGCACCTGCAATTCAACCTGGGCAACATCGTCCGCGACGAGTTCGCGTTCGCCGAGTCCCGCGCGCTGAACGAGAAGGTGCGGGCCGAACAGAGCGACCTGCTTGGCGCCAATCATCCGCACACTCTGATGACAGCGGGCAGCCTCAGCGCCGACCTGCGTGCCCTCGGGCTCTATGCGGAGGCTCTGGAGCAGGACAAGGTCACCTATGCCGCCTGGTCGACGGTCTTCGGCGAGGAACATCCGCGCACGCTGACCGCACTGAACAACCTCGCCGCGTCCTATCGGCTCGTCGGCGACTTCAGGTCCGCACGCGAGCACGACCAGACGGTGTACCAGCGCAGCACCGCCAATCTCGGCGACGACAGTCCGATGACGCTGCTGGCCGGCACCAACCTCGGCCGTGACCTGCGCGAAGCGGGCGATTATCGGGGCTCGGCCGAGTTGCTCGCCCAGCTCGCTGAGCGATTCCGGGCCGCCGTCGGCGAGCGGACCCCGCGGTACTACAACCTACTGGTCAACCAGGCCGTGTCGATGCGCAGCGCGGGCCAGATCGATGAGGCGGCGCCGCTGCTCGAGAGGGCGTACGAGCAGTTGAACCACCTGCTGGGCCCGGACAAGCCGGATACCCTCGGCGCCCGGCTGAGTCGTGCGGTGAACCTACTGGCGAGCGGCGAGGTGGACAGTGCCGGCTCGGAGTTCGAGTTGATCGACGGCTCGTACGAGCGATTCGGCCTGAGCGACACCCACCCGCACCGCCTCGCCTGCGCGACGAACCGGACCGCGACGGCTCGCGCGGCGGGCGACCTCGTGCGTGCCCGCAGTCTCGCCGAGCACGCCAGCCGGGGCCTCGTCACCGCGCTCGGGCCCGAGCATCCGTACACGATCGCCGCGGGCATGAATCTGGCCATCGTGCTGGCCGAGCAGAACGACCTGGCCGGCGCGCGGGAGAAGTTCGAGTCGCTGCTCCGGGAGATGCACGACGTGCTCGGCCCGGACCATCCCGACTCGCTGCTGTGCGAGGGAAACTTCCTGCTGGTCCGCCGCGAGCAGGAGGGCCGGCGGTACGAGTCGGAGCTCAACGACGTCGTCGCCCGGCTCATCTCCTCGCTGGGCGCGGAGCATCCCGCGGTAGGCGCTCTGCGCGAGTCCCGGTACCTGCCCCGCACCTTGGACCCGCATCCGTTCTGACCGTTGCATCCCATCGAATTGCTAGATCAAGAATTTTCCCACCACATCACATATTCGCAGCATGCCACCGTTGCCGGTGACGCGATTGCAAGATCGCGATTATCGACGTCATGGTGGCTGGTTGTTCACGGACGGCGGACATGCGATCCTGTGAATGCCAGACCGCCGAGACAGATGCCGGTTTGGCAGGAGGTATGGAGGTCACAATGACTGTCGTCCACTCGGACGAAACGCGCGACGCGACCGATTGGGCGGCCACGCCCGACGTGTCCGCCGAGCCCGTCACGCCGCTGGACGCGGACGACGGCACCATCGTCGGCCGGTGCGCCGACCAGGTGCTGAGGTCGCTCGACGACCCCGACGGCGTCTTGAGCGCATTCAGCTCGCTCACGCCTCCGCCGAATCCCTGAGGCTTGCCATTGACTCCCGCCACGCTGTTCGACCGTGTCCGGGACGTCCAACGCACCATGGCGCCCTGGCCCTATGCCGAACTCGACGTCGAGGCGCTGAAGGCCACCGGCTGGCGCCCGAAACCGTTCAGCGAGGTCATCCTCAAGGTCCATCAGCGCTGCAACCTGGCCTGTGACTACTGCTACGTCTACGAACACGCTGATCAGAGCTGGCGGGACCGTCCGCCGGCGATGCCCGGCGAGGTGCGTGACGCCGCGATCGCGCGGATCGCGGCGCATGCCGGGCGACACGGCCTGAAGGACCTGCGGGTGGTGCTGCACGGTGGCGAGCCGATGCTTTATGGCATCGACCGGCTGACCACCCTGGCCGAGTCCCTGCGCCGGGCGGTGCCGCCCGGCTGCCACGTCGAGATCGGCATGCAGACCAACGGCGTGCTGCTGACCGAGGCGACGGTCCGCGCCCTGGTGGCCCATCGCATCAGGGTCGGCATCAGCCTCGACGGCACCGCGGCCGGCCATGATCAGCACCGCCGGTTCAAAGACGGGCGTGGGAGCTTCTCGGCCGTCGCCCGCGGGATCGAGCTTCTTCGCCGCCCGGAGTTCCGCAGTTCGTACTCAGGACTTTTGACAACGATGAACGTCAATATCGATCCGGAACTCGGATACCAGCAATTGATGGCCTTCGAGCCGCCGGCGATGGACCTTCTATTGCCGCACGCGACGTGGAGTGATCCGCCGCCACGACCGATGGGCGCACCCTCGTACGCCGAGTGGCTTATCGCATTCTTCGATCGCTGGTACGCCGATCAGTCGCCGACACGCGTCCGCCTGTTCGAGTCGGCGATCCGGGTCCTGCTCGGCGGCCGCAGCGACAGCGAACAACTCGGGCTCAGCCCGTCCGGCGCCATCGTCATCGAGTCGGACGGGGATATCGAGCAGGTCGACGCGCTGAAGGTCGCGTACCCGGGCGCAGCGGCCACCGGCCTGAACGTCCGCACCGACGACCTCGACGCGGCCCTCGACGATCCGGGTGTGGTGGCACGGCAGATCGGCCGGGCGGCGCTGGCCGACGAGTGCCGGGCGTGCCCGCTCGTCGATGCGTGCGGTGGCGGGCACTACGTGCATCGCTACCGCGCCGGCGCGGGCTTCCGGTCGCCTTCGGTCTACTGCACGGACCTGGACGTCTTCGTCCGGCACGTGCAACGGACGGTGTCGGCCGATCTGCGTAGGAGACGATCTGTTGACGGTTTATAGTCTGGCGCCGGCGATGTTCGACCGGATCGGCAGCGGTCTCGGCGGCGCCGCGGCGGTGAACCGGCTCACCGAGGTCCGGCGGAGCCGGCACCTCATCATGCTGCGGCGCCTGCTCACGCACTGGCCCGGTGACTCGGAGCCGCTGCGTGACGTCCTGGAACGGTCCCGGATCGCCGCACCGGATCGCTTCGCCGACGTGGTCAGCGCGCCGATGGTCGGTGGCTGGGCGGCCATCGCGGGCCGCGGCGTCACCCGTGACCCCGCGGACGTGCAGGCGATGGGACATCTGGCCGCCATCGCGCTGGTGGCGGCCGCCGCCGCGGAGATCGACGCCTCGGTCCGGATCCCGGTGCACCACGGCGCGGCCATGCTGCCCGGTCTCGGCGCGGTCGTGGCCGGCGGCCACCACGAACTCGAGGCGACGACGAGCCACGGCCGCATCGTGGTCTTCGTCGACGGCGCCGGGCTCGAGGTCCCGGCGGATCCGGCGGGCGAGGCCCGGGGATGGCTGCCGCTGCGCAAGCTGGACGGCGGCACGTCCCGGGTCGACCTGGAGGACCTGCACCCGTACCGGCACGGTCACCACACGCCACCGGCCGGGCGGCTCAGCACCGAGGACGCCAAACGGTGGGAGGCCCTGTTCGGCGAGACCTGTCAGCTGCTGACCGACCATGTGGCACCGCGAGCCGTCGAGCTGAGCGCCGGGATGAGCTCACTGGTGCCGCTGCACCGGGTGAATCCCGACGCGGCGCAGAGCGCGTCGCTGCGTCACGTTTTCGGCGCGTGCGGGCTGACCCAGCCGCTCTCCGCCCACGACTTCGCGGTGACGCTGGTGCACGAGTTCCAGCACTCGAAGCTCAGCGCGTTCCTGGACATGTACCAGCTGACCGATCCCCGCGACCGGCGTCTGCATTTCGCGCCCTGGCGCGTCGATCCGCGACCGCTGGCCGGCCTGTTACAGGGGGTTTACGCCTTCGCCGGCGTCGCCGACACGTGGCGGTCGCTGCGTGACGAGGTCACCGAGGCGGAACTCCGGTTCGCCGAGTCCCGCCTCCAGGTGGATCGGGGCCTGACCGCCATCGAGCGGTCCGGCTCGCTCACCCCGGACGGCGTGCGGTTCACCGCGGCGCTGCGCCGCACCGCCGACGAACTGCTCGCCGAACCGGTCGCCCCGGGCGCCGCCCGGTCCGCCGAGCGCCTGCTGGCCGACCTCAAGGCCGGCTGGGAGGCGCGCAACACCCTCGACGCCGACGTCACCGCGCCACGACGAGCGTGATCAGCCCGATGACCGCCAGCGCACCGTAGAACGGCGCGATCGACCAGGACAGCCACACGTCCGCGCCGGGAAACCATCGGGCCAGGCCGCGCCGGACCTTCGCGCCGAACGTCGTCGCCGCCGGGCCCGCGTCCTCGGCGTCCGCGGGGTTGAGCGAGAAAGATGGAATGGTTTTGGTCCCACGCGCCACCGCGTCGTAGAGCCGCCGGTACGCCTTCTCCTGCCGCAGATAGTTGGCGTCGAGGAGCGAGAAGAGCAGCACGGCCGCGATCCCCAGCAGGGCGATCGCGAACGCCTTCTTGGTCAGCGCGAACCCGTAGGTCGCGGTCACGACCGGGAGCAGCCACCCTTTCGCCGTGCTCGACGCCGCCGACATCCGCGTCACGACGGCCTGGATGTAGTCGAGATGCTTGCGCCGGTCGTCCGCGGCGATGCCCGGCTGCGTCACCGCTCCCCCACAGCCAGGCACTCGCGCCGCACGGACTGCCAGACGTCGTCCGTTCCCGGTGCCCGCCTCGCGGCCGGCCAGATCGGGCCCATCCGATCGTCAGTCCACCGCGGGACGATGTGGACATGCAGGTGGAACACCGTTTGCGTGGCCGCCTTGCCATTGGACTGAATGATGTTCAACCCCTCCGGATCGGTGGCTCGCCGGACCGCTTCCGACAGCCGCAACGTCGCGCGCGCCAGGTGCGCGGCAACGTCACCGTCCAGTGACCACAGATCCGGGACGTGTCCGCGTGGCACCACCAGCGTATGACCCGGTGTCGCGGGCTCCAACGGCAGAAAAGCGACCACATGCTCGTTCCGGAACACCTCGCGCGCGCCCGGATCCTCGCCCCGGACGATCCGGCAGAAGGGGCACCCGAGTTGATCGTTGTCAGTCACCGTGCGAGTGTGCCCGTCCGAGCCGTGGGAAAGAACCCTGACCAGCCGGGACATTCGAAAGAAAGATCAAGTGGAATTCTCCGGTACGGGTAATCGCCTGCGTACGTCCGCCATTCGCTCGATGTCAGTTCCCGCCCCACCATGCGGCAGACATGCGCGACGTCCTCTTCGGTGCCGAGTCGATAGCCGGTGATGGCCCTGTCGCGCGCCACCAGAAGCGCGGTGCCGTCGGCGTTGAAGAGCACCCCGTTCGACTCCAAATTCTCGACCTGCCGCACCAACTCGCCGCTCCGCAGGTCGCGAACCTCGATCGGGTTGAAGGTCTTGCCCGGCTCTGCACCTCCAACGCGATCATGGTGCCCTGCCGGTCGAACGGGGCGACGCCGGTGGCGGTGAAGGTCCGGGGCACCGTCGGTTCTCGAGGTCCCAGAGCGACACGGAATCCTTGCCCGTCACCCCCGTCTCGGGAACGAATCCGTCTCCGAGCGGAACGGATATGACAGCTCCGGGCGCGGTGTTCACGAAATAGGCGCGGGCCTCCTCGGCAACGGCGAGAAAAGACACCCGCCGCGCCGAAGCCGGTGCGCATAGCCGTGGGTCGACTTGACCCGAGGCCTCTAATACTGCAACGGCACTTCATCTCAATGGATCGCCTCGACGTTTGTAGTGGCTCAGGCGGGCCTGGTGTTGGCGTCGTCGTCGCCACCGTGACCACCACCAAACGTGTTTGGGCTGGTGGCGGCGGACGGACAGTGCGGCGAGCAGGCGCCGGATCTCCGGTATCGTGTAGCCGATCATCATGTCGTGACCGCTGCTGTTTGCTGTTGCGCGGTCAAAGTCCGGGCGACGACGAGCCAGGCGTAAGCGCGCATCGACAAGGTGATGTGGGCATACCAGGCCCGCCAATCTCGGACCTGGTATTCGGCCAGGCCGGCGGGGCGTCGGTGGCGAGTTCGTAATGGCCGCGGCGGAGGTTCTGCATAGGCGGCTCAGTCCGGCGATAATGACCTGTGCCGAATGGCTGTGACCAGCGGAAACGCGGGTCGCAGCCATTCTTGGTTTCCCACGTCTGGGCGCGCGGATTCCGCTTCGTGGCACTGTGGTGATCCGACGGTCGCCACCGCGCCATGCGGCACGCCTTGCTCGGCGTCGCCTTTCTCGCCACCGAACTGTCAACGCGTCGAGCCCCCCGCACGCCACCCGCTGCGGCGATGTTCCGCCCGTGAAGGGCTCGATCAGACGAGCCGGGACCTCCTCGACGTCGATGCCGCTGTGTTCTCCGGCCGGTACGGGTCATGCAGCGCCGGGTCGCTCGCCGGCCTGTCGTCCGGCCGTGCCCTGACCTGATGCTCTCCGGCGGCGTTGGTGCGCCCGGCTCCGCCAGGTGAGCAGCAGGCCGCCGATCATGGCGGAGGCAAGGGATCCGATCAGGATGCCGGCTTTGACGGGCTCCGATTGCGGGGTGCCGGGGGCGAAGGAGAGTTCCCCGATCAGCAGCGCGACGGTGAAGCCGATCCCGGAGACCACGGCGACGGCCAGCAGGTCCAGCCAGGTGACCCTCTGGTCCAGGGCCGCTCGGGTAAGGGTGACCAGCGCGAACGTTGCCAGCATGATGCCTAGGGGTTTGCCGGCCACGAGCCCGAGGATGACGCCCTGTGCGGCGGGTTCAGTCAGGGTGGTTGCCAGGGCGTCCGGGCTCAGGCTGACTCCGGCCGCGAACAGGGCGAAGACCGGGACGGCCAGCCCCGCCGACACCGGACGCCAGCGGTGTTCCCAACGTTCGGCCACGCTGCGATCCTGCCCGTCCCGGGCCAGCGCGGGAACGGTGAACCCGATCAGGACGCCGGCGATCGTGGCATGGACTCCGGACAGGTGCATGAAGGCCCAGGCCAGGACGGCGAGCGGGACCAGGATCCAGGCGGTGACGTGGCGACGGGTCAGGCCGGCGAGAACACCGATCGTCAGGAGGGCCGCGCCCAGCCACCCGAAGGCCAGGCCGTCCGCGTAGAGCACCGCGATGACGACGATGCCGAGCAGGTCGTCGACGACGGCGAGGGTGAGCAGGAAGGCCCGCAGCGCGATGGGCAACCTACGGCCGAACAGGGTGAGGACAGCCACCGCGAAGGCGATGTCGGTGGCGACCGGAATGGCCCAACCGCCCATCGAAGGGCCGCCGTGGGCCAGGTTGACGAGGGCGTAGACGGCGGCCGGCGTGATCATGCCGCCGACCGCGGCGACGATCGGGACCGCTGCGGTGGCGGGATTGCGGAGCTGGCCCGTGACGAATTCGCGCTTGAGTTCCAGGCCGACGACGAAGAAGAAGATCGTCAGCAGTCCGTCGGTGGCCCAGTTCGCGACGGAGAGGTTCAGGTGCAGGCTGGCGGGGCCGACCACGGTGTTGCTCAGGTCGGTGTAGGAGTCGCGCCACGGTGAATTGGCCCAGATAAGGGCCAGCACGGTCCCGATGGCCAGCAGGATCGCGCCGGCGTTCTCGGCCCGGAGGGTGTCGGTGAAGTTGCGCCTGCCGCCAGGCGACAGGCTGCCGAAGGCGTTTATCGTTCGGTCGTTCATCGGGGCGGTGACCGGGTGCGGGGCCGGATCAGCCGGCAGCGCGAGCAGCGACGATTTGCGCGAGGGTCGCCTCGACAACCGCGAGCCGGGTCGCCACGTCGGCGTCGACAGGGCGGATGCCGAACTTCAAGCCGATGCGCGGGGTGTCACCCACCGCGCGGAGGGTTTCGGCGATTTCGTCGGGCCCCAGCAGGGAGGCCTCGGAAGCGGCCAGGGCGGGTGCGTCACCGCGGCTGGGGATGTGCATGTCGGTCCAGGCGGGCCCCCACATGGTGTCCTCGCCGGTCGCGCCGGAATAGATGTAGGCCCGCAGCAGCCCGGCGTCGGTGACGGCCTGGATGTGCTCCATCGGCAGCCGTGTTCCGTGTCCCTCGATGGCGCAGCGGCCCCAGTTCAGGCTCATCCCGAGAACGCCTGCGGGCAGGCCGAAGGATTGGACGACAGCGATCTCGTCCGCCAGCGGGAAGAAGCCCTTGGCCGGTGTCTGGCCGGGAACGTAGGCGTCGCAGTGCTCGACCAGGAGTTCGGCGCCGGCCCGGTCCCAGGTCAGGATCTCGGTGAGGGATCGCTGGAACGCTTCGAGGGAGCCACCGCGGGGGCCGGGGGAGGTGTGCACCTCGATCGCGACCACCCGCCGGGTCCCGTACTCGGCGGCGAGGCTGACGGCCAGGTCGCATGCCCGCCCGACGTCACTCAGCGCCCGCTTGCGTTGCACGTCGTCGGTCGAGGCCAGACCGTAGTTCGGAGTGTCGCCGAGTGCGGCCATCATCGACGGCACGAGCGAGACGATCAGGTCGTGTCCCGGGTTGACGTGTGCCCGGATCCAGTCCGGCTCGAGGGTTCGGGCGCCGGACGGGAACAGGGCGAACTCCAGGCCGTCGATGTCCAGCCTGGCAGCCGCGTCGTAGAAGGCGTCTTCAGCGTCGGGATCCGTCGGCGCGGAGATGTACGCGGACAGGAACATGCCGGCGAGGTTGGTCATCGATTCCTCCGTGGAGTGGGGTGCCAGGACAGCAGCCGCGACCGCAGGCCGGAGCTGTCTCTTGGCGGGGTGTTGGTGATCACAAAAAAGTGTTGACGCTTCGGTTACCCCTGGTTATGGTTCCGTTCGACGGAACGCGGTTCCACGTGAGTCTTGCACCGAGATCGAGTGTCCCGCAAGGACCGTCCTCAACCCCTCAGGGCCCCCGCTCCCGGGACCGCCCTCGGACCTGCGGACCGCCGTAGTGCGGCACGCGCTGGTGTACCGAGAAGGAGTCAGCATGAGAAGGAACAAGGTCGTTACCTTCACCGCCGCGGCCATGGTCGCCGCGTTCGCCCTGGTGGGGTGCTCAGCCGGCGACGGAACGAGCAGCAAGGGCGACACGAAGGACGGCGGTGCGAAAGCCGAGAAGACCCTCAAACTGGCGTTCAACCAGCAGCCGAATCACCCGCAGTTCATCGCCCTCGACGCCATGGGTGAGCGGCTGAAGCAGCGGACTGCCGGCAAGTACGACATCGAGGTCTTCCCGAACGAAACCCTGGGCACGCAGAAGGACACCGTCGAGCTGGTCAAGGCCGGCACCATCGAGATGTCGATGGTCGCCGCGCCGCTGATGGAGAGCTTCAACAAGGACTTCATCGTCTTCAACCTGCCGTTCACGTTCGACTCGCAGGAACACCAGCGGAAGACGACGAACGACCCGGCGATCGTCTCCGAGCTGTACTCCTCGCTGGACAGCCAGGGCCTGCGCGTGCTCGGTTCCTTCCACGGCGGGGTGCGGAACATGTACACCTCGAAGAAGCCGATCAACACGCCCGCCGACATGAAGGGCCTGAAGATCCGCGTCATCGAGTCGGACACGAACGTCGAGATGATGAAGCTCATGGGCGGTAGCCCGGCCCCGATGGGAATGGGTGAGGTCTACACCGCCATTCAGTCCGGGGTGCTCGACGGCGCCGAGAACAACGAACTCACGTACGCCAACGTGAAGCACGCCGAGGTCGCCAAGTTCTACAGCTACACCCGGCACCTGATGCTCCCCGACTACCTCCTGATCAACCCGAAGGTCCTGGACGCGATGCCCGAGGACGTCCGGAAGATCTTCCTGGAGGAGATCGCCGTCGCGGTCGAGGAGGAGGGACAGCTCTGGGGTCAGGAGATCCCCCGGTCGAAGGCCCTTGCCGAGAAGGCCGGTGCGCAGTTCAACGAGGTCGACGCGGCCTCCTTCACCAGCCTGATCGCCCCGCTGACGCAGCAGAAGCTCGACAACGACAAGATCCGCGGCATCCACGCCAAGGTTCGTGCGGCCGCCAAGTGAGCCGGCGATCCGGGTGGGTGACAGCAGGAGGGCTGGCGGGATGACCGCAGTCAAGAATGTGTTGGATCGAGTGCTCGGCTGGTGCTGCATCGTGTTGTTCGCGGCCCTGGTGCTCGATGTCGGCTGGCAGGTGTTCGCCCGGCAGGTGCTGGACGCTCCCAGCGGCTGGTCGGAGGAGTTGGCCAAGTACCTGTTCATCTGGCTCGGCCTGCTGGGCGGAGCCTGGGTCTTCGGCGAGCGCGGGCACGTCGCGGCCGACCTGGCAGTCCAGCGGATGCCGGAGAAGGTTCAGCGTGTCACCGCCGTCCTCGTTCAGTTCGCCACGCTGATGTTCGCGGCGCTCACCCTGATCTGGGGCGGTTACCGGGTGGTGCACCTGACCTGGGACCAGACCCTGACCGGACTACCGGTGAATGTCGGGTGGATGTATCTGGCCCTGCCCATCTCCGGCGTGATCACCGCGTTCTACGCCATCTACCACACGATCTCGATCAGCAAGGGCGACGAGGTCCCCATCGACCTGGAAGCCGAGACCGCGCTGTCGTAGGAAGGAGGAATTCATGGAAGCTGCAGCACTTGCGGGTCTCGTCCTGGTCGGCGGCATCGCCGTTCTGCTGCTGATCGGAGCCCCGATCAGCGTCGCGGTCGGGTTGTCCTCGACGCTGGCCATGTTCGTCGTGGTCGGCTTCGACAACGGGGCGCTCACCGCGGCACAGCAGATGTTCCGCGGGATCAACTCATTCGCACTACTGGCCATCCCGTTCTTTGTGTTAGCCGGTGTGATCATGAGCCAAGGCGGCATCGCCTTGCAGTTGATCAATGCCGGCAAGGTGCTGGTCGGCCGGGTGCCGGGCTCGTTGCCCCAGACCACCGTGGCGGCCAACACCCTGTTCGGGGCGGTCAGCGGTTCCTCGATCGCGGCGGCGGCCGCGATCGGCACCACGATGGGCCCGCTGGAGGCCAAGGAGGGGTACAACAAGAACTTCTCCGCGGCGGTCAACGTCGCCTCTGCCCCGGGCGGGATGCTGGTGCCGCCCAGCAACCTGATGATCGTGTACTCGCTGGTGTCGGGATCTTCGGTCGCGGCCCTGTTCGTGGCCGGGTACCTGCCCGGACTCCTGTGGGCGGTCGCCTGCTCCGCCGTCGTGTATCTCTACGTCCGCCGGCACCCCGAACTGCGGGAGACCCAGCGGGTCGGCCTCCGCGAGGGCGCCCGGGTGCTGCTCATCGCCCTGCCGTCGCTGCTGCTTATCGCCGTGGTGATCGTCGGCATCCTGGCCGGCTTCTTCACCGCGACCGAGTCCGCTGCCATCGCGGTGTTCTACTCGGCGATCCAGTCGGCGTTCTACCGCACGATCAAGCTCCGTGACGTCCCGGGCATCCTGCTGGAGTCCACCAAGATCACCGCAGTGGTCATGTTCCTGATCGCCGTTTCGACGATCATGGGCTTCGTCCTGTCCTTCTCGAAAATTCCCGAGCTGGTCTCGGACGCGATGTTCGGGTTCAGCGAGAACCCGGTCGTGCTCCTGCTGCTGATCGCGGTCATCCTGCTGATCGTCGGCTGCTTCATGGACGCCACCCCGGCCGTCCTGATCTTCACGCCGATCTTCCTGCCGATCGTGACCAGCTTCGGCATCGACCCGATCCACTTCGGCATAATGATGATCTTCAATCTGAGTATCGGCACCATCACCCCACCGGTCGGGACCGTGCTCTTCGTCGGAGCGAAGGTGTCCGGCCAGCCGATCGAGGGCATCGTCCGCCAACTGATGCCGTTCCTGGCGGCGCTGACGATCTGCCTGATCATCGTGATCTTCACACCGGGGCTGTCGCTCTGGCTGCCCGAACTCTTCGGCCTCATGCCCTGATCGAGGTCGGCCGACCTGAATGAGCTTCCACCACATCCCAAGGAGAACGATGGAACAGCGTTACGCCACCAGCCCCGAGCACATCCCGGGCATGGACACCGAGGAGCTGCGTGACCGTTACCTCGTGCCCGGCCTGTTCGTCGACGATGACGTCAACGCCCTGTACACGCACCACGATCGGGTAGTCGTGGCCGGCGTGAAGCCGGTGACCAAGCCGGTCGCACTCCCGACGTTCCCGGAGATTGTCAGCCCATACTTCTTCGAGCACCGCGAGGCCGGGATCGTCAACGTCGGCGGCCCCGGAACCATCACCGTGGACGGCACCAAATACGAGGCCCAGCACGGCGCGTGCCTGTACGTGGGGCGCGGTGCCGTCGACGTGGTGTTCGAATCCGGTGACGCGGCGGGCGAGGCGGGCCCGGCCCGGTTCTACCTGTTCTCCGCTCCGGCACACACGACCTACCCGACAACCTTCGTGGCTCCCGGCGAGGGCACCGTCCGGGAACTCGGCGACCCGGAGCAGTCGAACCGGAGAACCCTGAACCAATACATCCATGAGAACGGTGTACGGAGTTGCCAGGTGGTCATGGGCGTCACCACCCTGCACACGGGCAGCATGTGGAACACGATGCCCGCGCACACCCACGCCCGGCGGACCGAGGTCTACCTGTACTTCGATCTGCCGGCCGATGCCCGGGTGGTCCACCTGCTCGGCGAGCCCACCGAGACCCGGCATCTGGTGGTCGGCAAAGAGGAGGCGGTGATCTCGCCGAGTTGGTCGGTGCATTCCGGTGTGGGCACCGCGAGTTATAGCTTCGTGTGGGCGATGGCAGGAGAAAATCAGTCGTTCGACGACATGGATGGCTTCGCCATCGCCGACATGCGCTGATCAGACGCCCTTCAGTTAGGTGAGTTCATGACCAACGAAACGGTCCGAATGGCCGACCAGCTGCTTACCGGCGGTGCCAACGCGAGCGAGAAGACCCTGCTCGTCCTGGAAGCGGTCATGACTCATGCGCGGTTCTCGGAGGTGGTCGAGGCGACAGGTCTCGCCAAGGCCACCACACACCGCATCCTGGCGACCCTGATCGACCGGCGGTTCGTCACTGTCGCGCCCGACGGCGGCTACCTGCCCGGCCCGAAGATCCTCTCGCTGGCCGGGCAGGCCTTGCGGCGGATCGACATCTCCGCGATCGCACAGCCTTTCGTCGACGCTCTGGTCGATCAGGTGCATTGCACGGTCCACGTCGGCGTGGTCAACGGCGACGAGATCATCTACCTGATCCGTGCCGATTCGGACAAGCCATACCGGATGCCGTCGCGAGTCGGTCTTGCGATTCCCATGCACACATCGGGCATCGGGAAGGTGGTGCTCAGCGGGTACAACGACCACGAGCTCCACCGATTCGTGGCTCGCGCGGAACTGCCGGCCCTGACCGGGAACACGATCACCACCCTGGACGCGTTGCGGGCCGAGCTCGCCGAGATCCGCGCGGTGGGATACGCATTCGACCGCGAAGAGAACGTGCCCGGGGTCATCTGCGTGGCGGCACCGATCCGGGACTCGACCCACAAAATCAACTACGGAATCAGCATCTCGACCCTGACGATCGAACACACTCTCGAGCAACTGGAGGCGATGGCCCCACTGGTCGTCGAGAGCGCCGCGCAGATCTCAGAAGCCCTCGGATTCACCCCCACATCGTCTTTTGTGCCACCTGAAGGAGCCTATCCATGACGCGCCCAGCCGGCAGTCCTGCCGCGTACCTCACCCGCAGCTTCAGCCTGGAGGGAAAGGTCGCAGTGGTGACTGGCGCCGGCCGGGGGATCGGGCTGGCGATCGCGGAGTCGTTGGCCGCCGCGGGTGCTGACATCATCGGCGTCAGCCACAACATGCCGTCCGGCGCCAGCGAGACCCGATCCCTGGTGGAGCGGCTGGGGCGCACCTTCACCCCCGTGCGAACCGATTTCTCCATCCGGCCGGACGTAACGGCGCTGGCAGCCGATCTGGCAGGCCGCGAAGTCGACATCCTGGTCAACAACGGCGGCACCATCCGTCGGACCCCGGCTGCGACGCATTCCGACGACGACTTCGACCACGTAATGGATGTCAACCTCCGCGCGACCTGGGTGCTGTCCCGCGAGATCGGCCGCTCGATGCTCGAGCGCGGCCACGGGAAGATCGTGAACATGGCATCCATGCTGAGCTTCCAGGGCGGAGTGAACGTCCCGGGTTACACATCGTCCAAGTCGGCTGTCGCCGGTCTGACGAAGGCACTGGCGAACGAGTGGGCCGGTCGGGGCGTCAACGTCAACGCCGTCGCTCCCGGCTACGTCGCCACCGACAACACCCACGACCTGCGCCGAGACCCCCAGCGCAGCGGCGAGATCCTCGGTCGGATCCCCGCCGCACGCTGGGCCGAGCCCGCCGATATCGCCGGCGCGGTGCTGTTCCTCTGCTCCAGCTCAGCCGACTACGTCAATGGAGCCATCCTTCCGGTCGACGGCGGATGGCTTGCCCGCTGACGCCGGCATTCACAAAGCTCGCACGAACCGGTGAGTTCGGCGACTCCGTTCCATCGAGCATCCGCGGCTCGCGGTGGAGATGGCCGAACACCCGCGCACGATTCGCGACGCCGGGACGCTCCCCGGCCTGGAGAAGGTGATCCGATGAAAATCTTCGAGGAACATCCCATTGTTCCGGTCGTCGTTCTCGATGACGAATCCCGGGCAGCGGACCTGGGACGGGCACTGGTGGGCGGCGGGCTGCCGATCGCTGAGGTCACGTTGCGTACGCCGGGGGCGCTCGCAGCGATCGCCACGATGGCGCGCAACAAGGACTTGCTGGTCGGGGCGGGGACCGTGCTCACCCCCGAGCAGGCGACGGCCGCTGCGGAGGCCGGTGCCCGCTTCGCCGTCTGCCCGGGGCTGTCCCGCGCCGTGGTGGAGCGGTGCGGCGCGCTCGGATTGCCCGTACTCCCGGGGGTGGCCACCGCGACGGAAGTCCTGGCCGCCCGGGAAATCGGCCTGGAGGCCGTCAAGTTCTTCCCGGCCGAGACTTCGGGAGGAGCGCCGGCTGTGGCCGCGCTCGCGGCGGTCTTCGGCGACATGCGGTTCGTGCCGACGGGCGGTATCACCGCGGCCAATGCCGGTGACTATCTCGCGCTGCCCTCGGTGCTCGCGGTCGGCGGTTCCTGGATGGTGCCGCGCTCGGCTGATCTCGACCAGATCCACGAGCTCATCGGAGGGGTGCGTGACGTCATTGCGGCTGCGGGACGCTGATTCCTGCAGGTACGACCTGGTCAGTCTCGGTGAGGTGATGCTGCGCCTCGACCCGGGCGAGGGGCGGGTACGGACCACGCGGACGTTCCGGGTCTCCGAGGGCGGCGGCGAGTACAACGTGGCCCGCGCGCTGCGGCGCGTTTTCGGGATGCGGACCGCGATTGTCACGGCGCTCGCCGACAACGAGGTGGGGCGGCTCGTCGAGGACTGCATGCTGACCGGCGGGGTGGACACGTCGCTGGTGCGCTGGGTGCCCTATGACGGGATCGGTCGTACGGTACGCAACGGGCTCAACTTCACCGAACGCGGTTTCGGGGTACGGGGAGCGCTGGGGGTGTCCGATCGTGGTCATAGCGCAGCGTCACAGATGCGCCCTTCCGACGTGGACTGGGACCACCTGTTCGGGGTCGCCGGGGTGCGGTGGTTGCATACCGGTGGAATCTTCGCGTCGTTGTCGCCGGTGGCGGCTTCCACAGTCCGCACCGCTGTCGAGGCCGCCCGGCGGCACGGGACCGCGGTGTCGTTCGACGTGAACTACCGGCCCAGTCTCGGTAATGACCTGTTGCCCGACGTGCTGCCGTTCGTGGACGTACTGATCGGTGTGCGCGACGTCGAGTCGTACCCGGAGACACCCGTTGTCGCGACCACCACACGGCGGGTGGTGAGCGCCAGTCGTAACGACTTCGGCGCCGTGGCCTGGTCGCCGTCGACCGGCGTTGTGCGAGCCACGGAGAGGCCTGACCTGGACGTGCTGGACCGGGTCGGCTCAGGTGACTCGTTCGCCTCCGGGTTGATCTACGGATTGCTCTGCGGGCGTCCGCTTCAGATCGCTGTCGAGTACGGCGCGGCACACGGTGCGCTGACGATGACCACTCCCGGCGACACTTCGATGGCCACGGCTGCTGAGGTGATGGCACTCGCCGGAGGTGCCAGCGCCGCGGTGACCCGTTGAGCGTCACGATGGCGAGTCCCTTCGGGCGCACAGACGATCAAGGCCGTGACCTGTGACGTCGTCCGGGATGCTCGGTCCCGGGCTGCGCCGCACAGGCAAGATCAAGTGACACTGGATCGGGGCGGCGCGAGACGGTGGTGATCTCTAATATGTGGCGCGATGATCTTCCTGCGGGGAAGGAACCCTTTGCTCCCTCACTCCATCTCCTGGCGGGTCCTCGGTGGACTGGCCGCGACCGCGGTGTCGGTCGCCGGCCTGATTGCCCCGGCCTATGCAGCAGATGCTCCGGCCCACAACGCGGCGCTCGTCGCGAATACGTCGGTTGACGACATCAAGCCGGTGATCGAGGACGCGGGCCTGGCCGTGTACGACGCGGTCGCCTACACCACCTACTTCTGGCCTTGGGTGCGGGACAACGTCAAGGTCACGAGGCTCGAGGTCACGGGCTCGCCCGCTTCCGCACGCGCCACCTGCACGCCGCGTACCTCGTCCGACACCTGGGCGTGCAAGATGACCCAGGAGGTCGCCGACGGCACCGAGGCCAAGAACGTCGTCACGATCAAGGCCTACGACGCGGCCGGCAACGCCAGCGAGCCGGTCAGCACCCCCGTGCTCGTGGACCACAAGTTGCCCGAGTACACGGTGTCGCCCGCGCCGGGGACGTCGGTGCGGTCCGGCCCAATGACCATCGAGCTCAACGGCGTGCCAGCCGACATGACAGAGGTACGGGTCTTCGACCGCGATGCCGACAAGGTGCTCGCCACCCTCACCAGTGCGCCTTGGCGTTACGTCTGGAACGCGTCGGACGATTCGTCGCCCATCTTCGTGGCCGTCGACAAGGTCGGGAACCCCTGGAATGTCGGCGCCGACTACATCGTCGATGACAAGTCACCGGTCATCAACCAGGTGAGCACGGTCAGTCGATACCTGCCGAACCGGCTGGACACCGGCAAGGGCTGGGCCGGCACCAAGGCCCTCCTGGAATACTCGGCCTCCGACGAGTCGCCGATTGCCCGTACCGAATGGTGGGTCAATGGGGTCCGGGCCTCGACCGCACCGCGTTTTGCCTGGGACACGCGCGCCATCACCGCCCCGACCGCACGGGTGGAACTGCGTCTCACCGATGCGGCGGGCAACACCGCGGCGAAATCCTTCACCGTGAACATCGACCGGACTGTTTCGGCGACAGTCGTCGCACCGGCGCAGAACACGCTGGTCAGGGGCACGTCGTTCGTCACTTCGGTCAAGGTCGGCGACCCACGCGGCCGGGCCTGGAGCACGCTCCTGTCGCCGGCCCGCCTTTCGGGCTCGCGGACGTCGGCCAGGGTGACGGCCGGCAAGGACGGCACGAAGACGATCATATGGGAGGTCGCCGACCGGCTCGGCAACGTCGCGCAGTTCAAACGGACCGTGATCGTCGACAACACCGCCCCGGCGGCGTCGTTCAAGAGCGCTCCGAAGAACAACACGAAGCGGACCAAGACCTTCACCGTCACCGCCAACGCGAGTGACCGGAACGGCATCGGACGCGTCGAGCTGCTGATCAACGGCAAGAAGGTGGCCACCGACCACCGGGCCGGTTGGCGTTTCACGATCAACCCGAAGAAGTACGGCAAGAAGTTCACCGTCCAGCTTCGCGTTTACGACCGGGCGGGCAACAGCAAGCTGACGACCAAGCGGACCTACCGCCGGTAGTCCTCTCGGCATGACGGCTGCGGCTGATGGCGACATCGGTCGCGGCCGTCATGAGGCAGCGCTACGACACAGATGCCCTTGGCCGGCGTCGTTGCTCGCCCTCACCACCGTCACCGAGCGCTGATGCATCAGCGGGGCCTTGTCCCCCGTGCGAGCTACCCGCAAGTGTCCACTGCACGGTGACGATTCTGGGGCTGAGAATTCATAGGTTTCTTCGTGTCCGCGGCGTCCGGCCGCGGATTGCGAAGGAGTCACCATGCGATTCGTCAAACAGCTTCTCGCCGTCGTCGCCGTCGCCCTCGTCGGTGGGCAGGGCGCCGCCGCCGTCGAGGGCAACTTCTTCCTCACCTTGGTGATCGGCGCTGCGACGGCCGTACTGGGCGTGGTCGTCTACCGGTGGGTGGTGCGGCGCACCGAGCACCGCCCGCCGACCGAGCTCGGGATGGACGGCTGGGGCGGGAAGCTGGGCCGCGGGACGCTCATCGGCTTCGCCATGTTCGCGGCGGTGATCGCCAATATCGCGTTCCTCGGCGGCTACCACGTCGAGGGCTGGGGCTCGCCGACCGGAGCGCTGGGTCTGCTCGGGTTCATGGCGGCCGCCGCTGTCACCGAGGAGTTGCTGTTCCGGGGGGTGCTGTTCCGGATCATCGAGGAGCGTACGGGCACCTGGATCGCTCTCGCTCTGACCGGTGTGGTGTTCGGCGCGATGCACCTGGCGAACCCGGACGCCACCCTGTGGGGGGCGACCGCCATCGCGATCGAGGCGGGGTTCATGCTGGCCGCCTGCTACGCCGCCACCCGGAACCTGTGGGTCCCGATCGGTCTGCACTTCGGCTGGAACTTCGCCGCCGGCGGCGTCTTCAGCGTCGTGGTCTCGGGCAACGGCGAGTCGAAGGGGCTGCTCGAGGCCTCGACGTCGGGTCCGGTCGCGGTCAGCGGCGGCGCCTTCGGGCCGGAGGGAAGCCTGTACGCGGTGCTGGCCGGCGTGGTGCTGACCGTGGTGTTCCTGTGGCTCGCCAAGCGCCGCGGGCACATCGTCCCGCGCCGCCGCCGCACGGCGCAGGCCCCGGCGACCGCTACAGTCACCCAGTGATCAAGCTCCGGAGGCTCCCGGATCTGTGGCGGCAGTGGCCGGTCACGGTCCGGGATCTCCCGCTCGCCCTGGCCTTCGCCCTCGCGGTGATCGTCCCGGCGCTGGAGCAGCAGCGGACGCAGCTCGGTGGCCTGCCCGACCGCCCGTACGACGCACTGACCGTCGGTGTCGTCGCCTTGGAGTGCCTACCGCTGGCCGTTCGCCGCCGGTGGCCGGTCGTCTGCCTGGCGCTGGTGTTTCTCGGCTTCGCGATCGACCAGCTCCGCGGTTACCACACCACCGCGGGTGCCGCACTCGCCATCGCGCTCTTCAGCGCGGCGGCCTACGTGGAACGGCACCGCTGGGTCGTCGTGGGTCTCGCCTCGGCGGCGTACGTGGCCCTGGCAATCTCCCTCGACCGGCTCGGTTCGGTTGAGGGCGTCGCCGGCTTCACCACCTTCTACCTGCTGATGGCGCTCCCGTGGGGCGTCGGGGCGTGGCTGCACCAGAACCGGGCCGCCGAGGCGGAACGACGCCGCCATGTCGAAGAGGTCACCCGTGCCGCGGAGCGCACGCGCATCGCCCGGGAACTGCACGACGTCGTCACCCATCACGTGACGGCGATGGTCGTGCAGGCCGAGGCGGCGCGCTACCTGACGGGTGCCCCGGACAGACTGGACCAGACCTTGACCGCGATCACCGGCACCGGCCGCCGGGCCGTCGGTGACCTGCGGCAGCTGCTCGACCTGCTCAACCCGGATCACAGCACAGGCGACCCGCGTACGCCTTCCGTCGGTGACCTGGACACCCTCGTCAACCAGACCCGGCAGGCCGGGCAGCCGGTCGAATTCGTCCGCAAGGGCACGCCGGCGGCGGCGACCGGCAGCGCCGAGGTGGCGGCGTACCGGGTGGTGCAGGAGGCGCTGACCAACGCGCTGAAGTACGCGCACGGCAGCCGGACCACAGTTCACGTTCATCACGGGAAAGGGGAGACGACCGTGGAGATCAGCACCGACGGCTCCGGATCCGGCAGCGCGTCCCCGGGCGGCAGCGGGCGCGGCCTGGCCGGGCTCCGCGAGCGGGTCACCGTCCTCGGTGGCGACTTCAGTGCGGGCGCGCAGACCGGCGGCGGCTTCCTCGTGCGGGCCCGGATCCCGGCCGGAAACCCGTCGTGACCACGCCGATCCGGGTGCTGGTCTGCGACGACCAGGAGCTGATCCGTGCCGGCTTCGCGACGATCATCGACGCCCAGCCCGACATGGAGGTCGTCGGCGAGTGCGGCGACGGGCGCGCGGCGGTCGGCCTGGCTGCCCGGCTACGGCCGGACGTGGTGGTGATGGACGTCCGGATGCCGGTGCTCGACGGCATCGAGGCGACCCGCCTGCTGGCCGGCGCCGGTGTCCCCGAGCCGGTGAAGGTCCTGGTGGTGACGACGTTCAACCTCGACGAGTACGTGTACGAGGCGCTGCGCGCGGGCGCCAGTGGCTTCCTGCTCAAGGACGCCCCGCCGGGGCAGTTGCTGGGCGGCATCCGCACGGTCGCGACGGGCGCCGCGCTGCTGGCCCCGGAGGTGACCCGGCAGCTGGTGGGCCGGTACGCGGCCCGCATCCGCCCGGCCGAGGGCGACCCGGGCGGCGGCGCGCTGACCCCGCGCGAGCTGGAGGTTCTCCGGCTCATCGCGGAGGGCCTCTCCAACAGCGAGATCGCCGCGGCGCTGGTGATCAGCCAGGAGACGGTCAAGACGTACGTGTCCCGCATCCTCACCAAGCTCAACCTGCGCGACCGGGTGCAGGCCGTGGTGTACGCGTACCGCCGGGGCCTGGTGACCTGAGCGGCCCCGTACGCCAAGCCTGATCTGCGCGGCCGAATCACCACCTGGCGTTGTTAGGGTGGTGGTGCCGTGCCGGCGCCGCGGCTCGGCGCTGGAAAGATGCTTGGAGCGAGGTGGCAGCTGTGTCGACCGGCACCCGACGGGCCCGTGAACGTGCGAACACGCGCGAACGGATCATCGAGGCCGGGTTGCGCGTCCTGGAGAGCGAGGGCGTGTCGGCGCTGACGATCCGGCGCATCGCCACCGACGTCGAATACGCCGCGCCCATCGTCTATCAGCATTTCGCCAACAAGGACGCACTCCTGCTGGAGCTGGCCGCCCACGGGTATCGCCTGATGCTGGCTGAGCTCGAACACACCGCCGAAGAGCCCGACATCGACCGGCGCATGATGCAGCTCGCGTCCGAGTACGTCCGGTTCGCCGGCGAGCACCCGCACCTGTATCAGGTCATGAACGGTGGTGCCGTCGACGCGCAAGATCGCCGACGGGCGGCGGCCGCCGCCATCGCTGTCCTGGAAGAACTGGTGACCGCATGGTCGGCCGCCCACGACGTGGTCCTGGCCGATTTCGATGACGCCTGCGACATCATCTGGGGCACGCTGTACGGCATAGCCTCGCTCGGCTACCTCGACACTGTCGGCAATGAGCGGGCCCGGCGGCTCGCCCAGCAGGCGCTGCGCACGTTGCTCCGCGGCTGGCGGACCGACCTGCCGGAGAACGGGTAAGCACCGGAACGGCTGCTTCGGAATTGATTGCTGAGATGCGCGAACGTTTCGCGCAATGGCGCGAGCAACTTCTCGCCGGCCGATAGAAGACAGCTGCGCCCCGCCCAGGCGCTGCGGTTGCGGCGCCGCGATGCAGCGGCTGGGACATCAGGTGGGTGCCTCCGGCGGAGGCGGTTCCGCGCTGATCGGGGCGGAACCGCCTCGGGGAACTGTCAGGAGGTGTAGTAGCCGGCTTCGAGGTCCTCGAGCAGCGTCGGCCCGGTCGGTTCCCAGCCCAGCAGTTCGCGGGTGGCGGCGCTGGAGGCGGGCTGGTCGCCACCGACCAGGTCGCCGAAGGGACCCATCCGTGCGGGGGCGACGGACGTCGCCGGCAGGCCGGTCTTGGTGGCGATGACTTCGGCGACCCGCCGCATCGGCACGCCCTCCTCGGCGACCGCGTGCAGCACGGAGCCGGCGGGGGCCTTCTCCAGGGCGAGCCGGAACAGCGGGCTGACGTCACTGCGGTGCACGGCCGGCCAGCGGTTCTGGCCGTCGCCCACGTACGCGGCCACGCCCAGCTGCCGGTCGAAAGCGACAAGCATGGCGATCAGGCCGTGGTCTCCTTCGGCGTGCACGGTGCGTGGCAGCCGGACCAGGCCGGAGCGGATTCCCCGCTCGGCCAGAGCCAGCACGGCTTCGGCCGTGGCGGCGCGAGCACCGGCGGGCCCCGAGTCGTTCATGGCGTCGGTCTCCAGGGCGGCCCGGCCGGCCACCATCGGGGTGCCGGAGGCGGCGAAGAACGCCTTGCCGCTGCCCTCCAGGGCTGCGGCGACCTTGGTCAGCAGTTGAAGCTCGTTCTGGACCGTCTCCCCGAACTTCGAGAAGTCGAGTGTGAACGCCAGGTGGGCCACGGCGTCGGCCTGCTTCGCCTGTTCCACGATCACGTCGTGGTCGGACATGTCACCCCGCACGACACTGCCGCCGGCGGCGAGGATTTTCTCGGCGGAGGAGTCCGAGCGGGCGAGCCCGACCACCGTGTGACCCGCTGCCACCAGGTCCTTGGTCAGCGCTGTCCCGATCCAGCCTGATGCGCCCGTGATGAAAACCTGCATGGTGTGACCTCCGTGGGAATGGAGAGAAGGGCCGTCACGCATCGTGATGTGACTGCGTTTCATCAACGTAGCCGATGTTACTCAGTAACATCAACCTGCGGATGTGACTGAGTTACATCAACTAGGATGGCGCCCATGGCGAGGTGGGATCCGGACGCGCGGGGGCGACTGCTGCGGGCAGCGATCGAGTTGTTCACCGAGCAGGGCTACGAGACGACGACCACGGCACAGATCGCCCAGCGGGCCGGTCTGACGCGGACGACCCTTTTCCGGTTGTTCTCCGACAAGCGCGAGATCCTGTTCCAGGGTCAGGGCGCACTCATCGCAGGCGCGACCGAGGCGATCCACCGGGCACCCGCTGACGCGTCCGCCGGCGAGGTACTCACCGCCGGGGTGACGGGACTGGCCGGCGTCCACACGGCTGAGCAGCGGGAAACAGGCCGGCTGCTGGCTCCGCTCATGGCCTCGAGCCCGGAGTTGCAGGAGCGCGCCGCCTTCAAGCGCGACACCATCGCACGGGCGATCGAACACGAACTCTCCGAGCGGTTCGAGGATCGGCGCCTGGCGGGCGTTCTGGCTGACATCGGTGTGCGGTCCTACTACGCCGGATACGCCTCCTGGATCGCCTCCCCGGACGACCTCCCGCTCACCCTCCTGGTCCAGCAGGAGCTCGCCGAGCACAGTGCCGCGCTGCGCCAGATCCTCGTCGAGTGAGAAGGGCGCAGGTCAGGCGGACGTATCTGCCGCCGCCGGCACCTTTGAACCACTTCGGCGGGCCGGGTCCGTCATCCGGTGCATCATCTTGGCGGTCGAGCGTCGGCTGATCAGGCGCATCAAGCTCACAGCGGCCCGGTTGGTCGCGCCGTCGATGACACTCGGACCCGGGTTGCGGCTCTCGAGGTGAGCGAGGGCGGTGGTGACGACATCTTCAGGCGTACGCATCTTCGCACCGGCCGTGGCATCGTCGGTTCCGACGACCGCGTTGAACTCCGTGCTCGTCGCCCCGGGTGACAGCACGAACGTGGTGACGCCGGTCCCGCGTAGCTCCGCCCAGAGGGATTCCGTGAAGCTGAGGACGAATGCCTTCGCGGCCCCGTACACGGCCATGCGGGGTGTTGGCGCGTAAGCGGCCATGCTCGCGACGTTGATCAGGAATCCGCCTGCCGCGATGATGTCGGGCAGGAACGCCGCGCTGAGCTGCACAGGCGCGGAGACGTCGACGGCTATCTCCTGCGCCAGGCGGGCGGGGTCCTCGTCGATGAAGTCGCCGAAGGTGCCGAAGCCGGCGTTGTTGATCAGACTCGTCGCGCGGACCCCCGCGGCATCGGCGGCTGCCTTCAGGTCGCGGCCCGCAGTCGGCGAGGTGAGGTCGAGTGCGATGACAGTCGCGGTGATCCCATGGGCCTTCTCGAGCTCGCCGGCCAGCGCTTCGAGGCGATCGACGCGGCGCGCCACGAGGATCAGGTTCGATCCGCGGGCGGCCAGGGACCGCGCGAAGGAGGCGCCGATCCCGGAACTCGCTCCGGTGACGATGACGGTGTGGCCGCAGTAGTCCGTTCGGGGCATCTGAACTCCAAAGGTGAAGGGTCACCGAGAATGCATCGTATGCCCATCTGGCACCGAGTGCCAAGCAGGCATTTCGATTATGGTGGTGGCATGAGCAAGCAGGAGAGCCTTTGGACGCGATCCCGGCAGGCGGTCTACGCCGAGATCACGAGCGTTGCCATGAAGCTCTTCCTGGAGCAGGGGTTCGAGCAGACGACGATCGACCAGATCGCTGCGACCGCCGCCATCTCGCGGCGATCCTTCTTCCGGTACTTCGGGACGAAGGAGGACATCGTTCTCGGAGATCTGGCGAGCCAGGGGATCCTCATGCGCGACACCCTGGAGGCGATCCCCTTGTCGGTGGCGCCCTGGGAGGCCATCCGGGAGGCGCTCCGCCGGGTCGGAGGGCTGACTCAGGAGCCGGACGTCATGCTCAAGGTCGCCAAGATGATGTACGAGACACCCTCGTTGCGGGCCCGCAGCATCGAGAAGCACCTCCAGTGGCAGGAGCTGCTCGTGCCGAACATCCGGCTGCGGCTCGGCCTTGACGCCGACGACCGACGCGACCCGGCAGCGGATGCGATCGTCTCCAGCGCCATCGCCTGCCTCGATGTCGCAGGGCAGATCTGGACGCGGACCGGTGGGACCGCCGACCTCGCCGACCTCTACGACCGCGCGGTCCTGGCCGTCCGGGCTCCCGATGACAGGACGGCCTGAACCGAGTTCAGGCCGGGAGTGGCGACAGCGGCATCCCGGATGCTCCGACCGGGACCGGTAAAGGTCCTGTTCCATCGGCAGTGCTCGAAACAATCAAGGCCGTGACCTGCGAGAAGGTCACGGCCTGAATGGTGTTGCACACTCGGCTGGTGCTGTGCGGACGGCGTTACTGGGTGGCGGTGTCGTTGCCGGGGCCGCCGACCAGCTTGTCGTTGCCGAAGCCGCCGGAGAGGTTGTCGTTGCCGGTGTTGCCGTAGAGGGCGTCGTTGCCGTTGCCGCCGAGCAGGAAGTCGTTGCCCGCGCCACCGTGGATGGTGTCGCCGCTGTCGGGCATCTCGCCGTCGAGGTCGCCGCCGATGAGGTCGTCGTGACCGGCCTCGCCGTACAGCTTGTCCTTGCCCGGACCGCCCTCGACGTGGTCGTTGCCGGTGCCGCCGCGGAGGGTGTCGTTGCCGCTGCCGCCCTGGACGTCGTCGGTGCCGGCGCCGCCGGTGAGGGTGTCCTTGCCGGTTCCGCCGTAGACGGTGTCGTTGCCGGTTCCGCCGTTGGCGGTCAGGCGCACCGCGGTGTGGTTGTCGACGAAGTCGTTCTTGTCACCGAGCGTGACGTTGAGTCCGGTGGGCTTCTTGGTGGTGCACTTGACCTTGGTCTTGTCGCCCTTGACCGCCTTGCAGCCCTTGCCCGCCTTGATGGCGACCTTGTCGTTCAGGGTGATGGTCCGGCCGGAGATGGTGATGGACAGCGAGTTGGCCTGGCCGGCGGCCGCCGTGAATCGGACGACGGTGCTGTTCTTGCCCACGACTTCGGCCTTGGCAGCCGACGCGGCCTGAGCCGGAGAGGCGAGGAGAGCGGTCGTGACGGCGGTGGCGATGCCGATGACAGCCAGCTTCTTACGGTTCGAACTGAACATTGGATCCCCATCCCTAGCTGCTGATATGGAGACCCTATGAGGATGTGAGAGCTGTTCGTCTCCCGCTTTCGTGTCACACCGCAGAAGGCGGCGCGGCGGGTGTCGGCTCGGACGCCTAGAAAATCTGGGTTGAACGCACTAGACATTTTCGGAAGACGTGGCTAATGTTTCTCTCGTCGGGAGCGAAGATCGCTCGAGATACCGACGAATCATGACCGAGCGTCAAGCAGGGCCCGGACCGTTCGTGGCTCGCTCGGCATCGCGGTGGAGATGTGTCACCGCCCGGAGTTCAGTACGGCATGTGCACCACAAGACCTTGACGTAATTCCAGGTCAGGGCAAATGCAGGCGGGGCTGAGGCTCGGTTTGGGGCTCCGGCTGATGAGAGATCACCTGCTGTACGTGTACGGGGCCATGAGGTTCGCGTGGGGTTCCGGCACCAGCAGGTCGTACGACAGCACCACAGGCGATGGAAGCAGAGGAAAGGGAGGGCCGAGCACCGTTGGATCGCCCGCCGTCACAGAACGTCGTTTCGTTCTGGGGTGGACGGTCACGCTTATGCGATCCTCGCGCCGCACGCCGCTGACGGTGGCAGGCGCGGAAAAGACAAGCCGGCGAACCTGCCGGTAGATGGTGTATTCAACCCGTAACCCCGGGCCCCGGCGCTGCACGCGCCGGGGCCCTCGTCGTGCGGGCCGCCGTCGGTTGCGCCGCGCGGGCGCGAAGTCCCCGTTGGCGACCTGCCGCACCGGATCCCGCCTATGCTGCGTCGCGTGAGCGAGAGCGCGATGAGCAGTATGGATCTTGATGATGTGCTGCTCGCCGTGGAGAAGGCCGCCCCGGTCGACGCCGTGGAGGCGGTGACCCGCAGCATCGGGGCGCGGCTGGACGCGCTGTGGGTGTCGTTCCTGGTGGCGGACATGAGCGGCCGTGCCCTGGTGAGGCTGGCCCACAACGCGATCGGCGAGGTGGGCGACGGCCGCCGGCAGGATCGGGACGTGGCTCTGGTGCTGCCGTTCGACGGCGGCCCGCAGGAACAGGCGCTGCGGGCCCAGCGGGTGCTCGTCGAGCAGATCGGTGACCGGTACGTCGTCCGGGCACCCGTCACTCAGCGGGGTGAAGCGATCGGGCTGCTGGAGATGGCCCTGTCGGCAGCCCCCAGCGACGAGGCCGTGCAGCGGGTGTCGCGGGCCGCGCACACCCTGGCCTTCGTGGTGATCGCCAACCGCCGGCACACCGACCTGTTCGAATGGGGTCAGCGGACGACGCCGTTCACGCTCGCCGCAGAAATCCAGCGGCGGCTGCTGCCCGAGTCGTTCACCTGCGAGGCCGACTCGTTCACCCTGTCGGCGTGGCTGGAACCGGCGGCGAACATCGGCGGGGACACCTTCGATTACAGCCTGGCGCGTGACCTGCTGCACCTGAGCGTCACCGACGCGGTGGGCCACGGTGTCGACAGCGCCCTCACCGCGACCCTGTGTGTCAGCGGGCTGCGCAACGCCCGTCGTCGCGGTGCCACCCTGCACGAGCAGGCGCTGGCGGCGAACCAGGCGATCCTGGACAACAGTTCCCCCGGGTCACTGTTCGCCACCGGACTGCTCGGCCGCCTCGATCTGACGACCGGGACCCTGGACCTCGTCAACGCCGGGCATCCGGCGCCGCTGCTGGTCCGCGCCGGAACCGTACGGCCCGTGGCGTTGCCGGCCAACCGGCCGCTCGGGGTGCTGCCCCGCAAGCCGTACCGGGAAAGCCGGCTCTCCTTGCAGCCCGGTGACCGTCTGGTGATGCTCACGGACGGCATGCTGGAACGTGGTGCCGCCGGGCTCGATCTGCCGGATCGGCTGCGGAACCTGGTCGCGCTGCATCCCCGCGAGGTCGTCCGGGTCCTGGGCGACCTGGTCCTCGACGTCGCCGGTCCGGTCCTGCCCGACGACGCCTGCCTCTTGGTCCTGGATTGGCACGGCGGCCACGGCGACACCCGGTCCACCGCGGCCGGCGCCGACCCCAGCCGGGCCAGCGGCACCGTTCATCCCCTGCCGAACGGGGCAGTCTGAGGGTTCAGGAGGTCGAGCCGAGGCGGTCCACTGCGGCCTTGGCGTCGATCAGGCTCGCACCGGTCCGCTGACGGTAGAGCTTGATGGCGGCGACATCTCCACTCCGGGCGATCTCGCCGGCGATCTCGGCGCGCAGTTCCTCGGAGTCCGGGTGGTGGCTCGGGGCGGTGGCGCGTGCGCGGCGCCGGAGCAGCGCGGCGGCGATGAGCAGCAGCAGGCCGACGGCACCGGCGGCAATGATGGCAGTCGTCATTCTTCGGACTCCTTCTGATCGATGCGCGAACCCGCGACGGTAAAGGTAGCCACAGCGGTAAAGGGGTCCGCGGCGGTGGAGGAAACCCTGGCGGCCAGGGGATCTGCGGCCGCGGAGGGATTCGGGGTCTCGAGGAGCGCCCACGTCAGCGCCTCGGTGAGCCACGTCTCGGACTGGTCAAGGGTCCAGCCGAGGTCGTCGGTGCGGATGAAGTAGGCGGCATTGCAGAGGTGCAGCCACAGGATGTCGGTGGCCCGGGCGGCGTCCACGCCCGGACGGAGGGCGCCCATCGCGGCCAGTCGGTCGGCCACGAGCCGGAAGCCGCCGCGCATGCTGTCGTGTGCGATGGCGAGGCTTTCCCGCACACCCGGCTCGCGCGGGGCGGCCGCGACGACCTGCCGCATCAGCCCCGACCACTGGTCGAACGTGGTCCGGGTCGCGTGGATGAGGAAGCCGAGCAGTTCCCGCGGGTCGGTGATGGCCTGGATGCGGGCGATGGTTCCGGTGATGTCCTCGGCGGTGGTGCCGGCCGTGATGAGGGTGCGCAGCAGGCCGTGCTTGCCGCCACCGACCGCGTAGACGGTTGCCGGCGCGACCCGGGCCGCCGCCGCGATCTCCTCGACCCGCGTCTCGAAGTATCCGTTGCGGACGAACAGGTCACGAGCGCTGTCCAGGATCGCCTGGCGCGTCAGCCGCGCGTACTCCGCTCTTCTGCCGCGTGGAGCGGACCCGCCACGTCCGGATGCCATGCGCTGATCATAGCTGCTACGTTTCATCAGAGTTAGCTCTATTGAGCAGAGCTGAGTATGACGGAAGCGGAAGAAGAGGTGCTGCGATGCGAGCGGTGTGGTTGCGAGAGTTCGGTTCACCAGCGGTTCTGCACGTGGAGGACACCGCCGAGCCGACGGTCGCGTCCGGGCAGGCACTGATCGGCGTGGAGTTCGCCGGGATCACGTGGATCGAGACGTCGTTCCGGGCGAGCGGCTTCGGGCCGTTCCCGGCGCCGCCGATGATCCCGGGCAACGGGGTCGGCGGAACCGTGCTGGCCGTCGGGGATGACGCGGACCGGCACTGGGTCGGCAGGCGGGTGGTTGCCGGCACCGGCGGGTCCGGCGGCTACGCGGAGCGGGTGGCTGTCGGCACCGGCTCGCTGATCGGCGTGCCGGACGGCGTGGCGACGGACGAGGCGGTCGCGTTGCTGGCCGACGGGCGTACCGCTCTGATGATCATGGCGGCGGCGGATGTCCGGCCCGGCGACCGGGTGCTTGTCGAGGCGGCGGCCGGCGGCGTCGGTTCGCTGCTCGTGCAGCTGGCCGTGGCGGCGGGCGCGCGGGTCGTGGCGGCCGCCGGCGGGGCCTACAAGGCCGGCGTGGCACGCGACCTCGGTGCGCACGCCGCTGTCGACTACCGCGAGGTCGGCTGGGCCGACGAGGTGCGCGCGGCGGCCGGCGGTGTCGGGAGTGGCGACGGTGTCGGCGGTGTCGGCGGTGTCGACGTCGTGCTCGACGGCGTCGGCGGTGACATCGCCACCACCGCCTTCGACCTGCTCGCCGACGGCGGCCGGATGATCAGTTTCGGGTTCAGCGCGGCGGCCGGCTGGCCGGACATCTCCGACGAGGTCGCCGCGCGCCGCGGGATCCGCGTGCAGCGCGGCGTCTTCGGACCGCCCGACGAACAGATCCGCCGCACCACCGAGGCCCTCGCCCTGGCCGCGTCCGGCGGGTTGCGGCCGGTCATCGGTCAGTGGCTGCCGCTGGAGCGGGCCGCCGAGGCCCATGCCGCGATGGAGGCCCGTTCCGTCGTCGGCAAGACCGTCCTGACCGTCTGAACCCATCTTCCGGAGAGAATCATGCGCATTTTGTTCTCCAGCGTTCCCGCCTTCGGTCACCTGATCCCGATGCTTCCGCTCGCCGCGGCCGCCCGCCGGGCCGGCCACCGGGTGGCCCTGCTCACCCACCCGTCCATGAGTGGTGCCGCTCCGGATCTGGATCTGCTTCCGGCCGGGCCCAGCATGGCCGAGACCCTCGAGGACGTCAGCCGCCGGACCCGGCTGGACGCCCTCGATGACATGGCACAGGGCGCGGTGGAATTCTTCGTCGAGTCCCGGCTCACCCTCGGCGCCGACGAAGCGCTCGCCGCGGCCGAGGATTTCCGCCCCGATCTCGTCGTCGCGGACATGGTCGATTTCGTCGGCCAGCTCGCCGCCGCAGCCCGCGGTGTCCCGTTCGCCGTGCACGGCTCGACCCTGCCGCTCGCCGAGCCGCTGGCCGTCGCTTTCGAGCGGGCCGTCACCGCGAGGTTCGGGCAACGGTCGGTGACCCGCGGCGCGCCTGTCGCCTACGTCGATCCGTGGCCGGCGAGTCTGCTGCGGCCCACCGACCGGTACCCGGTCACCCGGATCCCGATCCGGCCGCAGCCGCACAGCGTGCCGGGTCAGGCGTGGTCCCGGCCCCGGTTCGCCGGCCGGGAGGACCGGCCGGTGGTTCTGGTGACCCTCGGGACGGTGGTGGAGGACGCCACGATTCTCGGCTCGATCATTTCCTCGCTGGCCGAGTTCGACGTCAACATCCTGGTCGCCGCCGGTGGGACCGGCGAGCAGACCCATGACAATGATCGCGTACGCGTGACCGGCTTCGTGCCCATGGAACAACTCCTCGCCGCGAGTGACCTGGTCGTGGGCGCCGCGGGTGCCGGAACGCTGCTCGCCACCCTGAGTGCGGGCCTGCCGACGGTCCTGCTTCCGCTGGGCCTGGACAAGCCGGTCAACGCCGGCCGGGCGGCCGCCGCGGGCGTGGGACTCGTGGTCACCGACCCCGGTGACGTCGGTGCGGCCGTGGGGACGGTGCTGGCGGACCCGTCGTACGCCGCCGCGTCCGCGGCCGTCGCCGGCGAGATGGCCCGCACGAACTCCCCCGGGACGGTCCTGGAGACCCTCCTGCGTCTGGCCGGCGGTAGGGAGAACCCCACCATGATCTCGGGTGGTGGCCTCATGGGCGTCACTGAGCAGCGGAAATAACGTGGAGTCATGATCAACACCCTCCCGTCGACGCTGGCGCCGGCAATATCGGTGCGGGGCCTGAGCCGTACCTACGGAAACGGCCCGACCATGGTGCGTGCGGCCGACGGCATCGACATCGACTTCCCGCCCGGCACCTGGACCGCCGTGATGGGACCGTCCGGCTCGGGCAAGTCCACGCTCCTGCACTGCGCCGCCGGCCTGGAGCGGGTCGACGCCGGCCGGGTCATGCTCGGTGACACCGACCTCACCACCCTCGACGACGACGAACTGGCAGTGCTGCGCCGTACCCGGATCGGCTTCGTCTTCCAGAGTTTCAACCTGATCGGCTCGCTGACCGCGGCGCAGAACGTGGCGCTGCCGCTACGCCTGCAGGGCCGCCGGCCGCGGCGCACCGAGATCACGGACGCCCTCGCCGCGGTGGGTCTGTCGGACCGGGCCCGCAGCAAACCGCGCCAGCTCTCCGGCGGTCAGCAGCAGCGGGTCTCCGTCGCCCGCGCCATGGTCACCCGTCCGGAGGTCCTCTTCGCCGACGAACCCACCGGCGCACTGGACACCGGTTCGGCCCGAGGCGTCCTCGACCTGCTCCGCAGCACCGTGGAAGGTGGACAGACGATCGTGATGGTGACGCATGATCCGGTCGCCGCCGCCCGCGCGGACGCCGTGGTGTTCCTGCGCGACGGGCGCATCGTGGACCGGCTCGTCACCCCCGGCGTCCGCGAGGTCACCGACCGCCTCGTGGCGCTGGAGCGCTGACATGATGCGACTGAGCTGGGCCGGTCTTCGCGATCGCCGGTCGCTGTTCCTCGGTGCCGTGCTGACCGTCTGCGCCGGCGTCGCGCTGGTCCAGTCATCTCTGCTGCTGCTCGTGACGGCTGCCACCCTGGACCCGCCGGCCGGTGCCTCGCCGATCGCCCGGATGCGGTTCGCCGAGAGCAACGAGGCCCTGGTCGCGGTGCTGGCCGTCACCCTCGGGCTCGCCGGGCTGCTCGCCGTCTTCATCATCGCCTCCACGTTCGCCTTCGCGGTCGAGCAGCGACGCCGGGAACTCGCGCTGCTGCGCATCGTCGGCGGCAGCCGCCGGCATCTGCGACGCCTGCTGCTCGGCGAGGCCCTGCTGCTCGGCGTCGCCGGTACGGTCGCCGGTGTCCCCACCGGCATCGCGGCCATGGCGGCGCAGGCCGCGCTGCTGCACCGCCTCGGTCTGGCACCGGACGGCTTCACCGGCCGGTGGCAGGGCTGGGTCGTGCCGGTCTCCGTCGGCACCGGCATCGTGCTCGCCCTGGCCGGCGTCCTGATCGCCGCCCGGCGTGCGGCGCGGATCCGTCCGCTGGACGCGCTGCGCGAGGCCGACGAGGTCACGAGCGGGATGACGCCCGTACGCCTGTCGCTCGGTCTGATCGCCGCAGCCGGTGCACTTGTCCTCATCGGACTGTCGCCGGTCGGCGGCGCCGTCGGCGGCCAGGCGATGGCGACAAGCGTCTCGGTCTGTGCCGTGATCTCGCTGAGCCTGCTCGGACCCGCCCTCGCCGGTGGTCTCGCGCGGCTCCTGCCGGCCGGCGCGACCGGGCCGCTCGGACTGCTCGCCGTGGCGAACGTCCGCGACGACGCGCGCCGCGCCGCCTCGGTCGCCGCTCCCCTCGTCGTCCTGACCGGCCTGCTGCTCGGGCAGGCCGGTGCGGCGTCCACGTTCACCGCGGCCGGCCGGGCGGAGCAGCGGCACGACACCCGGGCCGACCTGGTGGTCGAGGGGACCGGTACACCTCTGACGCTGCCACCGGCGACCGGTGTGGCCGCCACCGAGACGCAGGTGCCCGTCGCTCTGACCACCGGCAGCGGGGACATGGCCTACACCAGGATCACCAGCGGGCTGGTGGTCGACGCCGGCGCGTACACCCGCGTCCACCCGGACGCCGGTGACCTGACCGGCCTGCGCGGCGCCGTCGTGGCGGCCGGCCCGGGTGCCGACGGGTTCTCGCCCGGTGACACCGTCGGCATCCGGGTCGGCGACACCGACCTGGGCCGGTTGCCCGTCGTGGCGGCGGTGCCCCAGCGGATCGGCGGCGGGGCGTCGGTGCTCCTTCCGGCCGGGCTGCTCACGGCCGGTCAGCTCGCCGACGCGCCCTGGCGCTCGTTCGTCACCCTCGCGCCGGGTGCCGGCCACGACGACGTCGCCGACGCCGTCCCCGGCAGCGCGACGCTCGTCGGCGTGGAACAGTGGTTGCGGCAGGACGGAGCGGCGCGGACCTCGTCCAGCAACGCCGTGCTCGTCGCGGTCATGGGTCTCGGCGCGTTGTACGCCCTGATCGGCGTCGTCAACTCGGTGGTGATCACCGTCGGTGCCCGGCGCCGGGAGTTCGCCGCCGCCCGCACCGCCGGGCTCACCCGCGCCCAGGTCGTCCGCACCGCCGTCACGGAGTCCGCGCTGGTCACCGGCTTCGGGCTGCTTCTCGGCGGGACGGCCGCCGCCGGCACCCTGCTGGCCGCCCTGATCACCACCGGAGCCGTCTCCGGCCGCCCGACGCTCGATCTACCGTGGACGCTTGCCGGCGCGGTCGTCGGGTGCGGTTTTCTGATCACCGCGGCGACGAGCGTCCTGGCCTCGCGAGCGGCAACCCGGGAGCGGCCGGTGACACTGCTGGCCGCCCGCGAGTGACAGCCGGCAGCGAGCGGCGCCCGGGGTGACAGCCGGCAGTCAGCGGTGCCCTGGGTGACGGCCGGGAGCCGGCGACGACTCAGGCCGGCCCGCGGAGGGCGTCGACCGGCTGCATCCGCGCCGCCCGCATCGCCGGATAGGCCCCCGCCAGCAGCCCCACCACCGCGCCGACCAGCGGGGATGCGGCAGCCAGGGTCCCGTCGACCACCGGTGTCCACTGCCGGGTGACGCTGATGGCGACGACGGCCAGCACACCGGTGCTGGCGCCGACGATGCCGCCGAGCAGGCCGATCACGGTGGATTCGAGCAGGAACTGGGCGGCGATGTGCCGGCGGCGGGCACCGAGCGCGCGCCGCAACCCGATCTCGGCGGTGCGTTCCATGACGGTGACCAGGGTGACGTTGGCGATGCCCAGCGCGCCCACGACCAGCGACACCAGGCCGAGGATCAGCAGCAGGCCGCTGACGTCCTGGGCCACCCCGGTCCGCAGGGACGCCGGATCCGGCGGGGCGTCGACCTGCAGCGCGGCCGGATCGTTGGGCGCCAGGGCGATCGGGGCCTGCGCGGCGATGAGCGGGGCGCCGCCGAGCGCGGTGGTGATCGATACCGTGGTGATCGGGCCGAGCCGCAGGTCGTCGTCGGCGGTCGTCCACGGCAGGATGACGGCGGTGCCCAGCGTCTGCTGGTCGGCGCGGCGGACCGCCCCCAGGACGCCGATCACCGTGAAGGGCCGGCCGTCGACCAGGACGGCGGGCTGGTTGTCGATCCGGGTGAGGCCGAGCTGGTTAGCGGCCTCGGCGCCGAGGATCGCGACCCGGTCGTGGCGCCGCACGTGGCCGGTGTCGAAGAACCGGCCGGCGGCGACGTCGGCGCGGGCCGTGTCGAGCAGGGTGGGTGTGGCGCCGACGACGGGCAGCAGCCGGTCCAGGATGCGGGTCGGGTCCTTGACCGCGTTGGCGCGTACCGGTAGATCCTTGCCCTCCTCGGTCCGGGAGTAGGCAGCGACCGCGGTGACCCCGTTCAGCCGGGCCACGTCGTCGGTCGCGGACCAGCGCACCACCGGTGGCGCGTCCGGATCGCCGGCGCGCGGCACGTGCACCGTCACCTCGGTCGCGGTGGCCGCGTCGAAGCGCCCGGCGATCTGGTTGCCCGCCGTGGCGGAGACGCCGAGGGTGGTGACGAGCGTGCCGATGCCCATCACGATGCCGACGACGGTGAGCACGGTCCGGGCCGGCCGGGCGCCCACTCCGCTGACCGCCTCGGCGACCAGGTCCTTGACGGACAGCCGGCTCATCGGGTCACCACCTCGCTGAGGCGGCCGTCGGTGATGCGTACCTGCCGGTCGGCCCGCCCCGCGACCGCGAGGTCGTGGGTGATCACCAGGAGGGTGGCGCCGCCGGCGCGCAGCTCGTCGAAGAGGTCGAGCACCGCGGCGGTGTTGCTGCTGTCGAGGTTGCCGGTGGGCTCGTCGCAGAGCAGCAGTGCCGGGTCGCCGACCAGCGCGCGGGCGATCGCGACCCGTTGCCGCTCGCCGCCGGAGAGCCGGCCGGGCAGGAACTCGTGCCGGTGACCCATGCCGACGCGAGCCAGCGCGGCCACCGCCCGTTCCCGGCGCACCGCGGCCGGGACGCCGGTGTAGAGGCCGCCGAGCATCACGTTCTCCACGACGGTCCGGTACATCAGCAGGTGGAAGGACTGGAAGACGAACCCGATCCGGGAGCCGCGCAGCTCGGTGCGCCGCCGGTCACCCAGCTCGGTGGTCTCCACGCCTTCGAACCGGTACCGGTCGGCGCTCGGCACGTCGAGCAGACCGAGCACGTTGAGCAGGGTCGACTTGCCGGAGCCGGACGGCCCGATGATGCCGAGGTAGTCACCGCGGCCTACGCGCAGATCGATGTCGACAAGCGCGGTCACCGGCGGGTCGGTGGGGAAGGTGCGGCTGACGCCGGTCAGTTCGAGGACGTACGTCATGAGCCGCTCACCACCACGCGATCACCGGCCGTCAGCACGGCACCGACCTCCGGGGTGACCTGGACGTTGCCGGCAGCAGTGAGTCCCAGCTCGACCGGCACATCGCGCGTCCGGTCGCCGGCCGCCTGCACGGTGACCCGGGCCTGCCCGTCGGAGGCGGTGAAGACCGCCGACACCGGCACGCTGAGAACCTCCCCGCCGGTGTCGCCGACCCGGATCCGCACGGTGATCGTCTGCCCGTTGAGCGCGGCCGCCTTCGCCCGGTCCGTCGGCTTCAGCTGGATCGGGATGCCGGGCGCCGCGGGACTTTCATCCTGCTCCGCGTCGGCGGCGGTGCTGACGGCGTACTCGGCCCCCATGCCGGTCAGGGTGGCGCCCCAGGTCTGGCCGGCCGGGCCCTCCAGGGTGGCGGTCATGCCGGTCTTGAGCAGCTCCGCGTCCTCGGCCGACACGGTCGCGTTCACGACCAGGGCCGGGTCGGCGACGGTGCCGACCGGTCCGGCCGGCGCGGTGCCGGCCTTCGCGGTCACCGTGGTCAGCCGGATCGGCAGCTCGGGCAGGAAAAGGATCTCGCCGCTGGGGATGCTGACACCGTAGGTGCGGCGGAACTCGGCGAGGTCGGCCTTCGCGTCGGCGAGCGGCCGGCCGCCGGCCTCGGTCGCGTCCGTGACGGCCCGTTCCAGCAGGCGGAGCTGGGCCCGCTGATCGGCGGCCGGCTTCGCGGCCTCGTACCCCTTCCTGGCGTAGAAGGCGCTCACCGCGTTCAGGGCGCTGTCGTTGAGCGTCCCGGAGGCGGTGAGCCCGCGACCCGGCATCAGCCGCCGCATGGCGGCCCGTAACTGGCGCACGTCGTCGCCCTGGCTGCCGCGGAGCAGGGTCCGGTACATCGGGACCTTGCCTTTGAGTACGAAGACCGGCCGCCCATTGATCTCCAGCAGGACGTCTCCCTCGCGCAGGGTCCGGCCGGCCGTGGCGGTCTTGGTGACCAGCTGCGGGCCGGCCTCACCGGCGCCGCCGGCCACCGTGCCGGTCAGCGTGATCGGCTGCGCCTTGCCGTAGGTGACCGACCCCTGGGTGGTCACCGCCGAGGTGAGGTTGCGTTTCTCCACCGGCACCGTGATCAGTGACGCGGCGGGCGGGCGCCGGTCGGCGGCCGCGTCCGCCGGCGACTTCACCTGACTGGCGGCGAACCAGCCGGCCGCGCCCGCGGCCACGGCGACGGCGGTGCTCAGGGCCACGACCCGGACCGGGCCCCGGCGAGGGAGACGAGGGCGCACGGTCAGCCGGCCCCGCCGCCGCGGACGGCGACCTCGGCGTACTCGGTGCGGGCGAGGGTCGCGTACTCGCCGCGGCAGTCCACGTCGGCGAGGGACGCCTTGATCTCCTCGGCCAGTGCGGTCTTCGCCTCGGTGGCGCTGACCTGCTTGCCGCCCATGATCGGTGCGTTGATCAGGTCGAAGACGCCGTTGTCGATCCGGCCGGGCTCGGTCGAGGCGACCTGGTAGCCCTTCTCGCGCAGGCAGTCACCGTATTTCTGGGCCGCCCGCACTACGGCGGGGTCGGTGCGGTACTTCTCGTACTCGCGCTTCGCCTTCGCCTGCTGCTGCGGGTCCGGATCGCTCGACCCGAACACCTTCGCGTAGGCGTCGTCGGAGCAGCCCGGGGTCGTGCGTCCCGCCTTGGGTTCCGCCGTCAGCGCTTCGTCCCAGGCCTTCTGCCGGGCCGGGTCGAGCGCCTCACGGATCTTGTTGTTCGGGTTGTTGCCCGGTTTCATCTCCGGCTGCTTGACCATCGGGTCGTCCGGGAACACCTGGGCGCTGTAGATGCCGAAGCCGTACTTCTGCCGGTACTGCCGGAGCTCGTCGTCGGTCTTGAGCAGGCTCGCCGTGCCGGTGAACTCGGCGGACCGGGAACTCATCTCGAACGGCGGCGGTACCTCGTACTGGAAGCCCTTCTCCTTCATGCAGTCGGCGATCAGTTTTTCGGCGGTCTGCCGCTTGCTCGCCTCGTCGGAGAGTTCGCCGGTGGCCGCGGCCGTGGTCGTACCGGAGGCCGGTTCCGTTCCCGCGCCGGAGCCGGTGGTCCCGTCGGTACTGCTGCCGCAGCCGGTCAGCAGGGCCAGGCCGGTGACGGTCGCGGCAAGGGAGATCAACGTTCGTCGCATGCGGAGAACTATCCGAGAACGGGCATGACGGCAGCGTAAGCGTCGTCTTTACGCTTCCTTTACCGGTCGCCCGCCGGCCCGCCCACGGCCGGCAGGACCACCTCGATGCGGAGGCCGTCGCGCCCGGTCGAGTGCCCGCTGATCGTGCCGTCGTGCGCGTGCACGATCGACCGGGCGATGGTCAGGCCCAGCCCCACGCCGCCGCTGTGGTCGATGCGAACCCCGTTGAGCCGGCGGAACGGCTCGAACAGCCCGGCGACCGTTTCGGCCGGCACGTCGTCGCCGGTGTTCTCGACGACGAGCGCCGGGTGGTGCCCGACGGTGACGGTGATCGTGCCGCCCGGCCGGTTGTACTTGATCGCGTTCTGCAGCAGGTTCGTCACCAGCCGTTCGAGCAGCACCTGTTCGCCGATCACCGGGCGCGGTGTCAGGTGGGCGGTGATGGTGACGCCCGCCTGCGCGGCTCGGTTGCGGTGCTCGCCGACGACCGCGCCGACGATGGCGTCCAGGGCCAGTTCGCTGCGGGAGGCCAGCCCGCGGTCGCTTTCGCTGAGCACGAGCAGCGCCTCGATCAGGCGTACATTGCGCTCGTTGGTCTCCAGAAGTTGCTCGGTGAGCACCCGCAACTTCTCCGGGCCGGGTGCGCGGGCGAGCCCGACCTCGATGAGGGTGCGCTGCACGGCGAGCGGGGTACGCAACTCGTGCGAGGCGTCCGCCGCGAAGCGCCGCTGCGACTCGTAACCCACCGCCACCCGGCTGATCATGTCGTTGACCGCGTCCGCCAGCGCGGCCATCTCGCCGTGCCGGGAACCGGCACGCAGCCGGTACGCGAAGTTCTGCGGACCCAGAGCCCGGATCTGCGTCGCCAGCTCCCGGATCGGCCGGACCGCCCAGCGCAGCGCGAACAGGGCTGCCACCAGCATCGCGACCAGGACGAGGACCAGCGCCAGCCGGTACGAGTTGTCCTGCTCGACGCCGGCCCGGCACAGGAGGGCGCGCGAGACGGTACGCCCGTCGGTCACGCAGATCCGGACGAATCCCTTCTGCAACCACCCGCCCAGCCCCGCGGCGATGTCCCGGGACAGGTACGTGCCGGCCACCAGCAGCAGGCAGATCAGGGTGGCCCGGCGGAGCGGGGAGCGCAGCGTCATCGGCCGAGCCGGTATCCCACCCGGGGCACGGTGTGGATGACCGCCGGCTCGCCGAGCTTCTTCCGCAACGTCATCACGGTGACCCGGACCGTGTTGGTGAACGGGTCGGCGTGCTCGTCCCACGCCTGTTCCAGCAGGTCCTCCGCACTCACCACGGCGCCGTCCGCCCGCAGCAGCACCCGCAGCACCGCGAACTCCTTGGGTGACAGCCGCAGCGGCAACCCGTCGCGCGAGACGGTGTGCCGCGGGATGTCGAGCACGATGCCGTCCCGTTCCAGCACCGGCCGCTGCGCCTGGTTCGCCCGCCGGCCCAGCGCCTGCACCCGCGCCACCAGCTCGGCGAAGGCGAACGGCTTGGTCAGGTAGTCGTCGGCACCGAGGCCCAGCCCTTCGACCCGGTCCCGGATCCCGGCCGCCGCGGTGAGCAGCAGCACCCGGGTGTCGAGGCCGGTGTCGACGACATGCCGGCACACCTGGTCGCCGGTGGCGCCCGGCATGTCCCGGTCGAGGACCGCCACGTCGTACCGGTTGACATCCACCCGTTCCAGGGCGGCGTCACCGTCGTACACGACGTCCACGGCCATGGCGAAGTCCCGCAGACCGTCGGCGATCGTGTCCGCCAGGATCCGCTCGTCGTCCGCGATGAGTACGCGCACCTCAGCACCACCTCCGACCGGACACCGTCGCATGATCAGCATAAAAGTTCGATAAGGGCTCCCGACGTGCCAACGACAGGACCTGAGCTGCTCGGACGAGTACGGGGTGGGCCGGCTTACGACCGGTGACCGGCCCCGGCGTCCGCGGTGATCAGGTGGCGCAGATCCGCACCGCAGCGGGCCGTGAAGATGAGCATCCGCTGCCGGCGATCGTGACTGAAGACGACCTCGCAGTCGAAGTCCAGCCGACCCGCCCGGGGATGCAGCAGCGACGTGGTCTCCTGACGGCAGAGCCGTACGTCGTGGTTCTCCCAGAGCCGGCGGAACTCCGCGCTGCCCGCGCGCAACGCCGTGATCAGCTGGGTGGCCTCGGTGGGGTCGGGTTCGAGGTCGGCCGCCGCCCGGACGCTGGCGGCGAAGGTCGCGCTCTGGTCGTCGTGGATGTCGGCGGGATAGATGCCGCGCTCCTGCGGCACCAGGAACCAGCGGAAGTAGGCGCTGCGGGCCAGCCCGGTGTACTGCGTCTGGTCGCCGAACAGTTCCCGGCCCAGGCAGTTCTGCCGCAGCGTGTGACCCAGGTTCGAGATGACCAGGGCCGGGTTTCCGTCGAGCGCGTCCAGCACCCGGCACAGCCCCGGGTCGACGTCGGCCAGGGGCGGCGTCTGCTGCGGCGGATTGTGCCCGATCAGGTGGAACAGGTGGTCACGTTCGTCGACGGTCAGCTCCAGCGCCTGGGAGAGCGCCGACGCCACCTCGGGTGACGGTCGCGGCCCGCGCCGCTGTTCCAGCCGGGTGTAGTAGTCGATGGAGATGTAGGCGCGCTCGGCGACGTCCTCGCGGCGCAGGCCCTGCGTGCGGCGGGCCGTGCGGCGTGCCGGTGCGAGCGCGGCGCGCCGGTTCCGTAGGAAGTCGGCCAGGTCCTCGCGTCTCACGAGCCGATCTTAGGGGGTCTCCGCCAGGGACTGCTGATCCCTGGTCCGGCCACCTCGGCGCATGTCACCGTTCGGCGTCTTGCGGAAATGGGGAGAAGCCGAGTGGTACTGAAAGTGCACGTGCCGGCCGCCATGGTTCACGGCGATGTCGACGAGGGCTACGGCCCGGTGGCCGACGCGTTCCGGCGGAACTTCGCGCGGAAGCGGGAGATCGGCGCCGCCTGTGCGGTCTACCGCGACGGCCGGAAGGTGGTCGACCTGTGGGGCGGCTATCGCGACGGCACGACGCGCGAGCCGTGGGAACGCGACACGATGGTGCCGGTCTTCTCGACGACCAAGGGTGTGTCGTCGACGGCTGTCGCGCTGCTGCACTCCCGCGGCCTGCTCGACTACGACGAGCGGGTGGCGGCGTACTGGCCGGAGTTCGCCGCCGCCGGCAAGGCGGACGTGACAGTACGTCAGCTGCTCTCGCACCAGGCCGGCCTGTCGGTGATCGACAAGCCTCTCACGCTGGCGGACCTGACCGGGTCGCCGGCACTGGCGGCGGCGCTTGCCGAGCAGCGCCCGGCCTGGACGCCGGGTGAGCGGCACGGCTATCACGGCACGTCGCTCGGCTGGTACGAGAGCGAGCTCATCAGCCGGATCGACCCGCAGGGCCGCCACCTGGGGCGGTTCTTCGCCGACGAGGTGGCGGCGCCGCTGGCTCTCGACTTCCACGTCGGCCTGCCCGCCGGCACCGATCGCCGCCGGATCGCCCGGATACACGGTTTCCGGACCTGGGAGATGATGCTGCACGTCAACGCGATGCCGCCGGCCTTCGCCTTCGCGTTCGCGAACCCGCGCAGCCTGAGCGCCCGCACCTTCGGAAACCCGCGGGTGATCGGCGTCCCGGACAACATCAACCGGCCGGACGTGCAGGCCGCCGAGATCCCCGCCGTCAACGGCATCGGGTCGGCGCGCTCGATCGCGCGGCTCTACGGCGAGGCCGCGACCGGCGGGGCCGGGCTCGGGCTCACCGCCGCGACGCTCGACGAGCTGAAGCGTCCGGCGCAGCCGCCGTCGCGAGGACTGTTCGACCAGGTCCTGCGGCTGCCGACCCAATACTCGCTGGGGTACGTGAAGCCGTTCCCCGCGTTCCGCTTCGGCTCCGCCTCGGGCACGGCGTTCGGCACGATGGGGCTGGGCGGCTCCTTCGCCTTCGCCGACCCGGACACGGGTACGGGTTTCGCCTACGCCATGAACCGAACCGGTTTCCACCTGTGGGACGACCCCCGCGAGGTGGCGCTGCGTGACGCGCTGTTCACCGAAGTGCTCGGCGAGGCCAGGCAACGACCCGACGCGACCGGCGCCCGGGCCCGCCGGCGAGCCCCGCGATGACTCCGCAGGCCGGCCGATTCCTGACCGTCGTTCCCACCACCACATCGGAGTACCACGTGGACAAGCCCGTCCCGGATGGCCGTGGCCGGTGACTCCGTCGGCGGCAACATGGCGATCGCCCTCACCCTGACCGCCAAGCAGCGGGGCGACGTACCGCTCGCCGGGCAGGTGCTGTTCTACCCGGTCACCGACGCCGGCTTCGACACCGGCTCGTACCGGCAGTTCGCCGAGGGCTACTTCCTGCGCCGCGACGCCATGCGGTGGTTCTGGGACCAGTACACCACCGACCCGGCCCGGCGTGCCGAGATCACCGCGTCGCCGCTGCGCGCCACCACCGAGCAGCTGACCGGGCTGCCGCCGGCGCTCGTCATCGTCGCCGAGGCCGACGTCCTGCGCGACGAGGGTGAGGCGTACGCCAACCGGCTGCGCGCCGCCGGCGTGCCCGTCACCGCGGTGCGCTACCAGGGCGTCATCCACGACTTCGTGATGCTCAACGCGTTGCGCGAGACCCGGGCGGCCGAGGGCGCGATCCGCCAGGCCGCCGACTTCCTGTCCACCGTCCTGTCGACCCGCTGAAAGGCTCTGTCATGAAACCCACCATCGTCCTCGTCCACGGCGCGTTCGCCGAGTCCGCCAGCTGGACCGGCGTGATCCGGCGGCTGCACGCCGACGGTCACCGGGTCGTCGCCGTGCCGAACCCGCTGCGCAGCCTCGCCGGTGACGCCGCCGTCGTCGCCGGCGTCCTCGCCACCATCGACGGGCCGGTCGTGCTCGCCGGGCACTCCTACGGCGGGGCGGTCATGTCCAACGCCGCCGTCGGCCACGACCACGTCAAGGCCCTCGTGTTCGTCGCCGCCTTCGCGCCCGAGGCCGGCGAGAGCATCGGCGAGCTGTCCGGCAAGTTCCCCGGCGGCACCCTCGGCGAGACCCTGACCGAGGTGCCGCTGCCGGACGGGACTGTCGACCTCTACATCCGGCAGGAGCTGTTCCACCAGCAGTTCACCGCCGACGTCCCGGCCGAGCAGGCCGCCGTCGACGCGGCCGCCCAGCGCCCGCTCAACACCACGGCCCTGAACGAGGGATCCGGCGAGCCGGCGTGGAAGACCGTGCCGTCCTGGTTCGTCTACCCGGAGCTGGACCTCAACATCCCGCTCGCGGCGCACCGTTTCATGGCAGAGCGCGCCGGGGCTCGTACCACTGTGGAACTGCCCGGCGCCTCGCACGCGATCCCGGCCTCGCAGCCCGGCGCCGTGGCCGAGGTCATCCTCCAGGCGGCCGCCTCGGTCGGCTGACGCCTGCCGGTCCGCCCTCTGTCACCGACATTCGATTGGAGCAACCGATGCGCATCCGCATCCCCAGGATGGTGGCCCTCGCCGCCGCAGTCGTGCTGGCGGGCGTCACGTCCGTGTCCGGCACATCCGCCGCGACAGCCGGTACGCCGGCTCCGGCCAAGCCGACGATCGTGCTGGTCCACGGCGCGTTCGCCGACGCGGCCAGCTGGAGCGGGGTGATCGAGCGGCTCCAGCGGCGCGGTTACCCGGTGGTCGCCGCCGCCAACCCGTTGCGCGGGCTGGCGTCCGACGCCGAGCACGTCCGGACCGTCCTCGACTCGGTGCGGGGGCCGATCGTGCTCGCCGGTCACTCGTACGGTGGCGCGGTGATGACCAACGCCGCCACCGGTGACCCGGACGTCAAGGCGCTCGTCTACATCGCGGCCTTCGCTCCCGACCGGGGGGAGAACGCCCTCGCGCTGTCGAACAAGTTCCCGGGCAGCACTCTCGGTGCGACGCTCGCGCCGGTGGGGCTCGGCGACGGCACCGCTGACCTCTACATCCGGCAGGACCTGTTCCGGCAGCAGTTCGCCGCCGACGTGTCCCCGCGGCAGGCGGCACTGATGGCCGTGACGCAGCGGCCCATCCGGGACGCGGCGCTCAGCGAGGCGTCCGGGAAGCCGGCGTGGGCCGGCATCCCGTCCTGGTTCCTGGTCGCCGGCGCCGACCGCAACATCCCGGTCGAGGCCCAGCGCTGGATGGCCGGCCGGGCCGGCTCGCGCAAGACCGTGGAGATCCGCAAGGCGTCGCACGCCGTCGGTGTCTCGCACCCGGGCCCGGTGGCGGACCTGATCGTCCGCGCCGCCACCGCGCGATGACCTGAGTGCACGCACGCTCCCCGGTGCCGCTCGACCAGCCCGGTCGATCAGCCCGGGGAGCAGACGTCGTTGCGCCACGCCCAGGCGGCGATCTCGACACGGTTGCGGGCGGCGAGTTTGCGCTGCACGTTGGCCAGGTGCGTCTTGACCGTCGACAGTGTCACGTAGAGCCGCCCGGCGATCTCGTCGTTGGTGTGCCCGTGCGCGACGAGCCGAACCACCGCGAGCTCGCGTTCGGTGAGCGGCTCGGTGGGCGGCGCCTCCGGGACCTCCGCGGCGGCGTCGCGGCGCGGTGCGAGATGAGCGAGCAGGCGTACGGTCACGGCCGGCGAGATGAGGGTGGTGCCGGCGGCGGCCGCGCGTACCGCCTCCACCAGCAGGTTCGGTGACGTGTCCTTGAGCAGGAAACCGCAGGCGCCGTTGCGCAGCGCGCGGTACACGTACTCGTCGAGGTCGAAGGTCGTCACGATGAGGACGTTGAGCGGGTCCCGGACGGCCGGGCCGGCCAGCAACCGGGTCGCCTCCAGGCCGTCGAGCCTCGGCATCCGGATGTCGAGCAGGCACACGTCGGGGCGCAGCCGGCGGGCCTGCTCCACGGCCGTCTCACCGTCCGCCGCCTCGGCCACCACCTCCATGTCCGGCTGCGTGCCGAGGATCATGCGGAAGGCCGTACGAATCATGTCCTGGTCGTCGGCCAGCAGAAGCCGGATGGTCATCGGAATCCCTTCACGGCTGCCCGGAATCCGAGCCGGCGCACGCCCGGGGCCTGTTCGGTGATCGGCAGGACCGCGGTGACCTGCCAGCCCGGCCCGGCCGGTCCGGCCGTCAGCTCTCCGCCCGCGGCCCGGACCCGCTCGCTGAGCCCGGTCAGACCGAAGCCACCGGCCGGCACCGGCGACACGGCAGCCGTCGCGTCGTTGCGCACCGACACCTCCGCGAAGCCGGGCCGATCGGAACGGATGCGGACGCGGATGTCGATCCGCGGCGTCCCGGTGGTGTGGCGCAGCACGTTCGTCAGCGCCTCCAGGACGGTGTGGTGTGCGGCGTCGAGGGTCGCGCCGGGCAGCGGCCGGTGGGCCAGCGACTCGTCGACGGAGATGACCGGCGCGGGGTACCCGGGCGGCAGGGTGTTGGTGACCGCGGCGAGCATCTCGGCCAGGTCGTCGTGGACGGGCGCGGCCGCCGGTGTCTCGTCACGCAGGATGCCGACGAGCCGGCGCATCGACGTGAGTGCCTGACCGCCGGCCCGCTCCACATCGGCCAGCAGGGCGTCCAGGTCCTCGGGCGAGGGCGCGGCACCCGAACTCGTGACGAACCTGATGGCCCGCGTCTGCGCGACGATCGCTGTCACGTGATGGGCGACGTAGTCGTGCAGGTCGCGGGCGTGGTCCAGGCGCTCCGCCTGCCGGGCCATCCGGTCGGCGTCGGCCCGGCGGCTCTCCAGCAGGCGCAGGTAGAGGCCGAGCAGCGCGACGAACAGCACCCAGGCGGTCAGCACGATCGCCAGCAGGGCACCGTCCTGCGACATCGTCCGCACGTTCACCGGGTGCAGGAAGACCCGTACCGGAAGAATCCCGATCGCCAGCATCGCCAGGGCCGCCGGCGCCGCCGCCCGCCGCACCGGATGCTGCATGACCAGGCGGATCACCGCCACCGACAGCGCGGCGAACTCCACGATGCCGAACGTGTGCTCCGGCCGCAGCGACGGCACGAGCCCGCAGGCCGCGGAGACCGTGACGGACACCGCCGCGGCCGCCGCGACCGCGGGCGGGCGGGCCTCGGCGAGCAGCACCACGGCTACCGCGAGCAGCCCGCTGACGACCATGCCGAGCGTGGCGGGCAGCGTGGGGCCGTCCAGACCTTCGACGACGACGAGGACCGCGGCCACGACGGCGAACAGGCCCACCAGCACCCGCTGCGGTCCCCGGAGCCCCGGGAAGATGATCAGCACAGGACGTGACGGTACGACACCCGTACCCGGTCGCCCTCGTTCTTTCGGCCGAGCCACCGGGATGCCGCTCGGTTACCCGGCTGAGGTGGGACCCGGCCCCGGCGCCGCACGATCGAACCGCACCCGAGGAGCGGAGACGATCGTGGCGACGACAGTGCAGGCCGTGGGCCTGCGAGTGAGAACGGGCCGGTACGTGGCCGTGGACGGGGTCGACCTGAGTCTGGGCGCCGGCGTCCACGGACTGCTCGGCCCCAACGGCGCCGGCAAGACCACCCTGATCCGGGCGCTGGCCACCGTGCTGCGCCCGCACGACGGGGAGTTGCGGTTGCTGGGGCAGCCGATGGACGGGCGGCCCGACCTGCGTGCGGTCCGGCGCGGCCTGGGCTACCTGCCCCAGGAGTTCGGCTACCACCCGCGGTTCACGGTGACCGAGTTCGTCGAGTACATGGCGTGGCTCAAGGAGGTTCCGGGTGCCGGGCGCGGCCGTGCCGTGCGGCGCGCGATCGAGCGGGTGGGCCTGGCCGGCCGGGCGGACTCGCGGATGAAGGCGCTCTCCGGTGGCATGCTGCGGCGCGCCGGCATCGCGCAGGCCATCGTCAACGAGCCGGATCTGCTGCTGCTCGACGAGCCGACCGTGGGCCTCGACCCACAGCAGCGGCTCGACTTCCGGCAGCTGCTGCGTGAACTCGGCGCAAACTCCTGCGTCGTCGTGTCGACCCACCTGGTCGAGGACGTGGCTGCCGCCTGCACGAGTGTCGTGCTCGTCGACGCCGGCCGGGTCGTGCTGCACGGCACGCCGGACGACATCGCGACGGCCGGCGGTCCGGACGACGCCGGGGACAGCCCGATCGAGCGCGGCTACTCGGCCCTGATCAAGCGGCACCGGGCGGACCTGGCGGTGGCCCGATGATCGGCATCCTGGGGATCGAGCTGCGCCGCTCCACCGCCGTCCTCGCCGGTGCCGTGACGGCCGTGCTCGGCGTGGCAGGTCTCTACGTGCTCGCGCTCACCGGGCAGACCGAGTTGTGGGACCGGCAGTGGAACCTGCTCGCCGCCTTCCAGCGCGTCCTGCTGGTGATCCTCTGGCCGCTGGCCCTGGCGGCGGGTGCCTGGCAGGCCGGCCGGGACCGGCGCGACGGGATCGAGGAGTTGCTCGGCACCACCCCGGCTCCCGGCCGGCGGCGGAGGCGGCCGGCGGCCGTGGCCACCGCGCTCTGCCTGACCGCCGGCTACCTGCTCACCCTGGCCGCCGGGGCGCCGAAGGTCGCGGCCGTCGCCGGTCACCCGGGCAGCGGCTGGCCGGCGGTGACGCTCGTCGGCGTGCTCGCGCTTGTCGCCGCGGGATGCCTCGGCCTGGGCATCGGCAGGTTGCTGCCGTACGCGTACACCCCGGCCGTGCTCGGCGCGGGCAGTCTCGCCGCGCTGCTCGCGGCGATCGAGGTCACCAAGATCGGGGAGGTCGCGAAACCCGGGCCGGCCCTGCTGCTGCCGTTCTTCACCAGCACCCTCTCCGAGTTCCAGGCGGTCGCCGGCCCGGTCAGCGCCGGCCAGGCCTGGTGGCTCGGCGGGCTGGCCGCCGGTGGCCTGGTACTTCATCTCGCGACGAACCGGCTGGTCCGGCTGCTCGCCGTCGTCCCGCCCGCGCTCGGCCTGGTGCTCGCCGCCCCGATGCTCTCCGTCACCAGGGCGGAGGCCTTCCCCGTCGACCCGGCCGCGGTCGCCGAGGTCTGCACCACCGACGGCGGGCCACGGGTCTGCGTGACCGCGGCGCACAGCCGGCGACTGCCCGCCCTCGTCGCACCGGCCCGGGACGCGGTGCGGCTGCTCGCGAAGCTGCCGGACCCGCCGGTCTCGGTGCACGAGGCGGTGCCGGATCTCGGCCGCCCGCAACCGGCGTCCGCGGCGTGGCTGGACAGCGACAACCTCGGGCAGGCGGGGGATGCCGCCGACCTGACCGCCCGGATCCTGGCCGGCGCGGGCACACCCCTCTGCACCGGCGCCGGCGACAGCGCGTACCCGGACGTGTTGCGTGCCCGGGCCGTGGCGGCCGCCTGGCTGTACGGCAGCCACCCGGTGCCCGGGCAGACCTTCGCCGCCGACGAACTGGCCCGCCGCGACGCGATGTGGAAGACGTTCACCGCGCTGCCCGCCGCCGAGCAGCAACGCCGGGTCGCCGCGGTACGCGCGGCCGGCCTGACCTGCGGTGATCAAGCGGCCGCCCTGGGCATCGGAGCCGCCCGGTGACCACCTTCGCCCTGTTCCTGCGCTCCCGCGAGGTGCCCGGCGGGGTGCTGTGCGCGGTCGCGGCGATGGCCGCCGTCGCCTGGCTCGGCAGCGGCGAGGCCCAGCCGCGGCACGCCGTGACGGCCGCCGCGCTCGCCGTGGCGCTGGGTGTCGCCGTCCTCGGTCACGGCCTCGGCGGGCCGGACAGCACCCTGGACGCGACCGCGGCGATCCGCTGGACGCCCCGCCGGGCGCTGCACCTGGCCGCCATCGCGGTGCTCGCCGCGGCCGTGGTGACGGCCGTGGCGACCGCACCGGCCGGCGTCGTCCTGCGGGACGCGGCCGGCTTCACCGGGCTCGCCGCCCTGGCCGCGACGCTGTTCGGCCGCCGGCTCGCGTGGAGTCTGCCGGTCGTGACGGGATGCGTGTCCGCCGGGATCCCGGCCGTGCCGGAACCGTTCGCGCTGTACCTGCTCACCTGGGCGGGCCAGCCGCCGGAAAGCGTCGCGGCCGGCACGACCGCAGCGATCCTGGCGGTCACCGGTACCGCCACCTACGTGATCCGCGGACCGCGCCGGATCAGCTGACCGGTGCCTGTCATCCGCGGCCGTGCCGGGTCAGCCGACCGGCGGGTCAGCCGGTCGGCGGATCGGTGTGCTCCGGTGGCGCAAGCATCGGCGTGAGTCCCGCGACCGTGGCGATCTGCCGGACGACGGGAGTCAGGCCGGTGGCGGTCACCGTGACGCCGCGGGCCTGTGCTGCCTCGTACACCGTCAGCAGGACCCGGATGCCCGCCGCGTCCAGCAGCGGCACCCCGGCCAGTTGCAGGGTGACCCGCCGTCCGGCGGGTTGCCGGCAGACGAGGTCCAGCAGCGCGGTACGCAGCCGGTCGGCATTGTCGCGGTCCACCTCACCGCGGACCCGGATCTCCACCTGCCCGGCCGGCCCGGACACCGCCGTGACCTGGAACGACTCGTCCTCGTCGCCGGAACCGGGCCAGCGCGGCACCCGATCTGTGAGCAGGCCCGCGCGCAGCCAGGTCAGCACCCGCGACAGGATCCGGGAGATCTGCATCTGCGAGACGCCGATCTGCGCGGCGATGTCGGCCTGGGTGCGGCCGCCGTAATAGACGGCGACCACCACCTGCCGTTCCCGGGCGGGCAGGCGCGCGATCAGTTCGGTGACCGTGAGCCGGTCGGCGACCTTCTCCACCTCGGCGTCCACGTCACCGAACAGGTCACCGAACCGGCCGCCGCCGTCGCTGATCGGCATGTCGAGGGAGACCGAGCGGTAACCGGCCGACGCCGTCCGCGCCCGGTCGAGTTCACCGACGGTGATGCCGGCTCGCTGGGCCGTCTCGGTGTCGGTGGGTCGCCGGCCGAGTTCCCGCGTCAGTTCCGCCTCGTGGCGGGTGGTGGCCATCGCCAGTTCCTGCATCGAGCGGGACACGTGCACCGCCCAGCTCCGGTCACGCAGGTGCCGTTTCAGCTCCCCGACGATGGTGTACATCGCATAGGCGGTGAAGGATCCCCGCTCCGGTGCGTAACGGTCGACGACTTTGACCAGGCCCATGCGGGCCACCTGCTCCAGGTCGGCCAGCGGCTCCGCGCCACCCCGGTACCGGCGAGCGAGACGATCGGCCATCGGTATCGCCGCGCTGATCATCTGGTCGCGGAGCAGGCGTGCCCGTACGCCGTCGGCGTCCTCTCTCGCGTGCGCGTAGCGTTCGGCGATCTCGTCGAGATCCTCCAGCCGGGTGTCCGTGGTCCGCGTGCCTCCGGGAGGCGTGACCCGTCGATCGAACGACATGCCATCTCCCCTGTGTTGACCCTTTCCGGCCGAGTCCCCACATCGGACTCGTCCAAACCGCGCCGGACGATCGGTCCGGCCGGCCGGCCTCAGGCCACCATCAAGCCGGGTACGGAGCCGTGCTCGGCCAGGTGCCGCACCGCTTCACCGATCGGGATCGGCTCCGGTCGCCGGCGCGTCACCGCGGCGCGCCGGACGAAGTCGGTCGCGTGCCCGGCGGCCGTCGGCAGCGTCGGGTACCGCCTGGCGAGGAGGTCGCTCACGGTGCCGCCGCGGCGGGCGAAGGCGGCGACCGACCGCCATTGTGCCAGCGTGGCGATCCTGTCGTGTGCTGTTCCGGGTGGTTCCGGCAGCACACTGATCCGGTCGTAGGGCCGGCTGCCGGCGAGCCACAGTTCCGCGGCGTCGGCGACCGGGCGCGACGACGACTCACCCCAGTACGGCACCATGCCGGCGTCGAGCATCTCCCAGGGGTCGGTCATCCGGCCGGTGCTCACCACGGCGTGCGACGCACCGTGCTGCGGTGGCCACCACGTCCGGTACAGATCGGCGACGGCGGCACTGAACGACCGCGGATCGGTGTAAAGCACCCGGTGACCGGCCGAGCCGCTCGCCGCGGCGAGCTTCCGGAGCTGGGATTCGACAGCCGGCTCGCCGCTGGTCTCGGCGTAGTTCCTGGATGTGCCGGCCCAGGGGCCCGACCAGTCCTCGGCGCCGACCCGGCGCAGCAGCCGCCGGAAAGCCTCGTTCTCGCCGCGGTAGTCGGCCTCGCCCCAGCCACTGGTCGGCGACCCGATCTGGAAGCTGTATCCCGGCGGTCCGTCGAGCACGGGCCAGGTGCGCAGGTCACGGACGAGGACACAGGCGCCACCGGGCGCGATGCGGGAGCGCAGGAACGTGCGGTACGCCTCTGGCAGCGTCTGCCAGCGGACCTGCAGGGACACCGACGTACCGCAGAGCGCGCCACGCAGCACCGGATCGTGCACCTGCCGCACGGTGACTCCGGGGTTGCGGGCGATGATCTGCTCCGCCAGCCGGGCGCCCCACGACATGGCGAGCCGCCAGTCCCCGGGAGATCCGCCCGGCCACGGCGTGGTGATGGTGAACGACGACGGCAGCCAGGCAGCGCCGCAGGCCACGGCGAGGTGCACGGCCGCGCCGTGCGGCGAGCCGAGGACCACCGCCGGGTACGAGACGGACCGATGGCGGCCGACGATCCACCGGGCGACCGCCTCGGCATCGACGTGCTCGACGCAGGCGACCGGCAGGGCCTCCTCGTCCGTCTCCGCGGCGAGGGCGACCCGGCGCAGCTCGCCGGGGAGCCCGCCGTGCCGGCCCAGCACCGGCACCCGTGAGAGGACGCCGCCCCGCCGCTGCTCGGGCGGCACCGCCATGGCGAGCAGGGCACGGCCGACGCTGTCGGCGCACACCACCCGCCCGGCCCGGAGGGCCGCCTGTGCCGGATCCACATCAGGTCCTTTCGCGGCTCGAAGGGTCGAGCGCGGCTACCCGTGCCGGCCCGGCCCAAACGGGCGGTGTCGTCGGGTTGTCTCCGGACCGGCGGCAGCGACCTGGCGCCGCACGCGGCCGGCGCGGCCGCTTTTGGCACGTCAAGAGCTGTCGAGCAGGTCGCCTGCCGGGCTGTTGCGAGCGACAATGGCGGGATGCCTGCCGTCCAGTGCGACATCGAGCCGGTGGGAACGCGTCTGCTGGTGCACGTCCGGGGGGAGCTGTCGCTGGCGTCCGCTCCCACCGTGCGGACAGCGTTGCTCAAGTGCTTGGTGGAGCAGCCCGACGCGGTCGTCCTCGACCTCGCCGAGACGGTGATCGTCGAGCCCGCCGCGGCGTCGGTGTTCCTGGCCGCCGCGCGGCAGGCCTCGTTGTGGCCGGGCATCCCGATGCTGCTGGCGGCGCCGAATCCGGCGCTGGCAGAGCTTTTCACCCATGGGTACGGGCGGTTGACGGTGCACGCGTCGGTGCGGGAGGCGCTGCACGCGGAGACCCGGCAGCGGACGCTCTGCATCAAGGACATCCTGCTGCCCGTCTCCGGGGCGGCCCGGCACGCCCGCGAGCTGGTCGCCGAGGGTTGCCTGCGATGGGGATTGCCGCACCTGGTGGACCCGGCCGCTGTGGTGGCGGGTGAGCTGGTCACCAATGCGGTCGTGCACGCCGGGACGATGATCGATCTCCGGATCAACCTGGGCCGACGCTATCTCATCGTCGCGGTCCGCGACGGCAGCGACGTCCTGCCGGTGCCACCGTCGCCGGCCTCGGTCGATCAGGCCGGTTGGCGTGGCCTGGCGCTGGTGACGAGGGTGGCCTACCGCTGGGGCACGCTGCCGGCCTACGGCGGGAAGGTCGTCTGGGCGACGCTGGCCCGGCGGGGACTTCCCAGCTGAACCGCTCATCTCCCGAGCGCATCGACGTTTGCTCATGCGGAGAGCGGTTACCTTCGGACGTAGTTGCACTGCAGCAACGAAATCCGCCGGGAGGATCCATGTTGACGCCCTTCTCCGTGACGAAGCGCGATGACGGGGCGGGTGTGTCCCGGCTGGTGGTCGCGGGCGAACTCGACGAGGACTCTGGCGACGGCCTGATCGCCTTGATGATGAACGCCGCCGAGCAGGCCGACGTGTCGGAAATCGTCGTCGACCTGCGAAAAGTCACGTTCGTGTCCGCGGCCGGGATCCGGGCCCTGCTGCTCGGGCGCGACGCCGCCACCGGTGTGGGCCGCGGGTTCCGGGTGGTCAACGCGACCGGGATCGTGTACCAGGTGCTCCGGATCAGTGGGGTCAACAGGACGCTGGGAGTCACCGCGGAATCGGACGTCACCGTTCCCTGACGGCCGCCGCGCCGGCGTCAGGCCGGTCGTTGGTCGGCCACCTTCGCACCGTCGAGGATGTTGGTGCGGATCAGGTCGGCATCGCGGCGGACCCGGTCGGCCCGGTCCCGGTACTCCTTGCAGGCCCGCTGATCACCGGCGCGCTCGGCGTCCTCGGCCAGGCCCAGCAGCATCGTGACGTTCTCCTGCATGGCGCTGACCGCCGTCCACAACGCCTCCTCGATGCCGTTCTCGCTGGCGGCGACGAACGACTGCGGTGAGAAGGAATGGCCGACGTGGCACGCGTAGTGAACGGCCTGCCCGGTACGGATCTCGTACATGCCACCACTGCACTCGGGGCAGCCCAGCGCGACCGGCTGTCCCGGAGTTCTGCCGTTCGGCCGGCGGCCCGCGATGAGGTCCGTCTCCCAGACCAGCGCGTCCTGTGGTGCTTCGTCGTCGTCAACCGGCTGGCCCACCATGTCTCCGATCAGTCTCGCGAGTTCGGCGGCCGGTGCCGTGACCGCCGACGGCACCGCGGTCAGCGCTGCCGACGGCATGCCCGGGAACCGGGCCTCCTGCGGATCCTGAACCAGTGCTGCCCCGCCGCGCTCCGCGATGGAGGCCAGCCCGGCCGCCCCGTCGTCCAGGCTTCCGGACAGCACGACGCCGATCACCCGGGGACCGCTCCACCGGGCGGCGGAGCGGAACAGTGCATCCACGGCGGGACGTACCCGATTCTCCCTCGGGCCCGAGGTGAGCCGCAGCGTGTCGTCGGCATCGAGAAGTAGATGACGGTCCGGCACCGCGACGTACACGTGACCGGGCCGAGCCCGTACGCCGTCGCTCGCGTCGACGATCGGCAGAGCACAGTCCCTGCTCATCGTCTGCGCGAGAGTGCTGCCCGCCTCGGGTGGCAGGTGAGTGACCACCAGAACGGCCGCCGGCAGGTCCGCCGGTAGCCGGGCCAGCAGCTTCCGCAGTGCCGCGTGCGCACCGGCCGAGCCACCGATCACGATCAGGTCCCGCCGCGCCATGTGCCTCCGTCCGTCGGTCCCGGCAGTCCGCCGGTTCCGACAGCGTCTTCCCGAACACGCCCGTTTCATGCCACGCACGTGGCAGAACCCCGCCGCCGCGGCCCGCCCGGTAGGCCTATGTTTGCTGGCAGGAACGTCATTTCCGTACCGGCCCCGGGAGTCCGCATGGCACGTTTCACCGTCACCCAAGATGTTCGTGCACCCGCCTCCGTCGCCTGGGCCGTTCTGGTGGACTGGCCCCGGCACGGTGACTGGGTGCCGCTGACCACGGTGCGGACCCTGAGCCCTCGGCCGGACGGGGTCGGTGCGCGCTTCGTGGCCCGCACCGGCGCCGGCCCGCTGGGTTTCGACGACCCGATGACGGTGGTCGGCTGGGAGGTGCCGGAGGGCGACGAACCCGGTGCCCGGCCCGGTCGCTGTGAAGTGGTCAAATCCGGTCGTGTGGTGCACGGCCGGGCCCTGTTCACCGTGGCACCGCTGGCAGGCGGGGGCGCCCGGGTGACGTGGCACGAGGACGTGACGCTGTCGCCGCGCCGGATCACGCGCCATGCCGAACCCGTGGTGGCGGCCGCCGGCCGGCTCGCCTTCGCGGCCACCATGCGAGCGTTCGCCCGCGACGCCGAACGCGCGGCCACGATTCGATGAAACGGGCGTGGGGCGCGGACCATGACGGTCCGCGCCCCACGACGCAAGTTCAGGCAGGTCAGGGCAGGTCGATCGGGCGCAGGACCCGGTCGACGCCGTGCGCGATCTGCTTGTTGCCCTTGTTGATGTCGAAGCGGTTCACCCGCGGGTTCCGGTCGCTGCGGTCGGCGTCGACGAGCGCGATCCGCTTGCGCCAGTGGCCGTACACATCAACCTTGATCTTGGATCCGGCGGCGGTGGTCAGCTGAGCGCCGTCGGCCTTGAGCGCTGCCTTGCGGTTGATCGTGCTGCCCGGGACGACGTGGTAGAGCAGGACCGACTCGACGGTGTCGATGCCGAGCCCGGCGACCGCGGTGAACGCCTGCTTCTCGCCGGGCAGCCGCTTGGTGCCCTGGATGTCGGCGACCAGCTTGCGGAACGCCAGGTCGTTCGGGATGAACGCGGTCACCGCGGTCTTGCCGTCGGCGAGCACGCCGACCGCACTGGCCGGCTTCGCCGTCAGGACGGCCTGCACCGCGGCGGTCAGGATGTCGTAGTCATGGCCCTTGCGGTCGAAACCGCTCTTGTCCGCGGTCAGCACCGCGGCCAGCGACCTGGTGCCCAGCGGCTTGGTCTTGCCGTGCGCGGCGGCCGGCGCGGCGGAGAGGGCGGAGGCGACGATGGCGGCGGTCGCCACGGCGGCGGCGCGCTTACCGGCTCGGGTGATCCTCATCTACGTGCGTCCTTTCCGAGTACGGGCGGTGGCTGCGTCGCCACCAACCCGTACTTCGCTGCGGTCCCGCCGGTTGGATGCACCGAAATCTTTTTCTTCCGCTGCATCCAACTGCCGTCGCCGTGACGAAGGACAGGGCGTACCGAATCACGACGATGAGCTCAGGAGATCCGATGCGCAATCAGCCCCTCCGCCGCGCGGTAACAGTCGGTGCGGCGGCCATGCTCACCCTCGGCTCCGTCGGCGCGCTCTCCACCTCGCCGGCGTACGCCAAGGCCAACTCGAAGGTGTCGGTCGTGCACGGCATCCCGGGCCAGCCGGTCGACGTCTACGTCAACGGCGAGAAGACGGTCCCGGACTTCCAGCCCGGCAAGGTCGCCGGCCCGCTGAGCCTGCCGGCCGGGGAGTACGACATCGCCCTGACCAAGCCCGGTGACGCCATCGGCGACGCGCTGCTGACCGTCGACAACGCCGAAGTGCCGGGCGACGTGAACATCAGCCTCGTCGCGCACCTCAGTGCGGACGGGAAGCCGACGCTGACGCCGTTCGTCAACGACACCGCCAAGCTGGCGGCGGGCAAGACGCGGCTGATCGTGCGGCACACCGCCGCGGCGCCGGCCGTCGACGTGCGGGCCGGTGGCGAGCCCGTCTTCGAGGGCGTGACGAACGGCAAGGAGGGCAAGGCCGACCTGGACGCCGGCACCGTCTCCGCCGACGTGGTGCTGGCCGGCACCGACACCCGGGTGCTCGGCCCGGCCGAGCTCGACCTCGCCGAAGGTGCCGCGACAATCGTGTACGCGGTCGGTTCCGCCGACGAGGAGACGCTCGACATCGTCTCGCAGTCCATCACCGGGCTGCACTCCGCGCCGGGCGGCGTGCCCAGCGGCAGCGGCGGCCGCGCCGACGGCAACACCTCGCTCCCCCTGTACGGGGTCGGCGCGCTCGGCATCCTGCTGGCCCTGTTCGGCCTCACCCGGGTGGCGGCCGGACGTCGCTGACGACGCGTTTCCACGCTTTTCGAGGCACGTCCCGGAGCAGTCCGGGGCGTGCCTCCGTCGCGGTGCCTCCCCTGGGCTCCGCTGCGGTGCCTGCTCTGAGCTCCGCTGCGGTCGGCTTGGTCGCGGGCTTGGTCGCGGGCTTGGTCGCGGTCGGCTTGGTCGCGGTCGGCTTGGTCGCGGTCGGCTTGGTCGCGGTCGGCTTGGTCGCGGTCGGCTTGGTCGCGGTCCCTGGACAAGAAGCCGTGCTCGGCTGCGGCCGCGCGGCGGTGTTGATCTGCCAGCGCTACGAAATCGCTGTGATCAAGGGGTTGAAACCGCGATTTCGCATCGCTAGCAGATCAACACCTCGGCAGGGACGGCGCGTCGGGCGCCTCCTGGCTGGAAGTAGCGCCCCCGGGACCGATGCGGGCCGTATGGTGTTTTTGCTGGTCAGGGTAAGCGACGTCGGGAGGGTCCGGGGACCCTCCGAGACACGCCGAGAAATTCTGGTGCCAGTGGACTAGATTTGTTTGCTGACCCGAGGTAGTGTTTCTCTCGTTGACAGCAAAGATCGTTGGAAGACGCTGACGATGTCGACCGAGCGTCAAGCAGGGCCCGAGAAGTGCTTCGTGGCTCGCTCGGTGACACCGGTGATCGGATCGGATCACCGTGGCAAGGGAAGTGGCAAGACAAGACCTTGACGTAATTCCAGGTCAGGGCAGATCAGGCGAGGCTGATGCAGGTTCAGGGCCGCGCCTGGCAAGAAGTCCGTCGCACGTGTGCGGGGCCATGAAGTCGCGTGGGGCTTCGACACCGGCGGATCGCACCACAGATGTCGGTAACAGAGATGTCGGCAACAGAGGAAAGGGAGGGCTCAACACCGTTGGATCGCCCGCCACCAGGCAGTTTTTGAGCTTTGGGGCGGACACCGCAGTCTCCATCGAACGAGAGGTGGTCTTCGGTCACGCTTACGCGATCCTCGCACCGGCAACCGTCAAGCGCGGTAGGTGCGGAAACGACAACCCGACGAACCTGTCGGTAGATGGTGTTTTGACCCGCAAACCCCGGGCCCCGGCGTACTTACGCCGGGGCCCTCGTCCATGGAGAGATACGGATATATGGCCCAATCCGACGACATGTTCGGTGACGAGGACTACCCTGCCTACACGATGGGCCGTGCCGCTGAAATAGTCGGCGCCTCGCAGGACTTCCTGCGCCGGCTTGACGAGGCGAAGCTGTTCACGCCGTACCGATCAGCCGGCGGACACCGCCGGTACTCCCGATATCAGCTGCGGCTCGCCGCGCGGGCCCGGGAGATGGTTGACGAAGGAACCGCACTGGAAGCCGCCTGCCGGATCATCATCCTCGAGGACCAGCTCGAGGAAGCTCTCCGGCAGAACGAAAACTACAAGCGTCAGCACGACAGCGGCGCTGCCTGACCGACCACCCTTCTCATCGGGCGTTTGTTCCGCCACCAAGGCCGTGATCCGCAAGCATGCGGTCGCGGCCTTCCTGTTTCACCGCAAGCCGCAAGCCGCAAGCCGCAAGCCGCAAGCCGGGAGCCGCGAGCCGGGCTGTGAGCGACGAACGACAAGCGCGGGCTGTGAGCCGCGAGCGACCGAGCCGAGAGGGAGAGCCGGGAGCTGGGGCCTGGAGCGCTGCGCCGAAAGCGGGACCCGGAGCGGGGAGCTGGGAGTGCGTGCGCCTGGGAGCCGCGATCGCAAGTTTGGGGCGCCTGGGTCACGTCCGCTGAGGGTGGCGTATGAGAGTTGACCATCGCTGATCCGTTTCACAGCCGGCCGAGCGTGGCTGTCAGTCATGGTCGTTGGAGGGCGCTTTTGGCAGCCGTCGGTGACAGCCGGCCGTGTCTGGCTGTCAGTCATGGTCGTTGGAGGGCGCTTTTGGCAGCCGTCGGTGACAGCCGGCCGTGTCTGGCTGTCAGTCATGGTCGTTGGAGGGCGGTTCCAGCAACCGCCAGTGACAGCCAACCCTGCTGGGGTCGCATCCGAGAGCGAAAACCGGGGGCCGGGGGTGTGTGTGCCCGCGACCCAAAGCCGAGCCGAGAGCCGGGAGTGCGTGTGCCCGGGAGCGGAAGCCGAGAGCCGGGAGTGCGTGCGCCCGGGAGCTGCGAGCGCGCGGACCGGGAAGGCAGGCCGCGTAGACCGGGAAGGCAAGCAGCGCGGGCCGCGGGAAGGCAAAGCCGCGCGGGCCGGGTCTGTGGGCTGAGAGCGCGAGCCGGCAGGCGCGGGTCTGGAGCGTGGCCGGCGGGCCGGGTCAGCCGTCCTGGCGAGAATCCGGGAGCGGGGTCGCCGGCAGCGGACACAAAACGGCGGCCCGCTGAATCAGTCGGGCCGCCGTCGTGTGGCTATTTAGCTCAGAGCGAGCGGATGTTCTCCGCCTGCAGGCCCTTCTGGCCCTGGGTGATCTCGAACTCCACCCGCTGGTTCTCCTCGAGGCTGCGGAAACCGCTGGCCGAAATCGCGGAGAAGTGGGCGAACACGTCGGCGCCGCCGTCGTCAGGGGTGATGAAGCCGAAGCCCTTGTCGCCGTTGAACCACTTCACGGTACCTGTAGCCATGTCTGCTCCTTAGCAGGCTTTCCGAGACCGCACTGTGCGGACTCATGCGCCGCTGTGTTGATTACCCGCGCCGGAAGCGACACGACAAACGAAAAAGCGCCTGTATGGGTTTCAGATAACCCCATCAGGCGCCGAAAACGTCTACTGGAAATCAATACTGCAACGAGGCCAACCGTAGCACAGAAATCGGGCCCCGCAGCCTGCTCGGCGAATCGGCCGCCCGATCGGGGGTGTTCCGCGGGGTCGGCGAGCCCGGCGGGGCGGTGCCTGTCTGATGGGCGGGACCTGCGGAAAGGCCCGGGCCGCGACGACGCGGTCCGGGCCTGTTCCAGCGGTACGAAAATTCGGTACGAAATTTCTCAGCGGCCGCGGGCCGCGATGTCGCCGTGTGCGGTCGTGGCGTGGATGTCGAGTTCGGCGGTGCCGTCGTTCTTCAGGGAGTTGGTGACCCGGCCGTGCGAGGTGCCGGCGTCCAGGGTGGCCGAGACGCCCGGGGCCGCGTCGACGGCGATGTTGCCGGCCTGGGTGCGCAGGACGACCTTGCCGCGTACCGCCTCCGCGATGGTGATGTCGCCTTTCGCGGTGGTGACCTCGCCGGGACCGGTGAGCCGGCCGATGGTGACGTCACCGGCCTCGGTGGTGACTCGGACGCTGCCGGCCTCGTCCAGCTTGATTGAGCCGTGCGCGCCCTCGTAGGTGACGTCGCCGAGCTGCCCGGCGCCCCGGAACTCGGCGCTCGCCGCTTTCGCCGTGACGCGGGAGCCGGCCGGCAGCTGAACCGTCACCTCGACGAAGCCGGAGCTGCCGAAGAGCTGGTTCTTCGCGGCGGCCTCGATCCGCAGGACGCCGTCGGCGTACTCGATCCGGGTCTCCTCGGCGGCCTTCACGTCCCGGTCCTTCGCGGGGTTGGCCGGCCGGACTTCGACGGTGGTGTCGGAGCGGTCGGCGGCGATGAGGTCGATGCGGCCGGCAGGGATGTCGAGGACGGCGGCGATCGGGGCGGTGGTGTCGAACGTCTGCATCGTTCTCTCCTGTGCTCGTTGTTTCCGACAAGAGAAACGCTACGTTGCGTTCGCACATCGAGCAACATACACATTGCGTTGATCTAGCATTAGACCTGTTAGATGGCTTGCAATCATTGCAATGGATCTGAAAGCAACGCAACGGCGGAGCATCGGTTCATTGCAATGGGTGGAATTGAACGCTATGGTTGGCCGTCGGCTACCAGAAGGAGACCGCGATGCCCGGAGGCAGACTCACCCAGCAGGAGCGCCAGCAGATCGGGCTGGGGCTCGCCGACGGCCTCGCCTACGCGGAGATCGCCCGGCGCATCGACCGCCCGACGTCCACGGTCACCCGTGAGGTGATGCGAAACGGCGGGCCCACCGGCTATCGCGCCGAGCTGGCGCACCACGCCACCGAGAGGCGCGCCCACCGCCGGCGGCAGTCCACCAGCCGCGGACCAGGGGCGGCTTCGCAGCCGCACGGGCGCGACGCCGACGCCGTCCGGGAGTACGAGGAGGCCTTCGCCGCCATCCTCATGCAGTCCGGCCTGCCCAGGATGACCGCCCGCGTGCTGACCTGCCTCTACACCACCGACGAGGGAAGTCTCACCGCTGCCGAACTCGTCCAGCGCCTGCAGATCAGCCCGGCGTCCGTCTCCAAGGCCATCGCGTTCCTGGAGAGCCAGGGCCTGGCCCGCCGCTACCGCGACGAGCGCCGCCGCGAGCGCTACCTCGTCGACAACGACGTCTGGTACCAATCGATGATCGCCGCAGCCCGCGGCCACGCCAAGCTCGCCGAAACCGCCCGGCAGGGCGTGCACGTCCTCGGCCGCGACACCCTGGCAGCGGTCCGCCTGGAGAACATCGCCCGCTTCATCGACTTCGTCGGCGAAAGCATGATCCGGGCGTCCGAGCAGGCCCGCGAGATCCTCAACCCCAAGCCCAGCCCGATCCCGCCCGCGACCGGCGAGGGCTGATCGCTTCCGGGCAAAGCGCCCGAGCTGCACGGAACCGGCCAGCCCCCGCAGGCCGGGCGCGGGCGCTCTCGCGGGCGCTGGAAGGCTATGCGGGCAGTGTGGAGGCGGCCATGGAGGGTCTGGCCGCGCCCACGTTCGTACCCTTCCCGGAGTAGGCCCGCAGTCTCGAGCAAGCCCGTACGGGGCTGTCAGCTGTCGGCGTTCACCAGGCGGGGGTTGGCGAGCAGGTAGGGCGCAACCCGGTCCTCGGCGACGGCGGTGAAGAATTCGCCGGCCTCCTCGCCGGTGAACTGTTCGCCCAGGTAGCGGTCGCCCGGTCCGTACAGGCCGCCGCCGGGCAGCTTGACCGTCGTCATGTCGTCGACGTTGAGGCCTTTCAGCGCGATCGCCCAGTCGATCGGGCTGTTGCCGCCGCCCGCGAACGTCAAGGACTCGCCGGCCGCGTTCAGGATCTTGGTGAGCTTGCCGACGTCGGTGATGACGTCCTTGCTCATCGCCTCCTTGGCCATGGCCTTGATGAACTGCTGCTGGTGCCGCTGCCGGTCGTAGTCGGTCATGTTCTTGCCGTAGCGCTGCCGGACGTAGTCCAGCGCCTCCCACGGTTCGAGGCGGACCGCCTTCTTGCTCTTCTTGTAGGACTTCTGGGGGCCGGTGTACGGGTGGTCGCACTTCGGCGGGTTGCCCCGGGCCGGGCAGCGCGCCAGCCGTGGCCGCTGCTTGCCCTCGGGGGTCAGGTGTTCCGACACCACGTCCATGTCGATGACCATGGAGACGCCGCCGAGCGCTTCGACGATCTTCTTGAAGCCGCCGAAGTTGATGATCGCGGCGCCGTCGAACTCCTTGATGCCGGTGACGTTGCGCACGGTCTTGGAGAGCAGCTGGAAGCCGTTCACCACGTCGATCTTGCCGTCGACCTGGCTGCCCAGCGCCATCGCCGAGTTGATTTTGCCCTGGTGGGCGCGGACGCCCGCCTTCTCGTCCGCGGGGATGTCGACGTAGAGGTCGCGCGGGATGGAGAAGAGGTAGGCGGTGCTCATGTCGGCCGGGATGTGCGCCACGACGATGGAGTCGGAGAGCGGCGGGGTCGTCGGTTTCCGCGGGTCGATGCCGACCAGGAGCAGGGTCAGCGGACCCTTGATCTCCTTCTTGGTGGAGGCCTTGGCGGCACCGGCCTCGAGCAGGCTGTCGTTGGTGATCTCACCGGTGTACTTCGACAGCAGGGCCTGCCCGGTGATCAGGGAGCCACCGCTGAGGACCATCAGGGTGCAGCCGGCGATGGCGCTGATCCGCGCCCACAGCGGCGCACTGCGGAACCCTGACTTAGCCAACGTGTCTCCCACCCTCTGATCCAGGTTGCGAACACGCATGATGCCATGAGTCGGCCAGGCGCAGGTCCACTGTGCCCCTTGGAGATCGACTGGGCGGTGCCGGCACCCACGCAGGGGGTCTCGGCTGGCGGTCCGAGACCCCCGCGTCAGGATCACCGGGAAACGGGTAACCCTATGGGGTGAAAAGCTGCGATACGCGGCCTCGGCCGAGTCTGCTCATCCTATCAAGGACGAGGGAATTCAAAGGATGAAGCGTCATTTGTACGCGTACCGACGGGGCGGTGACAAAGCGTGCTCCCGCGCCGGTCAGCGGCCCTGCGCTATCCCGGCTCCAAATGGTCCATCGCCGGTGCCGTGGTCGCCAATTTCGGAGATCACTATCACTATCTCGAGCCGTATTTCGGCAGTGGCGCGGTCTTCTTCACCAAGGAACCCTCGCCGCACGAACTGATAAACGACACGAACGGCGCCGTGGTCAACCTGTTCCGGATGTTGCGCGACCGGACCGATGACCTGTGCTGGCTGCTGGAGTCGACGCCGTGGGCGCGGGACGAGTACGCGACCTCGGACGTGTGCACCGGCGACCCGCTGGAGGACGCCCGCCGTTTCGTGGTCCGGGTCTGGCAGGCGCACGCCAGCGACCTGGCCAAGAAGACCGGCTGGAAGACCCGGGGCGTCCGTCAGCGGGCCCGCGGCATGTCGGACCGGTGGAGCCGGGTGCCGGCCCAGCTGCGGTCGATGGCGTGGCGGCTGGCCGAGGCGGAGATCGAGAACCGGCCGGCGATCGAGGTGATGCGGCGCTTCTCGGCCGCCGACTGCCTGATCTACGCGGATCCGCCGTACCTGCCGGAGGTGCGGACCCAGAAGATGTACGGCCGGGAGATGACGACGGCGGAGCATGTCGAGATGCTCGACGTGCTCCGCCGTCATGCCGGTCCGGTGGTGCTCAGCGGTTACGACAACGACCTCTACAACGCGGCGCTGCCCACCTGGCGCCAGGTGACGGTGAAGCCCCCGAAGGTGGAGAAGGGCGCCAGCCGTACCGAAAAGCTCTGGATCAAACCAGACGCTCGCAGCTGACGAAGATGTCGTCGCGGTGCGGGCGGCACAGGTCGCCGTCGGCGGTGGCGTTGGCGCCGCCGTCCAGCCGGTCCGGTTCGGGGGTGTTGCCCCAGTCGGTGCCGTCCAGGTAGTCGTCGCCGGCCTCGCCGTAGACGCTGTCCCGGTCGGCGTCGCCGGTCAGGTCGTCGTTGCCGCCGCCGCCGCGGATGGTGTCGTTGCCGTACCCGCCGAGGATCATGTTCGGCGCGGCGTTGCCGGTGAGCCGGTCGTGACCGCTGCCGCTCGAGACGTTCTCGACGTCGGCGCCGACGGTGTCCTTCTCGCCGGACTGCCCGTCGTCGCCCTTGGCGCCGTCCAGGTCGACCGCGATCGCCCTGGTGTAGTTGCTGTAGTCGGCCAGGTCGACGCCCGCGCCGCCGCGCAGCACGTCGGCGCTGACCCGGCCCTCGCCCGGGAAGTCGCCGTTCATCCGGTCGTTGCCGGCGCCACCGTCGAGCACGTCGGCACCGAGCCCGCCGTCGAGCGCGTCGTCGCCGCCGTTGCCGTAGAGACCGTCGTTCCCGCCGCCGCCGGACAGCATCTCCGCCCGGTTCGACCCGTGGATCCGGTCGTTCTTCGGGCCGCCGCTGATCTCCTCGATGTCGGTACGGACGTTGTCCTTCTCGCCGGACTTGCCGTCGTCGGCAACCCCGTCGAGATCGATCCGTACCGCGTGCCGGTAGTCCAGGTAGGCGCCGAGCGCGTCGTTGCCGGCGCCACCGGAGTAGACGTCGTTGTCGGCGCCGCTGACGTCCGTCTCGTCCCAGCCGATGGTGTCGTCGCCGGCCCCGCCGTAGAGCCGGTCGTTGCCCGCCCCGCCACCGACGTAGTCGCGGTCGTTGCCGCCGTCGACGAGGTCGTGCCCGGTCCGGCCGTAGAGGTAGTCGCTGCCGGCGCCGCCGTAGAGCCGGTCGTTGCCGGAGCTGCCGCTGAGGTTGTCGCTCCCGCCGGCACCCTGCATCTTGTCGTTGCCGGAACCGCCGGTCAGGTAGTCGCCGCGCGGGCCACCGGTGATCGAGTCGTTCCCGCTGCCCCCGTCGGCGATCAGGGCGACGCCGCTCCGGTTGACGATCGAGTCGGCACGGTCGGCGGTGTAGACGTCCACCCGGGTGGGTGCCTTCTTCGGCGTACACCTGACCTTGGTCTTGTCGCCCTTGACCTTCTTGCAGCCCTTGCCGGCCTTGACGGCGACCTTGTCGTCGACGGTGATCGTGTTGCCGGAGCGGGTGACCACGACCTTGTTCTGCTTGCCCTTGGCGGCCACGTAGAGCACGGTCCGGCCGGAGACGCGCGCCTCGCCGGTGGCCGCGGCCTGCGCCGGTGCGCTGAGCAGGCTGGTGCTGAGCAGCGCCAACCCGGTTACGGTGGCGAGCCGGACGGTGTGTTTCATGTGGACCCTTCCCCGGGACCCGATGATGATCACCGCATCATAGATACGCCACCGTATCGACGCCACCCCCTATCGATGCGGAACGATAAGTGGGATCCCGGTCCGCGGATGGTCGATCACCTCGACCCGATGCTGGTAGACGTCACTCAGCAACGCCGCGGTGAACACCTCGGCCGGTGGACCGCACCGTTCGACCCGGCCCGCCGCGAGGACGTACGCGCGATCCGCGTACGCCGCGGCCAGGCCCAGGTCGTGCAGAACCACCACCACCGCCGTACCGGCCGCGGCGCGGGCGCGGGCCGCCGCCATGACCAGCTCCTGATGCCGCAGGTCGAGAGCCGCGGTCGGCTCGTCGAGCAGCAGCACCGGGGTGCGCTGGGCCAGCACCCGGGCCAGCGCGACACGCGCCTGCTCCCCGCCGGACAGGGCCGGGAACGGGCGCCGCTCGAACGCGGCCGTCTCGGTCCACGCCATCGCCTCGGCGACGGCGTCCTCGTCGTCGCCGCCCTCCGGGCGCCCCGCCCACGGCGCCCGGCCCATCCGGATCACCTCGCCGACGTCGAACGGGAACGACAACGTCGCCTTCTGCGGCAGCACGGACCGCTGCCGGGCCAGCTCGAGCGGCTTGTACGCGCCGATCTCGCGCCCGTCGATCTCCACCTGCCCGGTGTACGCGACATCGCCCGCGAGCGCCGCGAGAAGAGTCGACTTGCCGGCGCCGTTCGGGCCGACCAGCGCCACCACCTCACCCGGATCGGCGTGCAGGTCCACACCGCTGACAACCTCGCGGCCGCCCAGCCGCACCGAGACACCCGTCGCTCTCATCCCCAGCCTCCGGCCCGGGCCCGGGTGCGGCGCAGCAGCCAGAAGAAGGCCGGCCCGCCGACCACAGCCGTGAGCACCCCGAGCGGTAGTTCCTGATAGTCGATGGCGGTCCGGGCGATCAGGTCACCGGTCACCACGATCACCGCGCCGCCCAGCGCGCTGGCCGGGATCAGCACCCGGTGCCCGGGGCCGGCGACCATGCGGATCAGGTGCGGCACGACCAGCCCGACGAAGCTGATGATCCCGGTGAACGCCACAGCCGACGCGGTGAGCAGCGCGGTCGCCACGATCGCGGTGATCCGCAGCCGTTCGGTGTCGACACCGAGGTGCTTGGCCGGGCGTTCACCGAGAGCCAGGAGGTCGAGCCGGCGGGCCAGGACGGCGGCCACCGCCAGGCCGGCGATCATGCAGGGGCCGGCCACCGCGACCGCGCTCCACGTCGCCTGCGCGAGGCTGCCGAGCTGCCAGAACGCGATGGCCCGTACGCCGTCGTCGTCGGTCAGGAACATCAGGAGCCCGAGCAGGGCGCCGGCGGTGGCGTTGACCGCCACCCCGGTCAGGACCAGCGTGACCACCTCGGTGCGTCCGCCGGCCCGCGACATCGCGTAGACGAGCAGCGTCGTGACGATCCCGCCGAGGAAGGCGGCCGCCGCGGTGCTCCACGCCCCGAAAATCGTGACGCCGCTGACGATCGCCGCGGCCGCGCCCACCGCCGCGCCGGACGAGACGCCGACCACGCCCGGTTCGGCGAGCGGGTTGCCGAACACGCCCTGCATCAGGGCTCCGGCGCAGCCCAGCGACGCGCCGACGATCACGGCGAGGACCACGCGCGGGAACCGGACCAGCCACAACGCGTTCTCACCCTGCGCCGCGGCGGGCAGCGGACCGAGGTCCAGGCCGATGCGGTGCAGCAGCGAGCCGGCGACCTCGGCGGGCGAGATCGGCACCTGGCCCTTCCCCGCCGCGACCAGGCAGACCAGCACCAGGCCGATGGTCAGACCACCGAGCAGACCCACCTTCTTGTACGCGGCCCGTGGCTTCTTTTCTCTTGCGCGGTCTACGTTCACCGGTTTTGTGCGCTGTACGTTCACTGGCACGGGCCGTGGACCGCCTTCGCCAGGGCCTCGACCGCTTTGCCGGTGCGCGCACCGAAGTTCAGCAGGATGCCGTCGTCCATGTCCACGATCCGGCGGTTCATGCCGGCCGGCGTCTGCGCCACACCGGGCAGCTTGAGCAGGCCATCCACGCCGTCCACCGACTTCAGGCCCTCGGTCATCACGAGGATGACGTCCGGGGCCGCGTTAATCAGACCTTCGCTGGTCAGCGGCCGGAACTTCGTCAGCCCGGCGGCGCTCCCGGCGTCGACCGCACCGATCGCCTCGATCATCGAGTCGGAGCCGGCGCCCTTGCCGCCGATCAGGAAGACACCGGCCGTGCCACGCACGTAGAGGAATGCGACGCGTGGCGGGGTGCCGCCGTCCGGCGCGGTCCGCCGGGCGGCGTCGATCTCGGACCGCACCCGGGCGACCAGCTTCTCGCCGGCTTCCGGCACACCGAGGGCGGCGGCGACGGCCCGGATGTGCTCGGGCACCGCGGCCAGGGTCTGCTCGTCGTCGATGATTACGACCGGGATGCCGGCCTCGCGGATCTGCTTCAGCACCGCCGGCGGGCCGATGCTGTCGTCGGCGATCAGTACCGTCGGGTTCAGCTTCAGGATCGCCTCGGCGGACAGGTCGTGTCCCTGCGGCGTGACGAGCGGAAGCTTCCCGGCCGACGGGAAGGTGGTCGACGTGTCCCGCCCGATGACCCGGTCCCCCAGGCCGAGGCTGAAGACGATCTCACCGAGCGAGCCGTAGAGGTTCACCGCCAGGATCCGGTCGGCGCTCCGCACGGTCACCTTGCGCTTGTCGGCGGAGTCCACGGTGACCGGCAGCTCCGGGACGGGGTTCGACTCGATCGGCGTGATGTTCTCGTCGGCGAGCTTCGCGGTGGTGATGCCGCAACCGGTCGCCGAGGCGGCCTCGGCCTCCGGGCCGATCTCGCTCACCGAGGTGCACCCACCGGTCAGCAACACGGTCGCCCCCAGCACTGCGGCGACACGGCGGATGTTCATTGCCTCTCCTGCCTCGTCGTACGTCGTCCTTCTCGTGTGGCCGTCATGTGGCGTTCTGCTTGTGCCGGCGGGCTCGGCCCAGCAGCGACGTCGTCAGCACGCCGACGACGAAGGCGCCACCGATCGCCCACCAGTGGCCCAGCGGGGTGGCGGTGCTCGTCCGGCTGAGCATCGGCTCGGCGGCGGCCACCGCGGTGGTGGCGATCGTGGCTTCCGGCGGTGCCGCGGTGGCGAGCCGTCCGGTGGGCGGGCCGGCCGGGGTCCTGGAGCCGTTCGGCCGGGCCGGGGTGGTGGACGTCACGCCGCCGGTGACGGGTGTCGCGGCGGGCGCCGCCGCGGTGGCCGCCGGCTTGCCGGTGGTGGCGGGCGCGAACCGGATCGCGACGCGTTTGTCCTGTGACCGGTCGGCGGTCCGGGTGTGGTCGTTGCGGGTCACGACGGCGCAGCCCCGGAGCGCGCAGTCGACGTCCCCGATCATCTGACTGACCTTGATGGAGACCGTGAACGAGCCGCCCTTGCCGTACGGCTTCGCGAGCCCTTCGGCGTAGGAGGGCGGGTTCGACGAGATCCAGGCTGACGTGCCCGAACCACCCGTCATGTCGGCGCCGCCACCGCACGGCGAGGGCATCACGCCCGGGCCGTTGTCCACGCAGAACGCGACGTAGATCCCTTTGTCCACGTCGTACCCGCGGCCGGTGACGGTGACCGTCTCACCCGCGCGGTCCAGGCCCTTGGTCTTCGACACGGTGAGCCGTTTCGCGGCCTCCACCGGGGTACCCGCCACGGTCACCATCAGTAACGCCAGGGCCGCGGTTGCGGTGATCCGGCCGATGCGCACCGTAATCCTCCAGCGATTTTTCAGCGTGCGTGATCTTGCTTTTGATCACGGGTTTAGGTGAGGCTAGCCTAACTTCGCTCGTCATCGCGAGCGTCTGCCCTCATCGGAAGGAAACGAGCATGGGCACTTCCCAAGGCCCGAAGCGGGTCGCACTCCTCGCCGGTGCGATCGCGATCGGCGCCGCCACCGCGCTGACCGGGATCAGCCCGGCGCTGGCGGCACCGGTGGATGTGGCCGGAGGCAGCCTGGACTGGGGTTTCAAGGCGTCGTTCCGGGCGTACGTCTCCACCGGTAACGGCAACCCGCCGATCGCCCTGAGCAACGGGGCGACCCGCAACACCGACGGGACCTTCGACTTCGCGGCCAAGACGGGCACGTACGACGCGTCCGCCGGCACCGCCAACGTGAAATACCAGGGAACGGTCGTCTTCTCGTACCCCTCGCACTTCTTCGAGATCACCCTGGCCAACCCGACCCTGGTGGTCGACGGCGACGGCACCGGCTCGCTGCTGGCCGACGTCAAGCTGGTCAACGGCGGTGTCACCCAGACCGACCTCCAGCAGGCCGAGGTCGCCACCGTGGCGACGACCGCGCCGGCCGTCACCGACGGCGCCGTCTCGTTCTCGAACCTCGCCAGCACCCTCACCGCCGCGGGTGCCAGCGCGTTCACCGGCTTCTACTCCGCCGGCGCCACCCTCGACCCGATCACCGCGTCCGCGTCGGCGTCGAAGACCACCGAACCGACGGACCCGACCGATCCCACTGATCCCACGGGCCCGACCGACCCGACCGAACCGACGGACCCGGAGCCCGGTAACGGCTCCGCGTCGCAGAAGATCAAGGCGGCGGTCAGCGGTGGCGCCCTGACCCTGGCGTCGTCCGGCTCCGACGTGGCGCTTTCCGCCGCGACCCCGGGCCAGACCGCGGCCGGTGCCCTCAACGCTGTCACCGTCAGCGACCTGCGGGGCACCAACTCCGGCTGGGACCTGGTCGGTCAGGTGACCGACTTCGCCTCCACCGGCGGCGGCAAGATCCCGGCGGCCAACCTCGGCTGGACGCCGACCGCCTCGGTGGTCGACAGCACCCTCGTCGACGCCGCCGGCGTGAGCAACAAGGTGACGGCCGGCAACCCGATCGCACCCGGCACCGGCCTCGGCAGCAGCCGCACCCTTTGCAGCGCGGAGACCGGCAGCAGCCTCGGCAGTGCCTCCTGCGGCGCCGGACTGGAACTCGGCATCCCCGAGTCCAGCGCGGCCGGTGAGTACAGCGCTGTTCTCACCCTGACGCTCGCCTGATTTCTTCTCGGGTGAGGAACCGGCCGGGAATACCGCAATTATTCCCGGCCGGCCCGGCCCCATCGTAAGGAGTAACATGTTCGTCCGGGGCGTCCTGGCCGCCGCTCTCGTCCTGATCCTCAGCCCGGTGCCCGCGCAGGCGGCCCCCGGCGACTCCGGTGTGCGCTGGTCGGTGCAGCCGTCGAGCGCGAAAGGCCCGGACGGGCGCGACTTCATCATCCGGCGTGCGGCGCCCGGCGAGCGGCTCACCGACTACGTCGGGATCACCAACCTGACGGCGGGACCACAGACCTTCACGGTGTACGGGACCGACGCGTACAACACCGACGACGGTTCGTTCGCGCTGCTCCCCGCCGCCGACCGGGCCACCGACCTCGGCTCGTGGATCGCGCTGGGCGAGAAGACGTACACGGTCCCGCCCAACACCCGGCTCGACGTCCCGTTCGCCGTCACGGTGCCGGCCAACGCCACACCCGGCGACCACGCGGGTGGCGTCGTCGCCTCGATCGCCGAGGAACAGACCGACGCGAACGGCCAGAAAGTGCTGGTGGACCGCCGGGTCGCGGCCCGCGTCTACCTCACCGTGGCCGGTGCGACCACCCCTCAAGTCACGATCGATACGGTACGCCTGGAGTACAGCCAGGCCACGAACCCGGCCGACGGTGGCGAGATGACCGTCAGCTACCTGGTACGCAACACCGGCAATCTGCGGCTCGGTGGCAACGGCACCGTCCGGGTCACCGGGCCGTTCGGGTGGGAACTGGCCCGTACGGATGCCATGGAACTGCCCGAACTTCTCCCTGGCGGGTCGATCACCGTGACTGAGAAGATCACCGGTGTGCAGCCGACGGTTCGCCTCTCCGCCGAGGTGAGCGTCGTGCCCGCCTCCTTCGACCAGCAGCTGCCGGCAGCCTCCCGCAGCACCGGCGTCTGGGCCTGGCCGTGGGCGCTCGTCGGGTTGCTCGGTGCGGCACTGCTCTACCTGATCGTCCGGCTCGTCCGGCGGCGGGTGCGTGCCAGACGTGCCGCCCGGCTGGTGATCGACCGATGAGGACCGCGCCGGTTGCCCGATACTGGGAGTACGGGACTTCCACCGCTGCCGCATCACTCAGCACCGCTGCCGCACCGTTCAGCACCGCTGTCGCACCGCTCAGCACTGTCGTCGTATCGCCGAGCATCGTCGCTCCGCGGATCGTCGTTGTTTCGCGGAGCGTCGCTGCTTCGCAGATCAGGAAGGACGAGCCGAGATGACCGGTTTCGCAGCCCGTATCCGCCGCGCCACGATGGTCGAACACCGTGAGGCCGAGACCCGGACGTTCATCTCCCGTCTCATGGCGGGCACCATCCCGGTGGCCGGTTTCGCCGAACTCACCGCCCAGTACCTGGTGATCTACCGCGAGCTGGAGGCCGCCGCCGCAGCGATGCGCGACGACCCGGTGGCCGGCCCGTTCGCCGACCCGGCCCTGTTCCGGGTGCCCGCCCTCGAAGCGGACCTGGCCCACCTCTACGGTGCCGGCTGGGAGTCCGCGATCAACCCGGTCGAGCCGACCCGCCGTTACGCGCAGCGCCTCCGCGAGACCTGCCGCACCTCGCCGGCGCACTTCGTGGCCCACCACTACGTGCGTTACCTCGGCGACCTCAGCGGCGGCCAGCTGATCGCCCGCACCCTCTCCGAGAAGTACGGCCTGCCCGCCGCCGCCACGAACTTCTACCGTTTCGACGAGATCCCCGACGCGAAGGCCTACAAGACCGCCTACCGCCAGCGCCTCGACGGCCTGGACCTGCCGGCGGACCAGCTGGAGGCCGTCCTGGCCGAGGCGCAGCTGGCGTTCGGCTTCAACGGCGCCATCTTCCAGGAACTCGGCACCACCTGGCCCGAGGACGCGTCGGTCGCCGCCTGACCGGATCCGAGCAGGTCGAACATCGAGTCCAGCGAGCGGCCCACGAACACCAGGTCACCGTCGCCGCTGCGGGCGACGACCTGGCCCGTACATCTGATCAGGTCGTCGAGGAACCACAGAGCCGGCGCCGGCGTGCCGGTCGTGAGCGAGCCGAGCTGATCCGGTGTGACGAGGTCCCACCGGAACGGCACGCCGGCATCCGATCCGCTCACCCGCCCATGGTCGCAACCTGTCCGCCGCGGCGCATGGCGATTTCGCGCGGTCGTGTCAGAGATGCTGGAACAGCCGCTCGGCCGCCGCGGCGACATCGGCGGCGGTCCACTCCAGCGCTGCCGCCGCGATCGTCACCTCGGTCATCGCGACACCCGGCACCTCGGTGTCCTGCCACATCCCGGCGAACCAGATCCGTTCCCGCTCGGCCAGGTCCAGGGTCGCCGCGTTGAGCGCCTCTGCCCGATGCGGCAGGAAGAACCGGAACTGGTGCGTGTGCGGCGGATGCGGATGGACCCGGGCGCCGGGCAGCCCGGCCAGGGCATCAGCGATCGTACGGGCGTGCCGGACGTACTCCCCGACCCGCGGCAACTCCCGGTCCAGCCCGTCCAGAGCGGCCAGCACGGCCGGCCATTGCTGGAAGACGTTGCCGCCGTGCCGGTGACGCCAGGCCCGCGCGAACCCGGCCAGCTCACCGGTGCCGGCCAGCACCGCCCCGCTGAGCCCGCCCAAGGTCTTGTAGAACGAGACGTAGACGCTGTCCGCCTGCTCGGCGATCTCCACCAGCGAGCGGCCGAGGTACGGCGCCGACTCCCAGATCCGGGCGCCGTCGAAGTGCACGCGGGCACCGGCGTTCTCGGCGGCCGCGCAGGCCTCGGTCAGCTCGTCCCAGGTCGGCAGGACGAAACCGGCGTCGCGCATCGGCAGCTCGAAGACGACCGTGCCGACCCGCTCATCCAGCGCGACGATCTCGGCGGCGGTCGGGTTGCGGGGCGCGGTGGTCGGCAGGACGGCGCGCAGACCGGTCAGCGCGGCGTACGCGTCGCGTTCGTGCACGAGCTGGTGACCCAGCGGATGCAGCGCGACCGCGTCCGTCTCCCGCGCGCCGAAACGCAACGCCACCTGCTGCGCCATCGTCCCGGTCGGGAACCAGACCGCGGCCTCGGCGCCGAGCAGGTTCGCGACCCGCTGCTCGAGCACGGTCACCGGGCCGTCGCCGTAGTAGTCCGGCAGGTCGTCGAGGTGGGCCACGGCCGACAGTTCGGCGAGTCGCTCGCGCATGGTCGTCGGTCGTACCCCGGACAGGATCCGATCGCAGGCCCGCATGGCTGCCGTACGCCGCCGCTGAGTGTTTTCCGGCATCGCCGGATGGTCGCAGATCATCGTCCGTCCCGCCGCACCTCCCTCGATGTTCGCGGTTTTGTCGTACCTACCGGCTAGCTTTCGGCGGCATGGAGAGTCCCTTCGCCGTCCCGGAGTCCTGGCACCGTCACCGGCACCCGCGCCGGGGCAGCACCGGGGTGACCCGGTTCGTCCCCGATCCGCAGGCGCGCGCGGTGGTCGAGGCGGAGATCGCCGGCCGTCCCGGTCACGTCCGTGCGGTGCTGGGGTCGCCGACCACCGGCAAGGAGACGGCGATCGAGGCGATGTCCTGGCTCACCGGACAACCCGATGGCACCCCGCTCGGTGCCGCGGCGGTCGCGGCGGTCGTCATCGCCGGCAACTGGCGTCACCACGAGCGGATGGCCGTGCTCGCCGACCTGCTGATCGCCAAGCACGGCCTGCGCTTCGCCGCCGAGGCCGCCGTGCTGCTGAACGCCCTGGTCGTGACCGACGACAACCCGCCACCACAGCAGTTCCCGCCACTCAAGGGAAATCCCGGCGTCCGGCTGCTGCGATCCGGAGAGAACCGGCAGGGCTGGCATCTCCACACGAGCCTGCAGGTCGCGCTGCGGGTCCGGCGGGCGCTCGCCACGGCCGGTGACGCCGAGCACGACGAGGTGGTCGAGGCGCTGCTGCCCTACCGGGGCGCCCATCCGTACGCTCGTGTCGCCACCTCGGTCCTGATCCCGTCCCGCACCGACTGGGTCGAGGAGGACGTCGCGTCCGCCGTCGCCGACGCGGACTCGTACCGCGCGGCCGCCCTGACCACCGCCGCCGGCACCGGCGCCCAACTGGACGCGCTGGCTCCGGTCGCCAACGGCTGGATCGTGGTCGGCTCGACCGCCATGGTCACCACGATCGTCGACGGCGCCGGTCCGGCCGCCGCACCGGCCCTCTTCCACTGGCTCGACCAGGGTCTCGGCGATGCTGACGCGCAGAAACGCCTGCTCGCCGCCCTGGCCGTCATCCCCGGCGACGACGTGCTGGGTGGCCTCATCAAGCGGGTCGACCGGAAATACGTGGTGGCCGCCCTTACCGAGGCGGCCGAGCGCTTCCCCGAGCCGGCCCTGCGGCTCTTCGCCGAGCACGCCGCCAAACGCCCGATCGCCGACCTGCTGCGCGGTCACGTCCTGACACACACCGACCTGATCGAACAGGTCACGCCGCGGCTGAGCGCGGCCGCCGCGGCGTTGGTCCGGCAGATCGCCGAGGAGGCCCGCTCCCTGGTGATCGCCCCCGCCGAGGCGATCCCGCCGCTGCTGACCACCCCACCGTGGCTGCGCCGCGCCAAGACCGCCAAACCGGTCGTGATCAAAGGCCTGGCCTGCACCGACGCTCCCGGACTCCGGTGGCTGGCGGGGGAGCGCGAGCAGTGGGCGCAGACCGCGCCGCCGCGGGACGGCAAAACGATCCGCTGGGCCGGGACCGCCGAGCGGCTGCTGACCGGGCGTGGCCGGTGGAACGACGCGGCCCGCTTCTTCACCGGCGCGCCCGCCGACGTGGCCCGCCCGGTCCTGCTCAAGTGGCGTGCCCGCAGTTCCTGGGAGGTCGGCCCGTGGATGCGGGCGACCGTCACCCGGTTCGAGCTGGATGCCCTGCCCGTGCTGCTCGACCTGGCCGGTCGCTCCGCCACGACCGACACGGCCGAGTTGCTGATGCCGTTCGCCGCACCCGAGGTCGCCACCCTGATGGCCGGCTGGCTGACCCGCCTCAAGTCGCTGCGCCGGCACGCGCTCGCCTGGCTGCTCCGGCACCCCGCCGAGGCGGCGTCCGCCCTGATCCCGGCGGCGCTCGGCCCGGCCGGCGTGGCCCGGCGGCAGGCCGAGACCGCGCTGCTGGCGCTCCACAAGAACGGCCACGGGGAGCCGGTGCGGGCGGCCGCTCACCGGTACGGGCCGGTGGCCGCGGCTGCGGTCGACACCCTGCTCGCCACCGACCCGCTCGCGATGCTGCCGGCGAAGATGCCACCGCTCCCCGGCTGGGCCGTGCCCGGTCTGCTCCCACCGGTCCGTCTGCGGGACGGCTCCGGCGCCCTGCCACCCGATTCGATCGGGCACCTCGTCACGGTGCTGGCCCTCTCCCGGCTCGACAGCCCCTACCCGGGCCTGGAAATCGTGCGGCAGTCCTGCGACCCGGACGACCTAGCCGAGTTCGCCTGGGGCGTCTTCCACCGCTGGCGCTCCGCCGGCGCGGAGGCCAAGGACAACTGGGCGCTCGACGCGCTCGGCCTGCTCGGCAACGACGACACCGTGCGCCGGCTGACCCCGCTGATCCTGACCTGGCCCGGCGACGGCGGCCACCAGAAAGCCGTCACCGGCCTCACCGTGCTCTCCGCCATCGGCACTGACGTGGCCCTCATGCATCTGCACGGCGTCGCGCAACGCGCCAAGTTCAAAGGTCTCAAGACCACCGCACAGACCCGGATGGCCGAGGTCGCCGAGTCACTCGGCCTCACCGCCGACCAGCTCGCCGACCGGCTCGTCCCCGACCTCGGGCTCTCCGCCGACGGCAGCCTGCGCCTCGACTACGGCCCGCGGCAGTTCGTCGTCGGCTTCGACGAACAGCTCCGGCCGTTCGTCACCGACACCACCGGCAAACGCCTCAAGTCCCTCCCCAAGCCCGGCGCCCGCGACGACGCCGACCTGGCCCCGGCCGCCTGGAAACAGTTCACCACCCTGAAGAAGGACGCCCGCACCATCGCCGCCGACCAGGTCCGCCGCCTCGAGCAGGCCATGGTCCGCGGCCGCCGCTGGTCGGTCACCGACTTCCAGCGCTTCTTCATCGACCATCCCCTGGTCTGGCACATCTCCCGCCGGCTGGTCTGGGCGCTCTACGACGGCCCAGACCTCCGAACCCCCTTCCGGATCGCCGAGGACCGCACCTGCTCCACGGTGGACGACGAGCCCCTGCCCCTGCCCGGCGCTGCTCCCGCCGCTCCACCCAGCACTGTTCCGGCTGCTTCGCCGGGCGCCGCTCCAGCGGCTTCGCCCGGGGCCGCTTCTGCCGCTTCGCCCGGCGCTGTTCTGGCTGCTTTGCCCAGCGCCGCTCCAGCGGCTTCGCCCGGCGCCGTTTCTGCCGCTTCGTCGGGCGCTGTTCCGGCTGCTTCGCCGGGCGCCGTTTCTGCCGCCTTGACCGGCGTCGCCTCCGCCGCCTTGACCGGCGTCGCCTCCGCCACCTTGACCGGCGTCGCCTCCGCCGCCTTGACCGGCGTCGCCTCCGCCGCCTTGACCGGCGTCGCCTCCGCCGCCTTGACCGGCGTCGCCTCCGCCGCCTTGACCGGCGTCGCCTCCGCCACCTTGACCGGCGTCGCCTCCGCCACCTTGACCGGCGTCGCCTCCGCCACCTTGACCGGCGTCGCCTCCGGCGCTGTCACCGTTGGCGTTGCGCATCCGCTGCAGCTTGGCGAGGACGTGGCGGTCTGGGCGGAGTTGTTCGGCGACTACGAGATCCTTCAGCCGTTCCCACAGCTCAGCCGCCCGGTCTTCACACTCACCCCGGCCGAGGCCGCCGGCTCCAACCTGTCCCGCTTCGAGGGCCTGACGCTGCCGACCACGACAATCCTGGGCCTCGAACGCCGAGGCTGGCGCCGGGAGGATCCGCAGGACGCCGGCATGCAGGGCCGCATGGAACTCGCCATCGCACCGGGCCTGGGGTTCGCCCTCGACATCGAACCAGGCATCGCCATCGGCTCAATCGATTACTTCCCAGAGCAAAAGGTGACAAATGCCTTCCTCCACAACGGCACAGGTGCTCGCTGGCGCCGCAACGCAGCGGGCGAAACCGCACTGTCCAACCTGGACCCCGTCGCGGCCTCCGAGTTGTTGAGGGATCTGACTGATCTGTCCGCTTAACGCCTTCTTGCGCTCCTCGGGCGTCGAGCCGATGATCGGCGGCCCTGGAGTCCCGGTCGCCTCGGCCCTGGAGCCCCGGTGGCCCCGGCCCTGGAGTCCCGGTCGCCCGGCCCCCGGAGCCCTGGTCGCCCCGGCTCCCGGATCGGCCCGCGAGTCCTCGGCCGCTGTTGCCGTCACGCACCCACTTCGGCAGCTGTTGCCGTCGTGGCGCTCACTTCGGCCGCCTATCGCCGTCGCGCCGGCCGATTCGGCAGTCGTCGCCGTCGCGGCGCCACGCCGGTCGCCCGAGACGCGCTGATTTGCGGCTCGGGAGATCCCTACGGGTTCCGTTATCGCCCGGGGCAGGCTTTTCCGCATGGGTTCCGTCGCCGCCCTGGCAGGCTCTTCTGCCGGTTTTGTCCTGGCAGGTCGGCCGTGGTGCAGAGCGCGGCGTGCGGTATGTCGACGCGGCGGCGGGAAGGCGAGGCGGAGGAGGGTGGCGCTGTGATGCCTGCGATCGGATTGCCTGTAGTCAGTCGTCAACCGGGGCGAAACAGGGCGAAACGTCGGCAAGAAACCGGAAGAGGCCGAAGTCGCTGTCGATGGTTCGCATCAGCGGCACGCGATGACTGGGCGCGTTGCGCTGCGCTGGGCCCGTGCGGCGATGTTGATCTGCTAGCGATGCGAAATCGCGGTTTCAAGCCCATGATCACCGCGATTTCGTAGCGCTAGCAGATCAACATCTCGACATGGCGGCGCGTTCGGCGTCACCGGGGCCGGGAAGAGGGCACGAGAGTGCCCTGCGGGCCGCCGGGGAGGAAGGCGAGCGGTCGGATCAGGGTTAGTCGGCTGCTCGGTGTGGGGGTCGGCCCGTTTTGGGGACGCCGTGCTGGGGGCGGTGCATTGGGAGCGCCGCGCTGGGAGCAGCGCGCTGGGAGTGGCGTGCTGGGAGCGCCGTCGGAGGTTCGAGCTGCGGTGCCGCGTTGGGAGCGCGGGTCTCGCTGCGGGTGCCGCGTTGAGGTGCCGCGCTTGGGCCGCGCTTGGGCCGCGCTTGGGCCGCGCTTGGGCTGCGCCTGGGGTGCCGTGTTCGGAGTGCCCCGCCGGAATGCCGCGCTCTGGGGTGCCGCGCCTGGGGTGCCGCGATGTCCGTCCCTCCGTAGCGGGTTCCGGCCTTTGGATGGGGCTTGTCCGCAGCGAGTCGGCGGCCTACGCTGTGAACAGCAGGAAAGCGCTTTCCTGAAGTCCCCGGAAGGAAAACCGCATGGCAGCGCGCAGATCGATCGGCATCGTCGTCAATGGTGTCACCGGCCGGATGGGGTATCGACAACATCTGGTTCGGTCTCTCCTCGCCATCCGTGACCAGGGCGGAGTGCCGCTGGCCGGCGGCGGGCACGTCTGGCCTGAGCCGATTCTGGTGGGCCGGGACCCGGACAAGCTGGCCGCGATCGCCGCGCGGCATGGGCTCACCGAGTGGGCCACCGATCTGGATGCGGCGCTGGCGCGGCCGGATGTGGAGATCTACTTTGATGCTCAGGTGACGGCGCAGCGGGAGAAGGCGATCCGGCAGGCCATCGCGGCCGGCAAGCACGTCTACACGGAGAAGCCGCTCGCCGAGAGTTCGGCGGCGTCGCTGGAGCTTGCCGAGCTGGCCACCGCTGCCGGGGTCAGTAACGGCGTGGTGCAGGACAAGCTGTTCCTGCCCGGTCTGCGCAAGTTGAAGCGGCTCATCGACGGTGGGTTCTTCGGGCGGATTCTGTCGGTGCGCGGCGAGTTCGGGTACTGGGTGTTCGAAGGCGACTGGCAGGTCGCGCAACGGCCGTCCTGGAATTATCGGCTCGCTGACGGCGGCGGCATCGTGATGGACATGTTCCCGCACTGGAACTATGTGCTCGAGGAGCTGTTCGGTGAGGTCCGGGCGGTGCGCTGCACCACCGCCACGCACATCACGAGCCGGGTGGACGAGCGCGGCGAGACGTACGTGGCCGACGCCGACGACGCCGCGTACGCGATCTTCGAGTTGGCGGGTGGGGTCGTCGCGCAGCTCAACTCGTCCTGGACGGTCCGGGTGAACCGGGACGAACTCGTCGAGTTCCAGGTCGACGGTACCGAGGGCAGTGCCGTCGCCGGGCTGCGCGGTTGCAAGATCCAGCATCGGGCGACGACGCCGAAGCCGGTCTGGAACCCGGACCTGCCGGTCACCGAGTCGTTCCGTGATCAGTGGACCGAGGTGCCGGACAACGACGAGTTCGACAACGGGTTCAAGGTGCAGTGGGAGGCGTTCCTGCGGCACGTGGTGGACGGCGAGCCGTTCCACTGGGACTTCGCGTCGGGCGCCCGCGGCGTGCGGCTCGCCGAGGCCGGTCTGGAGTCGGCCCGCGACGGCCATCGCGTCGTGCTCGGGGACGCCTGATGGCCGTCGTCGAGTTCCCCGGACGCCGGCTCGTCCTTTCCGGCCGCGCGTCGTGGGAGAAGCCGGCGAGCCCGGCGACCAGCAGAATCGCGTACGCGGCCGCGCACGTCGTGGCCGACCCGCTGGGCGGGAACGCGCCCGGGGCACCGGCCGCCCTCGACTGGGAGACCACCCTGAAGTTCCGGCACCACCTGTGGTCGCACGGGCTGGGGGTGGCCGAGGCCATGGACACGGCGCAGCGCGGCATGGGCCTGGATTACGCCGCGACCAGGGAACTCATCCGCCGGAGCGCGGCCGAGGCGGACACGGTCGGCGGGAAGATCGTGGCCGGGGTGGCGACGGACCAGTTGCCGGCCGGGCAGGTGACGCTGGAGCAGGTGCGGGGCGCTTACTCCGAGCAGCTGGCGGACGTCTCGGAAACGAGCGCTGTCCCGGTGCTGATGTGCAGCAGGCATCTGGCGGCGACGGCGCGGGACGCCGACGACTACCTCGACATCTATCGCGGGCTGCTGGCGGAGTCGGGCAGGCCGGTCGTGCTGCACTGGCTCGGGACGGCGTTCGATCCGGCGCTGGACGGCTACTGGGGCTCGCCCGATGTGGACAAGGCCACCGAGACGGTTCTCGAGCTGATCGCGTCCGATCCCGCCAAGGTGGACGGCATCAAGATCTCGCTGCTGGACGCGAACCACGAGATCCAGTTGCGGCGCCGCCTGCCGGCGGGTGTCCGGCTCTACACCGGTGACGACTTCAACTACCCGGAGCTGATCAAGGGCGACGAGCGGGGGTACTCGGACGCGCTGCTCGGCATCTTCGCGGCGATCGCCCCGGCCGCTGCCGCTGCCCTGGCCGCGCTGGACGCCGGGGACACCGCCCGGTACGACGAGATCTTCGCACCGACCGTGCCGCTCTCCCGCCACATCTTCGAGCGGCCGACCTTCTACTACAAGACCGGCATCGTCTTCCTCGCCTGGCTCGCCGGCCACCAGGACCACTTCAGCATGGTCGGCGGCCTGCAGTCCGGCCGGTCTGTGCCACACCTGTTCCGGCTGATCGAGCTGGCCGACGCGGCCGGCCTGCTTCCCGACCCGGACCTGGCGGCGGCCCGGGCGAACACGTTCTTCAAGGTGGTGGCGGGATGACCCGGCTTCAAGAGGGGAACCGGTTCTCCTTCAACCAGATCACCGCGAAGCACTGGCCCCTTCCCGACCTGGTGAAAGGGCTGGTGGAAGCGGAGGTCGACAAGGTGGCGCTGTGGCGGGAGCCGGTCGCCGAGTACGGCCTGGAACGCTCCGCCGCCCTGGTCCGCGACGCCGGGATCGCCGTCACGACGCTCTGCCGCAGCGGGTTCTTCCAGGCGCCGGACTGGTTCGACGACAACCGCCGGGCGATCGACGAGGCGGCCGCCCTGGGCACGTCCGTCCTGGTCCTGGTCTCCGGCGGGCTGCCGCCGGGTTCGAAGGACATCGCCGGCGCACGGCAGCACGTGGCGGACGCGATCGGCCGGCTGGTCCCGCACGCGGCCGCGGCCGGCGTGACCTTGGCGGTCGAGCCGCTGCACCCGATGTACGCCGCCGACCGCTGCGTGATCAGCACCTGGGACCAGGCTCTCGCGATCGCCGAGCAGCACCCGGCCGGGCAGGTCGGCGTCACGGTCGACACCTACCACCTGTGGTGGGACGACACCGTGCTCGACAAGATCGCGCGGGCCGGCGAGCGGATCGCGATCTACCAGCTCGCCGACTGGGTCACGCCGCTGCCGGCGGGGGTGCTCACCGGCCGGGGACTGCCCGGTGACGGCTGCGTCGACATGGCCGCCTTCCACGCCGCCGTGGAGCGGGCCGGATATGCCGGGCCGATCGAGGTCGAGGTGATGAACGAGGAGCTCTGGCAGCGGCCGGGCCCGGAGATCCTGGCCGCGACGATCGCCGGATATCGCAACGTGATGCACATGAGCAGCTGATGTAGATGAGCAGCTGATGTAGATGAGCAGCTGATGTGAATGAGCAGCTGATGTGAATGAGCAGCTGATGTGAATGAGCAGCTGATGTGAATGAGCAGCGTGATGTAAGGAAGCGGGGCAGCGTACCGGCTCGGGCGGTTCTATGATCTTGGATCCGTGCGGTGCTCACCGCCGGTTCTCCTCAGGAGCGTCCACAGTGCTTCGTTCCGTCTGGCTGACCCGTGCCGGTGTCGCCCTGCTCACCACGATCTCGTTCGGCGCGTTCGCCGCCCCCGCGCGGGCCGCCTCCACCGGCGTCGCCTCGGTGGTGTCGGGGACGCACGTCAAGTTCACCGCCGCTGGCGGCAAGCAGAACAAGATCGTCATTACCCGGTCCGGCAACACCGTCACGATCGACGACCGGGTCGCGGTCAAGGCGGGCAAGGGCTGCAAGAAGATCAAGGGCGACAAGACGCGGGTACGGTGCCGCACGGCCAAGGCCCCGACCAAACTGCGCGTGTACGCCGGCGACCGCAACGACTCCATCGTCAACCGGACGGACCTGGCGATGCGGGCGGACGGCGGCACCGGCAACGACCGGATCACCGGTGGCCCGCGTGCCGACAGCCTGAGCGGCTGGCTGGGCGACGACACCCTGCAGGGCGGCGGTGGCAAGGACCTCCTGCTCGGTGACGCCGGGGCGGACCGGCTACTGGGCGGGTACGGCGACGACACGATCTCCGGGGGCGAGGGCAGGGACGTCATCGACGGGCAGCACGGGCACGACCGGGTTCTCGGCGACGGCGGCAACGACACCCTGTACGGCGGTGCCGGCAACGACTACCTGGACGGCTGGTACGGCAACGACGTGCTCCGGGGCGGCGCCGGTGCCGATCTGCTGCACGGCGAGGGCGGCACCGACCGGGTGCACGGCGACGCCGGTGACGACCTGATCTACACGCAGACCTTCGACGACACCCGGGAACCGGACCACTACTCCGGTGGTGCCGGATCCGACGTGGTCAGCTACGTGTCGTACCGGCAGGGCATCACCGCCGACGCGGACGGCGTGCCGGGTGACGACGGCGCGAAGGGCGAGCGCGACACCATCGCGGCCGACGTCGAGCGGATCTGGGGCGGCGCCGGCAACGACCGGATCCACGGCCGGCCCGGTCCGGACTCCTTCGACGGCGGGCCGGGCAACGACACGATCCGCGGCGGCGGCGGCAACGACACCCTTTTCGGCGGTACGGGGGCGGACGTGGTCGCCGGTGACGCCGGTGACGACTACCTGGACGCCGACCGCAACGACGGCGTGGCGGACCGTCTCGACGGCGGGGCCGGCCGGGACGACTGCCACCTGGGCCGGCCGGACACCTCGGTCAACTGCGAGTTGGTCGTCGCATAGCCGGAGTGGCCGCGCGGAGCTCGACCAGGAGCCCGTCACGGTCGGTCAGCACCGCGCCGAGGATGCGCCGGCCTGCCGCGAGCAGGTCGGCGACGTCCGGGGTGCTCAGCGCGTACATCACCAGGGCGCCGTCCCGGAACGAGGTCACGATCCCGGCGCGGCGGAGCACGGCCAGCTGCTGCGACAGGTTCGACGCCTCGACGTCGATCTCGGCGAGCAGGTCGCGGACCGGGCGGGGGCCGTCCTGGAGCAGTTCGAGCACCCGGATCCGGACCGGGTGGCCGAGGGTGCGGAACATCTCGGCCTTCGCCTGGTAGAGCGGCACTGACACGACGGGTCCCTCCGCTGACGCCTCGCACCTGCGCCGGACGAGAACAGGCGCCGGGCCGATGGCTCCACCACGGCACAACGGAGTCGGTCGGAGGCGGTTACGGCAGTTTCGCTTTTTCGGAGTTGCAGAAATCTTCAACTGGCTCCGTCTTCACCACGAACGATTTCACCCGCCGCACCTGGTGAATCGGACATCATGTGCGACCGCCTTCTCGTGGTGTGGCGCAGGCTCGGTCCGACCACAGGACGCGGGAGGATCCGAGATGCCGGACATGGACGTAGCCCTCAAGGACGCGATGCAGGTCGACGGTGCCATCGGTGCCGCACTCGTCGACCGTGGCAGCGGGATGGCGCTGGGCGTCGCCGGGGGCGGCAAGGACTTCGACCTGAGCGTGGCGGCGGCCGCGAACACCGAGGTGATCCGGGCGAAGCTGCGCACGATGGAGATGCTCGGCCTGCGCGAGAGCGTCGAGGACATCCTGGTGACGCTCGACTCGCAGTACCACCTGATCCGCCCCCTGACCGGACGGTCCGGTCAGGGGCTCTTCCTCTATCTGGCGCTGCACAAGGACCGGGCCAACCTGGCGCTGGCCCGGCACCAGCTGAAGCGGATCGAGGGGAACCTGGACATCTGAGTCAGGGGACCGACCAGGCTATTCGCACAATTGTTCGAGTTATCCACAGGCTGTGTGCACAGCCTGTGGGCAACTCAGCGACGGGCGTCCGCGCGGCCGCCGGGTGATTGAACGGCGGTGTCCGCGCGCGGCCCCGGATCGGGCTCAGCGACGGGCGTCCGCGTACCGCAGCAGGGCCGCGACCCCGCCGTCCAGGCCGGTCTCGTCCGGGTCGACCAGGACGATCGCGGCGTCGGTTCCGGCCAGCGCCCGCACGATGGCGGCGTCGGCACGGACCTGCTGCGGGTCGCTCACGCCGGAGTCGCGCAGGAATGCCGGGTCGTCGGCCAGCAGGTACGGTTCCGGGCCGATCCACAGCCGCTCGGTGGAGGACGGGTCGTCGATCATCAGAACGGTGTCGACCTGGCCGCGCTGGAGGGCGGTGACCACCGCGTGCAGGCCGTTGCCGGCGGCGCCGTCCTGGCCGAGCTGGGTGCGGAACCTGTCGAGAATGCTCTGCTGGTGTGCGACGGCCTGCTCGGCGACCGCCTGCACGGTCACGTCCTCCAGGGCGGACGGGTCGGCACCGGCGCCCCGGGAACCCGCGTCTGTCTCGATCACGCGGGAGCGCCACCGCTCGGGCAGCTGCGCCACGAGCATCGGCCGGGATTTCGGGTCGCCGGCCACCACGATGAACTGCGGGTCGGTGCGGTCGGCCAGTTCGGTGACCGCCTCGGCCACGTCACCCGCGTTGCGCCGCCAGGTCAGGTCGTAGTTGTGTTCCGCCTTCAGCGCCGACCAGCCACCGACCGGCACCTTGTGCACCGGGTAGTCCTCGGTGCCCTCGATCTCGTGCCGCCGCACCAGGTTGCCGAGCCCCACCTCGTCGATCGCGCCGCCGGTGTGGTCGACCACGACCCGCAGATAAGGGATCTCCTCGCCGAGCTGCGCGACGAGCGGCATGACGTGCGGCAGGGGTCCGTAGGTGGCGATCTCGGTGCGGGGTGGCGCGTCGAGGTCACGGCGCAGGACCACCTCGCCGTCGGTCGCGAAGAACGCCACCCCGTGCGGACCGGGCCGGGCCGGCAGCTCACCGACGGCCTGTTCCAGCGCGGTAAGGGTTTCGGGGTCGCAGCCCTCGCCGGTCAGGGACTCACGGGCGGCCCGCCACCGCAGCTCGGTGATCTTGGCCGCGTCCTCGGTGTGGTGCGACGCGTCGAAATAGACGGAAGCCCACGGGCCGGGACGGTCGTACAGGGCACGCAGCATGGAGAGTCGCATGAGTTCCTCGCCTCGCTTTGATCGGTCAGGAACCTAGGCGTACCCCGATGGTGGCGATGAAACCGGGGCATCCCGGTGCAATTCTGGCCTCAGGGTGACCGGCGGCGGCGGTTCCCCTCAGAAGCGGCGGTCAGGTGCGGCGCCGGCGCGCCTGCCGACCAGGGCCCAGGCGCCGGGGAGCAGAGCTGCGGCCAGGAGGGTCTTCAGCACGTCGCCGATGATGTACGGGACAAGCCCGGCACCCACCGCCGCGGTGAGGCCCATGCCGGTCGCGACGGCGAGCCAGGGCACCGCGACCAGGTAGATCAGCGCGTTCCCGGCCGCCATCAGGCCGACCGTGTGCACCGGGCGGCGGTCCGCGCCGAGGGCGGCGAGCTGCCCGGCCAGCGCCGCGGCGAGCACGAAACCGACCAGGTAACCGCCGGTCGTGGCGGGCCAGCCGGACGTGCCGCCGGCGAACCAGGGGACGCCGAGGACACCGGCGACCGCGTAGATCAGCATGCTCAGGGCGCCGCGGGTGGCACCGAGCGCCGCGCCGGCGAGCACCACGGCGAAGGTCTGACCGGTGATCGGGACCGGCGAGCCGGGCACCGGGATGACGATCTGCGCGGCCAGGCCGACCGTGCTCGCGGCCCCGGCCAGGAGCAACACGTCGCGGATCACGGAGCGACCCCAGACGTCGGCCAGCACCCCGGTGGGCCGTCCCGGTACCACCACGCCGTACGCCACGCGGGGCCCCTCTCGCACGATCCAGATCTTGTTGGCACCTTAGGCGCGAGCAGCATCCGGCGGCAGATCCCGCGGCCAAACGTGATGTTGTGGTGATCCATGGAGCGCCGGGGGCGTCGTCGGACACCCCCGGCGACTCACCGGAATCAGACGCTCGGCGTCTGCACCTTTCTGTACCCCGAATCGGGGCTTTACACCCACAATCTCGGCGAACGCTGCTCCACTGTCCGCAACGGACGGCGCCGCTGTCAGCCGCCGACCTCGCTGACCTCGACGAACGGCGCGCCGTTCCACCACTGCGCGTGAATGATGAAGCTGTGGTTCGTCTCGTTGAAGTAGACCGCGAGGTTCACCGACGAGCCCTGCTTCTGCACCGCGAAGCCGTCCGCGGGCGTGGCCGTGACAAGCGCGACCGTGCCCTGACTGGTCATCTTGATGACGGCGCGGCCGCCCTCGGTGGTGAAGGTCTTCACATACGTCTTCACGCCGTCACCACCGGTGGTGACGGTCCACCCGTCCTCGGTGGTGGTCGCCGGCTTGGACGTCGCCGCCCGGCTGGGCGCGGTCGTGCCCGGTTCGGCCGGTTCCGTGGTGCCCGGTGCGGTGGCCGGTCTCGACGCGGGTCTGCGGCTGGTCCGGCTCGGTGCCGCGGTGGCCGCCTCCGACGCGGTGGCCGTCCCGGACTCGGCGGGCTCCGTCTCGGCTGGCCCCGGCTCGGCGGGACCGGGCGCGGCCGGCGGGGGCGTCGGATTCGTGGTGCCGGCCGCCACCTCGGCGGCGGGCACCCGGCCCAGATCCGGTAGCGCTCCCACGTCGGCCCTGGCCGTGTTGAGCACGGGCGACAGCGCGAACGAGGACAGCACGATGCTCGACGCGGTGGCCACACACCACCCGGCTATCGGCAGCCACCTGGTAGATCGCACGAGTCGCATCCTCTCACCTGCCCCTATTGTGTGCGCCATGGCGATGATCCTGTTGGTCGAGGACGACCGCATCATCACGGCCGCGCTGACCCGTGCGCTGACCGATGCCGGGCACGTCGTACGCCCGGTCGGCCAGGCTGCCCAGGCACTGCGGATCGTCACTCAGGAGCGCCCTGACCTGGTCATCCTGGACCTGGGGCTGCCGGACATCGACGGCACCGACGCGCTGCGGATGATGCGTACGGTCTCCGACGTCCCGGTGATCGTCGCCACCGCGCGGCGGTCCGAGGCGGACATCATCGCACTGCTGTCGGCCGGCGCCGACGACTACGTGACCAAGCCGTTCTCCGGCGGGCACATCCTGGCGCGGATCTCGGCGGTGCTGCGCCGGTCACGGACCGCCGAGCAACAGCAGCCGAGCGACATCACGGTCGGCGAACTGGTGATCAAGCCCAGGCAGCGGCGGGTCGAGCTGCGCGGTGAGCCGTTGCAGCTGACCCGGCGCGAATTCGACGTCCTCGCGTACCTCGCCGAACGCGTCGGCCAGGTGATCAGCCGGCGCGAGCTGATGAACCAGGTCTGGCAGCAGGCCCGGATCGGCGAGGAGCAGACCATTGACGTCCACATCTCGTGGCTGCGCCGCAAACTGGGCGAGACCGCCGCGAAGCCACGCTTCCTGCACACCGTCCGAGGAGTCGGCGTCATGATGGTCGATCCCCAGTGAGGAGGGCACAGTGAGGTGGGCCCTCAACCGGCTCGCGCTGGCCATCACGTCGATGGTGGCGCTGGCGTTCCTGGTGCCGCTGGCCGTCGCGACGCGGCAGATCGCGTACGACCGGGCGATCTCGGACGCGCGCCAGCAGGCCACCGCGATGGTGACGGTTCTCGGCGTCAACAGTGACCCGGTGGAACTGACAAACGCGGTCGCCAGCACCGCGGCGGGCAGCGCCGGCCGGCTCGCCGTCCACCTGCCCGGCCTCGAACCGATCGGGATCACGCACCTGAACGGCGACACCGTGCGGCGGGCCGTGGGCGAGCGCCGGTCGGCCACCGCCGAGGCGCCCGGCGGCATCGCTTATCTGCAGCCCACGGTGCTGACCGACGGCCGTACCGTGGTGGTCGAGGTCTTCGTGCCCGAGGAGGAGACCCGGCGCGGCGTCGGGTTCGCCTGGCTCGCCCTGGGCGGGCTCGCGGTCGTGCTGGTTGGGGGTTCCGTGCTGCTCGCCGACCGGCTCGGCAGTCAGCTGGTCAAGTCGACCCGGCAGCTCGCGGCCGCCACCCGCCGCCTGGGCGGCGGCGAACTCAACGAACGGATCACGCCGACCGGGCCGCCCGAGCTGCGCGACGCGGCCCGCGACTTCAACGCCATGGCCGACGATCTGCGCCGGCTCCTGGACCGGGAACGCGAGCTTGCGGCGGATCTCTCACACCGCTTGCGTACGCCGCTGACGGGTCTGCGCCTCGACGTGGAGGCGATGCCGCCCGGCCCGATCGCGGAGCGCATGCGGCAGGCCTGTGACCTGCTCGACGAGGAACTCGAAGCGATCATTACCGGGGCCCGGCTGGGCGTCGAGGCGCGGGGCACCGAGCGGTGCGACCTGGTCGAGGTGCTCGCCGACCGGCTGGCGTTCTGGTCGGTGCTGGCCGAGGACCAGGAACGGCCGTGGGAGGTGGTCGGCGGCAACGAGCCGGTGATGGTGCCGATGTCGCGCAGCGACGTGATCCTGGTGGTCGACGCGATGCTCGGCAACGTCTTCTCGCACACCCCGGACGGCGTCGCGTTCCGGGTGATCGTGTCCGGCAGCGGCCTGCTCGTCGACGACGCCGGCCCCGGCATCCCCGACCCGGAACGGGCGGTGAAACGCGGATTCAGTGGCGCCGGATCGACCGGATTGGGCCTGGACATCGTCCGCCGTGCGGCGGAAACTGTCCGTGGGCAATTGGTGATCGCCCGTAGCCCGCTCGGTGGCGCCCGCGTCGGATTCCTCCTCCACGCCGCCCCTGAAGAGCCCGAACCTCAGCAGCGGCGCCGGCGTCGCGCGGTTTCATAAGGGTTTTCGGTCTCTTTAAGGCTCCGTTATGGCAGCCCTCCCTAATGTCTCGGCTCGTAACCGCCAGAACGACATGTTCGGAGAGCTGACATGCACAGGAAGATCGCCTACCCGCTGGCTACCCTGGGGATGGTCGCTGCTTCAACCGTGGCTGTCGCGTCACCGGCCATGGCGCACGGATACGTGTCCTCGCCGCCCAGCCGCCAGGCCCTCTGCGCCGCCGGCACGGTCGCGGACTGTGGTGCCATCCAGTTCGAGCCGCAGAGCGTCGAGGCCGCCAAGGGTTCCACGCAGTGCAACGGCGGGATCCCCGGCTTCTCGGTGCTGAACGACGAGTCCAAGAACTGGCCGGCCACCAGCGTCGGCAACTCGGTGACCTTCAACTGGGTGCTGACCGCCCGGCACCGGACCGCGACCTGGGTCTACTCGGTCGACGGCAAGCAGGTCGCCTCGTTCAACGACAACAACGCGATCCCGAACGCCACGGTCTCGCACAAGGTCGACCTCAGCGGCTTCTCCGGCAAGCACACGGTGCTCGCCGTCTGGAACATCGGTGACACCCCGATGGCCTTCTACAGCTGCGTGGACCTGAACATCGGTGGCGGTGGCGGCGGCACCAAGCCCACCACGGCGCCCACCACCGCACCGACCACCGCGCCGACCAAGGCGCCGACCACGGCCCCGACGACCGCGCCCACCACGGCCCCCGGCACGACCGCGCCGACCAAGGCCCCGACCACCGCGCCGACCTCGACCGGTACCGCGACCGCGGCGCCGACCGGCACGACGACCGCGCCGGCGAACGGCACCGAGTGGGCGCCGGGCACGGCGTACAAGGCCGGCGACGAGGTGACCTACAACGGCGTCTCGTACAAGTGCCGCCAGGGCCACACGTCGATCCGCAGCTGGGAGCCCTCGGTCTTCACGCTCGCCCTCTGGCTGCCGCTGTGAAGCGCCGGTTCGTAGCGCTCGCCCTCGCCGCGCCGTTCCTGCTCGGCGCGTGCGGCACCGAGGCCACCACGGAGACCACGACCGGCGCGGCCAAGCAGACGCAGGCGCAGACCCAGAACGTCAAGACGGTCGCCGAGATCACCGCCGGCTCCACCTTCAACGACACCGACGTGATGTTCCTCCAGATGCTGGCGGACAACCACGAACAGGGCTTGGAGATGGTGGACATCGCCGTCGAACGGGCCCAGCGGCAGGACGTCATCGACATGGCCAAGGCCGTCGAACTGACCCAGGCCGACGAGCTCGCGATGATGAAGAACTGGCTCACCGAGTGGGGCAAGCCGACCACGCTCGACGAGCGGGAGAGCCTGCACGCCGACCACGGCGGCCTGCCCAGCACGGGTGAGCAGGAGATCGCCGCGCTGCGGAAGGTGAAGAAGGCCGACTTCGAGACCGCCTTCCTCAACCTCTTCCTCGCGCACCAGCACAACGCGGTGGAATTCGCCGCGCTCGAGCTGGACAAGGGGAGCAACGAGCAGGCCCGGCAGTACGCGGAACGGGTCAAGCAGTCCCGCGCCGACCAGGTGCAGCAGATGCTCAAGCTGCTCAACGGCTGACATCTCGCAGACCGCAGGGCGGCCCACCAGGGGAACGGTGGGTCGCCCTGTTTCCATTACCGGCAAAATGGTCATTCGCTGGCATAGCGTTACGTACGTCGGAACTTCCCAGGGAGCCCACGTGCGCGCTGTGACCCGTACCCCCGTGATCCTTTTGTCCGTGACCCTCGCCGCCGGTGCCGCGGCTGTACCAGTCTCCGCCGCCGCACCCGCGCCGGGCTGGGAACACCCCGGGCATGGCCCCGGGGACAGCTACTACAACGCGGCCGAAACGGTGATCAACGAGGGCAGCGTGAAGCGGCTCACCACGCGGTGGTCGGTGCGGCTGCGGCACAGCTACGAAAGCTGCTCCGGATGGTCCGCGCCCCTGGTCACGGGCGGCCGCGTCATCGTCGCCGACCAGCTCGGCATCGCCGCCCACAAGGCCGAGGGCGGCGCCGTGAGCTGGCGTTTCAACTGGGACGACAAGATGGACAACGAGACGCCGGTGCTGGCCGTCAGCGACGGGCTGCTGATCGCCGCCAACGGCGACTGCAACTCGCAGAGCGACCCCGACGGGCGGCTCACCGCCATCGACGTCGCCACCGGGGCCGTCCGGTGGCGGCTGGACCCCGACATGCCGAACTACTCGGTCGTCGTCGACCGGGGTGTCGTCGTGGTCTCCGGATGGTCGCAGTCGGACGAGGAAGCCGTGGTGGCGTACCGGGCCGGCGACGGCGGCGAGATCTGGCGCAAACCCGGATGGTCAAGCAGCGGCGTCTCCGCGCGCGGCGCCGTCATCATGCGCAAGACCGACGGGTACGGCCAGAGCGACGGCGGCACCTCGGCGGTCGACGTCGTCACCGGGAAGGTCAGATGGAGCCGCCTGGAGAACTGGATCGCGGAAGCGGCGATCGGTGACCGCGTCTACGTGAGCGACGAACGGAAGAACCTGATCGCGGCCGACGCGACGGACGGTGCCGTGGTGTGGACCGCGGCCGGCAAAGCCAGCTCGATGATCGCGGTGGACGGGCGGCGGGTCTACCGGGCCGGCGGTCGCGACCTGGAAGCCCTCGACGACCGGACCGGGCGGCGGATCTGGACCCACCGGTTCAAGCGGGACGCGGCGCAGCCGGTCCGGGCCGGGGGACTCGTCCACGCCGGTGGGCCGGTGCTGCGCGCTGCGGACGGGACCGCCGTGGGGCCCTCGATCACGGGACAGGTCGTGGTGGCGGACGGTGCCGTGGTGCGGGTCGACGAAGGGACACTCCTGCTGTCCGACCCGGGACTACCGTCCGCCAAGGCGCCTGACGGGACGGCGTCGGTTGCTTTTGGGGAGTGGTAGCCCGTACATCATGAGGCGCGCAACCATGCTGGTTGCTGTTCCGGAGCACGGACCTCGATGGGCGAAGCGGAACGCGAGCCCGAGCCGAAGGGGAAGTCGACACCGAGAGCCGGTGTCACTTTTCATTCGGGGGTGCCGCCGACTTGGCTCCGATGTTCGCGCCGCTGCGAGAGCGCAACTACCGTCTCTGGGCTGCCGCTGACCTGATCTCCGTCGGTGGTACATGGATGCAGGTACTGGCCCTCAACTGGGTGATCCTGTCGGTTACCGGGTCGGCCACCGCCATGGGCGCGGTCGTGATGCTCCAGTCCCTGCCCGTGCTGCTGCTCGGTAGCTGGGGTGGCGCCCTCGCCGACCGCATCCCGGCACGACCGATGCTGATCACCTGCCAGGCGATCCGCGCCCTGCTGGCGCTCGCCCTGGTGCTGCCCGCCGGCTCCCTGCTGCCGGGCACCTGGATGATCTACGGGGTGGCGCTGCTGTCCGGCGTGATCAGCTCCTTCGAGGGCCCGGTCCTCGGCCGCTTCGGCTCCTCCCTGGTCGCCCGCGACGCCCTCGCCTCGGCGCTGGCCCTCGGCTCGGTCCTCAGCTCCGCCGGCCGCATCGGCGGCATGGCCCTCGGCGGCGTCCTGATCGGCATCACCGGACCCACCGCCCTCTTCCTGATCAACGCGGTCTCCTACCTCGCCGTGATCATCTCGCTGCTCGCGATGCGCACCTCCGAGATGCGCCCCCTGGCCCGCACGTCCTCATCGGACGGTGGCGTGCTCGCCGGCCTGCGCTACGTCCTGCGCCAGCCGGTGGTCCTGATCGTCCTCGCACTGTCCTTCGTGCTCGGTTCCCTCGGCCGCAACTACCAGGTGTCGATGGCCGCGATGGTCTCCGGCCCGCTCGGCGGCTCGTCCAGCTCCTACGGCCTGCTGTCCACGGTCTTCGCCGTGGGCGCGGTAGCCGGCGGCCTCCTGCTCGCCGGCAGCGGCAAGTCCACGCTGCGCGTCCTGCTCGGCACCGGCTTCCTGATCAGCGCCCTCCAGTTCGCCTCCGGCCTGGCCCCCAACGTCCTCGGCTTCGCCGCCCTGATCCTCCCCATCGCCGCCGGCGCCGTCATCTTCGACACCGTCGTCTCCACCCGCATCCAACTCGACACCGCCGAGGAGATGCGCGGCCGCGTCCTCGCCACCGTGGGCATCGTCTCCTCCCTGTCCGGCATCGTCGGCGCCCCCGCCATCGGCTGGATGTGCGACACCCTCGGCGCCCGAGGCGCCCTCCTGGTGGCCGGCACCATCACCACCGCCGCCGCGATCGCCGGAGGCATGGCCCTGGCCCGCGCGAAGGGCCGCTCCTTGAACTGGAACTTCGTCGTGGGGCGCGTCCCTGCGCAGCAGCCTGCTTGATCTTCCGAAGGAAAGCGAAGCCGCCCGGTCACTCCCGACCGGGCGGCTTCGCCGTTTCACGGCCACGCGGGCCCCAATCCGTCAGCGGATCATGCGTGCCAGTCCTACGCCCTAAGATCACGGATCTTGACCCGTTGATCACTGTCGGTTGTCCGGCTCGACGTAGGGGTGTGGTCGTGAACTTCGACGAAATAGAGGTAGCTCTCGAAGAGCTGCGACGAGAGCGGCCTAGAGGGTCGAAGTCCGTGCATCAGCCGGTAGCTCTGCTGTGGGCGGCCCAGCGCGCGACCAAAGGGGAGCCCCGAGTCGCACCCTGGCACGATGCTCGCGGCCATCTCGCTGAGATCATCGCGGCAGTGGGCGACCGGGCCGACGACGAAACCGTCGCTGCCCGGGTCTTGGGTCTGAGGGGATCGCCGCTCCTGGATTTCCACTTCAGAACCTCGTCCCCTCTCGAGCGGGGGGTGCGAGCTGACCAGTGGCTCGATGAGCGCAATCCACTGTTGGGTCTCTCCGACGGCGCCTACCGAACACTTGCCGGCGAAGGTGCCCTGGAAAGGTTCGCTGAGATCGCGGTAGACGGGCTGCCGAAGTCGCAGGGACGTCTCATCCGGGAGTATTTCGGAATCTTCGCCGGCTTCGGCGAGGTGCCCGGAGTCCCCGAAGGGACGATGTTCGAGAACCGCGCAGCCCTGGTGGAACGCAGAGTTCACATCAATCGCCAATGGGGGATCGTCGGCAACCGGGAGAGAGGTGCCGAGTCGGTCGTTGTGTCCGGTGGATACGAGGACGATGAAGACTACGGCGACGTAATAATCTATACCGGCCACGGCGGCCGGGATAGCAGCACCGGCAAGCAGATCGCGGATCAGAGCATCGATGACACCGGAAACGCTGCGCTGGTCACCAGCCATGTGAATCAGGTGCCGGTCCGGGTAATCCGTGGCCCGCGCAAGAACGACAAGCATGCGCCGAGTTCGGGCTATCGCTACGACGGACTCTTCCAGGTCGAGAAATTCTGGCAGCGACGCGGGCTTAGTAAATTTCAGGTGTGCCTCTACCGCCTGGTGAAGGTTGCAGGCCGAAGTGTTGAAGCCCAGCGACGTGACAACGTTCTTCTCCTGCCGGCGGGCAATGAGCAGCCGGGTCGCAAGACGTCGACGGTCGACCGGGTTACCCGCATCCGGGCTCTATCGCAAGCGGTGAAGGACCTCCACAACCACGTCTGTCAAACCTGTGGCATCCGACTTGCGGTCGCCGGCCGAGGGTATGCCGAAGGTGCTCACATCAAACCGGTGGGCCAACCGCATAACGGGAACGACACCGCAGACAATTTGCTGTGCCTGTGCCCTAACTGCCATGTGCTCTTCGATAACGGAGAGATCGTTATCGAAGAGGACTTCAGCATCGTGTCAGATTATCCAAACAGCGGGTTCTTGCGCAGAGTCAACGGCCATGAGGTCGGTGTAGAAAACTTGGCATACCACCGCAACCTCTTCCCGAAGGCTTAGGCGAGCATCGGCCGGCCGCTCCTGGAGCCGCGGACGCCCTGGTGAAGGTGGTTGCTGTCAGGCCACTCGGGTGTACTCGATAGCGTTGGATCTGCACCGTAACCGCCACGACCTAGGGATGCGCACGTGGAGCTCCTGCACTCCGGCAAGGTCCGGGACGTCTATGCCGACGGGGATGACCTGTTGCTGGTCACCTCGGATCGGATCTCGATCTATGACGTGGTTCTGCCGACGCCGATCCCGGACAAGGGGAAGATCCTCACCCAGCTGTCCCTGTGGTGGTTCGACCAGCTCGCCGATGTCATCCCCAACCATGTCATCTCGGCGACCGATGTGCCGGACCAGTGGCGGGGGCGGGCCATCCGGTGCGAGCGGCTTGAGATGGTCATGGTGGAGTGCATCGCTCGGGGGTACCTGGCCGGGTCGGGGCTCAAGGATTATCAGCGTGACGGGGCGGTGTCCGGGAACGCGCTGCCGCCGGGGCTGGAGGAGGCTTCGCAGTTGCCGGAGCCGATTTTCACGCCCAGCACGAAGGAGCCGGTCGGTGGGGGGCACGACGAGCCCCTGACGTTCGAGCAGACCGTGGAGCGGGTCGGTAAGGAGCTTGCCGAGGAGCTGCGCCGGGTCACGCTGGAGGTGTACCGGCGGGGGTCGGAGATCGCGGCCACCAAGGGGATCATCATCGCCGACACGAAGATCGAGGTCGGTCATGCGGGTGGGACGCTGAAGCTGGGCGACGAGGTCCTGACGCCTGACTCGTCGCGGTTCTGGGGTGCTGACGAGTGGCGGCCGGGGAGAGTGCCGCGTTACCTGGACAAGCAGTTCCTGCGGGACTGGTCCAGCCAGCTGACCGATTGGGATCGGACGGCTCCGGGGCCGGAGATTCCGGACGAGGTGGTCGAGGCGACGCGGAACCGGTATGTCGAGGTCTACGAGCGCCTTACCGGCGACACCTGGAGGTAGTGGCAGGAACGGCCCGGCGTGAAACCAACCCGCCGGGCCGGTTCGGTGGGGGTCTCTCAGGCCCACTGCACGGTGGTCTCCGGCGACAGCCGCGGCAGCCGGTCGCGCCACGCGTTCTCGCCGGGGTGGCCGAGGTTCACCAGGGCGAGGGACTTGAGCCGCCCGGCCGGGAAGAATTCGGCGTCCACGCCGTCCTTGTCGAAACCGGTCATCGGGCCGGCGACGAGGCCGACCGCGCGGGCTGCCAGCACGAAGTAGCCGATCTGCAGGGCGGCGCTGAACGTACCGTTGGTGATCCGCAGGTTTTCGTCCGCCTCGTACACGTCCTTGAGCCCGGGGTTGCGCGGGAACACGTGCGGTACGTGCTCGTGGAAGGCCGTGTCGAGGGCCAGCACCGCGACGACGGGGGCGCTCAGCGACTTGGGCCGGTTGCCTTCGGCGAGGTGCGGGATGAGGCGGTCCTTGCCTTCCGCGGTGCGGACGAAGAGCACCCGCAGCGGCTGGGTGTTCGACGCGGTCGGCGGCCACTTCGCCAGGTTCCAGATCTCCAGGAGTTCCGCGTCGGTGACCGGGGTGGCCGCGAACGAGGTGGCGGTGCGCGCGCTGGTGAAGAGCAGGGCTCGAGCGTCGGCGTCCAGCTGGGGGCGGCTCAGGCCGGCTTCGGAAAGGGTGTCCACCACTGAAAAAGTAGTAGCGGTCCCACCGAAAGCCAGTGATCAACGGGTGAAGATGATCACGAGTGACCCGGCATACGATCATGGGGTGGATTACGGTCACCCGCTGCGCTTCGGCACGTTCCTGACCCCGTCGAACGACGACCCGGAGGCCGTGGTCGAGCTGGCCGGTCTCAGTGAGGATCTCGGGTACGACCTGGTCACCTTTCAGGACCACCCCTATCAGCCGGGCTTCCTCGACACCTGGACGCTGCTGACCTGGGTGGCGGCGCGAACCCGGCGCGTCGAGATCTCCGGGAACGTGTTGAACGTACCCATGCGCCCCGCTCCCGTTCTCGCCCGCGCCGCCGCCAGCCTGGACCTTCTCTCCGGTGGCCGGGTGGCCCTGGGTCTGGGTGCCGGCGGGTTTTGGGACGCCATGGTGGCGATGGGCGTGCCCCGCCGCACCCCGGGCGAGTCGGTGGATCAGCTCAGCGAGGCGATCGACGTGATCCGTGATCTGTGGCGCACCGACGCGCGCGGACCGGTGCGTCATCCCGGCGAGTACTACCGGTTGAGCGGGGCCAAGCGCGGACCGGCGCCGGCGCACGAGGTGCCGATCTGGCTGGGCGCCTACGGCCCGCGGATGCTGCGGCTGCTCGGCGCGAAGGCGGACGGCTGGCTGCCGTCGCTCCCGTACCTGAAACCGGGTGCGCTGGAGAGCGGCAACGCGATGATCGACGAGGCGGCGCGGGCGGCCGGCCGGGATCCCCGGGAGATCCGCCGGCTGCTCAACATCTCCGGCGATCCGGGGCACAACGCGCAGCGGTGGGTGGACGAACTGGTGCCGTACGCGGTGGAGCAGGGCATCAGCACGTTCGTGCTCGGTTCCGACGACCCGCGTGAGCTGGAGCGATTCGCGACCGAGGTGGTCCCGGCGGTGCGCGACGCGGTGGCGCGGTCGCGCACCGCGGCGGGGGTGGCGACGGGCCTGGTGCGCCCGGTCGCGGCTCTGCGGCTGCGCCGCGACAACATCGACTACGACGGGCTTCCGGAGACGCTTGCGGCGGTGGCGATCGAGCCCGGCGATTTTGAGTACGGGCTGGTGCGCTCGACCTATATGCGAGGAGGTTCGCCGGGGCTCGTGCTTCAACCGGCGGATGTGCCGCAGGTGCGGGCCGCCCTCGCGTTCGCCATGGAGCAGGAGGTGCCCCTGGCGGTGCGCAGCGGCGGGCACGGCATCAGCGGCCGGTCGACGAACGACGGCGGCATCGTGATCGATCTGTCCCGACTCGACGGCATCGAGGTCCTCTCCGAGCCGGACCGGCTGATCCGGGTGGGTGCCGGTGCCCGCTGGAAGCAGGTGGCAGCCACCTTGGAGCCGTACGGCTGGGCGTTGAGCAGCGGCGACTACGGCGGCGTGGGTGTCGGCGGGCTGGCGACCGCGGGCGGGATCGGCTGGCTGGCCCGCGAGCACGGCCTGACCATCGACCGGATGCGCGCCGCCGAGCTGGTGCTGGCCGACGGCTCGGTGGTGCGCGCCTCCGCGGACGAGAACACCGATCTGTTCTGGGCGGTCCGCGGTGCCGGTGCCAACTTCGGCATCGTGACGGCGTTCGAGTTCCAGGCCGACGTGGTGGGCCCGGTCGGCTTCGGCCAGTTCGTGCTGGACGCCGAGGACCGGGCCGGCCTGCTGGAGCGCTGGGGCGCCGCGATGGAGGCGGCACCGCGGGACGTCACCACCAACCTGATCCTGGGGCCGTCCCGGCAGGGCCGTTCGTTCGCCCAGATCTACGGGGTGGTCGACTCCGCCGAGCCGGACACGATCATCGAGCGGTTCACCCGGGTCGCCGGCATCGCGCCGCTGCTCGACCAGCAGGTGCGGGTGGTGCCGTACTCCGGGGTGATGAACGTGCCGGACACCCCGCACGACGGGCAGGGCGAGCCGGTGGCCCGGTCCGGGCTGATCGACCGTCTGACGCCGGAGTTCTGTGCGGCGGCCGCGGAGCTGATCGCGTCCGGGGCGGCGTACTTCTTCCAGGTGCGATCGGTGGGCGGCGCGGTCGCGGACGTGCCGGACGATGCGACGGCGTACGCGCATCGGGCGGCGAATTTCTCGGTTGTCGCGTTCGGTGGCTCCAAGGCGAGGCTCGACGCCGCGTGGGCGGAGCTGGCCGGGCACTTCCGGGGGTTGTATCTGTCGTTCGAGACGGACTGGTCACCGGAGCGGATCACCGAGGCGTGGCCGCCGGCGACGCTGGCGCGGCTGCGGGAGTTGAAGCGGCGTTACGACCCGGGGAACGTCTTCCGGGACAACTTCAACATCGACCCTAGGTCCTGACCGGCTGCTGGTGCTCGGATCGGTGGCCGAGGCTCAACTGGCACGCGCCACCGCAGGTGAGCTGCTCCCCGCAGGTCGGGCACCAGTCGTTGGTGCGACGCAGGTACCACCCGAGGGCGACGCCGGAGAAGAGGCTGAGCAGGCCGACGATGGCGGCGACCGTCACGGCGCCGGTCATGCCAGGGGCCCCCGGTTGCGCGGGTTGCGGCGCACCAGGCGAAGACCGCGGTGGTCGAGCGCGGGGTCGCTGTCGAACCGGGACGTCACGTAGGGCGCGGTGAACGTGTCGACGCCGGTGCCGGGGTGGACGCCGGGCCGGTAGGTCACGGTGACCGCGCGCGGGGAGGACGCCTCGATGACTCCGGCCCGCCAGCCGTCCCGGTAGACCCACACCGGGTCGGCCGGCCGGTAGCTCTCGGCTGGGGCCACATCCGCGGGGTCGCGTTGCGGGGGTGTGAGGTTCGGTGTGGACGCCGTCATCTTCGACATCTGCGTGCCTCCAGGGTTCCTAATGAGGCGTCGGGGACCCACATCGGCCGAGCAGTCGGACTTTTCGGCACGCTGTGTTAGCAGTCGGTACGTGTCTGTCAGCTATCATGCTCGTCATCAAGTGCGTTCGCAAGGCCGTCTGCACGTGCATCTGCTCGGCGCAAATGCGGGCGGGCGGAGCACAGGCATGGTTTCGCAGCGGACGATCTCCGCTCTAGGATGCATGGGACTGCGCCGGGCAGTCACGATGTGGCGACGAGGAGTCAGGTGAGCGCGGGTTCGCAGGAGGAGGCGCCGGGCGGCGGTCCTACCGTCCTCCGCATTCTGCTCGGCTCCCAGCTCCGGAAGCTGCGGGAGTCGCGGGGAATCACCCGGGAGGCTGCCGGATACGAGATCCGGGCCTCCGGGTCGAAGATCAGCCGCATGGAGCTGGGCCGGGTCAGTTTCAAGGAACGCGACGTCGCGGACCTCTTGACCATGTATGGCGTGGACGACGACCACGAGCGTGACGCGCTCATCGGGCTGGCTCGGCAGGCCAACAACCCGGGCTGGTGGCAGCACTTCAGCGACGTGCTCCCCGGCTGGTTCCAGGCCTACCTCGGGCTCGAGGCGGCCTCGTCGCTGATCCGTACCTATGAGATCCAGTTCGTGCCCGGCCTCTTGCAGACGCCGGATTACGCGCGAGCCGTCATCATGCTCGGCCACGCCGGCGCGAGCGCCGACGAGATCGACCGTCGTGTCGAGGTGCGGCGTCACCGGCAGCAGATACTTACCCGGCCGGGCGGCCCGCAACTCTGGGCGGTGATCGACGAGGCCGTGCTGCGCCGCCCGATCGGCGGCGTCGAGGTGATGCGGGCCCAGATCGAGTCGCTCATCGAGGTGTCCAAGATGCCGAGCGTCCGGCTGCAGATCATCCCGTTCCACGCCGGTGGGCACGCCGCGGCCGGTGGCCCGTTCGCGATCCTGCGGTTCCCCGAGCCGGAGCTGCCCGACGTGGTGTATGTCGAGCAGCTGACCAGCGCGATCTACTTGGACAAGCGCGAGGACGTCGACCAGTACGCGATGGCGATGGAGCGGGTCTGCATCGACGCGGAACCGCCGAACCACACGCCGGAGATCCTCGGCAAGTTGCTGCACGAGGTGGGCAAGCCCGCCTGACGGCGGCCGGGCGATCATGATGCCCGGAAAACGGCACGGTCCGGTCGCGGTGCGACCGGACCGCTGGTCTATCTGGTCGTCCTCAGTCTCAGTCTCGTTCTCAGGCGACGAGGTTGTCGAAGTCCCCGTCACGGACGCCGCCGAGGAACGCCTCGATCTCGGCGCGGGTGTAGATCAGCGCAGCACCCTCGGGGTCCCGGGAGTTGCGCACGGCGACGTCACCGCCGGGCAGGACAGCGCACTCCACGCAGTTGCCGCTCGGGTTGCTGCGACGGCTCTTCTGCCAGACAACGCCCTCCAGCTGACCGGCCGGCATGCCGTTGACCACGTAGGTCATTCCAAGCTCCCTTGGTCTGCCCCGAACCGCCGATCGATCCGGGGGTGGTGATAAGCCACGTGCCATTCGGCCGAGAATGCAGATGCACGTGCATCTGGCCTTGCGTAGTCACGTGATTTTGAGCATGATAACGCACGTACTACTCCTGATGGTTGTCACTCAGGGTGACATCTTTAGGTGATGGGTCGGTCGCGGAGCGGCGTCTGCGGCCTCAGCGCGTGGCTCCCCTGGCGGGGGGCGTTCCGAGCGAGAGGTTACGAGAATGTCGATTTCCAACATCGGCCCGGAACGTCCCGATCCGAGTGACCGCACGGTGTCCGAATCGGCACGGCGGGGCAACCCGTCGGTGCTCTTCCGGGGAGAGCGCGCCATCGACGAGGTCGATGCCGCCGAGGCCCGGGCCAGCACCGTCACGCATCGGTTCGGCGGAGTGAGGTATGCGTTGAACCGGCCCGGTGGCCCGACCGCCGCCGAGCCGCCGGCCGAGGAGGGTGAGTCCGACGCGCGCGAGTGAACTCATTCGTTGCCGCCAGCCGCGATCGGCCCGGCGTCGTCCGGGCCGCAGCGGCTGGGGCGTGTCGGCGCCTCGGATCAGTGACGATCGGTTGCGGCCGAGCGGGCCGGTCTGGCCGGTGTACGAGTTCGCCGAGGCGGACTACTGCTACGGCGTCGGGCCGATCCGGGTCCGCATGCTGCGCGTCGACTGGGCGCGGCCGGTGCCGCACGAGGGCGACACCTGGTTCGGTGTCCGTGCCGTCGTCATCGACCGGTCCGGCCGGGCCGGCGAGGTCCGGGAGATGTTGATCCGGGCGAGGCGGATGCCCGTCCCGCCGGCGTGCAAGCGTCCGCGCTTGCGGGTGTCACGAAGTACACCCGTCTGACGCCGGGTGGGCGGCCCGGTTCCCCGTGCCGGACCGCCCACCCGGTCAGAACATCCGCGACGAGGCTCGGCGCGGCAGCAACGAGGCTCCGCCAGCCGCCGGCGAGGCCGGCCACCGGCAAGGCCAGCCACTGGCGAGGCCAGCCACCGGCAAGCCGGCCACCGGCGAGTTCTGCGCCCGGCGGAGATCCGCGACAGGCATTGTTGGAGAAGCCCCCGCCGGGCCGAGCCGGCGGGGGCTTCTCACGCACGTCAGGTCAGGGCTTGCGGGCGACCCCGGCCCAGTAGTACGCCGCCTTGGGGTCGGCGACCTCCTCGTCGGGGCGCCAGTTGGAGACCGGGACCAGGCCGGGCTCGAGCATCTCCCAGTCGCCGAAGAACCGGGCGACCGCGTCGTGGGTGCGCGCGACGAGCGTCATCCCGGCGCCGGTGGCGGCGGCGACGGCCGCGCTCACCTCGTCGGGATTGAAGTCGGCCGTCGGGTGGGTGATCGCGAGCAGGCTGCCGGAGGGCAGGGCGTCGCGCAGCTCCGCGACGGTGGCCCACGGGTCGTCCGCGTCGGCGAGCAGCATCAGGATCGCGATGAGGGTGAGGCCGACCGGCCGGCTGAGGTCGAGGGTGTCGCGCAGCACCCGGTCGCCGAGGATCGAGCGGGGGTCGCGGACGTCGGCCGAGATGTACTCGCTGCGGCCCTCGGGCGTGCTGATCATCAGCGCGCGGGCGTGCACCAGCACGATCGGGTCGTTGTCCACGTAGACCACGCGGGCCGTGCGGTCGAGCCCCTGGGCGATCTCGTGCAGGTTGGGCCGGGTCGGGATGCCGGTGCCGATGTCCAGGAACTGGGTGATGCCTTCCTTGGACACCAGGTCACGGGCGACCCGGTGCACGAACTTCCGGTTCTCGCCGGCCATGTAACGCATGCCGGGGATCGCCTGCATCATGGCCTCGCCGACGGCCCGGTCGACCGCGAAGTTGTCCTTGCCGCCGAGCCAGTAGTCGTAGATGCGGGCGGAGTGGGGAACGTTGATGTTCACCCCGGGCGGGGCCACCTCGTTCGGTGCGGGACTGCCACTGTCCTTCTCCACGAACGCCTCCTCGCGCATCGACCCCGGGCGCCGATCTTCATCGGTCCGTTCAGGGTAGCGGCAATGATTGACCGACTTAACCCCCGCCGCACGGATTCGCCGGTTCGCGCAGGCAGCCGGTCAGGCCGCCGAGGCGCGTTCCCGTCGATCGGTGACCGACACGACTTGATCACGTCCGGCGTGCTTGGCAGCGTACAGCCGACTGTCCGCTGTGGACAGCAGGGCGGGCTGTGTCGGCGCGGTGAGCTCGGCGGACAGGGCGACACCGATGCTCACCGTCACGGGCAGGCCGTGTGTCAGCGATGCCCAGTCGTGGGCGCGGACCGAGCGGCGGATGGTGTCGAGCAGCGCGGTGGCCCGTTGCGCGGAGGTGCCCGGCAGGACGATCAGGAACTCCTCACCACCCATCCGGGCGACGAAGCCGGCCGGGCAGGTGGCACTCAGCCCGCGGGTCAGCAGGTCGGCCACCCGGACCAGGACCTGGTCGCCGACGTTGTGCGACAGCCGGTCGTTGACCTGCTTGAAGTGGTCGAGGTCGACCAGGGCGACGACCAGCGACGGGTCGTCCCGGACGAGGGCCGGGAGGTTCTCGTCGACGAACCGCCGATTGTGCAGCCCGGTCAGCGGGTCGCGGCGGGCCTGCTCCCGGAAACGCTCGGCCTCCTGCCGGGCCTCGGCCGTCTCGAACATCGCCTGCCGGGTACGCGTCCGCGCCTCCCGCTGGACCGAGTGCCGGTTCTGGTACGCCGTGAAGAAGACCTTGTGCGCCTCGAACGCCTCGGCGAACTCACCGCGGGCGGCGTGCAGTTCGGCCTGCTCCTGGTGCACCCGGACCAGCAGGTCGCCGAGGTCGCGTTCCAGGCACATCGCGCGCGAGGTGTCCAGCGTGGACTGCGCTCGGTCGAGGGCGCCCAGGCCGCGCTGTGCCCGGGCGAGGGTGAGCAGGTACATCGCCAGGGCGTCGGCGGCGTCGTACCGCCCCTCCTCGTGCCGCTCGATGCACTGCCGCATGGTGGCCTCGGCCTCGGGGAAGCGGCCGTTGCCGATCTGGATCCAGCCGATGGTGTCCAGGTACGCGGGCTCGAGCTTCTCGCCGCGCTCGTCGGCGAGCCGGAGCAGCCGGTCGGCCACCTGCTCGGCGCGCTTCTGGTTGCCGGTGTCGAACTCGGTGAAGGCGTAGTTGTTGAGCAGGCAGAGCAACGCCGGCGACCCGGTCTCCACGGCCAGCTGTTCGGCCTGCCGGTAACGGACCCGGGCCGCGTCCATCGAGCCGGCCGCCCAGAGCGCGTCGGCCAGCTTGGTGCGGTGCCAGATGTGCATGTGGGTGGTGGAGTCGTCGCCGAGCAACTCGACCGCGAGCACCGCGTGTTCCAGGGCCTGCTCGGCGTCGCTGAGGTGCCCGTGGATGTAGGACCAGACCAGGTGGGTGCGAGCCATCAGCCGGCGGTCGTCGTTGCTGACCGCCCACTGGTGCACCTGCCAGATCTGCGAGGCGGCGCCGGCCACGTCACCGGAGCGCAGCCGCATGTTGGCCTGCACCAGCTGGGCGCGGGCGACGAGCGAGTCGTCACCGAGGGCGCGGGCCGCCTTCTCGATCTCGAGGGACCGGTCCAGCTCGACCGCCGCGTTCCACGAGCGTTCGTCCTCGATCGAGAGAAGGACAGCCGACATCGCCTCGGCACTCGCGAGCTCATCCACCCGGTTCTCCTCTCCCCTGCTGAGCATTGATCGGCGGCGTCCGGCCCGGCTGTAGGGATTCACTCTCCGTTCGTCGAGGTTATCTCTGCGTAAACGGACAAAGCGCTACATGTGACGACGCCCGCACCCTGAGTGGGTGCGGGCGCCGGTGCTGCCGGGTGGTTCACTTGGCGGCGAGGGCCGCCTCCTTCTTCTCCGGGGACTCCGGCGGGGTGGTGCCGAGGTCGACCGTGCTGCGCAGCTTCGCGGGCTTCATCGCGACGGCGGCGATCACGCCGATCACCGCGACTGCTGCGGAGATCAGGAAGATGTGGCCGGTGGCGTCGCCGTACGCGACCCGGACCACGTGCTGGATCGCCTCGGGCAGGCTGCTCAGGTTCAGCGCGCTGGTGCCGGAGGTGCTGCCGGCGGGCACGCCCATCGCGGTCAGCTGCTCGGTCATCGAGTCGGCGACCCGGCGGGCGAGGACCGCACCGAGGACCGAGACGCCGATCGTGCCGCCGAGCGAGCGGAAGAACGCGATAGTCGAGCTGGCCGCGCCGATGTCCTTGAGCGCCACGGTGTTCTGCACGGCGAGAACCAGGTTCTGCATGGAGAGGCCGACACCGATGCCGACCAGGGCCATGGCGCCGCCCACGTACCAGAGGGAGGTGTCGTGGTCGATCGTCGAGAGTCCGGCGAACCCGATGACCAGGACGATCGTGCCGGTCACCACGTACGGCTTGATCTTGCCGCTCTTGGTGATCATGCGACCGCCGATGGTCGAGGAGACCAGGATGCCGATCATCATCGGGATCATCAGCAGGCCGGCCTCGGTCGGGCTGTAGCCGCGGCCGATCTGGAAGTACTGACCGAGGAAGACCGAGCCGCCGAACATCGCCATGCCGACCGCGAGGCTGCCCAGGATCGCCAGGGCCGTGGTGCGCTGCCGGACGATCGACAGCGGCACGACCGGCTCGTCGACCCGGGACTCGACCCAGACGGCGAGGGCGAGCAGCAGCACGCCGGCGCCCACCATGGCGAAGGTCTGCCAGGAGACCCAGTCGAACGAGCCGTCGACGAACGAGACCCAGACCAGGATCACGCTGACGCCGGCCGCGATCAGGGTGGCGCCCAGCCAGTCGATCTTCACGTTGTCGCGGCGCATGACCGGCAGGTGCAGGGTCTTCTGGAGGACGAGCAGGGCGATCACCGCGAACGGCGCGCCGATGAAGAAGCACCAGCGCCAGCCGAGCCAGCCGGTGTCCACGATCAGGCCACCGAGCAGGGGCCCGCCGACGGTGGCGAGAGCCATCACGCCGCCGAGGTAGCCGTTGTAGCGGCCGCGTTCCCGCGGCGGGATCATCGCGGCGATCGCGACCTGCACCAACGCCTGTACGCCGCCCATGCCGAGGCCCTGGAACGCGCGGGCGGCGATCAGCTGCTCGGTGTTCTGGGTGAAGCCGGCGATCAGCGAACCCAGCACGAAGATCACGATGGAGGCTTGGACCAGCAGCTTCTTGCTGTAGAGGTCGGAGAGCTTGCCCCAGATCGGGGTGGTCGCCGTGGCGGTGAGCAGGGTGGCCGTGACGACCCAGGTGTACTGCGTCTGGCTGCCGTTCAGGTCACCGATGATCTTCGGCAGGGCGGTGGAGACGATGGTGGAGCTGGCCATCGCGACGAACAGCACGAGCAGGAGGCCGGAGAGGGCTTCCATGATCTCGCGGTGCGTCATCGCGCTCTGGTCGGCCCGTGTTGTGGTTGGGGCGCTCATCGCGCGACCTCCAGGCTGGGCGTGTGGTTCTGGTTCTGCTGGGCGATCAGGTCCGCGGCGAAGCGCTGGAGGGATGCGGCAAACGTGTCGATCTCCTCCTGGCTCCACCGGGCGAGTGCGTCGGCGAGCCGACTGTCGTAATGCGCGTACACCGCATCGAGTTCGGTCCGGCCCCGGTCGGTGAGGCGCAGCATGCTGGCGCGCCCGTCGGCGGGGTCGGCGGTCCGGGCGACGAGTCCGTCGCGGACCAGGGCGGCGATCGTGCGGCTGATCGTCGACGGGTCGAGTGCGTGCTCGGCGGCCAGGTCCTTCATGTGGCAGGCCTCGTTGCGGCGGATCGCGGCGAGCACGCCGGTCGTGCTGACGGGGGCGGCCGAACTCTGCTTGAGCAGGCGTACCGCCTTGAGCAGTTCGTGCAGGCCCGCCACCAAGGCTTCGTTGGCCATGTCGCGCCTCCCGTGATGTTTGCTGCACACAACTATCGCGCCAAACTTGCCGCCTGTGCAAGTTTTCCCATTGGGAACTGAATCACACGCCGATATGCTCAGCCGATGAGCGTGCCGACCACTGAGCCGGGCCTTCGCGAGCGCAAGAAGGCGGCCACCCGCCTCGCCCTGCACGAGGCCGCCCTGCGCCTGGCCCTCGAACACGGCCCGGACCGGATCACGGTCGAGGCGATCGCCGACGAGGCCGGTGTCTCCCGGCGCACCTTCTCCAACTACTTCGCGAACAAGGAGGAGGCGCTCTTCTACGGCCAGCACCAGCGGATGCGGCAGGTGCTGGAGATCATCCGGGCTCGGCCCCGCGACGAACCGCCGTGGCACGCACTCACCGCGGCCGCCGCCGAGTTCTACGGCGCGAGTGGCGACCTGGATCCGGAGTGGACGGCGCGCACCCGCCTGATGCGCCGGCACCCGTCCCTCGCCGCCGCGCAGATGCAGACCTTCGCCGCTATGGAACGCGAGATCGGCGCGGAGGTCACGGCCCGGCTGGGCCCGGGCGAGGACCCCACGGGGGTACGGGCCAAACTGCTCGCGGCCACTTTCCTGGCCGCGTTGCGGGTCGCGTTGACGGCCTGGCTGGAGCACCCCGCCGACTCGACCTACTGGGAGGTGGCGAGCGAGGCGCTCGCCGAGGCCGGCCGCGGGTTCGCCTGACGCACGACGGGTGCGGCCGGTCAGCGGGTGGCGAGGCCGCCGAGGAGCAGGACCAGCTGCCGGCGCCAGGCCTGCGGATCGGCGGAGTGCTGGGCCACCCCGGCGTTCGCCATCATCAGCAGGGCCAGGTCCTGCCGGGTGAAGTCGGAGCGCAGCCGGCCGGCCCGCTGGGCGCGGACGATCACGTCGACCGCACGCCGCTGTGCGGCGGCGCGCAGCGCGGCGAGCCGTTCGTCGTCGTCGAAGGCCGTGGTGACAAGCAGTTCCGCGAGGCCCCGGTCGGTGGCCTGCAACTCGCACACCCGGGTGAGGTAGCCGACGAACGCGGCCCACGGGTCCGGATGCTCCAGGGACTGCTCGGCGAGCCGGACCGCGGCCGTCATGTGACCGGCGAAGACCTCGGCGATCAGGTGCCGCCGGCTGGGGAAGCGGCGGTAGAGGGTGGCGTTGCCGACCCCGGCGCGCCGGGCGATCTCGTCCAGCGACGCGTCCAGGCCGTGCTCGGCGAAGACTTCCCGAGCGGCGGCGAGCAGAGCGGCGCGGTTCCGTCGGGCGTCCGCGCGCAGGCGGGTGGCCATGGGCATGAGGATACGACGTCCACCGGGAAAGACGGAGATCCAATGTTACGGTCCGGACGATCATTCGTGACGGTCGTGGAGGTACTCGCATGCGGCAGCTTCAGGTGGACGTCCCGGCGGCGGACGGGACTGCCGACGCCTACCTCGTCATGCCGGACGGCGGTGGCCCGTACCCCGGTGTGCTGCTCTTCATGGACGCGTTCGGCCTGCGTCCGCAGATCCTGGGGATGGCCGCCCGGATCGCCGCGCGGGGTTACGCCGTGCTGGCCCCGAACATTCTGTACCGCAGCGCGGCCAGCCCTCTCGTCGAACCGGAGGACCTGGTCGAGGAGGATCGCCGGGGCGCCGCGTTCCGCCGGTTGATGCCGATGATGGCCGCGCTTACCGCCGACCGTCTCGTCGCGGACACCCGGCACTACCTGGACTTCCTCGCCGCCGTACCGGGTGTGGGGGACGGACCGGCGGGCATCGTCGGGTACTGCATGGGCGGCCGGAACGCGCTCGTCGCGGTGAGCGCGCTGCCGGACCGGTTCGCCGCGCTCGCCAGTTTCCACGCGGGGCGGCTCGTCACCGACAGCCCGGACAGCCCGCACCTGGCCGTCGGCAAGATCAGCGGCGAGGTCTATTTCGGACACGCCGACAACGACGGTTCGATGACGCGCGAGAACATCGCGGCGCTGGAGGCGGCGCTGGCGGCGGCGGGCGTCACCTACACCTCGGAGCTCTACGAGGGCGCGCCGCACGGCTTCACCATGGCGGACACCGCGATGCACGACGAGGCCGCCGAACAGCGGCACTGGACGGCGCTCCTCGCGTTGCTCGACCGGGCGCTGCCGGTCAGGTGAGGCAGAACTCGTTGCCCTCCGGGTCGGTCATCACGAACCACGAGAACGGTCCCTGCTGACCGGCCCGGACGAAGGTGGCCCCGCGTCCGACGAGCTTGTCGCGCACGGCCTCCCGCGCCTCGTCGCCGACCCGGACGTCGAGGTGCAGGCGGTTCTTCACCGACTTCCCCTCCGGGACGGCCTGGAACAGGATCCGCCGCCGACCGCCGCCGTCCGGGTGCACGACCGCCCCGCCGATCCGCCACACCAGCGCGCCGTTGTGCCGTTTCGTGTCCTCCACGCGGGCGTGACCCTTGGCGACCATGTCCTCGATGAACGCCTCGTCCTGCGGCTCCACCTGCCAGTCGAGGGTCTCGGCCCACCAGTCGGCGAGGGTGTGCGGATCGGCGCTGTCCACCACGATCTGGATGTCGTAAGGCATGAGCCGCACGCTACCCACGAAACCGGACAGATTACGGCCTAATTGTCGTAGAGACCGGGGAAGAAGCGGTCTACGGCCGTCACGTCGTACACGTGCCTGATCTCGTTGATCGACCCGTCCGCCACCGCGAGAAACTCGACGAGCCGGGCCGTGCCGAACGGCGCGATGAGGTCGTAGACGAGCGCCGCGCCGTCGATCGCGTCGGTCCGCGCGATCACCTCGACCCGGTCCGCGAAGGCGGCGATCCGGTGCAGCACCTGCAACAGTTCCTCGTCGTCGACGGGGGCGTCGAGGTTCCACTCGGCCTCCACGTCCGCGGTGAGCAGGCGGCGTGCGGCCGGCAGGTCGTCGCTGGTCCAGGACCGGATCCAGAAATCCACCACGTCCATCGCGCTCATCCGTTCAGCTCGGCGCCGGCAGCGGCGGCCGCACCGGGAAGTTCGCAACGGGAGATCATCGGGGCGCGCATCAGCCGAGAACTCCGGAGAAGAGGGCGGCCTGAGCCACCGGCATGGCCTCAGGGGCGGGTGCGAGACCCAGGAGAGCGGCGGTGGCCTGCGCGGTGCGCCGGGCGGCGAGCCCGTCACCGTACGGGTTCCCGCCGGCGGTCATGGCGTCGCGGCGCACCCGGCTGTCCAGCAGGGCCGACGCCTCCTCGACGATCCGCGCGGTGTCCGAGCCGACCAGTTTCGCGCAGCCCTCCACGCGCTCGGTCGCCGCACGCAGCACCAGTGCCGGCACCCCGAACGACGGCGCCTCCTCCTGGATGCCACCCGAGTCGGTGAGCACCAGGTACGCCTCGGACAGCAACCGGGACAGGTCCGGGTAGGACAGCGGGCCGGTGGCGGTGACCCGCTCCACGCCGGTCAGCGCGGCGTCCACCTGCGCGTGGAACGACAGGTCCGGGTGGCACGGCAACACCACCTCGATGTCCGGGTAGCGGGCGATCAGCTGCTTGACCGCGTCCAGGATCCGGCTCAGTGGCTCGCCCCAGGATTCGCGGCGGTCGGCGGTGACCAGGACCAGCCGCTTGTCGCTGCTCGTCCCGCGCTTTGTGACGCGGCCTGTCTCGCGGTCCGTTTCGCGCTTTGTCCCGCGGTCCGTCTCGCGCTGTGTCTCGCGGTCCGTTTCGCGCTGTGCCGCGCGCGCCGCCAGCAGCGGGTTCTCGAACGGCATCCGGCGGCCGGCCATCGCGAGGGTCGCGTCCACCACGGTGTTGCCGGTGATCAGGACGTCGGTGTGGGCGATCCTCTCGTCCAGCAGGTTCATCGCGGCCGGCGGCGTCGGCGCCAGGTGCAGCGTGGCGACCTGGGCGAGCAGGCGGCGGTTCGCCTCCTCGGGGAACAGCGGGTCCAGGTCACCGGAGCGCAGACCGGCCTCCAGGTGGACGACCGGGATGCGGCGCCAGAACGCGGCCAGGGCACCGGCCAGGCTCGTCGTGGTGTCGCCCTGCACGATCACGGCGGCCGGGGTGCGTACCGACCAGATTTCGTCGAGCTCGCGGACCATCGCGGTGAGCGGTTCGGTCTGGCTGCCTTCGACGGTCAGCGTGATGTCCGGTTCGAGGCCGAAGGCGGTGAGCACCGCAGTGACCGTCGCCGGGTGCCGACCACCGGCGAGCAGGACCGGCCGCAGCAGGCCGGCCTCCCGCATGGCCAGAGCGACGGGGGCGAGCTTGACCGCCTCGGTACGGGTGCCGCCGATGAGGTGGACCTCGGGTCGCGTGCGCATCGTGCCGGTGGTCGTGGCCGGTTCGCCGGTGTTTTCGCGCTTCATGGGGAGCCGTTCTTTCGCGAGGGGGCGGGATCGGGGCCAGGCTGCGGAGGGCTGGCGGCGTTCAGCGCCTCGCTCCTGCGCCGGCGCGCCCCGGGAAGCTCGCGGCGCATCAGGTGCAGCCGCGGGTTCGCGACGATGTCGGCTGCGGACATCCTCACCCCCCACGTTCTCGTCACGGAAAGTGATTTCCGCCAATCTGGCGATCTGTTCTCTCAGACGTAATAGGACATTAAGTTGCTACGGAGCGTGACTCAAGCGCGGTGAGAGGGTCGACGGCGAATGCTGACCGAAAGGTCTAACACAGACGCCTCGGACCGCTCTCGCTGGCGAAAAGGGGACGCAGAATGTCGGAATTAGAAGCTTATGAAGGCGCTGCTGTGTGCGTCCCCGCAATTGCGGACGGTAACTGCGGAGTGAGGTGAGGGGAGATGCTAGCAGTCACTAAGAGTGATTCAACCGCTGCGGTCCAGAGTTATCGGTTTTCAACTCTTGCTCAATCAAGTCATGATGTTGAATAGCGATCCCTGGAGGACACCATGGTCGGTCCTGCTTCCTCGAACCTCCTGATGGCCCGTCGAGACCTCCTCAAGTACTCGTCCCTCGCCGTGGGCGCGGTCGCCCTCGGCGCCTCCACCACCGGCTGCTCCCTGCTGGGCGCGACCTTCAATCCGGCGATCAACGGTTGGTTGTCCCAGATCGGCATCTCGATCGGCGCCAACCTGAGCGCCGACGGCCTGGTCAACGGATTCCAAGGCGCCTGGAAGAAGTGGGGCGACGGTGTCAAGAAGCTGATCGAAGATGCGCCGAAGGAGTACCGCTACCGCGAGACCTGGTGCCACGACGGGCCGCCCGTAATCCTCGGCGGCACCTCGGACGACTTGGACCACGGCGACCCGATGAACGACAGCCTGGTGGCCTGCGTCGAAGACGGCACGAAAGCCGTCGTCCTGGAGGCGTGGGCATGGCAGGCCGTCGCCATGTACATCAACGACCTGACCGCGGACAAGGAAGACGACGACTTGGCGCAGGCGCGACGGTTCTGCGCGCTCAGCCTGATCCCGTGCGGCACCGATCCCCAGTCCGGCGAGGCGCCGGCCGGCACGTTCGGCTACATCTCCTATCCGGCGATCAACGGGCAGGTGGAGATCGCCTGGGCCAAGAACACCGACGGCACGCGGTACGCGCACATCACCGCGACCGGCATCCCGGACAAGGACGGCCAGGCAGTCGCCAAACGTTTCGACCTGCCCACGGCTGCCGCGTAAGCGCGGTTGCCGCTGACATCGACGGGATCGGCGCCGGGTCAGTCCCGGGGTGCGTCCAGCAGGGTGGGGTCGTTGCGCAGCAGGGCGGCCAGGCGGCGGGCTGCCTGCTCGGTCTCCTCGGGGCGCTCCACCTGGAGCGGGATGGGCTTCGGCAGCGGCGGCGGGAAGCCGGGCGCCGCAGCCTGCGGTCGGGCGAAGGCATCAGCCGCGGCCTGCGGCTGGGCGAAAGCGTCCACCGTGGCCTGTGGCTGGGTGAAGGCCCCCGGCGCGGCCTGGGGCGGGAACGGCGCTGCGGGCCGCGGTGCGGAAGCCGGCTGGGGTTCGGCGTGCGCGTGCATCGGCGGGTGTTCAGGCGCCTGCGACGCCGTCGGGAACGGCGGTGCCGAGAACGGGGCCTCCGAGAACGGCGGTGCGGAGAACGGGGCCTCGGGGAACGGTGGTGCGGAGAAGGGCGCCTCGGGGTGGGGCTGCGGGGGCGCGTACGCCTGGGGTGGCACCGGGGGTGGGGGTGTCGCCGCGAAGGGGTGCTGGACCGATTCGGGATGTGCCGCATACGGGTCCGGAGTGGACGACGGGGCGACGAACGGCCGTTCCGCGGTGGGCGGCTCGTGGTAGTCGAAGTCGGCAGGGCCGAACCGGTCCTGGTCGTCGTGACTGGCCCGGGGCTGCTCGGGAGCATAGGCCGGCGCGTCGTCCACATCGATCTCGAAGTCGGCGTGCACCGGTGCGGCTTCGGCGGCCCGGGTCGCGACCGTGTTGTCCGCGCTCACCTGCACGACGCCGTCCGCGAATCCGAAGTGGAGCAGCACCGGATCGCCGGCGCCCTCGACGCCGACCGTGACACCCAGCTGGGGGTGGCGGGCGATCACGGCCGCGATCGCCTCGACCAGCTCGGTCACCGCCGGCGGTGTGCCGCCGTTCTCCCCGGCGGCGCGGCGCCTCAGCTCGTCGCGCCGGGCGAGCTTGTCGAGCGCGTCGTCCAGTCCGCCTCGCACGTCACCGTCCTCATTCCTGAAGTGGTCGCCCGGAGCCCCAACTCTGCCCCCGTTCGGGCCGATTGGGAACCGTGTCCGGGCGACCCGCGCACACCCTACGGCGTCTTCATCCGGATGGCCTTGTCGAGGGCCTGGTCCAGAACGACGAGGAGGGCGTCCCGCACCGATGCCCGGAAACGCGCGTCGAACGACACGACGGGCACGTCCTCACGGACCGCCAGGGCCCAGCGGACCTCGTCGACGCTGTAGTTCATCTGCCCGTTGAAGGTGTTGATGCCGACCACGAACGGGAGCCCGGCCCGCTCGAAGTAGTCGACGGCCGGATAGCAGTCGTCGATCCGGTTCGTGTCGACCACCACCAGGGCGCCCAGGGCACCTTTGACCAGGTCGTCCCACATGAAGGCGAACCGGGTCTGACCCGGGGTGCCGAAGATGTAGAGCTTGAGCGTCTGGTCGATGGTCAGCACACCGAAGTCCATCGCGACCGTGGTGCCGGTCTTCATGGTCGCCTGACCGGGGTCGTCGATGCCCACGGACTCCGAGGTCATCTCGGCCTCCGTGGTGAGCGGCGAGATCTCGGAGATGGCGCCGACCGTCGTGGTCTTACCGACACCGAAGCCGCCGGCCACGATGATCTTTACCGGGACCGGCGCCTTCTTGGGCGCGGGAGCACCGGGTATGCGCGCGGTTCCGACAACGCGGTTAGCTGATTGATCGAAGTCCACGGATCACTCGCATGATGGTCTCGGGGTCAGGTGTGTCGTTGTCCAGCACATGGACGTCCAGTTGGCCGGTGGCCCGCAGGTCACCGACGAGGATTCGGGTGACGCCCAAGTGCAGGCGCAGCCGAGCGGAGATCTCAGCGACCGAGATCGGACTCTCCTCGCAGAGAGACACGATCGCCCTGGTTTCCGGAGATAGCCGCGACGGTGGTGCGCCGGGCACCACCGTCACCTGGGTTTCCATACCGATGTCGGGGTCGCCTCCATCGGTCCGCCCGGACGTGATGACGAACGGGCGCAGAGCGTTGGTCGAGGTCTCGACCGGCGGGTGTTCCCCGGTGGGGGTGTAGCCGCCGGTCGAGTGCTGCGGACCGGATTGCAGGAAGGGCCGGACTCCGGGCGTTGCCTGCGGAGCAGCGTCGTCGGGGTCCGGGTAGGTCATTGCTGAACGGCGTTCTTGAGCTCAGCGATAAGGCGGGGGCTCAGGGCGCCACCGGCGCGGGTGGCGAAGAGCGTCATCTCGTACGCCAGCGTGCCGAGGTTGGCCGAACGGTCCGCGATGACACCGAGCACGGAGCCGGCGCTGATCGCGGTGACCAGCAGGTAGCCATCGGCCATGTCGATGATGACCCGGTTCAGGGCTCCGAGCCGGTACCAGCTCGCGGCACCGCCGGAGAGACTGGTCAGACCGGAGACCACAGCCGCGAGGCGCTCGGCGTTGGGCCGGTCCTTGATCGCGGACATGGCCATCAGGAGGCCGTCCGAGGAGACGGCGATGGCCTCGATCACGCCCGCTGTACCGGAGGTGAAGGAGTCCAGCAGCCAGTTGAAGGTCTTGGCTTCAGCGCTGAGCTGACTTTGCGCGGTGGGGTAGGGGGAAGTCATCGCGGTTGTCCCTCGTGTTGTGGCTGGCTTTCGTTCAGCGCGAGTGCGACGCCGTACTCGAACTGATCCATCAGAGCCCGCGCGGCTTCCGGGTCCAGCTGGGCCGGGGCCGGGGGCGGGGTCGGACGGTGCGGCTCGTCACGCGGCAAGGTGGCGCCGGGTACTCGACGAGTCAGCGGGGTGCTGCCGGCCGTGGTCGGCGGGGCCGGCGGCACCGGTTCGGCCACCGGGGTGTTCCACGACGCGCTGCTGGCGGCAGCGGGAGCCGGGGCGTCCCACGGTGCGGTGCTGGGCGCCGGCACGTTCCACTCAGGCTGGCTGGCCTGCGGTGCCGGGGTGTTCCATTCGGCCTGCGGCGCGGGGGTGTTCCATTCGGCCTGCGGCGCAGGGGTGTTCCATTCGGCCTGCGGGGCCGGGCTGTTCCACTCGGCCTGCGGGGCCGGGCTGTTCCACTCCGTCCGGCTGGGCTGCGGCACCGGCATGGAGACGCTCGTGTCACCGGCGTCGGAGTGAGCCCGGCTGACGCCGGCTTCGAACGCCTCGAACGCGGCCCGGGCGGCGAACGCGTCGTCCGCCGAGGGCGCCTTGGCGTGCTGCTGCGGAGCGGACTCGGCGGGCAGCTGGCTGCCGGGGACCCGGCGGCGCAGCGGCGCCGCGTTGCCGTTGCCGTTCTGGGCCGGCGCGCTGGGGCCGGTGGCCGCCGCGTTGCCGAAGTTGTCCGCGGTGCGCTGCTGCGGCAGTCGCGGCGCCTCCGGGGGAACGGCTGACGCCATCGGGGCCTCCACGGCGGGGACGGGCGTGTCCCAGGCCGGTTGTGCGTCGTTCCAGCTCGGCTGGACCGGGGACTCGGTGCTCCAGGACGGGCTGGCGGGCAGCTCCGGCAGCGCGGCCGGGACCCGGCCGGCGACCGGCGTTCCCATGTCGTACGACGGCACCGGGTCCGCGTGGATCGGGGCGGAGGGCTCCTGGTACGCGATGCCCGGCGAGTAGATCGGCTCGGCGTCGTAGATCGGCGCGTTGTCGTCGACGGCCGGGGAGACCGGCTGCGGCGCGAACGCGTTCCACGAGTGGGTGCTCTCCAGCGTCTGCGTGGCCCGGTTCAGGACGTTCGGGTCGAACGGCTGGGCGCTGCCCGGCACCTGCCGGACACCGGCACTGGTGATCGCCACCTCGGTGGTGTTGCCGCGCAGCGCGCCGGAGTAGGCCGGCGCCGGCTCGGGCGCCGCGAACTGCGGTGCCTGGTACGGCGACTGGTACTGCGGCGCCTGGATCTCCGGTGCGGCAGGCGGAGCGGGGAACGCCGGGGCCGGCGCCGCGCTCAGGTTCTCCACCCGGGAGATCAGGTGCGACGGGTTGAGGTCGACCCAGGCGGTCAGACCGCCGTCCGGCGTGTCGGTCAGGGTGACCTCGATGCCGTGCCGGCGGGCCAGCCGGCCGACCACGAACAGACCGAGAACCTCCGTGGGCGCCAGGTCGAGGCGCTCACGGCGGGTCAGCCGGGCGTTCTCCTCGGCCAGCCGCTCGGGCGCGAGGCCCAGGCCGTGGTCGATGATCGCGAGACGGGCGCCGCCGCGCAGTTCCTCGGCGGAGACGGTCACGGTGGTGTGCGGCGGGGAGAACGCGGTCGAGTTCTCCAGCAGCTCGGCCAGGAGCAGCGTCAGGTCGGCCAGGACGGCCGGGACCACGACGATGTCCTCCGGCACGTCGACCTCGACGCGGGTGTAGTCCTCGATCTCACCGAGGGCGAGACGGACCACGTCCGAGAGGGGCAGCGGCGCCATGTGCTCGTTCGCACCGGCGCCACCGGAGAGTACGACGAGCGCGGACGCGTTCCGGCGCAGACGGCTGGACATGTGGTCCAGCCGGTAGAGCTCGCGCAGGCGGTCGCTGTCGGTCTCCTTGCGCTCCAGCCGGTCGATCAGGGAGAGCTGACGGCCGACCAGGTTCTGCGTACGCCGGCCGACGTGACCGAACATCTGGGCGACGTTACGGCGGCCGACCACCTGCCGCTCCACCAGCCGGGCGGCGGTGGTCTGCACGCGGTCGAACGCGCGGGCCAGGTCACCGATCTCGTCCCGGGCCTCCACGTCGACCGCGTCGAGCCGGATCGGGCGGACCTGGGCCTCGGCCTCGTCGTCGGCCACCCGCTCGAGCTCGGCCTCGGCGGCACGGGCGATGCGGTCGGCGGAGACGGTGAGGCGGCGCAGCGGCCGGGCGACCGCACGCGCCATGAAGATGCTCAGCGTGATGACCAGGATGAGCAGCAGGAACGAGCCACCACCGATGAGCAGTGCCTGCCGGATGGCGCTTTCCCGGTTGTTCTGCGTGGTGATGTCCACGTCCTTCGCCACGCGCTTCTCGACGAAGCTACCGAGGACGGTGACGGACTGGAGCGAGGGGAACAGGCGCCGGGCGTCGAGACCCTGCAGAGCCTTCGCCGGGTTCTGGGCGACAGTGGTCTGGAACTCGGTGCCCACGCGGGAGGCGAACGCGTCCTGCGTGTTGATGTAGAGCTTGTACTGCGCGTCGGTGAAGTACACCCGGGACGTCGAGATGATCGACTCGATCTGGCTGAACGTCGAGCTGAACGCGCCGAGCAGCAGGCTCGCCTGCTGCTGACCGCCCCGGCCGGCGACCACGGCGGCGGCCAGGTAGCAGGACGCCTGGCCGATCAGGTCGTCGGAGCGCATGGCGCGCTCCAGGGCGTAGATCTGGCGGCCGACGCCGGTGGTCAGGTCGGCCTTGGTCTCCAGACCCAGACCGTCGATCAGCGGGGTGACGACCTCGTTGTAGTCCTCGACCACCGCGTTCGGGTCGGTGACGGCCTTGTTCAGGATGTTCTGCCGGGTGACGTTGAGCTTCGCGGCGCCGGAGATGGTGCGGCGGAGCTGCTGCGGCATGTCCTCGATGTCGGCGAGCTGCGCCAGCGACTCGATGGCCTCACCGCTCTGCACCACGTACGTGGGCCGGTCGACCACACCGAGCAGATAGCCGACCGCGAGCAGCCGCTCCTCCTGCAACTCGATGAGCGTCGAGCTGACCTCGGTGGCGAGCCGGACGGTGTCGGAGGTCTCTTGGGCGACGCGGGCTGCCTCGACGCGCTCGTAGATGACCGGGATGCTCAGGCCGACGACGCCGAGCAGCGGTACGAGCACCAGCAGGGCGAGCTTGCCCAGGATGCGGAACTTACCGAAGAGCACCGGAACGCTCCCGCCGCGCGCTGTCGGCGCCGTAGTTGGGGATCTCGCCGTAGGCCGGCACCGGGTCGTAGGGGCTGCCGCCGTCGCTCTGGACCGAGACGTCGCGGGCCGGGCCGGAGTCGGGGCCCGAACCGGTCTGGACGGCGCGGGCGCGGGTCCAGACGGTGGCGACGGCGATCAGGGCGATCGCGACGGCCAGCAGGCCCCAGGCCTCGGCGCGACGGTAGTTGACGTCGTCGATCCGGTTCTCGAGCAGCGTGGACATCTCCTTGAGCACCACACCGGAGAGCGCGTTGAGCGCGGTCTGCAGGGTGCTCTGCGCGGTCACCATGGCGGAGACGTTCGGTGAGCCGCCGAAGTTGGCGCCACGGTTGGCGTCCTCGATGCCGCGCTTGAACGAGTTCAGGTTGCTGACCAGGTTGCCGGCGAGCGTGGGGCTCTCGGTGTCGTCGACCGCGTCCTGCAGGTTGTCGGTGAGGTCGTCACCGGCGGACTGGACGGCCAGCACCTCGTAGCCGAACCGGGTGTTGAGCGCGACCTTCTGCTTGGACTTCGCCGCGGCGACCATGTTGGCGGTGTCGCCCATCCGGCTCACCGCGGTCACGGCCTCCGGCATGTTGACGGCGGCGGCCTCCTGGAGGAACCAGATGTCGCTCTCCTCGTCGCGGTTCAGCGTGGAGTTCTGCCGGACCGTGTCGTAGAGCGCGAGGGTGAGGTCGGAGACCTCGACGTGTGCCTCGTAGATCGTGGCGGAGTCACCGGTGACGCCGGGGAGGCGGCCGATCTTCTCCTTCAGGTTGGCCCAGCGCTCCGAGGTGTCGAGCGCTTCACCGATCCGCTCGTCGACCTCCTGCACGCGGGCGACGCCGGCGGTCAGCGAGGCCGGCTCCTGGGCGACGCCCTGCAGTGCCGACGACTGGGACTCCGCGAGCGCGCTGACCAGCGGCGCGAGCGCCGTCAGGTATTCGACGCCCTGCTGTTGGAGCTGCAGCCGGTCCCGCTGGTCCGTATTGTCGTTCAAGACACGCAGGAACAGGGCTGCGGCCGGCAGCAGGACGAGGACCGTCAGCACCACCGCGAGGGCGGAGCGTAAACGGGCTCGCCGGCTGTTCACCGAGACTGACATTGCTTTAGTCCTCCGCCATGCACACGCGATGGGCCATTAAAGTGGCTACAGAGAGTAGCCATGCGGGCGCACCGATCTGGGTCAATCTATCCGAGAAAACCTCAGAAAACCCCTTTCCAAGGGTCAGAGTTGTCTCGGCTGATCGGGGGATACGCGACGCCGCCGACTCGGTTGTACGGACGTCCGAGTTCGGGCCGCTTCATTGAGATCGGCCCAGTCCACGGGGCCCGGTGGGTGAGTGACGAGCGCCGCGCCAGATCGTATCCACACCTCGGGCAGCGCGTGAATATGAGTTCTACTTCGGATTTGTTACGTCTTCCTCGACCATTGTTGACTGATAGTGATGGCTCCATTGCTCTGCGTTTGGATATAGCGGAGAGTGTTCGCCCGTACACAAAATGGTGGGTCCCTCCGTCCCGATTTCGGTACGGAGAGACCCGAATGACTCAAGTTCGGGCCAGGGCCTTCCGGAGCGGATCGAGTCCCAGCGAGCCGAGGTTCAGAGCGTCCCGATGGAACGTCTTGAGGTCGAAGTCACTGCCTTTGCGGAGCTTCGCCTCATCCCGGGCCTGCATCCAGATGCGCTCGCCCACCTTGTACGACGGCGCCTGCCCCGGCCACCCCAGGTAACGCTTCCACTCGAACCGGAGGACCTCCTCGTCCATCCGGGTGTGCGCCCGCAGGAACTCCCAGCCCAGCTCCGGCGTCCAGCGGCGGCCCGGCTCGAAGCCGAACGGGTTGTCCCGCGGGATCTCCAGCTCCAGGTGCATGCCGATGTCCACGATCACCCGCGCCGCCCGGAGCGCCTGCGCGTCGAGCATGCCGAGCCGGTCGCCGGGATCGGTCAGGTAACCCAGGTCCTCCATCAGGCGCTCGGCGTAGAGCGCCCAGCCCTCGCCGTGCCCGGAACACCAGCAGAGCAGCCGCTGCCAGCGGTTCAGCGAGCCGGCCCGGAGCAGCACCTGGCTCATCTGGAGGTGATGGCCAGGGACGCCCTCGTGGTAGACGGTGGTGACCTCCCGCCAGGTGGAGAACGTCTCCTGCCCCTCCGGCACGGCCCACCACATCCGCCCGGGACGGGAGAAGTCCTCGCTCGGGCTGGTGTAGTAGATGCCGCCGTCGCTTGTCGGCGTCAGGCAGCACTCCAGTTTCTGGGCCGGCGGCTCGATGTCGAAGTGGGTGCCGTTCAGCTCGCTTATCGCCCGGTCGGAGAGGGCCTGCATCCAGTCCCGGAACTCCTCCTTGCTGCCGATGTTGCGGGCCGGGTCGGCGTCCAGCCGGACGACCGCCTCGTCCACCGTCGCGCCCGGCCCGGCGATCTCGGCGGCCACGGCCCGCATCTCCCGCTCGATGCGGTCCAGCTCGGCGAAACCCCAGAGGTACGTCTCGTCCAGGTCCACCGCGGCGCCGAGGAAGTACTGCGAGGCCAGGGCGTACCGCTCCAGCCCGGCGGCCTCCTTCTCCCGGCCTCGCGGCGCGAGCTCGTCGCGCAGGAACGCACCGAAGCCGGCGGTCGCCTCGGTCGCGGCGGCCGCTCCCCGGCGCAGCTCGGTCTCCAGGGCGCCGGAGACCCGGAGCCGGCCGGCCAGCCCGTTGAAGAAGTCGTCGCGGTCCGGGGCGGTCCAGGCCTGACACTGCTCGGCCACCGCGAGCAGCTGGGCGCGGGCGCTGATCAGGCCCTTGTCGGCGCCCTCGAGCAGGGTCCGGCGGTACTGCCGGAGCGCCTCGGGCAGCGCGGCCAGCCGGGCGGCGATGTTCGACACCGCCTCCTCACCCTCGGCCGGCATCATGTCGAAGGCCATCCGCAGCCCGTGCAGGCCGCTGGTGATCACGCTCACCTCGGTCGCGGTGTGCCCGGCGTCCAGGCGGGCCAGCTCCAGGCCGAGACGTTCCAGCATGGCGTCCTTGGCGACCTGCTCGGACTCGTGCTCCGGCTCGGTCACGTCCAGTTCGTTGACGGTACGGCGGATCAGCTCGGCCTGTGCGGCGAAGCCCTCCGGGGAGAGGTCGTCGGTCCTGTCGTCATAACCGGAGATGCCGACCGCGGTCGCCCCCGTGGGGTTGAGAGCGGCCCACTCATCGACGTAACGGTCGGCGATTTCGTCAATTCGTCCCACCTCGCCGACCCTACGGGACAGCGGCGTGCCCACGGGTCCACTCGAGGAGGCGGTCGGCCGGCCAGGTGTTGACCACCCGGTCCGCCGGCACGTCGCAGAGCGCCGCCCGCTCGCAGCCGAACTCCAGCCAGTCCAGCTGGCCGGGCGCGTGCGCATCGGTGTCGATGCTGAACAGGCAGCCGGCCTCCACCGCGACGGTCAGCATCCGCTTCGGCGGGTCGAGCCGGTCCGGCCGTGAATTGATCTCGATGGCCTTGCCGTGCTCCACCGCCGCGGCCAGGACCTTCTCCAGGTCGAACGTGCTCGGCGGGCGGGTCCGTGCGGCCCGGTGGGCGGCGTCGCCCTCACCCTTCGCGGACACCTTGCGCCCGGTCATGTGCCCGAGGATGTCCAGATGCGGGTTGGCCAGGGCGGTCACCATCCGCCGGGTCATCCGGGCGGACTCGTCACGCAGCTTGCTGTGCACCGAGCCGACCACCACGTCGAGCCGGGCCAGCAACTCGTCCTCCTGGTCCAGCGAGCCGTCGTCCAGGATGTCCACCTCGATGCCGGTGAGTATCCGGAACCCCTCGGGCAGCGCCGCGTTGAGTTGCGCCACGTGGTCGAGCTGGCGGCGCAACCGGTCGGCGGTCAGGCCACGGGCCACGGTGAGGCGCGGCGAGTGGTCGGTGAGCACGAAGTACTCGTGGCCGAGCTCGGCGGCGGCCAGCGCCATCTCCTCGATCGGGGAGCCGCCGTCCGACCAGTCGGAGTGCACGTGGCAGTCGCCGCGCAGCGCCGAGCGCAGCTGGGCGACGGCCGCCGGCAGGTCGGCGCCCTCGGTGCTCACCAGCCGGCGCAGGTAGACCGGCTCCTCGCCGGCCAGCGACTCGGCGACGCAGCGGGCGGTCACCTCGCCGACGCCGGCCAGTTTCGCCAGGGTGCCGGCCTCGGCGCGGGCGGCCAGCTCGTCCGCCGGGGTCTTCGCGACGGCCGCGGCCGCCGACCGGAAGGCCTTCACCCGGTAGGTCGCCTCGTTCGCCCGTTCCAGCAGGAACGCGATGCGCCGCAGATCGGCGACCGGGTCACGGGATGCCATCCGGACAGATTAAGCCGTGTCCAGCCGATCTCGTGGGACACGGCCGCGGGCGCCGTCAGGCGGCGGCTGGGCCACGCCGGAGCCCCGCGAAGATCGGCAGGACACGGCCTAAGGTGGTCGGAATGCGGACGATCGATTGGGTGAACGGCGCTGTCGAGATCATCGATCAGACCGCCCTGCCGGGCGAGCTGCGGGTTCTGCGGCTGCACACGGTGGGCGAACTGATCGCGGCGATCCAGTCACTGGCGGTCCGGGGCGCACCGGCCCTCGGCGTGGCCGGCGCCTTCGGGGTAGCCCTGGCGGCCCGGGTGCATCAGGACGATCCGGCGGCGCTGGCGGTGGCCGTACAGAAGATCGAAAGCGCACGCCCGACGGCGGTGAACCTGGCCCGCGGCGCGCAACGTGCCGCCCGGCTGCTGCCTCTCGGCCCGGACGCGGTGCTCGCCGAGGCCTGCGCGGTCCGCGACGACGAGGTCGCGGCGTCGCACGCGATGGCGACCCGCGGCGCCGACCTGGTGACCGAACTCTGCGGTGACCGGCCCAGGCTGCTCACCCACTGCAACACCGGTGGGCTGGCCGCTGTCGTCCTCGGCACCGCGCTGGGCGTGGTCGGTGAGCTGCACCGGCGGGACCGGCTGGCCGGGGTGATCGCCAGCGAGACCCGGCCGCTGCTCCAGGGCGCCCGGCTGACCTCCTGGGAACTGACCCGGTGGGGGATCGAGCACCGGGTCGCGGTCGACTCGGCCGGCCCGTTCCTGATGGCCCGCGGTGAGGTCGACGCGGTGATCCTGGGCGCCGACCGGATCTGTGCCAACGGCGACGTGATCAACAAGATCGGGAGCTACGCGCACGCGCTCGGCGCCCGGCGGGCCGGCATCCCGTTCCTCGTGGTGGCGCCGGAGTCGACCGTCGACCTGGACACCGCCGCCGGCACCGAGGTGGAGATCGAGGACCGGGGCGCGGCCGAGGTCACCGCGCACGGCGACGCGGTGAACCCGGCCTTCGACATCACCCCGCACGACCTGGTCACGGCGATCGTCACCGACCGGCGGGTGATCCGCCTCGATCGGGGCGAGACCACGGCTTGAGCCAGGCGGTCTCCGGCCAGCCCTCGGCGGCGGCCATCAACGGGTACGCGGTCGCGCCGTCCACGCCCTCCCGGAGTCTTTGCGGTCACTTTCCGGCCGCATCGCGACGAGCTCGGTGTCCGACACCGACGTCACCCAGCCGCCGGCGCGTCCCAGCTCCAGCAGGGCCGCAGCGTCCGCCGCTTCCACCGGAAGTTTCTCGGGAGCGCCGGAGGTGGCCGGCCACGAACGCCTGGCCTGCTCACCGGGCCGCAGGAGGGTGACCAGCCGGTCCGATTCGAGGGCGCCGGACATCTCTGCCAACTCGTCGATGAGCCGGCGCAGCTGCTCCCGGACCGGCCCGGCGTTGCCGCCGCACATCGCCGCGGTCAGTTCGGCGCGGGTGGCGGCCACCCGGGTGCCGTCCCGGAACGAGCCCGCACCCAACGCGCCGGCCAGCGGATCCGTCGCGATCTGTGCGGCCAGCACGGCGGCGAAAAGGTGCGGCACATGGCTGATCTTGGCTACCGCCGCGTCGTGCTCGTCCGCCGTCGCCGGCACCACCCGGGCGCCCAGGCCGGTGCAGAACCGGGCCAGGGTCAGCCAGTCGCCGAGGTCGGTCGCCGGTTCCAGGCAGAGCACCCACGCGCAGCCGGTGAACAGATCAGGATCGGACGCGGCGAACCCCGAGGTCTCCCGGCCGGCCATCGGGTGCCCGCCCACGAAACGGGTCACCCGGTGCGCCGACATCAGCTCACGCACCGGAGCCTTCACCGACGTCACATCGGTGACCAGGCCGCCGGCTCCGGCGAGCTGGGCGATCACTTCCGGAAGGACCGGCAAGGGTACGGCCAGAGCCGTCACCTCCGCGCCCGCCGCGGCACCGGGCACCGAGTCGGCGACCCGGAACCCCGCCGCACGAGCCGCCTCCCGGGTGGCCGGGTCGGCGTCGAAGCCGGTGACCTCGTGCCCGGCGCCGGCGAGTGCCCGCAGCAGCGAACCGCCGATCAGCCCGAGGCCGACAACCGCCGTCCTCATGCCTTGCAGTCGTTCTTCTTCTCCCAGGTCGCGACGGCCGCCACCGGGCTCTTCGAACCACCCTTGCGCCACGACTTGAGATAGGCGGCCGGCCAGATCACGCCACGCCGGACCTTCCAGTCGCCGGTCTCCGCGCACGGCGGCGAGATGCCGTAGTGGAGGTGGCAGACGTTGTTGGCGTTGCCGGTCCGGCCGAGCTTGCCGAGCAGCTGCCCGGCCTCGACCCGGACACCCGCCTCGATGCCGGACTGCACCTTGCTCAGGTGCGAACCGTAGTAGCGCACCCCGTCGTCACCGAGCAGCGACACCGACAGGCCACCGTTGTCCGGGCCGTCGGGACGACCCTTCACATACCTGTCCTCGAGGCTCACCTCCAGGATGGTCCCGCTGGTCGTGGCGACGATCCGCTCACCGCAGTCGGCGAACAGGTCGGTCGCCGGGTACTTCGAGTGGGTGGTGTGGAAGTCGACGTTCGACGCGTCCACCGGGAAGACGTACTTCATGGCGCGCGCGCTCGCCGGCGCCTGCGAGGTGGCGGCGGCGGTAGGGGCCGTGGTGGTGGCGGCGGCCGGCGGGCTCGTCGGCTGCGCGGCCGCCTCCGAGGGGCCCTGCGGCGCGGCCGGCACCGGTTCCGCGCCCGACTGCGGGGTGGCCGACGGCTGGACGAACACCGGCGTCGCCGTGGGTGACCCGGCCCCGGCGACGCCGCCGCAACCGGCCAGGCAGGCGGCGGTGAGGGTCAAGCCCGAGAGGGTACGGAGGAGACGCACCGGGCCATCCTGACAGAAGGACGCGGCCGCCGCCGAACACAGCGCCCGGTGAGCCTGGCTACGCTGAGGACCAGGGATGCGCCGAAGGGAGAGACCGGGATGGTTGATCGGCAGGGCCTCTGGGCCGCGTCCGCGCCACCGCCGGGTTACCTGCCGCCGCCCGACCGGCCGCTGGTGTCCAGCCCGCCGCGACCGGTCTACCGCGAACCGCACCCGATCCGGGCCGGTGCGGTGCTCAGCGGCCTCGCCGCCGGTGCGGCCTGGCTCATGCTCTTCGGCAGCCTGGGCAGCGGCCTCGCGTCGTACACGTGGTGGACCGTCGGTGCCGCCGTCAGCGCCTGGGTCGCCGCCGTCGTGCTCGCCCTCGTCGGCGATCGCGGGGTGGCGGTCGGCGTCTCCGTGGCGGCCGGCCTCGGCCTGTCCATCGCGACGGTCTTCGTGGTGCTCCGCTGGGCCGGTACGTACGACTGGCCGCTGTGGTGAATGTCCCGGTTCGACCGGCACCCGCCACCACCTTTCGTGCCGTTCCCGTCGCGCTCGGAAGCGGTCCGGCCGAAGTGTCCATCGACCCTTGACGAACGTCGTACGGCTGGGCACTCTCGGCTGCATGGCCCCCTCGCCGGAACGGCTCGACCCCGAGCGCTGCCGCCGCCGCCAGGAGCTGCTGGCGGCTCTCGCCCAGGCGAAATCGGTCCGCGAGTCGGACCCGTCCCAACGGATGCGTGGCCTGCGTCTGCGCGAGCTGATCGCCACCCGGCGCCGGCCCGCGAGCTGATCGCCCCCCGTCCGGCCGTGTTCCCGGCCCGGCCCGGGCCATGGGCCCCGCCCGGGTCCTGGCCTGCGCGTGGCCGCGCTCCCGGTTCGGTTCCGGTGGTCGGCTGATCTCTGGAACGGGTGCTAATGATCTCTGGAACGGGTGCTAAGGCGTGGCGCGATGCGGCTGACGCAGTACCCGCTACCGTCAGGCGCTGAAGATAAGAGTCGCGTTGGGGGAATCGTGTCGATTTTCGCTGCCGCCGTCAGCCGGAGCAAGACCGGGTGGACGGCGTCGGAGCTGGACCTTTCGGGCCTGGCCGACATCGACGAGGTGGTGGATGCGCTTCGCGACGTCGAGCCCGATGCCGACCTGGCGCTGCTGTTCGTCGAGAGCGACGACGAGTACCTGGCGATCCTGCGGCTCGACGAAGGCGAGGACCTGCGGGTCTTCGCCTCCGACTCGGCGTTTGCCGAGGAGTCGCGGATCGGGTCGGTACTGCTCGGCGAGGTGGAGACGCCGGCGCTCGGGCTGGACGACCTGGCCGCCACCGAGGACGACGAGGACCGCCCGGCCGGCGAGCCGGACGCCGACCCGATCGGGGACGCGGAACTGCTCGGCGACCTGGGCGTGAACGCGCAGCGGTTGCTCACCCTCTGCGCCATGGAGGGAATGCTGCCGTCCGACGTCACCGCGGAGATCTGCCAGAAGATCGGCTGCGGTGACGAGATGGAGGAGCTGCGCGAAGCGTGAACCGCCGGGCTCAGCACGAGGAATGGATGCGGCGGGCGCTCGCCGTCGCATCCACCTCACCCACCGACGTACCGGTGGGTGCGGTGCTGCTCGGCCCGGACGGCACCGAACTCGCTGCCGCCGGCAACGAACGCGAACTCACCGGCGACCCCACCGCGCACGCCGAGGTGCTGGCACTACGGCGGGCCGCCGCTCGCCTGGGCTCCTGGCGCCTGGAGAACTGCACCCTGGTGGTGACGCTGGAACCGTGCACGATGTGTGCAGGCGCCCTGGTCCTGGCCCGCATAGCCACCCTCGTCTTCGGAGCCTGGGAACCCAAGACAGGAGCCGCCGGCTCCCTCTGGGACGTAATCCGAGACCGCCGCCTGAACCACCGCCCCAACGTCTACCCAGGCGTCCTGGAACAAGAATGCGCCCACCACCTGAAAACCTTCTTCACCCAGCCCCCCACCCCAGAGCCCAGCCCCCGCGAGTAAGACCGCGCGGCCACACAAGCAAGCCGGCGCAAAAATGCCAGGTGACCCCACCCAACGGGCGGGCGAAGTACCGCGGTCACGCCAGTAACCCCGTGTATTTCCCCGTAACTCCCATCCACTCCAGCCCAGCCGCAAAACGCCGCCGGTGAGGAGGCAGGTGATTTCCCGCCGCCCGCGGGGTGTGCGGGCGGCGGGAAATCGCATGCGTCCTCACCGGTTAAAAGGCGTTTTGCCGCGGAGCGAAGCGAAGCCAGCCAGCTCAGCAGCCGTACTCCCCAAGCCCAGCCCCGCTCCGCCCGCCCCGCCCACCAAGCCCAGCCCCGCAGCCCCCAACTAGCCCAGCTCAGCCCAACCCAGCTACAGCCGTATCCAGCCCGATCCGAACCATGTTGCTGAACCCCTGCTCCCGCTGCGCGGCCTCCATCGCTTCCCCACGCTTGATGTGATCGCTCACGGTCAAAATGGTCAAAGCCTTGGCCCCATACCGAGCAGCGATCGTATAAATCGCAGCAGACTCCATCTCCACTGCCAGAACCCCGTATTCAGCGAGCGCGTCATACAGATCAGGCCGGTCGGTGTAGAACGCGTCGGCGGCAAGGATCGGCCCGACCCGCATCGGAACACCCTGCCCCTCAGCGATCTCCACAGCGGTCCGCAGGAGACCGAAATCAGCGACCGGCGCGTAGTCGATGAGCCCGTCGAAGCGGGACCGGTTCATGTTGGAGTCGGTGGCCGATCCGATGGCGGCGACCACGTCACCGAGGTTGAGGTCCATGGCGAGGGCGCCGCAGGAGCCGATCCGGATCAGGGATTTCACGCCGTACTCGTTGATCAGCTCGTGGGTGTAGATCGAGGCCGACGGCATGCCCATGCCGGAGCCCTGCACCGAGACGCGGTGGCCTTTCCAGGTGCCCGTGAAGCCGAGCATGCCGCGGACCTGGGTGTAGCAGACCGCGTCCTCCAGGAACGTCTCGGCGATCCACTTCGCTCGCATGGGGTCGCCGGGCAGCAGCACCCGCTCGGCGATGTCGCCCGGCTTGCCGCCGATGTGCACGCTCATGAGGTTTCTCCGCTTCGCTTGTCCATGGCGCCGATCTTGCCAGGTCAGCGCGGTGCCGCAGGGTTATGGGTGACCCGGCGGCAGGCACCTCGGGGCGGCCGGTAAAGTACTTCCCGGTGGTGTGTCCGAGTGGCCTAAGGAGCACGCCTCGAAAGCGTGTGAGGGTTTACGCCCTCCGCGGGTTCAAATCCCGCCGCCACCGCCAACGGCGAGAGCCCGGTTCTCATGGACCGGGCTCTCTGCTTTTGGCGCGTGACCTGTTACGCTCCGTGGCCTTCGGCGGCATCGGCCGTCCAAGGGAGTGGTGGCTCGTCCGTTCGGTCGTTCTCCATGATCAGCGCCTGTTGTGTAACGGCGGTGTTTCGTCGCACGTCAGAGGGCCTGACTACGCAAAGTAGTGAATCTTGGACGGCCCAGCGATGTATGGGGTAGCGCAAGGCGTGCGAGCCAAATACACCGGATCAGACAATGCGGTTCCGACCGGGCGGTGAAGAACTTTCGGAGGATCGCCCCACCCAGGTTCGTCGATGCCTGTCCTAGATTTGACACGTGAGAGTTGAGCATCACTGGTGGAATGGCGACCTCCGTCTCCAGCGTCGTGACGTCTACGTTCGTACTGACGGTCAGAGCTGGGAGGTCGAAGCCCAACTGGGCGGCCCCGAGGGGAAGTCCAAGGTGCAGCAGTGTCCCGGCCGGGCATCAGCGATGATCCTGGCCGACGCGTGGCGCGGTCCACGCTGGCGGTGGCGCGAGCTGTAAGCCGCGCCAGGAGCCCAGGCTGTGCCGCTTTGCTTGACTGTTCCGGCCAGCCTTCGCAACGGGTCGGACCCTTATGGGGTCCGGCCCGTTTGTGTTGTTACTCGTGAGAATTGCGACGCACGTGGTGTCCGATGTGTCGGAAACCTGTGGATCTAGCGTGACCGTATGCGCACCATTGTCATTGAGCACCACTCCGACGTCGCGGTACTGCAGTTGTGCGGAGAGCTGGACGCCGACACGACCCGTCAGTTGCAGGCGACGCTCGTGGAGCTGCTCGAGCGACAGGTGCCGCGGATCGTCGTCGACCTCACCGGCCTGAAGTTCTGCGACTCGGTCGGGTTGAGTTCGTTCATCACCAGCAAGCAGGTGATCGCCGCGCGCGGCGGGTGGTTGAGTTTCGCCGGCGCGAACCCGTTCCTCGGCCAGTTGATGGAGACGGTCGGGCTGGGACGGTACTTCGCGATCTTCCCCGAGGTGGACGATGCGATAGCAGCCGCTCAGTTATGACGACGGTACGGTTTCGTACTCATCGTTGACCTGCGTCTTCCCGAATAGTGAAACACATATAGGTGAGCGTTCACCGCGATGCGATGATCTCCGCGCTATGTGGACTTCCACGCGCGGGGGGACGCCGTGAGGCGATGGCTCATATCTATAGGTGCGGCACTCGCGGTCGCGGTGCCGGGGATCGCATTGCCCGCTTCGGCGGCACCGGCACCCGCGGCGGCGGCCACGCCCAGCTCGCCGCCCTTGCCGAGCTCACCGGCCACCCCAAGCTGGCCGCCCACGCCGAGCTCACCGACTGCCACCGGCTCACCGACTGCCACCGGCTCACCGACCGGGCCGAGCTCACCGACCGCTTCGACCCCGCCCGCCGTGCCCAGCGCGCCGCCGGCTCCCAGCGCGCCGGCACGGCCCACCTCCACGCCGTCGACCTCCGTACCGCCCAGTCCTGCGGCGGAGGCTCCCGCCTCCGACCCGGCCGACCCGGACCCGGTGGCCGCCTGTGGTGGCGAGCTCGCCCTCGGGGCGCCCGTCACGTGCGGGGCCATCACCGGTAAGCAGCGGCACACCTACACCGTGCGCACCACGATCGACGGCGAGCGGCTGCTCACTCAGCTGCACGCCACAGGCGATTCCGTCCAGGCTCGGCTGGACCTGGCCGGCGGCGGGTCCTGCTTCCTCGGCCCGTACTCCGACACATGTGCGGCACCGCGGGCCGGCACCCACACGATCCACGTCTTCCTCTACTACGGCACGGGTTCGGCGTCGTACGGCATCGGTGTCGAGTCGCAGGACGCCCCCTCGAAGTGCGTCACCCTCGACCCGGCCGGCTTCGCGGTGAACGGCCCCAGCTCGTCCGGGTCGCTGGCGCGGGGGGCGGCCGGTGACTGCTACCGGTTCCACGGCACCGCCGGGATGCGGCTGACCGTCGAGACGACCGGCAAGAGCGCCGGCGACAGCGGCACGGCCGACGTCCGGGGCTGGATGGAGAACGCGGCAGGCGAACGGGTCTGCTCGATCCAGTCCGGTCACGGCACCTGTGAGCTGACCGGCAACGGCGTGCACACGGTCTTTCTGGCCGACATGTACGGCGACGCTGTCACGTACACGTTCCGCCTGGTCCGGATGGATGTGGTGACCGGCTGCGACAGCCTGGCGGAGGCCGCGTTCGGTTCGTTCGGCAGCGGGCAGCTGGTCAGCGGCGACGTGATCCCGTACGGCGGCTACGACTGCTACGCGGTCACCCTGCGGTCCGGCTTCAAGGAGGTACGGACCAGCGACGGCGGCCAGCTCGACTGGGAGCTGACCGGGCCGGCCGGGACGGTCTGCGCCGAGTACACGGACAACGGCCGCTGCGAGGTGGCCGCCGGCGACTACACGCTCTGGCTGCGCAACAACGGCTACTGGGACGTCGGCTACCAGGCGGCGATCATCAACCTGAGCACGACCCAGGGCTGCGCCGCGCCGGTCGGCACCGGATGGGACCAGCCGGCGATCACGATCCCGGCCGCGCCGATGGTGGCCTACTGCCAGCCGTTCACGGCGGCGCCCGGCGAACGGGTGGTCGTCTACGGCGGCGGCACGATCACCGACGGCTCCGGGGACCGGATCTGCGACCAGGGGTACGAGCAGGACGGTTGCCTGCTGCCCGGCACCGGACCGTACCGGGTGCTCGCGTCCGGCTCCACCACCGAGGCCGGTCAGCTGTCCCTGCAGATCCGGCGGCTCTCCACGCCGGCCGGCTGCCCCGTGGTGACGCCCGGCGCGTACGGTTCCGCCCCGGCCGGCGCCCACGCCGGCAACCGGTGCCGTTCGCTGAGCGTCCCCGCCGGCGGCCGGTACCTGGTCCGGGCCGTCGACGACGAGAACTACCAGCTGTCCGGGCAGATCTACGACGCCAAGGGCGAGCGGCTCTGCACCCCCGGCTACTTCTGCGAGTTCCCGGCCGCCGGCACGTACACACTGATCAGCGGCGACTCCGGCGTGACCGACTCGCCGTACGCGACGGTGTTCACCGCACCCGGCGGTACGGGCTGCGAGCGGATCGGCGATGAGGGGCTCGCCGGGAACGCGTACCGAGGCTCGTTCACGACGGCCGGCGAGACGGACTGCCTGGAACTCGACAGCCCGGCCGGCGCCAAGATCGGTGTGCTGCTGCCGGCCCGGGCGAGCGGCCTGGTGCACCCCGGTTGGAGGCTGATCAACGGGGCCGGCGAAGACCTCTGCCAGACGTCGTCGTGCGCGCTGACCGGCCCGGGGCCGTACCGCATCGTGCTCTCCGCCCCGGAGGACTCCGCGCCCGGCACCTACCTTCTCGTCGTGCACCGCACCGACCGGATCAGCGGGTGCGCGAACCTGCCGCTCGGCGAGATCGGTGGTACCACCGGCGTGACCACGGCGTTCTCGGCGGACCGGTTCGCCGCCTGCTGGACGATCCCGGCCGGCGCGCACGCCACCTCCGAGATCGTCTCCTACGCGGCGGTCGCCGGGACCGGTGCCGCCTCGATGACGGTCCGGGACGAGGCCGGCCGCCAGGTCTGCGGCAGCGCCTGGATCTCCGCCTCCCAGCTGCTGGACTGTGACTTCGCGGCCGGTAAGGCGTACACCGTGGTGCTCGTCGCCTCACCGGGGACCGTCCAGTACCGGGTGAGCCGGCGCGACTCCAGCCCGACCGGCGCGAACTGCCGGACACCCGCGTCCACCACGCTCGGCGCCCCCGGCTCGGCGGGCACGCTCACCGCACCGGACGACATCCACTGCTTCCGGGTCGCCGCGACCGCGGACACCATCCTCTGGCTGGGCCTGCGCAGCGACGGCAGCAACGCCGCCCGGTACTGGATCATGGATGCCGCGGGCAAGGACCTGTGCGCGGGATTCCTCCACCCGTGCCGGGTGTCCGGCTCCACCAGCTACCGGGTCTTCGTCCGGCCGGCCAAGGCGGGCGCAGTGCCGTACCACTTCGACGCCTGGAACCTCGGCACGCCCGGCAAACCGGCGGCACAGTGCCGGCGGGCCTACGGCGCACCCGGCTTCGGGCCGATCACCGGCACCCTCGACGACCGGCGGACCGCGGTCTGCGTCGCCGTCCCGGTCAGCCGGCGCAGCGAGTTCAGCGCGGTGCTGACCAACACGGCCGGGCGTGCCGACCTGCCGGAGCCGTACTACTTCCGGCTCGGCGGACCCACCGACTGGACCAGCCCCTGCGGCTACAGCACCGGCGGCCGCGGCTGCCAGGTGAGCATCCTCTCCGGGCAGACCACCGACACGGCGCTCTTCGTGCTGGCACCCAAGGCGATCGGTGCGAACCTGCCGTTCCAGGCCCGGACGACCTGCTACTACAGCCCCTGCAGCATCGCGTACGTGCTCGGCTCCGTCACGCCGAACAACGCCGCCAACAGCGGACCCGTCAACCTGTCACTGCAGGGCAACGGGCTCACCGCCACCGACGTCGTGACCCTCACCCGGTCCGGCTCGGCCGCCGTCAAGGCAGCCGTGCGGAGCTTCGCCGACGGCGTCCTCACGGTCACCGCCGACCTCACCGACGCGGCACCAGGGGCCTGGGACGTCACGGTCCGGCCGGCCAAGGGTGGCGCACAGGCCACGATCAAGGGCGCGGTCACGGTACGGGCCACCGGGCTGAAACTGACGAAGGCGCCGGCGATCAGCGGGACCGTGCGGGTCGGGTCGACGGTCCGGGTGGTGACGGGGACGTGGAGCCCGGCCGCTACCGGGTACGCGTACCAGTGGACCTCCGGCGGGGTGGCGATCAAGGGGGCGACCGGGTCGTCGTACGCCATCCCCGCCGGTCAGCGCGGCAAACGCCTCGGGGTGACCGTCACCGCCAAGCGCGCCAACCGGCTGAATTCCCCGGCGGCCTCCGCCGGCGTGAGCGTGGGCTGGGGCGTCGCACCGAAGGCGACAAGGCTGCCGACGATCACCGGCACCGCGAAGGCCGGCAAGACGCTCAAGGTCACGGTGGGCGCCTGGTCGCCCTCGGCGAGCTCCTACCGGTACGAATGGCGCCTCAACGGCAAGGTCGTCAAAGGTGCCACCGGCAGCACCGTGAAGATCCAGAAGTCCTGGAAGGGCAAGAAGGTGACAGTGGTCGTGACCGCCAAACGGTCCGGGCACCACGACGGCAAGGCCACGTCGAAGGCCGTGCAGATCAAGCGCTGACCTGGCCCCGCAGCAGCCTCGCACCGCCTCGCGCCGCCTGGCAGACGACGAGAGCCGGCTCCCGGAGGAGCCGGCTCTCGCCTGCACTGTTTTCGCTTCGAACAATACGAGACCGCGCGCCGACCACGCGCAGTGGGTCGGCCCGGCCGTCATCGGCCGGGCCTTCGTCGTTCTGCCCTGGAAACCAGGAAGGCCGGACCCCTCGGGTCCGGCCTCCGACACAGTCGATCTAGGTAGATCGACTGTGTCGCAGTCCTAGATGCAGCGCCAGAGCTTCGCGGAGTGGCTCTTGCAAGGTGGTGGGAAGCCGACCTAGGTGTCGGCTGACGCGTGCCACGTCGACGGCGCGAATCTGTTCGACCTGAATCTTGGCGTCGGCGGTGAGGCCTGTCTCGGTCTGATCGGACGCGATCAGAACTTGAAACGGATAGACCTTGGCGACGTTCGATGTGATCGGCGCGACCGTTATGACGCCGCGACCGAATCGTTCTGCGGCCCTGTTGGCGCCGTCATTGCTGACGATGACCGCGGACCTGACCTTGTTCGCCTCACTCCCGGTTGCCGGGTTCAGATCGACTCGCACGATGTCGCCCCACCTCACGAGGCGAGGCCGTCGGCAGTCGTGGTGTCCCACAGAGCCGCGTCGGGAGAGTCGTTCCACTCGCTGAACGCCTCTGCATACTGGTTGGCCAGTTGTCGCTCACGGAGGAGGGTGACAGCCTCGTGAAGAGTCGCGGAACGATTCGCGCCCTGCTCGTCGAGGAACCTGACATCCTCTTCGGGGAGGCTGACACTAATCTTCATACTCGGATCCTACCAGCGGTAGGATCGTGGGTGCTACCGCCGGTAGGACGGTGATCGGCCCTGGGCAGGAGCGAGCGAGCTGGAGCGTGCCTTGCCCGGTGCGCGCTGCGGAATTCCAGCGGCTGGCAACGCCATCGAGGCGGGCAACGCAACAAGGCCGGACCCCGGGGTCCGGCCTTGCATGTTCCTGCTGGTGAAGCTGGCGGAGGATACGAGATTCGAACTCGTGAGGGGTTTCCCCCAACACGCTTTCCAAGCGTGCGCCCTAGGCCACTAGGCGAATCCTCCGTGCGCCAGAATACATAGGCGACGTCGCCCACGACGGGGGGAGGGGTCGTACGGCCGTCGGGCGGGTTCGGTAGGCTTCAGGACAGCCCCTCGTGCGGCGTGTATCTCGTGAACCTCCCCAGGGCCGGAAGGCAGCAAGGATAAGCGGGCTCTGGCGGGTGCACGGGGGGTCCTTTCATTCCCTGGGGCACGTTGTTTTGTTCTTGTCAGACCCTCGACGGACAATGGCGCGGTCGTCAGGAGGTGGCAGGAGTGGCGCTCGCCCTCTATCGGAAATACCGTCCACGGACGTTCGCCGAGGTCATCGGCCAGGAGCACGTCACCGAGCCGCTGTCGCAGGCGCTCCGCAGCGGGCGGCTCAACCACGCGTACCTCTTCTCCGGCCCCCGTGGCTGCGGCAAGACCTCCAGCGCGCGCATCCTGGCTCGGTCGCTCAACTGTGAGCAGGGCCCCACCCCCGACCCGTGCGGGGTCTGCGGCTCCTGCAAGTCCCTGGCCAACGACGGCGCCGGTTCGATCGACGTCATCGAGATCGACGCGGCCAGCCACGGCGGTGTCGACGACGCCCGTGAGCTGCGAGAAAAGGCGTTCTTCGCGCCCGCCAACAGCCGCTTCAAGATCTACGTGATCGACGAGGCGCACATGGTCTCGTCGGCCGGCTTCAACGCGCTGCTCAAGCTCGTCGAGGAGCCGCCCGAGTTCGTCAAGTTCATCTTCGCGACCACCGAGCCGGAAAAAGTCCTCGGCACCATCCGCTCGCGGACCCACCACTACCCGTTCCGGCTGATCCCGCCCGCCGTGCTGCGCCCCTACCTGCAGCAGCTCTGCGACGCCGAGGGCATCCACGTCGACCCGGCAGTCTTCCCCCTGGTCGTGCGGGCCGGCGGCGGCAGCGCCCGGGACTCCCTGTCGATCCTCGACCAGCTGATCGCCGGAGCCGGCCCCGACGGCGTCGGCTACGCGCGGGCCGTCGCCCTGCTCGGCGTCACCGACGTCGCCCTGATCGACGAGATGTGCGACGCGATCGCCGCCGGCGACGGCGCCGCCGCCTACGCGACGATCGACCGGGTCGCCGAAGCCGGCCACGACCCCCGCCGCTTCGCCTCCGACCTGCTCGAACGCCTCCGCGACCTGATCGTCCTCCATCAGGTGCCGGACGCGGTGACCAAGGGCCTGATCGACGGCCCCGCCGACCAGCTCGAAGCCATGGCCTCCCAGGTCACCCGCCTCGGCCCGGCCACCCTCTCCCGCTGCGCCGACATCGTGCACAACGGCCTCGTCGAGATGCGCGGCACCACCGCACCCCGCCTCCTGCTCGAGCTGATCACCGCCCGGATGCTGTTGCCCGCCGCCGACGACTCGTCCGGCGCGCTGCTCCAGCGACTCGAGCGGCTCGAACGCGGCGGCCTCGCCCTCGGGTCGTCCGGTTTCGCTTCGGCTCCCGCCGCGGCCTCTGCCTCTGCCTCCGTCTCGACCTCGGCGGACTCGGGCGCGGCCCCGGCCATCCCCTCGGCGCCGGCTGTGGTCGCCGCGGGTGCCGGCGGCGGGGCTGCCGGTGGCGGCGGACCTGCAGGTGGTGGTGGCAAGGCGGCTGCGATGGCCGCGGCGGCGGCCGCTCGAAAAGCCGCCGCAGGGCCGGCCGGGCGGCCGGTTTCGCCTGCCCCTGAGGGCGCCGCCGGCGCGGTCATGCCTGTCTCGGCCGCGCCTGTGTCCGCTGCCCCGGTCACGGCTGCTCCCGTGGCGGTTCCTCCCGCGTCGGCTCCTGCTTCGGGGGCCGGGGCGTCCGCCGGCGCTGACTCTCCTGCTGCGGCCGGGTCTTCCGGGGGTGCGGGACCTTCGCGTGTCGCTGAGTCCTCCGGCGCCGCCGGGTCCGCCGACGGGGTTCGGCCCTCTGACGCGGCCGGGTCGCCCGGCGGGGTTCGGCCTTCTGACGCGGCCGGGTCTTCCGGCGGCGTTCGGCCCTCTGATGGGGCTGGTTCAGCCGACGGGGTTCGACCTTCCGGTGCGGCCGCGCCTGACTGGAACGCGGTTGCCGCTGGTGGGGAGCCGCCTGCTGACGCTCCCCACGATGAGGAACCGCCGCCGTGGGACGAGGAACCGGTCGAGCTGCCGACCTCCGCACGCCCCGCTCCGCCCGCTCCGCCGGCACCCGACCCTGCGGTGCTGGCGGCTGAGCGGCTGGGCATGGTGCGGACTGCCTGGCAAGAGTTGGGCCGCGCCAACGAGACCGTGGGCCGGATGCAGAGCAGCGGCATCGTCCTCCGGTCCGTCGACGGCGACACGGTCGTCTTCGGTGCGCCGAAGCCCAACTATGCCGACCGTTTCATGACCTACCGGGAGCTGATCACCGGAGCGTTCGGGCAGGCACTCGGCGGGCAGTGGCAGATCCGGTGCGACGTGGGCGACCCCCCTGCCGTACGGGACCAGCCAGCCGCCCGGCGCCCTCCGCAAGGCGCACCGGCACGGTCGCCGGGCTCCCCGGCCGCCGCTTCGCCGCCGGTTTCGCCGTCAGTCCCGCCGTCGGTCCCGCCGTCGGTTCATGCCGCGTCGGGCGGGTCCGCCGCGCCGGAGCGGAACACCGGCCGTACCGAATCGCGCCCGTCGCGTCCCCAGCGCGGCACGCCCGCTGACGCCGACGACGACTGGCCGGCGCCGGGCAGGCCCACCGCGGCCCCTGCTTCCGGCGAGCGGCCGGCAGCGGTCCGTGCCGACGATGGCAAAGAGCGGCCTGGAGTGGCACATCCGGCCGATTCTGATCAGTCCGGGCGCGGCTCCGATCAGTCTGGACGCGACTCTGGTCGGTCTGGGCGCGGCTCTGGTCAGCCTGGGCGCGGCTTGGGAGCGACTCGGTCCGGTGCTCCGGCCGAATCCGGCCGAGGTGCGGACCGGTCCGGAGCGGGTGATGGCTCGGGGCAGTCGGACGGTGACAGCGGGGATACCGACTGGCCGGAGCCGGTTCGGCCGGGGAGCGCGGCTTTGCGGGCCTCGGGTTCCGCGGCCGGCTCGGCATCGGGGCCGGGGTCGGAGTCGGCCGAAGAGGATTGGCCAGAGCCTGCCAAACCTGGTGGCGGGATTGTCGGCGGTTCGGCTGCGGCGGCCGGTGGGTCTTCGGATGGTGCGGGCCACAGCGGGCGGCAGTCGGCTGGTGAGTCTGTTTCGACGGGGTCCGCTACGGGTGGCGGGGCTTCGGTGCCGTCCGTTGCGGCTGGTGGTGGAGAGTCGGGACGTTCCGGCTCGGCCATGCCTTCGGCCGGTGCCGGGCCTGGCGTGGGTGTCGGCTCCGGGGCCGGCGGCGACTCCATGCCAGGTGCGGGCGGGTCGTCCGGCGGCGTTTCGGCAGGATCGGCGGCGACCGGCGGCGCAATCCGGTCGGGGGCTGGACTGGCCGGTGCGGCGTCGGCGCCAGCGGCTGGAACAGTGAGTTCTGGGCCGGTTGTGTCGGCTGGAGCGGTGCCGGGTGGCGCTGTTCCGGGTGGTGTTGTCCCCGGTGCGGCTGCCGGATCACCGGGTGGCAGATCGCCGGGTGGCGGCTCGCCGGCTGCCGGTTCACCGGGTGCCGGATCGCCGACTGCCGGTTCACCGGCTGCCGGATCGCCGGCTGCCGGATCGCCGGCTGCCGGATCGCCGGCTGCCGGATCGCCGGCTGCCGGATCGCCGGGTGGCGGTTCACCGGGTGCGGCGCCTGGGCGTCCGGCTGGGGCTCCTGCTCGGTCGGCTGCGATGGAGGCGGCTCGGGCTGCGGCGCGTGGTGGTGGCGGGGCGGTTGCCGGTGGGCTGGCGGCTGCGCGGGCTGCTGCCGGTGGGCGCAATGCTGCTCCGGCCGGACCTTCGGGTGGCCCGGGGGCGCGGCAGGTGGCCGGCGCGGGTGGTGCCGCCTGGTCGGACGGGACGCCTACCGAGGAGGCGCCCTACGACCCGGAGTATGACGGTCCGCCCAGCGGCAAGGCTTTGGAGGGCTTCGACCCCGGGGATGAGCCGCTCGACGACGTGCTCGACGAGAAGACGGCCCGGCAGAGCGGTGAAGAGCTGGCGATGCAGTTGCTCCGGGAAGCCTTCGGTGCGGAGAAGATCGCCGAGCTCTGAGTAGGCCTCCCGGCTCGTGCTTGTGCCGGCTTGCGCCTGGGCGACTGCCTAGTGGCGGTTTGCTCCAGGGCGGCTTCCGGGGTGTCCCGATGGGTTTCGTCAAGGCCGCACTGGGTCCACGCGGCGATGTTGATCTGCTAGCGGTGCGAAATCGCGGTTTTGGCCCCTTGATCGCAGCAATTTCGTAGCGCTAGCTGATCAACATCTCGCCGGGGCGGCGCGTCGGTGCCACTGGGGGCGGAACGGGGGCGCGGGTGTTGCGGGGGTGGTTCGGTGTGGAGGTGGCATCGGGGGCTAGGTGCGTGGGGTGTCCGCTGGCGTGTCGGTGGGCATGGAGTCAGTGGCGGCTACGCTGGCGGCGGTAACTTGTGGCCGCCTCGTGTCATTGATGGTGGTTCACGTAATCGAACAGTTGAGGAGCGGTGCCATGCGCCCCGGTGGACAGCCGAACATGCAGCAGATCATGAAGCAGGCGCAGAAGATGCAGGAGCAGGTGGCGCGGGCGCAGGCCGAGCTGGCCGAGGCCGAGCTGACCGGCACCGCCGGCGGTGGCCTGGTGACCGTGGTGATCACCGGTCTGGGTGAGTTCAAGTCGGTGAAGATCGACCCGAAGGCGGTGGACGCCGACGACGTCGAGACGCTGGAGGACCTGGTTCTCGCGGCGATCCACAACGCGGCTGAGGCGCAGCGTGAGCTGGCCGAGCAGAAGATGGGTCCGGCGACCGGCGGCTTCTCCCTGCCGGGGTTCTGATCCCGTGTACGAAGGTGCCATCCAGGACCTGATCGATGAGCTGGGCCGGCTGCCGGGCGTGGGCCCGAAGTCGGCCCAGCGCATCGCGTTCCACATCCTTTCCGCGGACCCGGCCGACGTGAACCGGCTGTCCGGCGCCCTGCGCAAGGTGAAGGAACTGGTTCGTTTCTGTACGACCTGTTTCAACGTGGCCGAGTCCGAGCAGTGCCGGGTCTGCCGCGACACCCGCCGTACCAATGAGGTGCTGTGTGTGGTGGAGGAGCCGAAGGATGTCGTGGCGATCGAGCGGACCGGTGAGTTCCGCGGCCGGTACCACGTGCTCGGCGGGGCGATCAACCCGTTGGAGGGCATCGGGCCGGACAACCTGAAGATCCGGGAGTTGTTGATCCGGCTCGGTACCGGTGAGGTCAAGGAGCTGATCCTGGCCACCGATCCGAACACGGAGGGTGAGGCCACCGCGACCTATTTGGGGCTGCTGGTGAAGCCGATGGGTATCGCGGTGACCCGGCTGGCGAGTGGTCTGCCGGTCGGTGGCGACCTCGAGTACGCCGATGAGATCACTCTGGGTCGGGCTTTCGAGGGCCGGCGAGCGATCTAGATCTACGTCTCGTAACGTGAATGTAACGCCAAGCGACCGGTTGCATCCGATTTGCTACTTAACTGCCGTCGACGCGGTAATTTCCGTTTGGTCGGCGTTCTAGGTCACGGTGACATCACGGGGGAGACACGGAAACATCCGCGTGGGGTCAGCGAACTTGACCCAGAGCACTCACTAGGTGAATGTTCCTCTCGATGGCGGCCACACCCGCCGTCGAGTGCCTTCGTGGCGTCGCTCTGATCTCGGTCGGCGCAGCGGAGGACGGCACTCGAGGCATGCGATAACCGATCGGTTGCCGTTCGCTACGTGGGCCATCGTCACTGCTCGGGGGATTTCCGTGTCTGCCCTGAACCGTGGCCGTGGACTCCCGTCGCCCGGCGACCGGGAGAGGACCGGCGAATAGATGTCGCTTGGCCCAGAGGCACCGATCGTCGACGAGACGACGGCGCCGACAGCCGACGCGGCTGAGGTGCGAGGCCCCGCTGAGAAGGCGATCGCGGGCCGGTCACTGAAGCAGATTGCTTGGCGCCGCCTGAAGAAGGACAAGGTCGCCATCGGCGGCGCTGTCGTCGTTCTTGTCCTTGTCGTCATCGCCATCCTGGCGCCGGTGCTGACCAAGCTCTGGGGCCACCCGATCGACGAGTGGCACCCGGATCAGGTGGATCCGACGTTCGCCACCCCGATCAACCCGTGGGGCGGCATCACCAAGGACTTCATCCTGGGTGTGGAGCCGACGACCGGGCGGGACATCTTCAGCCGGATCGTCTACGGCGCGCAGACGTCGCTGACGGTGGCGTTCCTGTCGGCGTTCCTCTCGACCATCCTGGGCGTCCTGTTCGGCGCGGCGGCCGGCTTCCTCGGCGGCTGGGTCGATTCGGTGATCAGCCGGGTGATGGACTTCCTGCTCGCCTTCCCGCAGCTGCTCTTCTCGATCGCGCTGGTCTCGGTCCTTCCGCAGGAGTTCCTCGGACTGGGCGGCCGCTGGTCGCGCGTGAGCGTGCTGATCCTGGTGATCGGCTTCTTCGGCTGGCCGTACATCGGCCGGATCGTCCGCGGCCAGACGCTCTCCCTGCGTGAGCGGGAGTTCGTCGAGGCTGCTCGCAGCATGGGCGCGCGGTCGCCACGGATCCTGTTCCGGGAGTTGTTGCCGAACCTGTCGGCGCCGATCCTCGTCTACGCGACGCTGATCATCCCGACGAACATCCTCACCGAGGCCGCTCTGAGCTTCCTCGGCGTCGGCATCCCGCCGCCCTGGCCGTCCTGGGGCGGCATGCTCTCGGACGCCGTGGCCTTCTACCAGATCGATCCCATGTTCATGATCATCCCGGGCGGAATGATCTTCATTACGGTGCTGGCCTTCAACCTCTTCGGTGACGGCCTGCGCGACGCGCTCGACCCGAAGGCCCGCTGACACAGGGGTTGGCGAAGAACATCGCATGTTTGGCGGGCCGCACGGCTCCGCTGTTCGAGGAGTAGGAGAAACGGTGTCTCGAAAGACAAGGGCGATAGCGGCAGCCGGTGTTGCTGTCGTGATGGGGCTGACCACCGCCGCGTGTGGTGGCTCGAGCAGCGACGACAACAGCAGCAACGGCAACTCCGGTGGCAAGGCCGCGTACAACGCCGCGATCACGGACGTCGTCAACCCGGCGACGACCAAGGGCGGCACGCTGAACCTGTGGAGCTCGCAGGATGCGGACTCGTGGGACCCGGCGCGTGGCTACTACGCGTTCGTCTGGAACCTGAACCGCCTTTACACGCGCAAGCTGGTCGAGTACGCCGCCGTCCCGGGCAAGGCGGGTCTGGAGCTCCAGGCAGACCTCGCCGAGGCGATGCCGACCATCAGCGCCGACAAGCTGACCTACACCTTCAAGCTGCGCAGCGGCGTGAAGTTCGACGACGGATCCCCGATCACGTCGAAGGACATCAAGTACGGCATCGAGCGGGTCTGGGCTGCGGACGTCATCAACGGCGGCCCGGTCTACCTGCCCGGCCACCTGGACCAGGGGCAGAACTACCCCGGCCCCTACAAGGACACCGACCCGAACAAGCTGGGCCTGAAGTCCGTCACCACTCCGGACGACTCGACCATCGAGTTCAAGCTGCAGAAGCCCTCCTCGGACTTCATCTACCTGCTGGCGATGCCCGGCTCCGGCCCGGTTCCGCAGAAGCGGGACACCGGCGCGCAGTACGGTTCGGCGCCGGCCGCGTCCGGCCCGTACATGTTCAAGGAAGGCGGCATCCAGCCGGGCAAGAGCGTGTCGTGGGTCCGTAACCCCAACTGGGACCAGGCCACCGACCCGATCCGCAAGGCCCTGCCGGACGCGATCAACCTGACCATCACCACCAACGCCGAGGACCTCGACGCCCGCCTGATGGCCGGCACCGCTGACCTCGACGTCGGCCAGACCGGTGTGCAGGCGGCGGCGCGGACCAAGATCCTCACCGACCCGAACATGAAGGCCAACGCGGACACCCCGACCACCGGCTTCCTCCGGTACGCGGGTCTCTCCACCTCGGTCGCCCCGTTCGACCAGATCGAGTGCCGCAAGGCGGTCATCTACGCCGCCGACCCGACCACGCTGCAGTCCGCGCGTGGTGGCCCGATCGCGGGTGGCGACATCGGCACCAGCATGCTGCCGCCGAACATCGCCGGCTCGGACGCCAAGTACGACCCGTTCAACCGGCTCCAGGGCAAGGCGCAGGTCGACAAGGCCAAGGAGGCTCTCGCCGCCTGTGGCAAGCCGAACGGTTTCGACACCATCATCGCGGTCCGCAACAACCGTGAGGCCGAGGTCAAGACCTCCGAGGCCCTCCAGGCCGCTCTGAAGGCCGTCGGCATCAACGCCAAGATCGAGCAGTACGACGGTGCCCAGCAGCCGTCCATCACCGGTGCGCCCGACAACGTGAAGCGCAAGGGCTACGGCATCATCATCGGTGGTTGGGGTGCTGACTACCCGACCGGTTCCGGTTACCTGCAGCCGCTCGCCGACAGCCGGTTCATCCCGGACAACGGCAACTACAACCTTGCTGAGATCAAGGACCCGGCGATCGACAAGCTGTTCGACGACGCCGCTGCGGAGACCGACCCGGCCAAGGCCGCGGCCATCTACAGCCAGGTCAACCAGAAGGTCATGGAAGGCGCGTACTACCTGCCGTTCGTGGTCGACAAGGCGCTCAACTACCGCAACCCGCGGCTGACGAACGTCTACGTCCACGACGCGTTCGGCATGTACGACTTCCAGGCCATCGGCGTCAGCGACGGCAAGTAAGAAGTCAGCAACGCCCTTAGCGGCAACGGGTATTTCGAAGGGTTGGTGAAGGCCGCCCGTCCTTCGGCCGAACGACGTGCTGGCTTACATCATCCGGCGGTTGGTCAACGCCGTCATTACGCTTCTCGTGGTCACGCTCGTGACCTTCGGTATCTTCTTCGGCGTACCGAAGATCACCGGTTCTGATCCCGCGCTGCTCTACATCGGCAAGACCGCCGATGCGGCGTCGATCGAGGGCATCCGCACCAAGATGGGTCTCGCGGACCCGATCCTGGTGCAGTACGGCAAGTTCCTGAAGGGCCTTGTGGTCGGCCGGGACTACGCCAACGGACCGGACGTCACGCACTGTCCCGCACCGTGCCTCGGATACTCGTTCAAGACCGACCGTGAGGTCACCCCGTTGCTGCTCAGCGAGATCCCGGTGACGCTGTCGCTGGCGATCGGCGCGGCGATCCTGTGGCTGATCATGGGTATCTCCACCGGCGTCATCTCGGCGCTGCGAAGAGGGACGTTCCTGGACCGGGCGGTGATGACGGGTGCCCTGGCCGGCGTCTCGCTGCCCATCTACTTCACCGGCCTGCTCGCCTCCGCCATCTTCATCTACTGGCTGGGGTGGCTACCACCGAGCAACTACACGCCGTTCCTGGAAAGTCCGGCCGACTGGTTCGTGTCGCTGCTGCTGCCATGGATCACGCTGGCCTTCCTGTTCTCGGCCACCTACGCCCGTCTCACCCGGGCGAACATGCTCGAGACCCTGGGCGAGGACTACATCCGGACGGCCCGGGCCAAGGGCCTGCGGGAGCGTACGGTCATCGGCAAGCACGGCCTGCGCTCCGGCCTCACCCCGATCGTCACGGTCTTCGGCCTCGACCTCGGCGCGCTGCTCGGCGGCGCGGTGCTCACCGAGGCCGTCTTCAACCTGCGTGGCCTCGGTTACCAGGCGCTCGACGCGATCCGGGCCAACGACCTCCCGGTCATCCTGGGCGTCACCATGATCGCCGCGTTCTTCATCGTCTTCGCCAACCTGGTCGTCGACCTGGTCTACGGCGTCATCGACCCGCGTGTGCGGCTGAGCTGAGGGGGAGGAACATGTCCGTCAACTCGGCGACCGCCCGCCCGTTCCTCGAGGTCAAGGACCTCACCGTCCGTTTCGAGACGGACGACGGCATCGTGCAGGCCGTCTCGGGCTCGAACTTCTCGCTCCGGGCCGGGCAGACGCTCGGCATCGTGGGCGAGTCCGGCTCCGGCAAGAGCGTCACCTCGCTCGCCCTGCTGGGCCTGCACCGCACCCGCAGCAACGCGAAGGTCACCGGCGAGATCTGGCTCGACGACAAGGAACTCGTCACCGCCACGGACGAAGAGGTCCGCAAGCTGCGCGGCGGCAAGATGTCGATGATCTTCCAGGACCCGCTGAGCGCGATGCACCCGTACTTCACGGTCGGGTCGCAGATCGTCGAGGCGTACCGGGTGCACCACCCCGACGTGAGCAAGAAGGCGGCGCGGGAGCGGGCCGTCGACATGCTCGCCCGGGTCGGCATCCCGCAGCCGGAGCGGCGTTTCCACGACTACGCCCACCAGTTCTCCGGTGGTATGCGGCAACGCGCGATGATCGCGATGGCGCTCGTCAACGACCCGAAGCTGCTGATCGCCGACGAGCCCACCACGGCACTCGACGTGACGGTGCAGGCGCAGATCCTGGACCTGATCCGGGACCTGCAAGAGGAGTTCGGCTCCGCGGTCATCATGATCACGCATGACCTGGGCGTGGTGGCCGAGCTCGCCGACGAGGTCCTGGTCATGTACGGCGGAAAGGTCATCGAGAACGGCCCGGCGATCGACCTGTTCCAGCGGCCGCAGCACCCGTACACCTGGGGTCTGCTCGGTTCCATGCCGCGTCTCGACCGTGAGGTGCGCGAGCGCCTCAACCCGGTCAAGGGTTCGCCGCCCAGCCTGATCAATCTGCCTTCCGGATGTGCTTTCCACCCACGCTGCCCCTATGCGGGGCGCAACGGGGACCGCTCGTTCAACGAGGTGCCCGTGCTGTCCGGCGGAGCCCATGGGGTCGCCTGCCACCTGCCGCCCGACCTGCGAACGAAGATCTTCCAGGAAGAAGTGGCTCCGAACCTCTGAGCGGGGAGTAATAGAACGATGAGCGAGAACCTGCTCGAGGCGACCGGGGTGCAGAAGCACTTCCCGATCACGAAGGGTCTGTTCAAGCGCCAGATCGGTGCCGTGCGCGCCGTGGACGGCATCGACCTGGAGGTCCGGGCCGGCGAGACGCTGGGCCTTGTCGGCGAGTCCGGTTGTGGCAAGTCGACGCTGGGCCGGCTCTTCACCCGGATCCTGGAGCCGACCGACGGCAAGATCGTCTTCGAGGGTGAGGACATCACCCACAAGTCGGTCACCCAGATGCGCCCGCTCCGGCGGGACGTGCAGATGATCTTCCAGGACCCGTACTCGTCGCTGAACCCGCGGCACACCATCGGGTCGATCATCGCGGCGCCGCTCCAGATCCAGAAGATCCCTACCCCGCAGGGCCTCAAGACGGCCGTGCAGGAGCTGCTGGAACTGGTCGGCCTCAACCCGGAGCACTACAACCGGTACCCGCACGAGTTCTCCGGCGGTCAGCGGCAGCGCATCGGCATCGCCCGGGCGCTCGCGCTGCGACCGAAACTGATCGTGGCGGACGAGCCGGTGTCGGCGCTTGACGTGTCGATCCAGGCGCAGGTCGTGAACCTGCTCGAGGACCTGCAGAACGAGTTCGACCTGACCTACGTGTTCATCGCGCACGACCTGTCCGTGGTGCGGCACATCTCCGACCGGGTCGCCGTGATGTACCTGGGCAAGGTCGTGGAGATCGCGGAACGGGACGAGCTGTACCGGAACCCGCGTCACCCGTACACCGTGGCCCTGATGTCGGCGGTCCCGGTGCCCGACCCGGTCCGGCGTGATCGCGCGCAGCGCGAACGCGTGCTGCTCACCGGCGACGTGCCGAGCCCGATCAACCCGCCGTCCGGCTGCCGGTTCCGCACCCGCTGCTGGAAGGCGCAGGACATCTGCGCGACCGAGGAGCCGCCGCTGGTCACGCGGGCGGACGACCCGGAGTCGCACCTGACGGCGTGCCACTTCCCGGTGGTCTCGGACGAGATCGTCGCGGGCCGCCGTCCGGCGACGACGCCTGTCTGACCTGCTCTCGCACGTCCGCCGCGGGTTCCCTACGACCAGGGGACCCGCGGCGAACTGTATTCGCGCACACCCGGCCCGGCCCGTCGTGGACCGTAGGCGCCGAGTCGTGGCGAGCCCGGCGATCAGCGGCAGTGCCAACACGACGGCCGCGGTCAGACGGGTGAGACGCACCGGCCCGACCGTAGCCGCCGTGATCAATCAGTAGATGTACTCGCAGTCCCGGATGTCGTCGACATCCCGGTTCGCCTCGCAGCTGTCGCCCGAGTCCGGGTCGTTCGCGCCACCGTCGATGATCTCCGGGAGCTCGCCGTTGCGGCCGTGCAGGGTGTCGTCGCCGTCCCCGCCGTACAGTTCGTCCCGGCCGCCGTCACCGGCGAGGTCGTCGCGGCCGCCGAGGCCGCGGATCACGTCGTTCCCGCCGTCGCCCCGGATCCAGTTGTCCTCGTCGTTGCCGGTGAGGGTGTCCGCGCCGCCGGAGCCGACGATCTTCTCCACGTCGGCGCCGACCGTGTCTCCCTCGCCCGCCCGGCCGTCGTCGCCGGCTGAGCCGTCCAGGTCGACGGTGACCGGGCCGTCGACGTACCGGTAGTCGACCTCGTCGGGGCCGTCGCCACCGATGAGGACGTCCGCGAACTCCGCCGACCGGTCGTTCCGGTACGTGGAGTCGCGGTCGTTCTCGGTGCCGTACAGCACGTCGGATTCGTCACCACCGTCGAGGCGGTCCGAGCCGTAGCCGCCGTAGAGGAAGTCGAGACCACTGTTTCCGGAGATGTGGTCGTCGCCGAGACCGCCGCTGAGGATGTCGTCGCCGAGACCGCCGTCGATCACGTCCTTCCCGCCCATGCCGAACAGTTCGTCGTCAGCCTTCCGGCCGGTCAGGCGGTCGTTGCCGGCCCCGCCGGAGATCCGGCCGATGTCGGCCGAGATGGTGTCGCGCTCACCGGACCGGCCGTCGTCACCGGACACGCCGTCCGCGTCGGCGGTGATCGCCTGCGTCCCGCCGTAGACGACGGCGTCGAACTGTTCGACGAGTACGCCGTCATTGGTCGGGGAGCCGCCGCCGACGTAGAGGTCGGCATCCGGAACCCGCGGGTCGAAGGACGTCTCCTCGACGAACACCTCGACTCCCGGGCCACCGTAGAGGCGGTCGTTGCCGGTGCCGCCGGCGAGCGACACGATGCTGATCCCGCCTCGGAGCACGTCGTTGCCGCGGCCGCCGTGCAGGTACGAGCCGTAGCCGCCACCGGCGAGCGTGTCGTTGCCGTCCTCGCCGCGGATCGTGTCCTTGGCCGGCCCGCCGGTGAGCCTGTCGTTGCCGGTGCCGCCGTACAGGAGGTTCTTGCCGCTCGCGCCGGTCACCGTGTCGTTGCCCGGCCCCGCCCAGACGGAGTCGTCGCCGGCCTCGCCGGCGATCGTGTCGGCACCGTCGCCGCCGGCGAGCCGGTCGTTGCCGACGCTGCCCGCGATCCGGTCGTTGCCGGCGTCACCGGTGAGCCGGTCGTTGCCGCTTTCCCCAGCGAGGGCGTCGTCACCTGCACCGCCGTAGGCGTTGTCGTCGCCCGGGCCACCGCGCAGGGTGTCGTTGCCGGCCCGCCCGGAGACAGTGTCGTTGCCGCTGTCGGCGTTGATGCGGTCCACACCGCTGCCGCCGGTGATCTTGTCGTTGCCGGCGCCGCCGTAGACCACGCTCGGGATGGCGGTCTTGTTGACCAGGACGTCGTTGCGGTCGCCGAGCGTGACGTGCACCTGTGCCGGGTTCTTGGCGGTGGTGCACCGGACCTTGGTCTTGTCCTTCTTGACCGGCTTGCAGCCCTTGCCGGCCTTGATCGTGACGCGGTCGTCGATCGTCACCATGCGGCCGGAGCGCGTCACGACGACGTTGTTGAGGCGACCCGCGCCCGCCTTGAGAACGACCTTGGAACCGGAGACCGACGCGACACCGGTGCCCGCCGCGAAGGCCGGCGTGGCGACCACACCGACCGCGACCGTGGTGAGAAGCGTGACGCCGGCACGTGTGAGCCATTGGGCTCGTGACATGGAATCCTCCCCCGTGAAGTATCCGAGGCATGATCGCGCTCCAAGATGGACAGCGGGTGAAGGCGACGCTGACCTCGTCGGTCATCACGCCCTCTGAACGAGCTCGCAGTCGTACTCCCCATACCGGTGATCTCCTCGGCGGAGATCGATGCCTTCACCGCCGTCGAGGATGAACGACAGCGGTGATCGTTGGGTTCTCATCTCCACGGGACCTGCGGCGAGCTGTAGAACCGCACCCCCTGCCGGGCCCAGCGCGGGCCGTAGGCGCCGAGCCGCTCCCGGAACCACCCCCAGTCCTGACGCGATCGCGGCGACCAGCCCAGCTCGGCGAGCGCCACCAGCCGCGGGAATGCCAGGAACTCGATGTCGCCCAGATCCCGCAAGGTCTCCGACCAGAGCGGCGCCTCAACCCCCAGGACCATCTCTTCGGGTACGGGTGGGAGCAGCGCCCCCGGGTCCCAGGAGTACGCGTCCCGCACCTCGGTGGTGCCCGCCCAGTGCAGCCCGCCCGGCGTGAGCAGGTCGTACTGCATGTCCAGGTAGGCCCGGTCCGCCGGCGACATGACCACCCGCCCGGTGTGCTCGCCGAGTTCCTTCTCGTGGTTCCAGTACTGGACGACCGCGTCCGGCCGGGCCGCCGCGATCTCCTGCCAGCCGATCGCGGTCTTCCCGTACTTCGCCGCCATCGGGATCACCCGCCGCACGAACGCCAGGTAGTCGGCGTGCGGCGTGGAATGCGCCTCGTCACCGCCGAGGTGCAGATAGGGGCCGGGTGTCATCGCGGCCAGCTCGCGGATCACGTCCTCCGCGAACCGGTAGGTGACCTCCTTGCCGGCGCAGAGCGAGCTGTAGCCGACCCGGATGTCGATGCGCGGCTTCGGCGCGACACCGTCGCAGGTCAACTCGGGGTAGGCGACCTGGGCCGCGTTGACGTGACCCGGCATGTCGATCTCCGGGACGATCGTGACGTGCCGTTCGGCGGCGTAGCCGACCAGGTCCCGGTAGTCGTCCTTGGTGAGGTGGCCGCCGCCGATCCCGCGGACGCCGGTGCCGGTCGCGCCGCCGACCGCGGTGAGCCGGGGCCAGCTGTCGATCTGGATGCGCCAGCCCTGGTCGTCGGTGAGATGCAGGTGCAAATAATTGATCTTGAAGCGGCTGATCTGGTCGATGTAGCGCTTCACCTCGTCCGGCGTGTGGAAGTGCCTGGCCAGGTCGAGCATCGCGCCCCGGTAGGCGAAACGGGGCCGGTCCTCGATCCGCCCACCCGGGATGATCCACTCCCGGTCCTGGACGGTCCGCGACTCGATCTCCGGCGGGAGGAGCTGGCGGAGCGTCTGCACGCCGTTGAACAGGCCGGCGGTGGTGCCGGCGCGCAGATCGACCCGGTCGCCGCGGACGTCCAGGGTGTAGCTCTCGCCCGTACCCTCGCCCTCGAGGATCAGATTGACGGCGTTCGCCGCCGGGCCGCGCGCGAGCGGCAGCGGGAAGCCGGTGGCCGGCCGCAGAGCCCCGGCGAGCCGCTCGGCCTCGGCACCCGCACCGGTGATCACCGTGGACGCGGTCAGGCGGAACGACTCGGCGCCGGGCGTCGCCGACGCGGGCGCGGGGAGCACGCTGATCAGGGAGATCTCCAGCGGCTCCGGGGCCGGACCGGCGTCGGCCGTGGCGACGGCGAGAGGAAGGGCCAGAAACACGGCGACGGCCGGGCGGGTGACACGCACCCGCCCGACCGTACCGAGGTGGATCAATGTCAGTCGTTGATGAGGTCCTTCACCGTCGATGACGTCGTTGCCGCCCTCGCCGTAGATCCAGTCCCCGTGACCGCAGCCGTAGAGGGTGTCGTTGCCCGCGCTGCCGCGCAGCTTGTCACCGCGAGCCCCGGTTCCGGCGAGGATCTCGGCGTCGGTGGGCAGGGTGTCACCCTCGGTGGAATGGTCGTCGTCGCCCTTGACCCCGTTGAGGCTGGCGGCGACGGAGTCCGTGTTCCGGTACGAGTAGTTCACGAAGTCGTTGCCGTCGCCGCCGTGGATCCGGTCGTTGCCGGCGTAGCCGAGGATGCGGTTGTTGCCGCGGTGACAATACGACGGAACGGCACCGTTCCGCCGTCCCGAACAGATCCCTAACTTCTGGTTAACCCTCTGGCCGATTCAGCAGCCCGACGGCAATCGCGTGCACAGCGTCCAAATCGGACGGATCGGCGAGGTTGGCACTGGCGCCGGTGACCCCGTACCACTCCTCCGCGTCCTTGTACTGAACGCTCAGCGCGACCTTGCCGTCGGCGAAGGTGCTGCGCAGCGTCAGCTCACCCGTGACCACGCCGACCTCGTCGGTCATCACGCCGCCCGGGCCGGGCACTATGTCGGTGGACTTGGTCTGCTCGGAATCGGTCATCCGCAGGTCTCCAGCATGTCGTTGAGCGCCGTCTTCTCGGCGTCCGTGACGGTCAGCTCCCAGTAGCTCTTCACGGTTACCCAGTCCACAGCGTAGGTGCACCAGCTGTCCCGGGCGGTCGGTTTCCAGGTCGACGGGTCCTGATCGCCCTTCGACCGGTTGGAGCTCGCCGAGACCGCGATCAGCTGCGGGCGGTCCAGGTCGTTGGCGAAGTCGCTGCGCTTGTCGTTGTCCCACTTCGCGGCGCCGGACCGCCACGCGTTCGCCAGCGGCACCATGTGGTCGATGTCCACCTTGGTCGGTGAGTTCAGCACCTGGTCGTCGTAGATGCTGCGCCAGCTGCCGGCGACCACGTTGCAGCCGGACCGCTTCACCTTGTCGCCGTCACGCTCCAGCACCGAGTCGCGGACGTCGCAGTTGTCCCCGGTGTCCCGCCAGTGCGGGAACTTCTCCCGGGAGTAACCGCGCATGCTGCCGGCCTTGGCCACGGTCAGCGCGTCCAGCTGGGCGCGGGCGTCGGCGGACTCGACGGGGGGCGTCTGCCCGGTGGACGAACCGGGGTCGTCGACGACCTCACAACCGGTCAGCGCGAGAGAGACGGCGAGAAGGAACGGGACCAAGCGGGGGGTTTTTCCTGGCACGGCGCCAGCCTAAGTGCGATCCCCGCGTGCCGCCCGGTGGCGGCACGCGGGGGTGAAACTCAACGCGCGCGGTTTACCGCGCTGGTCACCGCTTTGATGGAGGCGCTGACGATGTTGGAGTCGATGCCGACGCCCCAGAAGCTGGCGTCGCCCACCTGTACCTCGACGTAGGCGGCGGCCTGCGCGTCGCCACCCGAGGTCAGGGCGTGCTCCTGGTAGTCCAGCACCCGGGCGCTGATCCCGAGCGGCTCGACGGCCTGCACGAAGGCGGCGATCGGGCCGTTGCCGACACCGGCCAGCGGCCGGCGCACCCCGCGGTGGAACACCTCGACGTCGATCTCGACCTTGCCGTCCACAGTGGCGGTGCTGTAGTTCTCCACGGTGAACGCCGGGGTCGCCTGGTGCTCCACCAGGTATTCGCCGGCGAAGATGTCCCACATCTGCTGCGGTCCGACCTCGCCACCCGCCGAATCGGTGTGGTGCTGCACCACACCGGAGAACTCGATCTGCAGCCGGCGCGGCAGGTCGAGCTTGTGCTCCTCCTTCATGATGTACGCCACCCCGCCCTTGCCGGACTGCGAGTTGACCCGGATGACGGCCTCGTAGGTCCGCCCCACGTCCTTCGGGTCGATCGGCAGGTACGGCACGCCCCAGGTGAAGTCGTCGATCGGCGTGCCGGCGGAGTCCGCGTCGGCCTGCAGCGCGGTGAAGCCCTTCTTGATCGCGTCCTGGTGCGAACCGGAGAACGCGGTGTAGACCAGGTCACCCGCGTACGGGTGGCGTTCGTGCACCGGCAGCTGGTTGCAGTACTCGACGGTCCGCTTGATCTCGTCGATGTCGGAGAAGTCCACCTGCGGGTCGATGCCCTGCGAGAACAGGTTGAGGCCCAGCGTGACCAGGTCGACGTTGCCGGTGCGCTCACCGTTGCCGAACAGGCAGCCCTCGATCCGGTCGGCGCCGGCCAGCAGACCCAGCTCGGCGGCGGCCACCGCGGTGCCCCGGTCGTTGTGCGGGTGCAGGCTCAGCACCACGCTGTCGCGCCGCGGCAGATTGCGGTGCATCCACTCGATCGAGTCGGCGTAGACGTTCGGGGTGGCCATCTCGACGGTGGCCGGCAGGTTGATGATCAGCGGCCGGTCCGGCGTGGGGTCGATCACGTCGATCACGGCCGAGCAGATCTCCAGCGCGTAGTCGAGCTCGGTGCCGGTGTACGACTCCGGCGAGTACTCGTAGAAGATCTCGGTGTCCGGCGTGTGGATCTCGGCGTACTTCTGGCAGAGCCGGGCGCCGGTCGTCGCGATGTCGGTGATGCCATCTTTGTCCAGCCCGAACACCACGCGCCGCTGCAGCGTCGACGTCGAGTTGTAGAAGTGCACGATGGCGCGCTTGGCACCCCGGATCGACTCGAAGGTCCGGTCGATCAGGTGCTCCCGGCACTGCACCAGCACCTGGATGGTCACGTCGTCCGGGATCAGGTCCTGCTCGATCAGCTGGCGGACGAAGTCGTAATCGGTCTGGCTGGCAGCCGGGAACCCGACCTCGATCTCCTTGTAACCCATCTTCACCAGCAGCATGAACATCCGCCGCTTGCGTTCCGGGGACATCGGGTCGATCAGGGCCTGATTGCCGTCGCGCAGATCGACCGCACACCAGCGGGGGGCACTGCCGACCACGCGCGAGGGCCACTGACGGTCGGTCAGCGGGATCGGGAACTGCTTCTGGTACGGCTCGTAGCGCTGGAACGGCATGGCGCTCGGGCGCTGCGTGGCGATGTTCGGCGTGGCGGTCTCGACGGACGCGCCCGGCGTGGTGGTTTCGGACATGTGACTGCTCCAGTCAGGAAGAAGACGAGCAGGCGGCGCGAGTCACCTCCGCGACGAGGTGCCGGCCTGGGATGGGGCCTCGTCGCGGCAGAGAAGGAGAAGGTTCGCCTGCCACATGTCGTCACCGACGTTACGTGATCAGTTTCGACGTGGCTAATGGAACGACCGGATCGTGGGAAGTGTGATCGATCAACTCGGCCCGGCGGACGGCTGGAGCTGGGGGAGCGGGGGCGGCGCCTGGGTGACCGGCGGCGGTGCGTCCATGCCGAGCGGCAGGCCGGACACCACCGGCCCCGGCAGCTGCACCGTCGGCGGCGCGTCGATGTGCTTGACCAGCTTCAACACCCCGAAGTTCACCCGGGCCGCAGTGAGCAGCCCGTCCGGCGCGTAGCAGTAGATGCCCACGTCGACCGGCGCGTCCAGGCCGGCCGCGACCGAGTCGACCGAGTAACAGCTGCCCTGCGCGCCGTCCAGCGGCTGCACCGCGGAGACCGCGAGGGCCTCGTGCCGGTCGGTGAACGCCGGCAGCCACTGCCGGAACAGCCGCTGCACCCGCGGGTCGTACTTGCCGGGCACCTTGTCACCACGCTCGGCGACCAGGACGCAGGAGGGCGCCAGGCCGAGGGAGCACTGGTGCAGGCCGGCGGCGGTACGCACGACCGACACGTCGGCGGTGCCGGCCTGCGCCCCGCGCGGGATGTCGACCCGCCAGGTGCCGTCGGCCGCCACCGTCGCGATCACGTTGCGCGGCTGGCCGTCGCCGACCTCCCAGGTGTAGAGGGCGGCGTAGCGCCGGTCCAGGGCGAGCGCGGCCAGCCCGGCCAGGGCGTCGGAGCCGTCCGCCGACGGCACGGACACGGCGGAGGCAGCCGGCGAGCTGGGCGCCGCCTCCTGCGTGTCACCGGAGCAGGCCGCGGTCAGGCCCAGCGCCAGCAGCGTGATGACAAACGCGAAACGGCGCACCGGGTCATTCTGGCCGGGCCCCGCCACACCCGGCTCCAGCGGGCCCCGGCGTGTCGCGGCCCGGGTGGCCGGAATCTGGGATCGCCTGTCGAGCGGCGCCGCCAGCGCCGCTAGGGTGGTCAGGACTGCCCTGGAAGGAATGGTTTTGCCGTGGCTCTAGTGGTGCAGAAGTACGGTGGTTCATCGGTGGCGACCGCCGAGCGCATCAAGCGCGTGGCCGAGCGCATCGTGGCCGCCCGCAAGGCCGGTGACGACGTCGTGGTCGTCGTCTCGGCGATGGGCGACACCACCGACGAGCTGATGGACCTGGCCAATCAGGTCAGCCCTCTGCCGCCGGGCCGCGAGCTGGACATGCTGCTCACCTCCGGCGAGCGGATCTCGATGGCCCTGCTGGCCATGGCGATCCACAACCTGGGGTACGAAGCCCGCTCCTACACCGGTTCGCAGGCCGGCGTGCTCACCACCTCGGTGCACGGCAAGGCCCGGATCATCGACGTCACGCCCGGCCGGCTGCGCACCGCGCTGGACGAGGGCGCGATCGCGATCGTCGCCGGCTTCCAGGGTGTCTCGCAGGACACGAAGGACATCACCACGCTGGGCCGGGGCGGCTCGGACACCACCGCCGTGGCGCTGGCCGCGGCCCTGCACGCGGATGTCTGCGAGATCTACACCGACGTGGACGGCGTCTTCACCGCCGACCCGCGGATCGTGCCGAACGCCAAGCACATCAAGCAGATCACCTACGAGGAGATGCTGGAGCTGGCGGCCGGCGGTGCAAAGGTGCTGATGTTGCGATGCGTGGAGTACGCGCGCCGCTTCAAGGTGCCGATCCACGTACGCTCTTCGTACTCGCACAAAGAAGGCACGCTCGTCACCGGATCGATGGAGGACCCTGCTGTGGAGCAAGCACTGATCACCGGGGTCGCTCACGACCGCAGCGAAGCCAAGATCACGATCGTGGGTGTCCCGGACGAGCCGGGTTCGGCCGGCCGCATCTTCGAGACCGTCGCCCAGGCCGAGATCAACATCGACATGATCGTGCAGAACGTCTCCACCGAGGGCACCGGGCGCACCGACATCTCGTTCACCCTGCCCAAGGCGGACGGGCCGAGCGCGATGTCGGCGCTCGACAAGATCAAGGACCAGATCAAGTTCAAGAGCCTGCTCTTCGACGACCACGTGGGCAAGGTCTCGCTGATCGGCGCGGGCATGCGCTCGCACCCGGGCGTCGCGGCGGCCTTCTTCGCCTGCATCGGCGCGGCCGGCGTCAACATCGAGATGATCTCCACGTCGGAGATCCGGGTGTCGGTCGTCTGCCGGGACACCGATCTGGACACCGCCGTCCGTGCCGTTCACGATCAATTCGACCTCGGGGGCAACGAGGAGGCAGTCGTCTACGCGGGCACCGGCCGGTAACCCGGACGATGGCGCAGCCCGCGCTCGCCGTCGTCGGAGCCACGGGCTCCGTCGGTTCCGTCATGCTCGAGCTGCTCTCGTCCCGGCGCAACGTCTGGGGCGAGATCCGGCTCATCGCTTCCACCCGATCGGCCGGCAAGGTGCTCACCTGCCGCGGTGCGGAGCTGACCGTCCGGGAGTTGACCCCGGAAGCCTTCGACGGCGTCGACGTGGCGATGTTCGACGTGCCCGACGACGTCTCGGCTCAGTGGGCGCCGATCGCGGCCGCCCGCGGCGTCATCGTGGTCGACAACTCGGCCGCCTTCCGGATGGAACCGGACGTGCCGCTGATCGTCCCGGAGGCCAACCGGGAGGTCCTGGGCTACCGGCCGCGCGGCATCGTGTCCAGCGCCAACTGCACCACCGCCGCGATGATCATGGCGGTGGCGCCGCTGCACCACGAGTACGGGCTCCGGGAGCTGGTGCTCGCGTCCTACCAGTCCGCGTCCGGTGCCGGCCAGGTCGGCGTCGACACGCTGCACGACCAGCTCACCAAGGTGGCCGGTGACCGGTTGCTCGGTTCCCGCCCGGGCAACGTACGCCAGGCTGTCGGTGATGATCTCGGACCGTTCCCGGCGCCGATCGCGCTCAACGTGGTCCCCTGGTCGGGTGACCTGGCCCCGCTCGGCTGGTCCTCCGAGGAACTCAAGCTCCGCAACGAGTCCCGGAAGATCCTCGGGCTGCCCGCCCTCAAGGTCTCCGCCACCTGCGTCCGCGTCCCCGTCGTCACCGGTCACTCGATCGCCGTGCACGCCGTCTTCGCCGCCGAGGTGACCGCCGACGGCGCCCGCCAGGTGCTCCGCAACGCGCCCGGCGTGATCGTGGTCGACGACCCGGAGTCCGGCGAGTTCCCGATGCCCATCGACGCGGTCGGCACCGACCCGTCGTGGGTGGGCCGGATCCGCCGGGCGATGGACGACCCGCGCGCCCTGTCGTTCTTCGTCACCGGGGACAACATGCGCAAAGGTGCCGCCCTCAACACGGTTCAGATCGCCGAACTGCTGGCCGCGGAGATCAGCAAGAAGGCGGAGAGGGGCGACCGATGACCGCCGGTACCGGTGGCGCCGCTACCGACATCTGCGAGGTCGTCATCACGGCCGCCGACCCCGAGTGGCTCGCCGGCTTCACCCGGCGCCTGGTCGACGACCGCCTCGCCGCCTGCGGGCAGCAGATCGCGGCGATCCGGTCGATCTACCACTGGGACGGCGCGGTCCAGGACGAGCCCGAGGCGCGGGTCGCCCTGCACACCCGGCTCGACCTCGTCGGCCGGATCGTCGAGCGGGCGGACGCCGAGCATCCCTACGACGTCCCCTGTGTCCTGGCGCTGCCGATCCTGGCCGCGAACCCGGCCTACCTGGAGTGGGTGCGCCAGGAGACGATCGCGGCCGGCTGAGCGGCTCTCGGCGTGGCCGAGCGGCTCGCGGACTGGCCGGCGGCCCTCAGGCCTGGCCGACGGCTCGCGGACTGGCCGACGGCTCGCGGACTGGCCGGCGGCCCGCGGCTCTCGGCCTGGCCGGCGGCCGTCGCACGGCCGCCGGCGGTCGGTGCTCTACTCGGCGGCCGCGTCCAGGTCGGCGCGGGTCAGCAGGGCGCGCAGGGTGATGCCCTCGGCGGCGAGGGCCTGTGCGCCGCCCTCCTGCCGGTCGATCACGCAGACGGCGTGGTCGACGTGGGCGCCGAGGCGGCGCAGGTCGTTCGTGGAGAGCACCACCTGGCCGCCGGAGGTGACCACGTCCTCGACGATCAGGACGCGCCGGCCGGCCACTTCGGCGCCTTCGGCGAGGCGAGCGGTGCCGTACTTCTTCGCCTGCTTGCGCACGAACGCGGTGGGCAGACCGGCGTGCCGGGCCAGGGCGGTGACGACCGCGATGCCGCCCATCTCGAGGCCGGCGAGCACCTCGGTGCCCTCGGGGATCAGCACGGCCAGCTGTTCGGCCAGCTTGTCGAGGAGAACCGGGTCGGCCTCGAACTGGTACTTGTCGAAGTATTCGGTCGCGGTACGGCCGGAGCGCAGAGTGAATTCGCCGGTCAGCCGGCTCACAGTGCGAACCTGGCGGGCGAGGTCGGAGTCAGTCACAAGGACTCAGCTTGTCAGGCCGTCCCCGAGGGCCGTACGTCACCCCTTCCCGTCACCCGTAGAGGTACTTGCTCCATGCAATACCGCAAAGTATGTCCTTTTGGGGTACTTTTCGCCTAATTAGTGGCTTGCGCCCGGAAGGATAGTTCTGTGACACCCTTCGCGATGCTCTTCCTGCTCGCCCTCGCCGGCTCCTCGTGCTTCGCGCTCGGCCGGGCCCTCGGCCGAGGCGAACGCTACGAGCGTGGCTACCGGGAGGGCTTCCGCGACGGCGAGACCGGCTCCCTCGCCCGAGCCACCCGCCTCATGCAGCTCGGCGACCGGCCGTCCGTCGCGCCCGCCGTGGAGCAGATGATCGGCCCCTACACGGTCCCCGCGCAGATGGCCCCCCGAACCATGCCGCCCCGGCCGCAACTCGCCGTCTGAGAGATCTGAGCGGCTTTTCGGCCCTGCTCCGCCCGCACCCCGCCGCCCGGGTGCGGGCGGTTGCGTGTCCGGGACGGGACGCGCGGTGCGGGCGGTGGCGTGTCCGGGAGGGGACGCGCGGTGCGGGCGGTGGCGTGTCCGGGAGCGATCGGTCACCCGTACGCCAGAAGGCCCGGAAATGGCGGAAGGCCCGGTCTGCCTTGTCGGCGAACCGGGCCTTACCAGCAACCACGTGGTCGGGGTGGCGGGATTTGAACCCACGGCCTCTTCGTCCCGAACGAAGCGCGCTACCAAGCTGCGCCACACCCCGAGCTGCGAGAGAAATACTAGCCGACGTTGCGGCCGTCGCGAAAACGGGGGACCCCAAACCGGTAAAAGTGCAGGTCAGCGAGGAATCAGCGTGAGTAGCGAGGCCTCCGGGCGGCAGGCGAAACGGATCGGGGCGGTGGGGTGGGTGCCCAATCCGGCGGAGACGTGCAGCCACGAGTCGGAGCCCGGCCAGCGGTGCAGGCCCTTCGCCATGGACAGCGGCAGGTCGCAGTTGGTGGTGAGTGCGCCGTAGAACGGCACGCAGACCTGGCCGCCGTGCGTGTGTCCGGCCAGCAGCAGGCCGAAACCGTCGGCGGACATCGCGTCCAGGACCCGGGTGGCGGGGGTGTGCGTGACACCGATGTGCAGGTCGGCGCCGCTGCTGACCGGCCCGGCCACCGAGTCGTAGTCGTCCTGGTCGATGTGCGGATCGTCGACACCGACCAGTTCGATCGAGCGGCCGCCCGCCTTCAGCGTGGTACGCGCGTTGTTCAGGTCGGCCCAGCCGGCGTCCACCAGGGCGGCCCGCAGGTCCTCGGTGGGCAGGTCGTTGCCCTGCACGTACTCCCGGTCGCCGGGCAGCACGTACTTCAGCGGGTTCTTGAAGACCGGCCCCTTGTAGTCGTTGGAGCCGAAGACGAACGCGCCGGGCAGGCTGAGCAGCGGATCCAGGGCCCGCAGCACGCCCGGCACCGCGTACGGCGAGGAGAGGTTGTCGCCGGTCACCACGACCAGGTCCGGGTCGGTGCCGATCAGCGCGGCCACCCAGTCCTGCTTGCGCCGCTGCTCGAGCATCATGTGCAGGTCGGACAGGTGCAGGATGCGCAGCGGTTCCGCATCCGGCTCGAGCACCGGGATGTCGAAGCGGCGGAGCGTGAACAGGTTGCGCTCGATGAGGGAGGCATAGGCGAACGTCGCGCCACCCAGGGCGGTCAGCGCGGCGGCGGCGGAGATAAAGGAGCGCTTACGCATGACGGCAAGGGTAGTTTCTCCGCCATGGGAACGCTGAAAGACCGCCTGAACGATGACCTGCACACCGCCATGAAGGCCCGGGACGAACTGACCACCTCCACGCTGCGGATGGCGCTGTCCGCCGTGCGCAACGCCGAGGTGGCCGGTGACGCGGCCCGCGCGCTCACCGACGACGAGGTGCTGGCGGTGCTGACCAAGGAGGCGAAGAAGCGCCGCGAGGCGGCGACCGCCTTCTCCGGCGCGGGGCGCACCGAGCAGGCGGCCAAGGAGACGGCCGAGGGCGAGGTCTTGGACCGTTACCTGCCGAAGCAGCTGACCGACGCGGAGATCACCGAGTTGGTGTCGCAGGCGCTCGCGGCCGGCGGCTTCACCGGCAAGGCGCAGATGGGCCCGGCCATGAAGGCCGCTCAGGCGGCCGTCGCGGGCCGCGCGGAGGGCGGCCGGGTGGCTGCCGAGGTCCGGCGCCAGCTGGGCTAGAACGGCTCCGGCCGCGTTCGTGCGGCCCCGGCTGAGCCGGCACCGGCCCCGGCTGCGGCTGGGCCGGAACGGACAAACGAGAGCGGGCGGGAGACCCAAGATCTCCCGCCCGCTCTTCGTGTGGTGCGTCAGTCGTTCTCGTTCTCGTTCTCGTTCTCGTTGCCGGGGCCCGGCGGCGCGGACTGGCCGGGGGCGGGCTTGTCGGCCTTCCCCTTGCTCACCTCGATGACCACGGCGCCGTTCTTGATCGTCCGGCCGGACGGGCTGGTGCCCGCCGCGGTGCCGGCCGGGCAGTCCGACTCGACGGTGGCGCCGACCGAGGCCTCGAAGCCGGCCTCCTCGATCTGGTTCCGTGCGGAAGAGACCGAGTCGCACTTCACGTTCGGGATCGAGCGCTGGTCACCGGTGGCGATCTTGTCGCTGCCCGGCTTCTTGAACTGGACCTTAGGCTTGCCCTTCATGTATGCCGCGACCGTGTGCTGCACGGCCGGGTTGATGATCGGGTGCGACATGTGGTCCTTGTGGTCCGGGTAGTCCGGGTTGACCATGTAGCCGGCGACGACGATCGACGCGGTGCCGACGACCAGCGACGCGGTCTTGTCGGCGTCGGTGGTGCCGGACTTGCCGAACACCGGGTGGCCGACGATGCTCCGGGTGGGGCCGGCGGTCGCGCCGTTGCAGGCACCGAGCTGGGCCGAGTCGCCGACCGGGCAGCGAGCCGCGTCCAGCGCGGCCCGGGCCACGTCCTTCGGGGTGGCCTGGATGCAGTGCGGCTTGCCGACGTCGATCTTCTCGCCGTCCTTGGTGGTGATCTGCTCGACCGGGGTGGGCTCGCAGTACTTGCCGTCACCGGCCAGCGTGGCGTACGCGTTCGCGATGTCCATCGGCGTGGACGCGGTCACACCCAGCGAGAACGCACCCCACTGGTCGACGCCGCCCTCCTTGGTGGTCTTCTCCAGGTCGGCCGGCTCGCGGAACTGCACACCGAAGCGCTTGGCGACCGCCACCACCTTGCCGGTGCCGACGCGCTCCTGGAGCGGGATGAAGTACGTGTTGATCGACTTCGCGAACGCGGACCACATGGTGTAGACACCGGCGCCGCCACCACCCGAGTTCTTCGGGCAGTAGAAGTGCGTCCCCTTACAGGCGGCTGGGGAGCCGCGCTGCACGATGTAGCCGGACTTGTACTGCTTCTCCGCCTTGATCGGGAAGGCGAGTGGGTAGCCCGCCTCCAGCGCCGCGATGATCGGGAAGATCTTGAACACCGAGCCGGCCTGGTAGCCGGTGATGTCGCCGCCACCGGTCAGCAGCGGGTTGGTGGTGTTCGGGTACGTGCCCCGGATGCCCTTGGCCGCCTTCTTCGGGTCCGAAGAGATCTTGTTCTTCGGGTTCTCCGGGTCGTCGAGCTTGTACTTCCGGTTCGTGGCGAGGAGGCGGACCTTGCCGTTGCCCGGCTGCACGCCGGCCAGCAGCAGCGCGTTCTTGTTGTTGTCCGACTGCCGCTCGGCGATCTCCTTGCGCGCCGCCGCCTGGCCCTTGAGGTCCAGGGTGGTGACGACCCGGTAGCCACCGCTCTTGAGGCGACGCTCCCGGTCGTACTCGTTGGCGCCGAAGGCCTCCTGGCCCAGCCACCAGCGGTAGAAGTAGTCGCAGAAGAAGCCCCAGTTGTTCTTGGCGACCCAGGCGCAGCCGGTGCCGACCGACTTGACCTTGGTGGGGATCTTCTCCTTCTTCGCCTCGTCGGCCTGCTGCTGCGTGATCGCGCCCAGCGAGACCATGGCCGGGATGATGTAGTTGTCGCGGCGGTCGCTGATCTGCTGGTGACCCGTCGCGATGGTCGGGTTGAAGCTGCTCGGCGCCTTCACCATGCCGGCGAGCATCGCGGCCTGGCCGACGGTCAGGTCCTTCGGCTTCTTGTTGAAGTAGACCTGGCTCGCGGCGAAGACACCGTAGGCCTGGTTGCCGAAGGGCGCGATGTTCAGGTAGCGCTCGAGGATCTGGTCCTTGCTGAGCTGCTTCTCGACCTGAAGCGCGTACTTCATCTCAGTGACCTTGCGCTTCGGGCTGTCCTTCGTCGCGTTGATCACGTCCTGCGGGTTGGTGGCCGAGTAGGCCAGCGACATCCGCACGTACTGCATGGTGAGGGTCGAGGCGCCCTGCTGGGTCCCGCCTTGACTGTTGCCCACGAACGCCCGGGCGACACCCTTGAGGTCGACGCCGTTGTGCTCGTAGAACTTACGGTCCTCGGCGGCGAGGATCGCGTTCTGCATGTTCTTGGAGATGTCCTTCAGCGGGACGTCGCTGCGGAACTCGTCGTAGAACTGCGAGATCTGGGTGCGCCCGTCGGACGCGTAGATCCGGGTGATCTGCGGAGAACTGAAGTCCTTGAGCTCGCTGGGCAGGCTCGCGAACGTCTGCCCACCGGCCTTTGCCGCCAAACCGGACATCGCCGCGGCGGGGAAGGCGGCGGCGGCCACGACCACGCCGGCCAGCAGGCCGCATATCAACAGCGAGGTCGCGTTCGTGAAGATGTTGTGATCGCGTCTGCGAAGCCAGGAGGTCACCCGAGCAGGGTACGCGAACAGTGCACGCGACCGCCCGTCGAGAAGGTCGTCCTCGCCCGATTTGAGTGTGACCTGTCACCCCACTCGGCGGAGCGTTTTTCGGCTTCTGCACCAAAGATGCCCCCGATCGGCCACCCTGACCTGGCCGCTATGCCCGGAACTACCGGGCTATACGTATTTGAGGGACAACGTTGCGTAATCACCCAACTACAGAGCATGATGGTCCGGCGAGACATCGCATAGGGCGTCTGCTCTGCATGGGGGACATGGGCGGCAGACGTCGGGGGGAAACAAGGGGGGACGTTTACCGATGGGGATGATCAGCGACTGGCCCAGCATGGCGGCATGTCAGAGTGGCGACCCTGACGCGCTGTTCGTGCAGGGCGCCGAGCAGAACGTGGCGAAGAGGATCTGCCGCAGCTGCCCGGTCCGCTACGAATGCCTCGCCGACGCCCTGGACAATCGCATTGAGTTCGGCGTCTGGGGAGGCATGACGGAACGCGAGCGGCGAGCGCTTCTGCGCCGCCACCCGCATGTGGCGAGCTGGCGGAAGACGTTCGAGGCCGCGCTGCGGGAGAAGGGCGCGGACAAGGTGCTCGTCTCCAGCTGATCACACGAGTGCGTCTCGCGTGATCAAGCAGCCGGTGACGCGAGCAGCGCTCCGATCGTTCGCAGCCCGTCGACGTCGTGGACGTCGGCGGGCTGCGCCGCGACGGCGGTCGTCGGCACGTCCGGGAACGCGTCGGTGAACGTCCTGGCGACCCGCGACTCCCGTTCCGACTGACGCAGCAGACTCGCGTGGATGCGCAGCACGTCGACCGTGACCGCCGAATCGCCGGCCGCCTCCAGCTCCGCGGCCGCGGCCTCGCTCTGCTCGGCGGTCAGGCCGGCCGGTTCGGTCTGGTGCATCCGGTTGAGGACCAGCCCGCTCAGTGGCATCCGCTCCGCCACCAGGCGCTCCGCGAAGTACGCCGCCTCGCGCACCGCGTCCCGCTCCGGCGCCGCGACCAGCAGGAACGCGGTCTGCGGGTCCTGCAGGATCCGGTAGGTCTGGTCGGCGCGCTGCCGGAAGCCGCCGAACATCGAGTCGAGCGCCGCGACGAAGCCGGACAGGTCGGTCAGCAACTGGGCGCCGAGGATTTTCTGCACCACCCGGGAGAACATCCCGAACGACGCGGTGACCAGGCTGAACATGCTCCGGCCGCCGGTCCGGGCCGGAGCCAGCAGCATCCGCAGCATCCGCCCGTCGAGGAACCGGGACAGCCGGGCCGGCGCGTCCAGGAAGTCGAGGGCGGACCGGGACGGCGGAGTGTCGACCACGATCAGGTCCCACTCGTCGGCGGCCCGCAGCTGGCCCAGCTTCTCCATCGCCATGTACTCCTGGGTGCCGGCGAAGGTCGAGCTCATAGCTTGGTAGAAGGGGTTCGCGAAAATCTCCGCGGCGCGCTCCGGCCGGGTGTGCTGCTCCACCACCTCGTCGAAGGTGCGCTTCATGTCCAGCATCATGGCGTGCAGCTCACCGCCGCCCGCCGGGTCGATGCCCTTCACCTGGCGTGGCGTGTTGTCCAGCTCGGTGAGGCCCATCGACTGGGCCAGCCGGCGTGCCGGGTCGATGGTGAGCACCACCGTCCGGCGCCCGTGCACCTCGGCGGCGCGCAGGCCGAGCGCGGCGGCCGTGGTGGTCTTGCCGACCCCGCCGGCGCCGCAGCACACCACGATGCGGATGGCCGGATCGGCGAGGAGTCCGTCGACGTCGAGCGGTGCAGCGGTCAAGTCAGCCACCGTTCCAGCGTAGTGCGTCTTGATCCGAGGGCCCTGGTCTTGGCTCGTCCAGTGGCGGTGGGTGAGGCGGCCGGGTGGCTGATCAAGCGTGGAGAAGCCGCGCGGCGAGATCGTCGAGACCGTCCAGGTCGACGCCGCCGGGCAGCTGTGGCAGCTCGATCATCGGGCGGCCCAGCTCGGCCAGCTCCAGCCGCAGCGACTCCTCCAGCTCCCGCCGGGTCAGATGGGCCTGCGCCTCGGCGGTGAGTTGACTCACGGTCGCCGTGGCGGCGGGCAGCCCGGCCGCGGTCAGGCCCCGCTTGACCTCCGCCTTGGTCACCTTGCCGCCGGTGAGCAGCGCCGGCCGGGCGCCGTTCACGATGATCCGGCCGACCGGGATGTGCAGGTCGGTGAGCTCGGCGATCGCGTCCAGACTCTCCTGGACCGGCATCTCCTCCAGCAGCGTCACCACGTGCACCGCGGTCATCGGCGAGCGCAGCAGGGAGGAGACGCCCTCGCTCTGCGTCTTGATCGGACCCATCTTGGCGAGCCGTGCGGTCTCCGCCGTGACGTTGAGGAAGCGACCGATCCGGCCGGTCGGCGGTGCGTCGAGCACCACCGCGTCGTAGACCCGGCGGCCGTCCTGCGCCCTGGTGGTGGCCTCCTTGACCTTGCCGGTGAGCAGCACGTCACGCAGGCCGGGGGCGATCGTGGTGGCGAAGTCGATGGCGCCGACCTTGCGCAGCGCCCGGCCGGCGGCGCCGAGCTTGTAGAACATGTCCAGGTATTCGAGGAGGGCCTCCTCGGGGTCCACGGCCAGGGCGCGGACCTCGCCGCCGCCGGTGGTGCCGGCGATCCGCTTCTCCGCGTAGGGCAGCGGGTCGAGGCCGAACAGCTGCGCGATGCCCTGGCGGCCCTCCACCTCGACCAGCAGGGTGCGCCGGCCACCGGCGGCCAGCCCGAGCGCCAGGGCGGCGGCCACGCTGGTCTTGCCGGTGCCGCCCTTGCCGGTAACCACGTGCAGTCGCTCCGGCCAGTTACGTGCTTCGCCCATGAGTCAAAGGTACGGGCTCCGGCTCAACCGGAGACCTCGCAGACCAGCCAGCCGGCCTTGCGGACGACGGTGAACTCCAGATCCTGGGCGGCCGACCTCTCGTCGCGGGTCGACAGCACGACGCGGACCGCGACCGTGGCCTCCTCCTCGCTGGTGCTGGACACGGCAGGGTCGTCCCACCGGAAGACCGCGCCGTCGTAGCCGTCCGCGTACGCGCTGATCTGGTCGACCCGCCGGGCGAGTTTCTGGTCGTCGCGCGCCTTGCGGCACACCAGGCTCTCCGCCGCGCCGGGGTCCTGCTGCGTGTAGACGGCGGTCAGGAACCGGTTGACCGCGGTGGCCGGGTCGGGGGAGCCGGGGTTGTCGGCGTCCCGGAACAGCAGGTAGGCCGAGACCGCCCCGCCGCCGCAGAGCACCAGGGTGGCTGCGAACGCCAGGCAGAGGAAGACAGTCGAGCGCCGCCGCGGGTCGCCGGGCAGCAGACGGGAGTGCCCGGCCGGTGGACCGGCCCAGATCGGTTCCGGCGGCGCCGGCGCGGAGTGCTGGAAGCCGAGGTGCTCGGGCGGCGGGTGGTGCCACTCGCCGGGTTTCTCGTGCCGGGCGTGCCAGGGCTCGTCCGGGTCCGGCTGCCGCAACGGCGTATCCGAGATCACCTGGGTGGCGTCGGGCGCCAGTTGGAGCGGGTGCTCGGCGGTCGGCTCGGACACCCCCGAGGCCGGCTCGGGCGCCCCCGCGGCGTCCGGTTCGGCCCGGTGGGCGCCCACCGCCGGCGGCGGGCTGCCGGCCGGCGGCAACGCTGCCGGCGGCTCGGCCGATTCGCTGTCGTTCCCGGTCATGTCACCTTCCGTGGTGGCACCTTCGCTCTGCGTGTGATGCGCAGTCCAGGGTAGCCACCCGGGCTGATCTCCGGGCCCTAAGCTGTGCCGATATCCGTCTGATAGGGAGAGGCCAAGTCATGCAGAAGTGGGAGTACGTGACCGTGCCCCTGCTGGTACACGCGACCAAGCAGATCCTCGACAACTGGGGCGAGGACGGCTGGGAGCTGGTCCAGGTGGTGCCCGGTCCCAATCCTGAGCAGTTGGTCGCCTACCTGAAGCGGCCGAAGTCGTGACGAGCCCGGCTCCGGTCGCCGGCGAGGGCGCCGTCGACGCGTACGCGAAGCTCGCCGAACTCGGGCTGACCCTGCCGACCGTGGTGCCGCCGCTGGCGTCCTACGTCCCGGCCGTGCAGTCCGGCAACTACGTCTACGTCTCCGGCCAGCTGCCGCTGGTCGAGGGAAAGCTGCCCCACGCCGGCAAGGTCGGCGCCGAGGTCAGCCCGGAGCAGGGCACCGAGCTGGCCCGCATCTGCGGGCTCAACGCCCTCGCCGCGATCGAGTCGCTCGTCGGACTCGGCCGGGTCGTGAAGATCGTGAAGCTGACCGGGTTCGTGGCGTCCGCACCGGGTTTCACCGGGCAGCCCGCCGTGATCAACGGGGCCTCCAACCTCTTCGGCGACGTCTTCGGCGAACAGGGCCGGCACGCCCGCAGTGCTGTCGGGGTGGCTGAACTGCCGCTCAACGCCCCCGTAGAGGTCGAGGTCATCGCCGAAGTGGCGTGATCTTGGGGGGATTCGGCCCCTTTTGGTCACCCAAGGTGATCGGAACGGACATCGTGTCTCGGCCTCCGCCCGCACTCCGACGTACGATTCGGGGCATGGGGGGTGCTGAGCCCGAGTCGGCGGAGGTCGACCGGTTACCGGGTTGGGTGACGCTGTTGCGAGCGCCCAACCCGGGGCCGATGACACTGGACGGCACCAACACCTGGATCCTGCGTGCGCCCGGCGCCGAGTACGCCACGGTGATCGACCCGGGTCCGCTGGACGAGGGGCACCTGCGGCGGATCGCCGAGCACGGCCCCTTCCAGTTCATTCTCATCACGCACGGTCATCACGACCACGTCGAGGGTGCCGACCGGCTCTCCGACCTGCTCGGCGGCACCGCCGTGCTCGCCGCCGACCCGGCGCACTGCCGGCACGGCGAGCCGCTCGACCCACGCGAGCATCTCGGTGGGAACGGATTGGAAATACAGGTCCTGGACACTCCGGGGCACACGAGGGATTCGGTGTGCTTTCTCGTCGAGTGCGGGGATGATCGCGTGGTCTTCACCGGTGACACGATCCTGGGCCGCGGGACCACGGTGGTGGCCCGGCCCGACGGCGACCTGAGCTCCTACCTGTCGAGTCTGGAGCTGCTCAGCGCGTACCACGATGTGCTGATGCTGCCCGGCCACGGACCGGCCCGCGGCGACACCGCCGAGCGCGCCCGCTTCTACCTGGAGCATCGCCGCGAGCGGCTGGCGCAGGTCCGGGCCGCGATGGCGGCCGGCGCGCGGACACCGGAGGCCGTGGTCGATCTGGTCTATCCGGACATCGATCCGAACGTCCGGTTCGCCGCCGAGTGGTCGGCGGCCGCGCAGATCGACCACCTGCTCCGGGAATCCGGCACCGGCCCCGACCGGTTGGATCCGCCGTGACCTGCTCCGTGTGCGGGACCGTCGCGGTGCCCGGCGCCCGCTTCTGCCACCACTGCGGTGCGGCGCTGCCCGATGTCGCGCTGCCCGAGGCGTCGTCGTTGCCGGCCGCCGAGCGCCGGATCGTCACCGTGCTCTTCGGCGACCTCTCCGACTTCACCTCCTGGTCGGAGGATGTCGACCCGGAGCGGGTCGGCGCGGTGACCGACCGGGTGCTGGCCGCGCTGGCCGGCGCGGTGAAGACGTTCGGCGGGCACGTGGACAAGCTGACCGGCGACGGGATCATGGCGGTCTTCGGTGCGCCGGTCGCCCACGAGGACGACGCTGAGCGTGCCGTCCGCGCCGCCCTGAGCATGCAGCGCGCGGTCCGCCGGGTGCTCGACGACGAGCGCGGCGGCGGCGCGCCGCTCGGCCTGCGCATCGGCCTCAACACCGGCGAGGTCGTCGCCGGCATGCAGGCCCGCATCGAATACACGGTCATCGGCGACACGGTGAACACCGCCGCCCGGCTGGCCGACGCGGCAGCGGTCGGCGCGGTCTACGCCGGCGAACGGACCAGCGGCGGCACCCGGCACGTCGCCTCGTGGCGTCAGCTGCGGCCGCTGCGGCTCAAGGGCAAGCGGGAGCCGGTGCCGACCTACGAGCTGCTCGGTCTGCACGACGCGCCGGGCACCCGGTCCGGCCTCGGTGACGAGGCACCGTTCGTGGGCCGCGAGATCGAGCTGGGCCGAGTTTCCAGCCGGCTCGCCGAGGCGATCGACTCCGGCAGCCCGCGGATCATGGTGATGACCGCCGAGGCCGGCATCGGCAAGTCCCGGTTCGCCGGTGAGGTGAAACGGCTCGCCGCCGGTTACGAGGGGGGCACCGGGGCCTATTCCGGGCACGGCGCCCGAGTGTTGCGGGTGCGCTGCCGGGCGTTCGGTGAGCGCCGCCGGTTCGCGCCCCTGGCCGACCTGGTCCGCAAGGCCGGTGGTCTGCCCAAGGACGTCACCGCCACGGTCGGCCGGCAGGTCGTCGAGGAGCGCCTGCGTAAACTGGCCGGCCGGCTCGGCGCGCAGTTCGACACCGACCGGCTGCTGGCCCTGCTGGGATACGGCGAGGCGCCGGCGAACCCGGGCGGCCCGACCGCGCCCGCCGACTGGCCGCCGAGCGCGAAACGGGTCGACGCCGAGGCCATCTCGATCGCGGTCGCCGACGTGCTCAACGCGCTCGCCGCGGAGGCGCCGCTCGTGGTGATCATCGACGACCTGCACGACGCCACCGCCACCACCGTCGACGCGATCGGCGGCACGCTGTCCCAGCTCGACGGGCCGACGGTGGTGCTGCTGCTGGGCCGCCCGGAGCTGGTGCGCACCGCCGGGGTGATGACCCGGCTCGCCGACGCCGAGGTGCACACCCTGCCACCGCTGCGCGGCGCCGACGCGTCGCGACTGCTCACGTCGTACCTGAACGGCGGCAAACTGCCCCAGGCGGACACCGACCGGCTGCTCGCCACCGCGCAGGGCAACCCGTTCTACCTGGCCGAGATGGTCACCCTGCTGCTGGAGCGGGGTGTGCTCGCCCCGGCCGTCGGCGCCAACGCGGTCGGGCGCTGGCACCTCGCCGCCGGTTCGCTGGACAGTCAGCTGCTCTCCCGGGACCTGGCCGCGGTGCTCGCCGCCCGCATCGACGCGTTGTCGCCCGAGCCGCGGGCCGTGCTGCGGGACGCGTCGGTCGCCGGGACCACGGTGCCCAGCGGGGTGCTGGAGGCGCTGCAGGAACGACGGGCGGCCGAGTCGCGGCCCGGTGCGGTCGCCTCGGTCGAGCTCGAGCGGACCATCGACGAGCTGCTGCAACGCCGGATGCTGCACCGGTCGCGCGGCGGCGGATACCAGTTCACCACCCCGCTGATGCGTGAGGCCGCCTACGCCGGGATCGGCAAGGCCGACCTGGCCGAGCGGCACGCCTACCTGGCGAGCTGGGCGGCGCCGGAGACGGTCCGGCAGCCCGGCCACGACGGCGCGGTCCGGCTGAACCTGACCGACAACGAGCGGGACGCGTTCATCGCCACCCACGCCGAGTGCGCGGTCGAGCTGGCCGACCAGGTGCGGCTGCGGCCCGACGCGACAGCCCGCGAGGTGGCCCCGCTGGGTGTCGCCGCGCTCGGCCGGATGGCCCGCCGCGCGCTGGCGAACATCGAACCGGCCGCCGCCATCGAGTACGCGGAACGCGCGTCCGCCCTGGTCAAGGACGGCCTCGCGCTGGCCGACCAGCTGGTGCACGCCCGCGCGCTGCTGCGCCTGGGCCGGGCCGACGACGCCCTGGCCGCCGGCAAGAAGATCACCGAGGCGGCGGCTGACGAACCGCTCTGCCGTGCCGAAGGACTGATCCTGGTCGGCCGGGCACACGAGGCCCTCGGCGACACCGGCAGCGCCGTGGCGTCGTGGCAGGAGGCGCTCGAGGTGGCGACCGAGGCGCAGCTGCTGCCGGAACGAGCGAACGCGATGCGCCGGCTCGGCATGGCCGACTTCCTGGCCGGCAAGCTGAGCCAGGCCAGCAGCCGGTTCGCGGCCGCCTACCAGGTCACGCTCGCCGCCGGCGACCGGCACGGGCAGGCCTGGGCGTTGCAGAACCTGGCCTGGGTGACCACCACCCGAGGCGACTTCGCCGGCACCGACGCGGTGCTCGGCCGGGCGGCGCGACTCTTCGCCGAACTGGGTGACCAGGTCGGCCGGGCCTGGTTGCGCGGCACCACGGCGTTCGCCCGGCTGCTCGCCGGCCGGCTCCAGGAGGCCCGCCGGCTGGCCCGGATCTTCCTGCCTTTCGGTGACCGGGTCGGGGAGGGCTGGGCGGTCGGCACGCTGCGGGTCGTCGAGGCGTACGCGGCGGCCGAGCTCGGCGACCTCGGGGCGGCCGACGGGCAGGCGCGCCGGGCGTACCGGGAGTTCAACGAGGTGTCCGACGACTGGGGCCGCGGGCTGGCACTGGTGGTCCGGGGCGCGATCGCCCGCGGGCTCGGCGAGCTCGACCATGCCAGTGACCTGCTCAGCGACGCGCTGGCGTACGCGGACCGCACCGGGCACCCGCTGCTGCTCGGGATGGCCGGCACACTGCACGGGTTCGTCGCGCTGCAGCGGGGTGACCTGGCGACCGCCGAGGCCGACGCGCAGCGGGTGATGGTCGCGGTCGAGCCGCACAACCCGCTCGCCCCGGCCCAGGTCGGCCCCCGGGTGCTGCTGGCCGAGGCGCGGACCCGGGCCGGTGACGCGCGGACCGCCATCGGGCTGCTGGCGCCGATCGCGAGTGACACGTCGACGCCGTCGCTGCTCTTCTCGCGGCGGCACGCGCTTGCGGCGTACGCGTCGGCGCTCCTTGCCGAAGGCCGGGTCGAGTCCGCCCTGACGTGGATCGAGCGGGCTCGCGAGGTGCCCGCGGAGGACGTGCGCAGCGGAGTGCTGGCGGCCATGGTGCGTGCCCGGGTGCTCGCCGCGGCCGAACGCTTCGACGAGGCGCGCGCGTCGGCCGACGAGGCGGTGCGGCTCGCCTGGTCCACCGAGCAGTCGAGTGAGCGCTCGGCGGCCGAGGAACTGCGCGACACACTGGCCCTGGCAGGTCTCGAACCGGAAACTGTCGCCTACGCGTCTGACGTGCCTGGATGATCTTCCGGCGGCCTGGCGTATTTTCTATTCCGTGACGGAGACTCCGCCTGGCGCCCTGCCCGTACCCTATGTGCCGGGAATGTCCGGATTGTCGGTCATGGCCCGCGGGGGGTACGCCACCGTGTACCGGGCCACCCAGGACTCGGTGGGCCGCGAAGTCGCCATCAAGATGGAGAACCGCACCCTCGACAACGCCCGTGACCAGGCCCGCTTCCTTCGCGAGGCGCGCGCGGCCGGCCGCATGTCGTCGCACCCGCACGTCGTCGACCTGTTCGACGTCGGCGTCACCGTCGACCAGCACCCCTACTTGATCATGGAGCTCTGCGACGGGTCGTACCTCGACCGGATGCGTGTCTCCCCGCTCACCCCCGCCGAGGCCCGCGACGTCGGCATCAAGATCGCTGACGCGCTGGTGCACTCACACGCCAACGGTGTCCTGCACCGTGACGTGAAACCGGCCAACATCCTCTACTCCCAGTTCAACTCCGCGGTCCTCGCCGACTTCGGTCTCGCCGTCCTCGGCGAGATGCGCGACTCCTCGGTCACCCTCGAAGTGCTGACCCCGGCGTACGCCCCGCCCGAGATGTTCCGCCACGAGAACCCCTCCGGCGCCGCCGACGTCTACGCGCTCTGCGCCACCCTCTACGCCGTCATGAACGGCCGGCCACCCCGCTGGGCCACCGACCGCAGTCCGAGTCTGATCACCCTGATGGATCTCTTCAACCAGCCGCTGCCGGACATCCCCGGGGTGCCGCGGACGCTCACCGAGATCCTGCGGTACGGGATGGCGAACGATCCGGGGTCGCGGCCCTCCGCCGAGCACCTGCGGGACCTGCTGAACAACCTGCAGCTCGACCCGAACCTGCCGCAGCCGCCGCCGGCGGTCTACCGGTCCACGCAGAACTTCGTGCCGCCGCGGCCGCGGCCGATCGTGCCGAACACGCCCACGCGCGAGGACGAGACGCCGACGGTCCACCAGAGTGGCCGCAAGGGATTCTTCAGCCGCTGGTTCAGCTGAGGCCGCCGGTCAGCCGCTGGTTCAGCTGAGGCCGCCGGTCAGCCGCTGGTTCAGCTGAGGCCGCCGGTCAGCCGCTGGTTCAGCTGAGGCCGCCGGTCAGCTTCGGCGACCGGGCGGTCACTCCGGGTCCAGGACGGCCAGCAATTCGCCCGTGTCGACCTCGGTGCCGGGATGGACCGGCACCGACGAGACGACGCCGGCCGCAGGGGCGTGCACCGGGTGTTCCAGCTTCATCGCCTCCAGGGTCAGCAGCAGCTCGCCGGCGCGCACCCGCTGGCCGGGAACGACCAGCACGCGGCGGACGGCGCCGGGCAGTGGGGCGATCAGGGAGCTCTCCGCCGACTCCGGTGCGGGCAGCGGGAAACGGGAGATCTCACGGAGGGTCACCGAGCCCTCGGGGCTGTCCACATATGACACGTCACCGACGCGGTGCACGAGGACGGCGAGGCGGATGCCCTGCACGTTGAGCACCACCCGGCCGGCGTCGGCGTGGACCACGACGATTGGGGGGTGTTCGTCGGAGACCGGGGCCTGACCGAGACCCGCCAGGTCGAGCTCTTCCGGGTCGACGGCGCGGACCCACCAGCCGGCGAGTTCGCCCTGCCGGTTCATCCGGTACCCGACCTCGACCGGGCCGGTCGGGCCGTCGTAGACCGCGGTCTGCGAGCCGGAGGGCACGTTGCGCCAGCCGGACGGCAGCGAGTTCAGCACGGGGGCGGCGGCACGGCGGGCGGCCGCCCCGGCCAGGGCGGCGGCCAGGCAGGAGAGGCGGACCGCGTCGACCGAGGACAGCAGCGGGGCGAAGACCTCGGGGTGCCGGTCGAGGAACCCGGTGTCGACGGCGCCGGACCGGAACGAATGGTGGCGCAGCACCCGGACCAGCAGGTCACGGTTGGAGACCACGCCGTGCAGCTGAGCCCGGGCCAGCGCGGACGCCAGCATCCGGGCCGCCTCCTGCCGGCTCGGCGCCCAGGCGATCAACTTCGCCAGCATCGGGTCGTGGTGCATGCCGATCACCGAGCCGTCGGCGGCGCCGGCGTCCAGCCGGAGACCGGGCTGGGCCAGCGGGCGGAACGAACCGGCCACATCCGGTACGGCGAACCGGTGCAACGTGCCGGCGGCGGGCAACCAGGCGTAGGCCGGGTCCTCGGCGCAGATCCGCACCTCGATGGCGTGCCCGCGGATCGGCGGCGGGCCCGGCATCGGCAGGCTGCCGCCCTCGGCGACCAGCAGCTGGAGGCGGACCAGGTCGTATCCGGACACGCACTCGGTGACCGCGTGGTCGGCCTGCAGGGTCGGGGTGAGCTCGACGAACCAGAACTTTCCGTCCCCGTCGAGCAGGAACTCCACGGCACCGGCGCCCACGTAGCCGAGGGCACGCACCACGACGATCGCGGCCCGGCAGAGGTCTTCGCGCAGCGCCGCGTCGACGGCCGGTGACGGCGTCTCCTCGACGATCTTCTGGTAGCGGCGCTGCACCGAGCACTCACGCTCGCCGAACGGGACCACCGAGCCCTGCGCGTCGGCGAGGATCGGCACCTCGATGTGGCGGGCGTTGCTGACGTACGGCTCGCAGAAGACGTCCCCGCCGACCTCGCGACGGGTCGACGCGACGGCCTCGGCCAGTGCGGCCGCGTCCCGGACGACCCGCATCCCGGTGCCGCCGGTGCCGGTCGCGGGTTTGATGAGCACCGGGAAACCGGGCACCGCGTCCGGGTCGGTGAAGGTGGGCAGCACCGGGACCCGCGCCTCGGCGACCAGGTTCTTCATCTCGGGCTTCACGCTCAGGGCGCGCAGCGTCGCCGGCGCCGGGCCGACCCAGATCATCCCGGCCTCGACCACGGCGGTGGCGAAGTCCGGGTCCTCGGCGAGCACGCCGACCCCCGGGTGCACGGCGTTGGCGCCGGACCGCTGGGCGGCCGCGATAAGCGCCTCGGTACGCAGGTAGGTCGTGGCCGGGGTGTTCCCCGGCAGCTGAACGGCATAGTCCGCCTCGTCGACGTGCGGCGCCTCGGAGTCGATGTCGGAGTAGACGGCGACCGTCTCGATGCCGACCAGCCGGCAGGTGGCGAACACCCGGCGGGCGACCTCTCCACGGTCGGCCACCAGAAGTCGTCGAATCACTGCACTACCTCTCAAGGTCGGAAAACGCCGACGTGTCCGGCACCCTCGACGGCGGCGCTGTGCACCGCGGAGAGGCAGAGGCCGAGGACCGTACGGGTGTCGCGGGGGTCGATGATGCCGTCGCCGGCGCAGATGCGGCCCTTCGCGGGCCAGCTGAAGGTGAAACGGGGTTCGCCGACGCGGTCCGGGGCGTGTTCGGCGACCGTGCCGACGGTGAGGACCAGGTGCGGCACGGTGGACCGGGACGCGGCGTGGACAAGGGGGGCGTCGTGCCTGGTGTCGGGAGGTTCGCTGTCGTCGCGGCCCGGCGAGCCGGTGTGCCGCAGGAAGAGCAGCGGGGTGGCCGTCGCGTTGGCCAGGTGCAGGAAGTGCACGGCCTTCTGCGCCTCGGCGGCCGAGCAGGGGGTGCTCGGGGTGGCGACCACCCCGACCGGATATCCGTGCAGTTCCCCCCACCCGGCCAGCAGCGTGACGGCGTTCCCGGGCTTGAACTCGTCGAAGTCGCTGTCGTCGAGGATCCGGGCCAGCACCTCGCGCGGTTCGAAGCCGGCCGGTTCGGCGGCGGCCACGGTGAGCAGGTCCTCGGCGCTGTGGCGGGGCGGCAGGGGGTGCCGGGTACGCGGCGGCGGGCCCTGTTTGCGCCAGTTGAGCCGCCGCACGCACTGGCGGGCCAGCCGCAGCCCGTCGCGTTCGTCCTCGGCGAGCTGGTCGGCGGGGCCGGCGGGACCGGCCGGGACGACCGGGGTGGCGCGCACCTCGACACCGTTCGCCGAACTGCGTACCGGCTGCGGGTGGATGGTCAGCACCTTGGCATGCCCACGCACCATGATCGTGTAGTCCGACAGCGCCGGCAGGTACGCCGCGTCACCGGTGGTGAGCCCGAATGTCACACATACGGTCGGCACCCGTTCGGGGGTCAACCGGCTCAGTTCGCGGGCGATGCCGCCGTCCGGGGTGCCGGTCCCCGCCGACTCCACCAGGTTGACAAGCGGCAGGCGGTTGACCGAGGCGATCCGCGCGGCCCGGCGGATCTTTTTGGCGGTGTACGGGTTGACCGCACCACCGTCCACGGTCGGGTCGTTGGCGATCACCACGCATTCGACGCCCTCGATGACGCCGACGCCGGTGACGACGCTCGCGCCGACCGGGTACTCGGAGCCCCAGGCCGCCGACGGCGCCAGTTCCAGGAAAGGACTGTCCTGGTCGAGCAGCATCTCGATGCGCTCGCGGGGCAGCAGTTTGCCCCGCGCGTGGTGCCGGGTCACCCACTTCTCGCCGCCGCCGGCGCGCGCCTCGTCGAGGGCGTCCTCCAGATCGGCGAGCAACTGGAGGGTGACGCTGCGACCCTCCAGGTAGGCGGGATCGCGCGGGTCCAGCGTGGTATCGAGCACGGTCATGCGGACACCCCGATGCCCGCTCCGCCCCTACCTGCGTCCAAAGCCGCGCCCTTCCCTGTCACGCCGGTGCCTCTCGGCCACCTCCGTAACGAGTGGCCTGGCGGGTGCGACACGGTGAAGCGGACACGGTGAAGGGGCTGCCCGCCAGGACAGCCCCGATCGGGAGAGGCGTCAGACGCGGGCGCGCCGCGCGAGGCGCTCCGGGTCCAGGATGATCACGCTCTTGCCGTCGAGCCGGAGCCACGCACGGGAGGCGAAGTCGGCGAGCGCCTTGTTCACCGTCTCCCGGGAAGCGCCGACCAGCTGGGCCAGCTCCTCCTGGGTGAGGTCGTGGGTGACCCGCAGCACGCCGCCGTCCCGGGTGCCGAACCGGCCGGCCATCTGCAGCAGGTTCTTCGCGACCCGGCCGGGCACGTCCGTGAAGATCAGGTCGGCGAGCGCGTCGTTGGTCCGCCGCAGCCGCCGGGCGAGCACGCGGAGCAGCTGCTCGGCGATCTCGGGCCGGTTGTTCAGCCACGGGCGCAGCGACGACTTCTTCAGCCGGGCCAGCCGGCTGTCGGTCACCGCGGTCGCCGTGGCCGTCCGCGGACCGGGGTCGAAGAGCGAGAGCTCACCCAGCATGTCCGACGGTCCCATGATCGAGACGAGGTTCTGCCGTCCGTCCGCAGCCCGGCGTCCGAGCTTGATCTTCCCGGACAGAACGATATACAGGCTGTCGCCGGCCTCGCCCTCGTTGAAGACCACGTCGCCCTTACGGACTTCGATCGTGTCCATCTCCTTGGCGAGCGCCTCTGCGGCTTCCGGGTCAACGCCCTGGAAGATTCCGCTGCGAGCCAGTACCTCATCCATCGCCGCACCTCCGAAAACGCGCAACGTCTGCGCTCGATCAGTCTAGGCGCACGCGGGCGGGAAACGGGCGGCCACCCCTTGATCCAGATACCGGACGGTAACCAGATTCGCCGTGACCGCTGGTAATAAATCGTCGGTCCGGGCAGTTCAGGACAGGCCATTCGTCGGTCGATCCCGCTTGCCAGTCGACGGTATCGTCCCGGTCGATGAATTCGCAGCCCTCGTCTCACCGCCGGCCCCGTTTAGGGCATCCAGCCCTGACTGTCACGATTGCCCTGGCGGTGCTGACCGGTGCGGGCATCGGCGGGGTCGCCCTCGCGAAACGTGACGACCCGTCCGGACCGCAGTGGGAGGCGCCGGCCGCCACACCCGCCACCACCACGACGGCCGCCACGCCCACCACCACGACCAAGGCCGGCAAACCGGTCGAGGAATCGGCCGAGGTCGAGTCGATAAGCCTCTCCGCCACCGGCGACATCGTCATGGGCAGCGCGCCGAACCGGCTGCCCACCGACGGCGGTGACGGCTTCTTCGACTCGGTGCGGAAAGGCCTCGCCGCCGACCTGGTGATGGGCAACCTGGAACAGCCGCTCACCGGCGACACCGGCACCTCCAAGTGCGGGTCGCCGCCGCGGCCCAACTGCTTCGCCTTCCGCTCACCCCCGGAATACGCCGGCCACCTCAAAGAGGCCGGCTTCCAACTGCTCAACACGGCCAACAACCACTCCAAGGACTACGGTCCGGCCGGTTACCGGAACACGGTGGCGGCGCTGGAGGACGCCGGGCTCGAGCACACCGGCGCGGAGGACCAGATCACCGTCGTGGAGGTCAAGGGCGTCCGGGTCGCGGTGGTGGGCTTCTCGCCGTACGCGGGAGCCAACAACCTGAACGACCTGGACGCGGCGGCCGCACTGGTGACGAAGGCCAAGGGCGAGGCGGACCTGGTCGTCGTGCAGGTGCACATGGGTGCCGAGGGCTCCGACAAACAGCACGTGAAGCCGGGCACCGAGCTCTACTTCGGCGAGAACCGCGGCAACCCGATCAAGTTCAGTCACACCGTGATCGACGCGGGCGCCGACCTGGTCGTCGGGCACGGCCCGCATGTGCTGCGCGGGATGGAGTTCTACAAGGGCAAGCTGATCGCCTACAGCCTGGGCAACTTCGCCGGTGGCGGCAAGACGCTGAACAGCGCCGGCGTGCTCAAGTACGCGGGAATCCTGCACGTCTCGCTCACCAAGGAGGGCAGGTACGTGAAGGGCAGCTTCCTCTCCACCTACCTGAACTCGACGGGTGTGCCGACCCGGGACAGCGCGAAGGAACGCGGACGCGCCCTCGTGGCCCAGCTCTCCGAAGACGATTTCGGCGACACGGCTGCTTCGATCGGTGACGACGGGGCGATCAAGCCCTCGGCCTGACCGCTGATGTCGCACGGCCGACGTACTCTTTACCGGTGACTCCGCCCGCCTCCGCATCGCGCTACGCGGGTGAGACCCTGCTCGGCCGCAAAAGGCGGGCTCGCAAGATGGCCCGGGTGCTCGCCGAGACCCACCCGGACGCGCACTGCGAGCTCGACTTCACCAACCCGCTCGAGCTGGCGGTCGCGACGGTCCTGTCGGCGCAGACCACCGACGTGCGGGTCAACCAGGTGACGCCGACGCTCTTCAAGCTCTACCGGTCGGCCGCCGACTACGCCGCCGCCGACCGGACCGAGATGGAGACACTGCTGCGGCCCACCGGTTTCTTCCGGGCGAAGACCGACTCCCTGATCAAACTGGGTCAGGCGCTGCTCGACCGGCACGACGGCCAGTTGCCCGCCAAACTCGACGACCTGGTGAAGCTGCCCGGCATCGGCCGCAAGACGGCCAACGTGATCCTGGGCAACGCGTTCGGGGTGCCGGGCATCACCGTGGACACGCACTTCCGGCGGCTGACCAACCGGTTCGGCTGGGTGGCCGAGGAGGACCCGGTGAAAATCGAGTTCCAGGTCGCCGACCTGATCGAAAAACGCGACTGGACCATGCTGTCGCACCGGGTGATCTTCCACGGGCGGCGGGTCTGCCACGCGCGCAAGCCGGCCTGCGGTGCCTGCACCCTGGCGAGCATGTGCCCCTCCTACGGCACCGGCCCCACCGAGGCGGCCGCCGCGGCCAAACTGCTCAAGGGCCCGCGCGCCCGCGACCTGGCGGTCGCCGCCGGCGTCGACCCCGACCTGGTGCCGGTTGCGGCGGTGCTGGCCCCGGAGGAACCGTGATCCGCTTCCGCGGGCTGCCGGCCGCTGCCGCGGCGCTGGCCCTGCTTTCCGCCTGCACCGCCGCCGCCGAGCCGAGCGGAAACCAGCCGGAGACGCCGTCCCCGTTCGCCGCCTGCGACACCCTGACCGCGCCGCCCGCGCCCGCCACGTCCGCCACGTCCGCCGCCGCGCCCGCCACCTCCGCTGCGGCGCCCGCCGCCACGCCCGCTACCTCCGCTGCGGTGCCCGCCGCCGCCTTCTCCGCAGCCCCCTTGCCGGCCACGCCCGCTTCCGTGGTCTCTTCCGCTGCGGCCACGCGCGCTTCCGCCGCGACGCCTGCCTTCGCCGAAGCCATCGTCGCTTCCTCCGGTGCGACCACGCCCGTCTCCGATGCCGCCACCCCTTCCGCAGCGACCGGGCCCGGCGGTGCGGCAATTAACGATCTGCCGGATTTGTCGATTCCGTGCTTCACCGGTGGGCAGCCGGTGAGTCTCCACGACATCGCGCTCCCGGCCGTGCTCAACATCTGGGCGTCCTGGTGCGGGCCCTGCCGCGAGGAACTGCCTGTCATGCAGGGGCTCGCCGACCGGACCGCCGGGCGGCTCACCGTGGTCGGTGTGGACAGCAGTGACCGGCGCGAGGCGGCCGCCTCGTTCGGCACGGACAAGGGCGTCAGCATGCCGGTGCTCTACGACCGGGACGGCCGGCTGGCGATCGAGATCAAGCAGTCGGCGTTGCCGGCGACCGTCTTCGTCGACGCCGACGGTGGGGTCTACGTCCATCGCCGGCCGCTGACCGTCGACGAGTTGATCACAGAGGTCGAGGAGCACACCGGCGTGACGGTGACCCGATGAGCCGGGGGCAGGTGTTGCGGCGGCCGGACGGGCTGCCGTCCTGGTTCGAGCCGTTGCTCACCCGGGTCGACCAGTGCCGGACCGAGGATTTCACCCCGCTGCGCCAGCCCGCCGGCGGCGCCGGGCGGGCCAGCGCGGTCCTGGTGCTGCTCGGCGAGAGCGAACCGGCCGCCGACACGCCCGGCGGGCCGGACCTGCTCGTCCTGCAGCGTGCCGCGACGATGCGCAACCACGCCGGGCAACCGGCCTTCCCGGGCGGCGCCACCGACCCGGAGGACCGGGACGCGACCGACACCGCGTTGCGCGAGGCCGAGGAAGAGGTGGGCCTCGACCGGCGTAGTGCCGAGGTGCTCGCCCTGCTGCCGGACCTGTGGATCCCGGTCAGCCGCTTCGTCGTCACCCCGGTGCTGGGCTGGTGGCGGCACCCGCACCAGGTCCATCCGTTGCAGCCGGCCGAAGTAGCGCACGTCGCACGTCTGCCGATCAGTGAACTCGCCGACCCGGCGAACCGTATCCGGGTGCGTCATCCGAGTGGCTGGATCGGACCTGCCTTCCAGGTCCGTGGGCTGCTCGTCTGGGGTTTCACGGCAGGAGTGATCTCGGTGTTGCTCGACATGGCGGGGTGGGCTCAGCCGTGGGAACCGGGCCGTGTCGTCGAGCTGCCGGACGCCTCGGCGCCCGTTCCGGCGGCTCGCGGCGGCGCGCCCGATGAGGTGGTGCCGTGACCTGGCCTCGTACTTCTACGCTGAGTGAGTGCCCGTGGTCGATGTGATTCTGGTCGTGCTGATGCTGCTCTTCGCCATCAGCGGTTATCGGCAGGGATTCGTCATCGGCGCCCTCTCCCTGGGTGGGTTCTTCAGCGGTGTGCTGATCGGGCTTCAGCTGGGGCCCTTGATCGCCCGGCAGTTCGCGGACGGCACGGTGCGACTGGTCGTCTCGCTCGCCGTCATCCTCACGTTCGCCGTCCTCGGGCAGACCCTGGCCGGCTGGCTCGGTACCAACCTGCGCCGGGGCATCTTCAGCCGGCCGTTGCAGCACATGGACGACGCCGGCGGCGCGGTCGTCTCGGTTGTCGCGTTGCTGCTCGCCGCGTGGCTCGTGGCGGTGCCGCTGGGTTCGACGCCGTTCCCGGCGGTGAACCGGGAGTTCCGCAGCAGCGCCATCCTCTCCGGCATCAACGGGCTCATGCCGGAGCAGGCGCAGGCCCTCTCCTCGGCGCTCCGGGACACCCTCGACACCAGCGGTTTCCCGGACGTCTTCGGTGGTCTGGCGCGCACCCAGGCGAAAGAGGTCGCCGAGCCGGACCCGAAACTCAAGAACTCGAAGATCGTCCAGGAGTCGAAGCGGTCGGTGCTGAAGGTGCTGGGCGCCGCGCCGAGCTGTTCGCGCCGGATCGAGGGCACCGGGTTCGTCTACGCCGGCGAGCGGGTGATGACGAACGCGCACGTGGTGGCCGGCACCAAGGAGGTCGTGGTGGAGACCTCCCGCGGCCAGCTCGAGGGCACGGTCGTGGTCTACGACCCGAAACGTGACCTGGCGGTCCTGCACGTGCCCGGCCTGAAGGCACCGGTGATGAGGTTCGTCAGCAAGGAGGCGGCCAGCGGGGCCAGCGCGATCGTGCTGGGTTATCCGCAGGACGGGCCGTACAACGCACAGTCCGCCCGGGTGCGTGACGTCAGCCGGATCACCGGTCCGGACATCTACGACTCGGGTGACGTGACCCGGGAGATCTACACGATCAAGTCGCTGGTCCGCAGCGGCAACTCGGGCGGGCCGCTCATCGCTCCGGACGGCGGCGTCCTCGGTGTCATCTTCGCGGCGGCGGCGGACGACAAGGAGGTCGGGTTCGCGCTCACCGCGGACGAGGCCTCGTCGGTCGCGGAGACCGGCAAGAGCCGGACCAAGGGCGTGAAAACCGGCGAGTGCGCCTGACCGGCGTCGATCAGCCCCGCTGACCGGCGGCGGCAAGCCGGGCGATTCGAGGGCTCAGCAAGGACCGACCGCTCAGCTGAAGCTGACCGGCTCGGCCGGCGCTGGGTTGGCGGGTGCTGGGTTGGCGGGTTGGGTTGGCGCGTTGGGATGGCGCGCGCTGGGATGGCGGGCGCTGGGATGGCGCGCGCCGGAGAGCTCGGGTGGCTCAGCCCGCGGTCTGTGCGAAGCGGCGGACGGTGAACGCCGCGGCCAGGGCGGAGAGCACGAAGAGGGCGATGGCGAGCCAGCGGGCGCGGTGACTTTCGCCGACGGGTTCGGCGGGGGCGGCCCAGCCGCCCGCGTTCGACGCCGGGGTCTGTGTGACGGCGCCCGGGGCGCCGCTTGCCTGTGGTGCCGACTGTGCCTGGCCGGGGACGGGCGCGCTGCCGAAGCGGGCGACGCCCGGTGGGGGTGTGGTGTCGAGCGGGTTGTCGGTGACGTAGGCGACGTCGGACGTCAGCGCCGCGGTCGGGTTGACCAGGCCGAAGCCGAACTGGTTGTCGCGGCCCGGTGCGCCGCGGTCGTCGGCGGTCCGGATCAGCCGGTTGACCACTTCGCCGGCCGGCATGTCCGGCCAGCGGGACCGGATCAGGGCGGCGACCCCGGCGACCATGGGTGCCGCGAAGCTGGTGCCCTGGACCCGCCAGTAGTCGTCCGGCCCGCGGGCACCGACCAGGTGCGTGGCCGGTGCGGCCAGCACGGTCTCCCGGCCGGTGATCGAGCCGGACCAGAGGGTGGTGCCGTCCCGCTCCATGCCGGCGACGGCGACGACGCCGGGTTCGCGTGCCGGGTACCACACTCCGGCGTTGTCCGAACTGGACGAGGCGCTGGCGTTGCCGGTGCAGGCGATGACCACTACGTCCTTGGCGAAGGCGTAATCGATCGCGGCGGCCAGGGTGGCGCTGGACCCGCCGCCGCCGAGTGACAGGTTCACCACCCGGGCGCCGTGGTCGACCGCCCACCGCAGGCCTTTCGCCACGATCAGCGCGTCGTCGTAGCGGTTCTCCTCGTCGAGCACCCGGATCGGCAGGATCTTGGATTTCGGTGCGATCCCGACCACCCCGGCGGCGTCGTCGGAACGACCCGCGATGAGCGCCGCGACGGTGGTGCCGTGGCCCACCGGATCGCGCTCGCCGTCACCGTCCTCGACCAGGTCGAGCCCGGGCAGGACCTGGCCTTCGAGGTCGGGGTGGTGCGCGTCAACGCCGGAGTCGATGACCGCGACGGTCACGCCGGCGCCGTCCGCGTACGTCCAGGCGCCGTTGAGGTTGAGCGCCTGCAGGTGCCACTGGTCGGCGCGCACCGAGTCGTCGGTGACGACGACGGGTTCCGCCTGCGGCCCGGTCGGCGCGGCGGTGGCGGCGACCGGCGCCGCGACGGACATCAGCCCGGCGAGCGTGACGGCGCCCATCCGGCGCGACAGACTCAGCAAGGAGCACCGCCCGCGGACGGGGCACGGTGTGCTTCGCTCACTCTGGTCACGGGTCGGGCTCGCCATCCCTGGAAGGTTCGGTAGGTCAGTCGATGGAGGGAGATTACTCCCAACGGTCGGCGTGTCGCTGCGGTCCGTGTCGCCTAATCGCACTCCGAGTCTGCTGATTTCCGCTAATCACGGAAGGCCGGTAGATGCGCCAGCTGGATCAGGCGCGCTCCCTCACGCCGCGTGATCAGGCGGCCACGCCCCGGTGGTAACGGCTCCGGTCGTACCGTGCCGAGCAGTGCTCCTTCCTCCGGTGAACCGGACATGATCAGGCCCGGGGCGGACAGCTCCCGCAGTCGCTGGATGACCGGTTCGTAGAGCGCCCGGCCCGCGCCGCCGGCGCGCCGGGTGAGCACCAGGTGCAGGCCGATGTCGCGGGCCTGCGGCAGGTGTTCGAGCAACGGCGCGAGCGGGTTGACCGGACCGGCCACCACCAGGTCGTAGTCGTCGACCAGCACGAACAGCTCCGGACCGGTCCACCAGGAACGGTTGCGCAGTTGCGCCGCGGTGACATCCGGCCCGGGTAGCCGCCGTTCCATGTACCCGGCGACGGACAGCATCAGATCCTGGGTCAGTTGCGCCTGCACCCCGTACCCGATCCGATGTCCGGTCTCCGGCAGGTCCATCAGGCTGCGCCGGTAGTCGACCAGGATGATCCGTGCCTGCTCGGGCGTGAACCGGGCGGTCACCGACGTGGCGAGCGCGCGCAGGAACGATGATTTGCCACACTCCGCGTCGCCGAGGACGAGCAGATGGGGATCGGCCGCGAAATCGATCCCCACGGGCTGCAGGTCGGACTCCGCGATGCCGATCGGCAGGCGCAGGCCACTGCCGGGTTGCGGCACCGGCCTGGTGTACGGCACCACGGCCGGCAACAACCGCACCGGCGGCGCGACAGCACCCCGCCAAGCCCGCGCCACCGCCGCGACCAAACCCTCCGTCCCGCCCGATGTGGACACTTCCGGGAGTGCGGTGAGCAGGTGCAACCCGCGATCCCGGTCGGCCGGGTGCTCGGTCACGCCCCGGCCCGGCTGCCCCTCGGGCACCGCGACCGCGGCCCGCCGGTGCACCGCCGAGTCGGCCGGGTCGCCGAGCCGCAACTCGACCCGGGAACCGAAGAGGTCACGGATCGGCGCCCGGAAGTCGGTCCAGCGTGACGTGGCGGCGACCAGGTGGATCCCGTACGACAGGCCGCGGGTCGCCAGGTCGGTCAGCACCGTCTCGAGTTCCTCGAAATCCGTGCGCAGCGTGGCCCACCCGTCGACGACCAGGAAGACGTGCGGGTGCCGGCCCGCGCCCTGCCGCTCCCGGTCGGCGAGCAGCGCCACCATCTCGCCGGCGGTCCGGCGCACCCCTTCCGCGTCGAGCCGGCCGAACACGCCACCCACGTGCGGGAGGCCGCCCAGGACGCCGAGGGTGCCACCGCCGAAGTCGAGGCAGTAGACGCGTACCTCGTCGGGGGTGTGCGTGAGCGCAAGCCCGCAGATCAGCGTGCGCAGCACCGACGATTTGCCGCTGAGGGTGCCGCCGGCGACCGCGACGTGCCCGGCGGAACCGGCGAGTTGCAGCCAGAGCACGTCACGCAGCTGCTCGCGGGGCTTGTCGACGAGGGCGATGGGCACCTGCAGCGCGCCGTGCAGGGCCGGGTTGGCGACGGTCAGCCCGCGTGCCGTGCCGTTGGCGACCGGGCCGAGAAGCTCGTCCAGGGTGGCGGAGTGGTCAAGCGGCGGCAGCCAGACCCGGTGCGCCGGCGGACCCTGCCCGGCGAGGCGGCCGGTCAGCACGTCGACGAGTGTCCGATCGCTGCCGGCCTCGACCGGCGCGGCCGGGACCGGCACCTGCCGGGCGGTCCACGGGAGAACCTGCCGGCTGCGCACGACGGGCGTGCGGGACCGGCGCAGCGGCCCGGAGACGTAGGCCGCCCGGAACCGGCTCGGCGCCTCGGTCCCGGACCGCAGGAAGCCGTGTCCCGGTGAACGCGGCAGCTCGTAGGCGTCCGGCACGCCGAGCACCGCCCGCGACTCCAGCGCCGAGAAGGTGCGGAGCCCGATCCGGTACGACAGGTGGGTGTCCAGTCCGCGCAACCGGCCGTCCTCGAGGCGCTGGCTGGCGAGCAGCAGGTGCACGCCGAGCGACCGACCGAGCCGCCCGATCTGCAGGAACAGCTCCAGGAACTCGGGTTTGCGTTGCAGCATCTCGGAGAACTCGTCGCAGATCACCAGCAGCGACGGGAGCGGTGGCAGGGCCGCGCCGGCGGACCGGGCCCGTTCGTACTCGGGGAGCCCGGCGAAGTTCCCGGCCCGGCGCAGCAGCTCCTGGCGCCGGAGCAGTTCGCCGTCGAGCGCGTCGGCCATCCGGTCGACCAGGGGCAGGGCGTCCTGCAGGTTCGTGATCAGGGCGGCGGTGTGCGGCAGCCGGTCCATCGAGGCGAAGGTGGCGCCGCCCTTGAAGTCGACGAGCACGAAGTTGAGCGTCTCCGGCGAGTGGGTGGCGGCCAGTGCCAGGACCAGCGTGCGCAGCAGTTCCGACTTGCCGGAGCCGGTCGCACCGACGAGCAGCCCGTGCGGTCCCATCCCGTCCTGTGCCGACTCCTTGAGGTCGAGTTCCACCGGCACACCGGCCGGGTCGACGCCGATCGGCACGCGCAGCCGGTACCGCTCCGGCCGCCTCGCCCAGCCGCCCGGCACCCCATGACTTTCCGGGTCGGCGATGCCGAGCAGCTCGGCGAGCCCCGGATCGGCGGCGCCACCCGGGCCGGCGGGTTCGGCGCCGGTCGCCGGCCGCAGTGGCGCGAGCCGCCGGGCGGTCGCCTCCGCCTCCGCCACCCCGATGCCGTCGGCGCGGCCCACGGCACCCTGCTCCGCCACCGTGGACATGCGCAGGGTGCCGTCGTCACCGATCTCCAGGACCAGCGTTGCCGGCCCGGGCAGCCTCGGCGGTGCGGTGTCCAGGTCGAGCACCGTCACGCCATCCGCGGCGGGTTCCGGCATCCGGTCCACCCCGTCCCGGATCACCACCAGGTGCGCGACCTGCCGGCCGTGCCCGGCCGGCAGGTCGTCCAGGATGTCGGCGTCGCCGATGAGGCGCAGCGGGCCGATCGCGTCCGATCGGGTCGGGTGCCCGTTGTGCGGCAGCCACTTCACCCAGTCCCAGGCGACGCGGCTTTCCGGGCCGGCGACCACCGCGACGATCAGGTCGTCCGGTCCGTGGAAGACGGCGAGCTGCGCGACGACGGCTCGGGCCAGGGCCCGGGCGTCCGGCCCGGCGGGGGAGCCGGCCGGGGAGCCGGCGCAGCGGATCAGCACCCGGCCGAACCCGCGCAGCGACATCGCCACCGGCAGGTCCGGCACCACCGCGTGCGCGGCCAGGAACCGGCGCAGCGCACCGGCGGTCATCGGTTCCAGCTCGTCCGGTGGCCCGGTCTCCGGCGGCACCAGCGGCGTGGCGAGGGTCTGCGGCCCCAGCCCGACCCGGACCACGGCGAAATCCGGGTCGTCCGGCCGCCGCTCCCAGACCCGGTGACTGCCGGCCGTTGACCAGAGCCGCGCCGGGTCGGGATGGCGGTAGAGCAGCCCGGTCCGCTGCCGCCGCGCGGTCTCCCGGGCCCGCTGCCGCAGCCCGGCGAGATGCCGCAGGTAGTCCCGGCGGGCCGCGACCATCTCGGCCCGCCGGGGCGAGCCGGCAGTGCTGAACGACATGGTCAGCATCGCCAGCGAGGAAATCCCGAAGAGGCCACCCACCACGTACGAATAGGGCCCGGCCTGTCCCTGGCCCATCAGCAGCGCCATGGCGAGGGTGCCGGCCAGCATCGGCAACGCCATCAGCCACTGCTGCCAGCGACCGGCGGTCTGCTGCGGTATCGCCGGCGGCGCCTCGACGACCAGATCACCGGAAGGAATCGCGGGCTCCGGCCGGCGCGGGCCCCGCCGAACCAGGACCGTCCCCATCGGACCTCCTGATCATCGCTCTGCGTATCGCTGCAGTCACGATGCTAGGTAGAGTTCGTGTCGTCCCGCAGCATGCGTTTCATCGCTGTGGACAACACACGAATCTCCTGTGGACAACCGGCGATTCCGCTGTGGACGACGGGAGGCGCCTGGTGAGCACCGGTCTGGCCCGCGTGACGATCAGTGCGCCGCAGCGCCGGGTGGATGTCGCCCTGCCCGAGCGGGTGCCTCTTGCCGAGTTGCTCCCCGACCTGCTGCGGCACGCCGGCGAAGACCTCGCCGACCAGGGCGAGACCCAGGGCGGGTGGGTGCTGCGGCGCGGCGACGGCGTCGCTCTCGCGACCGGTCAGGATCTGTGGACCCAGGGCGTACGCGACGGCGAGGTCCTGCACCTCGTGGCGGCGCACGACGAGTGGCCGGAGATCGAGTACGACGACGTGGTGGAAGCCGTCGCCGAGGGTGCTCGCCGGCACGGCGGGGTGTGGACGCCGGCGGCCACCCGGGCGGCGACGCTCGCGGCGGCCGGGGTGCCGCTCGGGCTGGGCCTCTTCGCCCTGGTCGCGGCCGGACCGGGGCAGGGCGCCGCGGGGCTCGGCGCGGCGGCGGTGCTGCTGCTCGGCGGGGCTTTCGCTGACCGGCGGTACGGCGGCCCGCGCACCGGCACGGCCCTCGGCGGGTACGGGCTGCCCTACGCCTTCGCGGGCGGTGCGCTGCTGTCGGCAGCCGGACCGGATCTGCTGGCCGGGTCGGTCGCGCTGCTGGTGGCGTCCGTGGTCGCCGCGGCCGGCCTGCGAGCGGGGTCGCGGGTCTTCGCGGCGGGCGGGACGGCCGGTGTGCTGGGTGCCCTCGGCGCTGCGACCGGAGAGATCACGACACCGGCCGGCGCCGCGGCGGTGCTGCTCTCGGTGCTGGTCTGTGGTCTGGGCGCGCTGCCACTGCTCGCCGTGCGGTTCGGGCGCACCCCACTGCCGCCACCGGCCGCACCGTCCCGGCCGGGAGCGCCCGCGTCCGAACCGGCGCGCGACCGGGTCGACCGGGGTGAGGTGTTCGCGGCGGTGGAGCGTACCCAAGAGATCCTGCTCGGAATGCTCCTCGGGCACGCGCTTGTCGCCGCGGTGGCCTTCGCCGTGCTCGCCGCGGACCGCACGCTCTCCGCCCGGATCCTCATCGCGGCCGGCGCGATCGCCCTGCTCACCCGGGCCCGCCTGTTCGTGACCGGGCGGCTGCGCGCGCCACTTCTCGCCGCCGGCCTGATCGGACTCGCCGCCCTCGGCGTCGATCTGCTCACCGCTCCCGCCGGCGCCGACCTGCCGGTCCTGCCCGACGCGGACCTGCCGGCCTTCGCCGGCGGCGCCCTGCCCGGCCTGATCGCGGTGGTGCTGCTTGTCGCGCTGGTCACGGTCCTGGCGGGCGTGCGGTACGCGGACCGGCCGCCCTCGCCCTACCTGCGCCGCGCGGCCGACGTCCTGGAAGTCGTCGCCGTGATCTCGGTGATCCCGGTGACCTGCGCGGTCACCGGCCTCTACACCGCCGTCTCCGGCCTCTCCTGACCCTCCCGCCGCAACCGATGCCAGACGACCGCACCTGCGAGGCGCGATGCCCCGCAGGTGCGGTCGTCAGCGGTATCGGCGGGAGCGTCCGGTCAGTGCTCTTCGCCCTCGGCCTCGGCGGCCTCGGCGCGCTTGAACGACGCGCGGATCTCGTTCTCGGCCTCGATCCGGCCGACCCAGGTGGCGCCCTCGACGGACTTGCCCGGCTCCAGATCCTTGTAGACCGTGAAGAAGTGCTGGATCTCCATCCGGTCGAACTCGCCGAGGTGGTGAATGTCGCGCAGGTGCTCCTGACGCGGGTCCTCGAACGGCACGCAGAGGACCTTGTCGTCGCGGCCCTTCTCGTCGGTCATCCGGTACATGCCGATGGCGCGGGCACGGACCAGGCAGCCCGGGAACGTCGGCTCCTGAATCAGGACGAGAGCGTCCAGCGGGTCACCGTCCTGCCCCAGGGTGCCCTCGATGAAGCCGTAATCGGCGGGATACTGTGTCGCGGTGAAGAGGGTCCGGTCGAGCCGGATGCGGCCCGTCTTGTGGTCCACCTCGTACTTGTTGCGCTGCCCCTTGGGGATCTCAACCAAGACGTCGAAATCCATTATTCGCTCCCCTTTTGCTTGCCCGCTCGAATAGACCGGTCCGCCGGGCGGGCGCGGGGCATGGAAGCAGGGCCCGCAGGATCCGCGCGCAACGGTGTGCCGGATGTCGCTAGTCTCCCCTAAGTCTGACGCCACGGGCGAGGAGGGGCGTGTGACGAGGCAAGATTCACATGACGGCGAGGGCAACGACGGCGTGTCGAGTTCGCAATCCGCCCCGGAAGAGGGTAACAACGCGGCCGGTCGAGCCGGTGTGCCCGGCTCCGAACCACCCGCGCCGGGCCGTGCCAGCGTGCCGCCACCGGCCGCGGGCGTAGCCGGCGTGCCCTCCTCGGAGGAGCTGTATCGACAGGCCTTCCCCTGGCAGCAGGAGCCGCCGCCATCCAGCCGGCGGTATGCGTCGCCCGGCTGGACGCCACCCACGCAGCCGGAGAACGCGCCGGGCGGTGCGGACTTCGGCCCTGAGCGGGCGGCACCGGATCGACCGGAGAACTATCCCGGCCGTCCGCAGTCACCGGCCGGTCGCGCCGCCGTGCCAACTTCCGGTCCGGCCGCCGTGCCGTCCCCGCCCGCCGGTCCTTCCGGATCGGCTGCCGGTCCATCGGGTCCGACGGCCGGCTATTCCGGTTCGGCTGCCGGGCACTCCGCCGGGCCGTCCGGTTCGTCGCACCCGGGTGCGGGCACCGTGACGCCGCCCTCCGGTGCCGCAGCGCCGCGGCGCGTGGTGTTGCCGCCTTCGCCCGGCCAGCCGGCGCAGTCCGCGGCTTCCGAGCAGCCTGCGGGCTCAGCCGGGCACTCAGCGGCTTCGCCTGGGCGATCAGCGGGCTCTTCCGGGCCGGGGCAGTCGGCTGTGCCGCCGGTGGATTGGTCGCGGCCGCCGGTGGGTGGTCCGGCGGCGAGTCCGGCACCCGCTGCGACTGCGAATCCGTCCGCGCCGTCCTCGGATGGAAGTTCGCCCTCCTGGACCACGGGCCGGGATGCGTCCGCGCCGGGCACGAATCAGTCGTCGCCGGCCGGGGATGCGGACCGGCCCGCCTCCTCGTGGGGCGCCTCCGCGTCGAACGAGCAGCCGGGCTGGGGTGACACCGCGCCGGGTTCGGGAAACTATCCGCCGAGTGGTCCGGGACCGGTCGGCCCATGGAACGCGCCGCGCAACCCGTGGGCCGCCGGCCCGCCACGCAACCCAGATGTTTCGGGGGAAACGCCCGCCGACAGTCGCTCGTCCGATGCGACGGCGCAGTTCCCGGGCGTCCAGGCCGGGTCTCAGCACGGCGAGCCCCAGGTCGGAACTCAGCACGGCCGGCCTCAGCAGGGCGGATCTCAGCAGGGCGATGGCAACTCCGGCGGGCGATCGGCTGACGCGACCGCGCAATTCCCGGGTGTGCGGCCGGGCGGCGACGACGCGGCGCGTTTCCCGGGCGCGCAGCCGGGCAACGACGCGACAGCGCAGTTCACAGGCGGACAGCAGGGCAGCGGTGCCACGGCGCAGTTCGCGGGCGGGCAGCCGGGTGGCGACGCCACGGCGCAGTTCACGGGCGGGCAGCCGGGTGGCGACGCCACGGCGCAGTTCCCCGGGGTGCGTCCGAGCGGTGATGCAACGGCGCAGATGCCAGGTGTGCGGGCTGCTGGTCCGCAGGCCGAGGCGGGTGCGGCCGGTGCTGCGGCCGCCGGCGGGGGGATCATCGCTGGAGCTGGAGCTGGAGCTGGAGCTGGAGCTGGAGCTGGAGCTGGAGCTGGAGCTGGAGCTGGAGCTGGTCCGGAGGTGGCGCCGGCTGCGGGCGGAAGCTACGGCAGGGCGTCTGTGCCGCTCAACACCACCCGGCCGACGTCGCCGGCGCCGCAGCAGGCACCAGCGCCGCAGCAGGCACCGGCGCGCGCGGACGGCGACGCGCCTTCCGCCGGCGCGGCCGCAACGGCCGCGACCAGCGACGACGCTGGGCCAGTGAAAACGGGACGTAAGCGTAAACCCCGTACAATATTGGTTTCTATTGTCGCTCTCTTGGCGCTTGTGGCGGCAGTGGGTCTGGTGGTCCGGCCCGGACCGGTCGACGGGTGGCTCGGCGCCGAGCCGGCGGCCTCGCCCAGCGTGGCGCCGACCACGCCGGAGCCGACGCCTACGCCGGTGCTCGCGGCGGCCGACGCGGGCGGCACCACGCCGGACACCGCGGCGGTGGCGGCGGCGCTCGATCCGCTTGTCAGCGCGTCGGCGCTCGGGAACACCGTGCACGTCTCGGTGCTCGATCCGGCGTCCGGCACGGTGCTCTACGAGCGGAACGCGGACAAGCCGACCACGCCGGCGTCGACCACCAAGTTGCTCACCGCGGCTGCCGCGCTGTCCGCGCGGGGGCCGGCCTATCGGCTGGTCACGCGGGTGGTGGCGGGGGAGAGCCCGGGCGAGGTGGTGATCGTCGGCGCGGGTGACGCCACCATGTCGGTGGACGAGAATCAGCTGTTCCCCGGCGCGGCCCGGCTGGACCGGCTGGCAGAGCAGGTGAAGAAGTCGCTCGGTGACACGCCGGCCACCCGGGTGGTGGTGGACATGTCGCTCTACGAGGGGCCGGAGACGGCGACCGGCTGGGGGTCCAGTGACATCGCGGAGGGGCAGGTGGCCCGGATCCAGCCGTTCATGACCAACGGCGGCCGGATCGAGCCGGTGCACAACGACTTCGGTGGCGACCCGCGGTACACGAATCCGGCGAACGGTGCCGGCCGGCTCTTCGCCAAGGCCATCGGCGCGCCCGGCTCGGTGCGGGCCGGCACGGCGCCGGCGGCCGCCGGGAACGGTGCCGTGCCTGGTGCCTCGGCCGCTCCGGACGCGTCGGCGCCGGCTGGGAACGGCTGGACGCCCGGCAAGGAGCTGGGCCGGGTCGAGTCGCCGCCGCTGGTGCAGATCGTCGACTGGATGCTGCAGCAGAGCGACAACGTGCTGGCCGAGGCGGTCGCCCGGCAGGTGGCGCTCGCCGCCGGCAAGCCGGCGAGCTTCGAGGGCGCCGCGGAAGCGATGCTGACGGAGCTGGGCGAGCTGGGGCTTCCGGCGGAGGAGGCGGTGCTGTACGACGGCAGCGGGCTCTCCCGGAACAACGGGATCAGTCCGGCCCTGCTGGTGCAGACGCTCGCGCTCGCCGCCAAGGGGGAGAACGCCGCGCTCGGCGCGCTCTTCAACGGCCTGCCGGTGGCCGGCTGGTCCGGAACCCTGCGGACCCGGTTCGTGACACCCAGCCCGAACCAGACGGCGCAGGGCATCGTACGGGCCAAAACCGGGTCGCTGAGTGGGGTGAACACGCTGGCCGGCGTACTCGTCAACCGGGACGGCCGAGTGATGGCCTTCGCGATCATGGCGGTCGGCGGGGCGAGTTCGATCTCCGCACGGGCAGCGCTCGACAAGGTGGCCGCCCGGCTGGTGGAGTGCGGCTGCTGAAGCCCGCAAGGAGTGGCGGCCGGAAACCGACCCAGGGGTTTCACCGGAGTGCGACCTGGATCCACACGGGTACGGTGGGCTGCATGGCGCAGTTCGTTGACTGGGATCTGGCCGCCGCCACCGCGGGCGCGCTCTCCAAGACCGGGCCTGCGGTCTCTCTCGAGGAGGCCACGCAGGTGGTGTCCGAGTTACGGGCACTCACCGACGAGGCAGCGGGACACGTCGCGGCCTACACCGGGCTGACCTCGCAGGTCGAGGTCCCACCGGTGCGGGTCGTCGACCGGCGTGACTGGGCGAAGGTGAACATCGCGGGTCTCCAGCGGGTGATCGTCCCGCTGGTCAGCCGGCTCTCCGGGGACAACCCACCCGGCCCGCTCGCCGACGCGATCGGTTCCCGGGTTACCGGGGTGCAGGCCGGGACGATCCTGGCCTACCTCTCCGGCCGGGTCCTCGGGCAGTACGAGGTGTTCTCCGGCGAGCCCGGCCAGCTGCTGCTGAACGCGCCGAACATCGTCGAGGTCGAACGCAAGATCAATGCGGACTCCCGGGACTTCCGGCTCTGGGTCTGCTTGCACGAGGTGACACACCGCACCCAGTTCACCTCGGTGCCGTGGATGCGCGGCTACTTCCTGGGTGAGGTGCAGGCCTTCGTCGACGCGTCGCAGGGCGGCGAGCACCTGCTGGAGCGGGTGCGCCGGGGCGTCGCCACGCTCTCCGACGCGCTGCGCGACCCGGACAGCCGGGCGTCCGTGCTGGACATCGTGCAGACCCCGGCCCAGAGCGCCGTGCTAGACCGGCTGACCGCCCTGATGACCCTGCTCGAGGGGCACGCCGAGTTCGTGATGGACGGGGTCGGCCCCGAGGTCATCCCCTCGGTCGACTCGATCCGGGCCAAGTTCAACCGGCGCCGGGAGAGCGGCAATCCGCTGGAGAAGACGATCCGGCGGTTGCTCGGCATCGAGGTCAAGATGCGGCAGTACGCGGAGGGCCGCAAGTTCGTGCACGGCGTCGTGGAGCGGGTCGGCATGGCCGGTTTCAACAAGGCCTTCGAGTCGCCGCTGACCCTGCCGCGCCTGGAGGAGCTGGGCGACCCGGACGCCTACGTCGCCCGGGTGCACGGCTGACGATGGCGAGGATCCCGCCCCCGGTCGCGGCGATCCGCACGGCGGTGCGCCGTGGCCTGGCCGACCTGCCGGCCGACGCGCTGGTGCTGGTGGCCTGTTCGGGCGGTGCCGACTCGCTGGCCCTGGCCGCGGCGGCGCAGTTCCTGAGCCAGTCCGCCCTGGGCAGCCGGTCCGGTGCCGGCGGTCGACCCGATGCCGTCGGCCCGTCCGGCACGGGTGGCCGGTCCGGCGCGGGTCGCCGGGTGGGGCTGGTCACCGTCGATCATGGGTTGCAGGAGGGCTCCGACCGGCGGGCCCGGTCGGTCGCCGCGTGGGCGCGGGACGCCGGCTTCGACCCGGTGCGCATCGAGACCGTCTCGGTCGGTGGCCTGCCCGGTGGGCCGGAGGCGGCGGCCCGCACGGCGCGCTACGCGGCTCTGGACGCGGCCGCCGCCGAGCTGGGTGCGGCCGCGGTGCTGCTCGGGCACACCCGGGACGACCAGGCGGAGACCGTACTGCTGGCGCTCGCCCGCGGTGCCGGCCCGCGCGGGCTGTCCGGGATGCCGGCCCGGCGCGGGGTGTTCCGTCGCCCGCTGCTGGACGTGGCCCGGACGGACACCCGCAAGGCGTGCGCGGCGCTGGGCCTGGCGCCCTGGGAGGACCCGCACAACAGCGACCCGGCGTACGCGCGTTCCCGGGTCCGCGGCTCGGCCCTGCCGGCGCTGGTGGACGCGCTCGGCCCGGCCGTGCTGGGCAATCTCGCCCGGTCCGCGGTGCTGGTGGCGGCGGACAACGAGGCGCTCGACGCGATCGCGGAGACGGCACTGGAGTCGGCCCGGGCGGGTGCGGAGGCCGGCCTCTCGGTCCCGGTGCTGGCCGGGATGATGCCCGCGGTCCGCAGCCGGGTCCTGCACCGGTGGGCGCGGGAGCTGGGTGCGCCGGGTGGTGCCCTGGCGTACCGCCATGTGGTCGCCCTGGACGCGCTGGTGTCCGAGTGGCACGGCCAGGGTGCGGTGTTCCTGCCGGACCGGATCGTCGTCGGGCGGGTGTCGGATCGCCTCGTTCGGGTGGTTCCAGCCCATATCAAGTGACGCTTCGGGGACCGAATCCGGCCCCGTTCGACGAACCGTAACCCGCATGGGGCAGGCTTAGCGTCATGGCTGATGGCTCTTGGTACGACGCCGACATCGACCACGTGATCATCTCGGAGCAACAGATCCGGGACAAGATCGACGAACTGGCCAAGCAGGTCTCCGCGGACCACACCGATGCCGCTGACGGGATTCTGCTGGTCTGCGTGCTGAAGGGCGCGGTCATGTTCATGGCCGACTTCGCCCGGGCACTGGGCCGGCACGGCCCCTCCACCGAGATGGAGTTCATGGCCGTCTCGTCCTACGGGCAGGGGACGACCTCCTCGGGCGTGGTGCGCATCCTCAAGGACCTGGACCGCGACATCACCGACCGTCATGTGCTGGTGGTCGAGGACATCGTGGACTCCGGGCTGACCCTGTCCTGGCTGATGAAGTACCTCGAGTCGCGCTCGCCGGCGAGCGTCGAGGTGGTCGCGCTGTTCCGTAAGCCGGACGCGGTCAAGGTGCAGGTCCCGGTGAAGTACGTGGGCTTCGACATCCCCAGTGAGTTCGTGGTCGGTTACGGTCTGGACTTCGCGGAGCGTTACCGCGAGATGCCGTACGTCGGGGTGCTCAGGCCCGAGGTGTACGCCCGTAGCTGAAACCGCTTTCTCAGCGGGTTCACAGTAAGCGCCGTTATGGGCGGTTTTGCACCGAGACCGCCCGTACTCATCAGCGGGTAGAGGGTGTTGCCCCTACCGGCTCACGGGTTCGTGGGCGGCACCCACGGTGTACGGTCGAGTGACCGATGGCGTCGCGTCACGAACGCCGGAGGGGCCGAGGCCGATTCACCGCCACGCGGTGGGGTATCGGACATCGGCGGCCGCCGGTGGGCGGCGACGTTGAGGTGACCAGGACGGCCGATCAGGAGGGTCCGGGCGCTTGGCGCCCGACAACAGTATGGAACGTACGCGTTTCTTCCGCCGCCCGGTGGTCTGGATCATTCTGGTGATCATCGGCGTAGTCGCGCTGAGCTCTTTCTTCACCAGTGGTCCCAGCTACCAGCGGGTGGACACGTCGGTCGCCCTTGAGCGGCTGAACCAGGGCAATATCAAGAAGGTCGTCCAGAAGGACAAGGAGCAGACGCTCCAGATCGACCTCGCCCAGTCCGAACGGATCGACGGCAAGAACACCGACAAGATCGAGACTCAGTACCCGTACGAGGTCACGAGGGAGATCTGGGAGGACGTCCAGCAGGCGAAGGCCGCGGGACGCATCTCCGGGACGGTCAATGCCACGGTCTCCGGTGACAACATCCTGCTGAGCCTGTTGATCAACCTGCTCCCGATCGCGATCCTCGTGATCCTGCTGCTGCTCTTCATGTCGCAGATGCAGGGTGGCGGCTCGCGGGTGCTCAACTTCGGCAAGTCCAAAGCGAAGATGATCACCAAGGACACGCCGAAGACGACGTTCGCCGACGTGGCGGGCGCCGACGAGGCGGTCCAGGAGCTCCACGAGATCAAGGACTTCCTGCAGAACCCGGCGAAGTACCAGGCTCTCGGTGCCAAGATCCCGAAGGGCGTGCTGCTCTTCGGCTCCCCCGGTACCGGTAAGACGCTGCTGGCCCGCGCCGTGGCCGGTGAGGCCGGCGTGCCGTTCTACTCGATCTCCGGTTCGGACTTCGTCGAGATGTTCGTGGGTGTCGGTGCGAGCCGCGTCCGTGACCTCTTCGAGCAGGCCAAGTCGAACGCTCCGGCGATCGTCTTCGTCGACGAGATCGACGCGGTCGGCCGGCACCGTGGCGCCGGCATGGGCGGCGGCCACGACGAGCGGGAGCAGACGCTCAACCAGCTGCTCGTCGAGATGGACGGTTTCGACACCAAGGGCGGCGTCATCCTGATCGCGGCCACCAACCGGCCCGACATCCTCGACCCGGCGCTGCTGCGCCCGGGCCGCTTCGACCGGCAGATCCCGGTGGACAACCCGGACATGGAGGGTCGCAAGGCCATCCTGCGGGTGCACGCCAAGGGCAAGCCGTTCACGCCCGACGTCGACCTCGACTCGGTGGCCCGCCGCACGCCCGGTTTCTCCGGTGCCGACCTGGCCAATGTGATCAACGAGGCCGCGCTGCTGACCGCCCGGAACGAGAAGCGGGCGATCTCCAACGAGTACCTCGAAGAGGCGATCGACCGCGTCATCGCCGGCCCGGAGCGCCGGACCCGGGCGATGAGCGACAAGGAAAAGAAGATCACCGCGTACCACGAGGGCGGTCACGCGCTGGTGGCGTACGCGCTGCCGCACTCCGCCCCGGTGCACAAGGTGACGATCCTGCCGCGTGGCCGTTCGCTCGGGCACACGCTGGTCCTGCCGACCGAGGACAAGTACACGCAGACCCGGGCCGAGATGATCGACACCCTGGCGTACGCGCTGGGTGGCCGGGCCGCCGAGGAGCTCGTCTTCCACGAGCCCACCACCGGCGCCGGCAACGACATCGAGAAGGCGACCGGCCTGGCCAAGGCCATGGTCACGCAGTACGGCATGAGCTCCAAGCTGGGCGCCGTGAAGTACGGCAGCAGCGGTGACGAGCCGTTCATGGGTCGCAGCATGGGCCACGAGAAGGCCTACTCGGACGCGGTCGCCGCCGACATCGACGGCGAGGTGCGCGCGCTCATCGAGCTGGCGCACGACGAGGCGTGGGAAATCCTCGTCGAGTACCGCGACGTGCTGGACAACATGGTCCTCGAGCTGATGGAGAAGGAGACCATCACTCAGGACGACATGAACCGGATCTGCGCCCGGGTGCAGAAGCGCCCGCCGATGTCGCCCTTCAACGGGTTCGGCAAGCGGCTGCCCTCCGAGGCTCCGCCCGTGCTCACCCCCGCCGAGCGGGAGAAGCTGAAGGCGCAGGCCGAGGCGGACGGTCAGATCGCGGTCGGGCCGGGCCCCCACGCGAACGGTGCGGAAGGCAGCAACTGATCAAGTTGCACGACGAACTGGATTACCTCGCCGCCCGCCTGGTCGACGGCAAGCTCACCGGAACCCCGGTCGAGCAGGCCGTCGACCTCGGGCGGATCGAGAAAGCCATCCGGGAGATCCTCATCGCGATCGGTGAGGACCCGGACCGCGACGGGCTGGTGCGGACCCCGGCCCGCGTCGCGCGCGCCTACGCGGAGCTCTTCGCCGGTCTCCGGGTCGACCCGGCCACCGTGCTCACCACCACCTTCGAGGCGGACCACGAGGAACTCGTGCTGGTCCGCGACATCGAGGTGCAGAGCATGTGCGAGCACCACCTGCTGCCGTTCAAGGGCGTGGCACACATCGGCTACATCCCCGGCACCGACGGGCGGATCACCGGTCTGTCTAAACTGGCGCGGCTGGTCGAGGTCTTCGCCCGCCGCCCCCAGGTGCAGGAACGGCTCACCTCACAGATCGCCGACCTGCTGATGGAACGGCTCGGTGCGCGCGGCGCCATCGTGGTCCTCGAGTGCGAGCACCTCTGCATGGAGATGCGCGGCATCCGCAAGGTGGGCGCCCGCACGGTCACCTCGGCGGTGCGCGGCGCGTTCCAGACCGACGGCAAGGTCCGCGCCGAAGCGATGGCGCTGATAAACGCCAGGTAGGCGTCAGACAGATCAGGCTGGCGCTGAATCGCGCCGGCCTGAGATCAGGCCGCGTCAGGTCAAGCCGCGTCAGATCAGGCCGTCAGGATCAGGCCGCGTCAGATCAGGCTGCGGAACGTGTTCGCCGAGTCCATCGCGGCCATGGTCAGCGCGGTTGCCTCGTCGAGCCGGCTGCGGGCCTGCTCCAAGTTCGCGATCGCGGTGGCGGCGGCCGGGTGGAACGATCCCATCGCGGTCAGCCGCAGCAGTGCCAGCGCCTGATCGAGCTGACCCGACACCTGCTGGATGCCGGCGACGGCACGCTGGGCGCCGTCCACCGACGCGGCGACGCTGACCTTTACCTCTTCGACGCTCGCCATGACTTCCTCTCGCCGGGGTTCAGTTGAACAGGGCCTGCAAGCCCTGGCCCGCGCATGTCAGCAACACGGGGACGAGGCAGACGATGACGCCGAGCACCGGTGTGCGGTCCACCGGCGTGCCCTCGTCGCCGTAGACGAAGCCGAGCGTCGCCCAGCCCAGCCCGAACGCCAGCAGCGGCATGCTCAGCCCGCACACCAGGGCGTAGTCCGGCGGGGAGCCGACCAGCAGGAACAGGATCACCTGGACCAGCAGCACCACCGCCGCGAACGGGCCGTAGATCATCAGGTTGCGGGCCCACGGCCGGTGCGGGCCCAGCGGTGCCGGGCCGATGAAGGCGTGGTCCGCGGCGTCCGCGGTGGCGCGGGCCTCGCGCAGCGCGGCGAGCACCGCGGCCGGTCCGCCGGCCACCTTCGCCATCGCCACGGACTGGTCCTCGGGTTGCGGTGTCAGATCCAGTTCCGGTACGCCGTAATCGCGTCCCAGCCGGGCTCGCTGCGGTGCCAGCCGGGCCCGCACCGAGGACAGCTCCTGCCGGGCCAGCGTCACCGTCTCGGCATGCTCGCCGGCCATCGAACTCGCGGCCCGGCGCACCGCGTCCAGCTCCCGGGCGGCCGCCAGGTAGTCCGCCCACGGGTCCGGCGACGGCATGGCCTGTGCCGGCACCACACCGCGTTGCTCGGCCTGCTCGGTCACGGCTCTGCCCTCGTCACAGGACTTCACTCTCCTGATCGGCGAACGGGACCACTGTCACCGTGCGGTCGGTGTGCCGGTCGTGCAGCAACGCACGGTTGGTGCGCGGATGCCAGTCCACCGGGCGGCCCAGCATCAGCGTCACCTCGGTCTGCGGCACGTTCAGGAAGAGCAGGCCGGCCACGTCCTCCCGGCCCATGCTGCCACCGGTCTCCTCGCCGAACCGGCGCACACCGCGCCACCAGGAGAGCAGGTGCGCGCCGCGACTCGGACCCTCCCGCAGCAGCTGCCGCAGCCCGCTGAGCGTGCCCGGCGGCGCCGCGTCCATCCCGAACACCACCCGGTAACCGGGGACGTCGGCGCTCAGCTCGGTGGCGAGGCCGGCGGCGTCGACCACCACCACCTCCTGACGGAGGCTGATCTCGTCGGCCAGCGCGGCCGCGAGGGCGTCGCCCTCGGCCACCAGCGAGGCGATCACGAACCGGGCGGTACGCGTCGCGTGCGAAGCCGCCACACTGCGGGCCGCCGCGTCCAGGACCTCGGCGCCGCCGGTGTGCGAACCCAGGATCGCCAGATGCCGGCCGGGCGAGGAATCCAGCGGGAAGGCCGCCGTGGACAGGTTCACGTCGATGACCCGGCCGAGCAGCGCCGCCGGGCGGGCGGACCGGCCGGCCAGCGCCGCGCGGTACGTCGGGTCGTCGGCGAGGTGTTGATGCGCGTACCCGGCGAAGACCTTCGGAGGCTGCGCCTCGGAGTCTCGAGCGCCCCACAGCCGGTGCCGCAGGTCGCCCAGCAGCTCCTGATCGGCGTGCGGATCGGGGAACCGGACCACTCGCTCGTGGCCGCGGGTCGCGCCCCGCGGGCCGCCCAGCCCGCCGGCCGTGTTCACCACCGCGCTGCCCAGGGGCAGGCCCGCCGCCGAGTCGTTCGTCGGCTCGAGCACGTCACCGCCGCCCGGCAACGCGATCCGCACCGGGAACTGACCGAAGATCGAGTCCCGCTTGGCGTAGAGCGCTTCCACGCCGAGCACGGTCTGGCTGGCCAGGACCAGGTGAATCCCGTACGACCTGCCCTTGCGAGCCAGCGACTCCAGCAGCGACACCGCCTCGGCCGCCGTCGGGTCGTTGCCGGCCAGCAGCACCTGGAACTCGTCGATCACGCACAGCACCCGTGGCAGCGACCGGCCCCGGCCCTCCTCGGCCGCGACCGCGCGCAGGTCCGTGAAACGGGAGACACCGGCCCGCTTGTACGCCAGGGAGCGCCGGCTCATCTCGGCGTCCAGCTCGCGCAGAACCGCCAGACCGTACTCCCGGTCGGACTCGACACCCACCGCCCGCGCGTGCGGCAGCCAGGTGCGGTCCCGCTGCGTCGGCACGAACTCGGTGAAGGAGACGCCCTCCTTGAAGTCCAGCAGATAGAGCGCGAGCTCGTCGGGGCTGTAGCGGGCGCCCAGCCCGTACAGCACATTGATCAGGAAAGCCGTCTTGCCGGCGCCGGACCGCCCGCCAACCATCCAGTGCGGAGTCAGGTCGTTGAAGCGCAGCACCAGCGGCACGTCACCGTGATGACCCACCACGGTCTCCACACCTGCCGCGGCGTCAGCGCCCCACAGCTCCTCGGCGGGCTCCGGCAGCAGGTCGGCGAACGTCACCCGGGACGCCTCGGCGGAATCCGCGGCCAACTCCTGGCAGACCGCGTCGACCAGGCGCGGCGGCGGCTCCTCGTCCAGGAAGACCGGCGAGTTCAGCCACAGCGCCTCGGGGACCGAACCGAACGAGCCACCCGGCGGGTCGCCGATGATGGCGAACGGGTTGCGCACCGAGATCGGGGTGGTCCGCGGCAGCGGGGCCTGCGTGGACTCGGTGGTCAGCGGTGCCGGCGGCCAACCCGCCACAATCAGGTGCAGGCCCGAGTCCGGGCCCTGCTGCGCCAGCGCGGCGATCCGCCGCAACTCCTCGCCCTCGGTCATCTCGGGCAGGCCGGCGATCACCACGAGCAGCATCCGGTCCCGCCGGGACCGCCGCGTGCCGCTGCCCCGAACCGGGCGCAGCCATTTCTCCGCCTCGGACAGCACATCCCGCAGCCCCTGGCGGTCGGTGGCCGTCGGCGCCATCAGCCCGGCGTCGGCGAGCTCCTCGAACGGGGCGAAAACCGAACCGCCGCCCACACCGTCCACCGCGCGCACCAGCAGCGAACCCGCCGGCGCGGCGGCCAGCAGACGCACCAGCAGCGACCGCAGCAGGCCGAACACGCGCGGGTCGGTGGCGGTCCCGTCGACGGTCAGGTGGCCGGCGCCGAGCAGCGGCACCACGGCCGGGAAACGGACGTCGTCGAGCGGCTGAGCGATCCCGACCCGGACGAACTGCGGTGTCGTGCCGCCACCCAGCGGCGACATCGGAGTCATCGGGCCCAGCGTCGCGCCGAGCCAGCCCGGCACCAGCCGGTCCGCCACTGCACACAGCCGCCCGGCGATCCGGTGCTGCTCACGAGGGTCCGCGTCGGCAGGGGCGTACGCCTCCAGCGCGGCAGCGGCAGCGTCCACCGTCGCCACTGCCTGCCGGTGCAGAGCAGCGGCCTGCCGGACCCGCAGAGCTGAATCCGCCACTGCCACCACCTCCTGTCCGCGGATAAAACCTATCCCAGAGCCGTCCGGCTGCCGCGTTGCGTCCCCGGATGCGGTTTCGTGCCGGGTGCGGAACGTGTCCGGTTGAACTCGAAGCGTGTTCCAGCGGTATTCGCCTGCACAGGAAACTCCTCGTTCCCTACGGAGGCGGGCGTGGACGGCAACTACGTCGTGACGGGTGAGTCGGCCGGCGGCTGGATCCGGGTCGAGCTCGGCGGTGACGGCCGGCTGTGGGACCTGGTGCTCGACCCCCGGGTGACCTCGCTGCACACGGAACAACTGCGGGACGGGCTGGTCGCGGCCTTCCGCGACGCGCAGGACGGTCTCTCGTCGACCGGCGAGGAGTTCGCCCGGCAGGCGAGTGAGGACTTCGCCCAGGAGGTCGCGGACGCGTCGGCGACGGCCGAGCGGCGGTTCGCCGAACTGTCCACGGCGCTGTACGACATCACTCGGAAGGCGGGACGGCCGTGGTGAGCGTACGACTGCATCTCGATCCGGCGGCAATCGCCGCAGCCGGAAGCACCCTGGCCGGGGTCGCGCAGCGGATGGCCGCGGACGTCGCCGAACTCGAGTCCACGGTGGCCGGACCCGGGAACCCGTGGGGGGACGACGAGAGCGGGAGCGCGTTCGCCGTCGCCTACCAGGCCGTCCTCGGGCATGCACTCGGTGCGCTCGGGTCGTACGTCCAGCAGATGGGTGACGCGGCGCTGAGCCTGACCCTGCAGGCCCGCGCGGTGGAGTCCGCCGACGCGGAGGCCGCCGCGTCCCTGCGATCGGCGCCTGCCCTGCCGTTCGGTGCGGCGCCGGCCCCGCTTTCCGCCGAGTCTGCTGCGCCTTCTGCCGCGCCTGCCTCGCTTTCCGCCGCGCCTCCTGACGGGTTCGGGGCCGGGACATGACCATCAAGCTGCCCGTCGAGCTCACCGAGCCGCTCGGCTGGGTCGGCCTCACCTGGCCGCAGAGCGACGAGGACCAGCTCGAAGCCGCCGGGCGGGCCTGGATCGACCACGGCGCCCGGCTGCGCCTGCACCTCGCCGATGCCGACACGGCCGCCCGCCGGGTGTGGATGGAGAACGAGGGCGCCTCCGTCGAAGCCTTCGAACAATGGTGGAACGGCGCCGACGGGCCCGGCCGGCGCCTCACCGACGCGGCCACCGCGGTCGAGCTGATCGGCGCCGGTCTGATCGCCATGGCCGGCGTCACCGTCGCCCTGAAGACCGCCTGGATCGCCCAGCTCACGATCCTGTCGTTCCAGGTCGGACAAGCCGTGGCGACCGCGTTCGTGACCGCCGGAGCGACCCTCGCCGAGATCCCCGTCTTCGTCGCCGCCACCCGGCTCGCCTGCCGCGAGATCATCCACCGATCACTGCAGATGGTGGAGGGTGAGATCGCGCAGATGTTCACCCGTGCGGCGGACCTGCTGCAGAACGCCGGCACCGCCGCGCTCGCACACAACGCCGGCCAACTGGCCCGGCATTTCGGGCAGAACTCCGAATTCCATCGGCTGATGCGCGACGTCGAACGCGCCGACGTCCGCAGCCCCGTCAACGGCGCCAACTTCTACTCCGGGCGGGCCGGTGACGGGACGCCGATGCGGGTATACGCGGAGAAGTACACGGACGGCATCACGTCGGTGACACTGGAGAAGACACCGGGTGGGGCGGCCTTCGACGGGATGCGGCTCTTCGAGGACGGATCACCCGTACGGCAGACACACGCCCGGGACATCTGGAGCCGGCTCTCCGAACGGTACGCCGCCAGCGCCGCCGGAGAGGTGACGGCCTGGGCGCACAACCCGCGGGCCGACGGCATCTGGAACGCGGTCGAACGGCGGGCTCTGTTCGAGAACCCGGCGACGACCCGGCTCACGACGATCGACCCGACCGGGGGGTGAGATTGATGGCGGTACACGACATACGGAGCCAGGCGGCGCGCACCGACACCGGTGTGCTGCTGCGGACCGTCGACCGGGAGACCATGCGGGTCGAATACGAGGGACACGTCATGCACGTGCCGGTGGATCGGGGGCTGCACGCGTACGGGTTCTACCTGCCGCCGTCACCCACCTGGGACGACTCGTCGTCGATCTCGGCAGGTGACCTGACCGTGGTGAAGGCGGCCATTGTGGAGATCCAGCGGCACTGGGGGTTCGGGGTGGACTTCCACGTCCTGGAAGTCGATTAGTGTCGCGGGTGTTCGGTCGAGGTGCTGGTTCGGTCAAGGGTGTTGGTTCGATCGAGGATGCTGGTTCGATCGAGGGTGCTGGTTCGGTCGAGGGTTCTGGTTCGGTCGAGGGTTCTGGGAGGCGGGGTCGTGGTGGCGTCGGACGGGAGTCGGCCGGGATCGGGTGGGGTTGGCGGGCTCAGGAGCGGTCGCTTCCGGAGCCGGCGGGCGCGGCTGTTTCTGGCGCTCGCGGGGGGGATTATGGGGTTGTTGTGCTTGGGCGGGGCAGGCATCTTCTTCATCCTGTACGACGACGCCACCAAAGTTGAGAGGACTGAACCAGCAGCGGTTGTAGACAACTTCCTCGGTGCCTATTTCGTAGACCGGAACGACGAGGATGCGAATCTCTATGTCTGCTCTTCAGGAAGATCATTAGAAGCGATAGAAGAATTCAGGCGCGAACTTGTTGATAGGGAGTCTGCAACCGGCGGTTCTGTGGCCGTCGGGTGGAGAGACCTGGTGATCGATGACCCCGGCGATGGATCCAAGGCAGCACGAGTGACGCTAACCGTGGATGGAATGGTCAACAATCAACCGGTGAGCAACAGTGAGCACTATTGGGAGCTTCGGCTTGTTGACAGTGACGGCTGGAGAGTCTGCGGAGCAACCAAGGTCTCGTGACTTATTCGATCCAGAGAAGATGTGCCGGAACCTCTAAGGTCCTGGGGGTTCGTCCGTCCCAGCCCCATCGGTACCAGTCCAGCTCCTCAGCAACCCGAGCACAGACCTCGCCGTTCTCGCTGGTGTAGAGCTCGGTGACCGCCCGAAGATCGCGCTGTTCGCCACCGTCCTCAAGAAGGCGCGCGACGCGACGACCGGCGAGGAAGTCTGCCTCACTGGCGACGACCGGTGCCCGCCGGGGCGGTTCGTCGAGCGATACGAGTTGCGCCTCGGCGGGACGGCTGGACGGCGTCGTGCCGGCCACCCCCAGTTCCTCCACCCAGACCCGGTCGACCGGGACCAGGGCGGCGAAGACCTCGGTCTGCTCGGCCTCGGCCCGATACCACTCCGACTCGGTCATCACCGGGACGTAGGTGCGGCTGCCCTGCACCACCTTCTCGTCGGCGCGCAGGTCACCCCGCCAGCCGAGTCCCGGCGACCCGATGACCACCCGCCGGCCGCGCAGGGTGCCGCCCATGGTCGCGGGCGTGGGTATCACCGGGCGGGGCGCTTCCAGGGCCCATCCCGAGTTCATCGCGAAGGGGTCCGGGAACGTGCCGCCGCTCATCCCTCACCGCCCAGCGGTGCCCCCTGCTCGCGCATGAACCGCACCGGGTCGATGGCGCCGGCGCTCGACCGGTCGTTGTTGAGATGCACCTCGAAGTGGAGGTGCGGTCCGGAGGAGTTGCCGCTCGAACCCACCCGGCCGATGATGTCACCGGCCGCGACCTGCTGGTTCTCTCGCACGAAGGGCCGCTGCACCAGGTGACAGTAACGCGTCATGACGTTGCCCGCGTGCAGGATCTCGACCATCCAGCCACAGCCGCCCTTGCCGGGGTAGCCGTCCACATTGCAGCTCTTGCGGCCCCTGAAGTCCTCGTCGCACTTGACCATCGATACGATGCCGCTCGCCGCCGCGGCGATCGGCAGGTACTTGTCGACGCTGATGTCCACGCCGTAATGATTCGGGCGCTCAGGGGTACGGAATCCGGAGCCCACACCGGCACGCAACGGCACCGTCCAGCCGGAGGCGGCGATCTGGCCGTTGGCCGCGCACACCATGGTCACCGAGCTGCCGGCCGCGGCAGCCGCACCGTCGGCGAGCAGGTTCACAATCTGGGTGGCGAGCGGTTCGTGCTTGGCGTAGGCATCCGGGTAAGCACTGATCTGCACGGCCTGGGCCGCCCGGGTCAGCGACATGGTCTCCCAGCCTTCGACCGTCTTCAGCTTGTTGTAGAACTTGGTGCTGGAGTAGACCGGGTCGCGTACCTGCTGCGGCGTGCCCCAACCGGAGCTGGGCCGCTGCTGGAAGAGGCCTTGCGAGTCGTGGTCGTTGCGGGCGCCGAGGTGGCCGAGGTTGACGAGCCGCGACTCCTGCATCGCGGTGGCCACCGCGATGACCCAGGCCCGTGGTGGCATCTGCAGATCAGCGCCCACGTTGATGATGGTCGCCGCGTTGCGGATCTGGTTGGCACCGTACGGCCGGATCCGCGGCAACTTCGAGTCGGGATCCACGGGGCCGCCCCGTCCACAGCCGATGGCGGCGTTCAGGTTGCTCGGCTGGTCGTCGCCGCTCCCACCGAGCAGGAGAACAGTCACGCTTCCGCCGCAGCAGAGCAGGGTGAGCGTCACGACCAGGGAGATCAGCAGGACTATCTTGCGCGGTCGCGGAACTCTCACGCCGGCTCCCAGTCGATGCCGTCGACAAGCCAGTACCCCTCCGGTGCGACGAGCCGCAGGCTCAGCTTGCCGGAGTCCATGGTCACTGTCGCGTTCACCATCGTCTCGTTGACCGCTACCAGGCTGGGCCGGCCGATCACCCGCTCGGCCGGCACCCCGGCCGGATCCACGCCGCGAAGTTGATTCGAGAGATCCTTGGTGGAGTTCGGGAGGAGGCGGTCGCGCCACTTCTTGGCACCGACCGACTCGTGATCCACCCAGGCCGAGGCGAACGCGTAGGCCACCTGTTCCGGCTGTGCCCGCCCGGGACTGGTCCTCGGCGTCGGCGGCGGCTCGGTGGAGACCACGCTGTCGTCCTCGGCCGGGTCGGCGCTGATGGCGGGCGCGGGACTGCCGCCGCTCAGCGAAGCCGAGGGATTGTCCCCGTCGGAGAAGAGACGCCCGATGCCTACCACCGCGAGGACGACGGCGAGAAGCACAATTGCCACCCCCCATCGGGACCGGAAGATCCCGGTGAGGGAGCGTTCGATCAGGCCGGCCATACCGCTCTCACCGAGCCTCGGAACGTATCCGCGGCGTAGCCGGCTCCTGAGTCGTCGAACCCGTCTCCGGCCGGTAGATGGCGTACGACGTGGGCCGCTCCGCAACCTCCGGCTCGGTCCAGTCCGAGTTGCCGCGAGCGCGGGTAGGGGCGGGCGAGTTCTTCGGCGTCGACTTGTCCGCGACATTGTCGTCACGCACGCTCTCATTGCCATCGGGGCGCGTCGCAACGGCGGTGCTGGTCACGGTACTGCTGCCGACAGTCTCACTCCGAGTCGCGGCCGAGTGCGCCGGATCCTCAAGCCGAGCCTCCGGGCGCATGTTCCGCTGCTCGACATAGAGAAGCCGACCATCCTTACCCATAGTCGGCTCGCGAGTTCCGCCGCCTTCGGCGACCTCAAGCTTGGCTGCCTCCCGCACGTCGCGGAAGAAGCGACGGTGCCACGATCCAGCTGAAGCGATAGCGCCGGCGCTGTCCTTACCGCCAAGTTGAGTGATGCGCCGATAGGGCCTGAGTAAAAGCCATCCGACTACGCCGCACAGCCACACAAGTACCACCTGCAGCCAACCGGGAAGGCTCGCAGTGTTCATGATTAGGTCAACGGCGAACAAATAGATCGCTGCACCGGTTCCGAAGATGGCAATGTTGAAAACTGCTGCTACTACGGCATTCCCTAGTCGTCGGATTCCCGCACTAGCAGGCCGCAGCAATCCTACGGTGCCCAAGATGGGCGCAGCGATGACCGCCCACCGGAAAATCAAGAATCCCAGCAGCACGAGCAGGGACGCTGTTAGATCAAACATGGCGAACATCACGGAGGCTAGGACGGCGATGAAGCCTGCGCCGATTCGGTCCATGCCGTTGATTCCCTGCAGGTACTCATACGCCTCGGGATCTTCCGTCTTGATCTGCTCGGCGACACGCTCCCATTGCGCCTTCTTGCGGTTAAGGGTGCCTTCGCGAGTCTCTGGGCTCTGACGGATCCTCTCAACCTCGTCCCAGGTTAGGGATCGAGCGTCGTAAAGGGCGCGGCCGTATCGCTGAGCAGTTGTGCTGTCGGCCGAACCTAGAAGCCCTCGTAGCCAGTTCCGATAGAGCATCGTTTCGGTGGCGGTGTCACTTGCTCTAACCGCAGGCGGCCTATTGTCGTCGCAGGCGCCGGGCGTGGGGTCAGGGCACTGCTCAGCTGGAATATCGCTGGCCCGTGGGCCTACCGCGTTGTGGACAGCGCTTAGGCTTGTTACTAGAGTCTGGTCCGCGATATTGGCAGATTTTACTGGCCACGCGGCGATCGCTGTGACGCCAACCATCACAAGCAGTGCCCAGCCCACGGTAGTGGTCGCGGCGCCCATATCTGCTTGCTGTGACCGCCAGATGAGATAAATTCCAATGATGGCAAGTGTGATGACGCCGAATACTGTGAAGACCTTCTCGTAAACGGCGGTTGTGGCTTGCTCGACGAGATTATCGGCCCAGCCCCACAGAGTCTCAGGACTCCAAGCGCGCTCCCGTAGCGCGTTGGAGGCGCCGATGATGGCCGTGGCGATCATGAACTCGCCATTCGCAATAGTCGTTTCAACTTTGAATTCAGGGTCTATCAAAGTTGAAGCGCAGCCACTTTCCAAGTCGTAAGTTGTATAGTTGTAACCGGCATATCCGTATCGGCTGTAGATTCCCTGCGGTCCGGACTCGTTGGACGATTCAGGTCGTTCCGTAAACCAGCCTGCTACCCCAGAGTCCGGCGTGCTCGGTGTAGGAGGTAGGAGGCACTGTGCGCGATCGGAGGTTACTTCAGTCAAACGGTTCACACACGCTGAGAAGTTGTTCTGCCACTCCTCAGTGCTGCAGGCTCCGCCTGGCGCCTTTGCCGGCGCGGCCAACGCCCCCTGCGGCGCGGCCACGGCCCACGCTATTGATGCCACCGCGACGACAATCATGGCCGTTACCAGCGCCAAGCCCCGCCGCACCATCTCAAACCTCCAGGTCGGACGGGAGCGGAACCACAGGTGTCGGCGCCGAACCCGGTGTCGTATCCAGATGTTCAAGCAGGCCTTCGACGTAGGACACGTCGACTCGGACCTTTTGGACCCGCCCGTCCACGTCGCGCATCACGAATTCGCGGAAGCCGAGACGGTTCTGGGACGAGGTGTCCACCTGGGAGAGGGAGGCGAGCGTTGCCTCGTACCCGTCGTGGACCGGCACCCGCAGGAGGCGCAGTGCTTCGGAGGCGATCTCCTGGTCTTCGGCGATGCGGCCGACGAAGACGGTGGAGACGAGGTTCTGGACGTCGAGCCCGAGGATGTCGCGCGGGTTCTGGGAGGCGACGAGGGCGGCGAGGTTCCATTTGCGGGAGTCGCGGGCGAGCCGGACCAGGAAGGAGCGGCCGGAGCGCCAGCCTTCCATGAAGTGGGCCTCGTCGAGGCCGACCATTTTGCGTGACGACATCGAGCCGCCGTAGCAGCGGCGGACCGCGAGCCGGTGTGCGGTGTGCAGCATCGGCAGCGCGAGGGACTCCTCGGCGGACCAGTACTCCCGTTCGATCTTCAGGTCGGGGAGTCGCAGGCCGGCCATGGTGATCACGGTGAGGGCCGCGTCGGCGCCGAGCAGGTGGGGTGGCGGGTGGCCGAAGAAGAGCAGCGCGAGCGGCATCTCGGCGGTGTCGAGGAGCAGGTTCGCGAGTTCTTTGCCCTCGTCGTCGTCGAGGGCCTGCAAGGTGCGCACGACGTCGTCGAGGGTCGAGGTCTCCTCCGCCGGCACCTGCCGGACCGCGTGCCGCAGCAGGGTCGCGGTGGACGCCTCCTTGGCGACCTGGGGCGGCACCAGCATCGAGCAGATGTCCTGCACGAGCATCCGGCGTTCGGCCCGCGCGTTGGAGACCGCGATCTCGAACTCGCGGTCGCCGGAGGGGCCGGTCGGGAACTCGGACCGGATCGGGGTCGGGATCAGCGCGTACGGCGCCAGCGTCCCCTGCTCGGAACCGGTCAGGTTGAGCACCCGGCTGTAGGGCCGCAGTTCCGGCATCTGGCAGAGCCGGGCGAGCGGGCCGGACGGGTCGAGCAGGGTGACCTGGACACCGCGGCGGGCGTTCAGGTAGCCGAGCGCACCCATCAGGGTCGACTTGCCACCACCGGGTTCGGCCACGAAGACGCCGAGGCCGGAGCGTTCCCGGACCTCCATCGGGAAGTGCAGGTCGAGGAAGACGGGTCGCCGGCAGGTCCCCGCGGTTCGCCCGATCAGGTCGCCCCGGCGGTCACCGACCGTGGACGCGGCCTGCGGCAGGGCCGCCGCGAGCAGCTTGACCGGCATGCGCCGGACGTACCCGGTGTTGGCGATGGGTTCGCCCGGGATGAACTCGCGGGCCAACTGGTCCTGCCCCTTGGGGTGCTGCAGCGAGATCCGCAGTTCCCGGGAGTAGAGCTGGATCAGCCGCCGGGCCCGTTCCAGGCATTCCTCGCGGGTGGCGCCGCTCACCGCGAGCCGGTGCCAGCCGTGTGCCCGAGCCGACTCGACGGGCAGGCCGGTCGTCATCTCGTCACCGATGACCAGGGCCCGCTTGGCGAGCCGTTCCAGCTCGGGCGGTGCGTCGATGCCGTGCTCGGCGTAGTCCAGCTGCTGCGAGCGGATCATGCGGAGCCGGTGTTCGAGGTTCTTGAACGAGCTGTTCGACCCGAGGATGTCGATCCGGGAGGAGAGCTCCATCGGCCAGGGCAGCCGCTCGTGGAAGTGCATCCACGGCTCGTGCCGTTCCGGGATCTCCAGCGGTTCCATCCGGCCGACGGAGAGGACGGCGACGTGCCGTTCCTCGCCGGACATCCGGTTGACCAGCTTGACCGTCGAACCGTACGGCGTCCGGTAGCGCTCCACCTGCTCGGTGAGCGCGAGCAGGTCGCCGGTCTCCCAGTGGCCGTTGGTGACCGGGGAGAGCAACCCGGGCGGCGCCATGCCGAGCGCGACCGACCGGTAGAGCAGCCACTCCAGTTCCTGCGGCGTGACCCGGCGCCCGCGCATGCCGAACGCGTTGAGCACCTCGTCGAACTGCTCGACGGTCCGGCCGAGTTTGCGCCGTTCCCCGTCGGACGTGCCCTTGCCGAACATCCGCAGGATGCGCTCGGAGAAGGTGTCGCCCAGGGAGCGGCGGGCGAACGTGACCCCGAGGTACGTCTGTCCTTCGGCGTGGTTGACCGAGAGGAGGTGCCGTTGTGCCGCGACCAGGTGATCGGACCACGAGGTGGCGCCGTGCACGTCGGGCAGCGGTTTGGCGGTGAACGAGTCGACCGTGCGGGCCCACTCGTCGGCCGGGAAGGGCCGGGTGGTGCGGCGCAGGTGAAGCCGGAACCCGGCGAGGCCGGCGTACTGCTCGGAGATGGCGCTGAGCAGCGCCTCACGTTCCGCGTCGGGCCGGAACGCCCAGCGGACCTCGGGCAGGAAGTACCACGCCGTCACGGTGCTCTGTGTGAAGGTCAGGTGGCCGGCGATCTCGCTGATCGCGAGCTCCATGGCCGGGTCGCGGTCGCTGAACTTCAGCTTCTGCGGGCGCAGCGCGGCGGCCTTGGCCTCTTTCGGCTTCTTGACCGGTTTCGCCGGCCGGTCACGCTTCGCGGGCGCCTTCTCGGGGCGCCGGGCGGGGGCCTTCTCCGGCACGGGTACGGGCAGCGCGCTCGCCGCCGGCGCCGGAGCGGAGGCGCCGTTCTGCCACAGCGGCGCGGCCGGCAACGACGGCTCCGCGAGGGGCGGCCGGGCGGCGGCCGGTGACGGGCCGGTGGGCGCGGCGACCGGGGAAGAGGTGGCCGGGAAAGGGGTGGCCGGTGCGGCGGCGGCCGGGGTTGCTCCGGGCGTGGGCCAGTTGTCGAACTCGCTGAAGTCGAACTCGTCCGGCATCGGTTCGACGGGTGTCGCCTGCTCCGGCCGGAAGGGCTGCGCGACCGGCTCAGGCTCGGCGAAGTAGTCGGGCTCGGGTCCGACCGGTGCCCGGGTGAACGGCGCACCGCCCCACCCCGGCGACTCCTCGATCACCGGCGCGTCCACGATCGTTGGTTCCACGACCGGCGGCGCGGAGGCGGCAGCGGGCGTGGCGGCCGGCGGCGCGGAGGCAGGAAGCGGCGTGACAGCGGGCGGCGCGGAGGTGGGTGCGGCCGGCCCCGGCATGGGCACGGGCGGTGCGGAGGTGGGCGCCGGTGCCGAGCGGGCGGCCGGCGGGGTCACCGGTGCCGGCGGGGCAACCGGAGACGTACGCCGGTCGTTGAACCCGAAGCCACGGTCCGGACCGGTTTCCACCGGGTTCGCATGAACATCACTCGGACGGGTACTGCTGCCACGCGCCGGAGTGGCTGTCCCCCCGAACAGGTCGAGGAAAGGGGAGTCGATGTCCATGGTGGTGTCGGCGTTGTTGCCGCGTGGGCGGACCGGCTGCGGCGCCTGGAAGACACCCACCCCGCCGTGCCCCGGCGCGGTGACTAGTTCTTCCGAGTTTTCCAGCGAATCAGGCGAGGAGTAGCTGTCCGAACGCACACCGTTACTCTGCCTGTCCGCTGACGAGGCGTCCGCGCGGGGATGCCCGTGCGGAGGGGTTCCGGTCATGCGCGAACCCCGGCAGTGCGAGCGGTGGCCGGTAGATCACTGACAATCCAACTGGTCATACCAACTCCTCCCGGACGCGGATGCGAGTGGCGACAAGTCTGGGATCGCGTTGCTCCACGGCGGACTCGCGAGTGCGGCGCCAGTCGGTGAGCGCGGTGCGGATGACGACGCGGGCCGGTCGGTCCGGGTCGACATGCCGGAACACGTACGACGTGGTGACCATGGCCAGGGCGATCTCCCAGGCCGGGAACGGGTCGAAGTCGAGCGTGATCAGGTAGTGGAGGAACATGAAGAGCGGCACCAGCACGACGAACATGCCGTACTGCGCGTACGGCAGGTGCACGGGCAGCGTGTATCCGGGCGGGCCCAGATAGACCAGGCGGGCCCGGTAGATGTCGTCGTCGGTCCGGAGCCGCATCTCAGTTGAAGATCAGGTCGATGATCGACTCGCCGACGAAGAAGAGCGTGGCCGCACCGGCGATGAACGCCAGGCCCACGATCGCGATCGCCGAGCTGGTGAGGACCTTCGAGATCTCGCCGCGGCTGGCCCGGCCGATGAAGATCACGCCGAGCACCGCCAGCAGGATCGGTGCGATGTTGCTCGCGAAGAAAGTGACGATGCCTTCGGTGTTGATGCTGCCTGCTGGTGCCGCCAGGACGGCGAGTTCAGTGGCGATCATCGGTAAACCTCCCCGTGTCCGCTGGGGGTCGGACACGCTGCAGTGGTGAAGCCGTACGGCAACGCCCATATGGTGCTACCTCAGACCCACCACGTCGAGTGAGTCGTTCGGGCACTGCCATGCTCGTCTGCTCTCTTCGGTCACTTCATGATGCCCAGTTCCGAAGAGTACGGCTCGTACTTGCGAGCAACAAGCGCCCGTTTCGTTACCCAAGGTGAAGGAGCGCGTGAATTTCAGTCACGTGGCATCGTACACCTGTTCGAAACACTGCTGCCCCGTACCCTTTCCTCGTGCCGACTCCGCCACTGGACGCGCAGCTCACGGGCGTTGAACTGCTCCGCCGGGATCACCCGGTCGTGATGGGCGTCCTCAACGTCACGCCGGACTCCTTCTCTGACGGAGGGAGATACACGGACATCGACGCCGCGGTTCACCATGGCGTGTGCCTTTTTCACCAAGGCGCCCATGTCATCGACGTGGGCGGGGAGTCGACGAGGCCCGGCGCGGAGCGGGTGGAGGCGCGAACCGAGATCGCCCGGGTGGTTCCGGTGATCGAGCGCTTGTTCGCCCAGGGCGTACCCGTCAGCATCGACACCACGCGCGCCGCGGTCGCCGAGGCGGCCCTCCAGGCCGGCGCCGTGTTGATCAATGACGTCTCGGGCGGGCTCGCCGACCCGGGGATGGCCTCGGTCGCCGCCGCCGCCGGCTGTCCCTGGATCCTGATGCACTGGCGCGGTCACTCCCGCGACATGCAGAAGCTCGCGGTCTACCGCGACGTGGTGACCGAGGTCCGCGACGAGCTGCGGGCCCGCGCCGACGACGCGATCGCCGCCGGCGTCGACCCGAGCCGGATCATCCTCGACCCGGGTCTCGGTTTCGCCAAGCTCGCCGAGCACAACTGGGCCCTCAGCGCCCGTCTCGACGCCCTGACCGCCCTCGGCTTCCCGGTGCTCTTCGCGGCGAGCCGCAAGACCTACCTGGGCCGTCTCCTGGCCGCGCCGGACGGCACTCCGCGCCCGGTCGGCGAGCGCGAGGCGGCCACCCTCGCCACCTCTCTACTGGCGGTCGCCGCCGGCGCCTGGGGGGTCCGGGTCCACGAGGTGGGCGCGACCGCTGACGCACTCGCGGTCTGGCGCGCCACCGGCTCTCCGAGATTCAGGGGTACGCCTTGACGGCCGCCCCACGACCGCGACCACGCCGTCCCGCAGGCTCGCCGAGCGGCCGCATCCGCCGCGACATCACCCGGGCCGCACCGCACACGGAGGAACGATGACCGGACGGATCACGCTGACCGGCCTGCGCGCCCGGGGCAACCACGGCGTCTACGACTTCGAACGGGAACAGGGCCAGGACTTCGTCGTCGACGTCCACCTCGACCTGGACCTCGGCCCGGCCGCCCGCTCCGACGACGTGACCGACACCGTTCACTACGGCGAGCTGGCCGGCCGCCTCGTCGAGGTGATCGCGGGCGAACCGGTCAACCTGCTCGAACGCCTCGCCGACCGGCTGCTCGACGTCTGCCTGGCCGACCACCGCGTCACCGCCGCCGAGGTGACCGTGCACAAGCCGCAGGCCCCCATCCCGCACGAGTTCGCCGACGTCGCCGTCACCGTCCGCCGGAGCCGCTCGTGACCTCGGCCGTCCTCTCCCTCGGCAGCAACCTCGGTGACCGGCACGCCCACCTGCGAGCCGCCGTCGACCTGCTCGGCTCCGGCGTGGCCGCGATCTCCGGGGTCTACGAGACGCCGCCGTGGGGCGACACCGCGCAACCCCCGTACCTCAATGCCCTGGTTCTCGTGCACGACGCGACCGCGACCGCGCGCGACTGGCTGGATCGCGCCCGGGCCTGCGAATCGGCCGCCGGCCGGGTCCGTGACCCGGAGCGCCGCTTCGGACCGCGCACCCTCGACGTCGACGTGATCGCGGTCCGGTCCGCCGACGGCACGCCGGTGATCAGCGACGACCCCGAGCTGACCCTGCCGCATCCGCGCGCCCACCTGCGGGCCTTCGTGCTGCGCCCGTGGCTCGACGTGGATCCGGACGCCGTCCTGCCGGGGCACGGCCCGGTCGCCGCGCTGCTGCGGGCGCCGGGGCTCGCCGAGGACCTCGCCGCGATGAGCCCCCGCCCCGACCAGTCGCTAGAGTCGATGAAGTGAGCGCCAACCCCGAAGGCCGTTACCCCGACGGGCGCCGGCCCGACCCTTCCCTGCGGCCGACGAGCATCTCCGTGCTCGTGGTGGCCGGTCTCGCGGCCGCGGCCCTGGGCTGGCTGCTGCTCAGTTTCTCCTACTCCCGGCTGCCCGCTCTGCCGTGGACGCCGGCCCTGGTCCTGGCCGTGCTGGCGGTCGCCGAGGGGATGCTCGCGCAGAACACCAGCGCCCGCATCCAGCGCAAACCCGGCAGCCCGCCGGTCGAGCCGCTCGCGGTGGCCCGTTACGTCGCGCTGGCGAAAGCGTCCTCGCTCGTCGGTGCGATCTTCGCCGGGTTCTCGGCCGGCCTGCTCACCTGGTTGCTGCTGGAGCCGACCCGGGCCGCCCGGGGCGACATCCCGGCCACCGCGGGGGCGTTCGTCGCGGCGCTCGCCCTGATCGGCGCGGCACTGTGGCTGGAGCGGTCCTGCCGGGTGCCGGAGCAGCCCGACCGGGAGGACGACGGCACCGGCCGGCCCACCGAACTACGTTGACGGTCGTCGACGCGATCCGACCTCTGAACTGAGGCCATGTCGTATCCGTATGCTTTGCGGTAGGCGACCCTCAGCCGAGTAGCGTGCGCCACGAACCGCTCGTGGAGGCGTAAGGAGGCGCGGACATGTCGTACGACGAAGCCACGTTCCGCCGGAAGCCCGACCAGCCCACCGAGACGGACCCGGCGGCGTACCGGCGGCGCGTCCAGTACGACGACACCGCGGCCGGCACCCTCGATCAGTCGCTGCGCGCGCCGGTGCACACGACCGGCTCCATCCCGGTGGTGGTGGAGGACGACGGCCGTGACCGGCTCGGCGTCCACCTCGGCTGGGAGGTGCTGCTGCTGCTCGCGGCCGGTGCCATCGGTTTCCTGCTCTTCAGCTTCGACGCGGACGCGCTGCGCCGGCCCGACCTGGACGCGCTGCTCGTCTCCGGCGCCGCGATCGGCCTGCTCACCCTCGGCGCCGGGCTCAGTCTCCGGGCCGGCGTGCCGAACCTCGCGATCGGCCCGGTGGCGCTGGCCGCCGCCTTCCAGTACGCGGAGAACAGCGACCGCGGCCTGATCCCGGCGATCGCACCGGCCCTGGTGATCGCCGCGGCCGGCGGCCTGCTGGTGGCGATCTTCGTGCTCGCGCTGCACGTGCCCGGCTGGGCCACCACCCTGGCCGCCGGCCTCGGCGTGATCGTCTACTCCCAGCTGCGCGTCGCGCCGGTCGCGGTGCAGGGCGACTGGGCCCCGACCGACCAGGCGTTCCTGCTGTTCGGCGGGTTCGCGCTGCTGGCGCTGCTCGGTGGCGGGCTGGGCGCGATCGGCCCGGTGCGCCGCTGGGTGGGCGGTTTCCGGCCGGCCGGTGACCCGTCCCGCCGCCCCGGTCCCGCGGCCGCCGTCGCGGTCGTCCTCGCGCTGGTGCTCTCCTCGGTCTTCGCGGCCGGGGCCGGCATCCTGCTGGCCGCCAACGCGAGCGGCCCGGTCCAGCCCGGCACCGGACTGGAGTGGACCGGCATCGGCATCGGCCTGGCGCTGCTCGGCGGCACCAGCGCCTACGGCCGGCGTGGCGGCATCTTCGGCACCCTGTTCGCGGTGACCGCCATGGCGCTCTTCCTCGACTACGAGAACCGCCGCGAGCTGGACATCGCCATCTTCGCCGTCGCCGCGAGCGTCTTCGCGGCCGGCCTGATCGTGACCCGGCTCGTCGAGACCTACGGCCGCCCGCTGCCCGCCGGCACCGGCGAGGAGTGGAACGCGGCGGCCAGCAACGGCACCTGGTCGCCGGCCATGCCGGAGACGTGGAACTCGCCTGGCGCCGCACCGGCCGCCCGCGGCGAGCGCTGGGACGAAGGCCCGTGGAGCGCGAACCGCTGATGACTATGCTTTGGTCATGAGCACGCCGACCTTCGCCGAACTGGACGCCCTGCCCACCGAGGTGCTGCGGGAGCGCGCCTTCGCCCTGGCGCGGGAGCGTCACGACGTCAAGTTCTACTGGTCGGTGCTGCGGCACCTGCCGGACGCCGACGAGGCCGCCGCGCTCGACGGCGCGCCCAACTCGATCGGCCCGACCATCGACGAGGCGGTCGCCCTCTGGCGTGAGCTGGAGGGACGCGACCTCGGCGAGTCCGAGCCGCTGCTGCGCGCCGCCTTCATCGACTACCTGAGCAGGTAGTCACGGCCGTCGTTTGAGTGCCGAGCCCCGCTGGGAAATAGCGGGGCCATGGCTCTCGGAAATCGATACAAGTCCGCACCGGGTGCGGGTACGGTCGCCGCGCTGATACTCGTCCTCGTCTTCGGCAGCCCCTGGTACAGCGACTGGTCGGTGGACAACACCAACCCGGGTACGGCCGGCGGCTGGTGGCTCCAACTGCTGGCCTGGCCGCACTGGAGTTTCGACACCGACGACTCGTTGCGTGACGTGATCGTCGGCGACCTGAAGGCGATCCTCGTCGTCCTGCTGACGGCGCTCTTCCTCTACCTGCTGCCCGGTTCCCAGCTGGCCCGGGCCCGCGGCACGATCAGCCAGTTCTTCGCCGGCTGGGCCGCGTACATCTTCGCGGGCGGTTTCGCGGCGCTGCTCGCCACGCTGTTCCTCACCAACCCGTCGTTGCTGGGCGCGTTCCGGGCGGCCGGTTCGGGCGCCTCCTACGGCCTCTTCGTCGGCTGGATCGTCGGCTTCGCCTCGCTCGGCGGCCGGCGCGGCACCCGCTGACCCGTTCCGGCGCGGCACCCGCTGACCCGCCCCGGCGCGGCACCCGCTGACCCGCCCCGGCGCGGCACCCGCTGACCCGCCCCGGCGCGGCACTGGCTGACCCGCTCGGCGCGGCGTCCGCTTACCCCGATCCCGGCCGGCTCCGGCGTGTGCCCGAGCCGGCCGGATGCCGGGTGGAAAATTGTTCATTTGTGCCGTTCGGACGTTCGGCCGTTTCTTCAAGGGCGCACTCTCGGTAACATCTGCGCCCATGCCGGAACGCGACCCACAAGCGGGACCCAGCGCGAAGCTGCTCCGTGGCCTCCTCTGGGGCGGGATGGTGCTCGCCCCGCTCGCGGCCGCCGTCGTGCTGATCGGCGGAGGCTCCACATCGGTGCGTCTCGCGATCCTGCTGATCGCCGTCAGTGTGGTGCTGGTCGGCGCGTCAGTGCTGATCCGCGTCGATCCCGTACTGGCCAGGATGGACGTCGAGGACCGCGTCGCCGAGGAGGTCGGCAGGCTGCGCGAGCAGTTGCGCGCCGAGTTCGCCACCGCTGCGGCCGCACCCGCCGTCGCCGGCCCGGCACACCCGGCGCAGGCGGTGGGAGCGCCCGGCGGCGGGCCCGAAAACGGTTACTCTCCGCAGTCGGAATATGACGGGTTTGAAGCTCCGGCCTACGGCAACCCGCAGGTTTACGGCGCCTCCTATGACGACCCGCAGTCCTATGACGGCCACCCCTATGACGGGCAGGACTACGACGGCGGATACGAGCAGGGGCCGGGCTACGACGACGGGCCGGGCTACGAGGAGGGTTACGAGCAGGGGGAGTACGGCAACCGCCCGGCACCGCCCGGCCGTGCCTCCGCCGTGCCCGCCGGTGCGGCACCGGTCCCCGCCGGTTCGGCCTCGGTGGTCCGTTCCGCCGCGGTGCCCGCCGGTCCGCCCCCGATGGCCGACGCCGGGCCGGGCCCGATGAGCAACACCGCGCCGGGGCCGATGAGTGGCGGCCGGGGCGGTCACATGGGCGGCGCGGGTTCGGCGGGCCCGATGAGCGGTGCGGGCCCGAACGCCTCCGGCCCGATCACGTCCGGCCCGATCACGTCCGGCCCGATCACGTCCGGCCCGATCACGTCCGGTCCCATCACGTCCGGTCCCATCACGTCCGGAGCCGTACCCATCGGTGGGATGCCGCCCGGTGGGATGCCGCCCGGCCCGGTGCCACGTCCGCGCGCTGCTGCGGCAGTCCCGCCGCCCGGCCCCCGTGCCGCCGCCGCAGTGCCGTCCGGCCCGCCGTCGGGCCCGCCGCCTGGACGCCAGTCCGGCCCGGCTCCCGGACGCCAGTCCGGCCCGCCGGGGCATCAGGCCGGCGCCCAGCCCGGCCGACCACGCGCGGCAGCCTCGGTCCCGTCCGGTTCGGCCCCTCTTCCGGCCGGCTCGGCCTCTCTTCCGGTCGGCTCGGCCTCTCTCCCGTCCGGTTCGGCCTCGGTCCCGGCCGGCTCTGCCTCCGTCCCGCCGCCCGGCCCGGGCGGCCCACCCAGGGCGGCAGCCGCGGTCCGGCCGGGCGGGCAGTACGGCCGCCCGGAAACCTCGAACGACGATTTCGAAGCCAACGGCGGCTACCCCGGCGCCAACCAGTACGACGCGCCCAACGGGTACGACGGCGCCAACGGGTACGACGGTGCCGGCGAGTACGACCGTGCCGGCGGGTACGACGGTGCGAACGAGTACGACGGTGCCAACGGCCATGACCGTGCCACCGGGTACGACGCAGGCACCGGGTATGACGGATATGACGGTGGCACCGGGTACGACGACAGTGGATTCGTCGACGGCAACGGGTACGGCGGGACTGACGGGTACGGCGCGGCCGCGGGCTATGTGGAAGCCGGCGAATACGGTAATGGCCGCGAATATGCCGGTTCAGGGGAATACGGCACCGATCGTGAATACGCCCGATCGGGCGAATACGGCGGCGGCGAATACACCGGTGGGACCGAATACGGCGACTACGACAACCCGGGTTACGACGAACAGGGCCATGGCGAACAGGGCTACGGCGACGACGGATCCGAGCAGACCGGCCCCTACAAGGCCCGCCGCCACCGCCCCTCCGCGAACGACACGAACGTCGGTTCGCTCGACGACTTCGCCTCGTACGGCGGATATCGGGACGGCCGCTGAGGCCCGGGGCCGCTATTTGTCGATGTCGCCGACCACGAAGAACATCGAGCCCAGGATGGCGATCAGGTCGGGCACCAGGCAGCCGGGGATGAGCGTGGCGAGTGCCTGCACGTTCGCGTACGACGCGGTGCGCAGCTTGAGCCGCCACGGGGTCTTCTCGCCGCGGGAGACCAGGTAGTACCCGTTGACGCCGAGCGGGTTCTCGGTCCACGCGTACGTGTGCCCCTCCGGCGCCTTGACCACCTTGGGCAGTCGCACGTTGACCGGCCCGCCGATCCGCTCGACCCGGTCCAGGCACTGTTCGACCAGGTCGAGCGAGACGTAGACCTGTTCCAGCAGCACCTCGAAGCGGGAGTGGCAGTCACCGGCCTGCCGGGTCACCACGGGCACGTCGAGCTGGTCGTAGAAGAGGTACGGCTCGTCGCGGCGCAGGTCGAAGTCGAGGCCGCTGGCCCGTGCCACCGGCCCGGACGCACCGTAGGCGGCGGCGTCGGCGGCGGAGAGGACGCCGATCCCGACTGTGCGGGCCATGAAGATGTCGTTCCTGCGGATCAGGTTGTCCAGGTCCGGCATCCGGCGGCGGACGGCGGCGACCGCCTGCCGTACCCGGGTGGTCCAGCCCGCCGGAATCTCCTCCTTGAGGCCGCCGACCCGGTTGAACATGTAGTGGATGCGGCCGCCGGAAACCTCCTCCATGACCGCCTGGAGCGTCTCCCGTTCCCGGAAGGCGTAGAACATCGGCGTGATCGCGCCGATCTCCAGGGGGTAGGAGCCGAGGAACATCAGGTGGTTGAGCACCCGGTTCAGTTCGGCGAGCGCCATCCGCAGCCAGACCGCGCGTTCCGGCACCTCGATGCCCATCAGCCGTTCCACGGCGAGGACCACACCGAGTTCGTTGGAGAACGCGGAAAGCCAGTCGTGCCGGTTCGCCAGCATGATGATCTGGCGGTAGTCGCGCACCTCGAACAATTTCTCGGCGCCCCGGTGCATGTAGCCGACGATCGGTTCGCACTCGACGACCCGTTCGCCGTCCAGTTTGAGCTTGAGCCGCAACACACCGTGGGTGGACGGGTGTTGTGGCCCGATGTTCAGGACCATGTCGGCGGTGTCCAGGCCGGCGCCGGTCCCGACCGTCATCTCGCGGATCGCACGGCCGTCGGCGGGCGGGGTGGTCGGGTTGGCGGTCACGGCAGCATCGTCCCACGAACGTCCACGCCGATCTCGTGCCACAGCCACCAGTGCGCGCCGAGGCCGGTGGGGTCGATCAGTTCGGCGGCGGACCCGGCGGCGGAGAGCGCGCGGACGTAGCCCGCCGGGTCGGTGCGTGCCAGGGACAGCGGTGGCCGGGCGCCGTCGACTCCGAGCGCTTTCAGCGCCTCGCGCTGGCGGATCATGGTGTACGGGTGACCCGCCGCGACCGCCACCGCATCCATGGCGACGTGTGCCGTGACATCGCATCGGCCGTCCGGGACGGGTGGCACCTGCCGGCCCTCCCGGTAGCCGGTGAGGGTGCCGAGGACCGGCCGGTCGGCGCGGTGGTGCCCGTAGTCGACGCAGAGCGCCGCACCGCGCCGGACCGCGGCGACCGCGTCCGCCCAGGCGGTGTCCCGGGGCCAGCCGATCTCGATCCGGCCGGGGCCGGGCCACCAGCGGCTCAGCCAGAACACGTCGGCCGCGTCCGCCGGCCCGCCCAGCGTCTCGGCGCCGGTGCGCCGGTCGACCAGGACCTTGCGGTACCTGCCGTGCTCGTCGGTCTCGACGACGTCGAGCGGCACGTTGTCCAGCCATTCGGTGGCGATCAGGAGCCCGGTCACGGTGTCCGGGACGTCGCGGCGCCAGACGATCCGCGGGTCGAGGCCGGGTGGCCGGGGTGCCAGTTCGACGGCGGTGGGGCGTACCCGGCCGGTCAGCCCGGCGGGCAGCATCGCGAGCAGCGTGGTGAGCAGTTCGCCGCGCCCGGCACCGACGTCCACCAGGTCGAACGTGGCCGGTCGGCCCAGCGCGGCGTCGAGCCGCCCGACGATGCCGAGCAGGGCCCCGGCGAAGAGCGGTGAGGCGTGCACGCTTGTCCGGAAGTGCCCGGCCGGCCCGTCGTGGTCGCGGACGAAGAACCCCGTACTGCTGTAGAGGGCCGCCCGCATGGCCGTCCGCCACCCGATACCCATCCCGCCACCCTAGGCCCGCCCGGGTCGGGTCGCCGGATGCGGCCCGGTGAGGGCCGGACGGGTGGCCCGGCGGGGCGGGTGCGGTTTGCCACAGGTGGTTGTCACCGCCGTATCAATTCGGCGCATACTGACGCTCGACCGGTACCCCGACTCGAGGACTGGATCTGCGAATGAACGCTTTGACCGTCGGCGTCATCGGCGCCGGCCGGGTGGGCGCCGTGCTCGGTGCGGCCCTGCTGTCGGCCGGGCACCGGGTGGTCGCCGCCGCGGCGGTCTCCGCCGCCTCCCGGGAGCGCGCCGCCCGCCTGTTGCCGGACGCCGCGATCCTGCCCGCCGACGAGGTCGCGCGGGCCGCCCCCGACCTGCTGCTGCTCGCCGTGCCGGACGACGCCCTGGCCGGGGTGGTCGCGGGCCTGGACCGTACCGGTGCGCTGCGCCGCGGCCAGGTGGTCGCACACACCTCGGGCGCTTACGGACTCGCCGTTCTGGGCGATGTGAACGGCATGGCCCTGCACCCCGCGATGACCTTCACCGGCGCGGACTCCGACCTGGACCGGCTGCCCGGCATCGCCTGGGGCGTGACCACGCGCGACCGGGCCTTCGCGACGCGCCTGGTGGCCGACCTCGGCGGCGTGCCGGAGTGGGTGGCCGAGGACTCCCGGCCGCTCTACCACGCGGCCCTGGCGCACGGCGCCAACCACCTGGTCACCCTGGTCAACGAGGCCGCCGACCTGCTGCGCGCGGCAGGTGTGGGCCGGCCCGGCCGGGTGCTGGAGCCGCTGCTGACCGCGGCCCTCGACAACGCCCTGCGGATGGGTGACGCCGCCCTGACCGGACCGGTCTCACGTGGTGACGCCGGCACGGTCGCCAAGCACCTGGACCGGATGCCCGCGGACGCCGTCCCGGCCTACCTGGCGATGGCCCGGCGGACCGCGGACCGCGCGATCGCCTCCGGGCGGCTGCGCCCGCACGACGCGGCGGCCCTGCTGGGCGTGCTGTCCCGGACGAAGGTGGGAACCCAGGCATGACGGTCTTGGTACACACCCGCGCCGATCTCGCGGCCGAGCTCGACCGGGCGCCGGGGGAGATCGCGGTCGTGATGACGATGGGCGCGCTGCACGAGGGGCACCGGCAGCTGATGCGGGTGGCCCGGGAGCGGTCCGCGTTCGTGGTGGTGACGATCTTCGTGAATCCGCTGCAGTTCGGGCCGGGCGAGGACTTCGAGAAGTACCCGCGCACGCTCGACGACGACCTCGCGGCCTGCACGGCGGAGGGTGTCGCGGTGGTCTTCGCGCCGGGCCGGGACGACGTCTACCCCGGTGGAGCGCCGTCGGTCACGATGAACCCGGGCGGGCTCGGCGAGATCCTCGAGGGTGCGAGCCGGCCGGGCCACTTCTCCGGCATGCTGACCGTGGTCCAGAAGCTGCTGATGCTCACCCGGGCGGACGTCGCCTACTTCGGGGAGAAGGACTTCCAGCAGCTCGCCCTGATCCGCCGGATGGCCCGCGACCTGGAGTTGCCCGTCGAGATCCGGGGCGTCCCGACCGTACGCGAAAAGGACGGCCTGGCCCTCTCCAGCCGCAACCGCTATCTCTCGCCGGACCAGCGCCGGGCGGCTTTGGCGCTGTCGCGCGCCCTGCGCGAGGGCGCCGCGCAGGCGGACGCCGAGTCGGTCCTGGCCGTCGCTCACAAGATCTTGGCGGAGGAGCCGGGTGTACGGGTGGACTACCTCGCCCTGACCGGCCCGGACCTGGGGGACGCCCCGGCGGAGGGTGTGGCTCGCCTGCTGGTGGCCGCCAAGGTCGGCAGCACCCGGCTCATCGACAACGTCCCGGTCCAGCTCGCTCCGGGCCAGCTCGCTTCGGTACAGCCCAGGAAGGGTGCCTGAATGCTCCGCACCATGCTCAAGTCGAAGATCCACCGGGCCACCGTGACCCAGGCGGACCTGCACTACGTCGGGTCGGTCACGATCGACGAGGACCTGCTCGACGCGGCCGACCTGATTCCCGGCGAGCAGGTCGCGATCGTGGACGTGACGAACGGGGCGCGCCTCGAGACCTACGTGATCCCGGGTGAGCGCGGCACCGGCGTGATCGGCATCAACGGCGCCGCGGCGCACCTGGTGCACCCGGGTGACCTGGTCATCCTCATCTCCTACGGGCAGATGTCCGACGCCGAGGCCCGGGAGTACCAGCCGCGGATCGTGCACGTCGACGCGGCCAACAAGATCATCGAGTTGGGCGCCGATCCGGCCGAGGCGGTCGCCGGGATGGCCGGCGACCCGGTGCGCGGCGACCTGACCCTGGCGCGCGGCTGACCCCGGCGCCGCCGCTGCTGGGTCCGCTGGGGCTGCCGGGCCCGGAGTGCCTGGCGGCGTGAACTTTCCGGAACGCCGCCGTGGTCCGTACAGATCGTCATACGATCGATAAATCGGACATCGGCGGCGGTCGGGGAGGCGGAGGTCAATGCGGCACCGGCGGCGTACCCGGCGTAATCACGGGCTGGCCACGGTGAGCGCGATCGTGCTGCTCGCCGCGGGCTGCGGCGGCAGCAGCGCCGTCGACGGCGACCTCACCAACAACTGGGGTGCGATGGCCGTGGCGACAAGTTTCCGGCCGGTCGCCGAGACCTGCCACCTCGCCAACTTCGCCGCCACCGGTCCGCGCTCCACCTACGAGGAGGTGGACTGCGAGGTGCTGCACCGCACCGAGACCGTGTTCGTCGGGGAGTACACCGGCGCCGCCGCCGAGGCCGAGCAACCACCGGCCGGCGCGAGCACCGCCGGCAAGGCCGCCTACCGGACCTGCGACACCCGGACGAACGAGTACGCGGGCGGCCCGTGGCGGCACGCGCGGCTCTGGATCGGCGTCACCAACCCGTCGCCGGCGGGCTGGGACGGCGGGGCCCGCTGGTTCCGCTGCGAACTCGTCGAACTCGACTCGATCGAGGACGACGGCGCCCTGGTGCAGCGGATCGGCAGCCTCCGCGGCGCCCTGGAGAACGAGTCGTCCGAGCTGATGCTGACCTGCTACGACATCGGGCGCGACGAGCGGGGCTCGATCACCACGATGCCGGCGGTCGACTGCGCCCAGAAGCACGAGGCCGAGTTCGTCGGGATCTGGGACGCGCCCGCCAAGGCCTCGTACCCCAAGGGGGATGCGACCTGGGAAGAGTTCCACGGCGGCTGCCGGATGCTGGTGGCCCGCTACGTCGGTGTGCCGGACGACGCGGACCTGCGGTACCGCACCGGCGTGGTCTCGCTGCCCGGCAACACCGAGGTGTGGGCGCAGGGCGATCACGGCGTGCGCTGTTACCTCTGGCTGGAGGGCGCCGAACTGACCGGATCGCTCAAGGGCAAGGGGACGAAGGCCCTGCCCGTCCAGTACAAGTAATAGTGACCACTGCGGGTGCCCCCGCCGCGACGGATCCGGACGGGCGGAGTGTACTGAAACACATGTCACCACTCGCGGATCTACCGGCGCTGCCCCGCCGGCTTGCCGCTGCCGAGCCGGGCTGGACCGAGACCACCGACGTCGTCGTGGTCGGTTCCGGGATCGCCGGCCTGACCGCCGCCCTCCACCTGCGCGAGCAGGGCCTGCACGTCACCGTCGTGACGAAGGTGAACATCGACGACGGCTCCACGCGCTGGGCACAGGGCGGCATCGCGGCCGTGCTCGACCCGCTGGACACGCCGCAGGCCCACGCGTACGACACCGAGATCGCCGGGGTCGGGCTCTGCGACCCCGAGGCGGTACGGGTCCTGGTCGAGGAAGGACCGGCCCGGATCCGGGAGTTGATCCGGCGCGGCGCCGAGTTCGACCGGAACCCGGACGGCTCACTGATGCTGACCCGGGAGGGCGGGCACCGGGCCGACCGGATCGTGCACGCCGGTGGCGACGCGACCGGCGCCGAGGTGCAGCGCGCCCTGCACCAGGCGGTGCGCCGGGACCCGTGGATCCGCCTGGTCGAGCACGCGCTCGTGCTGGACCTGCTGCGCGCCGCCGACGGCCGGGCCTGCGGGCTCACCCTGCACGTGCTCGGCGAGGGCAGCGAGGACGGTGTCGGCGCGATCCTGGCCCGGGCCGTGGTGCTGGCCACCGGCGGGATGGGGCAGATCTACTCGTCCACCACGAACCCGCCGGTCTCCACCGGCGACGGCGTGGCGCTCGCGCTGCGGGCCGGCGCCGAGGTCACCGACATCGAGTTCGTGCAGTTCCACCCGACCTCGTTCGTCTCGGGCGAGGTCAACTCGGTGCAGCGGCCGCTGATCTCGGAGGCGCTGCGCGGTGAGGGGGCGTACCTCGTCGACGAGGCCGGCGAGCGGTTCATGGTGGGCCGGCACGAACTCGCCGAGCTGGCGCCCCGTGACGTGGTCGCCAAGGGCATCTACCGGGTGCTGCGGTCCACCGGTGCGGACCACGTCTACCTGGACGCCCGGCACCTGGGCCGGGAGTTCCTGGAGCAGCGGTTCCCGACCATCATGGCCTCCACCCGGGCCGCCGGCGTGGACCCGGCCACCGAGCTGATCCCGGTCGCGCCGGCCGCGCACTACGCCTCCGGCGGCGTGCGCACCGACCTGTCCGGGCGGTCCAGCATTCCCGGCCTCTACGCGTGCGGCGAGGTCGCCTGCACCGGCGTGCACGGCGCGAACCGGCTGGCCAGCAACTCGCTGCTGGAAGGCCTGGTCTTCGCGAAGCGGATCGCCGACGACATCGCCCGCGACCTGCCGGCGCAGGCCGAACCGGTGCCCGGCGACGCCGGCGGGGGCTGGGTCGCCGACCCGGCCGTCCGGGCCGAGCTGCAACGCGCCATGACCCGGGGCGCCGGGGTGCTGCGCTCGGCCGACTCGCTCTCGGCCGCCGCGAAGGAACTGAGCCGGCTCGCCGAGCAGCGGTCCCGGCCCAACACCGCGGCCTGGGAGGCGACGAACCTGCTCACCGTGGCGGCGGTGCTCGTCGCCAACGCGCAGACCCGTCGCGAGACGCGCGGCTGCCACTGGCGCGAGGACCACCCGACCGCCGCCGACGAGTGGCGCGGCCACCTGCTCGACGCGGTCGGCCCGGACGGTTTTGTGACGCAGAAGTTCGAGGAGATGGCGTGATCGACTGCACCGCAGCGAAGCAAGGGCCGGGAGAGCACGCCCAGGATGGCACCGCGTGATCGACTGCACCGCAGCGAAGCAAGGGCCAGGAGAGCACGCCCAGGAGGGAACAGCGTGAGCAACCCAGGGATCGACTTCGACGCGCTGCAGCGGATCGTCTTCACCGCTCTGGCCGAGGACCTCGGCGACCCGCCGCGGGACGTGACGAGCGAGGCCACCATCCCGGCCACACAGACCGACACGGCGGAACTCGTCGCCCGGGCCGACGGCGTCGTCGCCGGCCTGCTGGTGGCGGCCGAGGTCTTCGCGGTCACGTCGTCCGGCGCCGCCACGTTCGAACAGGTGGCCACGGACGGCGACCGGGTGCGCCGGGGCGACGTGCTGGCCCGGATCACCGGACCGACCCGCGCGCTGCTGACCGCCGAGCGCACCGCGCTCAACCTGATCAGCCGGATGTCCGGGGTGGCCACGCACACCCGTAAGTGGGCCGACCAGCTCGAGGGCACCAGGGCGACGGTCCTGGACACCCGCAAGACCACGCCCGGCCTGCGGGCGCTGGAGAAGTACGCGGTCCGGGTCGGCGGCGGCACCAACAAGCGGATGGGCCTCTACGACGTCGCCATGATCAAGGACAACCACAAGCTGGCGGCGGGGAGCATCACGGCCGCGTACCAGCTGGTGCGGCAGACGTTCCCGGACGTGGCGGTGCAGGTCGAGGTGACCACGCTGGACGAGGCACGGGAGGCGGTCGCGGCCGGCGCCGGGTTCCTGCTCTGCGACAACATGAGCCCGGAACTGCTCACCGAGGTGGTGGCCGCGGTCGGCGAGCAGGCCGAGTTGGAGGCGACCGGGAACCTCACGCTGGAGACGGCGGCCGCCTACGCCGCGACCGGGGTGGACTACCTTTCGGTCGGCGGGCTCACGCACTCCTCGCCGATCCTGGACATCGCGCTGGACCTGCGGCCACGGAGCTGATCCGGCCTGCCGGGCCGACCCGGTTCCGTGGATGCGGGACCGGGCGGCAGGTCACGGTTCGCGGGGCGCTCGGGGAGCGGACGGGACGGTCCGGGTGCGGTCGTGGGAGGTGTGGCCCGTACAAATTAACGGTCTTGATTTTGATTCTTAGGGGCCCTCGTGCTGCTCTGCATTGACATCGGCAACACCAACACCGTGCTGGCGACCTTCGACGGCGACAAGCTGGTGCACAACTGGCGGATCAAGACCGATGCCGCCTCCACCGCCGACGAGCTGGGACTGATGTTCCGCGGCCTGTTAGCCGGGGACGCCGTGGAGATCACCGGGGTGGCCGCCTGCTCGACCGTGCCGGCGGCGCTGCGCAATCTGCGGACCATGCTGAAGCGCTACTACGGCGAGGTGCCGAGCGTGATCGTGGAGCCGGGGGTGAAGACGGGTGTGCAGCTGGCGATCGACAACCCGAAGGAGGTCGGCGCCGACCGGGTGGTCAACACCCTCGCGGCGCACGCGCTCTACGGCGGACCGTCGATCGTGGTCGACTTCGGCACCACCACCAACTTCGACCTGATCAGCGGGAAGGGCGAGTTCCTCGGCGGCGCCTTCGCGCCGGGCATCGAGATCTCCTTCGACGCGCTCGCCGCCCGCGCCGCCCAGCTGCGCAAGGTGGAGCCCACCAAGCCCCGGTCGGTGATCGGCAAGAACACCGTGGAGTGTCTGCAGGCCGGGCTCTACTTCGGCTTCGCCGGCCAGGTGGACCGGATCGTCGAGCGGATGATCGAGGAGATCGGGCCGGTCAAGGCGGTGATCGCCACCGGTGGGCTGGCCTGGCTGGTGAAGGACGAGTGCCGGACGATCACCGCACACGAGCCGATGATCACGCTGATCGGCCTGCGGATGGTATATGAGCGGAACGTGTGAAAGCGGCTGAGTAGGCTTTTGCAGGCCCTGACCAGTACCGACCAGGAAGTCGAGCCGTGACCGAGCAGAACACGCCAGCCACCGACCCCGCCGAGGACCTCCCCGAGCAGATGCGGGTCCGCCGGGCGAAGCGGGACCGGATGCTGGCCGAGGGCATCCCGCCGTACCCGGTGAACGTACCCCGGACCATCGAGCTCGCCGAGGTCCGCGCCAAGTACGCCGACCTGCCCACCGACACCGCCAGCGGCGACACCGTGTCGGTCACCGGCCGGGTCATCTTCGTGCGCAACGGCGGCAAGCTCTGCTTCGCCACCCTGCGCGCCGGCGACGGCACCGAACTGCAGGCCATGCTCTCGCTGGACAAGGTGGGCGCCGAGGCTCTCGACGAGTGGAAGCGGCTGGTCGACCTCGGTGACCTGGTCGCGGTCACCGGTGAAGTGATCACCAGCCGCCGCGGTGAGCTCAGTGTTCTCGCCGATTCGTGGACGATGAGCGCCAAGGCGCTGCGGCCGCTCCCGGTCGCGCACAAGCCGCTCTCCGAGGAGACCCGGGTCCGGCAGCGCTATGTCGATCTCATCGTCCGGCCGCAGGCGCGCGACGTCGTGCGTACTCGTGCGACAGTGGTGCGCAGCCTGCGTGAGTCGCTGTTCCGCCGCAATTTCCTCGAGGTGGAAACGCCCATGTTGCAGTTGCTGCACGGTGGCGCCGCGGCTCGGCCGTTTGTGACGCACAGCAACGCACTGGATACCGATCTTTATCTGCGGATCGCTCCGGAACTGTTTTTGAAGCGTGCCGTGGTCGGCGGCATCGAGCGGGTCTTCGAGATCAACCGGAACTTCCGCAATGAGGGCATGGACTCCACGCACTCCCCGGAGTTCGCCATGCTCGAGGCGTATCAGGCGTATGCCGACTACAACGTGATGCAGGCGCAGGTGCGGCAGTGGATTCAGGAGGCCGCAGTCGCCGTCTCCGGGTCGCACGTGGTCACGCACGCCGATGGCACCGAGATCGACCTGGGCGGCGAGTGGGCCGAGATCACCCTGTTCGGCGCGATCTCGGAGGCGCTCGGCGAGGAGGTCACCATCGGCACCGACCTGGCCACCCTCCAGCAGTACGCGGAGAAGGTGCAGCTGTCGGTGGACCCGAAGTGGAGCGCCGGGAAGCTCGCCGAGGAACTTTTCGAGCACCTGGTGCAGCACAAGTTGCAGGCGCCCACGTTCGTCCGGGACTACCCGGAGGAGACGGCCCCGCTGACCGCCGCGCACCGGGAGACGCCCGGACTGACCGAGAAGTGGGACCTCTACGTCGGCGGGTTCGAGCTGGCCACCGCCTATTCCGAGCTGGTCGACCCGGTCGTCCAGCGGGACCGGTTGCACGCGCAGTCCCTGCTCGCGGCCGGTGGCGACGCCGAGGCGATGCAGCTGGACGAGGATTTCCTGCGGGCCATGGAGTATGGAATGCCGCCCACCGGTGGGATGGGAATGGGAATCGACCGGCTGTTGATGGCGCTCACCGGCCTTGGCATTCGGGAAACGATCCTCTTCCCGTTGGTCCGGCCGGAGTAGTCGGTCGGCATTATTGCCCCCGCCATTGACGGGTGATGCGGCTGTGGCGTTATTGTTCTCCCATTGCTGGGGAGAGAACCTGTGTTCGGGAGGATAACGGCGCGTGGCCAAGCAGATCATTCACAAGCTGGTCGATGACCTCGACAACGGCGACGCCGACGAGACCGTGAAGTTTGCGCTCGACGGCATTCAGTATGAGATCGACCTCTCGGAGAAGAACGCCGCTAAATTGCGGGAGGTCTTCGAGCCCTACCTCAACGCCGGCACCCGCGTCGCCCGTGGCGGCGTCGTGGTCGGTGGCCGGGCGGCGCGCGGGCGTGGCGGCGCCACCGCCGACCGCGAGCAGAACAAGGCCATCCGCGAGTGGGCCAAGAAGTCGGGCAAGGACATCTCCGACCGGGGCCGGATCCCGCAGGAGATCGTGGACGAATACCACTCCCAAGGGCCCGGACGGGCCTGAACGGCCGCCGCGGCCTCGCCTTCGCCTTCGGCTCCGGTTGTGGCTGAGCTCGGGTTGGGCTTGGTGGGACTGGACGGGGCGTTGGGGTGATGGGGCTGGGGTGGCTGGGCTTCCCGGCTTGAGGGGGCGCGTTGATCATTGTGGTCGGCGCGCCCCCTTGGCGTTTGTGCACAAGTTATCCACAGGCGGATGCCTAGTTGTCCACAGCCTGTGGATGGATGCGATTTCGCTGTACGCGTACACGTTCGGGTGGGGGAACAGCCGTTGAGCGTGCGAAGTTGGCTAAATCAACGTTGCGGATCGTTTCGAAGGGCTGCGAGGGCCCGGCGGAGCCCGTCAGCGGCGATAGAGTAGTCACAGCACGGGCATCACCGATGCTCGTGCGCTGGCCCCGCCAGCTGTTGAGACTGGTTCAGCATTGGCGCACGGCACGTGAGGAGCACGAGGGCATGTTCGAGCGGTTCACCGACCGAGCGCGACGGGTTGTCGTCCTGGCCCAAGAAGAGGCCCGGATGCTCAACCACAACTACATCGGAACCGAACACATCCTGCTGGGTTTGATCCACGAGGGCGAAGGCGTTGCCGCGAAGGCTCTGGAGAGCCTCGGCATTTCCCTCGAGGGCGTCCGCCAGCAGGTCGAAGAGATCATCGGTCAGGGTCAGCAGGCGCCGAGCGGGCACATCCCGTTCACGCCGCGCGCCAAGAAGGTCCTGGAGCTGTCGCTGCGTGAGGCGCTGCAGCTCGGGCACAACTACATCGGCACCGAGCACATCCTGCTCGGCCTGATCCGTGAGGGCGAGGGCGTCGCCGCCCAGGTGCTGGTCAAGCTCGGCGCCGACCTCAACCGGGTCCGCCAGCAGGTCATCCAGCTGCTCTCCGGATACCAGGGCAAGGAGCCGGCCGCCGCCGGCGCGGCGACGGGCGAGGCAGCGCCCTCCACGTCGCTGGTGCTCGACCAGTTCGGCCGCAACCTGACGCAGGCCGCCCGCGAGGGCAAGCTCGACCCGGTCATCGGCCGGGAGAAGGAAATCGAGCGGGTCATGCAGGTGCTGTCGCGTCGCACCAAGAACAACCCGGTGCTGATCGGCGAGCCCGGTGTCGGCAAGACCGCCGTCGTCGAGGGCCTGTCGCAGTCCATCGTCAAGGGCGAGGTGCCCGAGACGCTGAAGGACAAGCAGCTCTACACGCTGGACCTGGGTGCCCTGGTGGCCGGCTCGCGGTACCGCGGTGACTTCGAGGAGCGCCTGAAGAAGGTGCTCAAGGAGATCCGCACGCGCGGCGACATCATCCTGTTCATCGACGAGATCCACACCCTGGTCGGCGCGGGTGCCGCCGAGGGTGCGATCGACGCCGCCTCGATCCTCAAGCCGATGCTGGCTCGTGGCGAGCTGCAGACCATCGGTGCGACCACTCTCGACGAGTACCGCAAGCACCTGGAGAAGGACGCGGCCCTCGAGCGCCGCTTCCAGCCGATCCAGGTCGGCGAGCCGTCGCTGGCGCACACCATCGAGATCCTCAAGGGTCTCCGGGACCGCTACGAGGCGCACCACCGGATCAGCATCACCGACGCCGCCCTGGTGGCCGCGGCGACGCTTGCCGACCGGTACATCTCGGACCGGTTCCTGCCGGACAAGGCGATCGACCTGATCGACGAGGCCGGCGCCCGGATGCGCATCCGCCGGATGACCGCGCCGCCGGACCTCCGTGACTTCGACGAGCGCATCGCCCAGGTGCGTCGCGACAAGGAGTCCGCGATCGACGCGCAGGACTTCGAGCGCGCCGCCCAGCTGCGTGACAAGGAGAAGACCCTTCTCAACCAGAAGGCGCAGCGGGAGAAGGAGTGGAAGGCCGGCGACCTGGACGTGGTGTCCGAGGTCGACGACGAGCAGATCGCCGAGGTCCTGGGCAACTGGACTGGCATCCCGGTCTACAAGCTCACCGAGGAGGAGACCTCCCGGCTGCTGCGCATGGAGGACGAGCTCCACAAGCGGGTCATCGGCCAGGAGGACGCCGTGCAGGCGGTCTCCAAGGCGATCCGGCGTACCCGGGCCGGCCTCAAGGACCCGAAGCGGCCGTCCGGCTCGTTCATCTTCGCCGGCCCGTCCGGCGTCGGTAAGACCGAGCTCTCCAAGGCGCTCGCCGAGTTCCTGTTCGGCTCCGAGGACGCGCTGATCCAGCTCGACATGTCCGAGTTCCACGACCGGTACACGGTGTCCCGCCTCGTCGGTGCCCCTCCCGGCTACGTGGGTTACGACGAGGGCGGTCAGCTGACCGAGAAGGTGCGGCGCAAGCCGTTCTCGGTGGTGCTGTTCGACGAGATCGAGAAGGCCCACCCGGACGTCTTCAACACGCTGCTGCAGATCCTGGAGGACGGTCGCCTGACCGACGGCCAGGGCCGCATCGTCGACTTCAAGAACACGGTCATCATCCTGACCACCAACCTGGGCACGCGTGACGTGGCCAAGGCGGTGTCGCTGGGCTTCCAGGCCTCCGAGGCCGAGGAGTCGAGCTACGAACGGATGAAGATCAAGGTCAACGACGAGCTGAAGCAGCACTTCCGCCCGGAGTTCCTGAACCGTATCGACGACACCATCGTCTTCCACCAGCTGCGGCAGAAGGAAATTCTGCAGATCGTGGACATCTTCACGGCGCGCATCGAGTCGCAGCTCAAGAACAAGGACATGGGTCTCGAGCTGACCGACAACGCCAAGAAGTACCTGGCCGCCAAGGGCTTCGACCCGGTCCTCGGCGCCCGGCCGCTGCGTCGCACCATCCAGCGCGAGCTGGAGGACACGCTGTCCGAGCAGATCCTCTTCAACGAGCTGCGGCCCGGTCAGATCGTGGTCGTGGACTGCGAGGGTGACCCGGACCAGGTCGAGAAGGCGAAGCTGGTCTTCCGTGGGGCCGAGCGAGGCGTGACGGTGCCCGACGCGGTGCCGGCCGACCTCGGGGCTGCCACCACCGAGGAGTAAGAAGTTCGTCCGAGAAACGGCCTGGCGGATCGTCGCCGGGCCGTTTTTCCGTGTCCGGGGCCGCTATCGGGCGGTGCCGAGGCGTTCGGCGAGTGCGGGCGGCAGCGGGTACGGACGTTCCACCGGCAGCAGCGCGGCCGCGCCGGTCTCGTCGCCCGCGTCCAGGTGGCCGCGGATGCGTGAAGCGGTGGCCGTCGAGTCGGCGATGCCGGTGATCCATTCGTCCACGTAGCGGGCAACCGCCGGGCCGCCCACGCCCAGCTGCAACGACCGGTACGGCAACTGCCGCAATCGCAGATCCCGCTCCGGGTCCCACTGCACGCGGGTCGGCGCCGCCCGCAGCTGCCGCTGCCAGTCGGCGTTGTCGGCGTGCACCCCGCGCTCGTAGTGGCTGAGCGCCGCGTTCGCCAGTGCCCACTCGAAGCCGGCCCGGGTGATCGAGACGGCGAGCACGCGTTCCTGGCCGTCCTTGGTGGCCCAGCCGCTGCGGTACATCATCCAGAGGTACGACGGCTTGATCCAGGTCATCCGGTCGCGCTTGAACGGCGGCACGAACCGTCCGGCCCGCAGTGCCGGCCCGGCGATCGCCGCGGAGTAGGCCTGATAGACCGTGATGGTCCGGTCGTCGAAGACCGCCCTTATCTGACGCATGCCCAATGATCAGCAAGGGCGGCAGTCGAAAGCCACCGATATCCGGCCGTCAGAGCGGCTGGACCTCACCAGCCGGTGCGTCGCCGGCGAGCACGAAGTCGTCGCTGCCGAGCGGCTGCACCAGGCCGTCCTCGACGAGACCGGCCAGGGCCCGGGTGCGCTGCACCTCGTCGTTCCAGACCAGGTCGAGGCGCTGCCGGGGGACCGGGCCGGTGGTGTGCCGGAGCACCTCGAGAATGAGTCCGCGGACCTGGCGGTCGGTTCCGGCGTACCGCTGCGGTTTGCGGCTCGGACCCGCCGGCAGCGGGGTGCCGCTGAGCCGCCACGCGCAGACGTCGTGGAACGGGCAGTCGACGCATTTGGGGGAGCGGGCGGTGCAGACGATCGCGCCGAGTTCCATGAAGGCGATGCTGGCCCGGGCCGCCCGCGGGACGTCGTCCGGCAGCAGGGCCTCCATCGCGGTCAGGTCGGCGGCCGTGGTGGCCGGGCCGGCGTCGGGTTTGCCCTCGACGGCACGGGAGACGACCCGCCGTACGTTGGTGTCCACGACAGGGTGCCGCTGACCGTAGGCGAAGGTCGCCACCGCCCGCCCGGTGTAGGTCCCGACGCCGGGCAGCGCCAGCAACTGCTCCAGGTCGTCCGGCACGCGCCCGCCGTGACGTTCCACGATCGCGACCGCGCAGGCGTGCAGCCGCATCGCCCGGCGGGGATATCCGAGCCGGCCCCACATCCGGATCGCCTCGGAGGGCGGGTCGGCGGCGAGGTCGGCCGGGGCGGGCCAGCGGGTCATCCAGGAACGCCAGGCGGGTTCGACGCGGACGACCGGGGTCTGCTGGAGCATCACCTCGCTCACCAGGACACCCCAGGGAGTGGTCGAGGGTTGACGCCAGGGTAGATCTCGGGCATTCGTGTCATACCAGGCGATGGCTGCGTCGGCGAGAGTCATAGCCCGTTTACTGTAGGCGGGTGCATGAGCTCGCCATCACCGTCATCGGCCCGGACCGGACCGGCATCGTCGCCGACGTGGCGGAAGCGCTGGCCGGGGTCGGCGCCAACCTCACCGACTCGACGATGACCCGGTTGCGCGGCCACTTCGCGATGACCCTGATCTGCAACGGGCCGACCGCCGAGCAGGTGGAGGCGGCCCTCGGGCCGGTCGCCACGGGCGGGTTGCTCGCCACGGTCCGCCGGGTCGAGCCGGAGGCGGCGAACGGTGCGTCCGGCGAGCCGTACCTGGTGAGCGTGCACGGCGCCGACCGGCTCGGCATCGTCGCCGCGGTCACCCGGGTGGTGGCCGGCGCCGGCGGCAACATCACCGATCTGACGACCCGGCTGACCGGCCCGCTCTACCTGCTCGTGGCCGAGGTGGACCTGCCCTGCGACGCGGCCGACGAACTGGCCCAGCGCCTCGCCGTCGCGGCCGCCGAGCTGGGTGTCGACGTAACGCTGCGGCGTGCCGAATCGGAAATCCTGTGAGCGACCCGGACCTGGTGTGGGCCGGTCCGCCGGGCCGGGTGCTGCCGGTCGTCACCGCACCGGCGGCCGTGCTGAGCACCATCGGGCAGGAGGTCGACCCGACCGACCCGGACATCGTCCGGCTGGCCGCCGACCTGGTCGCCACGATGCGGGTGTCGCCGGGCTGTGTGGGGCTCGCCGCGCCGCAGGTGGGTGTCGGCGCCCAGGTCTTCTGCGTGGACGTGACCGGGCACCCGAAAGCGGCCACGACGCATGGGACCTTCGTCCTTTGCAATGCCAAGATCATCGAGGCGACGCGGTGGCGGCCGGGGCGGGAGGGCTGCATGTCCGTACCCGACCTGACCGGTGACGTGAAACGAGCCGCACGCGTCGTCGTCGAGGCGGTCCTTCCAGGCACCGGTGAGCAGGCCACCGTGGCGACCGACGCGTTCGAGGCGCGGGCTCTGCAGCACGAGGTCGACCACTGTGGAGGAAAGTTGTTCCTCGATCGGGTGGCCGGTGCGCACGCCGTCTATCAGCGCAAGGTCTATCTCTAACGAGCGGTTCGCGAGTTGGTGTCGCATAACCGGCGCGTCGTTCGCATGCCGCTGGACGCACAGGACTACCGTGAGCGGCATCATGCGTGCGACGGTTGGTCCCCTCTCACCCGCTGTCTACTGGCGGCGGCGTGCGGTCGTGCTGGGTGCGGTGCTGCTCGGCGTCATCGTTCTGTTCATGTCCTGCACCGGTGAGGACAAGAAAGATCCGCAGAACAAGAGCGCGTCGTCGCAGTACCCGACACCGGCTCCGAACACCGACTCCGCGAGTCCGGAGCCGACGTTCCTGAACGGCAGCGAACCGGCCGTCGGCCCGGCCCTGCCCGACCCGGCGGACCTGCTGACCCAGCAGCCCGGCGACTCCGATGAGCTGCTGCCCACCGGCAACGCCGGGCCCACCGGCAACGCGGCGCCGACTCTCGCGCCGACGGCCGCCCTGACCACGCCCCCGGCCGCGCCCGCCGGCCCCGGCGACGGCGGTGCCTGCGCGGACGCGGAGATGTCGGTGACCCCCGTCCCGGTGAAGACCGAGGTGAAGCGCGGCGTGCCGCTCGACCTTCGCTTGAAGATCAAGAACATCGGGACGCGTACGTGTACCCGTGACGTCGGCGCCGACGCGCAGGAGCTCTACATCGACCTGGGCCCGCAGAAGGTCTGGTCGTCCGACAAGTGCAGCACGGTGAAGGGCAGCGACGTCCGCGCGTTCGCCCCCGGTGCCGAGCGGGAGTACCAGGTGACCTGGAACGGCCGCCAGTCCTCGCAGTGCGCCAACAACCTGCCGTCCGGCCCGATCCCGAGCGCCGGGCAGTACGAACTCCGCGGCCGGCTCGGCGAACTGGTAAGCACCCCGGTCGTCGTCACGGTCGTCGCCTGACCACCGGCCTTGGTCGCGGCACTCGAGCTCTACCTGGACACCGACGCGACGCGCCGCATCCGCACACTGTGGCGCGCGCTCGACGCCGAAGGCATCCCCAGCCTGGGCTCCCTGCACCAGCGGCACCGCCCGCACATCTCCCTGGCCGCCGCCCACAAGATCGACGCGGAGGCGGCCGCCCAGGCGCTCGATGACTTACGGCCGTCCGCACCACTCACCGTGGAAATGGACTTCGTCGGCCAATTCGTCGGCCGCGTCCTCTGGCTGGGCGTGACCGCCACCGCCGAACTCCTCACCCACCACCGCGACGTCCACGACCGCCTCACCCGCGAGGGCATCGACGTCTGGGACCACTACCGCCCCGGCCGCTGGGTCCCGCACTGCACGATCTCGCTCCGCGTCCCCAACCCGATGATCGCCCCCGCCATCCGCCGCTGCCTGGAAATGCTCCCCCTCCGCGCCGAGATCACCGGCGCCGCGATCGCCGATCACGCCAACGACATCTGGAAACCCCTGCAGATGTACGCGTAACCGGCAGCCCCCGACTCGGGCGTCCCATCGAGCGGTCGAACCGGGGCGGGTCAGTGGCGGCCTTGTGCTTGCGGTTTGTGCCTGCGATTTGTGCTTGCGGCTTGTGCTTGCGGTGACGAGAAGCTGCCCGCGACGACCGTGAGCGCAAGCCCAGCCTTGGCGGTGATGACGGGAAGCGTCCTGAGCGCAAGCTGATCCCCATCGGCTCGCGCTCATGACCGCAGAAACTACCGTGAGGGACAGCCGGACGGCCCCGATCGGGACTCGCCCATTCGGAACTCGCCATTCGGCGGTCTCGAGACGCGGCCAGGAACGTACGAGCAGTAGGCGGCCGCTGCTGAAAAGGCCGGTTCCTCGGCCGACGACATCACTCGTCCGCCGGGGACCGTTCATGGACAGCGCACCAGGTTCGGTGGCGGTGTGGCTCGGAAATCCGGAGCCCGAATTGGTGGCTTTCGCGCGTTGGGCAGTGTCCCTTTAGTCTTGTCAGGCAGCCAGTGCGAGCTCTTCTTCCGGTTCGCGCTGGTAGAAGGTTGCGGAACATGGCGCGCCGGATGTCGCTGCGGCGGCGGGCGCGGCAGAGTGGCGCGGCTTGGTATTGCTTGCCTCCGGCTTTGGTGCGGTCCCTGGATAAGGGGCCGCGGTCGGCCGAGGTGGGTCCGCACGGCGGTGTTGATCTGCTAGCGGTGCGAAATCGCGGTTTTGACCCCTTGATCACAGCGATTTCGTCGCGCTAGCAGATCAACATCCCGACATCGGCCGCGCGTCCGGCTTCGCTGGGTGCGGCTGGGGCGGCGGGGGCCGACGGGGCCGCCGAGACTGTTAAGGCGCTGGGGTCGCTGGGACTGCCGGGACTGCCGCGACTGTTGGGCGCGGGGACCGGTGGGGTCGCTGGGACTGCTGGGCCTCCGCTGGGCCTCCGCTGGGCCTCCGCTGGGGCCGCCGGCCGGGGCGGAGGGCGCGGGTCGCTGCGGGTGGCATCGGCTGGACGGCGATCGGGGTGCGGCGCCTGCGGGGGTGTCCATAGGAGTTTCGTCGAGCGGCGATTGAGACGTAGGTCGACCGACGGCCCGATTACGCTGAGTAGCCTCGTCAGGAGCTAAGTGCCGCGTGACTTGTCCATTATGTGCGCGATCGGGCTGGGCTAAGGGTGGGGGTGGGGTGAGCTAGTTCACTACACATACCGCTCGAGGATGGACGCCTCGGCCAGGCGGGACAGGCCCTCGCGGACACCTCGGGCTCGGGCGTCGCCGACTCCCTCGACGGCCTGGAGGTCTTCGACCGTGGCGCCAAGCAGGCGTTGCAGGCTGCCGAAGTGGTCGACGAGGCGGTCGACGATCTGGGCGGGCAGGCGTGGGACCTTGGCGAGCAGGCGGAAGCCTCGGGGGGAGACTGCCGCGTCGAGGGCGTCGGAGGCGCCCTGGTATCCGATGGCCTTGGCAACGGCGACCAGGTCGATCATCTCGGTGGCGGTGAGCAGGTCGAGCTCGACGAGGGCCTCGTCCAGGGTGCGGGACTTGCGGCCGGTGGGAAGGTAGTCGCGGATGACCAGGGTGCGGTCGGCGTCCACACCGGCCATCAGCTCGTCCAGTTGCAGGGCGAGCAGCCGGCCGTCGGTGCCGAGCTCCACGACGTAGCCGGAGATCTCGTCGGCGATCCGGCGGACCATTTCGAGGCGCTGCACGACGGCGACCGCGTCCCGGACGGTGACCAGGTCTTCGATCTCGAGGGCGGACAGGGTGCCGGAGACCTCGTCGAGACGCAGCTTGTAGCGCTCCAGGGTGGCGAGTGCCTGGTTGGCCCGGGACAGGATGGCGGCCGAGTCGTCGAGGACGTGGCGCTGCCCGTTCACGTAAAGGCCGATGATGTGCATCGACTGGCTCACCGAGATCACCGGGAAGCCGGACTGTTTCGCCACCCGCTCGGCGGTGCGGTGCCGGGTGCCGGACTCCTCGGAGGGGATCGACGGGTCGGGCATCAGGTGCACGGCGGCCCGGACGATGCGGGTGCCGTCGCTGGACAGGACGACCGCGCCGTCCATCTTGCACAGCTCGCGCAGGCGGGTCGCGGAGAACTCGACGTCGAGCGGGAAACCGCCGGTGCAGATGGTCTCGACGACCGAGTCGTAGCCGAGCACGATGAGCGCGCCGGTGCGGCCGCGCAGGATGCGCTCGAGGCCGTCGCGCAGGGCGGTGCCCGGGGCCATCAGGGCGAGGTTGGCGCGCAGCGGATCGCTGGCGCCACCGGTCAGGCCGGCACCGGCGGAGGGTGTCATCGCGCGATGCCCTGCGCCGTTGACGCCGGGACGTGGCGTTGAGCTGGCGGCGGGCTTGGAACCATCGCGGTCGAGCGGCACCTGGACATTCTACGGACTGTCATCCAGCTCAACGAGGCATGGTTCGATGAATGCTCCGTAGCGTGATGAATCGTCACTGTCGGTCACCGTGAGCCGTGCTCGGCGGCGGCCTTGGCGGCGCTCTGCAACGCCGACCGCAGATCGCCGACCTCGATCACCTGCATGCCCTTGGGTGCGCCGGAGTTCGCGTCGGGGCCGCAGCCGGGGGGCACCAGCGCCACCCGGAAACCGAGCCGGGCCGCCTCGGCGAGCCGCCGGCCGACCGCACCGACCCGGCGGATCTCACCGGTGAGGCCGACCTCGCCGATCGCCACCAGGGTCGGCGCCATCGCCAGGTCGAGACCGCCGGACGCGACCGCGAGCGCCATCGCGAGGTCGGCCGAGGGCTCGGTGAGCCGGATGCCGCCGACGGTGGCCGCGAAGACCTCGCGGTTGGAGAGCTTGAGCTGTTTGGTGCGGCGCTCCAGGACGGCCAGCACCATGGCGAGGCGGGCGCCGTCGAGACCGGAGACGGTGCGTCGTGGTGAGCCCTGCACCTCGGCACCGATCAGCGCCTGCACCTCGGTGACCAGGGCGCGCCGGCCCTCCATCGCCACCGTGACGCAGGTGCCGGGCACCGGCTCCAGGTAGCGCGTGAGGAAGAGGCCGGACGGGTCGGGCAGGCTGGTGATGCCGCCCTCGTGCATCTCGAAGCAACCCACCTCGTCGGCCGCGCCGAACCGGTTCTTCACGCCGCGGACCAGGCGCAGCGAGGAGTGCTTGTCGCCCTCGAAGTGCAGCACCACGTCGACCAGGTGCTCCAGGACCCGAGGGCCGGCGACCTGACCGTCCTTGGTCACGTGGCCGACCAGCACGGTGGCGATGCCGCGCTCCTTGGCGATCGAGACGAGCGCCGCGGTCACCGCGCGGACCTGGGTCACGCCACCCGGCACGCCTTCGGTGCCCGGCGCCGAGACGGTCTGCACCGAGTCGAGCACGAGCAGGCCCGGCTTGACCGCGTCGAGGTGGCCGATCACGGTGCCCAGATCATTTTCCGCGGCGAGGTAGAGCCGGTCGTGCAGGGCGCCGAGCCGCTCGGCGCGCAGCCGGACCTGGCTCACCGACTCCTCGCCGCTGACCACCAGCGACGGCGTGCCGGCGCCGGCCGCCCACTGCTGGGCCACGTCGAGCAGGAGGGTGGACTTGCCGACGCCCGGCTCACCGGCCAGCAGCACCACGGCGCCGGGGACCAGGCCGCCGCCGAGAACGCGGTCGAGCTCGCCGACACCGGTGGCGACGGCACGAGCCGGCGCGGCGCTGATCTGGGCGATCGGCCGGGCCGGCTCGGACGGCATGCGGGAACTGACCACCCGGCCGGAGACCAGCGGGGCGGAGACGGTGGACTCGATGATCGAGCCCCACTCGCCGCACTCCGGGCAGCGCCCCAGCCACTTGGGCGGCTGGTGGCCGCAGGCGTCACAGACGTAGGCGGCGCGGGGAGCCTTCGGAGTAGCGCGGGAGGTCGTCACCCGAACAAGTTAGCTCGGGTGTACGACATCTTCGTTCAGTGACCCTCGGCCTCTTCGATGTGGCCGCCCGGCTCACGCGGGCCCGGGGTCAGGGGGTTCGCGACGGGGGCCTGGAGTTCCAGCGCCGGCGAGCCGTCGCTGAACTCGAGGACCAGGTTCACCGAGGTGCCGGTGGGCAGGGCGTCGCTGAGGCCGATGACCTGGAGCTGCGCCGCGTCGGAGGGGCGGAACAGAGCGGAACCCTGCGCGCCGAGCTTGATCTGCGCCGGCTTCACCTGAACGGGTGCCGCGGACGCCGCAGCGGACGCCGGCGCGGACGGCGCTCCGGAGGAGGCTGCGGACGGTGCCTCGGACGCGGGTGCCGACGGTGCCTCAGAGACGGGCGCGGACGGCTCCTCCTCGGACGCGTGCCCGGCGGAGGCGGACGCGTGCCCGGCGGAGGCGGACGCGTGCCCCGCGTCGGGCGACGCGTGCCCGGCGTCGGAGGACGCGGACGGCTCGCCCGGGCTGGTGTTGCGGGGACCGCCGCTGACCAGGCCGACCTGGCTGGCCGAGACGACCTCGGCCTGCTCGGTCGGGCGGCTGCTGATCGAGACGGTGATCTCGCTGTTGGTCTGGTTGTAGAGGCTCAGCTCGAGCGGAGCGTTGCCGCCGGCCGGGTAGCCCTTGACACCCGGGTACTCCACCTGCAGGTTGCGGATGTAGACGCTGCCGCTGGCCGTCTGTGAGTCCACGCCGGCGATCGGCGTGTCCAGGATGGCGGTTTCGGCGACCTGACCGGCCGAGCACCCGGTCAGCGCCAGGACAGCGACCGTGGCGGCACCCGCGACCAGACCGGCGCGACGGGTTCCCAGGGGACGCATCACGATCCTCCAAATAGAGACACCAAGGTGTTAGATCAGCCTAATGGGCGGCGATCCGCCGCGTGCGCCGACCCATCCAACCGGTGGTCCGGACACCGAAGACGGTGTGCCCGAGACGGCATCCGCGACGTCAACTCAGCACCAGCAGCACGACGTCGATCAGCGCCACCACCATCACCGCCCGGAACAGTGCCACCGGCCGTCCACTGGCGCGCTCGGCCGCGTACATCCCCAAGGGCAGCACCACGACGGCGGCCGCAGCCGCCGCCCAGCCCACCCACGACGGAGGCCCCGGGGGTCCGAAGACCAGGGTGAGGGTCGCGCCGAGCAGGAGCACCGCCGCGGCGAGCTGGGAACCGCGGGCGCCGATCCGGTGCGGCAGGCCGCGTACCCCGGTGGCCGCGTCGTCGGCGAGATCCGGCAGCACGTTGGCGAAGTGCGCGCCGCCGCCGAGGAGCGCGCCCGCCGCCACCAGCCAGGCGGGCGGCGCCGGATTTCCCGGCAGCGAGACCATCACGAACGCCGGCAGCAGCCCGAACGCCACCAGGTAGGGCACCACCGAGAACACGGTGAACTTCAGCGGCCAGTCGTAGAGGAGCGCGAACACCCCGACCAGCGAGATCAGCAGGATGGGCACGGCGCCCAGCGCCAGCGCGGGCAGTGGGATGGCGAGCGCCGCGACAAGGCCTGCGATCCCCACCGTACGGGCGGAGACCGCCCCGGCCGGGATCGGCTTGTCCCGCCGGCCCGCCTGCCGGTCCCGGTCCGCGTCCAGCCAGTCGTTCACCCAGCCGACGGCGAGCTGGGTGAGCGCCACCGCCACCACGACCGCCACCAGACGCCACCCCCGGTGTCCGGCGCCGACGGCGAGCAGAGCCATGGCCAGGGTGACCGCGCCACCCGGTTCCGGGTGGGAGGCGCGGAGCAGGGCGAGGGCACGGGACATGTCTCGCAGTGTGGTGGTTCCGCCGTTCCCGTGCCAGGCTCGATCTCATGCTGTCGATGCAGCGCAACGACCACCGTCAATACGACGACCTGGCCGACGAGTGGTGGCGGCCGGCCGGGGACTTCGAACTCCTGCACTGGCTGGCCGCCGCCCGGGCGGCCCTGATCCCACCGGCGGCCGGGCCGGGCCGGGTCCTGCTGGACGCCGGTTGCGGCGGCGGCCTGCTCGCGCCGCACGTGCGCGACAAGGGTTACCGCCACGTCGGCGTGGACCTCGGCCGGCTCGCGCTGCGGCACGCCTCCGAGCGGGGCGCGGTCCCGGTGAACGGCGACGTCACCCGGCTGCCGCTGCGGGACGGCAGCGCCGACGTGGTGGTGGCCGGGGAGATCCTGGAACACGTCACCGACCTCCCGGGCACGGTCGCCGAGCTGTCCCGGGTGCTGCGGCCGGGCGGTCTCGTGGTTCTCGACACGGTGAACGACACCGCGCTCAGCCGGCTGATCACGGTGACCGTGGGGGAGCGGCTCGGTGTGGCGCCGGTCGGCCTGCACGACCCGGACCTGTTCGTGTCGCCGCGGCGCCTGGTGGCCGAGTTCGCCCGGCACGGCGTAACCCTGACGATCCGCGGCGTGCGGCCCACCGTCCCCGGGCTCGTCAAGTGGCTGGTCCTGCGCCGCGGCGGGGCCGGCCGAATAGTTCCGACCTTTTCCACCGCGGTGCTGTATCAGGGTGTCGGGCGCCGGGTAGGGGATGCCGCATGATCGAAGAAGCCCGACGGCTCGCGCCGCGTTTCGCGGCCCGTGCCGCAACCACCGACCGGGACGGCTCGTTCCCGGTCGACGACTTCGCCGACCTGCGTGACGCCGGGTTCTTCGGCCTGATGGTCCCGGCCCGGCTCGGCGGGGCCGGCGCCGGCTTCGCGGAGTACGCGGAGGTCGCCTACGAACTGGCCCGCGGCAACGGTGCCACCGCGCTGGTGTTCAACATGCACGCGTCGGTGACCGGCGCCCTCAGCGGGGTCACCGACGAACTGGCCGACGCGCTGGGCCTGCCGGGTGAGGCGCTGGCCGCCCGGGACGACCACCTCAAAGCCGCCGCGAGCGGCAGGTGGTACGCGGTGGCGATGAGCGAGCGGGGCGCCGGTTCCCGGCTCTCCATGCTGACCACGAAGTACGAGACGGTCGACGGCGGATACCGGATCACCGGGTCGAAGACGTTCTGTTCCGGCGCGGGACACGCGGACGCGTACCTCGTTGCCGCCCGCAGCGTCGCCGACCCCACCCAGGTCTCGCAGTTCCTGGTCCCGGCGGAGGCCGGGCTGCGCGTGGAGCAGACGTGGGACGCGCTCGGCATGCGGGCCACCGGTTCGCACGACCTGCACCTCGACGTGACCGTGCCGGCCGCCGCGCTGCTCGGTGGTCTGGAAGGGCTGGCGCTGGTGGCGGTGCAGCTGGCCCCGCAGTGGATGGTCGCCAGTTACGCGGCGGTCTACGTGGGTGTGGCCCGGGCCGCGGTGGACGCCGCGATCGAGCACGTCAAGCAGCGCGGGCTGGGGCACCTGCCGGCGATCCGCGGCCGGATCGGCCGCGCCGACGCCGCCGTCGCGGCCGCGCACCTCACCGTCCGGGAAGCGGCCCGCCGGGTCGACGAGGCACCCGGCGACCCCGAGACCAACCGCTGGGTGTGGCGGGCGAAACTGCTGGCCGGCACGACCGCGGCCGAGGTCGCCGCGTCGATGCTGGAGGCGGCCGGGACGTCCGCGATGCGGCGCGGTCACCCACTGGAACGCCTCTACCGGGACGCCCGGGCCGGTTCGCTGCAACCGGCGACCAGCGACGTCTGCGCCGACTGGCTCGGCGTGGACGCCCTCGGCGGCGACCCCGACTCCGACGGCGTGGCGCCCCGGTGGTGACCGCGATGCTCAGCGGCCTGGGCGTGGCGCTCCCGCCCTCGGCCGTGCAGGAGGACCTGTGGGACGGCTACTTCGCCCACCACTACACCGGCACCCGGAAGGCCCTCGCACGGCGGATCTTCGCCAACGCCGGCGTGCGTACCCGGCAGGCGGTCGTCAGCCCGCTCATCGAGGACGTCTCCGGCTGGTCCACCGAGCGCCGGATGCGCCGGTACCAGATGGAGGCGATGCCGCTCGGCAAGGCGGCGGTGGGCCGGGCGCTTGACGACGCCGGGCTGGCCGCCGACGAACTGGGGCTGTTCGCGGTTTGCTCGTGCACCGGGTACGCCACGCCGGGACTGGACATCCTGCTCGCCCGGGACATGGGCATGTCACCGAGCGTGCAACGGCTCTTCGTCGGGCACATGGGCTGTTACGCCGCGTTGCCGGGTCTGGGCGCGGTGAGTGACTACGTCACCGCGCGGGGGCGGCCGGCGCTGCTGCTCTGCGCGGAACTGACGAGCCTGCATCTGCAGCCGGCGGGCAGCCGTACCGACATCCAGCAGATCGTCTCCCACGCGCTCTTCTCGGACGCGGCGGCGGCCTGCGTGATCACCCCCGGCCCATCAAGGTCAACGACGCGGGGGTACGCGGTGAGCGAGGTCGCCGCGGTCACCGACACGACCACCGCCGACCACATGACGTGGGAGGTGACCGACGAGGGATTCCGGATGGGGCTGTCACCCCAGGTGCCCTCGGTGCTGTCCGCCCACGTCCGGCCGCTCGTCGACGACGTCCTCGGGCGCAGCGGGCTGACCGTCGCCGACATCGACGGCTGGGCCATCCACCCGGGCGGCCCGAAGATCCTGGACGTGGTGCAGGAGAAACTGGAACTCGGTGACGAAGCCATGGCGGCGTCCCGCGGGGTGCTTTCCGCGCACGGGAACTGTTCCTCACCGACAGTGCTCCTGGTCCTGGACGCCCTGCGCCGGCGGGAAAATCCGCCCCGACGGATCGTGATGCTCGCTTTCGGCCCCGGACTCACCCTCTATGTCACTCTCCTGGATGGCTCTAATCTCGGAGCGTGAACGGGGAACGGGTACGAGGTGTCGTACTGCACCTCTCTGCGGCGTTGATCCTGACGTCCGGCGCGGTCTGGTGGTGGCAGGCCGCGCCGGGAACACCCGCCGACGAGCGGATGCTGACCTGGCGGCTCAGCGCCGAACAACTGCTCCCCGACTCGGGCGAGCAGCAGATGACGCGCACCGTGGCCCTGCCGTACGGCGACGACCACGAGGCCGTCGCCGAAGTGGGCAGCGGCAAGTTCCTGGTGTCGGTGGTCTGCGCCGGCCAGGACGGAAGCCGGGTGCGGGTGAGTCTCGGCCGCGGCGAGACCGGGCGGGGGATGCGGTGCTCGGGTGCGCGTACGCCCGAGGTGTTCAGTGTCGGGCTCTCGCGCGAGCTGCACCTGCGGGTGAATGTCGAGGAGGCGGGGCCGGTCGTGTTCCGTTACGCCCTCCAGCGCCTGGAGTGGTGATCCCTCTTCTCCGAGGCGGGCGGCCTTTCTCAGGCGGTTTTCTCGGGGTGGGCCAGGGGGCCCTCTCAGGCGGCTTTCTCAGACGCGGGCCAGGTCGGCGCGGATGCGTTCCACCGTGGCGACGCGCTGGTGCACGCGGAGCACTTTGCCGGTGTTGTCGACGATCAGGACGGCCGCCGTACCGTCCGGTGTGCCGATCTGGAAATGCTGCCGCAGGCCGCCGGTCGGATCCTGCAGCCGGATCGTCGCCTTGCCGGGCACCTGGGGGGTCTGCGCCGGCGGGAGCATGCGCGCCGAGGCGGCGGTCGCCGAGACCGCGATGACCGCGGTGTTCGGATCGACCAGGCCGGCGGTGTCGGCGAGGAGCTGATCGCAGGTGCACCCGTCGGTCAGCACGATTACTGCGGGTAGTCGGCTCAGCAACGACGCTGTCTGCCCGTCGTCGCTGATCAGATCCATGGCGGGCAGCTTCCCGGCGGGCTCGGTGGTCGTCGCCGCGGTGCGTTGCGTGGCCGGCTGGCGCGGCGGTCCGGGCCACGCCGAGGCGAACAAGCTCGCCACGGTGACCAGGACGGCCATCGAAATGATCAGGACGGGGGTACGCACCGCCAGAGCGCACAGCCGCCGCAGCCGCCGCACCGGCCCGCTGCGGGTGAAGCGCCGCCACCCGGTCGCGGGAACCGCCGTGTTCAGCTCGGTCCGGACCGCTTCCACCTCGTCGGAGAGCTCCGAGAGGTCGTCGGGGATGACGATGACCCCCCACTCCTCAGGGAGGTCCGGCAGATCATCGGAAGCACCGCCGTCCGGCGGCCAACCGCCGTTGTTGCTTGCGCCAGCCATGACTCAACCTCCCCCCTGGCCGACCAGATCTTGCTTCGGTCGGGGAACTCCCGTCCAGCCTCCCGCACGCGCGGCCGCATCGCCAGTGGTGTGTCTTTCTGGACCTTAGCGATAAGCTTGACCTCACAAAGCCATCAGGTCCGGAATTTCCGACTCGTTGGCTCGAGTCGTGACGCGCCGATCACTTTGTGTTACTTAGGCAGCTTCTCGCGTCGCTGTCAAGCGGGAGAAAGCCCCATCACAGGGCCCCTGAGCTGCACTAACAGTGACCGTCAGGGCAAGACACCGCCGCCTGAGCGTGTTACCCTAGACACAGCGAAAGGGGTTTCGAACCTATGGTTTTCAGTGTCGGCGAGACCGTTGTTTACCCCCACCACGGGGCCGCACTCATCGAGGCAATCGAGACTAGGGTCATCAAGGGCGTTGAAAGGCAGTATCTCGTTCTGCGTGTCGCCCAGGGCGATCTGACTGTTCGGGTGCCCGCTGAGAACGCCGAAGAGGTCGGCGTGCGCGAAGTGGTTGGCGAAGAAGGCCTGGGTAAGGTCTTCGACGTCCTGCGCGCTCCGCACACCGAGGAGCCGACCAACTGGTCGCGGCGTTACAAGGCCAACCTGGAGAAGCTGGCCTCCGGCAACCCGCTGAAGGTTGCTGAGGTCGTTCGTGACCTCTGGCGTCGTGAGCGTGAGCGTGGCCTGTCCGCAGGCGAGAAGCGCATGCTTGCCAAGGCCCGCGACATCCTGGTCGGCGAGGTGGCCCTCGCTGAGAAGAGCACCAAGGACGAGGCTGAGGTCCTGCTCGACAAGGTCCTCACCGAGGCCTGATACACCCGACGCACACTCCTCGACTGTGTCCGACGACCGCGACGTGACCGCGCAGCCCAGTGCTCGCGGTGACGTCGCGGTCGTCGTTCCAGCCGCGGGTGCCGGTGTCCGCCTCGGTCCCGGCGCTCCGAAAGCGCTCCGCCTCCTCGACGGCGAACCCCTCCTGGTCCACGCCGTCCGCCGGATCGCCGCATCCCCCTCGGTCGCGATGATCGTGGTCGCCGCACCGCCCGCCGACGTCGACGCCGTGCACACCCTGCTCTCCGCGGTCGCCCCGGTCACGGTGGTGGCCGGCGGAGCCGAGCGCCAGGAGTCGGTCGCCGCGGCCCTCGCCGTCGTGCCACCCGAACTCGGCATCGTCCTGGTCCACGACGCAGCCCGCTGCCTGGCCCCGGTCTCCCTCTTCGAGCGCGTCGCCGCCACGGTCCGGTCCGGCGCCGACGCGGTCATCCCGGTCCTGCCCGTCGTCGACACCATCAAAGAGGTCGACGCCGACGAAACAGTGCGGGGCACCGTCGACCGCTCGGTGCTGCGAGCCGTGCAGACCCCGCAGGGCTTTCGCGCCCCCGTCCTGCGCGCCGCCCACGCCGCAGCCGCCGACGCACACACCGACGACGCCGGCGCCGTCGAAAAACTCGGACTACCCGTCCACTGCGTCCCGGGCTCCGACCTCGCCTTGAAAATCACGCGCCCGATCGACTTGGCGCTCGCCACACACCTCCTCACCATCCCGGACCCGGCCGCGCCTCCCGCCTGAGCACCCGGAGCGGTCCAGCAGGCGCCGCCATCCCCGAGCCGCACCTCGGGCGCCGCCTCCACGAGCCGCACCTCGGGTGCGCCGGTTCCGCGCACCGGTTCCGCGTAGCGCTTCCAGGCACCGCTTTCACGCAACGCCACCTCGTGCGATCGGTGCACGTTGCGTGAGCCGTACGCCGTGCGCCCGGCCGCGGCCTCGCTCTCGGCCGTGAGCCGTATGTTCGCGTCCGGCTGCGGCCTCGCTCTCGGGCTCGGCTCAGCGATTGGCGGTGCGTGAGTGGCTCGCTTTGCGTTCGGTCTCGGGCTCGGCTCAGCGATTCGCTGTGCCTGAGTGGCTCGCTTTGCGTCCGGCCTCGGGCTCGGCTCAGCGGTTCGCTGTGCGTGAGTAGCTTCCTTACGTCCGGTTTCGCTCTCGGCCTGGACTCATCGGCGCGCTTTGCTCAAGCGGCGCGCCTCGCGCGGCGTGGCGTACGTTGCGGAGTGGCCGACGATGCGGGGGTGGCAGTCGCTGCCTCAGGGGCGCCACTTCTCCGGGACCGTTCTCCCGTGACACCCGGCCGGCGTCGCCCACGGATCAACCCCGTTCTCTTCCGGTGACGTCGCATGCGGCGTCCATGGCGAGATGTTGATCTGCTAGCGCTACGAAATCGCTGTGATCATGGGGTTTTCACCGCGATTTTGCGTCGCTAGCAGATCAACATCTCCGTGCTACGCAACGCGGCTGTTCGTTTAATGGCGGCAAGGGAGTCGAGGTGAGCGACGCCGGTGGCACGAAGCGGGACTGCGCCGCCGCCGTACTCATATGCCTCGTGAGCTGGGATCGGTTGCGGTGAGGGTTCACGGTGGGAGGTGCTGGAGAGGGTGGGCGTAGGGTGACGGGCGTGATCGTTCCGCGGGTTGGCATCGGTACTGATGTGCATGCCTTTGATCCTGATCGGCCCTGCTGGGTGGCGGGGCTGCACTGGCCGGACGAGCCGGGGCTGGCGGGGCACTCGGATGCTGATGTTGCGGCGCATGCGGCCTGTGATGCGCTGCTGTCGGCGGCGGGGCTCGGGGATCTGGGGAGCAACTACGGGACCAGCCGGCCGGAGTGGGCCGGTGCGGCGGGTGTGACGTTGCTTGCGGAGAGCGCGCGGCGGGTGCGGGCTGCCGGGTTCGAGATCGGGAACGTGTCGATCCAGGTGATCGGTAACCGGCCCAAGATCGGGAAGCGCCGGGCTGAGGCGGAGAAGACGTTGTCCGAGGCGGTGGGCGCGCCGGTCACTGTGGCGGGGACGACCACTGACGGGCTGGGTCTCACCGGGCGGGGTGAGGGGCTGGCCGGCATGGCGGTGGCGATGGTTTACGCCAGCGATCGAGCCGCCGGCAGTTGAAGCACGGCGATGCGGCTGAGCCGCCGGTAATAGAGTCGCCGCAGCTGAGCCGCCGGCATTGCAGCCGCAGGACGAGCCGCGCAGGGTGACCCGTCGCCGGGGTGAGCCGGGGAACCGGCGGGCACGGGAATCGGGGATCGTGGTGCGCGTCATGGGGGACGCCCGGGTCATCGGGCATGATCACTGCCATGACTGTCGCCCTGCCGGACGTCGCCCGGACGCTGATCGACAACCCCACCTACGTGGTGCTGACCACGATCAATGATGATGGGACGCCGCAGTCGACGCCGATCTGGGTCAAGCGGGACGGTGACGACGTCATCTTCTCCACGGTTCGGGGGCGGCGGAAGGCGCAGAACATGGAGCGGGACGCGCGGGTTTCGATTTGTGCCTACGATCCGGCGCAGCCGTACACCTATTTCACCGTTGCGGGAACCGTTGCGCTGCGCGCCGACGAGGGCAATCTGATCGGTGAGTTGAGCTTCAAGTACGCGAACGAGCCGTGGACCGGGGACGGGCCGGGCGTGGAGCGGGTCGTGTGCCGGCTCACCCCGACTCACGTGATCTCCAGGTAGACCGCTTACGCTCGGCATCGTGCCCGCCCCCATCGAGCCTGACACCACGCCTGAAGAACACCGGCAGCGGGCGCTTCTGCTCGCCGACCTCGGCCGTTACGACGAAGCCGCCGAGGAGATCGCTGCCGGTCTGAGCAGTGCGCCGCAGGAGACGACACTGCTCGCCACTCTTGCCACGATCCACCTTGCCGCCGAACAACCGGCCGAGGCGCTCGCCGCCGCCGACCGGGCCGCCTCGGTCGCGCCGGCGGGGCTGCCCGCCCTGGTGGTGCGGGCGATGGCGCTCACCGACAGCCGGCGTTTCTCGGACGCCGCCCGGATCGCTGAGCAGATCTTGCGGGATTGGCCCGAGGACGCGTACGCCCAACGCACCGGCGCCGCCCTGCTCAGTGAGGCGCGTAACGGCCAGGAAGCATTGAACGCCGCGTGGAACGGTGTCCGGATCGCTCCGGCCGAGGCCGAGGCGCACCTGGTCCTGGCCGTGGTCGCGGCGCGGCTCCGCCTCTTCGACCTGGCCCAGCGTGCCTACGCGGAGGCGCTGGAGCTGGACGACACGATCGGTGACGCCGGCAGTGAGGTGGGCATCGTCCGGTTCGAGCGGCGCCGCTGGGCCCGGGCCTTGGAGGACCTTGCCGAGGAGGCGTCACTGGGTGCTCCGCCGGGGGCGGTGGGGCAGGGCGCGGACCCGTACCCGGACAGGCAAGAACAACCGTCGGTGACCGCGAGTGGGCCGCCTCCGGTGGCGCGCCCGACGCGCCCGGTCCTTGATCTGTCGCAGGAGTCGGCGGACGCGGTGCGGGAGACGGTGCAGTACGCGGCGACCGGCACGCTTGTCGCGGCCGTGCTGACCGGGGCGATGACGCTCGTCAGCCCGGGGATTTCGCGCGTCTGGGCCGGCATGATCGGGGTGATCGTGCTGGTGGCGGTGGTGCTCTGGTTCCGCAGCCGGCTGCCGGAGCCGGGCGGGGTGGTGCTGGCCCGGCTGCGGGCGGCCGATCGGAAGCTGGCGATGGCGGTGTACCTCAGTTTTGTGGCGCCGATGCTGCTGCTCGTCTATGCGGCTGTCGGCGGCCTGGTCCCGCTGGTGATCGGCATGGTCCTGGCCGCGGTCGCGGAACTCGTGGTGCTGACCGGCCGCCGCTGACCCGGACGAGTGCGGCCCCGAAAGAGCGGCCCCGGGCGAGCGCGGATTCGGACGAGCGCGGCCCCGGACGAGCGCGGCCCCGGACGAGCGCGGCCCCGGGCAGACCGGAACAAGCGAAAAGCGCTGATCAACGACCGGATGGTTGTTCGTTCCCGGAAGCGCCATTAGGTTCGGAAACGTGTCGACGATGGTGCCTCCGCTGTATGCCGGGCTCGTCGATGACGCGTGCCTGCTTCCGCCCAGCCCGGTCAGTCCCGCGGAGGCGGCGGCGAAGTACGACGAGCACAGCAACGCGTGGTACCAGGGGCTGATCGGTTCCCTGCTGGTTCCCGCCTCGATCGTCGGCGGTGGCCCGGTGCCGCGGGTGCCGGCCGGGCTGATCGGGGACGTGCCGGTGGCGAGCCTGCCGGTGACCGTGGAGAAGCTGCGCGCCGCCGGGGTGACCGTCGAGCATGTCGAGGCCGCGGTGTCCCGCCGCGGCGAGGACCCGCAGCCCGGACTGGCCGCCCTGTGCGCGTTCGCCGGTGCGCAGAGCGGTCTGCGGCTCTACGCGGAGATCCCGTTGAGCTGGGGTCTGCTCTCCGCGCTGGACGGGGTCGCCGAGGCGCGCGCGGCGGGGCTGAGCATCGCGCCGAAGTTCCGGGTCGGCGGGCTGGCGGCGGAGCTGTTCCCGACGCCCGTCGAGCTCGCCGCGGTGATCTGCGCCTGCCGCGACCGGGAGTTGCCGTTCAAGCTGGCGGCGGGTTTGCGGCACGCCACCCGGCACACCGACCCGGAAACCGGTTTCACCCATCACGGTTTCCTGAACGTACTGATCGCCACGGTGGTCGCCGCCGACGGCGGTGAGGTGGCCGAGGTGGCCGAGTCGCTCGCCGCCACCCATCCGGTGCCGCTCGTTGAACCGGCCCGGGCACACCGGGACAGCCCGCGTCCGCTCTTCGTCGGCTTCGGCGCGGCGAACGTGGTGGAACCATTGACGGAGCTGGTGCGGCTCGGCCTGATCAACGGCGGGTACGAGTGAAATGAGATGATCCGGGGGTGACCCGGGTGCTGCTGCGAACTGTGTTGGCCGTGGCCCTCCTGGTCGTGGCCGGTCTGATCGGCTGGCGCGTGCTGGCGCCGGCCGAGGTGCTGGCGAGCGCGACCACGCCGTACCCGTCGGCCCCGATCATCCCGGCCGGCGTCACCGGTCGGACAAGTGTGGCGCCGCTGGTCGTCGACGGGCGGGTCCGGGTCTACGCCGCGAAACACCAGGTGCGGGCGGACGGGCCGGTCAACGCGCGGACCGTCTACACCGCGCGGTGGTCGTTCCGGCGCTGGCCCGAGCAGCTCAGCGGTGTCACGGCGAGCGGGCCCACGGTGGTGACGCGGTGGTCCGACGGCGAGCTGGTGGCGATCGACGCGCGTACCGGTGAGATCGCCTGGCGCACCGACGGGCCGGATTCGCCCGGCTATGCCGGACATCGCACCGGGGCGGCGACGGTTTGGGCGCCACCGGGTCTGCGGCTCGCCGCCGGCAACGTCGTGGCCGCTTCTGATCAGGAGCTTGCGGGGTACGACCTGAGCACCGGAGCAGTCCGCTGGCGGATCCCGGTCGCCGCCGGATGTGCGGACGGCTTCACCACGGTCGGCGGTGCCTACGCCTGCGCCGGGTCCGTCCACGACGCGTCGACGGGTGCGCCGGTCAGCGGCTGGCCGGCTGGACCGTGGACGCCGGTGGGTTGCGACTCCGACCGTTCCGGGTGTGCCGGGTTCCGGGACGGCGCCGGGCAGGGCTGGATCGACGGGAAACGGGTGCCGGCCCTGGACGACCCGTCGACGACCGTGGCGGCCGGGATCGTGGTCGGCGCCTCCGGTGACCGGGTGACCGGCACCGGCACGGACGGCACCCGGATCTGGGAGCGCAGCGGGCCGGCGCGGGTGCTCGGCGGGTCCGGCGGTTCCACGGTGCTGCTGCTGACGCCGGAGAACACGCTCGTCGGGGTGGACGCGGGCACGGGGACGGAGACGCTGCGGTTCCCGCTGGCGATGGGCACCGAGAGCACCCTGTGGAAAGCCGGTGGATATCGGATCGCCGGCGGCTATCTGGCGCTGGAACGGCTGCGGACGGACGCGCCGGACGATCCGGAGTCGCCGATCTACTACCTCACCTTGGACGCGGTGATCATCGCCGCGCTGTGAGCGCCCGGGCCAGCCCAGGGGCGAGGGCGGATCGGGTTGGAGGCGGGCAGGGCGGCCCGTCAGGTGAGTCGCGGCAGCAGGGCGGCCCACGCCTCCTCGGCGGCGCCCGCGAGGGGGCCGTCGTCGTCGCTCAACGTTGCCGGCAGCACCGGCGGCGGGGCGGAGCGGTGGATCAGCATGAGGCCGTCCCGGTAGGCGGCGTCGATGGCGTCCGGTACCGCGGCGAGCAGGTCGGCGCCGACACCGCCGAGTGTGACCAGGTCGGCGTCGAGGCCGTTGACCAGGCCCGCGATGCCGCGGCCGAGGGCCGCCCCGACGGTCCGGACGGCGGCCGCCGCCGGTTCGCTCCCGGGAGCTGCCGCGATCACCCGCCGGGCGTAGGTGATCGGGTCCTTCGGTGCCGGCTCGTCCAGCAGTCGGGCGAGGGCGGTGCCGTCGACGGCCGAACCCCAGCAGCCTCGCGCGCCGCAGGGACAGCGCACCGCCGGGTCGCCGAACGGCATGTGCCCGAACTCGCCGGCTGCGCCCCGGGCGCCGATCACCGGGCGGCCGTTCTCGACCACGGCACCGCCCAGGCCGGCCTCGATCCGCAGGTGCAGGGCCACGGCGGCTCCGGCGGCGGCGCCCCGGCGGTGTTCCGCGGTGGCGGCGAGCGTGGCGTCGTTGCCGGCCACGAAGACCTCGGCGGCCGGCCAGAGCGCGGTCAGGTCGACGTCGTGCCAGTCGGCGTTCGAGGCGTCCAGGCGCAGGGTGCGGGAGACGGTTCCGGGCACCGAGACGCCGATGGCGCGCGGGCGTCGCCCGTACACCTGGATCAGGTCTTCGATCGCGGCCGTGACCTCCGCGCGCACCGCTGCCCAGGCGGTGGCCGTGTGCCGCCCGGAGCGGGACGCGGCGGTGGCGCCGCCCAGCTCGACCACGTCGACCCGCCACGCCTCCTGGGTGATCACGACGGCCAGCACGACCGGGCCGTCGGGGTGGGGGAGCAGCACGGTGGTGGGCCGGCCGCGGGTGCCGCTCGGTGCGGCCGGTGCCTGGATCAGCAGGGACGCCCGGCTCAGCTTGGTCACCAGTTCGGTGGCGGCGCCGGTGCCGACGCCGAGCAGGCGCGCCGCGTCGGCCCGGGTGACCCCGGGCCGCTGGTGCACCACCTGGAGCAGCTCGGTGGAGCGGGTCGTCACGTCGATCTCCCTTTTTTTACTCGAACCTAGAGCTTATTCTGTGGCGGTGAAGCTCAACCGCCCGGCGCTCGTCGTCCTCGGCACGTCCACGTTCTGCTACGTGACAGCCGAAACCCTCCCCGTCGGCCTGCTGCCGCAGATCTCCACCGGACTCAACGTCACCGAAGCCCAGGTCGGTCTGCTGCTCACCAGCTATGCCGTGGTAGCCGCCCTGAGCACCATCCCGCTCACCGCACTCACCATGCGGGTGCCCCGGCACACCCTGCTGGCGGTCACCGTAGCGGTCTTCGTCGTCTCCCAGGCGGCCGCCGCCCTCGCGCCCACCTTTACGGTGCTCGTTCTCTCCCGGCTCGTCTGCGCGCTCGCGCACGGAGTGTTCTGGTCCGTGATCGGACCCGTCACGGCACGCCTCGCCCCGCCGGGACAGGTCGGCCGGGCCACCTCACTGGTCTTCATCGGCAACTCGCTCGCCATCGTCCTCGGCGTACCGCTCGGCACCGCCCTCGGTCAATGGCTCGGCTGGCGCATGTCGATCGGCGTGATCGCGGCCGCCGGCGCCCTCTGCCTCCTCGCCCTGCTCACGCTGCTGCCCGAGATGCCGGTGCTGCCCCGCGACCGGGCCGCGCGGCTCGGCCGGCAGATGCGCGACGCCGTCCTGATCCTGCGCAACGGCCGGGTCGTCGGTCTCTGCACGGTCACCGTGGTGCTCGTCGTCGGGCACTTCGCGGCCTACACCTACATCGCGCCGCTGGTGCGCCGCGACGCCGGCCTCGACGGTGCCGCCCTCAGTGCCCTCCTCCTCGGGTACGGCGCCGTCGGCCTGATCGCCAACTTCGTCGTCGGCCGTTTCGTGGACCGCCGGCCCGGGCCGATCCTGCTCGGCCTCAGCATCGCCGCGGCCGGGTCCGTCGTGCTGCTCGCACCGGTACTCGGTCCCGTCGCGACGATCCTGGCCGTCCTCGTCTGGGGCGGGGCCTTCAACGCCATCCCGGTCCTCCTCGGCTCGGCCTCGCTGCGGGTGGCGCCGCGGAACCGGGATGCGGCCTCGGCGGTGTACGTGGTCGCGTTCCAGATCGGGATCGGGGGCGGGGCGTTCATCGGGGAACGGATGGTCACCGGCGGGCATCTGGGTGCGGTGCCGCTGCTCACGGCGTTCTTCGTGGGGTGCGCCGCAGTGCTGGTGGTGGTGTTCCGGGGAACCCTCCCGCGGCGGATCAGCGCGGCGGAGCACCGGGAGACCGAGGCGGCGGCGCTGCACTGAGCCACCCGAAAGGCCAGGATCAGCGCCGGGCACGAGGCGGCCGGGAGCGCACGGCAGGCGCGGTGGCTGGGAGCGCACGGCAGGCGCCGTGGTTGGGAGCGCGCCGGTGGCTGGGAGCGCGCCGGTGCGTGCGCGCTCCCAGAGCTGAGCCAGGGCTCAGGCCGCGGTCAGGGCCGACTCGGCGGCGGCCAGGAAGAGGTCGTTCTCCTCGGGGGTGCCGACCGTGACGCGTACGCCTTCGGGGTGAAAAGCCCGCACGATAACGCCCTGGTTCTCGCAGGCGGCGGCGAAGGCGGCGGTGCGGTCGCCCAGCGGGAGCCAGACGAAGTTGGCCTGGCTGTCGGGGACGTCGACGGAGAGTTTGCGCAGGGCCTCGGTGAGGCGGGCGCGTTCGGCGACGACCAGCGAGCAGCGGCGCTTCACCTCGGGTTCCTGCTCGAGGGCGGCGAGCGCGGCGGCCTGGGCGACGGTGCTGGTGGAGAACGGGGTGACGACCTTGCGGATGGTCGCGGCGACCTCGGGCTGGGCGACGAGGTAGCCCATCCGCAGGCCGGCCAGGCCCCACGCCTTGCTCATGGTGCGCAGCACGACCACGTTGGGCCGGTCGCCGTAGGTCTCCAGCGCGTCCGGGACGTCGGGGTCGGTGACGAATTCCCGGTACGCCTCGTCTAGCACCACCAGCACGTCCGAGGGCACGCCGTCGAGGAACCGGTCCAGCTCGGCCTTGCGCAGGCTGGTGCCGGTCGGGTTGTTCGGGTTGCAGACGAAGACCATCCGGGTGCGGTCGGTGACGGCGTCGCTCATGGCGGCCAGGTCGTGCCCGTGCGCCGCGGTGTTGGGCACCCGGATGCTGGTGGCGCCGCCGCCGGCCGCGATGATCGGGTAGGCCTCGAAGGAGCGCCACGAGTAGACGATCTCGTCCCCGGGCAGGCACGTCGCCTTCGTGAGGATCTCGGCGAGGGCGACCGAGCCGCAGCCTGTGACGATCCGGTCGGGGCTGACACCGAAGCGCTCGCCGATGACCTCGCGGAGCCGGACCACGCCCATGTCCGGGTAGCGGTGCACGGACCGCACCGCCTCGGTGACCGCCTCCACCACGCCGGGCAGCGGGCCGTAGGGGACCTCGTTGCTGGCCAGTTTCACCGCCTCGGAGATGCCCAGCTCACGGGCGAGGTCGGCGACGTTGCGGCCGGGCACGTAGTTGGGCAGCACGTCCAGGTCGGCGCGGGTCAGCCGGGTCATCTCGGTCCTCCGGGAAGGTTGCCGCCGGGTGCGGCCGGTGCGGTGGGGTGGGTGCCGGGCGGCAGGGCCACGACGACCGTGGCGGCCGCCTTGTCGTGCCAGGCCTGCCGCAGGCGGGAGTCGAAGAGCGGGGAGAGCGAGGCCAGGAACTGGATCACCAGGCCGACGCCGCACCACCAGAACAGGGTCCACATGCCGAGGCGGGCCCAGCGGGTGAAGGCGCGGCCGAAACCGAGTGGCGCGGTGCTCTCGATCGGGACGACCTTGATGCCCATCGCGCGTTTGCCGAGCGTCTGGCCCCGGCTGGAGATCGACGGCGCCTCGTAGAGCAGCCAGAGCAGGGTGGCGACGAGCACGATCGCGATGGACAGCGTCTGCATGCGCGAGGTGGGCTCGGCGACCAGGGCCTCGGTGCTGCCGGCCTCGATCTGCGCCATGTAGTCCTGGAAGATCGGGTAGAAGTCCTGCCAGTACTGGTAGAGGAACCAGCCGTTGACCACGAGGTTGAGCAGCAGCACGACGGCGATGTCGATCAGCCGGGCGGTCAGCCGCCGGCCGAGACCGGCGAGCGGGAGACCGTGCGGCATCGCCTGCGGCATGGGATAGAGGTACGCGTGTGGCGGCTGACCGGCCCACGTCGGCTGCCCCCAGCCGGGCTGTCCGGGCTGCTGCTGCCCCCAGCCGGGCTGCCCCTGCGGCGGCTGCCCCCACGGCTGCCCGGGCTGCTGCTGGCCCCAACCCGGCTGGCCCTGCGGAGGCTGGCCCCAACCCGGCTGGCCCTGCGGGGGCTGGCCCTGCGGGGGCTGACCCCAGCCCGGCGGCGGTCCGTAGGCGGGCGGCGCGGACTGCGGCGCGGCGGCCTGCGGCGGCGCAGACGTGGGTGACGCGGCGTAGGGCTGCGGAACCGGTGGCGCCGGCTCGGGCGTGGCAGCCGCCGGCTCGGCCTCGACCGCGGGCGGCCCGTCCGGCGGGACCGCGTCGGCCGGGATGGCCTGGCCCAGCCAGCCCTCACCGTCCCAGTAGCGCTGGGTACTGGTGTCGGCCGGGTCCTTGTACCAACCCGCGGGAAGCGAACTCATGCGCAAACCTTTACCACGACAGCCTGACACTTCCCTGCGGGCCGGTGGTGGCCGCAGGGCCTGATCACAGTGTCACAGGTGCGGGCCGCGAAGGTTGCCGCGCCGGTACCGGCGTGCGCCATGACGGAACCTTGGCGTGCCCGTGGCCTTCTGGGCAACGGTTTCGATTCAGCTTGGTCAACGTGCGCAATACGTACGGTACTTTCGCCGGATGAGTGAGCAGACTGTCCAGCTGGATGCACTCGACGCGCGCTTGATCACGTTGCTCGAGGCGGAGCCTCGGATCGGTGTGCTGGAGCTCTCGCGGCGGCTGGCGGTCGCTCGCGGCACGGTGCAGGCGCGCCTCGACAAGCTGATCGCGCGCGGCGCGATCAAGGGCTTCGGCCCGGAGGTGGTCCCGGCGGCGATCGGGTTCGGCGTGACGAGCTTCGTCACCCTGGAGATCAGGCAGCGGTACGGGCACGACGCCGTCGCCGGGCACCTGGCCGACATCCCGGAGGTGCTGGAGGCGCACACGATCACCGGCAGTGGCGACATCCTGTGCCGGATCGTGGCCCGGGCGAACTCCGACCTGCAGCGGGTGATCGATCAGATCGTCGGCTACGAGGGGATCGAGCGGGCCCACACGATCATTGCGCTGGCCGAACTCATCCCGTACCGGACCGGGCCGCTGGTCAGATCGTCATCATCTGATCAATAAAGGACGACACGGGCAAATTCCGCTCGCCTGCGAAGTCGATCGAGGTCATTACCCTGCCGGAATGGCCTCTGGCGGGGGTTCCCTGAAGGGATACACGGTGATCGCCGCGGCGGTCGTCGTCACCGTGCTGGCCACGACCGGCGTGTGGAACCCGTTCCCGCAGCTCTGGGCCTGGGTCAACACGAGTGAGCCGATCGCGCCCGGCGCCCGGTGGCAGCAGCGACTCGGTGGGACACCGCAGAGTGTCGCCGTCGTCGGTGACGCGGTCGTCGTCGAGTACCGGACGTCGGTCGAGGCGTACGGGCTCACCGCTGCCGTCCCGCTCTGGGAGTCCGACGCCGACTGGGCCTCGATCGCCGGCAAGGGCACCGACGCCGTGGTGGTCACCGGCCGGCTGCTGACCAAGGGCTACCAGGTGCTCGACCCGCGGACCGGTGCCGTCCGCCGCGCCGACACGGAGTCGATGGCGGTCTGGACCTACCAGGACGCGATCGTGGACCTGACCTGTGCCCGGGGCGACGACTGCCGGCTGACCGCCTGGGACCCGAAGGCGGGCAGCCAGATGTGGACGGCCGACACCGGCAGCATCGGTTTCGTGCTGGACGCCGCCAACCCGGACCTGCCGGACACCCGGCGGCTGATCTCCGACGACGTGGACGACGACGTGGCCGGCCCGCCGCTGCTGCCCGGGCTGCTGGGCTTCCCGCACGACGGTCAGATCCGGGTGATCGACACGGCGACCGGGAAGCCGGTGCGGACGCTGCGGCCGGAGGAGGACCAGCGGGTCGCGGTGGTCGGCGGCCGGGTGCTGACCGTGACCGGCACCTCGCGCGACGGCACCTGTTATTACGGGGTGGTGGCGACCGATCCGCCCCGCGACGCGGTGGTCTGGCGGCGCGACGGGCTCAACCTGCGGACCGCCGAGAGCGGGTCGGACTGCGAGCAGGAGCGGGACCCGGCCGGCGGGTACAGCGTGGTGCTGGGCGTGGACCCGTACGGCCGCGAGGTCCTGGTCAACGGGTACGACGGGCGTGACCTCTGGTACGGGGACAAGGAGTCCGAGGTGCTCACGGTCGACGACCGGTACGCGGTGATCCGCAAGGGCGACACCGTGCGCGGGTACTCGTTCAGCAAGGACAAGACCGTGTGGCGGCAGGACGGCCGGGCGGAGGCGGGGGCGGCGCTCACCCCGTACGCCGTGCTCGTGGTCTCGAAGAACCGGGTCACCGCCCTGGCACCCTCGTCCGGCAAGGTGCGGGCCGATGTCCGGACCGGCGCCAAGGTCTTCGCGGTGGGTCCGGACGGCATGGTCGCCGTCTCCGGGCGCGACATGGCGTACCTGCCGTTCTCCTGACCATGTGACCGGGAGAGCAACATGTGACCGGGAGAGCGAAGCGGCGGGGAGGGTTCGCGCGCGGCAGGCCCGCTGCCCTAGGCTTGCCGCTCATGAGCATTGGCGCCGCTTTCACCTACTCGCCGCTCTTGCCGACCGGGCCGGACATGACGGAGTACCGCCTGATCACGGACGAGGGCGTGGACGTCGAGGAGGGTCCCGGGGGCCGCCGGTTCCTGACCGTGGAGCCCGCGGCGCTGACCCAGCTCACCGCGGAGGCGATGCACGACATCGCCCACTACCTGCGTCCCGCGCACCTGGCCCAGCTGCGGGCCATCATCGACGACCCGAAGGCGTCGCCGAACGACCGGTTCGTCGCGATGGACCTGCTGCGCAACGCGAACATCGCGGCCGGCGGGGTGCTGCCGATGTGCCAGGACACCGGCACCGCGATCGTGATGGGCAAGCGCGGCCGGCACGTGCTGACCGACGGCACCGACGAGGCCGCGATCGCGCTCGGCGTCTACCAGGCGTACACCCGGCTCAACCTGCGGTACTCGCAGCTCGCCCCGCTGACCATGTGGGACGAGAAGAACACCGGGACGAACCTGCCGGCCCAGATCGAGCTGTACGCGGAGGACCCGGGCGGGCAGCCGGACGCGTACAAGTTCCTGTTCATGGCCAAGGGTGGTGGCTCGGCCAACAAGTCGTACCTCTACCAGGAGACGAAGGCGCTGCTGAACCCGCAGCGGATGATGCAGTTCCTGGACGAGAAACTGCGTCTGATCGGCACCTCGGCCTGCCCGCCCTACCACCTGGCCGTGGTGGTCGGCGGCACCAGCGCCGAGCACGCGCTGAAGACCGCGAAACTGGCCAGCGCGAAGTACCTGGACAACCTGCCGACCTCGGGCACCATGCTGGCGCACGGCTTCCGTGACCTCGAGCTGGAGGCCGCGGTGCTGGAGCTGACCCGCGACTTCGGCATCGGCGCCCAGTTCGGCGGGCGGTACTTCTGCCACGACGTACGGGTGATCCGGCTGCCCCGGCACGGCGCGTCCTGCCCGGTCGCGATCGCTGTCTCCTGCTCGGCCGACCGGCAGGCGGTCGCCAAGATCACCCCGTCCGGCGTCTGGCTGGAGCGCCTGGAGACCGACCCGGCCCGCTTCCTGCCCGAGGTCACGGACGATCACCTGGAGACCGAGCAGGTCGTCAAGGTCGACCTCAACCGGCCGATGTCGGAGATCCGCGCCGAGCTCAGCAAGTACCCGGTGAAGACCCGGCTGTCCCTGACCGGTCCGCTGGTCGTGGCGCGCGACATCGCGCACGCGAAGATCGCCGAGCGGCTGGACGCCGGCGAGCCGATGCCGCAGTACCTGCGCGACCACGCGGTCTACTACGCGGGCCCGGCCAAGACCCCGGAGGGGTACGCGTCCGGCTCGTTCGGCCCGACCACGGCCGGGCGGATGGATTCGTACGTGCAGAAGTTCCAGTCGGCCGGCGGCTCGATGGTGATGCTGGCCAAGGGCAACCGTTCCCAGCAGGTCACCGACGCCTGCAAGGCGAACGGCGGCTTCTACCTCGGCTCGATCGGCGGCCCCGCGGCCCGGCTCGCCCAGGACTGCATCCGGCACGTCGAGGTGCTCGAGTTCCCGGAGCTGGGCATGGAGGCGGTCTGGCGGATCGAGGTCGAGGACTTCCCGGCCTTCATCGTCGTCGACGACAAGGGCAACGACTTCTTCGCCGAGGTCACCAAGCCGACCCTGACCATCGGCCGGCGCTGACCATCGGCCGGCCCTGACCCATCGACCGGCCCTGACCGTCGGCCGGCACTGACGGATCGCGCCCGGCGGGCGCGATCCGCCGGTAGATGTCAGGCGCAGTAACCGGCGACCGGGCTCAGCCACTCCGCGAGCTGACTCTTCAGCGTCTTGTCGAGGTCCTTGGTGGTCTTGATGCCCTCGATGTAGTCGCGGTTCTTGGCACTCTTCTCGATCTTGGCGGCCGAGGTGATGCCGGCCTGCTTGAGGTCCGGGTTCTCCGCCTCGGCGGTCTCCTTGCGGATCTGGGTGCCGACCGACTTGAGCTCGGCGGCGGCCGTCTTCTCCGCCTTCTCCGCCTCCTCGGTCTGCTTCGCCTCCTTGTGGGCGATCATCTTGCCGAGAGCGGTGCCGAAGTCACCAAGCGCGGCGCTGAAGACCTTGTCGAGCCGGCCGCACACCTTCTCGGTGTTCGCCGTGTAGTCGGGCGCGGGCTCGGTGGTGGCCGGCGCGACCGTGGCGGCGACGGGCGCCGCGATCTCGCTGGTGTTCGCATCGCTCTCACAGGCGGCGCCGGTCAGCAGTACGCCGCCGGCGAGCACGGCGAGGATGGCGCGTCGCATCAGGGATCCTCTTCGTCGGGGGGGTCGTCCAAACTCGCACCGACGGTACGTTCCGTTCGCTACCGCGTCCAACCGACGGTGAGGACCGGTGCGCGAAGGGCCCGCCCGGGTGATACCCGGACGGGCCGCCCGCCCCCGTCGGACGTCGGACCGCCCCGCCATGAAAGGGGCGCTCACATGGCGGGGCGGCGCCTGTCGAGGGTGCACCGGGCCGCTCTCGTTCCGCTGTCGTTACGGTCCTCAGTGCTCGGTTAGGCTCCCGGCACGGCACACGGAACGGGTGAACGACCTTGCACTTCCGCATCATGGGGCCACTCTCCGTCACCGTCGGGGAGCGCACGGTCGCGATCACGGCGGGACGTGACCGGGTGGTGCTCGCCATGCTGCTGCTGCGCGCCGGCCGCGTCGTCGGTCTGGGCGAGCTGACCGAGGCGGTCTGGGGGACCACGCCCCCGGCCACCGCCCGCGGGCAGTTGCAGACCTGCGTGTCCCGGCTGCGCCGGCTGCTGCCGTCGGGCGTCATCGTCAGTGACCCGGCCGGCTACCGGATCCAGCCGGGCGCGGAGGAGCTGGACGCCACCGTGTTCCGGCGGCTGGTGGCGGAGGCGAGGACCGCCGGCGACCCGGGGACCGCGCGGCGTGCGTACCGCCAGGCCCTCGATCTTCGACGCGGCCCGGCCTGCGCGGAGATCGACGTGCCGGCGGTCCGGGCCGCCGCCGCGGTGCTGGACGAGCGCCAGGCGACGGCGGTGGAGGACTGGGCCGACCTGGAACTGACCGCCGGGCAGGCCCGGGAGCTGATCGGCGGGCTGACCGGCTGGGTGGAACAGTTCCCGCTGCGGGAACGGCTGCGCGGGCAGCTGATGACCGCGCTCCACCGGTCCGGCCGGCGGGCCGACGCGCTCGCCGAGTTCCGGCGGGCCCGGGCGGTGCTCAGCGAGGAGCTCGGCATCGAACCCGGCCCGGAGCTGCAGGAACTGCACCGGGGCATCCTGGCCGGTGAGGACCGGGCTGAGGTGCGGGCGGCGGTGCGCTGCCTGCCCCGCACGGTCGGCGACTTCACCGGCCGGGCGGCCCTCGTCGATCGCCTGCTGGACCGGATCCGCCGGACCGACCCGGCCGTCCTGGTGATCGACGGGATGGCCGGCAGCGGCAAGTCGACCCTGGCCCTGCACCTCGCGGCCCGGGCCGGTGACCGGTTCCCGGACGCGCACCTCTACGTCGACCTGCGCGGCCACAGCGAGCAGCCGCCGGTCGAGCCGGCCGCCGCGCTCATCGTCCTGCTCCGGCAGCTCGGTGTCGCCGCCGACGAGATCCCGCTGGAGCCGGTGGACCGGATCGGGCGCTGGCGCACCGAGGTGGCCCGGCGCCGGGTACTGGTGATCCTGGACAACGCCGCCTCCAGTGCGCAGGTCGCCGACCTGCTGCCGGCCGCACCGGGCAGCCTCACCCTGGTCACCGCGCGGCGCCGGCTGGCCGGTCTGGACGGCGGCCACGTCGTGTCGCTGCCGCTGCTCGACCCCGGCGACGCGGTCACGCTGCTGGAACGGATCGCCGGTGACCGGGTGCGCGACGAGCCGGAGGCCGCCGCCGAGGTGGTCCGGCGCTGCGGCGGCCTGCCCCTGGCGGTACGCCTGGCCGGCGCCCGCCTCGTGCACCGCCCCCGCTGGCGGGTGGCCGACCTGCTGCGCCGGATGGGTGCGGCCGCCCTGCCCGAGCTGGTGGCCGAGGACCGGACCGTGGCCGGCGCCTTCACCCTGACCTACCGCCAGCTCCCGGACCTGCCGCGACGGGTGTTCCGGCTGCTCGGGGTCCATCCGGGCGCGACCTTCGACGCGCTCGCGGTGGCCGCCCTCGCCGGACTGGGCGTGGACGAGGCCGCGGCGGCGCTGGACGACCTGGTCGACGTGCACCTGGTCGACGAGCCGGAGCCGGGCTGGTTCCGGATGCACGACCTGCTGCGTCAGTACGCCGGGGTGTTCGCCGCCGAGCTGCCGGCCGCGGAACGCTCGGCGGTGCTGGCCCAGGCTCTGGACCTCCAGCTGCACACGCTCGTGCTGGCGGCCGCGCCGAGCTTCCGGGAGGGCGTCCTCGGTGACCTGGGCGACCGGGAGCCGGCCCGGCCGGACCTGCTGGCGGCGCTTGCCGACCCGGCCGCCCGGCTGGAACGGCTGAGGCCGAGCCTGATGGCGTTCGTGGAGGCGGCCGCGGCGGGCGGGCGGCCGGACTATGCCTGGCAGATCCCGCGGGCGGCCTGGCAGCCGCTGTTCGCCCGCGGGTACATGGACGACATCCGGGACCTGCACCTGGCGGCGATGGCCACGGTCGAAGCCGTCGGCGACCACTACGCGACAGCCGTCACCGCGAACTACCTCGCGTCCGCGTACGCCCGGGCCGCCGAGTACGAGACGGCCGAGCGCTACCTGCTGCGCTCCGTGCGGATCCGCGAGAAGACGGGTGGGACCGGCAACGCGTACGCCAACCTGGCACTGCTCTACCGGCAGCAGGGCCGGTTCGCCGAGAGCGTCGAGGCCATCCGGACCTTCCTCCGGGAGACGGCCCTGAGCAGGCAGAAGACGGTGAACGTCGTCGCGGCGCTCGCCACCCTGGCCGAGGTGCTGCGCCGGCTGGGACGCACCGACGAGGCGTTGCACCACGTGCGCCGGCGGCTGATGCGCGGCATCGAGATCGGGGATCGCGGCGTCGTCGCCGCCACGCTGCTGTCCATCGCCCGGATCCGGTACCGGGCCGGCACCATGCCCGCGGACCGCGCGCTGCACTACATCGGGGTCGCCGCCGGTCTGGCCCGGCAGGAACGGATCGAGGAGGTCGTCGCGGACGCCGGCAACGACCGGAGCCGGGTGCTGCGCGACCAGGGCCGGTACGCCGAGGCGATCGCCGAGCACCGGCAAGCCGTGGCGTACGGGGAGAAGGTGCACGACATCTGGCACGAAGCCGAGTTCCGCGTCGAGTACGCGGCCACCCTGCGGGCCGCCGGCGACATCCGGGCGGCCCGGGAGATGTACGAGCACGCACTACGCCTTGCCACGGCCGCGCGTCTCACGTACTCCATCGCCCATGCCCGGGCCGGACTTGCCGACTGCCTGGACCCCGGCGATCCGGAGGCCGTGCGGTTGCGGGCCGCCGCGTGTGATCTTTTCGACCGGATGGGGATCACTACGATCGACGGGCGACCCGCGAACGGGCGAGGGAGGATGAAACCGTGACGAATGACGAGAGCGGCTTCCGGATCGAACGCGACACGATGGGTGAGGTGCGGGTCCCCGCGGACGCGCTGTGGCGGGCGCAGACGCAACGCGCCGTGGAGAACTTCCCGATCTCCGGCCGTGGGCTGGAATCGACGCACATCCGGGCCCTGGCCCGGATCAAGGGTGCCGCGGCGCGGGCCAACGCGAACCTCAACGTGCTGGAGAAGGACCTCGCCGAGGCGATCGCGACGGCGGCGGCGCACGTGGCCGCCGGCGGTTACGACGACCAGTTCCCGGTGGACGTCTTCCAGACCGGCTCGGGCACCTCGTCGAACATGAACGCCAACGAGGTGATCGCCACGCTCGCCTCCCGCGAGCTGGGCCGCCCGGTGCACCCGAACGACCACGTCAACGCGTCGCAGTCGAGCAACGACGTCTTCCCCTCGTCGATCCACCTGGCCGCGACCGAGGCCGTCAGCGCCGACCTGATCCCGGCCCTGCAACACCTCGGCGCGGCGCTGTGGGAGAAGGCGGAGGCCTGGTCCGGCGTGGTGAAGAGCGGGCGGACCCACCTGATGGACGCCACGCCGGTCACCCTGGGGCAGGAGTTCTCCGGGTACGCGCAGCAGGTCGCCAACGGCGTGGAACGGCTCACCGCCACGCTGCCGCGGCTCGGCGAGCTGCCCCTCGGCGGCACGGCCGTGGGCACCGGCGTGAACACGCCGCCCGGCTTCGCCCCGGCGGTGATCCGGCTGCTGGCCGAGGAGACCGGCCTGCCGCTGACCGAGGCGCGCGATCACTTCGAGGCGCAGGGCGCCCGGGACGCGCTCGTCGAGGCGTCCGGTCAGCTGCGGGTGGTGGCCACCGGCCTCTACAAGATCGCGAACGACATCCGCTGGATGGGCTCCGGCCCGCGCGCCGGCCTCCGGGAGCTGCGCCTGCCCGACCTCCAGCCCGGCTCGTCGATCATGCCGGGCAAGGTGAACCCGGTGGTGCCGGAGGCGGTCCGCCAGGTCTGCGCCCAGGTCATCGGCAACGACGCGACTGTCGCGTTCGCGGGCACCCAGGGCGACTTCGAGCTCAACGTGATGCTGCCGGTGATGGCCCGCAACCTGCTCGAGTCGATCCGGCTGCTGGCCGCGGTCTCCCGGCAACTGGCCGACCGGTGCGTGGTGGGCCTGGAGGCGAACGAGGAGGTGGCCCGGGCGTACGCGGAGGGCTCGCCGTCGATCGTCACCCCGCTCAACCGGTACCTCGGGTACGACGAGGCGGCCGCGATCGCGAAGCAGGCACTCGCCACCGACCGGACCATCCGCGAGGTCGTGATCGAACGCGGACACGTCGCATCGGGCAAGCTCACCGAGCAGCAGCTCGACGAGGCGCTCGACGTGCTGCGTATGACCCGTCCGTAAATTGACCGCCGTTCATCTTGTGTTGAGCGACGTTTCTCGATCTGATTCCCCTAGTCGAACCAACTAGGAGCGAATTCCATGAGGAGACGCGTCATCACGGGGGCGGTCGTCACAGCGACCGGCCTCGCTTTCCTGGCCGCAGTACCTGGCTCGGCCACGGCTGAGCCAGGCAACGCGGTCGACTACACGGTCGTCGCCGCGGACGGCACCTCGGCCGCCGAGGCGACCGCCGCCATCAAGGCCGCCGGTGGCACGATCGTGACCGGCAACGACGCCGTCGGCGTCTACCGGGTCACCTCGGCCGACACCGGGTTCGGTACCAAGGCCGTGAAGTCCGGCGCCCTGATCGGCGCCAGCGAGCGCCGGGCCATCGGCCGCGCGCCGAACGGCCTCGAGAAGATCGAGCGCGACGTGCGGCGTGGTGGTTCCGCCGCGCACGGCTCGAAGAAGCTCGACCCGCTCGACGACAAGCTGTGGGGCCTCGCGATGGTCCGCGCCGACAAGGCTCGCAAGATCGAGTCCGGCGACCGCGGCGTGACCGTCGGCATCCTGGACACCGGTCTGGACGCCTCCAACCCGGACCTGGCACCGCACTTCAGCACCAAGCTCTCCCGCAACTTCGCGCCCGACCTGGTCGACGTCGACGGCGCCTGCGAGGTCGCGAGCTGCGTCGACCCGATCGGCACCGACGACAACGGGCACGGCACCCACGTGGCCGGCACGATCGGCGCCGCGGCCAACGGCGTCGGCCTCTCCGGCATCGCTCCGGACGTCACCCTGGTCGAGCTCAAGGGTGGCCAGGACTCCGGCTACTTCTTCCTCGACCCGGTGGTCAACGCGCTCACCCACGCCGCCGACTCCGGCCTCGACGTGGTGAACATGTCGTTCTACGTCGACCCCTGGCTCTACAACTGCACGGCCAACCCGGCCGACAGCGCCGAGGACCAGGCCGAGCAGCGGGCCATCATCGCCGCCATGAAGCGGGCCCTGAACTACGCGCACCGCAAGGGCGTCACCCTGGTCGGCGCGCTCGGCAACAACCACGAGGACCTGGGCAAGCCGCGGACCGACGTGTCCAGCCCGGACTACGGCGCCGACCCGTACCCGCGGGAGATCGACAACAACTCCTGCTGGGACCTCCCGGTCGAGGGCCCGCACGTCATCGGCGTCTCGTCGGTCGGCCCGTCGAAGCGCAAGGCGGACTACTCCAACTACGGCGTCGAGCAGATCTCGGTCGCCGCGCCGGGCGGCTTCGCGCGGGACGGCTTCGGCACGCCGACCTACAACACCCCGGGCAACCGGATCCTCTCCAGCTACCCGCTGAAGGTGCTGATCGAGGAGGGCCTGGTCGACGCGGCGGGCAACATCCTGCCGGCCGGTGAAGGCCTGGTCTTCAAGGACTGCACGAACGCCGGCAAGTGCGGCTACTACACGTACCTGCAGGGCACCTCGATGGCGGCGCCGCACGCCGCCGGTGTGGCCGCGCTGATCGTCAGCAAGTACGGCAAGCGGGACTGGCGCCGTGGCGGCGTGACGATGGACCCGAAGGCCGTCGAGCGTCAGCTCTACCGCACCGCGGCCGAGCAGTCCTGCCCGGAACCGCGCCTGGTCAGCTACGCGAACGAGGGCCGGCCGGCCGAGTTCGACGCGTACTGCGAGGGTGGCCGGCAGTTCAACGGCTTCTACGGCTACGGCATCGTCGACGCGTACGCGGCGGTCGGCGGTCGTTGATCTTCGGAAGAAGAGCGCCCTGCCCGTGTCGACACGGGCAGGGCGTTTTTCGTTGGCGGCGCTCGGTACCCTTGTACGGTGACGCTGCGCTTGTACGACACCGCGACCCGATCGGTCCGGGACTTCGTCCCGATGACGCCCGGTCAGGTGGGGATCTACCTGTGTGGTCTCACCGTGCAGTCGCCACCCCACATCGGTCACCTGCGGTCCGCGGTCAACTACGACGTGTTACGGCGCTGGCTGCTGCACACCGGTCACGAGGTGACCTTCATCCGCAACGTGACAGACGTCGACGACAAGATCCTGCAGAAGTCGCTGGAGCAGAAGCGGCCGTTCTGGTCCATCGCGTTCGAGAACCGGCTGCTGCTGGACCGCGACTACCGGTCGCTGAACGTGCTGGCCCCGACGTACGAGCCGCTGGCCACCGGGCACATCACCGAGATGCACGAGCTGATCCAGACGCTGATCTCGGACGGTCACGCCTACGTGGCAGCCGAGGGCAACGGCGACGTCTACTTCGACGTGCTCTCCTACCCGGCCTACGGCGCCCTCTCCGGGCAGAAGCCGGAGGACATGCGCAGCGCGGGCGACGCCCCCGAGCGCGACAAGCGGGACAAGCGCGACTTCGCCCTCTGGAAAGGCGTCAAGAAGACCGAGCCGTCCGACGCCTACTGGTCCTCCCCGTGGGGCGCGGGCCGGCCCGGCTGGCACATCGAGTGCTCCGCGATGGCCCGGCGCTACCTCGGCGACGAGTTCGACATCCACGGCGGCGGCCTCGACCTGACGTTCCCGCACCACGAGAACGAGATCGCCCAGTCCCGGGCGGCCGGTCTCGGCTTCGCCCGATACTGGGTGCACCACGCGCTGCTCAACCTCGGCGAGGCCAAGATGAGCAAGTCGCTGGGCAACGTGATCGACCTGACCTCGCTGGTCGCGGACGGCATCCGCCCGGTCGAGGTGCGCTACTACCTGGCGGCCCCGCACTACCGCTCCCGGATCGACTACTCCGAGGAGGCGGTGCGTGAGGCCGCGGTGGCCTACCGGCGGATCGAGGGCTTCGTGCGGCGCGCCACCGAGGTCGTCGGCCGCGGCCGGCCCAAGGCGGTGCCGCCGGCCTTCGCCGAGGCGATGAACGACGACCTGAACACGTCGGCGGCGTTCGCGATCGTGCACGACACGGTCCGGGAGGGCAACACCGCGCTCACCTCCGGTGACGAGGCGAGCATCCGGGGCGCGCTCACCGCGGTCCGGGCCATGCTGGGTGTGCTCGGGCTCGACCCGCTCGACGAGGCGTGGGACGCCGTCGAGAGCGGCAACGACCTGAAGCCGGTGGTCGACTCCCTGGTCGCCCTGGCGCTGGAACAGCGGGCGCAGGCCCGTGCACGGAAAGACTGGGCGGCCGCGGATTCGGTGCGGGACCAGCTCAAGAACGCGGGTATTCAGGTGGAGGACACTCCGACCGGGCCGCGCTGGACGGTAGGAGAGCAGCACTGATGCCAGGAAATTCACACAACGCGAGCAAGCGCGCCACCTCGAAGAAGGGCGCGGCGATGGGCTCCGGCGGCAAGAACCGGAGCAGCCTCAAGGGGCGTGGCCGCACCCTGCCCGCCGACGAGCGGCCGTGGCACAAGGGTTACTCGGGCACCGAGAAACTGCCCGACAAGACCGCCCGTAAGCAGGACAAGGAGCGCCGGGCCGCAGCCGCCGAGGGCCGGGCACCCAAGGTCGGCGTTCCGGGCACCAAGGACACCACCTGGGGTCGCGGCGGTGGCCGGGGCACGAGCATGACGCGGGCGACCGCGGCGGCGGTCCGTGGTGGCCGGGCGGCCGGTCCGCGCGGTCCCCGGGTCGCGCCGGGCCGCAAGTCCAACCCCACCAAAGAGGGTCCCGAGCTGCTGCTCGGCCGCAACCCCGTGGTGGAGGCACTGCGTGCCCTGGTGCCGGCGACCGCGCTCTACGTGGCGCAGGGCATCGACATCGACGACCGGGTCACCGAGATCGTCCGGACTTCCGGTGACCGCGGCATCCCGATCCTGGAGATCAGCCGCAACGAGCTCGACCGGATGACCGGTGGCGTGCTGCACCAGGGTGTCGGCCTGCAGGTGCCGCCGTTCGCGTACGAGGACTTCGACGACCTGGTCGCCGCGTCGCTGGAGCAGACCGCCCCGCTGCTCGTCGCCCTGGACGGCATCACCGACCCGCGCAACCTCGGCGCGGTCATCCGGTCGGTGGCGGCGTTCGGCGGGCACGGCGTCTTCATGACCGAGCGGCGTGCCGCCGGCATCACCGCCACCGCGTGGCGGACCAGTGCCGGCGCTGCCGCGCGGGTGCCGGTCTCCCAGGTGGTGAACCTGACCCGGGCGATCAAGACGGCGCAGAAGGCCGGCTTCACCGCGATCGGGCTGGACGCGGACGGCGAGACCGACCTCTACCAGCTCGAGGCGGCCGTCGGCCCGCTGCTCGTGGTGGTGGGTTCGGAGGGCCGGGGCCTGTCCCGCCTGGTCGGCGAGACGTGCGACCTGCGGGTGAGCATCCCGATGGCCTCCGACGTGGAATCGCTGAACGCCAGCGTGGCGGCAGCGGTGACCCTGGCCGAGGTCAGCCGCCGCCGCGCCCACGGCTGATCAGAAGTACGCGCGCAGGCGGTCGCCGTCCGTGAGGAACAGGCGGCCGCCCGCGACAACCGGCGGATAGTGCTCGTCGCTCGGCATGCCACCCTTGCGCGGCTTGCCGGTCACGGCGTCGACGACCGACAACGGTGACCCCAGCCCGGACGGGCTGTAGAGCAGAGCACCGACCCGGACCGGCTGCCCGGCCGACTCCGGCAGGTGCACCGACCAGAGCTTGCGGCCGGTCGAGGCGTCCACGCAGACCACACTGCGGTACCGGGGCAGGTAGACGCGCTTCTCGTCGGCGGTGACGTTCGGCGAGGGCAGGGTGGACTTCCAGATCACGGTGCCCTTCGCCGCGTCGACCGCGGTGAGACCGCCACCGGCGCCGCCGACGTAGAACCGTCCGCCGGCGGGGTCGCTGCCGACGGCGTACCAGTTCTGCGGTGTGGTCCAGAGCGTCGCGCCGCTGGTGACCGAGACCGCCCGGGAACCGCGGCCTTCGATCCGCAACAGCAGCCGCCCGCCCGCCGACAGCAGCCCGTCGCCCCGGGTGCCGGTGAGCCGCCACAGCCGGCCGCCGTCGGCGATCCGGTACCCGGTGGTGCTGAGCGTGTAATCGGGCCGCGTGTCGACCACCGCCACCCCCCGGTCCACCACCATGTCCTGCGCCGGCCCGCCGAGCGTCACGTCCCAGAGCCGGGCGCCGGACGAGGCCGAGAACGCGCTCAGGAAACTGCCCTGACCGTCACAGGTGTAGGTCAGCGTGATCAGCTTGCCGTCCGCGACCGACATCCGGGTGACACCGCGGCGGACCAGCTTGGTGAACCAGCGGCGCGCCCCCGTCGCCGGGTCGAGCGCGGCCAGGCCGCCCGGCACGCTGCTGTAGACGCTGCCGCCGGCCACCAGCGGCTCGCGGCCGACCTCGCAGTCCGGCGCCCCGTGCGTCGGGATCTCCCAGCGCTTCGTGGCCTTGTCCGGGTTGAACGTCGTCTCGTGCGGGTTGTAGTAGGTCGCCCCCGGGCCGTGACCGGGCTGGGTCCAATCGGATGGCGGGGGCAGCATGAGGGCCGCGATCAGGGCGGCCACCAGAACGGAACTCATGCAAGATCAACGAGCGGGCACCCCGGTCGGGATCGATCCGTTGCGGTCGCGATGCCGGATCGGTGGCTGGAGGGGCTGGCTGCCCTGGGCCCTGTCGCGGTCGGCGCCTGAGTAGCCGCGGCGTTTTTGATCTGCTAGCGCTACGAAATTGCTGTGATCATGGGGTCAGAACCGCGATTTCGCAGCGCTAGCAGATCAACAACTCGCCATGGGCGGGCATGTCCGGCGTGGCTGGGCACAGAGCGTGGCTGGGCATAGAGCAGCCCCGGGTGCGCGGGCTTGATGGAGCCCCCGGTCGGGATCGAACCGACGACCTCCCGTTTACAAGACGGGTGCTCTGGCCATCTGAGCTACAGGGGCGGGCCAGCCCAGCATAACGTCCTGTGATCCGGTCGCCATCTTGGCAGGTCGGTGAAAAAGAACTACGTTTGCGGGGCTGTTCCTTCTACTCGGATCGTCCGGCACGTTCCTGCCGGTGGAAAGGAAGTCGATTCACCATGGCTACCGTCACTTACGACAAGGCCTCCCGGATCTACCCGGGCTCTGAGCGTCCCGCCGTCAACGAGCTGAACCTCGAGATCGGCGACGGCGAGTTCCTTGTTCTGGTCGGCCCCTCCGGTTGTGGCAAGTCCACCAGCCTGCGCATGCTCGCCGGCCTGGAGGATGTGGACCGCGGTCGCATCCTGATCAACGACAAGGACGTCACCAACCTCCCGCCGAAGTCCCGTGACATCGCGATGGTGTTCCAGAACTACGCGCTGTACCCGCACATGACGGTGTACGAGAACATGGCGTTCGCCCTCAAGCTGCGCAAGACCCCGAAGTCGGAGATCGACAAGGCGGTCAAGGAGGCAGCGGCGCTGCTCCAGCTCGAGGAGTACCTGTCCCGCAAGCCGAAGGCGCTCTCCGGCGGTCAGCGCCAGCGTGTCGCCATGGGCCGCGCGATCGTGCGTCAGCCGCAGGTGTTCCTCATGGACGAGCCGCTGTCGAACCTCGACGCCAAGCTCCGCGTCCAGACCCGTTCGCAGATCGCCTCGCTGCAGGCCAAGCTGGGTGTCACCACCGTCTACGTGACGCACGACCAGGTCGAGGCCATGACCATGGGTCACCGGGTCGCGGTCATGCTGGACGGCGTTCTCCAGCAGGTCGACACCCCGCGGGCGCTCTACGACACCCCCGGCAACGTCTTCGTCGCCGGTTTCATGGGCTCCCCGGCCATGAACATCAAGACGGTTCCGCTGACCGAGTCGGGCGCCACCTTCGGCTCGCTGACCATCCCGCTCACCCGTGAGCAGGTCGCGGCCGCCCAGCAGGGTGGCAACGGCAAGGTCACCGTCGGCTTCCGTCCCGAGGCCGCCGAGGTCGTCACCGACTCGGTGGACGCGCTCCCGATCGTCGTGGACCTGGTCGAGGACCTCGGCTCCGACGCCAACGTCTACGGCCACTCCGAGGTCGGCGGCGCCTCCGAGCGCTTCGTGGTGCGCACCGAGCGCCGCTACATGCCGAACATGGGCGAGACGGTCTACATCAAGCCGCAGACCACCGCCCTGCACGTCTTCAACGCGGGCACCGGCTTCCGCATCTGACGCAGCCCCACCGCGCATGGCCTTCCCTCCGGGGGAGGCCATGCGTCTTTCTCCGGGTCCGCGCAACGGCCATCGAGTACGCGGACCCGCGCTCACGCCGCCGAAATCGTACGCCTCAGGCGGTCTTGTAGTGGTATGTCCGCCCGCCGGTGCCCTCGGTGAAACCGTCCGGCCAGAGGCCCAGCGACAGCGCCGTGTCGACGATCAGGGCCATGCCGAGACCCGTCCGGTCCGTGGGTTCGGGCGCGCCGCCGATCGTCAGCTCGGCGGGCACCCACAGGTCCACCCGTTCGCCCGGGCCGGCCGCCAGCCGGCGTAGTTCCTCGCGGAGCGCCTCGACGGCGCGTGCCTCACTCATGGCTACATATGACAGCACATGGTCAGGCGAAGGAGTAGAGGGCGAAATCGGCCTCGCGGACGCAGGCCAGCACCGACGTGTTCCAGGCGCAGGCGCCCGGCCGTACGTCGCGGAGCAGGCCCATCTCGGCCGGCTCGTCGCCGACGTGGACGCCGGAGAGGGAACGGCTGCTCACCGATGTGGTGAGGCTGTCGGAGAAGCGCAGCAGATTGCCGGCGTCGAGCCGGACGGCGACGCCTGGCACCGTCCACATCGGGCCGCCGGAGGAGTCGAGGAGCGTGCTCGTCTCGTCCGAGACCGCCAGCACCGCGTCGCCCACCGGGATCAGTGTGTCGACCTCGGCCACGTCGCGGCGCCACAGCTCGCCGCCTTTCTCGGCGTCGACCGCGGCCACCTGACTCCTGTCCCGGTCGTAACCCGGCGTTTCGACGAAGCACAGCCGCGAGTCGCCACACGGGGTGAGCCCGCCCAGTTCCGAAGTGGGTTCGGCGGTGTGCAGGATGGTCGGCTCACCGAGATCGTCCAGGTCGTAGGCGAAGATCCGTCGGGCGTTGCCGGACTCCTGCACGAACAACCGCCCGTTGTGCGCGATCGCCTCGTCCGAGGTGCCGGCGACGCTGGGGCGGGATTTCGTCACCTTGCCGGTCCGGATGTCGCGCACGCTCGCCGACCGATCGCTGTTGATCTGCACGAAGCGGTCGTCGTCGGTGATGTCCGGGGAGAACGGCCGGCCGGCGGAACCCGCGGGTCCGGCCAGGTCGGCAGGCGTGGTGACGGTGACGACCGTCGTCGCGTCCGGATCCGCCTCCTCCCAGCGAACCTTGCCGCTCGTCAGGTCGAGGCCGAGGAGGCGTTCCTCGACCCGGTCCACCAGCAGAACCGTGTCGGCCCCGAAGTGGACGGTGTCCGAGGCGCCGACCGGCCGGTTCCACAGCTGTTCGCCGTCGTCCGCGCTCAGCACCCGCATCCGCGCCGTGCCGGTGACCGGTTCGAGCCCGGAGAAGACCACGAGCACCTGTGGCAGGGCGACCATGCGGTCCCAGAGGCCGGCGGTGCCGACGGTGGCGTTGCTCCACACCACGTCGCGGCTGCCGGTGTCGACCGCGACCACGCCGAGGCGCCCGTCGACGTCGGTGCTGGCGAAATAGGCCCGTTCGCCGATCAGTTCGGCATCCGAGAACGCCGTGGTGATCGGCACGGCCGGGTCGAAGCGGCCGATCTCCTGCACCGGGTGGAACTCGAGTGCTCGGACGCCGGGCCACAGGACCACGGCGGCGGTCACGGCAACGGCGACGACGGCGGCTGCGGCGGCGATCAGACCCCAGGTGCGGTACGGGCGGACGACCGGTCCCGCCCCCGCCCCCGGCGCCGGTGCTGCCCCGGGCACGGTCCAGGTCGAGTCGGCGGCCTCCGGTCCGGCGGCCACGCGGTAGGGCAGGTGGTTCCCGGCGGCCAGCGCGGCGGCCTCACCGGTGGCCCAGGGGTCGACGGGTTCGGCGTACCCTGTCTGCTGCTCGATCCGGGTGTCCGTGGCGGGCGGCTTCTGCGGCACCGCCGGCTCGCCGCCGTCCGTGGTGCCGTGCTCCTGCGGAGCCGCCATCTCGCCGCCCTTCTCCACGACCCGTACCGGCCCGTCATGCTACCGATCGGCGCACCGGCGACCGGACGCGAACCGAGGTGCGCCGGTTGCGGGGCCGTGGTGCGCCGCTGCCGGGGCGAGGTGCGCCGGTTGCGGGGGCGCCATGAGCCGACTGTTGTGACGCCGTGCGCTGGCTATCGTGACGCCATGCGCATCGAGCGAGTCACCGACGCGGCCGACGTCCACCGTGCGGCCGACCTCTTCGACGCGCCGCCGCTGGAGGCCGCGACGACACGCTTCCTGAGCGACCCCACGCACCATCTGCTGCTGGCCTACGACGATGCGGACCGCCCGGTCGGCATGATCAGCGGCGTGGAGACGACGCATCCGGACAAGGGCACCGAGATGCTGGTGTACGAGCTCGGCGTCGCGCCGGTCGCCCGGCTCCAGGGGATCGGCACCGCGCTCGTGGACGCGCTGGCCGAGGTGGCACGGCGCAACGGCTGCTACGGCATGTGGGTGGCGACGGAGTCGGACAACAAGGCGGCGCTCGCCACGTACCGGCGGGCCGGCGCCTGCGAGGAGATGACGTTCACCCTGCTCAGCTGGGATCTGAGCTGACCGTCTCCCGAGGCGGCAGGTGCGGCGGGCGGTCGGAGGCGGGCCAGACGTACGGCAGGTCGTCCGGGATGTCGTCGCCGAGGACGGCCCGGTAGTGGCCCGGGTCCTTGCGGATCAGCGCCGACCGGTGACTGATGTGCAGGGCCTCGTCGCCGATCCAGGGCGGCAGTTCCCCGGCGGCGGCGAGTTCGTCCTGGGTGCGGATCGTCCCCACACCGGTCGCCGCCCGCAGGTCGGTGGTCAGGGTGGTGGCGCAGGTGTCGGCCCGTCCGGTGGCGGTCCAGACGGCGCACATGTCGAGGCCGTACCGGACCAGCGCCTCGGCGTACCCCTGCCACATCTTGACGGCCGGGTGGTGCCGCCAGCCGTACCCGGGCTGGATGAGCCCGCGCAGCACCTGAATCGTCTCCACGCGCTGCTTGCCGAGCCGCTTCGTGTCCAGCACCAGCGCGCTGGCCGTGAAGTCCTGGTACGGCAGAAATGTCTGCATGGGGGGATCCTTCCGCTTTCCGGGCCCGACCCGTTACGGATTACCCGGATGCGGTCCCGGCTCGCATCGGTCCGGCCTCGGATCGGTTGCGGCCCGGATCGGTACCGGCTCGGATCGGTACCGGCTCGGATCAGTTCTGACCCCGATCGGTTGTGGCTGGTGCTGAGAGGGCTGCCGCCGGGAATGCGTAGGGAGCGCGTGCTCGGCACGCGCTCCCCACCGGGTATCGGCAGGTCTCAGCGGTCGAGGCCCTCGATCGGCTCCTCGAGCAGGCGCGGGTCGTCGATCTTGTCGCGGGGGGCGATGTCCGGCGACACGGAGGCCGAGGGCTTGGCCGCCGGCGCGTGGGCGCCGCCGTGCTTGTCGGAGCGGTGCTTGTCCGAGGGGTGCTTGCCGGAGGACTTGGCGGCGGAGTGGGCGCCCGGCGCGGCGGCGGACTGGTCCGGGGTGGGGTGGGCGGCCTCGGCCGGAGCGCCTGCGGCGCCCGGTGCCGATCCGCCCGGTGCCGCCGCGCCCGGTGCTGCTGCGTCCGGGGCTGCTGCGTCCGGGGCTGATCCACTCGGAGTCGCAGCGTCCGGAACTGCGCCCGGAGCGGGCGAACCAGGGGCAGGCGAACCCGAGTCGGATGTACCTGGGACGGACGAAGCCGGAGCCGGAGTCGACGTGCCGGCGGCCGGGGTGCCGGGGGAGGCGGCCGCCGCGGGCGGGACTTCGACGGAGCGGGCGGGCTGGGGCTGGACCGGGGAGCCGCCGAGTGGCAGGCCGGAGATGTCGGTGCTGAGGTCGTCGAGGTTGTTCCGGAAGCCGCCGACCGGTACCGCGCCGCCCAGACCGGCCGTACCGAGCCCGTCGACGACGGGAGCCCCGGTGCGGGCCCGTTCGCGGCGGTTCGGGGCGGCCGGGGTGCCGGTGTCCTGGGCGACCGGCACGCCGTCCGGACCGAGGGTGGCGACCGCCGGCAGGCCGTTCTGGACCAGGTGGTCGAAGGGCAGGTTGGCGAACTCCCGGGCGAGGATCTCGCCGGTGACCGGGATGGGGCCGGTGGCCTTGCCGCCGTTCCGGGTCTGCTTGCCGCTGTCCGGAAGGGTTCCGCCGACCACGTCGGCGGTGGGCAGCGCCCGGGCCGGCTTCTGATTCTCCAGCCGCGCCGAGCCGGCGGCACCAGCTGCGCCGCCCAAACCGTCGGTTCGCCCGATCGAGTTGTCACCCGGCCGTACTGCCAGGAGCGGGCCCTCGCCCGCCCCCAGGTCGACGAGCGGTTCGCCGCTGAGCGGATCGGAGGCGAGGGGGGTGTGCAGCCGCCAGTTGCCGGTCTGTTCCAGGGCCTGGCCCAGGGGGCTCAACGGTTCCCGGCCGGCGTCCGGCACCGGGTTCGTGTCCGCGAGGGCGGGCGCGGCCCCGAACAGGAGGATCCCGCCGGCGAGCGCTCCGGCACACCACAACTTGCGCACTGATTTTCTCCAAGCCACTTCGGACGATGGGCTGGGTCAATACCCACCAAGTCGGACGAATGGGTTCGGATGGGGCAACGAGTGGCCCCGGGCAGGGGTTCCGGCTGACTACGATTCGCAAACGTGAGTGTCGTGCCGGCGAATGATCGTCCCGAAGCATCAGAGTCCGATAGGGACAGTCGCCCCCACCTGGTGCTCTGTGGCGCCGATGCGCTCGTCTACACGCTCGCCGAGGAGCTGGCGAACTCGCGGCAGCGGATCCGCATCACGGTGATCACTCCGCGTCGCCTCCGGTCCGACGTGCCGGACCTGGCCGGGCTGGCCGACCGGGACGTGGAGTGGCACAAGGCGGACAAGCTGGACGAGCGGGCCTTCGCGGAGGCCGGGCTGGCCGGTGCGTCGGCGCTCGCGCTCGTCATGCCGGACGACATGACGAACCTGCACGCCGCGCTCTGCGCCCGGGAGGTGGAGGAGACGCTGCGGGTGGTGGTCCGGATGTCCAGCCGCGGCCTGGCCAAGAGTGTGGACCGGCTCTTCCCGGACTGCGCGGTGCTCTCCGACGCCGAGATGGCGGCGCCCGCCTTCGTCGCGGCGGCACTGGGGGAGGTCGCGCCGACCCACTTCAGGCGCTCCGACCGTACTCTCTATGTCGCCCACCGCTCCGATGTCCCGGCCCGCCGCGTCGTGCTGACCCTGACCGTCACCGATGCCGCAGGCGAGGTCAGCGTGCTGCCCGCCGAGCCGGAGCCGCGCTGGATGCTCCCCACCGACCTGGTCCTGGCCGAGGCCGTCGGCCGCCCGCCCGGGGAGGACGTGACCCGGCGGCTGCTGACCCGGGCCGGTCGGCGGCGGCGGCCGTTCGCCACGTTCGGGCGTGCCGTGCGCGCCGCGCTGAGCCGCAAGCTCGGCATCGCTGTGATGATCACGATTGCCACGACTCTGGTGGCCGGCGCGGTCCTGAACAGCTACGAGAAACAGCCGCACGGCCTGTGGGGACAGATCTACGTCACCCTGCTGACCGCGGTCGGCTCGTCCGATGTGGAGGCCGACCGCAACTCGGTGGCGCAGGCCGCCCAGCTGGTGCTCACCCTCGCCGGTCTCGCGCTGATTCCGCTGATCACCGCGGCCGTGGTGGACGGCATGGTCAACGCCCGGCTGGCGCTCACCCAGGGGCGGCTCGCGAACGAGTTGCGCGACCACGTGGTGCTGGTCGGTCTCGGTACGGTCGGCACCCAGGTGATGCGGCAGCTGCACGACCTCGGTGTGCGGGTGGTGGCGATCGACCGGAACAAGAACGCGGTCGGCATCAAGGCGGCGCAGCACCGCGGGATCCCGGTGATCGTGGGGGACGCGTCCGCCGACGAGACGCTGCGGGCCGCCGCGATCGACACCTGCCAGGCGCTCGTCGTGCTCTCCACCAACGACCCGGTCAACCTGGAGGCGGCCCTGCGTGCCCGGGCCAACCACGAGGACCTGCGGGTGGTGCTGCGGCTCTTCGACGACGACTTCGCGCAGCGGATGGAGTCGGCGTTCCAGATCAACACCTCGCGCAGCGTCTCCCGGCTGTGCGCGCCGGTCTTCGCGGCCGCCCTGCTGGAACGCGACGTGCACGCCACCATCCCGGTCGACCGGCACGCCGTGCTCGTCGCCACGGTCACCGTCGCGGCCGGATCCCACCTGGACGGCGCGCCGCTGGAACACGCCGACCACCCGGGTGAGGCGCGGGTGCTGGGCATGTCGGCGGCCGGGCAGGAATGGATCGACTGGGTGCCGGACCGGCGCCGGGTGCTCGCCGAGGGCGACCGGGTGCTGGTGGTGGCCCGCCGCGGTGGGCTGCGGGCCCTGTCCGAGCTGGCCGGCCCGCCACTGACCAGCAGTCCTGACCGGCCGGACCGGACCCGCTAGAGCAGCCCGGCCTCGGCGCTGCTCAGCTCGTCCGCCTCGACACCGAGCACGGCCTGCTCGTCCGGCTTGTTGACCAGGACCTCGCTCAGGTACGACTGGACGGTCGGCCCCATCCCGACATCCCGGCCGGCGCGCTCGGAGAGCAGCCACTTGTGCTGGATGATCTGCGAGAAGATCTCCTGCGGCTCCAGCTTGTTGCGCAGGTTCGCCGGCACCGCGCGGACCACCGGCTCGAAGACCTCGGTGAGCCAGCGGTGCGCGGCCTGCTGCTCGTCGGTGAGGTGGCTCTCGGCGCGATAGGTGTCCAGGTCGTTGAGGAGCTGACGGGCCTGGTTCTCCTCGGCGTCCAGGCCGGTGAGCCGCATCAGCCGCCGCGTGTGGTACCCGGCGTCGACGACCTTCGGCCGCACCCGGTAACCGCCGTCCACGGTCGACATGGAGACCTCGGCGACGTCGAAGCCCATCTCGTTGAGGCGGCGGATCCGGCGCTCGATGTGGTGCCGGGCGTCCTTCGCGACCTCCTGCTCGTACGTCACCTCGTGCCACAGCCGCTCGTAGCGCGCCACGATGTCGTCGACCACGGACTCCGGGTCGATCGACTCGTGCAGCAGCTCGGCGGCCTGCAGGTCGAGGCATTCGCCGAAGATGTTCAGCCGCAGGATCTCGATGTCCTCGCTGCGCTGCCCCTCGGAGAGCTTCGGGTAGAGGTTGCCGGTCTCCGCGTCCACCAGGTAGGCGGCGAAGGCGCCCGCGTCCCGCCGGAACAGCGTGTTCGACAGCGAGCAGTCACCCCAGGAGAAGCCGGTCAGGTGCATCCGCACGATGAGGGCGGCGAGCGCGTCCAGCAGGCGGTTCATCGTCTCCGGTCGCAGCACCCGGGAGAAGAGCGCACGGTACGGCAGGGAGAACTGGAGGTGCCGGGTGACGAGCACGGTCTCCAGCGGCTCGCCCTCCTTGGTCTGCCGGTCGGTCGCGATGGCGATCGCCTGCACGGCCGGGAAGTCGATGCGTTCCAGGGCACGGAGCAGGTCGTACTCCTTCTCGGCGATCCGCTCCCGGGTCTCCTTCATCGCGTAGACGGTCCCGTTCAGCTTGACGAACCGGACGACGTGCCGCGAGATGCCCTGCGGCAGCGCGACCAGATGGTCCGCCGGCCACTCCTCCAGGGGAATGTGCCACGGCAGGTCCAGGAGCGCGGGGTCGATGAGGGCGGAGGTGATGCGCACCGCCCAAGTGTGCCCGTTCGCCCGGCGCGTCGCGTCCGTACGTGGCTCGTTACACAGGTGCGAAACAGCCGACGACGTACGGGAGTGGCATGCGACGCAAGACAGGCATCGTCATCGGAGCGTGCACCGCCCTCGCGCTGGCCGGCTCGGCAGCCACAGTGGTGCTCACGCGTACCAGCGATCGCCCGGTCGGCATCTGGCACGAAGCGCCGGCGGTGGCCCGTACCCCCGTGGCGGCGCGGGCGGAATCATCCGCCGCGACCGGCACCGCGGTACCCGGCGCGCCGCGCACGCCGGGCGCGTCGCGGACCGAACAGGCCACGGTGACACCGAGCGCGGCAGCGTCCCCGGCGGTCACTCCGGGCACAGTGGTCCCGCCGGACACGCCCGGCACACCGGGTGCGACCAAGGGCAGCGGCGTGCCCGTGCCGGGCAGCGCGGAACGGCCCGTGGAGTCGGCCGCCGTGACCAGCCGGGAACGGGTCGGCGAGTTGCTGCCGGTCAGCCGGGTCCTGGAGTACCTGACCGGTCCGAAGCGGGAGAAGTTCCACTATCCCGGTGCGTCGTACGTGAAGCTGCACTTCGACCGGATGGCGATGCTGCCCGGCGACTACCTGACCGTGTCGAACCCGAGCCGGACCGAGAGCTACCGCTACGACGCGCCGGAGAAGCTGAACACCGGCGAGGCGGACCGGTGGGCCATGTCGATCACCGGGGACACCGCGATCGTGGAGATGCACCGGGCGGTCAACCCGCTCGGCCTCGGCGATCTGCTCGGCTCCCTCGGTGTCCGCGTCGACCAGGTGGCGCGCGGCTTCGACCGCAAGGAGCTGCGGCGCGAATCCCGCCGAGCCGGATCCGGGCGCGAGCAGTCGGCCAGGCCGGGGCGCGAGCCGGCCAGGCCGGGGCGTGGGCAGGCGGCCGGTCCGGGCCGGGAGGAGTCCGTCTGCGGGGCCGACACCTCCGGCGACGCGGTCTGCTACCAGTCGGCCGACCCGATCGCCTTCACCAAGTCCAAGGCGATCGCCCGGCTACTGATCAACGGCACCGAGCTCTGCACCGGCTGGCGGATCGGCGCCAAGAACCGCATGATCACCAACAACCACTGCCTGACCTCCAACGGCGAGGCGTACGACACCGAGGTCTGGTTCAACTACCAGTGCGCCAAATGCGGCGGGTACGACGTCTTCAAGCCCACCAAGGTCTGGGGTGACAAGGTCGTCGCCACCGACCGGACACTCGACTACACGCTGTTCTCGGTGGACAGTTTCCCGTCCGTGGAGAAGTTCGGCTACCTCATGCTGGACACCGCGCGGCCGGCCCGCGGCCAGGAGCTCTACGTGCCGCAGCACCCGGCGGGGGAGCCCACCCGGATCGCCGGCGCCAAGGGTGACAAGGCGAGCAACTGCACGGTCGAGAACCCCGACTACACCGGGTACGCGGCCCACTCCGACGTCTCGTACTTCTGCGACACCGCGGGCGGCTCGTCCGGTTCACCGGTGCTGTCCCGGCGGACCAACAAGGTGGTCGCGCTGCACCACTTCGGCGGCTGCCCCAACTCCGGTGTGCGGGGAGACCTGCTGGCCGCGAGGTTGCGCCCGTACCTTTAAGTTGTGGGCGTGGTCGAGACGAGCGTGATCCGCGGACGGCGTCCGATGACGTGGTGGCCCGACCTGCTGGCCGTGGCCGCCTTCGCCGGCCTGACCGCGGCCCTGGCCGCCGGTCACCTGCTCGCGTTCGACCAGCGGGTCGCCGACTGGGCGCTCACCCACCAGCCGGGTTTCGTCCACTGGCCGGCCCGGGTGCTCAACTACCTGGGCCAGGGCGGGCAGGTGCTGACCCCGGTCGCGCTGATCCTGACCGGCCTGCTGTTCTGGCGGACCCGGTCGGCCCGGGCGCTGCTCCCGTTCGCGGCGGCGTTCGTGCTGACCTACCTCACCATCGGCCCCGCCAAGATCTTCTTCGACCGGGCGGCGCCGCGCTTCACCGGGCCGGAGAAGACGGTCCTGTTCAACCCGCACGCCGACGGCATCTACGCGATGAGCTACCCGTCCGGGCACATGGGCAACGTCCTGGTCTGGTACGCGGTGATCGCCCTGCTCCTGGCGGCGGTGCTGCGGCGCCCCCTGAACCGCACCGAGTGGCTGGCGATCCGGGTGGCCCCGGTCGTCATCGTCTTCCTCACGACGGTCTACCTGGGCTACCACTGGGTCACCGACTCGGTCGCCGGGGTGCTCCTGGGCGTGGTGCTGGCCCGCCTGATCGACCGCATCCCCTGGGACGCGGTGCCACTGCCGGCGGCGCTGCGGCGGTGGAATCACCCCAGCGGATTGCCGTGAACTACCAGATGTGTGACATCTGGGCTACCGACATTGCTGTTTACGGCAAAGTCGGGCGCTCAGACTGGTGCGCCTCCGCGGAGTACCTGCTTGAGCCGCAGGTCGGCGTCGAGGACGACCAGGTCGGCGCGCAGGCCAGGGGTGATCGCGCCGCGGTCGGTCAGGCCGAGCAGGCGGGCCGGTGTGGTCGAGGCCATCCGGGCCGCGTCCGGCAGCGGGATGCCGGCGGCGACCGCGTTGCGCAGGGCCGCGTCCATGGTGAGGGTGCTGCCGGCGATCGAGCCGTCGCGGACCAGGCGGGCCACCCGGTCGGCGACCACGACCTCCTGGCCGCCCAGCTCGTACTGCCCGTCCGCCATACCCGTGGCGTCCATCGCGTCGGTGACCAGGAGCGACCGGCCGGGTCCGGCGCTGCCCGCGGCGAACGCCAGCATGCCGGGGTGCAGGTGGATGTTGTCCGCGATCAGTTCGACGGCGGCCGTCGAGGAGAGCAGGCCGACCACCGGGCCGGGTTCGCGGTGGTGCGGCGGCCGCATCCCGTTGAAGAGGTGGGTGGCCACGCTCGCGCCCGCTGCCACGCCGGCCAGCGTCTGATCGTACGAGGCGTCGGTGTGCCCGATCGCCGCCAGCACGCCGTGCTCGCGCAGGAACGCGATAGCTTCCAGGGCGCCGGGCAGTTCGGGGGCGACGGTCATCATGCGTACCGCTCCCTCGCCGGCCTTGACCAGTTCGATGAGCTCGCCCGGCACCGGGTCACGCAGGAACTCGGGGTTCTGGGCGCCGCAGCGGACGTGCGAGAGGTACGGGCCCTCGAAGTGGATGCCGGCGAGGACGCCTTCGGCGACGAGCGGGCGGTACGCCTCCGTGGCGTCCCGCATCAGCGCGAACGGCGAGCTGACCAGGCTGGCGAGCAGCGTGGTGGTGCCGTGCGAGAGGTGGAAGGCGGCGGCGCCACGGGCGGCCGCGGCGTCACCGGTGGTGAAGGTGTGCCCGCCGCCGCCGTGGCAGTGCAGGTCCACGAAACCGGGCACGACGATGTCGGACCGGTCGTCGTGCGCTCCGCCGGTCTCGACGGCGCTGATCACGCCGTCCGAAACGGCGACGTGTCCGGGGACGACGCCGGTGGGTGTCACGATGCGGCCCGAGAGGCGGGTCATGTCAGCTCTCCTGGAGCGGGTCGGCGGCAGGCGGGACGAGGGCCAGTGAGTCGAGGGCGAGCAGGGCCGCGCCGAGGCAGCCGGCGGTGTCGCCGAGCGCGGCCCGGACGATCTCCGGCGGGCGGTGGAAGGTGACCCGCTTCGCGAACGCGGCACGGACCGGCCGGAGCAGGTCGTCGCCGGCCTCGGCAAGCCCGCCGCCCAGCACGACCACCCCGACGTCGTAGAGCGCCTGCGCCGTCAGCAGGCCGTCGGCGAGGGCCTCGACCGCGTCCTGCCACACCGTGCGGGCCAGGTCCTCACCGCGGGCGGCGCGGGTGGCCACGTCGAACGCGGTGGCGTCGGGGTTGCCGGACAGTTCCGCGTACCGCCGCCCGATCGCCTTCGCCGAGGTCTCCGCCTCCAAGCAGCCCCGCAGTCCGCAGCCGCACGGCGTACCGCCCGGCCGGACCACGACGTGGCCGAGTTCGCCGGCCGCGCCGTGCGCACCGGGATATCCGGACCCGTCCACCACCAGCCCGGCCGCGATGCCGGTGCCGATCGCCACGAAGAGCACGTGCCGGCGGCCACGCCCGGCGCCGAGGCGGGCCTCGGCGAGGGCACCCACGCGGACGTCGTGGCCGAGCGCGGCGGGCAGGCCGAGGCGCTGCCGGGCCAGGTCACGAAGGGGTACGTCGCGGAAGCCGACGTTCGACGACCAGACGGCGACCCCGGACACCTCGTCGACCACCCCGGGCACCGCGATGCCCACCGCGACCGGGGTGAGCCCGTCGGCGCGTGCCTTGTCGGCCAGCGACCCGGCGATCTCCAGGATGTTCTCGGTGACCGCGGCGGGCCCGCGCTCGGCCCGGGTGGGGTGCCGTTCCTCGTGGTGGACGGTGCCGTCCGGGCGGACCAGCGCGCACTTCATCCCGGTGCCGCCCACGTCGAGGGCGAGGACGGCCTCGGTCATGCCAGGATCACGGATCTGCTGAGGTTGCGGGGGTTGTCCGGGTCGAGGCCCTGCGTGGTGGCCAGGGCCACGGCGACACGCTGCGCCAGGATCAGGTCGGCCATCGGGTCGAGTGGGTCACGACCGCCGAGCCAGCGGCCCAGGGAGGCGTAACCGCCATGGTGCCGGCTGTGCAGGAACGCGGCGCCGGTCCGTTCCACCTCGTCGGCCAGCCCGGTCGGGACCTCGCCGAACGCCCACACCACGCGGCGCGGCCCGGCGATCGAGATCGGGCCGTGCCGGTAGTCCATGGCCTGGTAGGACTCGGTCCAGAAGCCGGCGGTCTCCCGGCACTTGAGGGCGGCCTCCTCGGCGATGCCGACGGTCCAGCCCCGGCCCAGGAAGGTGATCTGGTCGACGAGGGCGGGGTGCACCGGCAGGGGGAGCCGGACGGCGACCTCGGCGTCGGTGGCCGCGGACTCCATGTCCTCGCCGAGGTGGGCCCGGAGCAGCGTGAGCACGCTGGTGGCGAAGCGGGTCTGCACCACCGACTGCTCGTCGGCGAAGTCCAGCACGACGGCGTGGCGGGCGATCCGGGCGGCCGGCTGGGTGCCGTCCGCGGTGAGCACGGTGACCGGGGCGTTCTCCCCGAAGCCGCGCATCACGTCGAGCACCTCGGTGGTGGTACCGGATCGGGTGATGGCGACGAGCCGGTCGTAGCGCCGACCGGCCGGGAACTCGGAGGCCTGGAACGCGTCGGTCTCGCCCTGGCCGGCCTGCTCGCGGAGTGCGGCGTACGCCTTGGCCATGAACCAGGAGGTGCCGCAGCCGACGACCGCGACGCGCTCTCCGGCGGTGGGCAGACCCGGTGACGTTCCGGCTAGTTTCGCGGCCTGCCGCCAGCATTCCGGCTGGGTGGCGATCTCCGCTTTCACATGGGTCATGGCTCGGTTCCTCACCGGTAGTTGCTGCGCATTCGCGCTCGGTTCCCGGGACTTTCGCGCGTTATTGTGCTCATGGCGTTGCCGTGGGGGCAAGTTCCCCGGGCCCTTTGCGCACCGCGTCGCTTTGCTTCCGGGCCTTTCGCGCACTAATGTGCACACACTTATCATGAAACGTGCAGCTGGGAGTGTCGGGTGGACCGGTACGCGCGGTGGAATGCCCTGCTCGAGCTACTCACGGAGAGCGGCCGGGTGACAGTCGAGGAGGCCTCCGAGCGCCTCGACGTGTCCCAGGCGACCATCCGCCGTGACTTCGATCAGCTCGCACAGCAGCAGATGATCACGCGGACCCGGGGTGGCGCCGTTGCCAACGGAGTCTCCTACGACCTGCCGCTGCGCTACAAGAGCGCGAAGCACTCCGCCGAGAAACAGCGCATCGGTGAGGCCGCCGCCAAACTCGTCACCCCCGGCACCGTGGTCGGCCTCAACGGCGGCACCACGATCACCGAGGTGGCCCGGGCGCTGGCGGTCCGCCCCGACCTGAACGCGGTCGGCGAGGGTGCCCAGCTCACCGTCGTGACGAACGCGCTCAACATCGCCAACGAGCTGCTGGTCCGCTCCCGCATGAAGATCGTGGTGGCCGGCGGCGTGGTCCGCCCGCAGTCCTTCGAGGTGGTCGGCCCGCTCGGCGGTGCCCTCCTCAAGGAGGTCACGATCGACATCGTCCTGCTCGGTGTCGACGCGCTCGACGTGGAACTCGGCGCGGCCTCCCACCATGAGGGCGAGGCCGCGATGAACAGCCTGATGGTGGCCCGCGCCAAGAAGGTCGTGGTGATCGCCGACTCGTCCAAGCTGGGCGGTCACGCGTTCGCCCGGATCTGCCCGATCTCCAAGGTGGAGACCCTGGTGACCGACTCCGGCGCGCCACCGTCGGTGGTGGCCGCCTTCCGGGACGCCGGGGTCGAAGTGATCACCGCCTGACGATGCGGGGGAGCGGCGTCACGGGCTTGCGGGAGTGGCCTGACGGGCCTACGGGAGTGGCGCTCTTGCCCTAGTGTGCGGCGAATGACCGCCGTACTCGAGATATCAGGGCTGCGGAAGACCTATCGCGGCCGCAAGGGGGTCCGTAACGCGCTTGACGGCTTCGACATGGTTGTCGAGGCAGGTCAGGTGCACGGGTTCCTCGGGCCGAACGGCTCCGGCAAGACCACCACATTGCGTACGCTCCTCGGGCTGATCAAGCCCAACGACGGCCGGATGGCGATCCTCGGCCGGGAGGTCCCGAGGCATCTGCCGGCGGTGGCCCGCGAGGTCGGCGCGATCGTGGAGAGCCCGCAGTTCTTCGGCAACTTCACGGCCGAGACCACGCTGTCCCTGCTCGCCGACGCCGGCGGCGTGAACCGCAATCGGGTCCACTCGGTTCTCGACCTGGTCGGGCTACGGGACCGGTCCAAGGAGCGGGTGAAGACGTACTCGCTCGGCATGAAGCAGCGCCTCGCCGTCGCCTCGGCGCTGCTCAAGGAGCCGAAACTGCTGATCCTGGACGAGCCGGCGAACGGACTCGACCCGGGCGGCATCCGGGAGATGCGCACGCTGATGCGGACCCTGTCGGAGTCCGGCATGACGGTGCTGCTCTCCAGCCACATCCTCGGCGAGATCCAGCTCATCTGCGACTCGGTCACGATCATCTCGGCGGGACGGCGGGTCACCTCGGGATCGGTCTCCTCGGTGCTGGCGCAGCACACGTCGGGCGGGGTGCGCGTCCGCCTGGAGCCCGGTGTCGACCTGGTCGGTGCGGCGCAGCTGCTGCGCGCGGCAGGTGCGCAGGTCAACCTCGAGAAGGACCACTTCACCGTGGGGAACGCGAGCAACCCGGCGCAGATCACCAAGCTGCTGGCGGAACGGCAGATCTACGTGAGCGAGCTGAGCCCGGTCGCGGCCGATCTGGAGGAGGTCTTCCTGGAGCTCACCGGCACCGCGCCGGTGGCCGGGCACAGCCGGCAGGTGGACGAGACCGTGATGAGCGCCGGCAAGGGTGGGTGGGGACAGTGAGCCTGGCTCGTGCGGAATCCCGGCGGCTGGTCAAGCGGCGGCTGACCAAGGTGATCGTCATCGGTGTGCTGCTGGTGCTGGCCGCGGTCGTGGCCGGTTCCTGGTTCAGCAGCGAGAAGGTCGGCGCGGCCCAGGTGGCGGCTGCCAAGGCCGAGGCGGACCGGAATTACCAGGAGGCACTGCGCAGCGCGGCGGCGGACAAGGAGAAGTGCCTCGCCGCCCAGGGCACCCCCGAGGCGTCGCAGTGGCCGGCGGACTGCAACCAGCTCTTCACGCCGACGATCGAGGACTACAACTACGAGTGGTACATGCCGGCGACGTTCGTGCTGCGCGAGGAGTTCCCCCTCATGGTCGCGGTGTTCGCGCTGGTGCTGGCGGCGGCCGCGTTCCTGGTCGGGGCGTCCTTCGTGGGCGCCGAGTGGAACAGCGGCGGCATGATGAACCTGCTGCTCTGGCGGCCGCAGCGGCTCCGCGTGCTCGGCACCAAGCTGGCCGTCTTCCTGGGCTGGGTGACAGTCCTGGCGCTGGTGCTCGGCGCGGCGTGGACCGGGTTGTTCCGGCTGCTCGCCGAGTACCGCGGCTCCACCGAGAACATGACCTCGGGAGTGTGGCAGTCGTTCGGGCTGACCGGGCTGCGCGGCCTCGCCGTGATCCTGGCGGCCGGCGCCCTCGGGTTCGCGCTGGCCTCGCTGGGCCGGCACACCGGCATGGCCCTGGGCGCGCTCGTCGCTTTCGGCGCCCTGGACATCGGCGCCTACATCATGGCCAGTCTGGCCGGGCTGTCGTTCCCGGACCTCTGGTTCGTGCCGTACTGGTTGATCGCGCTGCTGACCAAGGAGTTCGTCACCACCGACTGGACGTCGTGCGACTACTCGTCGACGGCCGGCTGCGAACCGGCCACCTTCACCATGACGTGGCAGACCGCGAGCATCGGGCTGGCGGCGGTGACAGTGCTCATCGTGGGTGCCTCGATGCTGACGATGCGCAAGCGCGACATCACGTGAGGTAACGTGCGCGGGGGTCGCCGATCGCGTTTATGCTGGTGGCCCCCGCGTAGATCCGTGCCTGCCGATGCCCTGGGAGTGCCATGCAGCCCGCCGCCGAACCGACCGGAGACCAGCCGGTCGAGGAGCAGCAGCACATCCCGGCCCCGCGCAGCCCGGAGCCGGCCGATCCGTCCGATTCAGTCGAGACGTCCGATTTGGCTGAGGCGTCCGATGCGGCCGGGCGGTTCGCACCGGCAGAGCAGGCCGAGGCGGCGCCGAAGGCTGCTCCGGCTCTCACCGAGCGCGAGGAGCAGATCATCGCGTTCGAGTCGAAGTGGTGGAAACACGCCGGCGCCAAGGAACAGGCGATCCGGGACACCTTCGATCTCTCCTCGACCCGCTATTACCAGCTGCTCAACGCGCTGCTCGACAACCCGGCCGCGCTCGCGCACGACCCGGTGCTGATCGGCCGGCTGCGGCGGCTGCGCTCCGCACGGGCACGCACCCGCCGCCGCTGACGCGGCTCACGCCCGACCCGACTCGCGGCCGGACGCGATTCACGGCCGGACGCCGGTCATGGCTGGTGCGTTTCCGCGTACGCCTCCAGCCAGGCCACCTGGGTGGGGTCCAGCGACGCCCGCACCCGCCGCCGGGCGGCCGCCACGTTCGCCGCGGTCACCGTCGACGCCTCCAGCGAGTCCCGCATCGCGGCCAGCGCCGACTCCCGGATCAGCGCGGCGCAGTCGGCTGCCGAGAAGCCCTCCAGGTCGGCGCCGAGTTCGTCCAGGTCGACCGCCGGATCCAGTGGCACCGACCGGGCCGACGCCCGCAGGATCGCCGCCCGCGCCTCGCCGTCCGGTGGCGGCACGTAGACCAGCCGCTCCAACCGGCCCGGCCGCAGCAGTGCCGGGTCGATCAGGTCCGGCCGGTTGGTGGCGCCGATGACCACGACGTTGCGCAGGTCCTCCACCCCGTCCAGCTCGGTGAGCAGCGCGGCCACCACACGGTCCGCGGTGCCGCCGTCGGTGGCCTGACCCCGGGTCGGCGCGAGCGCGTCCACCTCGTCCAGGAAGACCAGGGTCGGCGCCGCCTCCCGGGCCCGGCGGAACAGCTCCCGCACCGCGCGCTCGCTGTCACCCACCCATTTGCTGAGCAGCTCGGCGCCCTTCACCGACAGCACGTTCGCCTTGCCGGTGCCGGCGATCGCCTTCACCAGGTAGGTCTTGCCGCAGCCGGGCGGGCCGTAGAGCAGCACGCCGCGCGGCGGTGACACCCCGAGCCGGGCGAACGTGTCCGGGTAGGTCAGCGGCCACAGCACCGACTCGGTGAGCACCTGCTTCACCTCGACCATGTCGCCGACGTCGTCGAGCGTCACCTCGGCCACCTCGAGGGTGGACTCGGCCATCGAGGTGGGGCGGACCACGTCCAGCGCCGCCTCGAAGTCGGCCATGGTGACGGTGGGCGAGTCCGGCACGGTGCCGTTGCCGACGTGACGCAGCGCCGCGCGCACCCCGGCCTCGCGGGTGAGCGCGCCCAGGTCGGCGGCGACAAATCCGGGGGTACGCCCGGCGACGTCGTCCAGGCGCACATCCTCGGCGAGCGGCATCCCGCGGGTCAGCACGCCCAGCTGCTCGCGGCGCATCGCCGCGTCCGGCAACGGGACGGTCAGCTGCACCGCGAGCAGGTCCGGTGCCCGCAGCGCCGGATCCACCGACTCGGGCCGGCTGGTCGTGCAGATCACCGCCGCGCCGCCGGCGACCGTCTCCGCCACCACCTGCCGGAACACCGTGGAGATCGGGCCCGGCTCCTCCCGCGGCGCCAGCGACTCCACGTCCGAGATCAGCAGGACCGCCGGGCGCTCGGCGAGCACCTCCCGGCCCAGCTCCCGCAGCCGGGCCGCCGCCGCGTTGTTGGTGAGCGCGGCCAGCTCCGGGCCCCAGACCGGGTGCACCTTCGCACCGACCTCGGCGCCCACCGCCCGGACCAGCGCCGACTTGCCGGAACCGGACGGTCCGGAGATCAGCACGCCGAGCGTGACCTTGGTGCCCAGCCGAGCCAGCACCTCACCGTGGTTGAAGCCCAGGTCGAGCAGTTCTTCCAGCTCCTTGGCCTGGGCGCGGAGGCCGGGCAGGTCGTCCAGGCCGGGCGGCGGCACCTCCGGGTCGGTGGAGGCGGGTGCGCCGGTGACCGGCGAGACCGCGGCCGGCGTCGGGCCGGCCGTGACCGGACCGTCCTGCCAGGCCACGACCGTGTCCATGGTGACCAGCGCGGCGTCCGGGCCGGACAGTTCGGTGACGGTCAGCAGGGCGCTCGTCCACGCGTACCCCACCCGGTTGGCGAGGCTGCGCCGCGCCGCCTCGACCAGGCCGCGGTCCGCCGCGCCGGGCAGCACGTCCTGCGGGAGCAGCGAGACGTCGTCGCCGGTGCTGACGACCTTGCCGAGCAGGGCCAGGCGCAGCATCTCCGGTGACACCACCGCGACGATCTCCACCGGACCGGTGAGCGTCACCCGGCGTGCCTCGACCACCGGTGCCGGTGTGACGGTGACCTGGCCGCCGTCGCGCAGGCCCAGGTTGCCCAGGATCAGGTCGTCGGCGTAGAGCAGGGCCCGGCTCGCCGACGCCTCCGCCCGGGCCACCAGGCCGGCCGTGGTGCGTGCGCCGGTGAGGCGGACCGGATCGCCCGGCCGCAGCGCCAGCGCGGCCATCACCTCCGGGTGCAGGCGGACGATGCCGCGGCGCGCATCGAGCGCGGCCGGCCGCAGCGTCACGGTCAGCGTGAGATCGTCAGCCACGCGGAAGCCTCCGGGTTGATCGTCAGGGCCCTCGGACGTCCACGCTATCCGCCGCGCGCCCCTCGGGCTTGCCTGCGGGTTCACAGGCATCGCTCAGCCGGTCCGGACTAGCGTGGGCGCCATGTCTGCCCTGACCGCCGGGTTGCGCAAGCTGCCCCGGCTGACCCGGCGCCGGGCGATCGTCGCCGCGGTGGTTCTCGTGCTGCTCGCCGCCGCGGCCGTCTGGGTGGTGCGCTCCGACGACCAGGAGTGGATCGCCGAGGACCTGCGCCTGACCGTCCGCTCCGGCCCGGCCGGTGACGAGCCGGTCGACCTGGACGCGCGCTTCTACCTCCCGGAGGGCCGGTCCGGCAAGGTTCCGGCGGTCCTGCTGGCGCACGGGTTCGGCGGCACCAAGAGCTCGGTCAGCTCGGACGCGGAGTCCCTGGCGTCCCGGGGCTACGCGGTGCTGACCTGGACCGCCCGCGGGTTCGGCCGCAGCGGCGGGGAGATCCACCTGGACAACCCGGACTACGAGGTCAAGGACGCCCAGGGCCTGCTCGACTGGCTGGCGGCCCGCCCCGAGGTGGCGACCGACGCGGCCGGCGATCCCACGGTCGGCGTGGTCGGCGGGTCCTACGGCGGCGCCCTCGCCCTGCTGCTGGCCGGTCAGGACCAGCGGGTCGACGCGATCGTCCCGTCGATCACCTGGAACGACCTGGGCACCGCGTTCCTGCCGCAGTCCGCGGCCGTCGACACGACAGGCGTGTTCAAGAAGTCGTGGGCCGGCCTGTTCTTCGGCAACGGCTCCTCCTCGGCCGAGGAGCTGCTCATGCCGCAGCGGGCGCCGGTCCCGGTCACCGGCGACCCGGCGTGCGGGCGCTTCGCCGCCGACGTCTGCGGGGCGTACCTGCAGATGGCGACGACCGGCGTCCCGGACGAGAAGACCCTCGCCCTGCTCCGCAAGTCCAGCCCGGCCACCGTGCTCGACAAGATCAAGGCGCCGGCGCTGCTGATCCAGGGTGCGGTCGACACGCTCTTCCCGCTCTCCGAGGCGGACGCGAACGCCCGCGGGATCGCCGCGACCGGCACCCCGGTGCGGGTGGCCTGGTTCACCGGCGGGCACGACGGCGGCGCCGGGCCGACCTCCGACTCCGACCGGGTCAAATACCTCACCGTCCAGTGGCTCGACCACTACCTGAAGGGCGAGGGTGACCCGCCCGGTGACGGTTTCACCTGGTCACGGGTGGCCGGTTTCAGCGCGCTCGACCGGGGCCTGGTGACCAACGGGTACTCCGCGGACGCGTACCCCGGAATGGCCGGAACCGGACGCACCCAGATCTCTCTCGCCGGCGAGGCGCAGCCCGTCGCGAACCCGCCGAACGGCAATCCCGGCGCGCTGAGCTCGCTCCCCGGCATCGGCGGTCGCCTCACCTCGGTGCTCAGCGGTGGCGTCGCGATGGACGTTCCCGGTCAGTTCGCCAGCTTCACCTCCGAGCCGCTGCCGGCCGGCGTCGAGGTCGGCGGCTCGCCGGCGCTGCGGCTGCGTGCCGCCTCACCGACCGGCGAGGCGACGCTCTTCGTCAAGCTCTACGACGTCGACCAGAACGGCGCGGCCACCCTGAGCGCCGGCCTGGTCGCGCCGGTGCGGCTCACCGGCCTGCCGGCCCGCATCGAGCAGGCGCAACCGGTGACCGTCACCCTGCCGGCAGTCGTGCGCCGGATCGAGGCCGGGCACACCCTGCGCGTCGCCGTCGCCACCTCCGACCAGGCGTTTCTCACCCCGGCGCAGCCGGCCACGTACACCGTCGCGGTCGAACCCGAACTCACCCTGCCCACCCTGACCGGCACGCCGATCGCCTCGCCGGCGGCGATCTGGTGGTACGCGCTCGCCGGCGTCGTCGCCGCCATCCTGATCGGCCTGGCGGTGGTCCTGCTGGTGATCCGCCGCCGGCACCGCCGCCGGGAGATCTCCGTGCACGAGGCGTACGCGGAGACGCCGCTCGTCGTGAACGGGCTGCGCAAGGCCTACGGCGACGGGTTCGTGGCGGTGCAGGAGATCGGCTTCACCGTCGAGCGGGGCCAGGTCGTCGGCCTGCTCGGCCCGAACGGCGCCGGCAAGACCACCACGCTGCGGGTGCTGATGGGCCTGACCACGCCGACCGCCGGTGAGATCTACGTGTTCGGGCACCGGCTCGTCCCGGGCGCGCCAATCCTGTCCCGGGTCGGCGCGCTCGTCGAGGGCCCCGGCTTCCTGCCGCACCTCACCGGGCACCAGAACCTCCAGGCGTACTGGCAGGCCACCGGCCGGCCCTGGGCGGACGCCCGCTTCGACGAGGCGCTGGAGATCGCCGGCCTGGGCGCCTCGGTGCACCGGCGGACCAAGAACTACAGCCACGGCATGCGGCAGCGACTCGCCATCGCGCAGGCCATGCTCGGCCTGCCCGAGCTGCTGGTCCTCGACGAACCCACGGACGGGCTCGACCCGCCGCAGATCGCCGAGATGCGCCGCGTCCTGCAGCGTTACGCCACCGACGGCCGGGCCGTGCTCGTCTCCAGCCACCTGCTCGCCGAGGTGGAACAAACCTGCACCCACGCCGTCGTCGTCAACAAGGGCCGGATCGTCGCGTCCGGCCCGGTCGACGACATCGTCGGTGACTCGCCGTCGGTGCAGCTCGACGTCAGTGACGTACCGGCCGCCACCCGGGTCCTCGAAGAGCTCGGCGTGCGCTCGGTGACGCCGGAGGGCCCGTCCGGCCTGATCGTCGACATGAACGGCACGCCCCGCGCCGCACTCGTCGCCTCCCTGGTCTCCGCCGGGGTGGGCGTCGACCGGCTGGTGCCGCGCCGCCGGCTCGAAGACGCCTTCCTGGCCCTGGTGGGCGACAACTCGCGGGGAAGTGGGGACCGATGAGCGCTTCATCCGCAACCGGGTACCGGGCGTCACGCACGCTGCCGATCTGGGCCGAGGTGCGCCGGCAGGCCTCCCGCCGCCGCACCCAGCTCGCCCTCGGCTTCATGATCCTGCTGCCGCTGATCATGCTGGTCGCGTTCGAGATCGGTACCCCGGGCGACGACGACGACGGCGACGGTGGTGGCGCGTTCAGCAGCATCGCCGACCTCGCCACCTCCGGCGGGCTCAACTTCGCCCTCTTCGCGCTCGCCGTCTCCGCCGGCTTCCTGCTCGTCGTGGTCGTCGCCCTCTTCTTCGGCGACACCGTGGCGAGCGAGGCGAGCTGGGGCAGCCTGCGCTACCTGCTGGCGATCCCGGTGCCGCGGGCCCGGCTGCTCGGCGTCAAACTGATCGTCGCCGGGGCGTACTCGCTGTTCGCCCTTCTCCTGCTCACCGGCACCGGCCTGCTCATCGGCACCCTGCGGTACGGCTGGGGCCCGCTGGGCAGCACCATTGCCGCCGAGGTCCCCTCCTCGCAGGGCCTGCTGCGGCTGCTCGGCATCGTCGCCTACCTGGCCGTCACGCTGCTCGTCGTCGCCGGTCTCGCCTTCCTGCTGTCCGTGCTGACCGACGCCGCCCTGGGCGCCGTCGGCGGGGCCGTGATGCTCTGGATCCTCTCCAGCATCCTGGACCAGATCACTGCGCTGGGCGCCCTGCGCAACCTGCTGCCCACCCACTACACGGACGCTTGGCGGGGGCTGCTCTCCACCCCGGTCCAGACCGAGGACCTGGCGAAGGGCGCGATCTCCGCCGTCGTCTACGCGACCCTGTTCTGGGGGTTGGCGTTCTACCGCTTCACCCGCAAGGACGTGACCTCCTGACATCGGCCGGGGAGTTTCCGGGCAGACGACTTGCTCACAGCTCGGGAACTCGTGGTGATGATGGTGGGATCTCGTCGTAAGCTTCGGGAAACAACTGAATACCTCATCCAGAGGGGCAGAGGGAACGGCCCGATGAAGCCCCGGCAACCACCGTGCATGTCTCGATGACGAGGCCGCGCCCGGCAGGTGCTAATTCCGTCCCCGTTCCGGCAGGTCGCCGCGGGGAAAGATGAGAGGAAAGCCTCGATGACGTCTGCCGTCAGTGCACCCGCAACCACCTCCAGCTCGCCCGCTCGCGGGTTGATCTGTCGCGCCTGCGGTGCCGAGTACCCGCTCGCCGCGCAGCACGCTTGTTACGAATGTTTCGGCCCGCTCGAGGTCGCCTACGACGAGGCGGCGCTCGCGCGGGTGACCCGGGCCGAGATCGAGGCGGGCCCGCAGAACATCTGGCGGTACGCGGCGCTGCTCCCGGCCGGCCAGGACCCGGCCACCCGGGTGACGCTGGACCCGGGCCTGACCCCGCTGGTGAGTGCTCCGGCGCTGGCCGCGGCGATCGGCCTGCGGGCGCCGCTGTGGGTGAAGGACGATTCGCAGAACCCGACACACTCGTTCAAGGACCGGGTCGTCTCGGTGGCCCTGACCGCGGCCCGGGAGCTGGGCTTCACCCGGTTCTCCTGCGCCTCCACCGGCAACCTGGCGAACTCGGTGGCCGCGCACGCCGCCCGCGCCGGGGTGCCGAGCATCGTCTTCATCCCGTCCGACCTGGAGCAGGGCAAGATCATCACGACCGCTGTCTACGGCGGTGACCTGGTCGCGATCGACGGGTCCTACGACGACGTGAACCGGCTGTGCAGCGAGCTCGTGGAGACTGACGAGTTCGAGGACACCGCGTTCGTGAACGTGAACGTGCGGCCGTTCTACGCCGAGGGTTCGAAGACCCTGGGGTACGAGGTGGCCGAGCAGCTGGGCTGGCGCATCCCGGCCCAGGTGGTCATCCCGATGGCTTCCGGCGAGCTGCTGACCAAGATCGACAAGGCGTTCAGCGAGCTGGTCGAGATCGGACTCGTGGAGGCGCCGGAGGGCGGCTGGACCGTGTTCGGCGCGCAGTCGCAGGGCTGCAACCCGATCGCGACCGCGCTGCACAACGACACCGATGTGATCACTCCGGTGAAGCCGACCGGCATCGCGAAGTCGTTGAACATCGGTGACCCGGCCGCCGGGCCGTACGCGATCGAGGCGGTCAAGCGCACCGGTGGCTGGATGGACTACGCCGACGACGACGAGATCCGGGCCGGCATCAAGCTGCTCGCCGAGACGACGGGTGTCTTCGCCGAGACCGCCGGTGGCACGACGGTGGCCGTACTCAAGAAGCTCGTCGAGAGCGGCAAGCTGGACCCGGAGAAGGAGACCGTCGTCTACAACACGGGCGAGGGTCTGAAGACTCTGGACGCGATCGCCGGCCAGGTTGGACCGACCCACACGATCAAGCCGTCGCTGAAGGGCGCGCGCGAGGCCGGCCTGCTCGGATAACTGTCAGTAACCGGTTATCTGCCGGTTGTGGAGAAATACCTCCTGCGAGGACTTGCGACCCGATCTCCGGATGGGCAGGATGCTCTACGCGGGAGGACGCGACGCCGTACGAGGCTCCTCACCTGGACATTGGCGACAATCTCCGAGGAACCCAACGATCCAGCGCTGACCCACATGGCTTCGTGCCGGAGGCGCTGTGCGTCCGTCCTCCCGACCAAATCAGCCCCCGCCGCCTCAGCCGCTTGAGCCGCGCCGGAAGAGTCGCTGGATCCAGGGCCGCAGGGGTTCGAACTCGGGATAGTTGCCGTCGGCCAGCCCGGCCCGCTTCTCGAAGTGGTTGCGCACCCCGTAAGACCTGGTGAGCAGGATCGACCAGCCGCAGGCCAGCCAGTACGCGGGCCAGAACAGCGGACCCCACGCGGCGTACTGCGCGGCGTGCCGGCTCTCGTGGCGCAGCAGTTTCGCGCGCCGCGGATCGAGCAGCCACTCCGCGCTGCGTCTCGTGATGATCACCGAGCCGACTGTGAAGCAGGACGCCGGTGGTTTCCGGAAGCGGTAGTTCTCGGCGATCAGGATGCCGTCCGGCCCGCGCTTGATCGTGGTGCCGGTCAGCTTCGCGATCAGCAGGCCGATGCCGGTGGTGCCGTTGACGGCGGTCAGGACCGTCCGGGTCCGCGGCCTCATCAGATCCGCCGTCGCATCTGGAGCTCGGTGAGCGCGGGCACGGTGGGGTGCGGCAGACGGACGCCCGTGTCGGTGAAACCCAGCTTCTCGTACGCCCGGACGGCCCGCTCGTTGCCGACCACCACCTCCAGCATCAACTCGTCCCGGCCGGCCTGCAGCGACCAGTCGGCCACCGCGTCGACGAGCTGGGCCAGCACCTTGCCGCCCCGGTGTGTCGGTGTCAGGTAGACCGCGAAGACCACCGTGCAGTGTGGCTCGTCGGGCACCACGGTCCCGCCGGCGTGCCCGATGAACGGGCCGTCCTTCGGTGCGGCGACGAACTGGGCGGTCCCGAAGCCGGTGGCGGCCTGGCGGATCCGCTGCCGGTAGCTCTCGTGCGGACGGGCCGCCGCCTGGGCCAGGGTCTCCAGGAAGGCGAGCGGGCTGTCGGCGAGCATCTCCAGGCGCAGCGCACGCATCCGGCTCGTGTCGTCCGGTGTGACCCGGCGTACGGTCCAGTTGTCCATGACGTCCTCCATACCCGGCGGCACCCGCCCGGGCAACCCTGAGCTGGGCTTTCAAGATCCTTCCCGGAATGCCGGGCTCACCCGCTGGTTTCGCGGGAAGATGGATTTCTTGCACTCGCCACCGGGGAGTGCTAAACAAGTGATTGGCACTCGCGCCATGTGAGTGCCAGCAGGTCGGGACGGTGGGGTTCCGGTCGAAGCGCTGCCATCGGCGCCTCGACACGAAACCGGTCGTCGCGGGCTATCCGGCTCGGCCTGAGGACGTCACATCGCCAGGTGGTGACGTCCACAGACTTCCTCAACGTGCGGAGAGCGGGGCCGACGAGGCCCGGCACCGCGGATGTCCGGGAGGACAACGCCGTATGGCCAAGATCATCGCATTCGACGAGGAGGCTCGTCGGGGCCTCGAGCGTGGCATGAACCAGCTTGCCGACGCCGTCAAGGTGACGCTCGGCCCCAAGGGTCGCAACGTCGTGCTCGAGAAGAAGTGGGGCGCCCCCACGATCACCAACGATGGTGTATCCATCGCCAAGGAGATCGAGCTCGAGGACACCTTCGAGAAGATCGGCGCCGAGCTGGTCAAGGAGGTCGCGAAGAAGACGGACGACGTCGCCGGTGACGGCACGACGACCGCGACCGTCCTCGCCCAGGCGCTGGTCCGTGAGGGTCTGCGCAACGTCGCCGCCGGCGCCAACCCGATGGCCCTGAAGCGGGGCATCGAGGCCGCCGTCGCGAGCGTCTCCGAGGGCCTGCAGCAGCTGGCCAAGGACGTGGAGACCAAGGAGCAGATCGCCTCCACCGCCTCCATCTCCGCCGGTGACTCCACGGTCGGCGAGATCATCGCCGAGGCCATGGACAAGGTCGGCAAGGAAGGCGTCATCACCGTCGAGGAGAGCAACACCTTCGGTCTCGAGCTCGAGCTCACCGAGGGCATGCGCTTCGACAAGGGCTACATCTCGGCGTACTTCATGACCGACGCCGAGCGCATGGAGGCCGTCTTCGACGACCCCTACATCCTGATCGCCAACAGCAAGATCTCCGCGGTCAAGGACCTGCTGCCCGTCCTCGAGAAGGTCATGCAGTCCGGCAAGCCGCTGGTCATCATCGCCGAGGACGTCGAGGGCGAGGCCCTGGCGACCCTGGTCGTGAACAAGGTCCGTGGCACCTTCAAGTCCGTCGCCGTCAAGGCCCCGGGCTTCGGTGACCGCCGCAAGGCCATGCTCGAGGACATCGCCATCCTGACCGGTGGCGCCGTCATCAGCGAAGAGGTCGGCCTCAAGCTCGACGCCGCCGACCTGACCCTGCTGGGCCAGGCCCGCAAGGTCGTCATCACCAAGGACGAGACCACCATCGTCGACGGTGCCGGCAACGCCGAGCAGATCCAGGGCCGGGTCAACCAGATCCGCGCCGAGATCGAGCGCTCGGACTCCGACTACGACCGTGAGAAGCTGCAGGAGCGCCTGGCCAAGCTGGCCGGCGGCGTTGCGGTCATCAAGGTCGGCGCGGCCACCGAGGTCGAGCTCAAGGAGCGCAAGCACCGCATCGAGGACGCCGTTCGCAACGCGAAGGCGGCCGTCGAGGAGGGCATCGTCCCCGGTGGTGGCGTCGCGCTGGTTCAGGCCGGCAAGACCGCGTTCGACAAGCTGGACCTGGTCGGCGACGAGGCCACCGGCGCGAACATCGTCAAGGTCGCGCTCGACGCCCCGCTGCGTCAGATCGCCGTGAACGCCGGCCTCGAGGGTGGCGTCGTGGTGGAGAAGGTGCGCAACCTCGCCGCGGGTCACGGCCTGAACGCCGCGACCGGTGAGTACGTGGACCTGCTGGCCGCGGGCATCATCGACCCGGCCAAGGTCACCCGCTCGGCGCTGCAGAACGCCGCGTCGATCGCCGCGCTGTTCCTCACCACCGAGGCCGTCGTGGCCGACAAGCCCGAGAAGAACCCGGCTCCGGCCGGCGCCCCGGGCGGCGGTGACATGGACTTCTGAGTCCAGTCGTAAGAACGGGCGGTCCGCTGCGAGGCGGGCCGCCCGTTTTTGTGTCACCGGCCAGGCTGACGAGCCCTGCCGCCGCGCCGATGCGCCTCGCCGCCGGGCGGGTGTGCCTTGCCGCCCGGCGGTTGTGCCTTGCCTCCCGGCCGGTGTGCCTTGCCGCCGATCCAGTGGAGGACGACGCCGGCCAGGGCGATCGCCGCGCCGGTGCGGATCACGGTGATCAGATCCGGACCCGTGGTGGGGAGTGGGCCGGCCGGCGGGGGCGGATCCGGCGCGCTCGGTTGCGGTGCGGGCGAGCCGGGGTCAGGTGCGGACGCGCTCGGGTGGGGTGCGGGCGAGCCCGGGTGAGGTGTGGACGGGCCCGGACCGGGTGCGGACGGGTCCGGTGAACCGGCTGTGCCGACCTCGATCACGATGGTTGCCTGCGCCAGGTTCCCGTCGGCGTCCACCACCGTGTAGGTGAACGTGTCGATCCCGGTGAACCCGGGCGCCGGCGTGTAGGTGACGCTGCCGTCCGCGTTCAACACGACCGTGCCGTGCGCCGGGGTGCCGACCCGGATGACGGTCACCGGCCGGCCCTGCTGATCGGTGCCGGGCAGCGGGATGCCGACCCGTTCACCGGGCTTGGTGGCCGCCGACCTGTCCGGGACCGTCGGTGGCACGGAGGGACGCACCGACGGCAGCACTGACGGCGGCACCGACGGCAGCACCGACGGCGGCACCGACGGCAGCATCGACGGGGGGACCGACGACGGAGCTGGCGATGGCACGGACGGCAGCACGGACGGCAGCACCGGCGGGGGGACCGGCGACGGAACCGTCGGCGGCACTGACGACGGCAGGGGTGGTGACACGGTCGGCGGTGTGGTCGGGGGTGGGCCCGTCACGAGCACGGTGATACTGCCGGTGGCACTGTTGCCGGCGGTGTCGCGTACCCCGTACGAGAAAGTCTCCGTCCCCGCGAACCCCGCCTGCGGCGCGTAGCGGACCCTGCCGTCGGCGGTGATCGCGGCCGTGCCGTGGCCGGGCGTGCCCACCGCCGACACCGTCAGGGCCTCCGCCTCCGGATCGGTGTCGTTGGCGGCCGCCGCGATGTGCACGGCCGTGCCGGAGGCGGTGGTCACCGTGTCGGCGACCGCCACCGGCGGGCCGTTGATCGTGATGGTCACCAGGCCGATGTCGGTACGCCCCAGATCGTCGGTGACCACGTAGGTGAACGTGTCCTGCCCGGTGCGGCCGGCCGCCGACCGGTAGGTGAGCGTGCCGTCCGTGCCCAGCACGGCGTCGCCCTTGCCGGCGGCGGTCGCCGACGCGACGCTCAGCACTTGTCCGGTGTTCGGGTCGTGGTCGTTGGCGAGCACTGCCAACGGTGTGGTGACCTGGGGATGTGCCAGGAAGGTGTCGTCCACCGCGATCGGCGCGGCGTTACGCACCGTGATGGTGATGACGGCCGAGGAGGCCAGCCGTTCCGGGTCCTCGATCGTGTAACTGATGGCATCGGTGCCGTGGAAACCGCTCGCCGGGGTGTAGGTGAGTGTGCCGCCGGCGCCGCGCACGACGGTGCCGTGCGCGGCGGAGGTCACCCCGGTCAGCGTGATCGGGTCGGTGTTCGGGTCGTCGTCGTTGGCGAGCGGGCTGATCGTGATCGGTGTGCCGGTGTCGGTGGTGGCCGCGTCCGCGCGGGCCACCGGCGCCGAGTTGACCACGCCGATCGTGACGGTGGTGCTGGACGAGCCGAGGCCGTCGCTCAGGGTGTAGCCGAAGAGGTCGGCGCCGCGATGCCCGGCGCCGGGCGTGTAGGTGATCTTCCGGCCCGGGCCGACGGCCGCAGTGCCGTGCGCGGGCAGTGCGGTGACGCCGATGGTCAGCGGGTCGCCGTTCGGGTCGTCGTCGTCGTTGGCCATCACGTCGATGGCGAGCGGCACGCCGGCCTGCACGGTCGTCGCGTCGGGGCGGGCCACCGGCAGCCCGTTCGACACGGTCACGGTGATCCGCCCGGTGTCGCTGCCGCCGCGGCCGTCGTCGATCGTGTAGGTGAAGTGGTCAGTACCGGAGAAGCCGACGTCCGGGGTGTACCGGACCGTGCCGTCCGGCCGCACCACGGTGGTGCCGTTCGACGGGTTGCTCGCGCCGCTCACCCGCAGCGTGTCCGGCGGCAGGTTGGCGTCCGAGACGTAGGTGCGTACGTCGACGTCGAGGTACCGGCCGTACGGGGTGCCCACGGTCCCGTCGGCGGCTGCCGGTGCGGCGTTCCCCACGGTCACCGTGACGTTCGCGTCGGAGGTGCGCCCCCCGCCGTCCCGCATCGTGTAGGGGAACGTGACGGTCCCGGAGAAGCCGGCCGGCGGCTGGTAGCGGACCCGCCCGCCGGCCATGGTCCCCGGCGCGCCGACCGAGTGGAGGATCTTCACGTCGCCGAGGTTGGGGTCCGTGTCGTTGGCCAGTACGTCGATCAGCGCATCCGTCTGGAACGGCGTGCCCACCATGTCGTCGGCCGCGGTCGGCGCGGCGTTCTCGACGTCCACGTAGACGTCGCCGACCGCCTGCCCGCCATGGCTGTCCTCGATCGTGTACGTGAAGTGCGCCTGGCCGCTGAAGGAGACGTCCGGGGAGTACGTGACAAGCGGGCCGACCCGGGTGACGGTGCCGGCGCCGGGCTGCGGCTGGCCGACGGCGATCACGGTGAGCGAGTCGCCGAAGGCGGAGTTGGGGTCGGTGTCGTTGACGAGCACCGGGACGACCACCGGGGTGGCGGGCGGTGCGTTGCGCATGTCCTCGCCGGCCACCGGCAGGGCGTTCGCCGTGGTCACGGTGATCGTGGCGGTGCCGGTGCCGCCGTGGGAGTCGTCCACCTCGTACGTGAACGTGTCCGCCCCCGTCCAGCCCGGCACCGGGGTGTAGCCGACCGTGCCGTCGGCCCGCACCACCGCGGTGCCGCGGGCCGGTGCCGAGACGATCGAGATCAGCAGGTCGGAGGCGTCGTCGTCGGGGTCGGAGTCGTTGGCGCGCACGTCGATCGCGACGGGTGTGCCGTTCGTGGTGGTGGCGCTGTCCGGCACCGCGGACGGTGGCGAGTTCACCGCGAGGGAGGCGGTGGCGGTGTCGTTGCCGCTCACCTGGTCCCGGCCGGTGCCCGTGGCCGTCACGGTGGCTACCGCGTCCGGTGCGGCGGTGGGGCCGGCCACGGCGGGGACCGTGACGACGGCCTGGTGTCCGGGGAGCAGCGGGCCGAGCAGGCAGGTGATGACCTGGCCCGCGGCGGTGCAGCCGGCGGGTGGCGGGCCCGGCGTCAGGCCCGCGGGCAGCACGAGCGAGGCCCGGGCGGCGGGTTCCTGGTCCGGGCCGGTGTTGCGGACGGTCGCGGTCCAGGCCACCGGGGTGGGTGTGGCGGCGCGCCGGACGAACGCGGGGGTGGCCGTCAGGGCGGCCGCCAGGTCGGCGTCCGGGCGCAGCACCGTGCTGGCCGTGCTGCTGCCCACGGCGGCGACGGCCACGCTGGTGGTCCGGCCGGTGTATCCGACGTTCACCAGGTTGGTGACGGCGTACCCGGCCGGGGTGTTCACGTCGACCGTGACGCGCAGGGTGACGTAGGTGGTGCCGAGATACGGGATGCTGCCGAGCCGGAACACGGCGGTGCCGCCGCCGGCCCGACCGCCGTCGGCGTCGTCGGCGTCGGTGACCGCCGTGTCCGCGATACGCAACGACCCGGGGACGTACGTGGTGTGCACGGGGATCGCGTCGGTGATCGTCACCCCGTCGGCGATGTCGTTGCCCACGTTGCGCACCGTGATCCGGTACTCGATCTCGTCGCCCGGCACCAGGGCACCGCCGTTCACGTCGGTCCCGGTCATGGTGGTGACGATCTTGGGGGCGTACAGGTCGATGGCGATCGTGACGACGCCCGGGTAATAGGTCTCGCCGGCCGTGGTCATGGTCAGGGTGGCGCTTGTCGCGGCGTTGCCGAGCACCCCCGAGGCGTCGAACTGGTCGATGTCGACGCCGAACAGGTTCCGCTGGTTCGGGCCGCGTCCGCCGATGACCGCCCCGCCCTCGCTGACCGTGCTGTTGAAGGCGTTGTTCGCCGGATTCGCCGCGTCGCTCAGGGTCCGGCCGTTCAACCGCAGGCCGTCGCCCGTCTTGCCCAGGTCGCCCTCGTACGCGACGGCGCCCACCTCGGCACGCACCGGTCCGCTGTGCGGCGTCTCCAGCCCGGTCACCGGGATCGACACACTGCCCGAGTCGATCGAGCCGAAGCCGTCGTAGATCCGGAGGCTGCGCAGATCCTCGTCGGGATGGGAGTACGCGATCACCAGCGTCCAGCCGGCATAGCGGTCGGTGCCTCGACCGGACTGGATGTCGGCCACCCCGTACACGCCGTTGCCCGCGCCGGCCACCAAAGCGGTCACGTCGGCGAATCCCTGGTACGCCCCGGTCGTGTTGATCATGTAGAGGTCGGTGGCCGTGATCGGCTTCCACGCCGTACCGGCCGGTGTCCGGAACCGCACCCTGTCCTTGTTCGCCGGGGCCGGCGCTGCCGCACCGAGCAAGGAGCCGACGGCGTCGCCGGCCCTGGGGTCGGCGCCCCAGTACAACCCGGCGAAGAGCACCGTGCTGCCGGTGGGCATGTCGATCGTGGCGGTGCTGTCGTTGAAGGTCGCCGGGTCGCCGTCGGCGTTCGTGAAGACCATCGGATAGCCGTTGTCGTTGAGCTCCTCACCGAGACTCGACCCGATGCCGTCGCGCGCCGCCGTGCAGGCCGGTGTGAGCAGGTGCACCGGGCAGGTCAGGTTCGCGTTGCCGCGCAGCATGATCGCGCCGTTCGCGTTGACGTCGAACCGAGTGGTGAACGGCGTCGTGATGGCGGCTGCCACCTGCTCCGGCGGCAGCGTCGTCAGCATCACGGCAAGGACGAGAAGAAGGATCCCGGCGGTCCGCGCGCGCACGTCCTCACGCTAAGGAGGCGTGCCGCAGGCCGTACCGGAATGCCGTTTTTCGTCCATATGCAGGACGCCTGATCGCGCTAACCTGGGACAGGTGCGTGATCCTTCGGTTTCCCGGAACTCGGCCGGCCGGCTCTCCCCGATCCGGCGGACGGCCGACCTGCGCCGCCTCCGGAACGAGCAGTTCGACGTCCTGGTCATCGGCGGCGGTGTCACCGGCGCCGGCGCCGCGGTGGACGCCGCCTCCCGCGGGCTCAAGGTCGCCCTTGTCGAGGCGCGTGACTTCGCCGCCGGCACGTCGAGCAGGTCGAGCAAGCTCATCCACGGCGGTCTGCGCTATCTCGAGCAGCTCGAACTGCACCTGGTGCACGAGGCGCTGACCGAGCGCGGGCTGCTCGCCACGCGGCTGGCGCCGCACCTGGTGCGCCCGGTGCCGATCCTGGTGCCGCTGCCGGCGGCCGGCATGGCGCAGCGCACCTGGCAGCGGGGTTACTACGGGCTCGGTGTCGCGGCGTACGACGTCTTCGCCGGGATCTTCGGGCCGGGCCGGGGCATGCCGCTGCACCGGCACCTGAGCCGCGACGGCGCCCGTCACCTCTTCCCGAGCCTGCGCGCCGACAAGATCAGCGGGGCGATCCGCTACTACGACGGCCAGGTCGACGACGCCCGCCTCGTGGTCAACCTGGCCCGGACCGCGGCCAGCCTGGGCGCGGCAGTGGTGACGAGCGCCCGGGTCACCGGTTTCGTGCGCGAGGCGCGCGAGGTGGTCGGCGTGCGGGTCCGTGACCTGGAGGCCGCCGGTTCGGAGGAGTTCGAGGTCCGCGCCCGAACCGTCGTGGCGGCGACCGGCGTGTGGAGCGACGACATGTCGCAGATGCTCCGCGACGTCGGGGTGCGTCCCGGCCTGCGGGTCCGCGCGTCGAAAGGCGTGCATCTGGTGGTGCCGCGATCGGCGATCACCGGTGACGCCGGGCTGATCCTGCGCACCGCCACCTCGGTGCTCTTCGTCATCCCGTGGGGCGGTCACTGGATCATCGGCACCACGGACACCGACTGGCAACTCGACCGCTCGCACCCGGCGGCCTCGGCGCGCGACATCAGGTACCTGCTGGACCAGGTCAACACGGTGCTGGACCGGCCGCTCACCACCGACGACATCGAGGGCGTCTACGCCGGCCTGCGCCCGCTGCTCTCCGGCGAGGCCGACTCGACGTCGAAACTGTCCCGCGAGCACGCCGTGGTCGAGCCGATGCTGGGCCTGCTCATGGTCGCCGGCGGGAAGTACACGACGTACCGGGTGATGGCCGCCGACGTGATCGACCGGGCGGCCCGCCGGCTGGGCGGCCCGGTGCAGCCGTCGCGCACCGACCAGTTGCCGCTGCTGGGCGCGGACGGCTATGCCGCCGCCTGGCGCGACCGGCATGATCTGGCCCGGCGGCACGGCGTCACCGCAGGGGTGGTCGAGCACCTGCTGGAGCGGTACGGGACGCTCACCGTGCACCTACTCGCGATGATCGCCGCCGACCCGTCGCTGGCGACCCCGCTGGCCGGCGCCCCGGAGTACCTGGCCGCCGAGGTGGCGTACGCGTCACTTGCCGAAGGCGCCCTGCACCTGGACGACGTGCTCACCCGGCGCACCCGGATCTCGATCGAGACGGCGCACCGCGGCATGGAGTCGGCCGAGCACACCGCCCAGATCATGGGCGAGGCCCTGGGCTGGGACGAGACCGTCCGGCAGCGGGAGGTCGAGCACTACGTGGCGCGGGTGGCGGCCGAGCGGCAGTCGCAGACCATGCCGGACGACGCGACCGCCGACGCCGCCCGGCTCGGTGTGCCGGACGTGCGCGGGCTCGCCGCCGACCGGCGGGTCGAGCTGCTCGAGCTGGATCTTTGATCCTCGTCGACGAACCACTCTGGCCGGGGCGCGGCCGGCTCTGGTCGCACCTGGTCAGCGACGTGTCGTTCGACGAGCTGCACACGTTCGCGGAGATGCTCGGCACGCCCCGGAGAGCGTTCGACCGGGATCACTACGACATCCCGGAGCAGCGGTTCCGCAGCGCGCTCTGGCTGGGCGCGACCCTGCTCCCGTCCCGCGACCTGGCGGCCCGGCTCCGGGCGGCGGGCCTCCGCCGCCCCAAGCACCTGTCGGGGCGGCGCTAGCGGGTGATCCACCGGCGGTGGGCGTCCATGTCGACGTTGCTGCCACAGATCACGGTGACCACGTGCCGGCCGGCGAAGCGGCCGGGGTCCGCCAGCACGGCGGCCACGCCCAGCGCCGCGGAGGGTTCCACGACGAGTCCGGCATGCTGCCAGAGCATCCGGATGCCGGTGACGATGGACGTCTCGTCGACGAGAACGGCGTCGTCGGCCACCCGCAGCAGGTCGTTGAGCACCTCGGGGATGGGGTGCCGGCCGGCGACGCCGTCCGCGATGGTGTCGACGGTGGCGGTGGTGACGACGCGGCGCTCATGCCAGGAACGGGTCATCGCGGGGGCACCACGGGGCTGCACGCAGACGACCTCGACCTCCGGCCGCAGAGCCTTCAGCACGTGGCCCACGCCGGTGGCCATCGCGCCGCCACCCAGAGCGATCAGGACGGCGTCGGCGGAGGTGGCACGATCCACCAGCTCCAGGCCGATGGTCGCGGCGCCCTCGCACGTCTCGATGTCCAGGCTGTCCTCGACCAGCCGGATGCCGCGCCGCCGCGCGATGGCCGCCGCCTGCTGCCGGGCCATCTCATGGTCACCGTCGACCAGCTCGAGCGCCGTGCCGAGTGCCCTGATCCGGTCGAGCTTGGCCGGGGACGCCCGCCGGGCCGCCACCACCGTCACGTCGATGTCATGACGCCGGCCCGACCATCCGAGCGCCCAGCCGAGGTTGCCCGCGCTGGCGCACACCGCGGCGGTCTCGCGCCGGCCGCGGAGCAGGTTCGCGACGAGTTCGGTGCCCCGGCCCTTGAAGCTGCGAACCGGGTTGGCGGTCTCCAGCTTGATACTGACCGCGCAACCCAGCGCGCGGCCCAGGGCCTCGCACCGATACAGCGGCGTATCCAGGAACACCGGATCGATCACGTGCCGGGCCGCGCGGATCCGTTCCAGATCCAGCCGAGTTCCGATCATGACCTGCCGATCCGCGCGGGCTGAACGCTCCTCAGGCGAGCTCTTCGAGCTCTTTCTTCAGGTTGGCCTGGGCGCGATCCTCCCACTCGGCGCGGATTTCGGGGTGCCGGTAGATGGAGGGCAGTTCGAGAAGGGCTTCGAGCACCCGGGTACGGGCGGCCCGGAACGCGTCGTCCGGCACGTGCGCGTACTCCCGGCGGATGGCGCTGGTGTACCTCGCGTACTTCTCCTCGTCGGCGGCGAGGATCGCCAGGTCGGCGTCGCAGAGCAGCTCGCCGTCCGGGTCGGTCTCCGCGGTGGCGTGTCCCGCGGTGAGCCCGACCAGCCGGGCCACCTCGGTCGCCACCTCGTCGGGGGCACCCAGGCTGAGCAGCAGGCCCTCGGCGAACTCGGCGCTGTCCCGCTCGTTGGCGTCACCGAGCGCCCGCGGGTCGTAGACGGCGTCGTGCAGCCAGGCCGCCAGGCGTACCCGGTCGGGGTGCGGCGCCAGCTCGGCGTACCGGTCCACCACGTCCAGGACGGCGGCGAGATGTGTCACGTCGTGATAGTGCCGTTGCGGCTCGGTCCAGCGTCCGACCAGGTAGTTCGCGGCAGCGTCCAGGTCGGCGTCGCTGGTGGTGGCGCCGGCGCCGCGCGCCGCCGCCCGGAAACGATCGGGCAAAGATGTCACAGTCGTATCCTGGCACGTAGTTTGATCACATGATCGCAGCTCTGGCCCGCGGCCGTGCGGGTCTGATGCTCGCGCTGCAGTCGGGGCTCGCGGCCGGGCTCGCCTGGTTCGTCGCACACGATCTCCTGAGCCGGCCGATGCCGTTCTTCGCGCCGATCGCCGCGGTGATCACGCTCGGTTCCTCGGTGGGCCAGCGTCTGCGCCGCACCTCCGAGCTGGTGATCGGCGTCGCGGTCGGCATCGGGATCGGTGACGGCATCATCCTGCTGATCGGAAGCGGACCGGCCCAGATCGGGCTGATCGTGCTGCTGGCCGTGCTGCTCGCGACCGCGGTCGGCGGCGGCGCTCCACTGATCGTGCAGTCGGCCTCGTCGGCCGTGCTGGTCGCCACCCTCACCTCGACCACCGAGCAGCCGTGGACGCGCTTCCTGGACGCTCTCGTGGGCGGCGGGATCGGTCTGGCGGTGATGAGCCTGCTGCTGCCGCTGAACCCGCTCACGGTGGTGTCCCGGGCCGCCGACCCGGCGCTGCGGGCCTTCACCGACGGCCTGCACGAGGCGGCCCGCGGGCTCGCCGCCCGGGACCCGGACGTGGTTCAGGCGGCGCTGGAACGGTTGCGCGCCGCGGAGCAGACCTTCGACGCCTTCCGGTCGGCCATCGAGGCGGCCCGGGAGAACGTGGCGTTCGCGCCCGCCCGGTGGCGCAGTCGTGGTGCGCTCGCCCAGTACGTCGAGGGCGCCGCCCAGCTCACGTACGCGCTGCGCAACGTCCGCGTGATGCTCCGCCGGGCGCACACCGCGCTGAACGACCAGGAACCGATCCCGGACGTGCTGCCCGCCTCGATCGAACACCTCGGTGACGCGGTCGACCTGCTCCGGCAGGAATGGGACCGGGGCGTGGAACCGCTCGCCACCCGGGAGCGGGCCCTGCGGGCGGTGGCCGAGTCGGGGAAGGCGTACCAGGCGGGGGTCGGCTACTCGGGCGGTGTCGTGGTGGCGCAGGTGCGTACCGCTGTCGCGGACGTGCTCCGGTCGACGGGCATCGAGTACGCCGAGGCGACCCGGCTGGTCCGGCACGCGGTGGGCTGGCGTGGCCGTCCGCACCGCGCTCGCAAGAAGCGGCATCCTGGGGCGGGCTGAACGCGACGCCGGTGACTACGCTGGCGGTCATGGCCGACGTCTCACCGCCGGAAAACGCGGCGCCACCGGAAGACCCCGCGCCGCCGCGGAGCACGGACCCGGTCCCGCCCTACCCGGAGACCACCGAGGCGATGGCGAGCGCGCCGATCCCGGGCCGGCGCATCGGCTGGCGGCGCTGGCTGCCGGTCACCGCGGTGATCGTGCTGATCGCCTCGGCGGCGATCGGCATGCTGGTCTTCCTCGGCTACTCGATCGGCGTCACCGGCCTGGCCATCGGCCTGACCGCGGCCATCCTGCCGGTCCCGCTGCTGGCCAGCGCGTTCGCGTGGCTCGACAGGTACGAGCCGGAGCCGGTGAAGTACCTGGTCTTCTGCTTCGCCTGGGGCGCCGCCGTGGCGACCGCGGTGGCGCTGGTGGTGAACACCGGGGCGGCGTACCTCTTCGACAAGATCGGGCTGCCCGACGCGCTGGTGGCGGTGCTCGTCGCCCCCTTCATCGAGGAGTCGATGAAGGTGCTGGGACCGCTGCTGCTCTTCCTGCGCCGCCGGGCCGAGTGGTCCGGCATCACCGACGGCATCGTCTACTGCGGGCTCTCCGCGCTCGGCTTCGCGATGGTCGAGAACGTGCTCTACCTGGGCGGGCACGGCTACGCGACGGGCGCCGACGAGTACGGGCCGGCGACCGGCCTGCAGAACGTCTTCCTGATCTTCATCGTGCGGATCCTGTTCACCGGCTTCGCGCACCCGCTCTTCACCTCGATGGCCGGCATCGGCCTGGGCATCGCGGCGCGGTCCGCGGACCGCAACGTGCGGTGGCTCGCCCCGATCGCCGGCCTGCTGGCCGCGATGATCCTGCACGGGCTCTTCAACCTGCTGCCGACGCTCTCCTCGGCGACCGGCGAGACCCTGATCATGCTGTACGGGTACCTCGGCTTCATGGTCCCGTTCTTCTTCGCCGTGGTCGGTTTCGCGATCGCGCTGCGCAGCTGGGAGGGCCGGCTGGCCGAGCGGGTGCTGCCGCTCTACGTCTCGACCGGCTGGTTCGCCCCGCCGGAGGTGGCCTCGCTCGCCAGCCTCGGCCGCCGGCACTCGGCCCGGGAGTGGGCCAAGCGGGTCGCCGGTCCGCCCGGGCTCCGGGCGATGCGCAGTTTCCAGTTCGCGGCCACCCGGCTGGCGCTGCTGCGCGACGGCATGCAGCGCGGGCTGACGCACAAGCCGAAGGATCTGGAGCGGGCCACGACCGAGGAGCGGGAGCTGCTCGCCGCGATCACCGGCTACCGGTCGGTCTTCGCCGGGCGTGACCCGCAGACGCCGCCGGCCTGGTGGGACGGGCACCACTACCGGATCACCTTCCCGGACGGCGCGGTGCGCCCGGTGGCCCCGCCGGCCGAGCCGGTGATGCCGGTCCCGATCAGCCTGGCCCCGGTCTACGCGCACCCGGGCTACCCCGGTCCCGGTTATCCGGGACAGGGCGGTCATCCAGGCCAGGGTGGTTATCCGGGCCAGGGCGGTTATCCAGGACAGGGCCACCCCGGGTATCCGCCGAACCCGAACCTCGGACATCCCGCGAGCCCGACCGGATACCCCGGAAGCCCGCCGCCTTACCCGCCCGTACAGCCACCCTATTCGCCCGTACAGCCGCCTTATTCGCCCGCGCAGCCGCCGCCTTATTCGCCCGCGCAGCCGCCGCCCGGTGACGTCCGGCCTCAGAGGTAGAGGCCGGTCCCGTCCGCGTCGACCCGGGTCGCCGCGACCGCGTGCACGTCCCGTTCGCGCAGCAGGACGTACTCCTTGCCGTGCAACTCCACCTCGGAGCGGTCATCCGGGTCGAACAGGACACGGTCGCCGACGACGATCGAGCGCACGTTCGGCCCCACCCCGACCGCGACGGCCCAGGACAGGCGGCGCCCCATCGAGGCGGTGGCGGGGATGACGATGCCCGCGGTGGATCGGCGTTCGCCCTCGCCGCCGTCCTGACGGACGAGGACGCGATCGTGCAGCATCCGGATCGGCAGTCCGGTGTCGGTACTCACAGACGGAGACGGTACGCCCGTGACGAACGGCTCTTCACCGCCGGGCAGGGCATGGCCGGACGGTGATTCCGGCATCGGGGCACTACCGTGATGGACGGGTACGCGGGGCACGGACGAGGGGGTCGGCGGTTGAACCGCTTGCAGCGGGTCCGGGACAACTTGAAGAAGGCGTACGAGGCCGGGCGCGATTCGGTGCGCACCGCCCGTGACGAACGCCCCGCACCCGACCGCGACGAAGTGAGCACCGACTTCTCGCCGCGCCACCCGGAACCGGAGATCGTGCACAACTCGACGAACAGCCGTGACGACGCCGACGTGCCGCAGCCGCTGCGGATCGCGGCCGCCTGGAGCTGGCGGCTCATCGTGGTCGGCGTGGTTGGGCTGGCCCTGCTCCGGCTGATCGGCATGGTCAGTGTCGTGGTGATCCCGCTCGCCATCGCGCTGCTGCTCACCGCGCTGCTCGGGCCGGCCGTCGGCTGGTTGCTGCGGCTGCGCCTGCCCCGGTCGCTCGCCACGTTCCTGGTGCTGGTGGGCGGCCTGGCCGCGGTCGCGGGCACGCTGACGCTCGTGGTGAACCAGTTCATCGACGGCCTGCCCAATCTGACCGAGAACGCCAGCGCCGGTGTCCGGCAGATCCAGAACTGGGCACGGACGGGACCGCTGCACCTCTCCGACGCGCAGGTGGACTCGGCGATCGATTCGGCGCAGGAGTGGGTCAACTCGAACACCTCGCAGCTGACCTCGACCGGCATCTCCACCGCGGCCACCCTCGCCGAGGTGGCGACCGGCCTGGTGCTGGTGCTTTTCGCGACCTTCTTCTTCCTGCGTGACGGCCGCCGGATCTGGCGGTTCATGGTGCGCCTGCTCCCGGTGAACGCGCGCTGGTCGATCGCCGACGCCGGTGACGCCTCGTGGGCGACCCTGGGCGCCTACGTCCGGGCGACCGTGCTGGTGGCCTTCATCGACGCGGTCGGCATCGGCCTGGCCCTGCTGGTCCTGGACGTGCCGTTCCCGTTCCCGCTGGCCGCGCTGGTCTTCCTCGGCGCCTTCATCCCGATCGTCGGCGCCAGCATCTCCGGCACGGTGGCCGTGCTCGTCGCCCTCGTCGATCAGGGCTGGCTGATCGCGCTGCTCACGCTGGGTGCGGTGATCCTGGTGCAGCAGTTCGAGGGGCACGTGCTCCAGCCACTGATCATGGGCCGGGCCGTCTCCATCCACCCGCTCGCGGTGATCGTCGGGATCGCCTGCGGTGTGGTGCTGGCCGGCATCATCGGCGCCCTCGTGGCGGTCCCGTTGATCGCGGTGCTGAACACCGGGGTGCGACGGCTGTCGCGGCGCCGCCCGGAGGTCCCGCCGGACGCGGTGGTCGTCCCGTCCGGGGGCGCCTGACGCCGTGGTGTTCGTCCGGTCCGCGGCCGCCTGACACCGTGGTGTTCGTCCGGTCCGCCGCATCGGGCATCTGAGCGACGAGGCCGGGACCCGATCGGGGTCCCGGCCTCGGGTGTCACAGAGCGTGGGCGGTCAGGCGGTGGCCACGTTCAGCGCGATCTCGTTGACGCCGACCGTGACGTCGACCGCGAGCTCGCCGTTGCCGTGCCGGCTCAGCGCCCGCACAGTCCAGGAACCGGGCGCGGCGAAGAAGCGGAAGACGCCCTCGGGCGACGAGACGACCTCGGCGGTGAACTCGCCGGACGCGTCGAGCAGCCGGACGTACGCACCGCCGACGGCCTCACCGTCGGCGTTCGTCACGATGCCGGTGATCACGGTTTCCCGGGTCAGGTCCACGCTGCTGGGGAGGGGCGCGGACTGATCGGGGGCGGCGCAGCCGGCCGTGACGTTGGTGGCGGGAGAAGTCATGGTCACGCCTTTCCGGGTTCGTCGCCGAGGGCGATCGGGACACCGATGAGCGAGCCGTACTCGGTCCACGAACCGTCGTAGTTCTTCACGTTCTCGTGGCCGAGCAGCTCCTTGAGCACGAACCAGCTGTGCGAGGAGCGCTCGCCGATGCGGCAGTACGCGATGGTGTCCTTGCTGCCGTCGAGGCCGGCCTCGCCGTAGATCTTGGCGAGCTCCTCGTCGGACTTGAAGGTGCCGTCCTCGTTGGCGGCCTTGCTCCACGGCACGCTGATCGCGGTCGGGATGTGACCGGCCCGCTGCGACTGCTCCTGCGGCAGGTGCGCCGGTGCGAGCAGGCGACCGGCGAACTCGTCGGGGCTGCGCACGTCGACCAGGTTCTTCACGCCGATCGCGGCGACGACCTCGTCGCGGAAGGCACGGATCTCGAGGTCCGGCTCCTTCGCGTTGTAGACGGTCTTGGTGCGGCTCGGCACGTCCTTGGTGTACGGACGGGCGTCCAGCTCCCACTTCTTGCGGCCGCCGTCGAGCAGCTTCACGTCGCCGTGGCCGTACAGCTTGAAGTACCAGTACGCGTACGCCGCGAACCAGTTGTTGTTGCCGCCGTAGAGGATCACCGTGTCGTCGTTGGAGATGCCGCGCTCGGAGAGCAGGGCGGAGAACTGCTCCTTGTTGACGAAGTCCCGGCGGATCGGGTCCTGGAGGTCCTTCTTCCAGTCGATCTTGATGGCGCCCGGAATGTGGCCGCCGTCGTAAGCGGTGGTGTCCTCGTCGACCTCGACGAAGACGATGCCCGGCGTTTCCAGGTTCTTCTCGGCCCAGTCGGCCGAAACGAGTGCGGTGTCGCGACTCATCGGGTCACTCCCTTGATGGTGGGTGATGGGTGAGTCAGCGCACGGAGACGTTTCTGTCGCACTCCGCGCGGGACCCATGGTTAGGTCGGATCACGGGCTGCTGTGCGACGGCGCCACTGCCGGGCAATCAGATATGCCGGCCTAGAAAGAGGAGGTGCTCAGCACCGGTGGCCCCGTCAGATGACAGGGCGACACAGGCACGCGGCCACGCGGCACAGGTCGACCGCGCGCCTTTTCGTGAGCAACAGGCTCATGCGACCGACCCTACCAGCGGGCCCGCAGCGTGGAACAGCACCGACCACCATCCGGGATCGGACGATCACAGTCCGGCCGCGGACAGGTTCACGTTGTCCGCGCCGGCGGTCACCCGCAGGCCCTCCGGGAGCACCTGCACCTCCCGCACGACCAGGTTCAACGGCAGCGCGGGGATCTTCACATCGTAGGCCAGCGCATCGATCATGGACTGCAGGAACGGGAAAGCCGGCAGGTCCTTCGACGTCACCTCGGAGAAACGCACCCGGAGCGAGCCGTTGTCGACGGTCAGGTTCGTGTTGCCGGTGACCTCCAGCGGCTGCTGCCCGGGAATCGGGAGCTGCACCGTGGCGATCAGCTTGCCGTCCTGCTCGGACAGCTTCACATTGTCCTGGGCGACGAGCGCGGTCAGTTCCTCGTACCCGATCGTGCCCGCACCCGTCACCGTGCCCGCGACGACGTCGCCCTGCCCGGTGCGCAGCGTGTTCAGCGGAGCCCGCACGTCGCGCGCCCGGATGTCGAGCAGCGACATGTTCACCGTGCCGCTGCGGCCGTCCGGCGCCGCGAAGTCCGGCAGCTCGATCCGGATCTCGTCGTAGTCACCGCTCGCGACCTGGGTGAGGAAGGGGACACCGGCGATGGTGACCTCGGGCGGGCCGCTCGTGGCGTTCTGTGCCCGCACCTCGTCGTCGATGCGGCCGGCCAGCACCCGTTCCGCGTAGGCCGCACCCGCCCGGTCCAGCACCACCACGCCGGCGACCAGGAGCACCAGCAACACGACGACGGTAGTGAGCAGCCTCCGCCTCCTGCGCCCTGCGGCCACGATGCCTCCCGGTTCGCCCGATGTCTGGGAAACGTACATGCCCCCGTCGGGGGTCCGGCGAAACGGCTGCTTCTCCTGCAGGCGGAACGGCTGCCTCAGGAGAGATAGAGATGAACCAGGGCGTACGCCGCCGCCGCCGTCAGCGAGAAACCGCCGAGCGGGCCGTGCATGTGCCGGGCCAGCCACAGCGTGGGCGCGTCGCCGGCCAGGCGCCGCCCCGCCTCACCGAAATTCACCGCCAGGTCGATCAGGATCGCCGCCACCGCCGCCACCAGGCCGAGCACCGCACCCTTCGCCGGGGTGAACGGGAAAACCAGGTAACTGCCGAGCATGGCGGCCGCGAGAGTGCCGACCATGGCGCCCAGCACGATGCCCGCCGCGCCACGCGGCACCTGCGCCGCGATCCGCGGCTTCGGGAACACGGCGTCGGTGAGCCGGGCGACGGCAAGCGCCAGACCGGCGCCGACACAACACACCAGAATGGCCTGCGAGCCGATCGGCTGCCGGGTCAGGACGATCAGGACCGCGTACGCCACCACGCCGAACACGATCAACGCGGTCGTCCGGTAGGTGTCACTGATCCGCTGCCGGTCCTCGGCCCGCACCGCCTGGCCGACCAGGGCCGCCACCGTGCCCGCCGCACCCGTCCAGAACAGCGGCATCAGCGCCGCCGTGTCACCGCTCACCGCCAGGTAGTCGGCGACGAGCGCGGTCACCGCCACGACCGCCGCGGTGGGCACGACCGCGGGCGGCTGCAACGCCATGGTCCAGGACAGCACGCAGAGCAACTGCACACCGAAGAGCACGACGGCGTACGACGTACGCGCGCCCGGACCGACAGTCAGCGAACCCAGCACCAGGGCCACGGCGAGCAGCCCGGCGAAACCCGCGATCGCGATCGACAGCTTCGGCCGGACCGGGATGACCTCGATCTCCTCGAACTCGTCGTCGTCCGGGTCGTCGGGTTTACCGTCCGCCTCCTCGTCGGGGACAGCGCCGAAGAGCCCGGGCTTCGCCCGGCCCGGGTTCATCCGTGCGACCTGCTGGGAGGCTTCGGCGTCCCAGGGATCGTCCTGCGGCATGGAGGGGAACACGACTGCGATCGTGCCAGACCCGTGACCCAGGTCCCAATCAGTGCCGCTTCACCCGCCGCATCCCGCCTCGCATCGCCCCGTTGCGTCACCGGCGTGCGTCAGGCATGTGACGGCCCGGAGTCCGGTAAAAGGTCGGTTAACGAATCGGCCTTTCAGTCACCTTCTCCGCGTTCTCTACGTCACTTGCCGGTTCGACCAGGGCGTCCGGAGTGATGCATCGGTTAAGGTAAGCGCAACCCACCCGTCGGTGACGCCGGGCCCAGTTCCTCCGGTGGCACAGCCTTGAGCTGCGCAAACCGGGTCACCCGAGCGGCCTTTGGTGCCGCGAGGACGGAGGTGAGTGTGGAGATCCTTCTGCTGGTGACGGCACGTGCCGGTGAGCCATCCGCCGTGCTGCCCGCCCTGGACCTTCTACCCCACTCTGTACGAACCGCTCCGCGCGACGTCCGCACCCTGGTGTCCGGGCCCAGCCCCGACGCCGTGCTGGTCGACGCCCGCTCCGAGCTTTCCGAGGCACGTGCGACCTGCCGCATGCTGCACGCCACCGGCATCGGTGTCCCGCTTCTCGCGGTCGTCACCGAGGCCGGCCTGATCGCGCTCAACGCCGACTGGGGTGTCGACGACGTCATCCTGGCCAGCGCGGGCCCGGCCGAGGTGGAGGCCCGTCTGCGGCTCTGCGTCGGCCGCCTCAACAACGCGACGGCCGGTGCCGGCGGTTCCATCCGCGCCGGTGAGCTCAACATCGACCCCGACACGTACGCGGCGAAGCTCAAAGGCCGCCCCCTCGACCTCACGTACAAGGAGTTCGAGCTCCTCAAGTTCCTCGCACAGCACCCGGGCCGGGTCTTCACCCGCGACCAGCTGCTGCGTGAGGTCTGGGGTTACGACTACTTCGGCGGCACCCGGACCGTCGACGTGCACGTGCGGCGCCTGCGCGCCAAGCTCGGCTCGGAGTACGAGTCGATGATCGGCACCGTCCGCCAGGTGGGCTACAAGTTCGTGGTCCCCCCGTCCGGCCGCCAGCTTCCCGACCACGACCCGGTCTCGATCCCGGTCTGACCGGTCTCGATCCCCGCCCGACTGGTCTCGATCCCCGCCCGACTTACGAGGTGACTACGGTGCAGCCGGTCCGTGCTGCGGACCGGCTGTCCGCGTCCGAGATCAACGACGTCCTCGCCCTGGCCGCCGCGGCGGCCGAGGCGGACGGCGTCCACCCGCTCTCCGAGGACGTCGTCCTCCGGGTCCGCGGCGACGCGCCCCACCCCGGCGTGCACCTGCTCTCCTACGCGTCACCCGAACGTCTGGCCGGGTACGCGTACGTCTCCGAAGGCTCCGGCGAACTCGTCGTCCACCCCCAGTTCCGGCGCCGCCGCCACGGCACCGCCCTGCTCGCCGCCGCAGGCACCGGCCCCCTCAGCTTCTGGGCGCACGGCGACGACCCCGGCGCCGCCGTCTTCGCCGACCGCAACGGCTTCACCCGCGCCCGAGTCCTCTGGCAGATGCGCCGCTCCCTGCTCGAGCCCCTGCCCGAGATCCCGTTCCCGCCCGGCGTGACAGTGCGCCCCTTCCAGCCCGGCACCGACGAACAGGCCTGGCTCGACATCAACGCGCGCGCTTTCGCCCACCACCCGGAACAGGGCCGCTGGACCCACACCGACCTGCTGGCCCGCGAGGCCGAACCCTGGTTCGACCCGGCCGGCTTCCTGCTGGCAGTCCCCGACCCGGATCAGCCCTCCGCCCCGGGCCCGGCCTCCGGTTCGGGTTCCGCTTCGGGCCTGGCTTCGGGTTCGGGTTCCGCTCCGGGCCCGGCCTCGGGTTCGGGTTCCGCTTCGGGCCCGGCTTCGGGTTCGGGTTCCGCTTCGGGCCCGGCCTCCGGCTCGGGTTCCGCTTCGGGTTCTGGCGCGGCCTCGGGCTCCGGCAAACTCGCAGGTTTCCACTGGACGAAGATCCACCCCGCTGAGGGCACCGACCCGGCGATCGGCGAGATCTACGTACTCGGCATCGACCCCACCGGCCACCGCCGCGGCCTGGGCGCAGCCCTGAGCGTCGCGGGTCTGACCTACTTGGCGGGCCGAGGCCTGACGATCGCCAACCTCTACGTGGACGAATCCAACGAGGCAGCCGTGAAGCTCTACCGGCGCCTGGGCTTCCAGATCCACAAAACCGACATCAGCTACCAGCGCCCGTAACCGAGCTCTCCCACACCCCCTTCGTACCGCGCCGGCCTCTCGACCGGAACGATCATCGAACCACCCCAGCGACCCGGTCCACCGCAATCTCAGCGGATGCTGCCCACGCTCGCCCACTCAGCTGCCGCCGACCCCATCAGCCGGCCGGTTAGTGGCGATCAGCGCCAGCTGTCACTGGTGGTTGTCGGGGAGCGGTGTGGGCAGCCATGGGTGACAGCCGGTTCGGGTCTTGCTGGCTGGCTGTCGCTGGTGGTTGTTGGGGAGCGGTGTGGGCAGCCATGGGTGACAGCTGGTCTGGGTCTTGCTGGCTGGCTGTCGCTGGTGGTTGTTGGGGAGCGGTGTGGGCAGCCATGGGTGACAGCCGGTTCGGGTCTTGCTGGCCGGCTGTCGCTGGTGGCTGTCGGGGAGCGGTTTCAGCAGCCACCAGTGACAGCCCGGCCGGCTGGCTCCTGCTTGCGATCCTGACAAAGAGGGCCCCGGCCACTGCGAGCGCAAGCCGCGCCCGGCACCGGCCGATGGCGTTTGCGCGGGCGAAGCAACCCGAGGCAGTCCGCGCCCAAGGGGTGTTGGCTGAAGATCGCCAGAGGGAAAAGCGCCGGCACGAGGAAGCTTCGACACGGATGAACCTGGGGCGCCGGAGGCCGGCCCCGCACCGCGCTGGAGGCCCGCACCGCGCTGGAGGCTGGAGGCCCGCACTGCGCTGAAGGCCCGCACCGCACCGACGGCCCGAACCGCGCCGGAGGGCCCGCACCACCTCGGAAGCCCGCACCGAAGCGCAGCTCCGAAGCACCGCACCCAAACCCGCACCCCCCGCCACGCCTGCGCGGGTTCCTCCCATCCGGCATGGCGCAACAGACCCGCGGGGCAGCCGCACAAAACACGGTCATCCACCGCGACGACCCCCGCCCCCGGCAACCGGCCGCCAGCTGATCGGAAACCGGCCCGCTGTGGCCTCGGTAACAAGCACACTGTGAGTCAGCTGGAAGATCCACCAGGTAACAACGGCGCAGGAATGATAACGGCGAGGACAACGGTATATCTCGCGGAGGTCACGACCGTCCGTATTTTTCCGACATTCCGGATGGCAAGGGCGCGGTTCACTTAACGGACAACTGGCGCTTCGGGGATGGCTACCTTCTGGGGTTTACCTGTTCACCCTCAGTTCATTTGTGACCGGCTAACCGGTCACTTCGCGCTCTTAGCTTTCCCAGTGTCAGCCGGGAGCGACCGGTTGATGTGTCAGCCGGTGAGTCTCCGGCTGCAGATACCCGAAGGGACAACCGTGAAGCTCCAGCGGTCCGGTTTCGTGGCCGGCATTGCTTTGACTGCGACGATCGCACTCACCGGGTGCGGCTCGGACAACGAGGCGCCGGCGGCGGAGGGTGGCGCGTCTGCCGCCCCCGGTAGCTGCGTCAGCGGCAGCCTGACGGCGCAGGGCTCCACCGCCCAGAAGAACGCCATGGACGAGTGGATCAAGGCGTACCAGACCCAGTGTGCCGACGGGAAGGTCGACTACCAGGGCACCGGTTCCGGTGCGGGTATCGAGGCCTTCATCGCCGGTACCGCCGACTTCGCCGGTTCCGACTCGGCCCTCAAGGAGGACGAGCAGCCGCTCGCCGACGCCAAGTGCGTGGGTGGCAAGGCGCTCAACCTTCCGATGGTCATCGGCCCGGTCGCGGTCGTCTACAACGTCGAGGGCGTCGACGGCCTGCAGCTGTCGCCCGCCACCCTGGCGAAGATCTTCGACGGCAAGATCACCAAGTGGAACGACGCGGCGATCGCCGCCGAGAACTCCGGTGCGAAGCTTCCGGACGCCACCATCGAGTCGGTGCACCGCTCGGACGAGTCCGGCACCACCGACAACTTCACCAAGTACCTGAGCAAGACCGCCGAGGCTGACTGGCCGCACGGCAACGCCAAGGCGTGGAAGGCCAAGGGCGGCACCGGCGCGGCCAAGTCCGACGGTGTGGCGAGCAAGATCAAGAGCACCCCGAACACCATCTCGTACGTCGAGCTCTCGTTCGCCGAGAACAGCGACCTCCAGATGGCGAAGATCAAGAACGGCGCCGGCGAGTACGTCGAGCTGACCGGTGAGAGCGCCGGCAAGACCTTCGAGAACGCCACCGTCAAGGGCACCGACGGCGACCTGGCCCTCGAGCTCGACTACGCCACCACCACCCCGGGCGCGTACCCGATCGTGCTGGTGACCTACGAGATCGCCTGCAGCAAGGGCTCTCCGAAGGCCAAGGAGATCCAGTCCTTCCTGAAGTACACCTCGAGCACGGCCGGCCAGACGGCCCTCGCCGAGCTGGGTTACGCCCCGCTGCCCGAGACGCTGCGGACCAAGGTCGAGGCCTCGGTCGCCACGATCTCCTGACCCTTCGTCAATCCCTCCGAGACGACAGCGAGCGCGCAGATGGGTGACAACCCCTCCCGCTCGGTGAACGCCACCGCCGGCGACCTGGGTGTGACTTCTGATCACGCCCGGGGCGCCGGCTCCGGTGTGTCCCCGAGCAGCTACCAGGAGCCCCCGCAGGGTGGCGGTGGCGCCCTGCCCAAGAAGGCACGGTTCTCGATCGAGACAGGTTTCCGTGGCCTGTCCACGGCCGCGGGTGCGATGGTGCTGGTCATCATCGTGGCCATCGCGGTGTTCCTGGTGTCGAAAGCGGTGCCGGCCCTGCAGGCCAACACCGCGAACTTCCTGACCGAGAAGACCTGGTTCCCGAACGACACGGAACCGGTTTTCGGTATCGCCGCGCTCGCCTTCGGCACGGTGCTCAGCTCCGTCATCGCGCTCGTCGTCGCGGTGCCGATCGCGCTGGCCATCGCGCTGTTCCTGTCGCACTACGCGCCCCGCCGGCTGGCCACGCCGCTGGGCTTCGTGATCGACCTGCTGGCGGCCGTGCCCAGTGTGGTCTTCGGCCTCTGGGGACGGGATGTCCTGCAGCAGCCGGTCCGGGACTTCTCGGTCTGGCTCAACAACTACTTCGGCTGGCTGCCGATCTTCGGCGGCGAGGGCCCGTTCGGGCAGTCGATCATGCTTGGTGGCCTGGTGCTGGCGATCATGGTGCTGCCGATCGTCACGTCGCTGTCCCGCGAGGTCTTCCAGCAGACCCCGGGCATGAACGAGGAGGCGGCACTCGCCCTCGGCGCCACCCGCTGGGAGATGATCCGGACCGCGGTCCTGCCGTACGGCAAGCCCGGTGTGATCGCCGCCGTGATGCTCGGCCTCGGCCGTGCCCTCGGTGAGACCATCGCCCTGGCGCTGACCCTCGGCATCACGTTCAACATCTCGTTCAACCTGATCGAGAACGGCGGCAACTCGATCGCCGCCAACATCGCGAACACCTTCGGTGAGGCCAACGCCACCGGACGAGGCGCCCTGATCGCATCCGGCCTCGTACTCTTCGCGATCACCCTGGTGGTCAACATGACGGCGCGGGCGATCATCTACCGCCGTCGCGAGTTCCGGGACAGTGCCGCATGAGCCTTCTCGAGCAGGAAGCTGCCGGCGTCGTGATGACGCCGGACAACATCCGGACCAAGCAGCTGCCGATCGCCGTCAACCTCGGTGTCGCCGCCGCCGCACTCGTCGTTTCCGCGGTGGTCGTGCTCGGCACCGGCATCGGCAACTGGGTGCTGGTCCTGGTGCTAGGTCTGGTCGCCTACCTGGTCGGCCTCTTCTTCGCCGCGAGCCGCGTCGAAGGCAAGCGGGCCGCGAAGAACCGCACCATGCAGTCGCTGATCTACGCCGCCTGTGTCCTCGCGGTGCTGCCGCTCGCCTCGGTGGTCTGGACCCTGGTCTCCAAGGGCTTCGAGCGCCTGGACGGCAACTTCTTCAGCACCTCGATGAACAACATCAGCGCCCGGGATCCGCAGGGTGGCGCGTACCACGCCATCATCGGCACCCTGGAGCAGGTCGGCATCGCCACCCTGATCGCCGTGCCGCTCGGCGTGCTCGGCGCGATCTACCTGGTGGAGTACGGCCGGGGCCGGTTCGCCAACACGGTCCGCTTCTTCGTCGACGTCATGACCGGTATCCCGTCGATCGTCGCCGGTCTGTTCATCCTCTCCTTCTGGGTGCTGATCGTCAGCCCGTGGTTCAACGACGGGAACCCGCGCTTCTCCGGTTTCGCCGCCTCGCTGGCGCTGACCGTGCTGATGCTGCCGACGATCGTCCGCTCGACCGAGGAGATGCTGCGCCTGGTGCCGGGGCCGCTGCGGGAGGGCTCGTACGCGCTCGGCGTACCGCAATGGAAGACGATCCTCAAGGTCGTCCTGCCGACCGCCCTGCCCGGCATCGTCACCGGTGTCATGCTGTCCATCGCGCGTGCCGCGGGTGAGACCGCGCCGGTCCTGCTCGTCGCCGGTGGCGCCGCCGCCATCAACTTCGACCCGTTCGCCGGTAACCAGCAGTCGCTGGCGCTCTTCGTGTACCAGCAGGCGGGCGACGCCTCCCGGTACGCACCGGCCCGGGCCTGGACGGCCGCGCTCACCCTGGTGGCGCTGGTCCTGATCCTCACCATCGCCGCCAAGCTGCTCGCCCGTCGCAACAAGCTGTCCCGTTAAGAGGTGTCATCAATGGCCAAGCGCATCGAGGCGAGCAACGTCTCCTCCTACTACGGCTCGTTCAAGGCGATCGACAGCGTCTCCATGACGGTCGAGCCGAAGACGATCACCGCCTTGATCGGCCCGTCCGGCTGCGGCAAGTCGACGTTCCTGCGGTCGATCAACCGCATGCACGAGGTGCTGCCGGGCGCCCGGATCGAGGGTCGTCTGACCATCGACGACCAGAACATCTACGACCAGGACGTCGACGTGACGGCCGTACGTCGCATGATCGGCATGGTCTTCCAGCGGCCTAACCCGTTCCCGACCATGTCGATCTACGAGAACGCGGTCGCCGGCCTCAAGCTGAACGGCGTCAAGAAGAAGTCGCTGCTCGACGACGCCGCCGAGAAGTCGCTGCGTTCCGCGAACCTCTGGGACGAGGTCAAGGACCGCCTCGACCGTCCCGGCGCCGGCCTCTCCGGCGGCCAGCAGCAGCGCCTCTGCATCGCCCGCACGATCGCCGTCGAGCCCCAGGTCGTCCTGATGGACGAGCCCTGCTCCGCGCTCGACCCGATCTCCACGCTGGCGATCGAGGACCTGATGTTCAAGCTGAAGGACCGCTTCACGATCATCATCGTGACGCACAACATGCAGCAGGCCGCCCGCGTCAGCGACAAGACCGGCTTCTTCTCGATCGACAAGACCGGCGACCCGGGGCGCCTGATCGAGTACGACGACACCCAGAAGATCTTCAGCAACCCGTCCCAGAAGAAGACCGAGGACTACATCACCGGCCGCTTCGGCTGATCAATCACGGTCACAGGGCCGGTCCGGCATTTGCCGGGCCGGCCTTTCTCATGGGCGGACGAGCACCGGCACCCCCGCCGAAGCCACCCCGTCCCGTCCGCTCCCGCCACCTGACGGTCCATGCCCCGGCGCTTCCCGCCGCCGGCCCCGGCGTGTGCCGCCCGCCGGCCCCGATGTTTCCCTCCGCTGGCCCCGGCGTCGGCAAGGAGGCAGCGGGCCAGCCGGGGGCCGGTGCTGGCGGCGGGCGCCGACGGAGGGACGGTGCTGGGTGGGCTGCGCTGGGGCCGGGCGGCGCTGTTGATCTGCTAGCGGTGCGAAATCGCGGTTTCAACCCCTTGATCACAGCGATTTCGTAGCGCTAGCAGATCAACATCTCGCCAGGCACAGCGCGCGGCGCCACCGCGGCTGGTAGCGCGTGTCAGCCGGGGATCTGGAAGGTGACCTGGCCGTCGGGGTTCACGTCGATCCGGGGCTGGACCGGAGTGCCGGCGTCCCGGTGTGCGGCCGCCGCGACCACTTCCTCGATCGTCCCGCAGGCGGCCAGCTGACGCAGGGTGTGCCGGGTGGGTGGCAGCATCGGCAGGTCGTCGGCGTCGCCGGGGTCGATCCACGCGGTCCGGTCGGCCTCGCCGGACACGTCCTGGGTGTGCTGTGCCTCCGGCAGCAGGGCCGCGAAGAACCAGGTGTCGAACCGTTTCGGCTCGAACTCCGGGGTGATCCACCGAGACCAGGGCAGCAGCAGGTCGTCGCGCAGGCGCAGGCCGCGGCGTTCGAGCAGGTCGGTCATGCTGAGCTCGCGGCCTTGCACGGCAGCCCGGTCGGCCTCCCACCCGGCGTGCCAGGCCGAGTCGACGGACCCGGCGGAACCGGCCGCACCGGACCCGGCCGCACCGGACCCGGCGGAACCGGCCGCACCGGACCCGGCCGCACCGGACCCGGCGGCACCGGAACCGGCGGCATGAGCGGAATCGGCAAGGTCGGTGGGGGCGGCCGAAGCGGTGAGGCCGGCGACTGTGCGGTCCGGTTCGGTGTGGGGGCCGGCCAGCAGGACGCCGGTTTCCTCGAAGAGTTCGCGGGCGGCGGCGCCGACCACGGCGTGTGCCTGGTCCTCGGGTACGCCGAGGCGGGCGGCCCAGTCGGTGCGGATGGTGGCGGGCTGGTCGGTCGGGTCGACGACGCCGCCGGGGAAGGCGTACACGCCTCCGAAGACCATGGTGGTTACACGTCTCAGCACGTACACCTGGAAAGCGGAACCGGACGGCCGCAGCAGGACCACCGTGGCCGCCGGCCGGGCCGTCGCGGGCGGGCCGGTGAATTCGCGGGCCCGTTGCAGCATCGCGGGTGGGAGGACCATGTCGTCGGGGGAGGGCGGCATCGAAGCGGTCACCTGTCGATCGTCCCACCGGGGGCGGCTGGGGCGATACGGTATCGATCATGAACGGACAGAAGGTGCGCTGGGGCATTCTCGGCCCCGGCGGGATCGCCAGCACATTCGCCGCCGACCTGCCGCTGGTGGAGGGTGCCGAGCTCGCCGCCGTGGGATCGCGTTCGAAGGCGAGCGCGGAGGCGTTCGCGCAGCGGCACGGTTTCGCGCGGGCGCACGGTTCCTACGCGGATCTCGCCGCCGACGACGGTGTGGACATCGTGTACGTGGCGACGCCGCACGCGTTCCACCTGGACGCCGCGCTGCTCTGCCTGGAGGCGGGCAAGGCGGTGCTGGTCGAGAAGCCGATCACGCTGGATCTGGCCAGCGCGGCGCAGCTGATCCAGACCGCGCGGGACAAGAACATCTTCCTGATGGAGGCCATGTGGATGCGCTGCAACCCGGCCATCCGCAAGATCGCCGAGCTGGTCGACGAGGGCGCGATCGGCTGGCTCAGCGCCGTGCACGCGGACTTCGGGCTGCAGGGCCCGTTCGACGCGTCGCACCGGCTGCGTGACCGGGAACTGGGCGGTGGCGCGCTGCTCGACCTCGGCGTCTACCCGATCCATCTGACGCATCTGCTGCTCGGCACGCCGTCGACCGCGCACGCCTGGGCGCATCTCACGCCGGAACGGGTGGACGAGAACACCGGTGTGCTGCTCGGGTACGACGCCGGCGCGGTGGCCGCCCTGACGTGCAGCATCAACGGCGCTAGCCGGAACGCGGCGTCGATCACCGGCACCGACGGCCGGATCGACCTGCCGAGCGGTTTCTTCGTGCCGCGCAGCTTCGTGCTGAACCGCCCGGACCGGGAGACGGAGACTTTCGAGTTCCCGTTCGAGGGCAGCGGCTACCAGTTCGAGGCGGCCGAGGCGCAGCGCTGCTTCCTCGCCGGTGAGTTGGAGAGCCCGCTGGTCTCGCACGAGACGACGCTCGAGGTGATGGGCCTGCTGGACGCCCTGCGCGAGCAGATCGGCGTCTTCTACTGAGTACCGCTCCTGCGCGCGGACGGGTGCCGTCCGCGCGCAAGTGAGCGGGAGGACGGCACCCGCGCACAGGAGAGCGGGGGGGCGGGCCGCCCGCTCAGAAGAGCGGGCGCACCACCACGTAGATCAGGCAGGCGATCAGGGCGGCGGCCGGGAACGTGGTCACCCAGGCGATGATGATGTTGCCGGCGACGTTCCAGCGGACCGCGCTGAGCCGCTTGGTGGCGCCCACGCCCATGATCGCCGAGGTGATGGTGTGTGTGGTCGAGATCGGCGCGTGCAGCACGAGCGCGTTGAAGTAGAGCACCGAGCTGGCGACCGTCTCCGCGGCGAAGCCCTCGGCCGGCCCCAAGTCGATGATCTTGCGGCCGAGGGTGCGGATGATCCGCCAGCCGCCGGAGTAGGTGCCGAGCGCCAGCATCGTCGCGGACGCCCAGTAGACCCATTCCGGGATGTGCGTCGCGGAGCTCTGGTATCCGCCGGTGTAGAGCGCCAGCACGACGATGCCCATCGTCTTCGCCGCGTCCTGGATGCCGTGACCGACCGCCATCGCCGCGGCGGAGAACGTCTGCGCGAGCCGGAAGCCCCGGTTCAGCTTGCCGGGATGCCCGCGCCGGAAGATCCACATGATCGCGACCATGAAGACGAAGCCCAGCATCAGGCCGACAACCGGTGAGACCACCATCGGGATCAGCACCTTGTTGACGATGTTGCCCCACTGCACCTCGCCGATCGACGCGATCAGGGTGGCGCCGACCAGGCCGCCGAAGAGCGCGTGCGACGAGCTCGAGGGCAGACCGAAATACCAGGTGATCAGGTTCCAGGCGATCGCGCCGAGCACGCCGGCGAAGACGATGCCCAGGCTGGGTACGCCGACCGGCAGCTCCACCAGGTCGTCACCGACCGTCTTGGCGACCTCGGTGCCCAGGTGCGCGCCCACGAAGTTGCCGACCGCGGCCATCAGCAGCGCCACCCGCGGAGTGAGCGCCCGGGTGCTGACGCTCGTGGCGATCGCGTTGGCGGCGTCGTGGAAGCCGTTGGTGTAGTCGAACACCATCGCGGCGATGATCACCGCCGCGACGGCGACGAATGCGGGATCCAAGGCTTAGGACTCCTTGACCGCGATGGTCTCGACGGTGTTCGCGACGTGCTCGAACGCGTCGCAGGCCGCCTCGAGCTCGTCGACGACCTCTTTCATCTTGAGCACCGTGAGAGCGTCGTACTCACCGGAGAAGAGGCGCACGAGCAGCATCCGGTAGGCCCGGTCGCCGTCGTTCTCCAGCCGGTTGATCTCGATCCAGTACTCCTCGAGGCCCTTCATCGAGCGCAGCCGGGGCATCGCCTCAGCGGTGATCTTCGCCTGCTGGTCGAGGACGGTCACCAGCTCGTGCATCTCCCGGGGCAGCGACGGCAGGTCGGTCAGCCCGTAGAGGTAGAGCAGGTTGCCGGCCGCCTCCAGGTGGTCCATCACGTCGTCGAGTTGGGAGCCCAGCGAGTAGATGTCCTCCCGGTCGAACGGGGTGATGAAAGTGGAGTTGATCTTCTTGTAGAGCTCATGGGTGATGGAGTCGCTGTCGTGCTCCACGTCGCTGAGCCGGTCCGACACCGATTGCACGTCCACACCGGGCAGAGCCAGCTCGTTGAGCAGCTCCGTCCCCTTGACCAGGTTGTAGGCGGCCTTGGTGAAGAGCTCGTAGAACACGCCCTCGACCGGGCGGAAGGAAAACTTCACGGCGTGGACCTCTATCGACGGCTCTTAGTTGGATCTCCGTTGGCATGCTATCGGTCCACGCTGGTTGACCCGTTCGCCACGGTCCTAAACGGTCTCGTGACGGCCGGTCGTGCGGCGGGCGTTGGGCCGGGGCGTGGCACGGCGTACCGCCCTGGTCGGAAGGTGTGGCATCGGGGTGCTGGAGACCGGGTGCCGGCGCAGGTGCCTGGCGAGCCCGGCGAGGTCGGTGTCGGCGATCACGTCCACGCCTGCCGCGCCGAGCTCGCTCCAGACGGCGGCACGGGCCCGGCGGGGACCCTGGGACAGGCCCGAGATGCGTACCGTCCGGCCGTCCTCGTGTGCGGCGCGGATCATGGCGTGCAGCTGGTGCCGTTCCTCGGCGGTGATCGGGTCCAGGCCGTCCCAGCCGAACAGCCGGGTCCACGGCTCGCTGATCGTCGGGACCAGGGTGGGTGGCGCCGACCAGGAGCCGAGGTCGTCGAAGGTGCCCTCGGCGAACGCGTACCTGTCGTCCTGGGCGGCGAGCAACTCGCGGACGTCGACGATCCCGGCCACCGTCACGGTCACCGCGCCCGGTGTAAGGACGCCGTCGCGGCACCGGCTGAGCAGGCTCGCGTGGTCGCGCAGCTGCTGGTCGAGCATCCGATAGGCGCGGAAGAGCGTCTCGGTGTCCCGGCTGGGCCCACCGAACTCGATCACCAGCCGGAACGGGGCCCGCTGGTCGCGCCAGAGCCGCCCGGACCCGGCCTGTGCGCGGGTGAAGAGTGGGGCGAGGACCAGCCGGCGCAGCGTACGCCCGGGTTGCGGGGTGCCCGGCCCGAGGAACAGCTCGCCGTGCGGTCCCGGCACCACCGGAACCGTCATCCCGGTCAGGCCGAGCTTGAGCACCGCGGGCAGCGGATCGGCGTCGGTGTCCCGCAGCAGCCCGTGCCCGGCCGTCAGGCAGGGGCGGGACCGGCGGCGCACCACGACCGAGACGGCGCCACCGGCGCCGGCGAGCCCGGCCAGGCTGCCCGCGATAGTCGCCACGTCGCGCACGGTTCACCATCCCGATACATCCGATTTGCGTGTTTTATACTGTGGCACAGGTGATACCCGGAGCCGGTCATCTCGCGCAGAATTCGTCCATGCCGTCTGCGACCGGGTTCGAGTTCGAGGCTCAGCGCCCATACCTGATCTCCGTCGCCTACCGGATGCTCGGCAATCGCGCCGAGGCCGAGGACGCGGTGCAGGAGGCCTGGCTGCGCTTCGCCCAGCAGACCGAGGAGATCCGGGACCCGCGGGGCTGGCTCACCACGGTCACCGCGCGGATCTGCCTGGATCAGCTCAATTCGGCACGTGTACGCCGGGCGGCGTACCCCGGGCAGTGGCTTCCGGCGTACGTGGTCGACCCGGTCGCGGGCCCCGCCGAACAGGCCGAACTCGCCGATCAGGTGAGCGTGGCCCTGCTCGTGGTCCTCGAACGGCTGACACCCGAGCAACGGGTGGCGCTGGTGCTGCACGACGCGTTCGCGGTGCCGTTCGAGGAGGTCGCCACGGTCCTCGACACCACGCCCGCGGCGGCCCGGCAGCACGCCTCCCGGGGCCGTCGCGCGGTCGCCGCCGGCGGGGTCCGGCACACCGCCGGTCCGGCCGAGCAGCGCCGGGTGCTCACCGCGTTCCTGACCGCGGCGCAGAGCGGCGACGTGCACGCGCTCGCCGCCGTGCTGGCACCCGACGTGGTGGCGATCAGCGACGGCGGCGGCCTGGTCCGTACCGCGATCAACGTGGTCGGCGGCGCCGACAAGGTGGCCCGCTTCTACGTCGGGCTGCTCGGTCGCAAACTGGCCGGGTTCACCGACATCAAGGTCGATCCGGTGGAGGTCAACGGTGGTGCCGCGATGCTGCTGCGCGGCACCCGGCCGGACGGGCAGCCGCTGCTCGCGGTGCTCACGGTCGCGGTCGACGAGGGCCGCATCACCGGTCTGTTCAACCAGCAGAACCCGGAGAAGCTGTTACTGGGTGACCTCTGACAGGTGCTTGCGGTAGTGCGTGGCGAACGGCTCCGAGCCGTCGCCCAGCGCCACCATCAGGTGCTCCGCTGCCGCCCGGGCGTGGCCGACCAGGTCGTCCGGGTAACCGAAGGCCTTGCGGTGCTCCGCGAACTCGTCCTCGTCGCGGAGCTCCACGAGACCGGTCTCCCGGCGGCGCACCGCGTCCAGGTCGAGATCGACGATGTGCACGGTGTCACCCTCCCAGCGCGCCGGGGTGGTGATGTCGCAGTAGACCTCACTGGTCCGCGGCGGCGGGTTGAACATGCCGGTCCACCACGCGTAGTGCGGGATCAGCAGCACGAACGGAATCTGCTCCACCGAGGGCCGGCCGTGGTAGACAGAGGCTGTCCCGCGGGTCACACCCACCCAGATGCCCAGGTCGTCCTCGGCCAGTCGGCGTGCCGGGTAATCACGATGAGCCGAACCGTCGTACTTCGTGTAGATGACCCGGACCATCTCGCTCGGCATGAGGTGCACCCTAGCGGTGGTCCGGTTCTGTCGGTGGTGGCGGGTACGGTTCCTGCGTGCCCGCAGCAACCCGAAAAAAGGTGACCGCCGGAGAGCTCCTCGCCGCAGCGGTCGGTGCCGTCCCCGGCGGCACCTCCCGCCCCGGTCAGCAGGCCATGGTCGAGGCGATCGACAAGGCCGTGAAGGACAAGGAGCACCTGCTCGTGCAGGCCGGCACGGGCACCGGCAAGAGCCTCGGCTACCTCACGCCGTCGCTGCTCGTGGACGGTCCGGTGGTGGTCTCCACGGCCACCCTCGCGCTGCAGAACCAGCTCGTCGAGCACGACCTGCCGCGCCTGATCACCGCCGTGGAGCCGGTCCTCGGCCGCAAGCCCACCTTCGCCGTCCTGAAGGGGCGCCACCACTACCTCTGCGCGGCGAAACTGGAGCACGCCGACGAGGAGGCGCCGACCGACACACTCTTCGACGACGCGCCGGCGCCCCGGGCCGGGCAGTGGCTCGGCGAGGCCGGCCGGCTCGGCAAGCAGATCCATCGGATCCGGTCCTGGGCCGGCAAGACCGAGACCGGTGACCGCGACGAGCTGGACCCGGGCGTCGACGAGACGGCGTGGAAACAGGTGTCCATGCCCGCGCGGGACTGTGTCGGCGCCGGTCGCTGCCCCTACGGCGCGGAGTGCTTCGCCGAGGCGTCCCGGGTCCGCGCCCGCGAGGCCGACATCGTCGTCACCAACCACAGCCTGCTCGCCGTCGACATGCTCGCCGAGCACCAGATCGTCCCGCCGCACAAGCTGCTCGTCGTCGACGAGGCGCACGAGCTGGCCGAGCGGGTCTCCTCCGCCGCGCAGGCCGAGCTGACCCCCGAGGCGATCGAGCGGGCCGGCCGGCGCGCCCGCACGATGGTCCCACCGGCCAGCGCCGAGCAGCTCGCCGAGGCGGCCGACGCGCTCACCGTCGGCCTCGCCGAGGCGCCCGCCGGCCGGCTCACCACCGGCCTGCCGGACCAGCTGCGGATGGCGCTGACCCTGCTCGAGTCGGCCACCCGGGCCGGGCTCTCGGCGATCGGCGAGGTGAAGTCCGACGACTCCGACCCGGTCGGCAAACAGCAGGCCAAGGCGGTCCTCGACGAGATCTTCAACACCGCGCAGCGGCTGCTGGAGGAGGATGCGAGCGACGTCGCCTGGGTGGAGAAGTCCGACCTCGGCAACGGCCGGCGCGCGCTCGTGGTGGCACCGCTCTCGGTCGCCGGCACCCTGGCGCAGAGTCTCTACGCGGACCGCACCGTGGTGGTCACCTCGGCCACGCTGACCCTGGGCGGCCGGTTCGACACGGTGGCCCGGTCGCTCGGGCTGCCCGCGGCCGCACCCGGTCCGGACGGCGCGCCCACCTCCGGCGACGGCTGGACCTCGCTGGATGTCGGTTCCCCGTTCGACTACCCGAAACAGGGCATCCTCTACGTGGCGTCACACCTGCCCCGGCCGGCCCAGTCCGGCCTGCCCGACGCGGCGGGCGCGGAGCTGCTCAAGCTGGTCGAGGCGCTCGGTGGGCGTACTCTCGGGCTCTTCTCCTCCCGCAAGGCCGCGACCCAGGCCGCCGAGCTGTTGCGCGCCAAGACCGACCTGCCGATCCTGTTGCAGGGCGAGGAGACGCTTCCGATCCTGGTCCGCAAGTTCCGGGAGGACAAGTCGAGCTGCCTCTTCGGTGTGATGTCCCTGTGGCAGGGCGTCGACGTGCCGGGCGACTCCTGCCAGCTCGTGGTCATCGACCGGCTGCCGTTCCCGCGCCCCGACGAGCCGCTCGCCGCCGCCCGCTCCGCCGCCGTGGACGCGAACGGCGGCTCCGGTTTCGCCTCGGTGAGCGTGCCGATCGCCGCGGTCCGGCTGGCGCAGGGCGTGGGCCGGCTGATTCGGTCGAGCGGCGACAAAGGCGTGGTGGCGGTGCTCGACTCGCGCCTGGAGACGGCCCGCGGCTACGGGGCGTTCCTGCGCAAGTCGCTGCCCCCGTTCTGGTACACGACACGCACCGACGTGGCGCTCGGCGCCCTGAACCGCCTCGCCCGGAGCTGACCGTGAAAATGATCGCCTGCACGTTCCTGCTCGACCGCACCGGCGGCGTGCTGCTGCAACTGCGCGACGACAAGGCCCCCTACTACCCGAACGTGTGGGGCCTGCCCGGCGGCGAGATCGAGCCGGGGGAGACACCGGCCGAGGGTGCCGCCCGCGAGCTGCTGGAGGAGTCCGGCCTGCGCGCCGACGCCCCGTTGCGGCTCTTCCTCCGGCAGGAGCTGCCCGAGCAGGGCCGGATCAAGCACTACTTCTACGGGCGGACCGGCGCCACCCAGGCCGACGTGGTGCTCGGCGAGGGCGCGGCGATGCTCTTCGTGCCGCTGACCGAGGTGCTGGGGCGGCCCTTCACCCCGGGCACAGCCGAGGTCATCGAGCGGTTCCTGGCCGCACCGGAGTTCCATGCGCTGTCATGAGCGTCCTGGTGGCCCGCGGCGTGCTGTCATGAGCGTCCTGGTGACCCGCGGAGTGCTGTCATGAGCGTCCTGGTGGCCCGCGGCGTGCTGTCATGAGCGCCCCGGCGACCGGCGACTCGCGGCCCCGGCGGCGCCTGCGGGCCGTCGCTGTGGTCACCGTCTGGGTGGTGGCGCTGCTCGCCCTGAGCCTCTGGTCGGCACGCCGCGACCCGCCGACCGTGGCCGAGCAGCGCGACATCGGCCACGCCGTGCCCGAACTGCGCCGGGCCACCGGCGCCCTGTTCGCCGCCGCCGACGGCGAGCGCTGGGCGCTGCGACTCGGCGAGCTCCGCATCGAGGAATGCTCGATCAACCCGGCGTGGGCGGGCCGGGTCGCCACCCGCGACCTCACCCTGATCGTCCCGGAGGGCGATGCCCGTGCGGCGCTCGACGCGGTGGCGGCCGGCCTGCCCGCGGACTACCGCGCGTCGGTGATCGCGCTGCGCGGCGGGACGCGGCTCTCCTTCTACGCCGACGCGGGCTCGTTCATCGCGATCGACGCCGAGGCGAACGCGGCCGACCAGGTGCTGACCCTGCGAGCCGACTCGGGCTGCCGCCCGGCCGCCGCCACCGATGCGGCCGACCCGCCTGCGGGCCTCGCACCGGGGTCGCTGGGCGAGACGCTGGAGGCGCTCGGTGCGGATCCGGGGACGGTGAGCGCGGCGCCTGGGAGCCCAACGCCTGGCAGTCCGGCGCCTGGGAGACCGGCGCCTGGGAGCCCGGTTTCTGGAGATTCCGGGGCTTATGCGGTGGCTTGTCCCGGTGGTGGGGCGGGAGCGACCTTCACTGCGGACGGCGGCGTGGCGGAGGACGGTGACGGACCCGCCGGGGTGCCGGACGATGCGGAGCTGATCTGGTCGGATGCGGGCGGCTGGGCGTACCGGACAGGTGTCGACTCGGTCGTGGTCACCGCGCAGGGTGGGCGGTACCAGGTGAGCGTGACCACCGACTGCCGCGCGGGCTGAAAGCCCGCCGGGCGAGGCGGTCAGTAGACCAGGGCTTGTGCGCCCTCGGTGGTGACCTCTTCGACGAAGACGGCGGCGCCGGCGATGCGGATGCCCGGGAGGACGTCGTCCGGGCCGATGTCGCGGCGGGCCGCGCACTGGGTGCAGAGGGTGACCCGGCCGGTGGCGAGGATCGCGTCGAGCAGGTCCGGCAGTGGCGCGGCGTGCGGCAGGGCGAACTCGGCGGCCCGGCCCGGCAGCGCGAACCAGGACGATTCCCCGGTCAGCCAGAGTGAGACGTCCACGCCGGAAGCGGCGGCTGTGCTCGCCACGGTGAAAGCCTGGGAGCAGCGCTCCGGTGCGTCCGCTCCCGCGGTGGCCTTGACGACCAGCAAACGTGCCATAGGGGCCAGCATAAGATGGGCGCGTCATGGTTACGGAGATCGGGTTCGTGAGCCTGCTGGTGGCCGCTCTGGGCGCGCTGGCAGGCGGTTTCGGCTATCTGGCCGTTCGTATTTCGAGGGGGCGTTGGTGAGCAGCGAGACAGAGAACCCGCTGGGACCGCCGCCGTGGCTGAACGCGCCACCGGTCGACCCCTACCCCTACGAGGACACGCATGACCTGCGCGTCGGGCCGGACCTCAACCCGGCCCTGCTCGGTCTGCTGCCGTTCGTCGGGTTGTGGCGGGGCCGCGGGCAGGGCGGGTTCCCCCAGGAGGAGGACTACAACTTCGCCCAGGAGATCCGGATCAGTCACGACGGCCGGGCGTTCCTGCGCTACGAGTCGCGTGCCTGGCTGCTCGACGACGAGTCGCAGCCGATCGGGCCGGCGCTGACCGAGTCCGGTTTCTGGCGGCCGGTGCTCGTGGACGGCCGTCCCGGTGACGACATGGAAGCCACCATGATCCGTCCGGACGGCGTGGCCGAGCTCTACATCGGCAAGGCCGCGACGACCCGGCTGGAGATGGGGACCGACGCGGTGGCGTACACACCGTCGGGTCTGCATGTGACGGGCGGGCACCGGCTCTTCGGTGTCGTCGAGGGTGCGTTGCTCTACGCCCACGAGATCTCCGTCGACGGCAGCGGGCTCCAGCCGCACATGTCGGCGCGCCTGCTGCGCATCGGCGGCTGACAGGCCACGGCGGTTCGGCCACCGGCCGCGGGTGCACAACGGCCCGCCGCCGGTGAGCCAGGCCTCGTTCCGCTGCGGCACGACGTGTGACATCGGCGAACTATGCTCGTCACGTGTCCGCCACATCGCTAGCCGCCATGCTGCGTGAGCGTGGGCTGCGGCTCACCCCGCAGCGTCAGCTGATCCTGGAAGCGGTGCACGAACTCGGTCATGCCACGCCGGAGTCGGTGCACAACGCGGTCCGCGAGCGCGCGGCCGGCGTCAACATCACCACGGTCTACCGGACCTTGGAGCTTCTCGAGGAGCTCGGGCTGGTCAACCACACCCATCTGTCGCACGGCTCGCCGACCTATCACGCGGCCGGCGAGGACCAGCACGTCCACCTGGTGTGCCGGGCCTGCGGCTCGATCGCCGAGGTCGACCCGTCGGTGATGCAGCCGGTCACCGACCGGCTGCGCGACGAACGTGACTTCCGGGTCGACGTGGGTCACGTGTCCCTGTTCGGCAAGTGCGGCAACTGCGAGGAGAGCGCGTGAGTGTCGTCATGGTCGAGGACCTCGACCCGGGTTCCGCCGACGCCGGGGTGCCGGCCCACTTCGGTGACCCGATGCGGGAGCAGCGGCTGCTGGAGACCGCCGTCGGGCTGGTCGACCGGTCGAACCGGGACGTGATCGCGGTCCCCGGTGAGGAACGGGCGAGCTGGCTGCACACGCTCACCACCCAGCACCTGTCCGACCTGCGCGAGGACCAGGGCAGTGAGTTGCTGGTGCTGTCGCCGAACGGGCATGTCGAGCAGCACGCCTACATCACCGAGGACGGTGCGACGGCCTGGCTGGACACCGAGCCGGGCGCCGGGGCGGGTCTGCTGAAGTACCTGGAGATGATGCGCTTCTTCACCCGGGTCGAGCCGCGCGACGCGACGGCCGAGCTGGCGGTGCTGTCGCTCGTCGGGCCCGGCGCGGCCGACCTCGTGCCCGGCCTGGCGGAACCCCGGGTGGGTGCGGTGCCGGGTCCGAAGTTCGCCGCCGGGTCGGTGCCGGCGGAGCCGACGAGCCTCTATGCCGTACGCGCCTTCGAAGCGGGCCTGGCCCGCCGGGTGCCGCTCGGGGTGGACCTGCTGGTGCCACGTGCCGAGAAGACGGCGATCATTGAGAAGCTGGGTGTGCCGCGGGCGGGCCTCTGGGCGTACGAGGCTGTCCGTGTCGCCGCCCGCCAGCCGCGACTGGGCTGGGAGAGTGACCACCGGACCATCCCGGCCGAGGCCGGTTTCCTGGCTGCCGGGGTGCACCTGGACAAGGGCTGTTACCGCGGCCAGGAGACGGTGGCCCGGGTCCACCATCTGGGCCGGCCGCCGCGCCGCCTGGTGCTGCTGCACCTGGACGGCATCGCCACCGACCACCCGCCGGCGAAGGGCACCCCGGTCGAGCTGGACGGGCGTGCGGTCGGTTTCGTCGGCACCGCGGTGCGGCACCACGAACTCGGCATGATCGCCCTGGCGGTGCTGAAGCGCAACGTCGCCGACGACGCGAAGCTCACGGTGGGTGAGTCGGCGGCCGCCGTCGACGCTGCCTGACGCCCCTGGGAACTGGCAGGATGAGCCGCATGACCGGAACCTTGATCACCGTCGCCCCGACCGGCGCGGAGAGCAGCAAGGCGGACGTGCCGGCTCTGCCAGTGACCCTGGATGAGCTGGTCTCGACCGCGAAGGAGTGCGAGGCGCTCGGCGCCTCGATCGTCCACGTGCACATCCGGGACGACGCCGCCCGGCCCACCCTGGACCTGGGGCGGCTGCGGGCCACCGTCGCAGCGCTGCGGGAGGCCACCGGCCTGATCGTGCAGCTCTCCTCGGGTGGCGCTGTCACCGACGCGGAGGCGGACCGGCTCGCGGTGCTCGACGCCCAGCCGGCGATGGCCTCCTGCACGATGGGCACGGTCAACTTCGGCGACGGCGTGTTCCTGAATCGCTGGGAGTTCATCGTCGACCTGCACACCCGGATGCAGGAGCGCGGGATCGTGCCGGAGTACGAGATCTTCGACCTGGGACAGCTCACCACCCTGCAGCGGCTGCTCGGGAAGTACGGCCTGCCGTTCGGCGGTCACGTCCACGTCGACCTGGTGATGGGCGTCCCGGGCGGGATGCCGGGCACGGCGGCCGCCCTTGTCGCGTGCGAGCAGGTGATCCGTGACCTGCCGGCGGGCACCACGTTCTCGGCGACCGGCGTCGGGCGCAGCACCCTGCCGGTGATGCTGGCGTCGCTGGCGGCCGGCGGTCACCTGCGGGTCGGGATGGAGGACACCCTGACGTACGCGAAGGGCCGTTCCGTCGAGTCGAACATGCAGCTGGTGGCCCGGGCTGTCGGTTTCGCCCAGCTGGCTCAGCGGCCGCCGCTTACCCCGGCACAGGCCCGTGATCTGCTCGGGGTGCAGGACTCATGATCGTCGCAGAGGTGGTCCGCTCCGGTTTCGTGGAGAGCGTGCACCACGGGGTTGTCGCGCTCACCACGGGCGCCGGCTTCGGGGATGTCACGAGCCCGTTCTTCCCGCGGTCCTCGAACAAGCCGCTGCAGACCGTCGGGCTGCTGACCTCCGGGCTGGTGCCGCGCGAGGAGGCCGACCTGGCCCTGATCAGTGGCAGTCACGACGGCGAGAAGTTCCACGTGGAACGGGTGCGGGCCATGCTGGCGGCGACCGGGCTGGACCCGTCGGCGCTGCGTTGCCCGGCCGACCTGCCGCTGGGCGAGACGCCGCGGCACGCGTGGCTGCGCGGCGGTGGCGTGGCCGAGCCGATCCTGATGAACTGTTCCGGCAAGCACGCCGGCATGCTCGCCACCTGCGTGATCAACGGGTGGCCGCTGGATTCGTACCTCGACGTCGATCATCCCTTGCAGAAAGCCCTCGCCGACGCGGTGAGCCGGCTCGCCGACGAGCCGATCGCGGCGCTCGGGGTGGACGGCTGCGGCGCGCCGATCTTCGCGATCACCCCGCTCGGGCTGGCGCGGGCGTTCCAGCGGCTCGTCGACGCCGAGCCGGGCAGCCCGGAACGCCGGGTCGCCGACGCCATGCGGGCCCACCCGGAACTGGTGGCCGGCACCGGCACCGAGGACACCGTGCTGATGAACGCGTTGCCCGGGCTGCTGGTGAAGAAGGGCGCCGACGGCGTGGCGGCGGCCGCTGTGCCGGGCGTCGGCGCGGTGGCGTTGAAGATCGCGGACGGTGCGACGCGGGCCCGCGTACCCGTGCTGCTCTCTGCCCTGCGCCGTCTCGGCCTGGAGATCCCGGAGGCGGTTTCGCGCCTGCCGGAGGCGGTGCTCGGTGGCGGCCGCCCGGTGGGTGAGGTTCGCGCGGTTTGGTGAATGGCGGGGTGACTCGGTTCACGCTAGCTATAGCAAGCGCTTTGCTTGCAACAGCTAGCACTCCGGGCTAACTTCGAGGCATGGCCACACCCAAGGAACTGCCCGAGGACATCGGAACCTTCATCCGTGACCTCCGGCAGACCGCGAAGATCTCGCTGCGGCAGCTCGCCGACAAGGCGGGGGTCTCCAACCCCTACCTGAGTCAGATCGAGCGTGGCCTCCGCAAGCCGAGCGCCGAGGTGCTCCAGCAGATCGCCAGCGCGCTCCGGGTGTCGACGCCCGCGATGTACCTGCGGGCCGGGCTGCTCGACGGCGAAGGCCAGCAGGGTGTGCTGGCCGCCATCGCGGCCGACCCGGAACTCACGATCGCGCAGAAGCAGTCCCTGTCGCAGATCTACGAGACGTTCCGCAACGAGAACGCGCGCACCGACCCGGCGCCCGAAGCCGCGCAGCCCGCGGCCCCGCAGCCTTCCGCCACCCAGCCTTCCGCCGCCCAGCCTTCCGCCACGCCTTCCGACCTCGCTGAGGAGTCCAAGTGACCGAGCAGACCAAGACCCGCATCCCCGCCCCGCTCTACGCCGCCGCCGGTGCCGGTGACCTGGCCTACCAGCAGCTCCGCAAGCTCCCCGCCGTGCTGACCGAGCTGAGCGACCGCGCCGCCTCCTCGCTCAAGGTCTACAACGACCAGGCCGGCTCCAAGGCCGCCGAGCTGCGTGACAAGGCCAACACCACCGACTTCGTGGCCATCCGGGACAACGCGGCCACCGCCGCCAACGCTCTCGCCCAGGTCGCGCAGGAGCGGGCCGTGTCCCTCTACACCGCCCTGGTGGCGCGCGGCGAGCGCGTCGTCGGCACCGGTGTCGTCGAGGCCGCCGACGTGGTGAACTCCGACATCGAGACCACCGAGGAGCCGAAGGCCGTCGAGGCCGCGGTCGCCGAGGCCAAGGCCGTCGAGGCCGCGCCGAAGCCGCGCAAGCGGGCCAAGCCGGCCACCCCGAAGACCGCCGAGTAACAGCAGAACACGACATCAAGCTGCGGGCCCCGGCGTTGCTGGGGCCCGCAGCATAGACTTTGCCTCATGGCCTACTCCGCGCCGATCTTCTTCGACGACGTTCGCTTCTACATCGATTTCCTCGTGCTGCTCGTCTCGCTGATCGTGCAGTCGGTGGCGCTCATCCACTGCCTGATCCAGCGTGGCGCCGGTTTCCAGGCCATCGGCACGCTGCCGAAAGGCGCCTGGGCCGCGATCATCGGCGTCTGCCTGGTCATCACGTTCCTGACCCAGGGCACGATTCTGATCATCAGCATGATCGGGATCGCGGCCGCACTGGTCTACCTGCTCGACGTCCGTCCCGGTCTGAAAGACCTGTCCGACGGCAAGGGCTTCTGGTGACCCGGGCCCTTCGTTGAGGGGTCGCTTCGGGCCGCCCCCACCGGACGGCGGCCCGCGCCTGCAGCGCATGGACCGGACCGGCCCACGGACGGGCCGCCCCACGTTGCCGGGTCCGGCGACCGAGCTGATCACTCTTCCCTCAGGCGTACGGGTGGAGCAGCTCACCACCGGCACCGGCACCCCGGTGACCGTTTTTGCCCACGGTCTCGCCGGCGACATCTCCGGCACCCGCCCCCTGGGCAGCGGTGTCACCGGCCGCCGCGTCTTCTTCCACTTCCGCGGTCACGGCCGCTCCGACACCCCACCCGGCCCGTGGTCCTTCGCCGACCTCGCCGCCGACCTGTCCGCCGTCGCCGACCAGTCCGGCGCCACCCGGGCCGTCGGCGTCAGCATGGGCGCCGCCGCCCTGTGCCGCCTGATCGCCACCGCACCCGCCCGCTTCGACCGGGTCGTCCTCTACCTGCCCGCACCCCTCGACGGCCACCGCCCGGCCGCCGCCACCGACCGCTTCAGCCGCCTCCTCGCCGCCGTCGAATCCCGCGAGGCCGCAGTGATCGCCGAAGCCGTCGAACCCGAGATCCCCACCGCCGTCCGCAACACTCCGGCCGGCTGGAGCCACCTGCGGCAGCGGGTCGAACAGCTGCAACGCGACGGCCTCGCCCCCGAACTTGAATCCCTGTGGACCCGCCCGGCCTTGGCCGACGAAGCGCTGCTGCGGGAGTTTCCGGGCAAGGCCCTGGTGATCGGCTGCCTGGGCGACGACGTCCACCCGGCCTCCTGGGCCGAGCGGCTCGCGGGCTTGCTGCCCGGCGCTGAACTGCAGATCTTCGACAGGCCGGCGGTTCTGTGGAACAACCGCCGGGAGCTGCGGGACCGCATCTCCACCTTCTTGAACACCTGACCGGCCGTTCGGGTCGCTGCCCCGCCGGGATTCTGCTTCCGCCTGATGGGCCGCCGGGCGCAGCGGGCGGGAGGCGTTCCGCCGTGGTGGCCGCGGTCGGCTGGGTAGGGTCAGTGCGACGGTGTTGATCTGCTAGCGATGCGAAATCGCGGTTTTGCCCCCATGATCACAGCGATTTCGCAGCGCTAGCAGATCAACACCTCGACCGGGGCCGGCGTGTTTTGGGAGTGATGTCCGGAAGCCGTAACTTTTGACGGTCCTCAGGCGTCTTCATTACGTGCGCTTGTCCCCTAAATCCCTCTTTTTTGGCCTGGTGGTTGTGGGCCTGCCGTTCGCGGTGGTGACCGGGTGGGCCCTCGGTGCTCCGGCATCCCGGCCCACCGCCGGCGGAACTGTCGGCGAGGCCGGTGTGCCCGGCGGTGTCGGTGGACTCGGCGGTGTCGGTGGACTCGGCGCGGCGCCGACGACCGGTGTGCCGGATCGGGACGTGCAGGACGGCTATACCGGACGGCCGCCTCGGGCGACGGTTTCGGCGATGCCTCCCGTCTCGGTGCCGGGATCTTCCCCGTCGGTGCGGCCGGTGGCGACGATGACCGTTACGGTCGTCACCTCCGTACCACCGCCGCTCGTTCCCACCGGCCTGCCGCCGCTTCTCACCGACCCGCCGGTGCCGACGCCGACGCAGATCACCGACCCGCCGAGTCCGTCGCCGACGGAGTCGGAGCCGGACGTCTCGCCGTCGCCGTCGCCCACCGCGCATCCGTCCGGGGTCGCGAGCGGGTCCTGACATCCGCTCCGTGAGTCGGTGGGGGCAGGAACTAAGCTGCTGCACCGTGAGCGGTGATCAGAGTCGGGTGGCGTCGGGGCTGCGGGAGTTCGTCACCGGGGCCGGGCTGCTCGGCCGCGGGCTGGGCCTGGTGTTGAGCAATCCGCGGCTGCTGGTGATCGGGTTGTTGCCCGCGTTGCTCTCCGGCGTGCTGTACGTCGTGTTGCTGGTGCTGCTGGTCCGGTTCCTGCCCGATGTGTCGGCGCAGGTGACCTGGTTCGCCGACGGCTGGCGGGGCTGGTTGCGTGACACGGCCCGGGTTTTCGCCGGCGCCGGTGTGCTGGGGCTGAGTGTGCTGCTCGGGATCGTCACGTTCACCGCGGTGACGCTGCTGATCGGGGACCCGTTCTACGAGAAGATCTCGGAGCGGGTGGAGGCCCGGTTCGGCGGGGTGCCGGACGAGGTCGAGGTCGGTGTTCTGGAGTCGTTGCGGCGCAGTGCCGTGGATTCGCTGCGGCTGATCGGCATCTCGGTCCTGGTGGCGATTCCGCTGTTCCTGCTCGGGTTCGTGCCGTTCGTCGGGCAGACCGTGGTCCCGGTGGTGGGTGGCGCGGTCGGTGGCTGGTTGCTGGCGCTGGAGTTGACGGGTGCCCCGTTCCAGCGTCGCGGGCAGCGGCTGCGGCACCGCCGGGCCGTGCTGCGCGGGCGGAAGCCGTTGACGCTGGGCTTCGGTGCGGCGGTTTTCGTGGTCTTCCTGATTCCGCTGGGTGCGGTCTTCCTGATGCCGGCGGCGATCGCGGGGGCGACCCTGCTGGCCCGGAAGAGCCTGGGGTCGCCCACCTCGATCACCACCACGGCTTCGCTGTAAGGCTGTGGATCAACCTTTCAGGCCGGTGTGTGCGAGGCCTTCGATGAACTGGCGCTGGGCCAGCACGAAGACGATGAGTACCGGGATCGCCGTCATCGACGCCGCGGAGAGCTGCACGTTCCACAGTTGACCCTGGTACGCGTCGGTGAACTGGGTGAGTGCCTGCGGCAGCGTGTACTTCGTCTGCGAGGAGATGTAGACGACCGGTTCCAGGTACAGGTTCCAGCTGTGCAGAAACGTGAAGATCGCGACCGCGCCGAGGGCGGGCCGGGCCAGCGGCAGCGCGATGCGGCGGAAGATGGCGGGGCGGCCGAGGCCGTCCATCCGGGCCGCCTCCTCCAACTCGCCGGGCAGCGTGATGAAGAACTGCCGCATGATGAAGGTGGCCAGCACGCTCGGCGGTCCCAGCATCGGGACGAGGATCAGCGGCCAGTGTGTGTCGACCAGGCCGAGGCTGTTGAAGACGCGGAACAGCGGCACGATCGTCACTTCGCTCGGGATGAGCAGGCCGGTGAGCACGACCAGGAAGAGCAGGTTCTGGCCGGGGAACCGGATCCGGGCGAAGGCGTAACCGGCGAGCGCGGCCACGACGAGGGTGCCCAGGGTGACGACGACGGCGATGTAGGCGCTGTTGAAGTACTGCTGCGCGAACGGCTGCATGGTGAACACCTGCCGCCACGGTTCGAGCGTCCAGGTGCTCGGGTCGAAGTCGAACGCGAAGATCGAGGCGTTCGGCTTGAACGAGCTCGTGATCATCCACCAGGTCGGGAAGACGAAAGGTACACAGAGGACGAGCAGCAGGCCGTACAGGAGGACTTTTCTCTTATTGCTCATGGAAGACCCACCTCTTGCGCATCTGCCACTGGAGCACGGTCAGTGCCAGGACGATGAGGAACAGCAGGACCGACAGGGTGGCGCCGTACCCGAAGGCGTGGAACTGGAAGGCCTGCTGGTACAGGTAGTAGACGAGCACCGTGGTCGAGGTGCCGGGGCCACCCTGGGTGAGCACGCTGATCTGCGCGAACACCTGCAACGAGCCGACCACCGTGATGATCGACGTGAGCAGGATGGTCGGGCTGATCAGGGGCAGCGTGATCCGCCGGAAGATGGTCCACGGCCCGGCGCCGTCGGTGCGGGCGGCCTCGTAGAGCTCCTGCGGCACACCTTGGAGCGCGGCCAGGAACAGCACCATGTTGAGGCCGACGTTCTTGAAGACCTGCACGATGACGACCGCGGCCATCGCGGTGCCGCCGGAGCGCAGCCAGTTCGGGCCGTCGATGCCGAACAGGCCGAGCAGCCCGTTGACGCCGCCGTTGTCCTGCAGCAGGAAGCCCCAGACGATGGTCCAGGCCAGCAGGGACACCACGACCGGTGAGAAGAACAGGACCCGGAAGAACGTGGTGCCGCGCAGTTTCTGGTTGAGCAGCACGGCCAGGAGCAGGGCCAGGGCCAGATTGAGTACGACCAGACCGACCGAGAACAGTGCGGTGGCCCGCAGCACGGCCGGCACGTTCGGGTCCTCGGCCAGTTTGCGGTAGTTCTCGGCGCCGGCGAAGTCGAACGTGTCGGCGAGGACGTTCCATTCGTGCAGGCTGTACCAGACGACGAGCACGAGCGGCGCGAAGACGAACGCGATGGAGCCGAGCAGCGCCGGGGTGATGAAGAGGTACCCGGTGAGCCGGTCACGGCGCCGGGTGGTCCAGAACGGCCGGGGCGCGGGTGGGGTGGACCGGGTCTCGTCGACCCGGTCCATGACCACTGTCATCGCGTCACTTCGCCAGGAGCGGGCTGATCGCCGTGCAGACGCCGCGCAGGACACCCGGCACGTCGGCGCCGGGCTTCCAGAGCGGGTCGAGGGCGGCCCGGACCGCCTGCGTGATCTCGGCGCTGCCGGTGTGGCTGGGCTTGACCACGCCGTTCGCGATGCCGTCCACCACGACGTCCTGGAGCTGTTCCGGCTTCAGCAGCGGGTTCGCCTTGCCGAGCGTCTCCGCGGTGAGCTGCGACGTGCGCGGCGGCGGGAAGAACTGGGCCAGCTTCGCCGAGTTGGCCGGGCTGGTGAAGAACTTGACGAACTCGCTCGCCGCCGCGGCGTTCTCGCTCTTGCGCAGCACGCCCAGTCCGCCCTGCCCGATCACCGAGTAGTCACCGGCGGGCCCGGCCGGCAGCGGAACCAGGTCCCAGCCGAACTTGGCGTCCTTGAGCAGCGACGCCCGGGAGATCTGGGCGATGGTCATCGCGGACTCGCCGGCGAAGAAGTCGGCTGCCACGCCGGGCGCCGGGAACGCCTTGCCGGTGAAGATGCCCTGGTGCAGGAAGGTCATCGCGTCGACCATCGGCTTCTGGTCGAAGCCGCAGGTCTTGCCGTCCTCGCTCCAGGCCCGCGCCCCCCAGCCCTGGAAGACGGTGGCGAGGTAGGTCCAGTCCTTGTAATCGAAGTCGCGGACCACGACGCCCTGCTTGCCGGTCTTCGCGGCGGTCGCGCCGGCGACCTTCACCACGTTGTCCCAGGTCCATCCGTTACCGGCGGGCAGGCTCTGCCCGGCCTGCTTCAGCAGGTCCGTGTTGACGAAGACACCGAACGGCGAGGTCGAGAACGGGTACGCCATCAGCTTGCCGTCCTGCTTCCACAGCGCCGTGGCGGACGGCGCCAGGTCGGCCGCCTCCTCGACGGCGTCGTCGAGCGGGGCGAGCGCGCCGGAGCTGACGAAGTCCGGTGCCGCCGACTCGAGGATCCAGGCCATGTCGGGCGCGTTCCCACCGGCGATCTGGGTGGTGACGGTGGTGGTGTAGTTCTCCAGCGGCAGGGCCTCGAAGGTGACTGTCACGTCGGGGTGGCTCTGCTTGTACTCGGCGGCGATGGAGTCGAAGAGCTGCACGTGCGCCGGGTTCGCCGACCACGTGGTCATCCGCAGGGTGATCGGGCCGTCGGCCTCGGCCTGCCCGCCACCGCAGGCGGCCAGGCCGGCGGTCAGGGTGCAGAGCAGGGCTGTCGCAGCTATTTTTCGCATGTCGGTTCCTCTCTTCAGTAACCGCTGACGTCCGGCCAGCGCAGCTCGACACCGTCGGTGCTGAGCCGGCCCTGGAACTCGACGAGCAGTTCGGGGGTGTTGCGGACCGCCCGGGGCGACACGGAACGGGCGAGGCAGAAGGCGGCGAGCGCCCCGGCCACCTCACCGGCGTTCCACTCCACCGGGTGCAGCCGGTACGAACCGTTGGTGACGTGGGTGGTGCCGATGTTCTTGCCGGCCGGCAGCAGGTTCTCCATCCGCCGCGGGATCAGCGCACCGAGCGGGATCTCGAACGGGCAGGAGGCGACGTCGATGTAGTTGTCGCCGCCGGTGGAGGGGTGCAGGTCGATGCGGTACATCCCGACGCCCACCGAGTCGTGGTAGGACACCGCGCCCTTGTCGCCGCGCACCTGCAGCGACAGGTCCTGCTCGACGACCGTGTACTCGGCGCGGATCCGCCGGGACTCCCGGACGTACGGCGCCATCGCGAGCCCGTCGGCACTGCCGGTGACGTCGCCGCGCAGTCGCAGCCCGCGCCACCCGGTGCCGCCGTCCGGCCGGGGCGCCTCGGTCTGCAGCCAGTAGAGCACCGAGTGCGACAGTTCCCGGGCCGCCCGCTCGACGGCCCCGGGGTCGGCGGCGTCCACATAGGGCTGCTCGAAGTAGTCGATCATCGGCCAGTTCACCAGGCAGATGTCGCTGGGGTAGAACCCGTCGGCGAAGTTGCGCCGGGCGGCGATGCGCCGGAACGTCCACAGGTTGCCGTCGCCCGGGTTGACCCGCTGGTCGGCCTGGACCAGCCACGGGTCGTCGTCCGGGTTCGGCGTGAACGACCGGGTCGAGGTCTGCAGGGTCCGCGGGTTCGGTGTCTGCCAGGACAGCATGCGCGCGCCCCAGAACGGCGGCTGGTACTCGCGCCAGAAGTCGTAGCGGGCCGGCCGGTCGACGGTGTGGTCACCGTCGACGTGGTCGATCGCGAAGCACACCGACAGGGCCTGCATGTTGGCCGGGTCGCCGGTGTCGGCCGCGCTCGGCTCGCCGGTCTCGTCGCGGGACTCGGCGCCCGTCACGTACTCGGTGCCGGTCATCGGCAGCAGTTCACCGGTCTCGGTGGCGTCCAGGACGTAGGGCGCGGTGAGCACCACGTCATCACCGGCGTACCGGACGGTGACCGCGGTGACGCGGTCGCCGTCGGTCTCGGCGGACACCGGCACGGCCGGCTGCAGAACGGTGAGCCGGCCCGCACCGCGGTAGGGGGCGAGCATCGACTCGATCACGGCGACCGCCACGCGCGGCTCGTGGCAGAGCCGGCTGACGTGCCCGGCGCCCGGGTTGAGGTCGCGGGTGCGGCGGGCGCGATCGGTGAGCGGGTAGTGGGCGCGATAGTGCTCGCGGATCCCGTCGCGCAGCGCCCGGTAACTGGCGGTCACCCCGAACTGCTCGACCCAGCTGTGCTCGTCCGGCGGCACGGCCTGACTGGTCAGCTGGCCGCCCAGCCAGGCGTACTCCTCGGTCAGCAGGACGGTTCGTCCGGCGCGCAGTGCGGCGAGGGCCGCGGCCACCCCGCCGAGGCCGCCACCCACCACGAGGACGTCGGCATGCAACTCACGCACGGGCGGCCGCCAGGGTCGCGCCGGGCACCGGGGCGCAGGGCAGCAGGCGCTGCTCCGGCTCGCCGCCGTCGAGGATCGTGGAGAGCACCTCCACCGCCTGCCAGCCCATCTCACGGCGGGGGATGCGGAACCCGGTGAAGTCCAGGTCCGTGGCGGCCGGCCGGGTGGGATCACCCAGGGCCACAAAAGAGAGATCATCTGGTACGCGCAGCGAACGGCGACCGGCCTCCTCGGCCAGCAGTGCCCCGTCCGCGAATTCCTCGACGAAAATGGCCGTACACCCCTGTTCTTCCAGTTGATCGAGGACCTGACCCGGCGACGAGCCGGCGATCCGCACGTGCACCCCGGTGATCCCGGCCTCCGCGACCGCACCGGTGAAACCTCGCAGCCGGTCGGCGTGCGACTCGGCTCCGGCGCCCTCACCCACGTACGCCACCCGCCGGTGCCCGAGCTCCGCCACCCGCCGCACCTGGGCGGCGGTGGCGGCCGGGTAGTCGGCGCCGACGTACGGCACCGGCCCACCAGCGTCGTCGCGCCGGCCGACGCTGACGAAGGGCTGCCCCTCCGCGATCAGCCGGGCCAGCTCCTCCGGGTCGAGCCATCGGCCGAGCAGGATGCAGCCGTCCGCCAGCCGCAGCCGGTTGTCGCGGTCGAAGATGCGCCGCCGGCCATCGACGACCGGTGCGCTGGTGAACAGCAGCAGGTCGCAGCCGATGCGTTCGGCGCACTCCTCGATGCCGACGAGGAACGGGTGGTAGAAGTCGCCCAGGCCGGCCGGGAAGACCGGCTCGTAGGTGAAGACGCCGAGGAACCGGTTGCGCTGGGCGGCCAGGCGGCGGGCGATCGGGTCGGCCACGTAGCCGGTGCGGCGGATGGCCGCCAGCACCCGCTCCCGGGTTTCCGGCGCGATGCGGACGGCCGCGTCGTCGCGCTCGTTGAGCACGATCGAGACGGTGGCCTGGCTGACGCCGGTCATGCGGGCGATGTCCTGCTGCGTCACCCGCCGGTTACCTGATGGCACGGAGAGGTCCCCTCTGTTACGCCGCTAATACGCATTAACAAACGTGCAGCGATCGTGAAGCACCAGATCGGCGACCGTCAAGACTCCGGAAGAAGAAAGTCCTGCACTAATAGGTATTAGCACCTTGACCGGGCCGGTTAATGGTGATGAAACTTTGTGGCATCGATGCCGCCGACCTGCGGCAAACTCCCGCTTCGTCCTGTCAGGAGTGTGCCCTCGTGGATCGTCGTTCCCTGCTACGCGGCGCGGCCGCCGCCGGTGCCGTCGGTGCCGGTCTCGTCACGCCGCGTGCCGCCCTCGGAGCCCCGGCCGCCGCTTCCGCAGCCCCGGCCGCCACCTCCGCGGCCCCCGGTGCGACCGCCCTGGCCGCCGGGCCCGCCGGCATGCCGACCTACACCTACCTGCGTGACGCGCTCACCACGCCGTTGCGCTACAACCCCACCGGCGAGTTCATCTTCCCCTGCGTCCGAGGCGTCTACGACAAGATCAGCGGAGCGCGGGGCCGTTACTACCTGTATTACGCCCCGCACGAGAAGCCCGGCGGCATCTGCGTGGCCTGGGCCGACTCGCTGGCCGGCCCGTTCACCGAGAACCCCGGCAACCCGGTGATCGACAACGTGCTGCCCAGCACGACCGTGTCGCACGTGTCGTCGCCGCACGTCACCTGGATCCCGCAGACGCGCCAGTTCTACCTGTACTACCACGGGGAGAACACGACGACCCGGGTCGCGCGGTCGTCGGACGGCCTCACCTTCCGTGACGAGACCCCGATCCTCAGCACCCGGCTCGTGCCCGGTCTGACCGAGACGTCGTACGCCCGGGTCTTCGCGCACAGCGGCCGCTACGTGATGGTCTACATGGGAGTGCTCTCCGGGCGGCGGCGCATCTACCACGGCTGGTCGCCGAACGGCTGGGACCAGTGGCAGTTCAGCCAGGCGCCGCTGGTGAACCCGGAGCCGGACGGGTTGACCGACATCTCCGGTCCGCACGTGGTGGTGCGCAACGGGACCACGTACGTCGCCTACCACGGCAACGACGGCAGGATGCGGATCACCGAGGTCGGCAACGCCTTCGACCGGGAGAACCACCTGGGCGTCTTCCACTCGCCCGGCGCGGCCGACAACGGGCGTACCGCGGCGCCGTCGTTCGGGACCGACGGCGGGACGGAGTACATGTTCTACGAGGCGGGGGACCGGCTCAAGGCCCGGATCTGCATCGCCCGCGCGGTGTGAAGCCCGGTCAGGCCGACTCGCGCAGCACCAACTCGGTCGGCAGCACCACCGACCCGGGCACGTCCTCGTCGCCGGCGATCAGCCGGAGGATCAGCTGGGCCATCATCCGCCCGGATTCGGCGATCGGCTGGCGGACCGTGGTCAGGGGCGGATCGCTGTAGCGGCTGATCTCGAAGTCGTCGAAGCCGACCACCGCGACGTCCACCGGAACCTGCCGGCCGGCGTCGCGCAGGGCCTGCAACGCGCCGTGCGCCATCAGGTCGGACGCGGCGAAGACGGCGTCCAGGGCCGGGTCGCGGTCGAGCAGGTCCCGCATCGCGGCCACCCCGGACTCCCGGGTGAAGTCGCCCGCCGTCACCAGTTCCGGCAGGTCGGCCTCGCGCAGCGCGTCCCGGTAACCGGCCAGCCGGGCCAGGCCGGCGACCATGTCCTGCGGGCCGGCGATGGTGGCGATCCGGCGGCGCCCGGTGGACACCAGGTGGCGGACCGCGGCGGCCACCCCGCCGGCGTGGTCGACATCCACATAGGGCACCGAGGAGGCGCTGCTCATCGGGCGGCCGCTGCACACGACCGGGATGCCGCGCTCGGCCAGGATGCCGGGGAGCGGGTCGTCGCCGTGGATGGAGGCGAACAGGACGCCGTCCACGTGACCGGCGACCGCGTACCGCTCGACGCGATGATGACCGGCCTCGGAGCCGGTCATCATCAGCACGAGCTGTTTGTCGGCGGCCTCGAGCTCCTGGCCGACCCCGCGGATGATCGCCGGGAAGAAGAGGTCGTCGGAGAAGACCCGGTTCGCGGTCTCCGGCAGGATCAGCGCGATCGAATCGGTCCGCTGCGTGACCAGGCTGCGTGCGGCCTGGTTGGGCACGTACCCCAGCTCGTCGACGGCCCGGTTGACGGCGTCACGGATGCCGGCTGCGACGGTCGTGGAGCCGTTGACGACGCGGGACACGGTCGCGCGGGACACCCCGGCACGACGGGCCACCGCTTCCAGGGTGGGCCGCTCCCGCGTCGTCACAAAGCTGCTCCTCGCTGTGTACCCCAGCGATCACTCCAGGCCGTTGCGGCGGATCACCTCGCGGTACCACTTCGCGCTGTCCTTGAGCACACGCTGCTGGGTCGTGTAGTCGACGTGCACGATACCGAAGCGCTTCGCGTATCCCTCGGCCCATTCGAAGTTGTCCATCAGTGACCACGCGAAGTAGCCGCGCAGATCCACCCCGGCGGCCAGGGCGTCGTGGCAGGCGCGCAGGTGGGCGTCGATGTACTCGATGCGGCGCAGGTCGTGCACCTCGCCGCCCTCGGTCGGGCCCTCCGGGTACGCGGCGCCGTTCTCGGTGATCAGCAGCGCGGTGCCCGGGTAGTCCCGGTGGATCCGGTTGAGCAGCCGGGTCAGCGACGCCGGCTCGATCTGCCAGCCCATGTCGGTGACCGGGCCGACCGGCGGCCGGAACGCGATGCCCTGGCTGCCCGGGTAGTCCAGGGCGCCGGGCGCGCCGGGCTTCGCCGTGACGTACGACGGTGTGTAGAAGTTGATCCCCAGCAGGTCGATCGGGGCGTTGATGATCGCCTCGTCGCCGTCCTTGATGTGGTCCAGGTCGGTGATCCGGGCGATGTGCTCGAGCACGTCCGCCGGGTATGCACCCTTCAGCATCGGGTCGAAGAAGATCCGGTTCGCCACGCCGTCGATCAGGCGGGCGGCCTGCACGTCGGCCGGGTTCGCCGGGTCCAGCGGGGAGACCTCGCACGGGTTCAGGGTGATGCTGATGTTCTTGGCGCCGGCCGCGCGCAGCGCCCGCGCGGCGAGACCGTGCGCGAGGTTGAGGTGGTGTGCCGCCTTGAACGCCTTGGCCGGGTCCTGCACGCCGGGCGCGTGGATGCCGGACCCGTAACCGAGGTAGGCCGAGCACCACGGCTCGTTCAGCGTGGTCCACGTGCCGATCCGGTCGCCGAGGCGGCGGTGGACGATCTGGGCGTACTCGGCGAAGGCCTCGGCGGTCTCGCGCACCGCCCAGCCGCCCCGGTCCTCGAGGGTCTGCGGCAGGTCCCAGTGGTAGAGCGTGACGACCGGGTCGATGCCCTTGCCGAGCAGTTCGTCGGTGAGCCGGTCGTAGAAGTCGAGGCCGCGGACGTTCACCGGGCCGGTGCCGTCGGGCTGGATCCGCGGCCAGGCGATCGAGAAGCGGTACGACGCCAGGCCCAGGTCGGCCATCATCGCGACGTCCTCGGCGTACCGGTGGTAGTGGTCGCACGCGATGTCACCGGTGTGGCCGGCGTGCACCTTGCCCGGGGTGCGGCTGAAGGTGTCCCAGATGGACGGGCCGCGGCCGTCCTCCCGCGCCGCGCCCTCGATCTGGTACGACGCGGTGGCGGCGCCCCAGACGAAGCCTTCAGGGAAAGTGATCCCCGCGGGCGCCGGCTGAGCCGACGTCGACGTGACGGTTGCCGTCATTCTGCACCGCTTCCTGCTCTTGATCAGGTCTGACTTAACCGGTTCAGAGGATAACCGCTCGCGCGGCGTTGGACACCCGGCACGGAGAGCGTTTTCTCAGTGCCCGGGCGCCGGGTAACCACATGTCTCTCATCGGCGGTCGCCGTGGGCGAGTGAGGCTCAGCCGGCCCGGAGGGCCTGGACCAGGCGCGGGTCACCGGCGAGGGCGAGCTGGTCCGGCCGTTTGCGGCCGAGCAGGGCCAGCTGAAGGTCGCTCGCCGTGCCGGTGGCCTTGGCCCGGGCGTGATGGTCGTCGCTGTCCAGGATCGTGCCGGTGTCCAGCAGTGCGATGCCCTCACCGCGGAGCCGGACGAACCACTCGTGCGCCGCGTCCGTGGCCACCAGTTGCACCACACCCTGCACGTCGGCCGGACCCACCCGGCGTCCGGCCGGCAGCCAGGTGTCGAGCACCTCGCTCACCCCGTCGGCGGCCAGTTTCGTCTCGATCGGGGTGGCCCGGCCGGCGGTCGACTCGGCGTCCCAGCGGGTCAGCGAGACCTCGTGCGCGACCCGGCGGTGCCAGAAGACCGCCCGCTTCGGCTGCGGCGCCCAGTTCCACGCCGGGAAGTCGGGATCCAGCGCCTCGAGCGTCTCGATCGTGCCGGTCAGCTCGCGGCGGAGCTGGTCGAGTGCGTCCGGCCACGCCGGGCGGCCGTCGCCCGGCGGCGCCTGCGGCTCGGGCCGGTCCGTGGTGCCGCGCGCCACGGTGGCGCGCACCCAGCGGAGCAACCCGGTCAGGTGCTCCGCGAGATCGGCCGTCGTCCGGCCCGGCGAAGTGCCGACCGCCACGTCGGGGCCGGTCTCGGCAACGGCATCCCACAGCGCCGGCCCGTCGGCGCGCAGCGCCGCGAGCCAGAAGTCCTTCGTCGCGTGCAACCTGTTCATCGCAGCTGTCTCCCGGTCGGCCGGACCGCGGGTGTCGTGCCCCGCAGTCGAAGCTTAGGGTGAACGTCGTGCCCGACGCATTCGCCGACCATCCGACCGACACACCCCCTGCTGCGGATCACTCCCTGGCGGTGTACACGACGCTACGCCTAGGCGGCCCCGCCGGCACGCTGACCACAGCGGTCCACGCGGACGAGGCGATCGCCGCGGTGCGCACCGCCTCGGCGGCCGGCCGGCCGGTGCTGGTCCTGGCCGGCGGCAGCAACCTGGTGATCGGTGACGCCGGGTTCGCGGGCGAGGCGCTGTTGCTGCGCACCAGCGGCATCGACGTGGTCGGCGAGGACCCGGACGGCGTGGTGGTCCGGGTCGCGGCGGGCGAGGCCTGGGACGACTTCGTGGCGTACACGGTGACGAACGGCCTGTCCGGCGTCGAGTGCCTGTCCGGCATCCCCGGTTCGGCGGGCGCCACCCCGATCCAGAACGTCGGGGCGTACGGGCAGGAGGTCGCGCACACCATCGTGGCGGTGCACGCCTACGACCGGATCGCCGACCAGGTCCGGGTGATGGCTCCCGCCGAGTGCGGTTTCGGGTACCGGACGAGCGTCTTCAAGCACAACGACCGCTACCTGGTGCTGTCCGTCGACTTCAAGCTGGCGCGCTCCGGCGAGTCCGCCCCGATCCGCTACGCGGAGCTGGCCCGCAGCCTCGGCGCCGGGACCGGCGACCGGGTGCCGCTGACGCTGGCCCGCGACACCGTGCTCAAGCTGCGGGCCGGCAAGGGCATGGTGCTCGACCCGGAAGACCGCGACACCTGGTCGGTCGGTTCCTTCTTCACCAACCCGGTGGTCAGCGAGGAGTTCTTCGCGACGCTGGGCGAGATGCCGCACTGGCCGGCCGGTGACGGTCTGGTGAAGCTGCCAGCGGCCTGGCTGATCGAGCGGGCCGGGTTCCCAAAGGGGTTCGCCGGAGACGGCGTGGCCATCTCCGGCAAACACACGCTGGCCCTGACCAACCGGGGCGCCGGCACCACCGAGGGGCTGCTCGACCTGGCCCGCACCATCCGGGACGGCGTGCGGGACAGGTTCGGTGTCGAGCTGCACCCGGAGCCGGTGCTTGTCAACTGCGCGATCTGAGGTCCGGCACTACTGCCAGCCGAAAACCTGCGTGTAATACGGCGTGCCGTCGGCCGCGTAGGCGACGCCCGTGCCGATCGCCTTGGCGCCGCAGTTGAGGATGTTGGCCCGGTGCCCGGGGCTGTCCATCCATGCCTCCACGACCTCGCGCGCGGTGCGGTAACCCCAGCCGATGTTCTCCCCGGCGGGTGTCGGGTAGCCGGCGACCCGGCTGCGGGCGACGAACGTCGAGCCGTCGCGCCAGACGTGGCTGAAGAGGCGGGTCCGTGCCATGTACCAGCTCTGCCGCAGGGACGCGGTGATCAGGTCCGGTTCGACGGAGAGCGCCGGGCAGCCGGCGGCCCGCCTCTTGTCGTTGGTGAGCCGGACGACCTGGAGCATCGCGGCCCGTGCGCGCAGCCGGGCCTGCGTGGCCGCGCCGGGCGTCGCGGCCGGGCTGCCCGCGGCCACGCTCGGCACGGCGCGTGGTGCGGCCTGCGGTGCGCGGTCCGGCGCGGGCTGTGCGACCGGCGGGGGTACGCGCATCGGCCGTGGCGGCAGGATGGGGCCGGTACCCAGCGCGGGCGCGGCGATTGCGAGCAGCGCGGGTGTCGCCGCGACCAGCACGACACGTCGTACCACCAGGTCGAACACGGATGCCTCCGATCGTGGAACGGACGCGGATCGTCCATCAGGGCCTATCGCACCCCGATCTTCGTGTCGTGTCACATCTTTCTCGGAAAGGGCAAAAAGGGGTATCCGAAATGTCAGGCTGAAGGGATGGCTCACCCGGCCCCCGTCATCCTGGCGCGGTGGCCCGGTGTGCACGGATCCTTGCGGACCGCCTCTTGTGTCGGGCGTAGGACGCTAAACTGTCGCTGTCCGTAAATAGGCCGTGACATCACGCTATGGTGTTTTTGCGCCTTTGAAATTCCCCCGTTCGCGGTCACGCGAACGGGTGCCGAGCAAGATGCTGACCCTTCAGTGGCACTCGCATGCCCGGAGGTCGGCCGTGCCCATGCCGGGTGCGAGTGCGGGTTGGGGGCAGGGTGAGCAAACGATGAGTCGCCTTCTCGTGGTCGAGGACGACCCGGACATCGCACTCGCTCTCCGGTTGCTGTTCAGCCGGGCCGGATATGAGGTGGCGCACGCCGCCGACGGCCGGGCCGGGCTCAAGGAGGCGTACGCCGAACACCCCGATCTGGTGGTGCTGGACGTCGGCCTGCCGGAGATGGACGGCTGGCAGGTGCTCGAGCGGCTGCGCGACGTCTCGGACGTCCCGGTGCTGGTGCTCACCGCACACGGCCAGGAGGCGGAGAAGGTCCGCGGCTTGCGCGGTGGTGCCGACGACTACCTCACCAAGCCGTTCGCGAACAACGAACTGCTGGCCCGGGTGGAGGCGCTGCTGCGGCGCTCCTCCAGCGGGCAGAACAACTGGGCCAGCCAGATCTACGACGACGGTCTCGTGCACCTGGACCCGACCAAACGCCGGGTCTATGTGAAGGGCGACGAGAAACGGCTCACGCCCACCGAGTTCCGCCTGCTCAACGCCTTGGTCCGGCACGCCGGGGCGGTTCTCTCCCCGAACCAGCTGCTGACCCAGGCCTGGGACGACCCGACCGGCATCGGCCAGGAGCGGGTCAAGTTCGCGGTGCTGCGGCTGCGCCGCAAGCTCGGCTGGTCCGATCCGGACGAGTCGCCCATCGAGTCCGTACGCGGATTCGGCTACCGATACCGGCGTCCGGGTGGAGAAGCGTGATTACTCGCCGTTCCGGTCGAGTCTTCTCAGTTGGCGCCCGCACACGTCGATGAGGGCTGTGAAGCCGAGCAGGAGGTAAGTCGTGGAAGACCTTGGCGAGATCGTCGGCGAATTCCTGATGGAGAGCCACGAGAACCTGGACCAGATCGACCGGGACCTCGTCAGCCTCGAGCAGGAACCGGACTCGCGTGACCTGATCTCCCGTATCTTCCGGGCGATCCACACGATCAAGGGCACCAGCGGGTTCCTGGCGTTCAGCCGGCTGGAGAAGCTGGCCCACGCCGGTGAGTCGCTGCTGTCCCGGCTGCGGGACGGCGTGCAGCCGGTCACCCCGGAGACGATCACCGTTCTGCTTGTCACGATCGACGGTGTCCGCGCGCTGCTCTCCTCGATCGAGGAGAACAACACCGAAGAGGGCATCGACATCGACAGCACCATCGAGCGCATCCACGCGCAGATGAACGCGCCGTCGGACCCGGCCGCCGCACCGGCACCGGCCGCCGCGCCGGCTGCCGAAGCGGCGCCGGCCGCCGAGGCCGAGGCGGAGGCGCCGGTCCAGCTGGACGAGACGCCGAAACGGGCGGCGCCCGAGCCGATCGCCGAGCAGCGCCAGCCGCTCGGCCAGATCCTGGTCGAGGCCGGCGCGGCCCAGCCCGCCGACGTCAGCTCCGCGCTCCAGCAGCAGATCGAGGGTGACGAGCGCAAGCTCGGCACGATCCTGCTGGAGGAGGGCAAGACCCAGCCGGCCGCGGTCAGCGAGGCGTTGCAGGCGCAGACGCCGAAGCGCAGCATCGCGGACAGCGCGATCCGGGTGGACGTCGACCTGCTGGACACCCTGCTGAACATGGTCGGTGAGCTGGTCCTCGCCCGGAACCAGCTGGTCCGCGGCGTGATGGAGATCGGCGACGCGACGCTGGTCCGCAGCGCCCAGCGGCTCGGCATGATCACCAGTGAGCTGCAAGAGGGCATCATGAAGACCCGCATGCAGCCCATCGAGCACATCTGGTCCAAGCTGCCCCGAGTCGTCCGGGACCTGAGCAACTCACTCGGCAAGCAGGTCGAGCTCGTCATGCAGGGCAAGGAGACCGAACTCGACCGGAGCCTGCTGGAAGCGGTCAAGGACCCGCTGACCCACCTGGTGCGCAACGCGGTCGACCACGGCATCGAGGACCCGGAGCGCCGGACGGCCAGCGGCAAGAGCCCGGTGGGCACGCTGACGCTTCGCGCGTACCACGAGGGCGGTCACGTCGCGGTCGAGGTGGCCGACGACGGCGCCGGCCTGAACGTCGAGCGGATCGCGCAGAAGGCCGTGGAGAACGGGCTGCTCCGGCCGGAGCAGATCCCGAACATGGACAAGCGTGACATCATGGCGATGGTCTTCCAGCCCGGCTTCTCCACCGCAGCCAAGGTCACCAACGTCTCCGGCCGCGGTGTCGGCATGGACGTGGTGAAGACCAACATCGAGAACATCGGCGGCGCGGTGAGCGTCGACTCGACGCCGGGCGAGGGTACGGTCTGGCGGCTCACCATCCCGCTGACGCTCGCCATCATCCAGGCGCTCACCGTCGACTGCGGCGATCAGCGTTACGTCGTCCCGCAGGTCGCGGTCCTCGAGCTGGTCTTCATCGACGGCACCGCCACCAAGATCGAATATGCCTCCGGCGCCCCGGTCTACCGGCTGCGCGGCAAGCTGCTCCCGCTTGTCCGCCTGGACCGCGCGCTCGGCTTCGAGGTCGGCGGCGACCAGGGTGTCTACATCATGGTGCTGCAGGCCGACGGCCGGCGGTTCGGCCTGGTCGTGGACCGGGTGCTGAACACCGAGGAGGTCGTGGTCAAGGCGCTCAACACGCGGCTCAAGGACATCGGGCTCTACGCCGGCGCCACCATCCTGGGCGACGGCAAGGTGGGCCTCATCCTGGACGTCTCGTCCCTGGCCCGCCGGTCGCACCTGGCCGTCGACTCGGAGCGCGAGAACGTCGTGGAGAAGCGCACCGCGGGCGGCGGCGGCACCGAGCGCCTGCTGGTCACCGCGGTCGGCGAGCGCCGGGTGGCGATCCCGCTGGACACCGTCACGCGGCTCGAGGAGTTCCCCCGGGACCGGATCGAGCACGCCGGTTCCCGCGAGGTGGTCCAGTACCGGGGGCAGATCCTGCCGCTGGTCCGGCTCTCCCATCTGCTCGGCGCCTACGGCGAGGAACTGGAGGGCGACACCGTCTCGGTCGTGGTCTACAGCGAGGGCGGCAAGAGCGTGGCGCTGGTGGTGGACCGGATCGTGGACATCGCCGAGAACTCGACGACCGCGCGCCGCGACGCCGAGGAGGACGGCCTGGTCGGCACCGCGGTGATCCAGCAGCGGGTCACCGAGCTGCTCGACGTGCGCCGGGCCATCCTCGCCGCGGATCCGAACTTCTACAGCGATTCGATGGACGAGATGCTGGTGGAGGCCTGAGATGGCGAGTCGTCAGTTCGCCACCTTCGAGGTGGCCGGGCAGCTCTTCGGCGTCGAGGTGCACACGGTGCAGGAGGTGCTCTCGTACAACGAGTACACCCCGGTGCCCCTCGCGCCGCCGGCCGTCGGCGGCCTGTTCAACCTCCGCGGCCAGGTGATCGCCGCGGTGGACCTGCGGGTGCAGCTCGGTCTGGCCCGGCAGGCGCTGCAGGGACCGGTCATGAACGTCATCCTGCGCGGTGACGGCGAGCCGGTGAGCCTGCTGGTTGACAAGATCGGCGAGGTGGTCGACCTGGACGACGAGACGTTCGAGCCGCCGCCGGACACGCTCAGCGGCCCGACGCGCGAGCTGGTCGTCGGCACCTTCAAGCTGGACGGGCGGCTGATGCTGGCCCTCGACGTCAACCAGGCCGTCGACACGTACCGCGCCACGACCTGATGTACAGCCTCGTCAGCGCCCCGGTCCTGGGCTTCGACCTGACCCGCCTGGAGGGCGGGTCGGCCGCGGCCGACGTGCTGCTGCGCGCCCTGCGACTGCAGGCCGAGGATCTTCCGATCCTGGCGGAGCGGCTGCCGGACGAGGGCGTACGAGGTCCGCTCTGGGTCGAGGTGGAAAGCGCCGCCCGCCGGATGCCCTCGCTCAAGGGAATGTCGAAGGACGATCCGGCGGCAAACCTCACTCTGGTGGAGCGCGCGCCGATCGGCTCGGTGGACGCGCTGCTCACCTGCCTGCGCTACGACGTGATGTCGTGGACGTGGGAGGGCAAGGGGCGCGACGCGCGGCAGAGCGACGACGCCGGTGCGGCCACCGCGCTGCTGTGCGACGCGGCGGTCGCCAGTTATCTGCGTGAGGTGCTCGACGAGGAGACCCGCCGGCGCCTCGGTGCCGGCTGGGTGGCGGCGGTGAAGAAGCTGCCGGCGGGGGCGCCGATCGACCTGGGTCCGCACCACTACACGGTGTCGGCCCTGCTGGACCGGCTGCGCACGCTGCGGCCGGAGGACCGGGAGCGGGTGCTCACCTCCGCCGACGACGCCCGGCGTAACACCGCCGGATGGTCACCGGCGGTCCACTCGGCCTCCTGGGCGGCGTACCTCTCGGACCGGGTCCGCACCGCCGCGGCGGCGCAGATGCTGCTGGTCCAGGCGGTGGACACCGCCGGGATTCCGCTGGCCGACCGGGCCGGCGGCGTCTGGAACATGCTCAGCGGCGCCGTGCAGGCGCTCGTGGTTCGCGACCTGCTGGACACCGCCACCGCCCATCGGCTGCTCGCACCGGTGGTCGCGGCGCTCGGTCCGGCCTGGCTCGGCTGAAGGGGGTGGTCGAATGATCTCGGTTCTCGTCGTCGACGATTCCGTGGTGGTCCGTCGACTGATCGTCGACGCTCTCGGGGAGGCGCCGGGCATCCAGGTGGTCGGCACGGCTGCGAACGGGCTCCTGGCCCAGGCCAAGATCGACCAGCTCAAACCCGACGTGATCACCATGGACATCGAGATGCCCGAGATGGACGGCATCGCGGCCGTGCGCGAGCTGCGTAAACGGCACACCGCGCTGCCGGTGATCATGTTCAGTACGCTCTCCGCGGCGGGCGCCTCGGCGACCCTGGAGGCCTTGGCCGCGGGCGCCACCGACTACGTCACCAAGCCGAGCAACGTGGGCTCGGTGCAGGAGTCGATCGCGGCGGTGCGGGAGCAGCTCGTACCCAAGATCCAAGCGCTCGGTGGCCGGCGCCGGCCCGCCGGTGCGCCGGCCGGCCCACCGCCGCGCCCGCCGGCCGGCGCCCTGCGTCCCGGCGCCGCGCCGGGACGTCCGGGCCTGCCGCCGGTCGCACCCGGGCGACCCGCGTCGGCGTCCGGACCCGCGCCGGCCCGTCCGGCGGTGCCGCGCCGGGCCGGTGTGCAGGGCCGGGTGGACATCCTCGCGATCGGTTCCTCCACGGGCGGGCCGGACGCTCTCACCAAGGTGCTGCTCGGCCTGCCCGCCGACCTGCCGGTGCCGATCGTGATCACGCAACACATGCCGCCGGTGTTCACCAAGATGTTCGCCGAACGGCTGGACCGCAGCACGCCGTTGCGCGTGCTGGAGGCCGGCGACGGCATGGAGCTCACGCCGGGCACGGTCTACATCGCTCCGGGAGACCGCCACCTGGTCTTCAACCGCAAGGGAACCGCGACGCTGACCCAGCTCAGCACCGCGCCACAAGAGAACTCCTGCAGGCCTGCCGTGGACGTGATGTTCCGGTCGGTGGCGGGACTGTACGGCGCATCAGCCTTCGCGGCGGTGCTCACCGGAATGGGACAAGACGGACGGAGTGGTGCGAAAGTGCTACGAGACTCGGGCGCCGAAGTGCTGGCACAGGACGAGGCGAGCTCGGTGGTCTGGGGCATGCCCGGCGCCGTGGTCGCCGCCGGACTGGCCGACGAGGTGCTGCCCCTGGACCGGATCGCGGGAGCGCTGCTCAACCGCGTGCGGGCGGGCCGTTCCGCGGCGGTGGCCCGATGACCCTCTCCCAAGCGGACTTCACGTTCGTCGCCAACCTGGTCCGCCGGGAAGCCTCGATCGTGCTGGCGGCCGGCAAGGAATACCTGGTCGAGGCGCGACTGATCCCGGTGGCCCGTGCGGTCGGCGCGGCGAACGTCAACGAGTTCCTGGCCGATCTCCAGCGGCGGCCGAACCCGCAGTTCCAGCGCAAGATCATCGACGCGCTCACCACCAACGAGACGTCCTTCTTCCGGGACCGCGAACCGTTCACCGCGCTCACCGAGGTGGTGCTGCCCGAACTGATCAAGTCCCGGGCGGCGCAGCGGAAACTGCGGTTCTGGTCGGCCGCGAGTTCCAGCGGGCAGGAGGCGTTCAGTCTGGCGATCACCCTGCAGGAGACCCTGCCTGCCGGGTGGTCCTACGAGATCATGGGAACGGACATCTCCACCGCGATGGTGGAGCGGGCGACCAAGGCGGAGTACAGCCAGGTCGAGGTGAACCGCGGTCTCGCGGCGACCCAGCTGGTGCAGTACTTCGAGCGGGCCGGCGCGCACTGGCGGGTGATCCCCGCGCTGCGGCGCAACGTCACCTTCAAGCACATGAGCCTGACCGCACCGTTCCCGCCGATGCAGCCGTTCGACGTGATCTTCCTGCGGAACGTGCTCATCTACTTCGACGTCGCGACCAAGCGCCAGGTGCTGCAGAACGCCGCCCGCATCCTGCGGCCGGACGGCCTGCTCTTCCTGGGCGCGGCCGAGACCACGATCGGGATCGACGACAACTACGAGCGCGTGGCCGCCGGCCGCACCTCTGCCTATCGAACTCGTAACGCGGTGCCCTCCGGTGCCGCGAGAAGGGGATGACGCCGATGCGCGCCATGGTGATCGACGACTCCCGCGCGATGCGCATGATCCTCAAGCGCATCGTCACGAAGCTCAACTTCGAGGCGGTGGAGGCGGGGGACGGGAAGGAGGCGATGGACCTCCTCGCCGACATGACCGAGGTGCCGGAGCTGGCACTTATCGACTGGAACATGCCCAACATGAACGGGCTCGAGTTCGTCACCAAAGTCCGGGCCGATCCGCGCCTGCGGGAGATGACCCTGGTGATGGTCACTACCGAGAGCGAACAGAGCCAGATCGTCCGGGCGCTCGCCGCGGGTGCCCACGAATACGTGATCAAGCCCTTCACCGAAGGCGCCATGATCGAAAAGCTGGCCCTGCTGGGCCTCGTCCCGACCGGAGCGAACTCATGAGTGTCGAAGTCGAGGTCAATGAGAGCGACCTCGCCGAGATGGTGGAACAGGTTTGGGAGTCGTATCTGGATCCGGAGGGCGTGAGTCCCCTGATTCCCACCTACGACGAGAACCAGCCCTCCGAGGTGCACTCCTCGGTCTCCATCACCGGATCCTGGAGCGGGCACGTCGTGTACGCCTCGTCCATGGCCGCCGCCCAGCGTGCGGCTGCCGCCTTCCTCGCCATGGAGATGGACGAGGTGAGCGAGGAGGACATCTCGGACACGCTCGGCGAACTCGCCAACATCGTCGGTGGCAACGTCAAGGCGATGCTGCCCTCCGGCGCACAACTGTCCCTTCCGCAGGTGGTGCTCGCGCCCGAGTCCTCGGCGCGTTACCCGAACGCGCAGCGCATCAGCGGCGTCTACGGGATCTGGGAGGGCGAACCGGTGTCCATCTCGATGTGGCACAGCAGCTCGGACAACAAGGAGGAGGAGGGCGAATGAAGATCCTCATCGCCGATGACAGCAGAGTGATGCGGCAGATCGTCGTCCGCACGCTGCGCCAGGCCGGGTTCGGTGATCACGACCTGGTGGAGGCCGCGGACGGCAAGGAGGCGCTGGACATGGCCAACGCCGAGAAGCCGGACCTGGTCATCTCGGACTGGAACATGCCGCATCTGACCGGTATCGAGGTGCTCCGGCAGCTACGCGCCGCCGGCAACAACGTGAAGTTCGGCTTCGTCACCTCGGAGTCGACCCCGGAGATGAAGGAGGCAGCCGAGTCCTCGGGCGCGGCATTCTTCATCGTCAAACCCTTCACAGCTGAGCGATTCGATGAGGTTTTCACTCCTATTTTGGGATGATTAAGACATGTCAGACGTCTCGGTTCTTCCCGGCTCACTAGCCGTACGTAACCTGTTCGAGGATCTGCTCGGTCGCGAGGTGGTGGTCAGCCCCGGCGACCCGCTGAGCGCTGAGGAGATCAAGACCGCAACTGTCGCCATCTTCACCGATCCCGGTCAGAAGATCTACGCGGTGATGGGCATGCAGCTGAGCCTCGCGGCGAACGCCGGGGCGGCCCTGGGCCTGCTGCCGGCCGGCGCCGCCGAGGACAGCATCGACGAGAAGCAGCTCTTCCCCAACCTCGCGGAGAACGTCTTCGAGCTCTGCAACGTCTTCACCAGTCTGCTCAACCGTGAGGGGGCGCCTCACCTCAAGCTCTACCAGGTGATCTACCCGGGCATGGAGCTGCCGGGCGACGCGCGCGCGGTCCTGCTCGCGCTCGGCCGCCGCCTCGACCTCATGTGCGAGGTCAGCCGGTACGGCAAGGGGAAGCTCAGCCTGTCTCTCGCACCCTGACCGAGGTCCTAATTGAAAAGCTCCCGTTGCGGGCCCGCCGATCGGCGGGCCCGCAAATTTGTGGCTAAGCAATCGCGGAGGCGCGCCGAACCTTAGGTTGAGCTCGCAACGGACAGGAGAAGTCAATGACCTCGCCGACCTCCGGACCGATCGGTTCCAGTGATGCCGCCAAGGCCGCCGCACTCGCTGCGGCGAAAAGCTCCGAGGCCAAGGCCAAGTCGCTCGGCGACAAGGACACCTTCATGAAGCTCCTCGTCGCCCAGCTGAAGTACCAGGACCCTTCCAAGCCCGCCGACTCGACCGCGTTCATGGCGCAGACCGCCCAGTTCACGCAGGTCGAGAAGCTGGAAGACATGATCGACATGCTCTCGGCACAGCGCATGATCGGCGCCAGCTCGCTGGTGGGCAAGACGGTGACGTACATGGACGACACCGGCGCCTCGCAGACCGGCGTGATCACCTCGGCGAAGCTCAACGGAGACAGCGAACCGACGTTGAAGGTCGGGAACATGGACGTGCAGCTGTCCAAGGTCACGGAGATCTCACAGACCGCCTCCGACTCCCGTCCCACCGCCCCACCCGCCCTCTGACGGCGGACTGACGGCCTCTCGACCGCAAAGGAATTGTTTCCATGCTGCGTTCTCTCTACTCCGGCATCAGTGGCCTCAACGCGCACCAGCGGATGATCGACGTCACGGGTAACAACATCGCGAACGTCAACACCACCGGTTACAAGTCCTCCCAGGTGCAGTTCCAGGACGCGCTCAGTCAGATGATGGGTGCCGCCGGATCACCGCAGAACGGCCAAGGTGGCACCAACGCGGCCCAGGTCGGTCTCGGTGTCCGGGTCGCCGGCATCACCGCGAACTTCAGCCAGGGTTCGGCGCAGACGACCGGCAAGTCCGGCGACATGATGATCCAGGGTGACGGCTTCTTCATCACCCGCAGCGGCAACGAGCAGCTCTACACCCGGGCCGGTTCCTTCTTCTTCGACGCGAACGGCACGCTCACCACCACGACCGGTGAGCCGGTGCAGGGCTGGACCGCCGAGAACGGCGTGGTCAACGCGGCGGGCAAGCCGGGCGACATCCGGATGCCGCTCGGTGCCACCATCGCGCCGGAGCCGACCACGACGGTCACCCTCAAGGGCAACCTGAGTACCGATCCGATCCCGGACGCGAACAAGCCGGACAACGGTGGCGACAACTACTCGACCACCATTCCGGTCAAGGTGTTCGACGCCCAGGGCGCCACACACACGGTCACCGCCAAGTTCGAGCGCGGCGTGGTCGACAACGCCGGCGATCCGCCCACCTCGGCATGGAAGGTCACCATGCTCGGTGAGCCCAACGCCGACGGCAGTGAGAACCCGATCGGCGATCCGGTCGACATCGAGTTCGAGAACGGCAAACCGAAGCTCGGCGGCGTCATCGACGAGACCACCGGCAGGGCCAAGATCGGTGACTACGACGTCGATCTCTCCGATGTGACCTCGTACTCCGGTCTCTCCGACGCCCGGGTGTTCGACACCGACGGCCAGACCGCGGGTGCGCTGACCTCGCTCTCCTACACCGTCTCGGACACCGGCGAGATCATCGGCGTCTACAGCAACGGCCTGAAGCAGACGCTGGGCCAGGTCGCCATGGCGACGTTCAAGAACGTGGCGGGCCTGGAGAAGGTCGGCAACTCGATGTTCCGTACGTCGGTGAACTCGGGTTACGCCCAGGTGGGTCAGCCGGGCAGCGCCGGCATGGGTCAGGTCATCTCCGGCGCGCTGGAGATGTCGAACGTCGACCTGGCGCAGGAGTTCACCAACCTGGTCGTCGCGCAGCGCGGCTTCCAGGCGAACTCCAAGATCATTACCACCTCGGACGAGATCCTTCAGGAGCTCGTCAACCTGAAGCGTTGATCCAGCACTCGGCGGTGGCCGGGTCGGGCATCCGTGCCTGGCTCGGCCCTTTTCTTTGCCGGGCGCTGACGTACGTCCCGTTCCGGGCGGTTTCCCATTCGGATAACGGCCCTCTCGATCTCATCAGTTACCCACAACCGGCCGAAGTAGTAGGTGACAGGCCACGGAGGGCCCCACCAGACGAGACGCCCCAAGGACGGAAGTCGTGATCCTTGTAACCCGTATCAACGGTTCCGTGTTCGCGCTGAACCCGGACCTGGTCGAGCGCGTCGACTGCACGCCCGACACGGTAGTGACCCTGGTGGACGGCACGAAGTACATCATCGCCGAGTCCGTGCCCGAGTTCATCGAGTCGGTACGCCACTACCGCGCCTCGCTGATCGCCCAGGCGAGCCGCATGGAGACCGAACCCGTGGAGGGTGCCGAGCCCGCCACGGATGACGACACCGCCGCCAAGGTGCTTCACCTGCACCGGAAGGAACGTTGATGGACCTCGCAAGCATTCTCGGTGTGGTCGTCGGTATGACGATCGTCTTCATCGTCCAGATCCTGGAGGGTGGGCACCCCGCCTCGATCCTGCTGCTCCCGGCGATGTTGCTCGTCTTCGGCGGCGCCTTCTGCGCTGCGATGGCGGGCGGTGTCATGAAGGACGCCAAGGGCTTCTTCGCCTCACTGAAGAAGGCCTTCACGTCCAAGGTCACTCCGCCGACCGAGCTGCTCGACGCCGTCGTGAAGCTGGCCGAACGGGCCCGCCGGGAAGGCCTGCTGGCCCTCGAGGACGCGGTCAAGACGGTCGAGCACCCGTTCCTCAAGCGAGGCCTGCAACTGGCGATCGACGGCACCGACCCGGACGAGCTGCACGACATCCTGCATGCCGAGGTCACCGCCAAGAAGAAGGCCGACAAGGCCGGCGTGAAGTTCATCGAGGGCATGGGTGGTTACGCCCCGACGATCGGCATCATCGGCACGGTCATGGGTCTGGTGCACGTTCTGGAGAACCTGGACAAGCCGGAGACCCTGGGCCACTCGATCGCCGCGGCCTTCGTCGCGACCCTGTGGGGCGTGCTCAGCTCCAACCTGATGTTCCTCCCGCTGGCGGCGCGCCTGACCCGGCTGAGCGCCATCGAGGCCGAGGAGATGGAGCTGGTGATCGACGGTGTGCTCGCGATCCAGGCCGGCTCGAACCCGCGCCTGGTGGCGCAGAAGCTCCGCAGCCTGCTGCCGCCCGACGAAATGAAGAAGGCCGAAGCCGCAGCGACGACGAAGAAGGCAGCCTGATCAGATGAGTTCCGGTGGTGGCGGTGGCGGCCGGCGCAAGAAGGGCCACGAGGAACACGAGGAACATGTCAACCACGAGCGCTGGCTCGTGTCGTACGCCGACATGCTCACCCTGCTGTTCGTCCTCTTCGTGGTCCTTTTCGCGATGAGCAGCGTCGACCAGAAGAAGTTCGCCGAACTGGCAGCCGGTCTCTCCGCCGGCTTCGGCGCCGACAGTGTGGCCTTCACCGGTCAGTCGGCGCCGCTCGACGGCGCCGCGAACACCGCCCAGATCGTCCAGATCGACCCGGGCTCCAATCCCGGTGACGGCAGCTCCGGCACCGAGGGTCTGAACCAGAAGCAGAAGGCCGCGGTCGAGGCGGCCCTGAAGGCTGAGGAACGGAAGAAAGCCTGGGCCAACGCCGAGAAGGCGGCCAAGGAGGCCGAGGACCTCAAGAAGATCGAGAACAAGATCTCCGATGCCCTCGCCAGGGAGAAGCTGCTCGGCAACGCGAAGTTCACCATCGACTCCCGGGGCCTGATCATCACGATCATCACCAACGAGGTGGTGTTCGCCGGCAACCGGGCGGAACTGCAGTCCGGTGGCCGCCGGATCCTCCGGGCGGTCGCCCCGGCGCTGGTGGGCCTGCCGAACAAGATCGAGGTGGATGGTCACACCAACCAGCTCAGAGCGCAGACGACCTTTTACCCGAGCGGCTGGGAGCTCTCGTCAGCTCGTGCCTCGACGGTGGTCCGGTTCTTCACCGAGAACAAAATCCCCAAGAAGCGGCTGACCGCGGTGGGCTTCTCCGACACCAGGCCGCTGATCGACCCGTCCGACCCGCGGTCGATCACCCAGAACCGCCGGGTGGACGTCGTGGTCCTGACGACGCTCACGCCCGACCAGGCGGCGCTGCTGCCCTCCGCAGCCGGCTCGGACGCCAAGCTGCACACCGGGCAGACCACGGCACAGGCGAAGGCCGAGGCGGCCGGGACGACCACCGATTCCACCACTGACTGACGAGAGGGGTGCCGATATGGCCAAGGACGACAAGGACGCCACCGCCGCCGACGAGGCGCCGAAGAAGTCCAAGAAGATGCTGATCATGATCGTGGCCATCGCGCTGGTCGTGCTGGGCGGCGGCGGCGCCGGAGCGTTCTTCATGCTTCGCGGCGACACGGCGGAGGCGAAGGAGGAACCGGTCAAGGGCATCGTCACGGCGATCGAGAACACGCTTACCGTGAACCTGGCCGAGGGCCACTACCTGAAGCTGGGGTTCGCCATCCAGCAGACGGAGGAGGGCGGCGAGGAAGCGGTGGACATCAACGAAGCGCTCAACATCGCGATCGAGACCTACACCGGCCGTGACGTCGCCGAGCTCTCCACCGACGAGGGGCGCAACGCGATCAAGGCCGAATTCCTGGAGAAGCTGAAGAAGGCCTATACCAAGGACGGCGTGGAGATGGTCATGGACGTCTACTTCACCTCCTTCGTCACGCAGTAGCCGGTCCGCGCCCGGATGGGCAGATTCCCGGGAGGGAATCTGCCCATCGGTCATAAAAAGGGATGAAGCGCCACCACGGCTCAGCGGTTCCCGAAACGAGCCGATGAGGACGACGTGACCAAGTCGTCCTCCGCGGTCTCCGCCGCCCGCTCCCCCGGCAAGATGTCACGTCGCGGCCAAGGCGGAGGCCCGGCGCCGTACGACTTCCGCCGGCCGATCAAGCTCTCCCGCGAGCACGTGCGCACGTTGCAGATCGCGTTCGAGACGTACGCCCGCAGCTGTGGCACCCTCCTCACCACCCGGCTCCGCGCGGTGAGCAACTGCTCGCTGATCTCCATCGAGCAGCTCAACTACGACGAGTACGTCGCCGCGCTCGCCAACCCGACGATCATCGCCGTGGTCACCCTCGACCCGCTGCCCGGCACGGTGCTGCTGGAGATCGCGCAGTCGGCCGTGATGACCGCGATCGACCACATGCTCGGGGGACCCGGCGGAACCCAGCCGGAACGGCCCCTGACCGAGGTCGAGATGCCACTGCTGCGCGGTCTGGTCGAGCGGATGCTGGGCGAGCTGCGGTACGGGTTCGAGACGCTTGTGGACATCACGCCGCATCTCAAGGAGATCGAGTACAACGCGCAGTTCCTGCGTGCCCACGCGCCCGGCGACGCCGTGGTGATCGCGTCGTTCGAGATGAAGATCGGCGCGGAGGAGTGCGTGTCCACGATCTGCCTGCCGTTCAACACCATCCTGCCGGTGCTCTCCAAGACCGAGACGATCGTGCTGAGCGCGGCCGAGCGGCAGGCCCGGGACCGGGCGCACCGGAACCTGACGGCCGGACTTTCCGCCGCTCCGATCGACGTAGCAGTGCGATTCCAGCCCATTCGGATGCGTACCGATGACATCGTGGATCTACGCCCCGGGGATGTCGTGCCGCTGGGACATCCGACCAGCCGGCCGCTCGAAGTGACCGTCAACGAGATCGTCTTCGCTCATGCAGTTCCCGGTAACCAGGGCGCCCGGCTCGCCTGTCTCGTCGTGCCGTCGCCCCATGAGAGCCCGTCCAAGGAGTCTGGCCCCCAATGACAGCGCCCACCATGACCGCGCCACAGCTGGCGCTCGCCCGGAACGCCGCCGACGCCGCGCTGGCCGTCCTGCCCACCAGCCGGGCCCTGTTCGCGAGCGACCCGGTCATCCCCGACGCCGGCACGGTTATCGACGGCCAGGCGATCACCGCGCGCTTCACCGGCGCGGCCTCCGGCGAGGTGGTCGTGGTCGTCGGGCAGGACCTGGCGGACGCGCTGCGGGAGAGCCCGCTCGGCGAACTCGACCTGACCGCGGCGGTCCGGCCGGCGCTGGAGGCGGCGGCCCGGGTGTTCGGGCCGGTGGTGCTCGACCCCGGTCAGCTGATGGATCCGGAGGTGGCGCTCAGCGCGCTGGCCGCGAAGGAGGGCGCGGTGGCGGTGCCGCTGCGCGACGACGAGGCGGTACGCGCGGTGATCGCCCTGGCGCTCAACCAGTGGCCCGGGGAGGACCTGTCCGGCGGTCTCGCGCCGGCGTCGCCCAGGATGGCCGCGGTGATGGGCGGCGGCCGCGGCGCCGGGCTGGACATGCTGCACGACGTCGAGATGGAGGTCTCGGCCGAGCTGGGCCGGACCCGGATGAGTGTGCGCGAACTGCTCTCGCTCACCCCGGGTGCCATCGTCGAACTGGACCGGGCCGCTGGTAGCCCCGCCGACCTGCTGGTCAACGGGCGGCTCATCGCCCGGGGCGAGGTCGTGGTGGTCGACGAGAACTTCGGCATCCGGATCACCGAGATCGTCGCGCCCGGCGCCGAATAGGAGTCACCACCTTGATCCCGCTGTTGCTTCAGGTGGCCATCACGCTGCTGGTCGTCCTGCTGATGATGTGGGGGCTGGCCCGGTTGCTGCGGCGGCCGTTCGGCATTCGCGGCAACGCCGCGCTGGCGGTGCTCGGCACCCAGCAGGTGGGCCGGGGCGCGGCGGTGGCCGTGGTCCGGGTCGCCGACCGGGCGCTGGTCATCGGCATCACCGACGCGCAGGTGAGCCTGCTCGGCGAGTACGACTCCGAGACGTTCCTGACCGAGCCGGAGGAGGAGCACATCCCGGTCGACCTGGACGGTGACGAACTGCCCGGGCGGCACCCGGCGGCCACCGGCGGCCGGCTGCACGGCTCGCTCCTCTCCCCGCGCACCTGGACGTCGGCGGTGGATTTCCTTCGCGAGCGAACGGCACGGCCCGAGCGAACTGCGAGGCGATGATGCGACGCGCGATCCTGATCCTTCTGGCGGCGGCGGGGCTGGCCCTCGTGCTGCTGCCGACCGCCGCTTCCGCGATGCCGTTCCACACGGGCGCGGGCACGGTGGTGAGTCAGGATCGGGCGGGCGTGCCCGTACCCCTGGCGCTTCCCGCTCAGCCACCCCCGCGCCTGCCGCAGGGCCCGGTCGCTCATGTCCCGGTGCCGCAGGCGCCGATCCCGCAGGCTCCGATGCCGCAGGCGCCGGCTCCACCCTCGCCACCCTCGATCAACCTCAACATCAACGGTACGAATCCCGACGGGTCCCGCCCGGCCTCGTCACTCGTGATCGTTCTCGGTCTGACCGCCCTGTCGGTGGCGCCGGCCCTGCTGCTGCTCTGCACCTCGTTCACCAAGATCTTCATGGTCCTCGGCATCACCCGTAACGCCCTCGGCCTGACCTCGATGCCGCCCAACCAGGTGCTTGCCGGTCTGGCGCTGTTCCTCAGCCTGTTCGTCATGGGCCCGACCGTCTCCTCGATCAACGAGGTCGGCGTGCAGCCCTACCTGGCCGGGGACAAGACGCAGTCGCAGGCGTTCAACGACGGTGTGCAGCCGCTGCGCGACTTCATGCAGTCGGTGACCCGGCCGGACGAGGTCGCGCTGCTCACCCGGGTGGCCGGCGAGGAGCGGCCGGACAACATGGACGACGTGCCGCTGACCACGCTGGTCCCGGCGTTCGTCCTCTCCGAGCTGCGGGCCGCGTTCATCATCGGCTTCGTCATCTTCATCCCGTTCCTGATCATCGACCTCGTCGTGTCCGCCTCCCTGATGTCACTGGGCATGATGATGCTGCCCCCGGTCACCGTGGCGCTGCCGTTCAAGCTCCTGCTGTTCGTACTCGTGGACGGCTGGGGTCTGATCATCACGTCGCTGGTGGGCTCGTACAGGTAATGAACCTCGAAGTCGCCACCGCGGAGTTCCTGGCGGTCATGCTGGGAGCGGTGCGCACCGGCGCGTGGATGATGGTGTGCCCGCCGTTCAACTCGCGGCTCATCCCCGCCCAGGTCAAGGCGCTGCTCTCGGTCGGGCTCACCCTGCCGATGGCGCCCTACCTGCGGAAGACCGTGCCGCCGCTGGACACCCAGGACATCATCTTCAGTGTCCTGCTCCAGGTCTTCGTCGGCGCCACCCTCGGGTTCATCACGGCGCTGTTCTTCGCCGCCCTGCAGGCCGCCGGTGACCTGCTCGACCTTTTCGGCGGCCTGACGCTGGCGTCCGCCTACGACCCGCTGTCGTTCAGCCAGAGCTCGGTGATGGGCCGGTTCTACAACCTTGTCGCGGTGACCCTGCTCTTCGCGAGCGACGGGCATCAGATGATCCTGCGCGGCTTCCTGCAGAGCTTCCGGACCATGCCGCTGGACGCCTCGTTCGACATGGAGACGTCGAGCCAGGTGCTGCTCGGCGGCGTGGCCGAGCTGTTCCTGGCCGCGGTGCAGATCGCCGGGCCGCTGATCGCGGTGCTGTTCCTGGCCGACGTCGCGCTCGGCCTGCTGAACCGGGTGGCGCCGGCGCTCAACGCGTTCCAGCTCGGCTTCCCGGTGAAGATCTTCATGGTGGTGACGCTCTCCGGGCTGGCCATCACGATGCTGCCCGGCGTGCTCAACACGCTCGTCGAGAAGTCGGTCACCGCGGTGGTCAAACTCAGCGGCGGCTGAATCCGGCCGGCCGTGGTGGCTCCGCCGGATCCGGCGGCTGAACTTCAGGGGGTGAGATGTCCGGCGAGAAAACCGAGCAACCGACAGCCCAAAAGCTCAAGAAGGCCAAGCAAGAAGGCCAGATGGGCAAGACACAGGACCTCGGCGCCTGGTTCGGGATCCTGGCCGCCAGCATCATGCTGCCCCGCACCCTGAGCACGGCCATGGAGCAGGCCCAGGAGCTGATGACGAAGATCCCGGAGACGATCGAGAACCCGGATCCGGGCCGGAACATCGCGGTCCTGCGCGAGGCGCTGATGGGCGCGGTCTGGGCGGTGCTGCCACTGGCGCTGACGATGATGTTCGTCGGCATCGCCGGCGCCGCCGCGCAGGGTGGCATCCGGGTGGCGTCGAAGCTGTTCGTCCCCAAGTTCAAGCGCCTGAACCCGCTGCCCGGCATCAAACGGATGTTCGGGCCGCAGTCGCTCTGGGAGGCGACCAAGGCACTTGTCAAGACGGGCGTGCTGACCGGTGTGCTCTGGATGACGATGAAGGACATCGTCCCGGTGCTCATGCAGGCCGGTCAGCTGCCGCTCGCCTCGACGCTCGACATCGTCAACGACGCGGCGATCTCCTTGATCCGGGCCGCGGCGGCCGCCGGCATCGTGATGGCCGGCGCCGACTACTTCGTGGTGAAGCGGCGCACCAACAAGCAACTGCGGATGACCAAGGAAGAGGTCAAGCAGGAGTACAAGAACACCGAGGGTGACCCGCACGTCAAGGGCCAGATCCGGGCCCGGCAGATGGCGATGGCGCAGAGCCGGCAGATGGCGGACGTGCCGACGGCCGACGTCGTGGTGGTCAACCCGGTGCACGTGGCGGTCGCTCTGCGCTACGAGCCGGAGAAGGGTGCCCCGCGGGTGGTGGCGATGGGCCGGGGGCCGCTCGCGGCGAAGATCCGGGAACTGGCGAACGACAACCGGGTGCCGATGGTGCAGGACGTGCCGCTGGCGCGATCCCTCTACGACAGCTGCGAGGTCGGCCAGGAGATCCCGGCGGACTTCTTCGGCGCGGTCGCCAAGGTGCTGGCGTTCGTGATGAGTCTCAAGGCGAAGGGCTCGGCGGCAGGCCTGCACCAGAGTCCGAACCTCGTGGCCTGAGCGGCCACTTTGCAAGCAGGTGACCGGTGTGTCGCCCGTGACGTAACCGAAATTTCAGGAGATTTACTCACGTAGGGGTGCAAGAGCAGGGAAGATCGGTGCGTGGCGGTGCCACAGCGGCCTCAGTGACGGCGAAGGGTCGCCGGACGCAACGACGCCAGGGACGGCGGCTGAGTTCGCGCGGCCATCGAACTGCCCATGCTCGGAAGGTGCCGTGAAGAAGCAGAACCTAAGCAAGTTCGCCGTGCCGGTGGGGGTCGTCGGCATCATTCTCATGATGGTCGTACCCCTGCCGACCTTCCTGCTGGATCTCTTCATCGCCGTCAACATCACGGTTGCGCTGCTGACCCTGCTGATCTCGATGTTCGTCCAGAAGCCGCTGGACTTCGCGGTCTTCCCGGCCCTGTTGCTGGTCCTCACCCTGTTCCGGCTGGCGCTCAACATCAGCGCGACCCGGCTGGTGCTCCGCGACGGTGACGCCGGCAAGGTGATCCACGCGTTCGGCAGCTTCGTCGTCGGCGGCAACCTGGTGATCGGCCTGGTGATCTTCTCGATCCTGGTGATCGTCCAGATGATCGTGGTGACGAAGGGTGCCGAGCGGGTCGCCGAGGTCGGTGCCCGCTTCACCCTCGACGCCATGCCGGGCAAGCAGATGGCGATCGACGCGGACCTCAACGCCGGCCTGATCGACGAGGCCGGCGCGAAGAAGCGCCGCGCCGAGGTGGCGGCCGAGGCCGAGTTCTACGGCGCGATGGACGGTGGTTCGAAGTTCGTCAAGGGCGACGCCATCGCGGCCATCATCATCACGCTGATCAACCTGGTCGGCGGGTTCGCGATCGGCATCATGCAGGCCGGCATGGCCCCGGTCGACGCGATGAACCACTACAGCATGCTGAGCATCGGCGACGGCCTGGTCTCGCAGATCCCCGCTCTGCTGCTGTCGGTCGCCACCGGTCTGATCGTCACCCGGTCGGCCACCTCCGGCGACATGGGTCAGACGGTCACCGCCCAGCTCGGCCAGAACAAGCTCGCCCTGCGTATCGGCGGTGGCGCCGCGCTCGCCCTCTGCATCATCCCGGGCCTGCCGAAGCTGCCGTTCCTGCTGGTCGGTGGTGCGGTCCTGGCGATCGCCCAGCGGATGAAGGACCCGGAACCGGAGGCAAAGGAGGAGGCGGCCGCCGCCGCCGAGGCGGTCGACATGCCCGCCCCCGACTCGCCGGAACAACTGCTCGGCGAGATGCGGATCGACCCGCTGGAGCTGGCCCTCGCACCCGACCTGGTCGACCTGGTCGATCAGAGCAGCGGGGACCTGCTGGACCGGGTACGCGCGCTGCGCCGCAAGATGGCGATGGAACTGGGCGTGATCATGCCGCCGGTCCGTACCCGGGACGACCTGGACCTGCCCCTCTCGTCGTACGCCATCCGGATCTCCGGTGTCGACGCCGGCACCGGGCAGGCGCCGCCGGGCGCGGTCCTGGCGATCGGTGAGGGACTGCAGGCGCTGCCCGGCCGGGCCGGGGTCGAGCCGGTCTTCGGGCTGGCCGGCAAGTGGGTGCCGGCCGAGCTGCACTACCAGGCCGAACTCTCCGGGGCGACGGTGGTGGACCGGGCCTCGGTGATCATCACGCACCTGGCCGAGATCGTCCGGACCAACGCGAGCCGCCTGCTGGGTCGCGAGGACGTGCGGGCGCTGACCGAGATGGTCAAGCGCACCCACCCCGTCGTGGTCGAGGAGCTGACGCCCGGTCTGCTCAGCCTCGGCCAGATCCAGAAGGTCCTCCAGGCGATGCTCGACGAGGGGGTGCCGATCCGCGACCTGGTTCGGATCTTCGAGGCGCTGTCGCTGCGGGCCAAGACGACCATGGACCACGACAGCCTGGTCGAGGCGGCACGCGGCGCCCTCGGCCCGGCGATCGCGGCGCAGTACACGTCGGCCGGGCGGCTCACCGTGATCACGCTCGACCCGATGCTCGAGCAGAGCCTGCTCGAGTCGTTGCGGCCCAGCGACACCGGCGCCTTCATGGCGATCGACGGCATGCGTGCCGAGGCGATCGTCAGCGAGGCAAGCCGGCTCGCCGAGGCCGCCGAGCAGCAGGGACTGAACCCGGTCCTGGCCTGCTCACCGCAGCTGCGGCTGCCACTCATGCGACTGCTGCGTGCCGGCTCCCGCCGGGTGCAGGTGCTGTCGTACAGCGAAATCTCTGGTTCCACCGCACAGATCGAGACGATAGGGGTGGTGAACGGTGCCTACGCGGGTGCTGCTTGAGGGACCGACCATCGAGCCGCTGCTGGCTCAGGTACGTGACGAGTACGGCTCCGGCGTGAAGATCATTTCCGCCGACAAGGTACGAAGCGGTGGTATCGGGGGCTTCTTCGCGAAGCAGCACTACGAGCTTTCCGTCGAGGTACCGGATCCGACCGAGGACAGTGATGACATGGCGCAACAGACCGTCGGCCAGAACGACACGAACAACTTCGAGCGTCTGCTGGAGCAGGCCGAATCCCAGGACCGGATCAGCCCGGAGGGGGGCTCGAACGGTGACACACGCGTCCGGAGCGAGGGCCGCAACGCCGGTCTCGGCGACACCGGCGCGGCCTTCGCGGACCTGATGGCCGGCCTGGACGCGGCCAGCCACGGCGCCGGGGGGAGTCCACCACGAGCAGCGGCCAGGCCACGGCAGACCGAGAACCGGGACGAGACGCCGACGGTACGGCCGTTCCGTCCCGCCGCGGCCGGCGGTTCCGCGGTGAACGCCGGGCACCGGACACTCCCGGCGGCCCTGCCGACCGTGCCGAGCTTCCCGGCTCGACCGGCCGCCGCAGCCCCGAAGGAACCGCCGATGCCGCCCCAGCCACCGCAGATGCAACAGACGTCGCAGCGGCCGCAGATGCAGCACATGTCGCAGGCATCGCAGCCGGCGGCGCATCTGTCGGCACCGCAGGCGCCTGCCGCACACACCGCGACGCCGCAGATGCAGCCGGCGCAGATGCCGCACATGCCGCACATGCCGGAGGCGGCCGCGCCGATCCGTACCGCCGTGTCCGCGCAGGCCCGGGCCGCCACGCCGGCTCCGCTGCGGACATCCGAGCCGACCGCCGTGCCGCCCCGGGCGGCCACTGCGGCGCCGTTCAGCCCGGCCCCGATCCGGTCCGCCGCCGAGGTGTACGGAATCGACGAACCACCCGCCCCCGTCTCACCGGCGGCGCCGGTCGTCGCGACGGCCCCCGCACCGGTGGCCGCACCGGCACTGCGCTCCGGCGAGCTCGATCCGGTGCAGCGGAACCTTATGACGGTCGGCATGCCGGAGGAGATGGCTCGCAAGATCACTGGCGGGGACACGTACGCGGGTGTGCTCAGCGTGCTCGCCGCCCGGCCGTCCGCGCCCGGCATCCCGGACGGGCCGGGGGAGATCCTGGTGCTGGCCGGTGAGGTGCACACTGCCGTACCCATCGCCAAGCAGCTGCTCGAACAGGTCCACGTGGACCAGAGCCACCTGCTGCTGGCCGGCCCCTCGACCGCCGGCACCGGGCTGCACTCCTCCCGGCTGATCTCCAGCCGGGGCGCCGCCGAGTCGCGCGCCGACAAGCTGCAGAGCTCCGACCACTCCTGGATCGTCGTGATCGACGCCCCGGTCGGCGGGACCGACCCGTTCTGGGTCAACGACATGTGCGACGCCCTCGGCGCCACCGCGCTCTGGGCCGTCGTCGACGCCACCCGCAAGACCGCGGACACCGCCCGCCACCTGCGCGGTCTCGGAGACGTGGAGGCGCTCGTCGTGCACAGCGTGGAGCTCACCTCGGACCCGGCCTCGGTGCTCGGCCTGGACGTGCCGATCTTCTCGCTGGACGGCAAGCCGGCCACGCCGCACGCCTGGGCCGCGATGCTGTGCGCGCGGATCGCGGCCGAGGTGATGCCGTCCGCGGCCGTGCCCCGCCGGCAGTCACGCGCCTCCCGGCGATGATCCGGCCGTCGGTCCTGCTGTTCGCGCTGCTGATCAGCGCGCCGGCGTGGTACCGCCTGCTCTTCGACCAGCTCGACATCCTGCAGGTGCTGATCAGGTTCCTGATCGCCGTCCCGATCGCCGCCGTGCTCCTGGCCGGGGTGCGGTTCGTCGTGGCCGGTTACCGCAAGCACCCGTCGGACGGCGCGCCGGTCACGCCGGAGCCGACCGACAACACGACGCCGTAGCTCCGCGAGGCCGTAGCCGGCAGCGTCCACCGAACAGTGACGACCACCCGCCGTGGCGGGTGGTCGTCACTGTTCGTGAGTGCCGGACAGATGTAGCTGTGCGTGTGCCGATCAGGCCTGCAGGTCCACCCGCCCGGCCGGAACCGTGCGCCGGGTGGCGTTCGGTGCCGGCTCGGCCGGCAGGTCGCCGGTACCGCCGGTGGCGTCCCCCCGCCGGCCCGGCCCACCGGTCTGCTGCCGGGCCTGCTGCTGTGCGGTGCCCTGCCGCAGGTCGAGCGAGCAGTTGCCGAAGCCGGACTCCTGCAGCTCACGGCGCAGATCCTCCAGCGACGACCGGAGTGCCTCGGTGCCGGCCTCGGTACCGCCGGAGAGCTGCACGCTGATGTCACCGTTGCGGATCTCTGCGACCACCTGGACCGGCCCCAGGTCGACCGGATGCAGGTGCACGGTGAGCCGATGCACGCCGTCCGCGTCCAGGCGCAGCGGAACGATCCGCATGGCCAGCTGCGAGGCCGGCGGCCCGGGGATCGGCGTGGACGGCGGCGGTGCCGGCACGTCGGCCACCGGTGCGGCCGGTGCGGCGGCCTGCGGCGCGGTCACCGCACCCGGGCCCGGTACGCCGCCGGGCGGCAGACCGGCCTCGGCCGGGGTGGTGCCGGGTACGCCGGTCGGCAGCCCACCCGGTGTCGCGCCCGCCGGGGTGCCCTCGGCGCCGGCCGTCCCCGCACCCGGGAACTGCTCGCCGCCCGCGGCCTCGCCACCGGCCGACCCGTCCCCGGTGTCCGGCGCGGACGTGTCACCGGCCGGCGCGGCGGCAGCCTCCGGCGTGAGCTCGCTGGAGCCCTCCGCCGGTGCGGTCGCCGTGGCGGCGGCCTCGGTGGCCGGCGCCGGTGCGGTGGCCTGCTGGGCAATTCCGGTCGTCGCAGCGGTTTGTGTGGCGCCCTGCAGCGTCCCGGTGCTGTCCGTGGTGCCCTGCGGCGTCGCGGCGGTCTCTGTGACGCCGGGTGGGGCCGCGAGCCCTGCTGCGGTGCCCGGGGCTGCGGTGCCCGGGACCGTCGTGCCCGGGGCGGCGGCACCTGTCCCGACACCGCCGCCGGCGGCGGGTGTCCCGGCACCCGGAACCTGTCCGGCGGTGCCGTCCGCGCCCGCCACGGCCGGCTGCTGCGCCGCGGTTCCGGCCGGCGCCGTACCGGTGGCGGCGGGAGCGGTCCCCGAGATCGCCAGGGGATCGGCGGCCGCGGTCCCTTCGGTGCCCTCGAGCGGGGTGGCTGCCGATTGCGGTACGGCCATCGCGGCCATCGCCGCGGCGGCGGCCGCACCACCGGGGACGGGCGTCTCCGCGGTCCGGGTCTCAGTGTCCGGGCGCGCGGCCGGGTCTCCGGCCACTCCCGCAGGCTGATCCTTCCCGGTCGCGGCGCTGGTTGTCTCTCCGGTGGCCGCTGCCGTGTCACGCGGCCCGGCCGTGGGCTTCGCGCCCGGCCGGTCGGTGGTGCTCCGGTTCGTCACGGCCCGATCGGCGGAGGCCCGATCGGTGCCGGGCCGGTCGGTGCGTTCGGCCGCGGGCCGCTGATCGGCGGGCCGCCCGGCGACCGGCCGGACCGCTGCCCGGCTCGCCGCCGCACGCAGATCCGCCGCCCGGTTCGCGGCCGCACGCAGATCCGCCGCCCGGTCGGCCGTGGCCCGCTGGTCGGCGGCCCGGCTGGTGGCGCGCTGGTCGGCGGCGGTCCGGTTGGCGGTGGCGCGCTGGTCGGCGGCGCGGTCGGCAGCGGCGCGGTTGGCGGTGGCCCGCTGGTCGGCGGCGCGGTCCGCGGCGGCGCGGTTGGTGACCGAGCGCTGGTCGGCGGCCCGGTCGGCGGCCGCCCGCTGGTCGGCCGTGCGGTCCGCGGCTCGGCCGGCGGCCTGGTCGGCGGCCCGTTTCGCCGTGTTCTGCGCGGTCGCGTTGTGGTCGACGGCCGCCATCCGGTTCCGTACCGCCCGATTGATCAACCCTCGGTCGGCGGCAGCCCGTTCGGCGGCGGCCCGCTCCGCGGCGGCCCGGTCCAGGGACGCCCGCGTCGCGGCGGCGCGGTCGTCGGCGGCCCGTTGCGCGGCCTCCCGGGCGGATCCGGGTGCGGCCGACGGCGTACCCGAAGCGGGTTTCTCACCCCCGGGCCGATCCATTTCCGCCGAGAGCGCCGACCCGAAATCCGCACCCCCCTCGTCCCGCCGCCCCCCAGCTCGCCGGGTGCTGTCGGTGGTGGGCCGCCGATCGGGACCTGTCACGGAAGTCGCCATGAGTCTCTCCTGATGTCCGGGGTCGAGCGGTCGGGAGGTCAGCCACCCAAGGCGGCCAGGGCCTTCTGAACCTTCGGGACGTACGCCTGGGTCTCGGCGAACGGCGGAATTCCGTCGTACTTGCGCACCGCGCCACCACCGGCGTTGTACGCAGCCAGCGCAAGCGGCACCGACTTGAACTCCTTCAGGAGCGAGGAGAGCATCTTCGCGGCACCGTTGACGGCCTGGTCCGGGTCGAACGAGTCCTTCACACCCAACCCCCGCGCGGTGGACGGCATGAGCTGCATCAGTCCCTGCGCGCCGGCCTTGCTGACCGCACGCGGGTCGTAGCCCGACTCCACCTTCGCGACCGCCGCCAGCAGCTTCGGCGAGACGCCGTGCCGCGCACCGGCCTGGTTGAAGAGGTCGGCGTACGGGACACCGCTCACCTGCGTGCCACCGGCCGCCCGCAGACCGGCCGGCCGCAACGCCGACATGTCCTGCACCGCGGCGACCGGCAGATCGTCCAGGACGCGGCGGATGTGGGTCGGCTTCTCGTACACCGATTGGATCTTGACGTGGTCGCCTGGCTTCGGCGCCGCGATCATCTTGTTGTCGCCGACATAGATCGCGACGTGGTCGACAGGCGAGTTGAAAGCCAGGATGTCACCCGGCTTGGCGTCCGACATGCTCGCCACCGGACGACCGGCGCGGGCCTGCTGCCACGAGTTGCGCGGCAGATCGACACCCAGATCCTCGTACGCCTGCTGCACCAGCCCCGAACAGTCCAACCCCTTCGACGGATCACCACTGCCGTAGACGTACGGCTTACCCAGGTACTTCTTGGCGGCCGCGACGACGTCGGCACCCCTCGGTCCGGCAGCACCGGGCTGAGCGACACCGGCGCCCGTCGCGTCGGCCAGCGCCGAAGCGAACTTGGTGCCCGAGCTGCCGGCGACCGTGCCGGCCGGCGGCGGATTGAGTCCGAGCTGCTCCTTGAGCTCGGCAACGCGGGACAGAACCCCGCTGACACCCATAGAAGTCATTCCTGGCTCCCGTCCTGTGGACCCGAGGCGGCCTGCCGGGCCTTCGCGGTGACCGCCAGCTCATCAAGGTTGGACTGGTCGACACGGAGATCGTGATCGCGGACGGCCTCGGCGTGCCGTTCCGCCATCAACTCCACGGCCCGGCGTTTCTTGGCCGCCTCGGTGAGCGCGGCCATCTTCTCCCGCTCCAGATCCTCCGCGTCGGCGACCATGCGCTGCGCCGAGAACAACCCGGCGGCAAGCGACTGCCGGGCGACAAGCGCCGCCACCATGGCACGAGCCGAACCCTCCGACGGCGCATCCGCGCCCGTCAACTCCAGGCGGCGGCGTTTCAGCAGGGCTTCGGCCTCACGAATCTCGGCCCGGGACTGGATGACCGCGCCGCGAGCGGCATCCTCCTGCGCCTTGCGAGCACGAAGAACGGGTCCGAGTCGGAACAAGCGGTTCAACGTCTGCCTCCTACCGGGGCTCGTGGGCCCTCACTTCCACCGCTTCGGCCTGACAACCGGATCGCTGAGTGCTCGCAACCTGTCTGCTACTGGGTTGGTTCTGGTTTTGGCCTGACGGATCGGCTGCTGTGCTGGCCGGCGTCGCCTTCGGCTCGCGGCATTCCGCCCTACGGGAGCTGTGCTGGCCGGCTTCGCCTTCGGCTCGCGGCATTCCGCCCTATGGGAGCTGACGTCGAGACCACCGAAATCCACTACGGCTTCGCCTGGTGGATTTCGGCGGCCTCGACGTCAGCGGGCGGAATGCGACTTGGTTGCGGTTGGGGCGACCTTGGTTATGGTCGGACCGGGTGGGCTGGGCTGGTTCTGTGGCGGCATTCCCGGTTTGTCCTTGCCGCCTCCGCCACCACAAACCAATGGAAAGCACCCCTCGCTTCCCCACAAGACGATCGGAACATCCCGCCCAAAAGGTGCGACCACAACCCGACCAGCGCCCCAACCCACTGGCATGGTGCGATGCGGTGGCGGGCCGGAGCGGCGTGGTTTTCTCGCCTTCGGCTTCCTGGCGGTCAGCGTGATGCGCTGCGTTACGGGCGTGCGGCGGTGTTGATCTGCTAGCGCTACGAAATCGCTGTGACAGGCCCGTGATCACCGCGATTTCGTAGCGCTAGCAGATCAACATGCGGCAACAGCATCGTCACGCCCAGTTCCTACTCGGCCTGGATGGCCGCGTCCGGTGCCAGTGGGCCGTAGAGGGTGGGAACACGGGGGTGTGCGCGGGCGGTGTCGGCCCGCGGGGCGCCAGTGGTGTCGGCCCGCAGATGGGGCGCAGGTGGGGCGCAGGTCGGGGGCGCGCGTCGTGTCAGCCCACCGGGTGATGCCGGTCTGTGGGGCGCGGGTGGTGCCGGTCCGCGGGGCGCGGGTGTGCCGGCAGGCAGGGCGGGGCGCGGGTGATGCCGGCACCCAGAGTAGGGCGCGGGTGGTGTTGGAAGTTATGTTGTTGCTAGGAGGGCTCTTAGGGCGGCCCAGGCGTCGTCTGCGGTTACACGTTCGTCCAGGTCCTGGCGCAAGAAGGCGCTGATCTGGGGCCAGGCGGCGTTGGCCCGGTCGGCGTCGGGGTTGGTGCCGGGTACGTAGGCGCCGATCTCGACGAGTTCCCGGACGTCGCGGTGTGCGGCCATCAGGCGGCGCAGTTCGGTGGCGTCGGCGCGCTGCTCGCGAGTGGTGATCTTGTTGGCTACCCGGGAGATCGAGTCGAGGGCCTGGATGCTGGGGAAGTGGCCGGCGGTCGCCAGTTTGCGGTCCAGCACGATGTGCCCGTCCAAGATCGAACGGGCCGCGTCGGCGATCGGCTCGTTGTGGTCGTCGCCCTCGACCAGCACCGTGTAGAGGCCGGTGATGCTGCCCCGGGCGCCCGGCCCGGCCCGTTCCAGCAGGGAGGCGAGCATCGCGAAGACCGAGGGTGGATATCCCCGGGTGGCCGGTGGTTCGCCGACGGAGAGGCCGACCTCGCGCTGCGCCATCGCGGCCCGGGTCACGCTGTCCATCATGAGGAGCACGTCGGCGCCCTCGTCGCGGTAGTACTCGGCGATGCGGGTGGCGACCGAACCGGCCCGGAGCCGGACCAGCGGTGGCGTGTCCGAGGTGGCGATCACGACGACCGAACGGGCCAGACCTTCCTCGCCGAGGTCGTGTTCGATGAACTCGCGTACCTCCCGGCCGCGCTCACCGACCAGGGCGACCACGTTGAGCTCCGCCGAGGTGCCGCGCGTGATCATGCTCATCAGGGTGGACTTGCCGACACCCGAGCCGGCGAAGATGCCGATGCGCTGGCCGCGGCCGCAGGGTACGAGCGTGTCGAGCACCCGTACGCCCAGGGACATCGGCTTGTCGACCAGCTGGCGGTCCATCGCCGCCGGTGGCGCGGTGTCGATGCCGACCAGTTCACCGCGCAGGGGCGGGCCGCCGTCCATCGGGCGGCCCAGGCCGTCCAGGATGCGCCCGCGCAGGTCCGGGCCGACCGCGACGCGTAGCGGGCCGCCGGTGCTGTAGGCCGGGGTGCCGCCGCCCATCCCGGCGATCGGGCCGAGCGGCAGGCAGGAGAGCCGGTCGCCCTCGATCGCCGCCACCTCGGCGAACACACTGTCCGGGCCGTCGCCGATCCGCAGCAGGTCGCCGACGTTCGCCTCGATGCCGCTCACCGTCACGCGCAGGCCCACCGCGCCGGTCACCCGGCCGCTGACCATCGGCCGGGCGGCGGTGATCGCGCTGTGCAACCGGTGCTGGAACAGGTCGGTCATAACTGTGTCCTCCTGCGGCGCGGCCGGGCGCCCTGGATGCGGCGCGCGGCGCCGGAAAGCTGAGCGCACAAAGGCGCGGAAACGCCGGAAAGCTGAGCGCACGAGGCGCGGAAAAGCCGGAAAGCTGAGCGCACGAGGCGCGGAAACGCCGGAAAGCTCTAGATGCGGAGCGCCTCGCGAGCGCGGCTCATCGCCGTCTCGATCGTCGCGTCGACGGTGGCGGTGCCGGTCGCGGCGATCGCGTCGCCGGGCCGCAGGGCGGGGTCGGGGCGCAGGCTGATCCGGCGGCCCTCGTAGTCGAATTCGTTGTCCCCTGACTCGCCCACCAGCGTCCGGTAGTCGTCCGGGTGCAGGCTCACGGTCACGCCGCCGTGCTCGGGGGCGGCACTCATGGCCCGGCGCAGGGCGGTGGCGCCACGGTCCGGGTCGTCGTGCAGCGACCGCGCGACGATGGCCTCGGCCAGCTCGAAGGCGCTTGCCAGGATGACTTCCTGAAGTTCGGTGAAGGTCGGGTGGAGCTGGTTCTCCAGTTCGGTGACGGCCCGGCCCAGGGCGTTGACGGACTGGGCGAGCGCGGTGGCACGGCGTTGCTCGTACGCCTCCTCGCTGGCGACAGCCCGCGCCGCCGCAGCTTCCGAGGCTGCCGCCGCATCGCGTTTGCCCTGTGCCCACCCTTCGGCGTAACCGGTGGTGCGGGCCTGCTGTTTCGCCCGTTCCACGGCCTCGCTGTCGATCGGATCGTCACGTCGCAGGTCGACGGCGAACCGCGCGGCGGTGGCGCTCTCGGCCACCGCCCCGCGGATCACCTGCCGGTCAGGCGATGAGCTCATCGTCTTCGCCACCACGCTGGATCTCGATCTGTCCGGAGTCCTCGAGGGTGCGGATGACACCGACGATCTTCGCCTGCGCCTCCTCGACCATCTTGACCTTGGTGGGGCCGAGCAGGTCGATCTCCTCGAGCAGGTTCTCCCGGCCACGTTCGGACAGGTTCTTGGTGACCTTCTCGCGTACGGTGTCCGGCACGCCCTTGAGCGCCGTGGCGAGGTCGGCCGGCTCCACCTGACGCAGCACCAGCTGCACCGAGCGGTCGTCGAGGCTGATGATGTCCTCGAACATGAACATCCGGCGGCGGATCTCCTCGGCCAGCTCCGGGTTGCGTGCCTCCAGGGCCTCCAGGATGAGGCGCTCGGTGGTCCGGTCGGCGCGGTTGATGATGTCGACGAGCGGCTGGAGGCCGCCGACCGTGGAGAGCTCGTCCGGCTGGAGCACGGTGGAGAGCTTGCGCTGCAACGCCGTCTCGACCTGCCGGATGACGTCCGGCGAGGTGCGATCCATGATCGCGATCCGGTGCGCGACCTCGGTCTGCACCTCCAGCGGGAGCCCGGCCAGGATCGACGAGGCCAGGGCCGAGGGTATGTGTGCCAACACCAGCGCGATGGTCTGCGGATGCTCGTACTGGACGTAGGAGAGCAGCTGACGTGGGTCCGCATGGCTGAGGAAGTTGAACGGGATGTCGTTCATCGACGCCTCGAGCCGGTCCAGGATGAGCGCCGCCCGCTCCTTGCCGAGCGACGCCTCCAGCAGCTCCCTGGCGTAGTCCATGCCGCCCGACCCGGCGTACCGGGTCGTCGCCATGGCGTAGAACTCGTCCATCACGTCGTCGACCTGAGAGGGGTCGAGTTTGCCCAGCCGAGCGACCTCGGCGGACAGCATCTCGACCTCTTTCTCGGTCATGTTCGCCAGTACCTCGGCGGACTGTTCCTTGCCGAACTGGACCAGCATTATCGCGGCCTTGCGCGCGCCCGTCATCGAGAGCGTGGTGAGACCCGGTGTGGTCAACGGACACTCCTCAACCGTCGTGGTGCTAGTGGTTCATCAGCGCGTCGAGTCGGCGGAGAGCCAGCTGCGGATCAGCGCGGCGGTCTCTTCCGGCTTCTCCTTGACCAGCTGGTCGATCTCGCGGTGCCGCTCCTCACGGGCTTCGTCGTTCTGGTTCGCGACCTCCGGGCTCTCCAGCATGTTCATGGCGGTCGCGGCGCTGACGTCCAGTTCGGCCCGGCGCTGCGCCTCGAGTGCCGCCTGCATGTCCTCGAGGTGCTTGCGCTCCTCCTCGGTGAGCTGCTGGCGCTTCTTGGCCCGCTTGTTGGCCCGCCAGGCCAGGAAGATCAGCGCGAGGACCACGAAGAGCAGGGCGCCCGTCTTGATCAGCGTGAGCTGCTTGGCCTGCTTCTCGGCCGCTGCCGCGGCGGCGAGCTCGTCCTTGGCCGTGGTGGCGGCGCTGTTGTCGAACGGCATGGAGGCGACCGCGATGGTGTCGCCGCGGGTGGCGTCGATGCCGGCGGCCGCGCTGAGCAGCTCCTGGATCTGGTCCGGGTTGACGCCGCCGGCGGTGGCGCTGTTCAGCAGGACCGAGACGTCGAGCTTCTCGATGCTGCCGGGGGCGTTGCGGCGCACCTCCTCGATCTTGTCGAGCTGCCGGGTGCGTACCTCGTTCTTGTTGGCGTACTGGCCGGTGCCGGCGTTGTTCGGCACCTGGATGTTGTCCGGGCCGAGCACGCCGCCCGGGCCGGTGCCGCCGCCGGTGTACGTCTCGGTGTTGACGCTCTCCTGCTCGGCCGGTGTCGCCGGGTCCGCGGCGTACTTCTCGCTGCGGGTCTCGGTCTGGTCGAAGTCGAGCGAGACCCGGCTCGTGACCACCGCGTTGCCGGGCCCGACCAGGCTGTTCAGCATGGTCTGCAGGGAGCTGTTCAACCGGTTCTCGAAGGCCACGGTCTGCTGTTCGGCGCTGCTGCCGGCCCCGCCGGCCGCGATGCTCTCACCACCGCCGGTGGAGAGGATCCGGCCGTCCGCGCCGGCGACGGTGACCTGGGTCGGGTCGAGGCCTTCGACGCTCGACGCGACCAGGTGCACGATGGACTGCACCTGCTCGGTGGAGAGTTCGTTGTTGCCCTGCGACGCGACCAGGACCGAGGCCGTCGGCTTGGTCTGGTCGTCGGCGAAGACGTCCTTCTCCGGCATCACCAGGTGCACGGTGGCCGCCTCGACGCCCTCGATGGCCTTGATGGTCTTGGAGAGCTCACCCTCCAGCGCCCGCTGGTAGTTGGTGTGCTGCATGAAGTCACTGGTGGTGATGCCCTGCTGGTCCAACAGCGAGTAACCGGTGCCCTCGTCGTTGGGGAGGCCCTCGCCGGAGAGTTGCAGACGCAGGGCGTTCACCTGATCGCGCGGCACCATGATGGTGGAGCCGTCGTTTGCCAGCTCGTACGAGACACCCGTCTTCTGCAGGGACTCGACGATCGCGCTGGCGTCCTTGGTGGAGAGGTTGTTGAAGAGGATCTGGTAGGACGGCTTGGCCGCCCAGGTGGCGAAGAAATAGCCACCGACGATGAGCGCGACGACCGCGAAGATCGTGACAGCCTTCTGTCCCGGTGTGAAGGACTTGAAGGTGTCCGTGACGCGGCGTACCGGAGCAGGAAGGCGGTCGGTCATGTCAGGCCTGCATCCTCATGATCTCTTGGAACGCCTCCACGGCCTTGTTGCGGATGGCCATGGTGAGCTGGAGTCCGAGAGCGGCTTCGGTGGACGCCATCGTGTATTGCGCGGGGTCCTGCAGGGTGCCGTCGGCCACCTGGACGGCGAGGTCGCTCGCCTTCTTCTGGTTCGCCTGGACGGTCTCCAGGCCCTGCGCGAGCATGCCGGCGAAGTCCGTGTTCGGTCCGGTGGCCGCGGTGCTCTCGGTGTTGTCCGAGATGCCCTTGACCCCGCTGAACCCGCCCAGCCCCGAGATGCCCTCGACGCCGGAGAAGCCGCCGATACCTTTGATACCGCCGATCGGAGAGGTCATGACGATCACTTCCCGAGGTTGATCGCGGCGTTGTACGACTCGCGAGCCCGGTCGACGACCGCGAGGTTGGCCTGGTAGGAGCGCTGCGCCATCATCATCTGAGCCATCTGGCTACCCATGTCGATGTCCGGGCGGCGGACGTATCCCTCGGCGTCGGCGAGCGGGTTGTCCGGCTCGTACGCGAGCACACCCTCCGCGCTGCCGAGCGCGATGCCGGCCACCTCGGCGCCGTTGCCGTCCTGGGCCGCGCGGGCCTGGACGTACCGGGCCTGGAAGGCATTTTCGGACGTACGGGTGGTCGTGTTGATGTTCGCGAGGTTGTCGGAGACCGCGTCGAGCCACTTGCGGTAGACGGTGACGCCGGTGCCGGCCACCCCGATCGCGTTGAACGTACTCATGATCAAGCTCCCTTGATCGCTTCGCGGAGAAGGCTGTACCGGCCGTCCAGCGCACGGAGGGCCAGGCTGTAGCGCATCGTGGTGTCGACGTGCGACAGCGTCTCCTCATCGAGGTTGACGTTGTTCCCGTTGAGCCGGGTGGGCTCGAGGGACGTCAGCACACTCGGTTTGACGCCGCTCGGCGATTCGCCGTTGTCCATGGCGCCCTTGAGCGCCTCCTCGAACTTGACCTTACGGGCACGGTAGCCGGGGGTCTCGATGTTGGCGATGTTGTTGGCGATGGCGGTCTGCCGGGCCGCGAGACCCGAGGCGGCGACGCGCAGAGCGGAATACGAACGGTCATCGAACACGGGGGACTCCTAGTCACGCCGTCTGATTGCCGGTCCTTGGCTTCTCGGTGAGCATTCCGTTGCTCGTACCCTGCACTTCGGCCTCTTCGGCGATCCGCTGAGTCCCAACCGGTTGCTGAGAGGTTGCACACGAAAACGTCCCGGGACCCCTGCCGGGGTTCCGGGACGTCTCGTTCACATGGCGCAGTCGAGGTAGACGGGGCGCTTCACCGCCTCACCGGTTTCGATCCGGGAGGTCATCGACATCTGCTGGCGGTTCGCGGTGAGCCGCCGGGCGATCTCCTCGGCAGCCGCCAGCTGCCGCGTCAGGATCTCGTCGGCCCGCGGTTTCAGTTCGAGCGGCAGGGCGCCCAGTTCGGTCGGCGGCTTCCAGAGGTCGGCCGGCGGCGTCTCCGCGTGGCGGTGCTCGTCGGCCAGCATCGCCTCCACCGAGGCGACGTCCATCTCCAGCTCGTCGAGCGCTGCCGCCCAGGCGTTCCGCCAGTCCACGGCCTGCGAGGTGGTACTCATGTCCCGGCCGCCGCAGCCTCCCGCCACGCGTCGCGCAGCGGCTCCATCAGGGTCCGGCAGCTCGCCACCCGGTCGGCGTCCCGGGCGATGTTCGCACCGATCAGCTCGCTGAGCACGAAGCCGTAGAGATTGGCGAGGCCGGGTGCACCGTCCCAGGAGTCCATGTCGAGCGTGGCCCGCAGTTCCAGCACGATCTCCTGAGCGTGCATCACCTTCGCGCTTCCGCTTTCCCGGTCTCCGTTGCGGAACGCCTCCTCGCCCTGGCCCAGGTCGAGGATCATCCGGTCGTAGAGCATGGTCAGCAGCTTCGCCGGCGAGGCCGTGTTGATCGTGTCCTGCAGGTAGCGGTCGCGAAGGTTGGGCGCGGTCATGAGTCTCCTCAGGGCTTGGGCCGTGTCTGGTCCTGCTGGCCGGGGGAGGCCTGGTGCTCGTGGGTCAGCGGGGCCGGGTGTTCCCGGCGGGTCAGCCGAGTCCGGAGAGCTGACCGGAGAGCCAGCTCGACTGGTTCGACAGCTTGCCGAGCGAGGTCTCCAGGGCGGCGTACTGGCGTTGCAGGGCGAGACGGCGGGCACTGAGCCGTACGTCCCAGTTCTCGATCTGGCCGTTGAGCGAGTCGATCTCGTTCTTGCGACCGGTGATCACGTCGGTGACGCTGTTCGACTGCTTCGTGACCAGGTCCTTCACCTGGTTGGCGAAGCCGATCGCGCCACCCTGGATCTTGCTCGGGTCCTTGGCGTACTCGGCCTCGAACTTGGCGCCGTCGAAGCTGAGCGTGCCGTCCCGGCTGAGCTCGATGCCGAGCTGGCTCAGCGAGCCGAACGCGACGTCGGTGGTGCCGGTGAGCGTTCCGTCGGCGTCGTAGTTGTTCTTCTTGTACGCCAGACCACCACTGATCATGCTGAGCATGGTCTGGTTCATCTGGCGCACGGTGAAGTCACCGGTCAGCGGCGAGCCGGTCTTGGTCTCGGCGTTGTACGCGGTCTGCGTCTTGATCTCGGTGAACGCCTCGTTGGCCGCGTCGACGTACGCCTGGATCTTGGCCGTCATCGCGCTGACGTCCGAGGTGGCGGTGACCGAGACGTTCTGGGCTTCCTTGGTGGCCGTGATCGTCACGCCCGGCATCACGTTGCTGAACGTGTTGGTGCTGCTGTTCACCGTGTACGGCGAGGCGCTGCCCGGGTTCATCTTCAGGACCGCGTCCTGCGCCGGCGTGTCGCTCACCCGCTTGGTGGTGTCCTGCAGGTCCTCCAGGCCGTTGATCCGGAACCCGTTCGCGGCGCCGGACTTGGTGCTGGTGAACTGGAGGACGCCCGCGCCCTCCCCGGTCTGCACGACGTAGGCGCGGATGCCCATGTCGGCGTTGTTGACCGCGAGCGCGACCTTTTCCGCGGTGGGCGGTGAACCCACGTTTATGGTTTTGGTGGCGTCGGGCGCGGCGCTGGCGACGAACTCGTCGGTGTTGGCGTCGCTGTCGTCCGGGTTCCACTTGCCGGCGGTGATGGTGAACGACGTCGGGAAGGTCTGCGAGGTGGTACTGACCTGAAGGGTCGAGGTCTGTGCCCGAGCGACCTTCTGCACGTCGAACGTGATGCTGCCGGACATGCCGGCCACCCCGCCGGAGGCGGTCGCGGTGACCGCGTCGGAGGTGGTCGTCGCCTTGAGCGACCGCCAGGTGTCGAGCCGGGCGATCGACTCGGCGGCCGACTTGACGGCCTTCAGCTTGGCGTTGACCGACTGGTAGGAGGCCACTGCCGTCTGGGCGGTCTCGACCTTGGTCTTGAGCTTCGTCTGCGGTGCCGCCTCGACCTGCATCAACGATTTGATCATCGAGCTGGTCTGCATGCCGCTGACGAGGCCGTCTACAGAACTGGTCACGAGAGTCTGCTTTCGTCCGAGGACAGTTGCGGCGGTGGGGGTAGCCGAACTTTCCGGCTACCCCCACCTATTCGGTCGCTGGGCGACGAGATTCAGTTGCTGTCGGTGGCTGTTCGGTTGCGAGCCGACCGACGCCACTGCTCGCTGCGACTAGCGGAGCAGCGACAGCACACCCTGCGAGGACTGGTTCGCCTGCGAGAGCATGGACGTGCCGGCCTGGGTGAGGATCTGGTTCCGGGTGAAGGAGACCATTTCCTGCGCCATGTCGGTGTCACGGATCCGGGACTCGGAGGCGGACAGGTTCTCGACAGCCGTGTTGAGGTTGTTGATGGTGTGCTCGAAGCGGTTCTGGTAGGCACCGAGCTGGGCACGCTGGTCGGAGACCGACGTGATCGCCTTGTCCAGCGCCTTGATCGCCTCGGCCGCACCCGTGTCGCCGCCGTTCACGGCAGCCTTGGTGAGGTCGAGGTTGGCGAGGCCCAGCGTCTTCGAGTCCACCGCGTTGATCGTCACGCCGAGCTTCTCGCCGGCGTTCGAGCCGATCTGGAAGTCACCGGCCGTCGACGGCTCCTTGGCAGCGCTGCTGCCGGTGGCGACCGTGCCGGTGGCGTCGAAGCTGACCGAACCGTTCACCTCGAAGGTGACGTCGCCGTTCTCCGCCTGCCGGGCCACGACGCTGATCTCGTTGCCCTGCATCTTGTTGGCCTTGAGCTGGTCGCTCAGCTGCTTGTTGAGCTCGGAGGCCACCTCCTGTGCGCTCTTGCCGGTGGTGTCGGCGACGTTCACCGAGATCGCGGTGCCGGGCGCCGCGCCGTTGATGGTGCCGATGTCCAGGCCCGCCGAGGCGGGCATCGCACCGGGCGTGCCGGCCAGCGTCTGGGTGTTGCCGAAGGAGCCGTCGAGCAGCTTCGACTTGCCGAACGCGGTGGTCTCGGAGATCCGGTCGATCTCCGCGCTCAGCTGCGAGAACTCCGCCTGCGCGGCGTTCTTGGCCTCGGCGTCGAGGGACGCGTTGTTCGACTGGACCGCCAGGTCGCGCATGCGCTGGAGCATGCTGGTGGTCTCGTTGAGCGCACCCTCAGCGGTCTGCACGACGCTGATCGCGTCCTGCGAGTTGCGGACGGCGACCTTGAGGCCACCGACCTGCGACCGCAGACCCTCGGAGATCGAGAGGCCGGCCGCGTCGTCCGCCGCCCGGTTGATTCGGAAACCGCTGGACAGCTTCTCGAGCGACTTCGACATCTGGTTGTCGGTCACCGAGAGGTTCCGGTAGGCGTTCTGCGCGGCGATGTTCTGGTTGATGCGAAGACCCATTGAAAGACTCCTCCTTGATGGGGTCCGAGCCGGCCCGTCCTTGAGCCGTGTGTGTTACGCCTCATCCCTTCGGCCGATCGCCGAGAGGCCATGAGCATTCTCCGAGATTTTTTCTGCTCTTTTCGGGTGAACCGCAGAAAGCGGACCGCAGTCCGTCGCCGGGTGGGGTGTGGGGCGATAGTCGGAAACCGCTCAGCGGCACGGCGGATGTGCCGACCTGTCCGAATGAGCGGGTCCGCCGAGGGGGTGAGCCCGACCGCGACAACGACACGGAGGTCCGGGTGAGCCTGACCGACCTGGCCAGCGTCCTGTGGCGTGCACGTGAGCTGCTGGAGATGCTGCTGTTCAAGCTCGAGGAGGAGCAACTGCTCCTTGCTTCCAACCGGTCACGCTGGCTCAGTCACGCCACTCGCGAGGTCGAGGTGGTGCTCGACCAGATCCGCCAGACCGAGGTCATCCGCGCCGCCTACTCGCAGGAGGTCGCCGCCGAGCTCGGACTGTCGCCGGACGCCTCCCTCGGCGAACTCGCCGATGCGGCCCCCGACCCCTGGTCGGACCTGCTGCACCAGCACCGTAAGGCCTTTCTGCTGCTGACGTCGGAGATCCGGGCCCTGGCCGACGTCAACCGTGACCTGCTCACGGCGGGGCAGCGTGCGGCTCGCGAAACCATGCTCGCGTTTGCCGAGACTGTGGAAACGTACGGGCCGCAGGGCCAGACCGTCACCGGCGGCGCTCGCCGCCCCAGCCTGGTTGATGAGGCGATCTGATGAGCACTTTCAGCGGACTCAACACGGCGCTCACTTCGCTCTATGCGCAGCGCCGCGGCCTGGATGTCACGGGCCAGAACATCGCCAACGCGAACACCGAGGGTTACACCCGGCAGCGCGTGGTGATGCAGTCACAGAACGCCAATCTGGTGCCGGGCGTCTACGCCACGACCACCGCGGTGGGCAACGGTGTCACCGTGTCCTCGGTCGAACGGCTGCGCAACGGCGCGCTCGACCAGCGCAGTTTCACCGAGCACGCGAACTCGGCGTACCACAACGAGCGCGCCTCGTCGTACGCCCTCATCGAGGACGTCTTCGCCGAGCCCAGCGACACCGCTCTGCAGGCACGTCTGCAGGACATGTGGGACGGCTGGAACGCGGTCGCCACCAACCCCGACAAGGCGGCGCCGAAGGCGGCGATGCTTCAGCAGGCGAGCACCGTCGCGGCAACGCTGAACGACGCGTCCGCACAGCTCAACAACCAGTACACGGCGACCCGTGGCGGGCTGGACACCTACGTCGGCGAGGTGAACAAGGCGGCCGACGCGATCGCCAAGCTGAACAAGGAGATCGTGATCGCCACCGGCGCCGGCCTGCAGGCCAACGAGCTGCAGGACCAGCGCGGGCAGCACATGCTCAAGCTCTCCGAGCTGACCGGTGCCACCGCGTCGGAGGCGCCGAACGGCGCGCTGAACGTCTACGTCGGCAGCGCGCCACTTGTCGCCGAGTTCAACACCCGCAAACTGGAGATCGCGCAGGGCAGCGCGATGCGGCTCGAGGACCTGGACAGCACCGAGGTCAACCTGCGCTGGTCGGACACCAAGGCGCCGGTGAGCGCCGGCGGCAGCATGGGCGCCTCGATGGAGCTGCTGATGCGCGGCGGGACGCTGCACGCCATGTCGGACCGGCTCGACACGGTCGCCACCAAGCTGGCGACCTCGGTGAACGACATGCACCGTGCCGCATACAGCATCGACGGCACCACCGGACAGGACTTCTTCGTCGCGAGCAACGCCAACCCGCTCTCGGCGGCGAACATCTCGGTGGGCATCACGGACACCGACAAGGTGGCGATCTCCTCCGGTGATCCGACCGGCACTCCCAAGGTGCTGGACGGCGTGGTCGCCGACGACCTCTCCGAGCTCTCCACATCCCGGACCGGCGCCGACGCCGAGTACCAGTCGCTGATCGGTGACCTCGGGGTGTCCGCGCAGTCGGCGATCCGCAGGCGCGACATCCAGAACGCGGTGACCGATCAGGTCGACGCGTCACGGGACGCGGAGTCCGGCGTGAACCTCGACGAGGAGATGACCAACCTGCTGACCTACCAGCGGGGGTACGAGGCCGCGTCGCGCGTGCTCACCACGATCGACTCGATGCTCGACCAGCTGATCAACCGGACCGGCCTCGTCGGCAGGTAGTGAGGAGTCCCGTCCATGAGCATGAGTCCACGGGTCACCGAGAGCAGCGTCCGTACCCGGACGATGGCGAGCCTTCAGCGCAGTCTCGGCCGTACCCAGACCGCCCAGGATCAGATATCCAGCGGCAAACAACTGCACCGGCCCTCCGACTCACCGACCGGTACGGTGACCGCGCTCCAGCTGCGTGGCGAGGTGCGTGCGAACCAGAAATACTCGGCCAACGCGGACGACGCCCTCGGCCGGCTCGGCACCGTGCAGGACACCCTGCAGAGCGCGACGGGCCTGGTGGCCAAGGTGCGGGAACTGACGTTGGCGGCCACGAGCGCCGGCGGTGGCAGCACACCGCAGGCGAACGCGGCACGGGCTGCCGAGATCGAACAGATCAAAGGCACCCTGATCCAGTACGCGAACACCAAGTACCTGGATCGACCGGTCTTCGGCGGCGCCACACCGGACAGTGCCGCTTACGACCCGTCCGGGGGCTACGCCGGGGAATCCAACGGCGAAGTGCTCCGGTCGATCGGCCCGAACGCCAAGGTCCGCGTGGACGTCCGAGGCCCGGAGGTCTTCGGGGCGGAGACCATAACGGACTCGAACGGCAATCAGGTCGACAATCCGGCACAGCTCTTCAAGGTCCTGGACAGCCTTACCACGGCTATGCGGGACGGAGATGCCGGTGCCATCACTGCTGGTCTAGAGAATCTCGATAAAGCGTCGCAGATCCTGAATTCCACGCTTTCGGACGTAGGTGCCCGATACAATCGGGTTACCCAGATGAAGCAGTCCGCTGAGGATCGCTTGATGTCCGTGACGTCGCAGCTCTCCGATATCGAGGATGTCGACCTGCCGAAGGCGATCATGGAATTGCAGCTCCAGCAGACCTCGTATCAGGCCGCCCTGGCCGCCACGGCCAAGGTGATCCAGCCCTCGCTCATCGATTTCCTGAGGTGACCATGACTACTCGCACCGCGTCCCGACCGATTGAGGCCACCATGACCGACCCGTCGCTTGGGTTGCCGACCATCACGATGGCGGTGCCCATGCCGGGTTTCCCTTCGCACCGGGAATTCGCTCTCGTGCGCCTCAACGACGACGGTCTGCTCTACGCCTTCACTTCGCTCGAAGACCCGGAACTGCGTTTCCTGGTCGCCCCGCCGGAGCCGTTCTTCCCGGACTACGCCCCGGAGATCGAGAACCAGGTGTTCGCCGCACTGAACACGAAGGACCCGGACCGTCTGCTGCTGCTCACGGTGATCACCGCGGGCACCGACGAGACCACCGCGAACCTGCTGGCGCCGATCGTGGTGGACCGCGACAGCATGCGAGCCATGCAGGTCGTGCTGACCGGATCCAACTACCCGGTCCGGGCGGTCATGAATCGGAACTTCTGATCCTCCGCAACGAAGGCGCGGTCGCGTTTCCCTCGCGGCCGCGCCTTTGTCATGCTGTCCGTTCCATGGATGGAGGAGGGCACCGATGCTTGTGCTGACCCGGCGATCCGGCGAGAGCGTGATGATCGGGGACGACGTCGTGATCACGGTTCTCGAGGCCCGTGGTGATGTCGTCCGGCTGGGCATCGAGGCTCCTCGCGACGTCCAGGTCCATCGCGAAGAGGTGTATCGCGAATTGCAGGAGGCGAACCGGGCGGCCGCGTCGCCGCCCGAGGACGCGGTCCACGCGCTGACCCGGATGCTCGAGAAGCCCGACCCGGACGAGTGATTTCCCGAGACGCCCGCCGCGCACGACGCGGTGGGCGTCTCCGTCCTCATCGGACCGTCACGCCGCGCGCGCTCAGGAAGGCGATCGGGTCGACCGCGTTGGCGTGGGTGGCCGGCGCCGCGTTCACGTGCACCTCGAAGTGCAGGTGCGGCCCGGACGACGAGCCGGAGGTGCCGACGTGCCCGAGCAGCTGGCCCCGCTTGACCGCCTGACCGACCGCGACGACCGGGCGGCGGACCATGTGGCAGTACCGGGTGACGACGCCACCGGCGTGCTGCACCTCGGCGTACCAGCCGCAGCCGGACAGGGTGCGGTTGCCGTCCACATCGCACGAGCCGGCCGAGACGTTGCAGACCACCCGGATCACCGTGCCCGCGGCGGCGGCCAGGATCGGGGTGCCCCGGGCGGCGGAGAGGTCGACGCCGTCGTGCGCCGGCCGCGCCACCGTGCGGAAGCCGCTCACCAGGCTGGCGCCCACCGGCACCTGCCAGCTCTCGCCCGCGACGGGCTTCGGAAGAACCGGCGCCGCGACGGCCTTCGGCGGCACCGGCGCCGCGCCGGGCTTCGGGGGCACCGGCGCCGGGATGACCGGCGCGGAGGTGCACTTCGGGATTCCGGTGGCCGGGCGTTCGACGTACGCGTCCGAGACGTAAGACCCGTTCGCCAGGTGATCCCAGAGGTCCGTGGTCCGCACTGTGCCGGTGACCTGCTGGGCGGTGACCTGGCACAGGATCCAGACCGTCTTGCCGCTCGCCACCGCACCGACCCGCTCGCCGGCCGGGGAGGGGATGCGGCGCATGTTGAGGGGTGTGCCGCCGGTGCGCGCCGTTCCGGTGACCGTCGGGACCTTCGCCTTGGCAACGGTGCCGGTGCCGGTTCCGGTGGCGGCTGCGGCCGGGGCGGCGGCGGGCAGCAGCGTGCCGGCCAGGGTGGCGGCGGCAACGGCGGCGAGCGTGGTGCGGCGGCGGACCTTCAAACTTTTCCCTCCGGCGTGCTGTCTGTGGCGCGGTGCGTGCGCGGCATTGCGGCACGCGGGTGCGTGCGGTCAGGGATGAAGGCTGCCGGGGTACGGATACCGCGACGGGTCCCCGTACGGTGCGGATCGGTTGTGGCCGTCCGCGTCCGGACGCACCTCACCTGCACCGGCGGCTGACCCGGCCGACAACGTCGCGGCCTCACTCTCATCGGCGGACGGGAAAACTCGTCGGAGCAAGCGGGGGAGCAGTCGTGGTCGAAGAGCGCGAATCAGTCATCGCCGGAGGCACGGGCGCACTGGACCTCACGGTCGACGCGCACGTGCACACCGGGTTCGCGTCCGGCCGGGACGCCGTCGGTGTGGTGGTCTCCGCCGCCGACCGGGCGGGCTTGAGCTCGCTCACCTTCGCCGACCAGGCCGGCCCCGACACCGGCTGGCTCACCGCCTACGCCGCCGCGGTCCGCCGGGCCCGGCACCGCACCGAGCTGACCCTGCGGGTGGCCGCCGAGGTCGAGGTGGTCCGCGGGGACGGCTGGCTCGCCCTGCCTCCGGACCTGGCGCAGCTGGACGCCCTGTCGGTCGCGGTCTCGCACCTGCCGCTCGGTGGCGGACTGCTCGACGCCCGCGAGGTCCGGACCCGACTGGAAGCGGGCGCGATCTCGCCGGCCGAGGTCGCCGAGCGTCTGGTGACCGCCACCGTGAAGGGCATGGAGCGGGCCTCCCGGTACGTGCCGGCGCAACTGTCCCGGCCGCTCGCGCTGCTGGCTCAGGCAGGCCTTGACGACACCGCCGTGGGTCCGGAACTGATCACCGTGCTGGCGGCCGCGTGCCGGTCCACCGGAACCGTCGTGGAGATCAGCGAGGCGTGGCGCAGCCCGTCACCGCGGATGGTACGGACCCTTCGGGCTGCGGGTGTGACGGTGGTTCCGGCCAGCGACGCCCGGTACGCCGCCGAGGTGGGCCGCTGGCAGTACCTGCACCGTGTCTGAGCGAAACTGAACACGATCTGTGCTCATCTACGTACGCTCGGTCATGCCAGCACTTCAGCATGGGAGAGTTGCGATGAGCATGGTTCAGCAGGCGATCGAAATCAGTGCACCGGTGCACACGGTGTACGAACAGCTCGCAGCGTTCGAGAACTACCCGCGTTTCATGACCGGTGTGCGCCAGGTGACAGCGACCGGCGCCGACCAGACCCACTGGATCATGGACGTGGACGGGAAGCGGCGTGAGTTCGACGCCCAGATCATCGAACGCTCGCTGGACGAACGGGTCTCCTGGTCGACGATGGAGGGGCCGCTGCTCGCGGAGACGCTGACGCTGCGGCCGATGGGCGAGACGAAGACCCAGATCGTCGCGCAGCTGGAGGCGGACATCGCGTTCCTGATGCCGAGCGACAGGCACGGGCAGGAGTCCCTGAACCGCCGGCTCAAGGCCGACCTGGCGACGTTTAAGGGCCTCGTGGAGAGCGGCGTGCTGGGCGGGCGCCCGATCCCGACCGGTGCCAGCTCCAAGCAGATGACCGGCCGTTCGTTCCTGGGCGAACCGGCCGGCCGGAACCCCGCGTCGCCCGCCTCGGTGGCCCAGCGCATCCGCAACCGGCACGCGGCCCAGCCCGCCCCGGGCGCCGGCATCGGGGATCGGTCCACGCCGGCCTCCGGCATCGGGGATCGGTCCGCGGCCGCCTCCGGCATCGGGGATCGGTCCACGCAGACCCCCGGCCTCGCGGACCGGTCCAGGCCCACCCCCAGCATCGGTACGCAGCCCGCGCCGAGCCCCGGTGCCGGCTGGGACACCGGCGCGGCGGACCTCAGTAACGCCGACCCGACCGGTACTGGGCTCACCGACAACCCGCTGCACAACACGCCCACCTCGGCCGACATCCCCGCGCCCGGCGGGATCCGGGCCCCCCGCTCGGAGAGTGACAGCGGCCGGCGGGGCGGCGGGACGGGCCCGCGCGGCGGTGGCGTGGCCGGCAGTGCCCGGATGGGCGGCCGGACCGCCAATTCCGACATGTGGGGCGACGGCATGATCAACGAAGAGGAGCGCGGCAGCTGATCGCGCGGGACGACGTCACGAAGGCCGGCCCGCGCGGGCCGGCCTTTCGCGTCTCCGGCGCGGTGCCGGGCGCCGGGTGCCGGGTGCCGGACGCCGGGTGCCGATAGTGGTCAGGCCGGTGCGGGCTCCAGCGTCACCAGTAGGCGGGCGCCCTGCGGGCGGGCGTGTTCGTAGCGCACCGAACCGCCGTTCGCCTCCACCAGGTGCCGGACGATGAAGAGTCCGAGACCGGCGCCCCGGATGAACCGGCCGAAGATGCCCGGCAGGACGTCCTCCGGGATGCCGGCGCCGCTGTCCTGCACCGTCAGCAGCACCCCGGACTCCTCCCGGCCGGCCCGGACCGCGATCGGCGGTGCGCCGTGCGCCAGGGCGTTCTTCAGCAGGTTCTCCACGACGACGGTGAGGTGGCCCCGGTCGGCAAGCGCGGTCAGGTCCTCGTCGATCGTGATTTCGACGTCGTCGCCGCCGGGCATCGTGCTGCTGACCGTCCGGACCACCTCGAGCAGCGGCACCGGCGCCCGGCGGGTGGTGACCGCGCCGGTGTCCAGCCGGAAGAGCAGCTGGAGGTCGTTCATCATCTTGACCAGGCGCCGGGTGTTCTTGTCGATCTTCGTGGCGAGTTCCAGCCGGATGTCGTCCGGCAGGTCCGCCCAGTCGGCACAGAGCAGTTCGGCGAGGCTGGCGATCGAGCTGATCGGCTGGGCCACGTCGTGGGTAAGCATCGACGTCAGGTCGTTCTTGAAGGCGAGCGCCGCGGCCAGCTGGGCGTTGCCTCGTTCCAGGTCGGCGGCGTGCTCGCTCAGGGCCTCCTCGGCGTGCTTGCGTTCGGCGATGTCGACGCAGGTGGCGACGTACCCCCGGGTGGCGCCGGCGGCGTCCGGGATGGCCGCCATGGTGGCCAGCACCGGCACCGCGGTCCCGTCGGCCCGGGGGATGCTCCAGTCGCCTCCACCGGTGCCGGGCGGCGGCAGCGGCGGCGGGTCCCGCTGAACGTCGTCGGGGTTGCCGGTCAGCTCACGCCAGCGCCGGTTGACGTCGATGACGTGGTAGTTGGCGTCCAGCACCATGACCGCCTCGTTCATGGACTGCAGCAGCGTGCGGGCGAAGTCCTCCCGGTCGCGCAGTTCGGCGACGAGGTGGCGGTGCCGCCGGTCGGCCTGGTCGAGGGTGCGCACCAGGTAGGCGAGCAGAGCCAGCAGGGTCAGCGCGGCCAGGATGACGCCGATGCTCACCGCGGCCGCCGGACGGCCGATCCTGGTACGCACCACGAACGCGCTCACCAGCGCGGCGACGATCGGGGTGGCGAGCAGGGCGGGGGCGAGGCGGCGGACGGCCGTACGCGGCAGCGAGGGGTCCTCGGTGCGCAACGGCCCGGTTTCCGGGCGCGCCAGGATCGCGCCGACGGTGAGCAGCAGCAGCGCGCCGGCCTGCGGGAGGGTCATCACGCTGTCCGGGCCGCGGCCGGGCGGGAAGGTCGGCGCGAAGAGCCGGGGCACCAGCGCGACAAGGGCGATGATCGCGGCGCCGAGCAGCAGCGGGTCGGCGATCCGGAAGGCGGCCGCGCCGCCGGAGCGGTGCAGCCGCAGGTCGAGACAGGCCAGGGCAAGCCCGGAGAGGCAGGCGGCGAGCGCCGCGGCGGGCTGGTCACCGATCGTGGCCGCGGCGAGCCCGGCGGCGGTGAGCGCGAGGAGTGCGGCCACGACCGAGCGGACCCGGGTGGCCGTGACCGGGCGGATCCGGGAGGCCGTGACCGGGCGGATCCGGGAGGCCGTGACCGAGCGGGCTCGGGTGGACGGGTCGTGCGGGACCGGCACCACCTGCGCGAGGAGGGCGATGCCGGCCGGGATCAGGGCGACCGCCGGAGTGATCGATCCCTCCGGCGGCACGCCGTCGTCGAGCGTGCGGGCGTCGAGGACGCCGAAGACGGCGACCGTGATCCCGGCGCACCCGGCGATCAGCCGGGACAGCCTGCTCACGCCATGCGCCGCAAGATGCACACTTCCCCCCAAGACGTGAGGAAAAGAGCATAACGCGGCTTACCAGCGCAGGCGGTTACTTACCCGCCCAGCTGAAACCCTCCTCGATTCGGATCTTGCTACCGATGCGGAGGATGTCGGCGTCGTACCGGTTGGCGTGGTGACCGCAGAACGCCAGGTCCCCGCCGCTGGCCAGTTCGACCTCCAACCGGGCGGCGGCACCGCAGCGATCACAGCGCTCGGTGAGCTCGCCTACGGTGTCGATCTCGGGCGACAGCAGAGTGGTCATATCGCTCTCCTTGCTGGGTGGCGTGCAGCGGTCCTGACAGCCAGAAGATTCGGCCCGCGGCACGGTCGGCTTAGAGGTTCCCGGTGTGATCGAGCCGATCGAAATCGGCCTGGTGATCGCGGCAACCAGGGGGCACCTCGGCGCTTCCCGAACTGCTCCGTTCTCCGATGACCTTTTCCCCAACTTGGTCGCGGCACACCGGCGAACCGGAAACCGTGCGACCCACCTTTCGACCGTACGCGGATCCGCACACCGGCCGGCGCCGTTCCGGACGGCCCATCCGTCCCGCGCGCCCCGCCACGTCCGTCGCGTCGCGGGTGCCCGGGTTCGCCTCGGCAAAGCGCCCAACTCGGAGCCCGCCGACGGTTAGCGTGAGGATCGAACCCGGCGGAGGAGGTACGGATGTCCGAGGCGCCGGTCGCCGAGAAGCCGACCGTCCTGGTCGTCGACGACGAAGAGGATCTGCGCGACATCATGCGCCGCATGCTGGAGCGCCGTGGATACGCGACGCTGGTGGCCGGTGATCACGAGGAGGCCATCTCGGTCTGCCGTGACCACCCGGAGATCGCCGCGCTGGTCACCGACCTGACCCTGCCCGGCCTCGGCGGCGGCGAGCTGGCGGGCGCTGCCATCGACATGCGGCCGGGGCTGGGGGTGGTCTTCATCTCCGGGCTGCCCAAGGACATCGCCGTCACGAAGGGCCTGGTCGGCGAGGACGCCCTGCTGGTGAAGAAGCCGTTCACCGCGGACGCCCTGCTGGCAGCCCTGAGAACCGTGCTGACCTGAGGGTGGGGAGTGGCCCGGCCGGCGCCTGTTGGGGGACACGCGTCAGCCGGGCCACGGCACGGTCAGTTCGCCGAGCCGCCACCGGGCCGGGCCGTCCAGCACCGGCCGGCCCTCGTCCCGCAGCCGCCGCACCGTGGCGAGCCAGCGCTGCCGGGGCCCGAACGGGCTCGCCTCGCTCTCCCAGGCCCTGGCCAGCGCCCGCAGCAGCTCGTGCACCGGGTGACCTGGCACGTTGTGGTGGATCAGGGCTTTCGGCAGCCGTTCGGCGAAGACCGCCGGGTGTTCCAGGGACGCCAGCCGGGCGGAGAGCGTGAGGGTGCGCGGGACACCGTCCTCGACCACCGCCCACGTGGCGATCCGGCCCAGTTCGTCGCAGGTGCCCTCGATCAGCAGCGCACCGCCGCCGGTCATCGTCCGCCAGGCGGCGGCCACCTCCTCCTCCGCGTACTGGCGCAGCACGTTGAACGCGCGCACCACGTGCGGACGCAGCCCGGCCAGCTCGAAGCCGCCGCGCCGGAACTCCAGCAGGGGCGGCTCGGCGAACGGCTGGGCGGCGGTGACCCGTACCGGATCGATCTCCAGACCCACCACCGCGACGTCCGCACGCACCGTGGCCGCAAGCCGGCCCCGCAGTTCCACGGCGGTGACCGGTGACGCTCCGTAACCCAGGTCGATCACCAGCGGCTGCGCCGCCTCGGTCAGGAGCGCGGAGCAGCGGTACGCGAGGAAGTTGTCGACGCGACGCAGCCGATTGGGGTTCGTCGTCCCCCGGGTGATCGCGCCGACCGGCTTCACCACTTACTTCTCCCGGTGCACCTTGTGCTGGGCGGCCTGGGCGATCGGCCGCACCACCAGCCGGTCGATGTTGACGTGATGCGGACGGGTCGCCGCGAACGCCACGATGTCCGCGATGTCGTCGGCCACCAGCGGATCCTTGACGCCCGCGTAGACCGCGTCGGCCTTCTCCCGGTCGCCGCCGAAGCGGTTGACGGCGAACTCGTCGGTCCGCACCATCCCCGGGTCGATCTCCACGACCCGGACCGGCTTGCCGGCGAGTTCCAGCCGCAACGTCCCGACCAGGGCGGTCTGTGCGTGCTTGGCCGCCGTGTAACCGCCACCGCCCTCGTAGACCACGAAGGACGCGGTCGACCCGATCGTCACGATCGTGCCGCGGCCGCTCGCCTCCAGCGCCGGCAGCAGCGCCTTGGTGACCCGCAGGGTGCCGAGCACGTTCACCTCGTACATCCATTGCCAGTCGTCGACCGACCCCGCCGCCACCGGATCCGCCCCGCGGGCGCCGCCCGCGTTGTTGACCAGCAGGGTGACCTGACCGCCCAGCCCGGCCACCGTCCCGGCGAGCCGGGCCACCGACTCGTCCGAGGTCACGTCGCACACGGCGGCTGTCGCGTTCGCGCCGATGCCGGCGACCAGTTCGTCGAGCCGGTCGGCGCGCCTGGCCACGGCGACCACATGAAATCCCTCGGTGGCCAGCCGGCGCGCGGTGGCCGCACCGATGCCGCTGGAGGCCCCGGTGACGACTGCGATGTTCTCCATGGTCAGATCTTCCCTCATGACCTGCATCACCCTCGCTCGGCTGCATGGTGGTTCGGCCACCGCCGATGGGGAAGATGAACCTTGGCGCAACAAGTTTTTACGACGGACACGGCGCCGTATCGGAGGGAGCCACCGTGGCTGAGTTGCCGATTGCCGGCTCGTGGCCGACTCCCCGCCGGATCGCCACCCTCTCGGTGCACACGTCCCCGCTGGAACAGCCGGGCACCGGCGACGCCGGCGGCATGAACGTGTACATCGTGGAGGTTGCGAAATGCCTGGCCGCACGCGGTGTGGAGGTCGAGATCTTCACCCGGGCGACGGCCGGGGGACTGCCGCCGCTGGTGGAGATGTCGCCGGGCGTGCACGTCCGGCACGTCACCGCCGGGCCGTTCGAAGGGCTCGACAAGGAGGAGCTGCCGTCGCAGCTCTGCGCGTTCACCACCGGCGTGTTGCGTGCCGAGGCGGCGCACCCGCCCGGCTACTACGACCTGATCCACTCGCACTACTGGCTCTCCGGGCAGGTCGGCTGGCTGGCCCGGGAACGCTGGGGCGTGCCGCACGTACACACCGCGCACACCCTCGCCAAGGTGAAGAACAAGTTCATCGCGGCCGGTGACCGGCCGGAGCCGCGGGCCCGGCTGATCGGCGAGGAACAGGTCATCGCGGAATCCGACCGGCTGGTGGCGAACACCCGGTTCGAGGCACAGGACCTGATCGACCACTACCAGGCCGACCCGGCCCGGGTCAGCGTGGTGCAGCCCGGCGTCGACCTGGAACGGTTCCGTCCCGGCCGGTCCGACCGCGCCCGGTTCGGCCTGCCCGAGCGCGGCCGGATCATCGCCTTCGTCGGCCGGATCCAGCCGCTCAAAGCCCCCGACGTGCTGATCTCCGCCCTCGCCGAGATGCGGGCCCGCAGCGGCCCGGACGACGTCACCGTGGTGATCTGCGGCGGGCCCAGCGGCAGCGGCCTGGACCGGCCCTCCTCACTCGTCGAACTCGCCAAATCCCTCGGCGTCGCCGAATCGGTGGTGTTCCTGCCGCCGCAGACCGGCGCCGGCCTGGCCGCGCTCTACCGTGCCGCCGACCTGGTCGCGGTGCCGTCGTACAACGAGTCGTTCGGGCTCGTCGCCCTGGAGGCGCAGGCCTGCGGAACGCCGGTGGTGGCGGCCGCGGTCGGCGGCCTCGTCACCGCGGTCCGGGACGGGATCAGCGGGGTGCTCGTCGACGGGCACGACCCGCAGGACTGGGCCCGGGTACTGGACCGCCTGCTCGACGCCCCCGGCTATCGGCGCCGGCTGTCCGCCGGCGCGGTCGCCCACGCGTCACAGTTCTCGTGGGATCGCACTGCCGACAATCTGCTGCGGGTCTACCGTGACGCGATGAGCGAACACCGCGCACTCATCGCGGCCCGGCTGGAAGGAGCGACGTGCGCATGGTGACGAAGCTGATCGAGAATGTGCTCACCGAGCGGGAACTGGAGTGGGAACCCACCGGCGAGTCGTCCTATGTGGTCACCCTGCCCGGCACGCACAAGCTCAAGACTGCCTGCAACCTGATCGTCGGCGAGCACGCGCTGCGGATCGAGGCGTTCGTGATGCGCCACCCCGACGAGAACCACGAAGAGGTCTGGGCGTGGATGCTGCGGCGCAACGCCCGGATGTACGGGGTGGCCTTCTCGATCGACGCGGCCGGCGACGTGTACCTGACCGGGCGGGTCTCCCTCAAGGGCCTCGACGCCGACGAACTGGACCGGATCCTCGGCTCGGTGCTGACCTACGCCGACGAGTCCTTCGACACCCTGCTGGAGCTCGGGTTCAGCACCTCGATCCGGCGGGAGTGGGAGTGGCGGGTCAAGCGGGGGGAGTCGCTCGCGAACCTGCAGGCCTTCAAACACCTCGCCGAGGGCTGATCCCGGCCCCGCAGGCCCCACCCTGCGCCACCGCGCGGCCGGTGCCACCGCCTGCCCCGCGCCGCTTGCCCAGCGTCATGCCCTGTGCCGTGCCGCCGCTTGCCCGCGTCGGGCCGCTCGCTCTGTGCCGTGGCGGGCCGCTTGCCCCGCGTCGCGTCGCTTGCCCTGTGCCTTGCCGCTCGGCCTGCGTCGCGCCGTGCCGCTCGGCCTGCGTCGCGCCGCGCCGTGTGCGCCGCTCGTTCTGCGCCGCTGCATCGCGCCACACCCCGCCGCCCAGCCCGACGGCCGCGCATCAACCCGTGCCCGGCTCCTTGCCGCGGTGAGTCGGATACCCCAACTGTCGAGATGTTGATCTGCTAGCGATGCGAAATCGCGGTTTCAGCCCCATGATCACCGCGATTTCGTAGCGCTAGCAGATCAACACCGCCGCACGGACGCAGCGCATCCGGTCGCGGCTGCTCAAGCAGTGACCACAAAGGAGCCAAGGCCGGCGGACAACGCCGCACCCACCTGCCTCGCCGGCCGCCGCGTCGACATCCTGCGGGCCGTGTTCCACTCAAAGCCCTACCGGTGCAAACCGGCAGAAAGCCCGCACCGCAGACCCTCGCCTCCCGGCTGCCCGCACCGCAAGCGTCTGCCTCCCGGCTGCCCGCACCGCAAGCGTCTGCCTCCCGGCCGGCCGCGCCGAAAGCGCCCGCAGCGCCGCAAGCGCCCCACCCCAGCGCCGCCTCGGCTCGCGGGCGATGTGCGGGCCGCGCGCCGCCCGCACCGATGACGCACAGGTCTAGTTGATCTAGGGACTATATCGGAGGCGGACGATACGACTCGATGGCTTCCCGGGTGAACATCTGCTTATCGACGAGTAGTGATTTTTCCGCGACGAGGAGCCCGGACGAGTGATTGGCGGATCGTCCGATCGGTTGGTTGTTGGTTCCTGTGACGGTCGGAACAGATGTCGACACGAAATCGGGTTGTGAAGGCTTGACTGCCCCAACTAGCGTGGTCGATGGACGCCGAGCCGTCAGTTCGGGGAACGGGTCGATCAGCAATGATCGCCGCGGATCGGCGTTTGGGGACGGGTGGCATGAGCCGTTGGGGGACGGCGCGACCCGAGACCGGCGGTTAGTGCGGGCGGCGCCTATGGGGATGGGTGTCGCCCGCCGCCGCCGGCGCTTTTGTTTGTGCCTCCGTCGAAAATGGCATCACGTGTTAGCCGTACCGTCTTCGGGGTAATACGCGAATCGCGGACTGTCCGATGTGTTCTGTCGAACTGGTGACACACCTATCCGCAGCGAATCCCGGGCAGCCGCCATCACCGCTTGTGATCAACCGTCCAAGATCGAAGAATCGGTACGGCCGCAGGCAGGCGCCCGATGGTAGTGGGGGCGCGCAAACCGTTTTGCCGCCATGGTGAAGATCGGCCTCACCGTGTGCTCCGGGCATCGCCGGTGACGGCCTTCTCAGTGAGGGCGATCTCCTCGGCGCGGCGTAGCGCGGCTCGCCGGTTCCGGGCCGGGCCGGCGATCAATTGGCCGGCTGAGGCGATCGCGCAGAGTGCGAAACAGCCCACCCACAGCGCGTCGCCGCCACGTTGCAGCACCAGCCCGCCCAGCACGGGGGCCAGTGCCGTGCCGATCGACCAGGTCAGCGAGTTGAGCCCCTGGTAGCGGCCGCGCAGCTCGGGCGGGGAGAGTGCCGCGACGGTGGCCGCGTTGCTCGGTGACTGCAGCATCTCGCCGAGGGTCCAGATCACCACGGTGAAGGCGTACAGCCATGGCCCGTCCGCGATCGCGACAAGCCCGAAGCCGGCGCCGATGATCAGACCGGCGAGAGCCAGCACGCGGGCGCTGTCCCGCCCTTCGATGAGCTTGGGGACGAAGAGCTGGCCGAGAACGATCAGCACCCCGTTCACCGCGATCACCGTGCCGTATGTGGCGGCCGAGAGCCCGTCGGCGAGCATGGTGAGCGGCAGCGTGGACGAGTGCTGCAGGATCACCAGCACCGGCGCGAGGCTGAGCAGCAGGTAGACCAGGAAGACCCGGTCGCGCAGGGCGGTGCCCATGCCGCCGGCGGGTGCGGGCGCGGCGGCGCCGGGGGTACGCCTGCGCCGCGGCCGCGTCTCGGCCAGGAAGATGGCCGTGATGACGGCGGTGACGAGCGTGGTGCCCGCGTCCACCACGAAGAGCAGCAGGTAGTCGAACTGGGCGGCGAAGCCGGCCGCGACCGCCGCGAGCGCGAAGCCGAGGTTGATCGCCCAGTAGTTCAGCGAGTACGCCCGGACCCGGTCGCGTTCCGGCACGACGTCGACCATCATCGCCGAGAAGGCCGGCCGGACGCCTTCGGCGAACGCGCCGAGCAGGAACGTGACGGCGGCGATGTGCCAGTAGGAGTGTGCGAAGCCGAGGGCCAGCATCAGCGCCGCCGCGCCGAACTGCGCGGTGAGCATGGTGGGCCGGCGTCCCCAGCGGTCGGCCAGGACGCCGCCGGTCATGGTGCCGATCGCACCGCCGACGCCGTAGAGGCCGAGGACGACACCGGCCTGTGTCTGGGTGAAGTGCCTGTCACTTGTCAGGTAGATGCTGAGGAACAGCACCACGAAGGCGCCGAGCCGGTTGATCAGGGTGCCGGTCCAGAGGAACCAGAACTGCCGGGGCAATCCGCCCACAGCCTGACGGAACCACCCGGACACCGTACCCCCAGTAAGTAGTGATCTAGCCAGCTCGCCTTACAACTTAGGGGGTCGGGCAACCGGTTTACGACGTGGCGGCGGACACGGTGCCGGGTGGCCGCACGGCCACCAGGTGGGCGAGGCAAGATGAGGTCATGACTGGAACCTTGGTGCTGCTGCGGCACGGCAACAGCGAGTGGAACGCCAAGAACCTCTTCACCGGCTGGGTCGACGTGGACCTGGACGCCAAGGGTGAGGACGAGGCCCGACGCGGTGGCGAACTGCTCAAGGAGCAGAACGTGCTGCCCGATGTGGTGCACACCAGCCTGCTGCGCCGTGCGATCCGCACCAGTGAGATCGCGCTGCACATCACCGATCGGCACTGGATCCCGGTGAAGCGGTCGTGGCGGCTCAACGAGCGCCACTACGGCGCGCTGCAGGGCAAGGACAAGAAGCAGACCCTCGAGGCGTACGGCGAGGAGCAGTTCATGCTCTGGCGCCGGTCGTACGACGTCCCGCCGCCGCCGATCGAGGACGACTCCGAGTTCTCCCAGTTCGGCGACGCCCGGTACGCGAGCCTGCCGCCGGAGCTGCTGCCCAAGGCGGAATGCCTGAAGGACGTGCTGGTGCGGGCCCTGCCGTACTGGTACGACGAGATCGTCCCGGACCTGCGTGCCGGCAAGACGGTTCTGGTCGCCGCGCACGGCAACTCGCTGCGCGCCATCGTGAAGCACCTCGACCAGGTCTCCGATGAAGCGATCGCGAAGCTGAACATCCCGACCGGCATCCCGCTGCGCTACGACCTGGACGAGAACCTGCGCCCGACCAACCCGGGCGGCACCTACCTCGACCCGGTCGCCGCCAAGGAGGCCGCCGCGGCGGTCGCCGCCCAGGGCAAGAAGTAACCGTCCGCAACGACGAAGGCCGGGACGCCCCCGTGGCATCCCGGCCTTCGGATCCGTCCGGCCGCGACGCCGAGCGCCGCGGCCGAGCCGGATCGGTTCAGTTCTGGCTGGCCGTCGGTTCGCCGGTGACCAGGTAGATGACCTGCTCGCCGATGTTCACGGCGTGGTCCGCGTACCGCTCGTAGAACCGGCCGAGCAGGGCGCCGTCGATCGCGGTCTCCGCACCGTACGGCCACGCGTCGTCCAGCATGATCTTGAAAAGGTGACGCTCGGCGTCGTCGATCGAGTCGTCGTCGGTCTCCAGTTCGGCGGCGAGCGCGACGTCGGGCTTGGCCAGCAGGGTAATGATCTTCCCGGCCATCCGGTCCGCCACGTCCGCCATCTCCTGGAAGGTCGGGCGCAGCTCGGCCGGGACGGCCGGCGACGGGTGCCGGCGGGCGGCGGTCTTCGCCACGTGCTCGGCCAGGTCGCCCATCCGCTCCAGGTCGGCGGAGATGTGCAGGGCGGTGATCACCCGGCGCAGGTCGCCGGCGACCGGCGCCTGCCGGGCGATGGTGTCCGCCACCTTCACCTCGACCTGCTCATAGATCTTGTCGACGTCGGCGTCCCGCTCGATCACGGCCTGGGCGGCCTTGAGGTCGGCGGTCAGCAGCGCGGTCGTCGCCTTGCGCAGGGCGGCGCGAACCGACTCTGCCATGGTCACCAACAGGCGGCCGACCTCGACAAGGTCGGCCTGGTACTCCTCGCGCATGTCTCGATCCCGGTGCTCCTCAGGGCCGGCCCGGGTTTCGGGCGGCCGGTTGTGCTGCTCACGCTATGGGCAGCCGGCGGCCTGGACATGAACAGCGGTGAACGACGCCAGGCGTAGTGGTGAACATTATTCGACGTCGGCCCGATTTGTACCTTTGGCCCTGTAGCGCAGGTAAACAATGACCCTACGATCGCAGCGTGGAATGGAAGTACGCCGTCGGCCTCATCCTGCTCGCGCTCGCCGTCGGTGTGGGAGCGGGGCTGGCTCTGGCCCGGGTCCGCCGGCTGGCCGAGACGGCTCGCAGCGGACCGTCGGAGGGGAGCGCCGCCATCGAACCGGACGATGACCGCCCGGCTGGTAAGAACGGGATGAAAGGCCTCGGTCGCAAGAGTCTCGACTCGCTGCGGGTGGGTGTCGTCGTGCTGGACTCCGACGACTACCCGGTGCTGGTGAACCCGGCGGCCCGCGCGATGGGCCTGCTGCGCTCCGGCGGGGCGCCCGGCACCATCGCGGCGCATCCGATCCTGCGTACCCTCGCCGGACAGGTCCGCCGCACCGGCGTCCGCCGCGAGGTGGAGCTCGACCTGCCCCGGGGCCGCGCGGGTGGGGCACAGGCCCCGCTCGGGCTGCACCTGCGCGCCGTGGCCCTCAACTCGACGCACGTCGCGGTCGAGGCTGCAGACGTGACCGAGTCGCACCGGCTGGCCCGGGTGCGCCGCGACTTCGTCGCCAACGTCAGTCACGAGCTGAAGACGCCGATCGGCGCCCTCCAGCTGCTGGCCGAGGCGCTGCTGGACGCCACCCAGCTGCCCGACTCGGCACCCGAGGCGCAGTCCGAGGACCTGATCGCGGCGCGCCGGTTCGCCGAGCGCATCCACCACGAGTCCGCCCGGATGGGCCGGCTGGTCAGCGAGCTGCTCGAGCTCAGCCGCCTGCAGGGCGCCGAGCCGCTGCCGAACCCGGAGCCGGTCCCCCTCGACTGGGTGATCGCCGAAGTCGTCGACCGCACCCGGACCACCTCCTCGGCCAAGAACATCGAGGTCGTCTACGACGGCCCCAGGGGCGCCATGGCGTACGGCAGTGACAGCCAGATCGCCACCGCCGTCACGAACCTCGTGGAGAACGCGATCGCGTACTCCGGCGAGGACACCAAGGTCTCGCTCACCATGCGCCAGAGCGACGACTGGATCGAGATCGACGTCACCGACCAGGGCATCGGTATCTCTCCGCAGGACGTCGACCGGATCTTCGAAAGGTTCTACCGGGCCGATCAGGCGCGGTCCCGTTCCACCGGTGGCACCGGCCTCGGCCTGGCCATCGTCAAGCACATCGCCACCAACCACGGTGGCCGTGTCGACGTCACCAGCGCCCTCGGCGACGGCTCTACGTTCACCTTGCGCCTACCGGCGCGTCCCCCCGAAGCCCCCTCGCCGTCACCGACGGCGATTGAGATCGAGTCCGGTGTGGCCGGGCGTTGACCCGGTCACCGAAGACGGAAGGAACCACATTGGCCCGCGTGCTCGTGGTCGAGGACGAGGAGTCGTTCTCCGACGCCCTGTCGTACATGCTGCGCAAGGAGGGTTTCGAGGTGTCGGTCGCCGCGACCGGGACCTCGGCGCTCACGCAGTTCGACCGGACCGGTGCCGACATCGTGCTTCTCGACCTCATGCTGCCGGAGATGTCCGGCACCGAGGTCTGCCGCCAGCTGCGGCAGCGCTCGGCCGTCCCGATCATCATGGTGACCGCCCGGGACAGCGAGATCGACAAGGTCGTCGGCCTGGAGATCGGTGCGGACGACTACGTCACCAAGCCGTACTCGCCGCGTGAACTGGTCGCCCGCATCCGTGCGGTGCTGCGCCGCCAGGGCACCGAGGCCGCCGAGGTGACCACCCCGACGCTCGCCGCCGGCCCGGTCCGGATGGACGTGGAGCGCCATGTCGTCACCGTGGACGGCGCCGGCGTCCAGCTGCCACTGAAGGAGTTCGAGCTGCTCGAGCTGCTGCTGCGCAACGCGGGCCGGGTGCTCACCCGGGGCCAGCTGATCGACCGGGTCTGGGGAGCCGACTACGTCGGCGACACGAAGACCCTGGACGTCCACGTCAAGCGCCTGCGTTCCAAGGTCGAGCCGGAGCCCTCCACGCCGCGGTACATCGTCACGGTGCGCGGCCTGGGCTACAAGTTCGAGCCCTGACCCTCTCTTCGGTACGGGTGTGCGGTTCTCCAACAGGATCTCTCGCCCGTCCCCCGGTGGCCCACGCGGCCATCTGCCTGCTCCCGGCCCAGTGCGGCCGCCAGCCAGGTGGGTGGTCGCGGCCGGGCCTCGCCCTTTCGGTGGCACCCGCTCTGCTGCTCTTGGTTTCGGCAATTACTGGTTCGGGTCCGTGCCCGGCACCGACGACGGCAAGGGTCGTGTCGTCACATGTTCCCTCTGGCCTCTGGATTCTGGAGCGCGAGCGCGTGGTGCGCTTCGATCTGTTCGGCACCATGACATGGCCGGTTTGGTCGAGGTGCCGCCCAGGGCGGGGTTCGCCGCGGGTCAGGGGGTCCGGGCCGCGCGGGGCGAGGCGGGCTCGCGTCCGCCTCGCCTTTTCGGCGCCCCGGCAGCTGCGGTCGCCGGGTGGATGGCGAGCAGGCCGGATTTCAGGCGGGCCGCGCAGAGTTCGGCGAGTTTCGCGTACGCCGGCTCCCCGATCAGCTCGGTCAGCTCCGGTGCGTAGGTGAGGTACATCGGCTCGGTGCCGACGTGCGCCTCCGGTGACGACGTGCACCACCAGGCGAGGTCGTGCCCGCCCGGGCCCCAGCCGCGCCTGTCGAACTCGGTCAGGGTGGACTGCAGCAGTTTCGTGCCGTCGGGCCGCGTGATCCAGTCCTGTTCGCGGCGGACCGGCAGCTGCCAGCAGACGTCCGGCTTGTACTTGAGGGGGTGTACCCCGTCGCGCAGTGCCTGCGCGTGCAGGGCGCATCCGCCGCCCGCCGGGAAGCTCGCGTCGTTGAGGAACACGCACGGGCCGTCACCGGATCGGGTGGCAGTGCGCCGCGCGGGCTTGGTCCCGTCGACCGAATCCATCTCGGTGTAGTTGCGGAAACCCCGCCGGTGGTGCTGCCACGTCTCGGGGGTGAGTTTCGCGGCCGCCGCCTTGACCCGGTTCTCGTCGTCGGCGTCGGTGAAGAACGCGCCGTGCGAACAGCAGCCGTCCTCGGCGCGACCGGGCAGGATGCCCCGGCAGGCGGAGCCGAAGACGCAGGTCCAGCGGGAGAGCAACCAGGTCAGGTCGGCGCGCACCAGATGCTGCTCGTCGTCTGGATCGAGAAACTCGATCCACTCCCGAGGGAAGTCGAGCGGGACCTCGGCAGACGGCTTCGTGCGGCTCATCCGCCTCAGCGTACGCCCATCGGTGGACCCTGACCGTTTAGCGCTGATATATCCGCGCGTGCCGGGCGCGGCTACGCTGGAGGCGTGAGTTCCCGCGTTCCTGTGCTTCTCTCCAGCTCCTCGGTCTTCCCGGAGCCGACGGCGGCCGCGTTCGAGATGGCGGCCACGGTCGGCTACGACGGCCTCGAGGTCATGGTGTGGACCGACGCCGTCAGCCAGGATGCCGGCGCCCTGGCGGGGCTGGCCGCCCACTACGGCGTCCCGGTGCTCTCCGTCCACGCGCCCTGTCTGCTGGTCACCCAGCGGGTGTGGAGCCCGGACCCGTGGGAGCGGCTCAGCAGGGCGGCCCAGCTGGCCGAGACGCTCGGCGCGCCGACGGTGGTGGTGCATCCGCCGTTCAGCTGGCAGCGCGACTACGCCCGCAACTTCGCCGAGGGGCTGGACAAGGTGCGCGACCGGCACCCGGGTCTGTCCTTCGCGATCGAGAACATGTTCCCGGTGAAGATGGCCGGCCGCTGGTTCGTGCCCTACACGCCGGGGTGGGACCCGACCGAGACGGGCTTCGACGCGTACACCCTTGACCTCTCGCACTGCGCGGCGTCCCGGATCGACGCGTTGGAGATGGCCGACCGGATGGGTGCCGGCCTCAAGCACGTGCACCTGGGCGACGGCACCGGCGAGGGCCGCGACGAGCACCTGGTGCCGGGCCGGGGCAACCAGCCCTGTGCCGAGCTGCTGAGCTCGCTGGCCGGCCGGGGTTTCACCGGCTCGGTCGCCCTCGAGATCAACACCCGGAAGGCCGCGAGCCGCCCGGCCCGCGAGGCCGACCTGCGCGAGGCCCTGGAGTTCGCCCGCCGCCACCTGGCCCCCGCGCAGGCCGCCGCCACGCAGGCCTGAGAGTCCTGCGGCCGGCCAGCCGTCAGGCCGGAGCGAGGCCAGTCAGCACAGCTCGTTTGCGGGCTCGGTGTGCTGCCACGTGGGAGCGGGTGGCGCAGCGCTCCGAGCAGAAGCGCCGGCAGTTGTTCGACGACGTGTCCAGATAGACGTTGCCGCAACGCTCGTCGGCGCAGATGCCGAAGCGGGCACTGCCGTACTCGCAGAGCCACACCGACAGACCCCACGACGCACCGGCCAGGTATTCGGCGCTCACCGACGAACCGCGGCTGGTCACGTGCATGTGCCAGTCGCTGGCGTCGTGCCCGGAGATGCGCGGCTGCACCGGGTACGCCTCGAGCATCGTGTTGAGTTCGCGCACCGCGTCGGCGTCCCGGCCGGACGTGCCGTACTCGAAGACCTCGCGCAGCCGGCGCTGTGCACGGCGGAACGCCACCAGGTCCTTCTCGGCGACCTGGTCCCGCATGTACTCCTGCTCACCGGAGAACATGGCCCGCAACCCGGCGAGATCGTCCAGTCCGGCGTTGACGAGGTCGACTGCCGTCCGGGCGTACGCATCGAAGTTCACCCGACAACGGTAGCCGTACCGGTGTGTGTAGGGCATGTATGAAGCGCGCGGGTTTCGGCGCGGGCCCGGAGGTTACCCTCGGCTCATGCTCCGTTCCCTGTTTCTCGCTGCGGCCGGTTCCGCCCGGCTGGAGCGGCTCGCCGAGTCCGTCCCCGCCGGCAAGGGGCTCGCGCGGCGGTTCGTCGCCGGCGACAGTGCCGACGAAGCCCTGCGGGTGAGCCGGGAGCTGGCCGACGACGGCCTGTCGGTCGTCCTGGATCATCTGAGCGTCGGCACCGGCACCGTCGAGCAGGCGGCGGCGGTCCGCGACGAGTACGTCGCGGTTCTGGGCCGGTTGCGCGACGCCGGCCTGACGCCGGTGGCCGAGGTCAGCGTGCGGCTGTCGGCGCTGGGCATGCGGATCGACGACAAGATGGCGTACGAGTACGCCCACGCGATCTGTGCCGCCGCGGCGGAGGCCGGCACCGCCGTGACCCTGGACGCCGAGGACCACACCACCACCGACACGACCCTGGAGACGTTGCTGGAGCTGCGGCGGGACTTCCCGCGGACCGGCGGGGTGCTGCAGGCACAGCTGCGGCGGACCGAGGGGGACTGCCGGGAGCTGGCGACGGCCGGGTCCCGGGTCCGGCTCTGCAAGGGCGCCTACGCGGAGCCGGAGTCGGTGGCCTTCTCGTCGGCGCTGGACGTCGACAAGTCGTATGTGCGGTGCTTGAACATCCTGATGTCGGGTGCCGGCTATCCGATGGTGGCGACGCACGACCCGCGGCTGATCGCGATTGCCGAGGACCGGGCGCGCTGGTTCGACAGGTCCACCGGGGAGTACGAGTTCCAGCTGTTGTACGGCGTCCGCCCGGAGGAGCAGGCCCGGCTCGCGGCGGGCGGGCACACGGTCCGCGTCTACCTGCCGTACGGCGAGCAGTGGTACGGCTATCTGATGCGCCGGATTGCCGAGCGCCCGGCCGGGGTGGGTGTCGTGGCGAGGGCCGTCACGTCACGCAAGTAACCCAAACAGGTCAACACTTCGCAGATCCGGTGTGTCGGGCTTGACTTTTTATGGTCATTTCACGGAACGCATCGCGTTGGTCACAGCCGTATCGATACCGTTCTGATGACACGCACGTGCCTGCGAAAGGATCGGTGCGACGAGATGACGGGTCCAGCCCAGACCGAGGAACGACTCTCGGAGGTACGGTTCCTGACGGTGGCCGAGGTTGCTTCGCTGATGCGGGTTTCCAAGATGACCGTCTACCGGCTCGTGCACGGCGGTGACCTCACCGCGGTCCGGGTCGGCCGCTCGTTCCGGGTGCCCGAGCACGCGGTACACGAATATCTTCGCGGCGCCTTCTCGCAGAGCGCCTGACGACCGGCGGCCCCGGCGTCTGCCGGGGTCGTGTTGGCCCGAAACGACCTGCCCGCTACGCTGGAGCGGTTGGTTCCCGGGTCCGCGCGCCGATCGTGGCGCCAGCGCTCGGGGTGCCGTCCAGTCCGGTACCGGGCGAGCCTTCGGGTCCGCCGGTCCACCCACATGGTTTCGAGAGGCTTTTCGTATGGGCTCCGTGGTCAAGAAGCGCCGCAAGCGTATGGCGAAGAAGAAGCACCGTAAGCTGCTGCGCAAGACCCGCGTCCAGCGTCGCCGTCTCGGCAAGTGACGTCCGGCCGGGCGACCGGCCCGGCCCGGACACGTCACTTGCCTGACTGCCCGAGGATCTCAACAACGCATCGGAAGGTGCGCCCGTGGTGACCTCACCGCCCAGCGTTGTCGTGGTCACCGGAGTAAGCCGGTACCTCGGCGCTCGGGTGGCTGCACGCCTCGCCGCTGATCCCCGGATCGATCGTGTCGTCGGCCTGGATCCGCACGACCCGCCTGCCGGCCTGCTCGGCATGCTGGCGGGTGTCGAGCGGATCCGGGCTGATGCGCGGGCGGCCACCGAGGCCATCGCCGAGCTCGACCCCGAAGCCGTCGTGCACCTTGCTGTCACAAGTGTGCCCGCCGAGCCGGGCGGCCGGGCCGCGATGAAGGAACAGAACGTCATCGGTTCCATGCAGGTGCTCGCGGCCGCGCAGGCGGCGTCCGGCCTGCGCAAACTGGTGGTCCGCTCGTCCACGGCGGCGTACGGCGCCTCGTTCCGGGACCCGGCGGTCTTCACCGAGGACACCGAGCCCCGTGCCGTGCCGCGCGGCCCGTTCGCCCGCGACATCCTCGACATCGAGGGTTACGTGCGCGGCTTCCGCCGGCGCCGGCCCGAGGTGGCCGCGACCGTGCTGCGGTTCGCCCCGATGATCAGCTCGACGGCCGAGACCTCGCTGACCAGATACTTCGCACAACCTGTGGTGCCGACCGTGCTCGGCCGCGACGCCCGGCTCCAGTTCGTGCACGTCGAGGACGCGCTCGAGGTCCTGCACCGCTCGGTGATCGAGGACCACCCCGGCACGTACAACGTGGCCGGTGCGGGGGTCCTGATGCTCTCCCAGGCCGTGCGCCGCAGCGGCCGGGTCGCCCTGCCGTTCCCCGAGTCGGCCCTCTCCACCGGCGCGGCCCTGCTGCGCAACCTCGGTGTCGAGCAGATCGGCCTGGACCAGATCGACCTCTTCGTGCACGGCCGGGTGGTGGACACGTCCCGGCTGATCCGCGAGTTCGGCTTCACGCCGCGCACCACGGCCGTCGCGTTCGAGGAGTTCATCCGGGCGCACACGGCGGGTTCCACCGTCACCGCGGACCGGCTGGCCACGGCCGAGCGGGCGATCCTCGACGGCATCCGGCGTGTCCGGGCGGCGGCCGAGGCCACGCCCGCGGGGGTGCCGGCGGGAAGCGACCGGTCGTGAGTCAGGACGAGTACCGTCGTGACGTGCTCCCCGGTCACGCCGAGTTCCAGTTACCCACCCCCGCCCCGGTGCAGCGGGTGAACGGGAGGCGCCCGATCCCGGAGCGGCCTGCCGACCGGCCCGCCGACGGCGCCGACGTCTGGGACCAGCGGGTCGCCGAGGGGCTGGCGTTCCTGCGCCGCCGCCTCGCCGGGGCGTACGAGGTGGACGAGTTCGGCTTCGACCCGGAGCTCACCGACGCGCTCTTCCAGCCGATCCTGAAGGTGCTCTACCGCGACTGGTTCCGCACCGAGGTGCTCGGCATCGAGAACGTGCCGGCCGAGGGGGGCGGCCTGGTGGTCGGCAACCACTCCGGCACGCTCGCGCTGGACGCGCTGATGCTCACCGTCGCGATGCGCGACAAGCACCCCCAGGAGCGGCACTTGCGGCTGCTCGGCGCCGACCTGGTGTTCCGGATGCCGGTGATGAGCGAGCTGGCCCGGGCGGCCGGCGCCACCGTGGCCTGCAACCCCGACGCCGAGCGCCTGATGACCGGCGGCCAGCTGGTCGGCGTGTTCCCGGAGGGTTTCAAGGGCATCGGGAAGCGCTTCGCCGACCGCTACAAGCTGCAGCGGTTCGGCCGGGGCGGGTTCGTCTCGGCGGCACTGCGCACCGGCACCCCCATCATCCCGGTCGCGATCGTCGGCGCCGAGGAGATCTATCCGATCCTGGCCGACCTGAAACCGCTGGCCCGGCTGCTCGGCGTCCCCTATTTCCCGGTGACGCCGACGTTCCCGCTGCTCGGCCCGCTGGGTCTGGTGCCGCTGCCGAGCAAGTGGCTGATCCAGTTCTGCCCGCCGATCCCGACCGCGCACCTGACCGAGTTCGCCGACGACCCGTTGGTTGTCTACAACCTCGCTGACCAGGTCCGGGAGACCATTCAGGCCACCCTGCACGAGCTGCTGGAGAAGCGACCGGACGCGTTCGGTCCGTGACGATTCGGTCACGCATAGTTGTTAGTCACTGGAAGGAAACGCCCGGACCGTCCTATAGTGACAAGTGAGGGGCGGCCCCGAAGTCTTTCGACTTTCGGCACCGCCCCTCGCCATGCTTCCGCGAGACGTGCTTCCGCGAGCCCCTACTTCTGCGAGCCATGCTTTCGCGAGGCGCGCGACGGACCTCTAGAAGAGGTTTTCCAGCAGTCCGCCCAGTACGCCGCCCTGCTGCTGCTGCTGCTGCTCCTCGCCCTCGTCGAGGACCGGCGGGACCGTCACCGGGACGGTCGGCGTCGGCGAGGCGTCCCGCGACCTGGTCGGCGTCTCGGCCGGGGTCGTCGGGCTGACCGTCCCCGGCACTGTCGCGTTGCCGGTGACGTCCGGCTTCGTGGTGACCACGCTCTTCGACGGCTTCGGCGTCGCCGACTTGCTGTGCGTCTTGTTCGCCGGAGCCTTGCCGCCACCGGTGTGTGCCGGCTTCGGCTGGGTCGCCGGTTCCTTGTCGGTGTCGGCGCCGGAGCCACAGCCGCGCAGCTTCGGCCCGAGATCGTCCGAGCCGCTCGGTGTGACCCGATCGCAGTCCAGGCCGCCACGCAGCTGCTCGGTCCGGTCCGCGACGTCCTCGAGCAGCGCCAGCGATGCCGCCGCCCGGTCCCGGTTGGCCGGGGTGAGGTCGTCGAGTGCCGGCGCGAACGCCTTGCGCTGCGCGGTGACGAAACCGTTCAGCGTGGTCAGCGGCTTGACGTCGGAGTTGGTGACCGCGGACGTGTTGAGCAGCCGGACGCCCTTGCGGGTGTCGGCGTCCATGTCGTCCAGCACCGTGCGGAACGCCGGGTCGTTGCCGTCCATGGCGACGGCCTCGGCCAGCCGGTTGCGGGCGAAGTCCAGCGACAGCTGGCCCCGCGACACGTCGGACCCGGCGATCGCCAGCTGCGCCCGCTCGGTCGACCGCTTGACGCCGTACAGGGCGTCGCCCGGTGACGCGCTCTCGCTCGCTGCGGAGATCCCGGAGACCGCCATCGCACCGGCGGCGACGCCGATCACGATCGCACCCCGGGCGCGGATCCGGCGGCCGAAGATCGAGCGCCGGACTCCTTCGACGGTGTCGTCGACGGGCTCGGCGTCGTCGACCGCGGTCCGGCCGATGCCGTCCCGCTCGGCCGTGGCGACCAGCATGGCGCGCAGGCCGACGCGGAACTCGGACTCGACAGGTGCGCCGGGCCGCGCCGCGCCGAGGCGGTTGCCGATGGCGACCAGCCGCTGGAGCTCCTCGTCGGCCTGGCCACGGGTGTGGTGCCGACGGGCGCCGCCGGTTTCGTCGAGTAGTTCCGCGAAGCGCTCGGCGCTCCGGCGGTCCAGGAAAGCGAACTTCACCGTGGGCACCTCCCCTCGCTCGTGACTGTCTCGCCGACCTGCGGGCCGGCGTAGGCAACCGGGCGGCCTGTCACGGTCCCGGTTCGCATCCGGACAAACGCGCGACACGCGGCCCCGGTTACGGGTGCGAGGGGGTGCCGTCGGGTATCGGAGATCGACATCCGAGAACGCCGGATCAAGATTGGAACCCTTCCGGCAGCAGCCGGTTGAGCGCCCGGACGGCCCGGTACTGCAGCGCCTTGATGGCACCTTCGTTCTTGCCCATGGTCTGCGCGGTCTCGGCCACCGAGAAGCCCTGCAGGAACCGCAGCACGATGCACTCCTGCTGCTCCGGGTTGAGCTGCTTGACGGCGGTGAGCAGGGCGACGTTCGTGATGTGGTCCACCACGGCGGACTCCGGGCTCCCCTCGGGCCCGCGGTCCTCCCGGTCGGCGTCGAGGACGTCGCCGGTGGTCACCTCGAGGCGGTACCGGCCCGACTTGAAGTGGTCGGCGACCAGGTTCCGGGCGATGGTGACCAGCCAGGCACCGAGGTCACGGCCCTGCCAGGTGAAGCTGCCGATCCGCTTGAGCGCACGCAGGAACGTGTCCGAGGTCAGGTCCTCGGCCAGCTGCCGGTTGCCGACCCGGAAGTAGACGAACCGGAAGACGGTGTCGACGTACCGGTCGTAGATCAGCCCGAACGCCTCCGCCTCGCCGGCCTGCGCACGCTCGACGAGCGCCCACACCTCGGCGGCCGGGTCGCCCCGGTCGGGCCGGGCCGGATGTTTCGGCGGCGCGGTCTCGGTGGGTGGACCGGTCGTGCTCTGCTGTGGCAGCACGACGGTGTGGTCGCCGGGCGTGGTCTCGTTCTCACCGAGGTTCGACCGCTGCCCGGCGGTCGGCTGGGCCGGCGGCCGTGAGGTGCCGATCCGCCCCCCTCCACCGAACTTGCCGTTGCCTCCGTTCGGCTGGGTGACGGCGGGCGGCCCGTTCGGCGGCCGGCGGCTGCCGGTCTGCTTCGGGCTTTCGCCGCGGATGGCGTTGACGATCGAGCCGTCCAGGGAGTCACGCAGAGCGGTCAGTCCTTCGTTGAGCGCGAGCCGTGCATCGGCGTACACATGAGTCACTTCGCCTCCTCAACCCGGCGGGCCTGTGACGATTGCGAATCAGTCCCGCCAGACATGAATTCGCCATAATTCCGTGCTTTGTGTGGCACAGCGGCCTCCTCGGGATGAGGGTGGTCACTCACAACAAAAGGGGCGGGTCAACCCGCTGAAAAGCCGGTTGACCTCACCCGTTGGTGTGGCTTCCGTTACGCAGACGGAAGTATCACCGACTTCGGACACGAGGAGTCGCACACCGTGTGCGCTGCGCGCAAAGCCGCGAAACGGCTGCAATGCGGCGCCCGGAGTCGCCGCCACCCTCGCCGACGAGGTTGCGGAACGAACGGACCTGCTGTCCGGCATCCCGGTCGGGGGCTGTTTGTGCCAGACTCGGGCCTCGTGGAGGAACCCGCCCGCGATCCGGTCGCCGAGGCCGCCGGCCGCCGCCCCGACCGGCCCGCCCTGATCGCCGGGGACACGGTCCTCACATGGTCAGAATTGGACAAACGGGTCTCGCTGGCCGCCCACTGGACGGCTGCGCGCACCGCTCCGGGCGACCGGATCGCCCTGGTGCTCGGCAACACCGTCGACTTCGCGGTCGCCTGGTTCGGGGTGCTGCGGGCCGGCCGCGTCGCGGTGCCACTCAACCCCGGATACACGGCCGGCGAGATCGATCACGCGGTGACCGACTCGGGCGCGGTCCTGATCATCGGGGAGCCCGCGGGACCGCCACGGTTGCGTCTGGTGACCGTTTCGCGCGTACCCCTGGAGATCGAAGCCGGGGACGGCATCCTGCCGGAGGTGGGCGCCGGAGATCTCGCGGTTCTGCTCTACACCTCGGGCACGAGCGGGCGTCCGAAGGGCGCGATGCTCACCCACGCCGCGCTCGCCGCCAACCATGACCAGCTGGATCGGATCGAGCCGCCGGTGGTCGGGCCGGACGACGTGGTGCTGCTCGCGGTGCCGTTCTTCCACGCCTACGGGCTGAACACCGGGCTCGGCACGGTCGCGTGGCACGGCGCCACCGGCGTCCTGGCGGAGCGGTTCGACCCCGCCGCGACGCTGAAACTGATCACCCGGCACGGCATCACCGTCACGGTCGGCGTGCCCGGCATGTACCAGGCCTGGATCGCCGAACCGGACGCGGGCGAGGCGCTGGAAGGCCTGCGGACCGCGGTCTGCGGCGCGGCACCGCTGGAGCCCGGCATCGCGACGCGCTTCCGGCAGCTGACCGGCACGAGCATCCTGATCGGGTACGGGCTGACCGAGGCCGCCCCGGTGCTGACCACCACGGCCGTCAGTCACCGGGACAAGGTCGGCTCGATCGGCCGGCCGCTGCCCGGCGTCGAGTTGCTGCTGCGCGACTCCGCCGGTGCCGCGCTGTGGCGTGACGGCACTGTCTCGCCGGATGCCGACCGCGCCGGCCCGGATGTCGACGTGGCCGGCTCGGACGGCACCGACCCGGGCGAGATCGTGGTGCGCGGCGCGAACCTGTTCGCCGGTTATTGGCCGGCGGGTCACGGCGGTCCCGGGCCGGACGGCTGGTGGCCCACCGGGGACGTGGCCTACGCCGACGGTGACGGCGACCTGGTCCTGGTCGACCGGATCGGCGAACTGATCCTGGTGAACGGCTTCAACGTCTACCCGGCCGAGATCGAGCGGGTGCTCGACGGTCACTCGCGGGTGGCCGCCGCCGCGGTGGTCGGCGTGCCCGATCCGGAGACCGGGCAGCGCCCGCACGCGTTCGTGGTGCCCGCCGGGGATCCGGCGCCGGGCGTGGCCGAGCTCCAGGTGTGGTGTGCGGCCCGGCTGGCCCGGTTCAAGCTGCCCAGCATCGAACTGGTGACCGAGCTGCCCCGGTCGGCGATCGGCAAGGTGCGTAAGGGGGAACTGCGGTGACCGACAACAGGCTCACGCTGATCAGCCGGGCCGGCTGTCACCTGTGCGAGGTGGCCGAGCAGACGCTCGACCGGATCGCGCCGGGTGGGTGGACCAAGGTCGACGTCGACTCGGACGTCGAGCTGGAACGCGACTACGGTGACCGGGTGCCGGTGCTGCTGCTGGACGGCAAGGAGCACGGTTACTGGCGCATCGAGGAGGAGCGCCTGCTGCGGGATCTGGCCCGGCAGCCGGGCGAACCGCGCCTGTAGGTTGGCTGATCGTGACAGCTGAACACCTGGTCTGGGACTGGAACGGAACCCTTCTCGACGATCTTCACCTGGTGGTCTCCTCGACCAACGAGGCCTTCGCCTCGGTCGGCGCCCGCAGGGTCGCCGCCGACGAGCACCGGCGGGCCTTCCGGCGGCCGGTGGCCGAGTTCTACGCCGAGATGCTCGGCCGGGCGGTGGATGCCGAGGAGTTCGGCCGGCTCGACCGGATCTTCCACGACGCGTACCGGCTCGGCCTGACCGACATCTCGCTGGCCGCCGACGCGATGGCCGCGATCAAGAGCTGGCCGGGTACGCAGTCGCTGCTCTCCATGTGGTTCCACAGCGAGCTGGTGCCGGCCGTGGAGACGTACGGCCTGGCCGGCATCTTCGCCCGGATCGACGGCCTGCGCACCGAGGTCGGCGGCGACCTGAAGGCCGGGCACCTGGCGCGGCACCTGGAGGGGCTCGGCGTCGACGGCAGTCAGGTGGTGCTGATCGGTGACTCGCTCGACGACGCCTACGCGGCCGAGGCGGTCGGCGGCCGGGCGGTGCTCTACACCGGTGGCTTCACCGACCCCGATCGGCTCCGCACATCCGGCTATCCGGTCGCCGACACACTGGTGGACGCGGTAAAGACAGCCATCTCACTCTGAGTCAGGTGGCCCTGGCGACTTCCGCTCGGTAATACTCGACAGGTCGGCTCGGCTAACACAGCGGGTCGATCTTGTCCAATTGTCCCGACAAGATCGCGATTTGTGCACGCCTTCACAAGCGCCTACTCTGTGACTCCGACGAGCCCCGCTACCACAGCCACCCGCAGAGGGTTTCACCGGTATCGCACAGACTGGGCTCACCGCAGGTCCGCCTCGTCGGCACGGAGTCAGATGAGCCAGCAGCGTCAAGGAAGCACGCCCGGCGAAGCCGATGGCGTCCCGGCCTTCCCGGATCTACCGGAGGCGACCATCGCGCGGCTGCCGGAATACCTGCGCGCCCTCCACCACCTCGCCGAGACCGGCGCCGAGACCGTCTCCAGCGAGGGCCTCGCGGCCGCCGCCGGGGTGAACTCCGCGAAGCTCCGCAAGGACCTCTCCCACCTGGGCTCCTACGGGACCCGGGGGGTCGGCTACGACGTCGCCCTGCTGATCGACCAGATCGAGTACATCCTGGGCCTGGACAAGAACCGGGCGGTCTGCCTGGTCGGGGTCGGCAATCTCGGGCACGCGCTGGCCGGTTACGCCGGCTTCGCCAGCCGCGGCTTCCGCGTGGTGGCCCTCTTCGACGCCGACCCGAAGAAGGTCGGCGAGCGGATAAACGGGCTGGCCGTCCAGCACATCGACGACCTGGACCGGGTCGCCGCCGAGGAGGGCATCGCGATCGGTGTCATCGCCACCCCGCCCGGCTCCGCCCAGGCGGTCGCGGACGTGCTTGTCGCCGCGGGTGTGACAAGCATCTTGAACTTCGCACCGGGTGTTCTCTCGGTGCCCCCGAATGTTGATGTCCGTAAGGTGGATCTCGCCATAGAGCTGCAGATCCTTTCGTTCCATGAGCACCGCAAGGCGTCTCTGACCGCGCTACCTGGTGGCCGGTCCGCCGAGGGGGGCAATCAGGAGGCGGTCGGCTCGTGAACCTGCTCAGCATCGGTGCGTCGTACCGCACCGCCGACGTGGCAGCGCTGGAGAAGCTCGCCATTCCCGAGTCCGGTCTGCCGGACCTGCTGCAAAAACTCGTCGCCCAGCCCTATGTGGGCGAGGCCGTGGTCGTCTCCACCTGCAACCGGGTCGAGGTCTACGCGGCGGTCACCGGCTTCCACGGCGGTCTCGGCGACATCTGCAACGTGCTCGCCGAGCACTCCGGCATCCCGGCCAACGAACTGGCCGGGCACCTCTACGTGCACTACGGCGAGGCGGCGGTCCAGCACTCGTTCCGGGTCTCGTCCGGCCTCGACTCGATGGTGGTCGGCGAGGCACAGATCCTCGGCCAGCTGCGCGACGCCTACCACGCGGCCACCGAGGTGGATTCCGCCGGCCGGCTGATGCACGAGCTGATGCAGCAGGCGCTGCGGGTCGGCAAACGGGCGCACGCCGAGACCGGCATCGACCGGGCCGGGCAGAGCGTCGTCACGGCCGCCCTCGACGTCGCCGCCGACCACCTCGGCGGTGACCTCACCGGGCGGTCCGCGCTGGTCATCGGTGCCGGTGCGATGGGTGCGCTCTCGGTGGCGACGCTGACCCGCACCGGCGTCGGGCCGCTGCGGGTCACCAACCGCAGTGCCGAGCGGGCCGACCGGCTGGCCGAGGCGTACAGCGCGATCGCCGTGCCCTTCGCCGACCTCGACTCCGCACTGGGTGAGGTGGACATCGTGGTCACCGCGACCGCCGCCACCGACCCGGTGCTCACCCGGGAACGCCTGACCAGGGTGCTCGCCGCGCGGACCGGCGCCGAACACCCGCTGATCGTGCTGGACCTGGCCGTGCCGCGGGACGTCGCGCCGGACGCCGCCGACCTGCCGGGCCTGGTCGTCGTGGACATCGACGGGCTCGCCGCGAGCCGCCGGGCCCTGCCCGCGGCTGCTGAGACCGCGGCCGTCGAGCAGATCGTCGCCAGTGAGGTGGACAACTTCCTCGGGTGGCTGCGGGGCGCCGAGATCGCGCCTACGGTGGCGGCGTTGCGGACCCGTGCCGAGGAGGTGGTCTCGGCCGAGATGCGCAAGCTGATCTCCAGGCGGCCGGAGTTCACCGAGGAGCAGCGGGGCGATGTTTCACGTACCCTGCACCGGGTCGTGCAGCAGCTGCTGCATTCGCCGACGGTGCGGGTCCGGCAGCTCGCCGCCGAGCCCGGCGGGGACCAGTACGCCGCACTGCTGCGTGAACTGTTCGACCTGGATGTGCCGCTCGCCGCAACGGCGAACGCGGTGCCCGAGATCGGGGGGAAGGCATGACACCGCTTCGTCTCGGCACCCGGGGCAGCGCGCTCGCGCTCACCCAGTCCCAGATGGTCGCCGACGCGCTGACCGCGGCGACCGGCCGCGCGGTCGAACTCGTCCGCATCGTCACGGCGGGTGACCGTTCCGCGGCGCCGGTGGCCCGGCTCGGCGTGGGCGTCTTCGTCTCCGCGCTGCGTGACGCGCTCATCGCCGACGAGATCGACTTCGCCGTCCACTCGTACAAGGACCTGCCCACCGCCGAGCACCCGCGGCTGCACATCGCCGCCGTGCCGGTGCGTGAGGACCCGCGGGACGCGCTCGTCGCCCGGGACAATCTGACGCTCGCGGAGCTCCCACCCGGCTCCAAGATCGGGACCGGTGCGGTGCGCCGAATCGCGCAATTGCAGGCTTTGGGCCTAGAGTTGCAGGTCACGCCGATTCGGGGGAACGTGGACACGCGGATCGCGCGGGTGCTCGGCCCCGAGGCCGACCTCGACGCGGTCGTCCTCGCCCGGGCCGGCCTGTCGCGCCTCGGCCGATCAGCGGAGATCACCGAGACGCTCGACCCGATGCTCATGCTGCCCGCACCGGCTCAGGGTGCGCTGGCGGTGGAGTGCCGGGCCGACGATGCCGACCTGGTCGAGCTGCTGGCCGTGCTCGACCACGCACCGACCCGCGCCGCCGTGCAGGCGGAGCGGTCGTTGCTCGCCACGCTCGAGGCCGGGTGCTCTGCCCCGGTCGCGGCACACGCCGAGGTTGCCGAGGGCGACAACGGTGACGAGATTTACCTGCGCGGTGCGGTGTTCAGCCCGGATGGGGTTCGAGCCATCCGGCTGTCGCGCACCGGAACGCCCGCCGGCGCGGCGGAGATCGGCAAGGCACTCGCCACCGATCTTCTCGACGCCGGCGCCGATACCCTGATGGGGAGCACAGAATGACCACCCGCACCGCCCGTAAGCCAGCCGGACGCATCGCGTTCATCGGCGCCGGACCCGGCGACCCGGAGCTGCTGACCCGTCGCGCGTACGCGGCGCTGACCGATGCCGACCAGGTGGTCTACGACCGCGGCGTGCCCGAGTCGCTGCTGAGCGCGATCCGTTCCGACGCCAAGGAGGACGCCCAGTTCAGCGTCGCCGAGGGCGCCCCCGGCGACGTCGCCAAGGTGCTGCTCTCCGCCGCCAAGTCGGGCCTCTCCGCGGTGCACCTGGTCGCCGGTGACCCGTTCGGCCACGAATCGGTGGTCAAGGAGGTGCAGGCGGTCGCCCGGACCGCGGTGCACTTCGAGGTGATCCCCGGCATCGGTCAGGCCGAGGGCGTCGCGGCGTACGCCGGCGTCCCGCTGCCCGGCGTGCGGATCGCCGCCGACGTCGACGACATCACCACCCTGGACTTCGACGCGCTCGCCGGCGCGGCCCAGAAGGGCTCGTTCGCCGTCGCCGTGGACGCCGGGGACCTGGCCGCCGTCCGTGACGGCCTGCTGGCCGCCGGTGTCGAGCCGGGTGTGCCGGTCGGTGTCACAGGTGACGGCACCGGGGAGACGCAGTACACGACCACCTCGACGGTGGACAGCTTCGTCGCGGCGGCGCTCGGCTTCACCGGCCGGGTCGTGCTCACCGTCGGCTCCGACGTCGCCGAGCGCGACAACCTGAGCTGGTGGGAGAACCGCCCGCTGTACGGCTGGAAGGTTCTCGTCCCGCGGACCAAGGAGCAGGCCGGCGCCATGAGTGCCCGGCTCCGCGCCTACGGTGCGATCCCGTGCGAGGTGCCGACCATCGCCGTCGAGCCGCCCCGCACCCCGGCCCAGATGGAGCGCGCGGTCAAGGGCCTGGTCGACGGACGGTACGCCTGGGTGATCTTCACCTCGGTGAACGCGGTCCGTGCGGTCTGGGAGAAGTTCGCCGAGCACGGCCTCGACGCCCGCCACTTCGGCGGTGTGAAGATCGCCTGCATCGGTGAGGCCACCGCCGAGGCGGTCCGGGCGTTCGGCATCCAGCCCGAGCTGATCCCGGCCGGCGAGCAGTCCAGCGAGGGTCTGCTGGCCGAGTTCTCGCCGCACGACGAGATCCTCGACCCGGTCGGCCGGGTGCTGCTGCCACGCGCCGACATCGCCACCGAGACCCTGGCGGCCGGGCTCATCGAGCGCGGCTGGGAGGTCGACGACGTCACGGCGTACCGCACCGTGCGCGCCGCCCCGCCGCCCGCCGAGATCCGCGACGCGATCAAGTCGGGCGGCTTCGACGCGGTGCTCTTCACCTCGTCCTCGACCGTGCGCAACCTGGTCGGCATCGCCGGCAAGCCGCACGCCCGCACCGTCGTCGCGGTGATCGGCCCGAAGACCGCCGAGACCGCCGTCGAGTTCGGCCTGCGGGTGGACACCCAGCCGCAGAACGCCTCCGTGCCCGACCTGGTCGAGGCGCTCGCGGAGTACGCTCTCGAGCTTCGCGAGAAGCTCGCCGCGATGCCTGCCAAGCAGCGCCGCGGCTCCAAGGTCCAGGGCCCGACCGCCCTTCGTTTCCGCTGACCCGTGGTCAGGTGCGCCGGCCCGGCCGGCGCACCTGAAGGGAGCATCGATGTCCTTCCCCGACATTCGCCCGCGCCGCCTCCGGCGCACCCCGGCCATCCGGCGCCTGGTCGAGGAGACCCGCCTCGCGCCCTCCGAACTGGTCCTGCCGCTCTTCCTCAAGGAGGGGCTGACCGAGCCGAAGCCGATCAGCTCCCTGCCCGGCGTCGTCCAGCACACCCGGGAATCGCTGCTCAAGGCCGCCACCGAGGCGGTAAGCGCCGGCGTCGGCGGCCTGATGCTCTTCGGCGTGCCGGACAACGCCAACAAGGACGCGACCGGGTCCGCCGGCCTCGACCCGGACGGCATCCTGAACGTCGGCGTCCGGGACCTCCGCCGTGAGTTCGGCGATGCCACAGTGGTGATGAGCGACCTCTGCCTGGACGAGTTCACCTCGCACGGGCACTGCGGCGTCCTCGCCGCCGACGGCTCCGTCGACAACGACGCCACCCTGAAGATCTACGCGGAGATGGCTGTCGCACAGGCTGACGCCGGCGCGCACATGGTCGGTCCGTCCGGCATGATGGACGGCCAGATCGGCGTGATCCGCAAGGCGCTGGACGCCGCCGGCCACCAGGACATCGCGATCCTCGCCTACTCGGCGAAGTACGCGGGCGCCTTCTACGGCCCGTTCCGCGAAGCCGTGGAATCCACCCTGCAGGGCGATCGCCGGCAGTACCAGCAGGACCCGCCGAACCTGCGGGAAGCGTTGCGCGAGGTCGACCTGGACGTGGCCGAGGGCGCCGACATCGTGATGGTGAAGCCGGCCCTGCCGTACCTCGACGTGATCGCCGCGATCCGCGACCGGGTGACCGTGCCGGTCGCCGCCTACCAGGTGTCCGGTGAGTACGCGATGGTCGAGGCCGCCGCTGCCAACGGGTGGATCGACCGGGAACGGGTCATCCTGGAGTCGCTGACGTCCATCAAGCGGGCCGGGGCGCAGATCACCCTGACCTACTGGGCCACCGAGGTCGCCCAGATGCTGAAGTGAACTGTCACTGCTCCCTGGGTTCCAGGGTGTGCACGAGCTGGGCCACATCCGCGATGTACTCGAACCAGTCCCGGTCGGACTGGTAACCCAGCTCGGCGTTGACCTTCAGCATCGACTCGTTGTTGTGGGCGTTCCACGTCTGGACCTGGCGCAGGCCCGGCTCGGCGGACCGCAACTCGAACAGCATCCGCGCCTTGATCGCGCGGTCGATGCCGTAGCCCCGGTGCTCCCGGACCACGATCGTGTCGTACTGGTCGGCACGCTCCGGGTGCTGCGCCGGCACCACCACCTCGGTCAGGCCCGCGACCGTGCCGCTGGCCTCGTGGATGGCAAGCACGATGTACGGCTTGAGGCCCCGCCTGTGCAGCGTGTCGAGCGACTCCCGCAGCCGCTGCGGATCGGACGAGCGGGGCGCCAGGTCCAGGTCGTCATCGTCGTTCTGCGCCTCGGACTTGGTCTTCGCATACGCCTCGAGGAGCGGCTCCGGCGGCCCACCCGGGTGGTATTCGATGCGGTAGCCGGAACTGATCCCGCCCGCCATCGCGCCCAAGGTCAGCCAGTCCACCGACTCCAGGTTGAGCACGCTGCGGGTTTCCACGTATTCGCGCTCGAAGCCCAGCGACTCGTAGAACGGGATCGCCGGGGTGCCGCCGATCGCTTCCACCCCGATCGAGGTGAAACCCTCCAGATAGGCCCGGCGGGCCGCCACCGCGACCAGCTGACGCCCCAGGCCACGCCGGCGCAGGTCGGGCCGGACCAGGATCTCCAGCACGCCGATGTCACCGAGCAGCAGGATGTTGACGTGCGCGAAAATGGTGCCGGCTCCCTCGGGCAACCGGTCATCCTCGACCACCCAGGTGATCCGCCGCTCGCCCGGCATGGTCTCGGCCAGGTAATCCCGGACCTGTACGTCCAACCAGGGTGGATCATCCGGGAGATCTGCGGCCATGGCCGCGTTCACCGTCTCCACGAGCGACTGGATCTCGGCCGCGGACGCGGAGCGTGGATCCCATTCACGCACCCTCACCCGTACATCGTGCCGTTAACGTGACCATCTGGGAAGTGCTGGCCACGCAAAATACGGCTCCGCTCACCCAGCGTCAGCCTTCGTCGGGTCGCTGCCGCCGTCAGCTCCGGCTGCGCCGCCCGTACTCGTCGGCCTGCTGGAAGACCTTCTGCGCGTACGGCCGCAGCGCGTTGTACGACAGCACCGCGTCCCACCAGGACTCCGCCTTCGCCAGGTCCCGCCCGCCCTTGCACAGGTAGACGGCGGCGGTCAGCGCGGCATCGTCGATGTCGTTCGGGTTCTTCGTGCCGTCGTTGTCGCCGTCGACCGCGTTCTCGTTCCAGGTGGTCGGGATGAACTGCATCGCACCCACCGCCCGGTCGTACGTGGCGTCCCCGTCGAACTGCCCGCGGTCGGTGTCGTTGATCCGCTGCCGGCCACCCTGCCCGTCCAGCGGCAGACCGAAAATGGTCGGCGTGGAGACGCCGTCCACACCCAGCACCGCGCCGTTCGCACTGCCGTGCTCCGACTCCACCTTGCCGATCGCGGCGAGCGTGGTCCAGCTCAGATGACAGGACGGGGTGGTGCGCGCGGTCACCAGCTCGGCGTACCCGTATGCCTGCACCGCCACCACCGGAATGCCGACCTGCGTGCCGACCTGGGTGGCCCACCCGGAAAGCGCGTCCGCGGGCCGGCCCCCGGTCCCGCCCGGCTGCGTGGTCGAGAGCCCCGGCAGGCCGGCAGTGGGAAGCCCGGCAGTGGGCAGCCCGGCAGTGGGCAGCCCGGCGTTGGGCAGCCCGGTCCCGCCCGGCACCGCTGTCGTCCCGAGCCCCGGCAGACCCGTGGCACCCGCACCGGGCAATCCTGTGGCCCCCACGCCCGGCAGTCCGGTTCCGCCCACGCCTGGCAGCCCGGTGCCACCTACGCCCGGCAGCCCGGTCCCGCCCGCGCCCGGCAGTCCGGTCCCGCCGAGCCCCGGATCCCCGGTGGGCGCGCCCGAAGCCACCGGCGCAGCCGAATCGCCGAAAGCAGGCGTCGCGCTGGGCGCGGCACCTTCAAGGGCCTTGGGTACGAGGTAAGCCCCCGAAGTACCGGCCAAAGCGATCAGAAGCACGACCACCACACCGGGAATGACAACCCGCCCGTTGGGGCTCCGAGCCCACCCGACGGTCGCCCGCCCAGCCCGCCCGACAGCCCGCCCGGGCCGAACCCGCCGCCCCTTCCGGGCCGGCGCGACCTGAGCAGCCCCAGCCACACCGACGCCGGCTTCACCCTTGGCCGCCTCGCCCGCGCCGGCCTGGCCTTTGGCGCCCGACTCGTCCGCGCCGGCCTGGCCTTTGCTGCTCGACTCGCCCGCGCCCGCCTGGCTCTTGCCTGGCTCACCGACGCCAGCTTTGTCGGAGTTCGACCCGCCTGCGCCCGTCAGGCCCTTGCCCGGCTCGCCCTTGCCCGTTCCGGCGGCTTCGGCGGCGGCACCCGGCGTGCCGGCTTTACTGACGCCTGCCTCGCTCTTACCGCCCTCACCAGCGCCGGGCTGGCTCGCGCCAGCCTCGCTCTTGCCCACTCCAGCAGCTCCACCAGGCGTGCCGACCACATCTTTCGCCGCCTCAGCGGTCCCGCGAGCAACAACGCTCGCGCTGCCCGCGCCATTTGTGCCCGCGCCGCTCAGTCCCGCGCCACTCAGGCCCGTGCCGCTTTTGCTCGCGCTGTCCTGGCCGCCGGTGTCGTCCGTGTCGGCCACGCCGCCCGTCGCCGTGCTGCTCGTGGGCGCGCCCGCAGAAACCTTGTCCGAGGCCGCCGACTTCGCGGATGTCGACTTTTCGGCGTCCGGCCCCGCGGCCTTAGCATCGGTCGCCGCTGAGGCCGCTTGACCCTCAGATGCTGTACCTGCTGCCTCGGCAGGCTTCGCCCGATTCTCAGACCTCGCTGCCGCTGCCGCTGCCGCTGCGGTGCCCTGGGCCCCTCGCTTCGTGGCAGCTTCATCCGGCTTTGCTGGGTCCCACCCGGCGTCCTGCTCAGGCTTGACCGGCCTTGCGGGATCCCAGCCGGCCGAATCCGCTGATCTCGGCGATTTCGTGGGCTTTGCCGTTTCTTCGGCCCGCGACGAAGCTCCGGTTTCAACCCCGCCATTTGCGAAGGCCGAGACGGGCTCGGCGGCGGGGGAGGACGCAGCCGCTCCGCTCGACGAGGTCGGATCAGCGTCGGTAGCGCTCCTCGTGTCCGAGCCCGGCTCAACGGATCCGGAGCCTGCGCCCGCGGCTGGTCCGGAGGCTGTGGCTGGTCCGGTGCCTGCGCTCGCGGCTGCTTCGGACCCTGCGGCGGGTTGGGCGCCTGTGCCTGACTCGGGCCGAGAGCCTGCGCTCGGGGCGGACCCAGAGGCAGCGGGTTCAGAGGTAGCAGAAGGGGCGGCGGCAGAGTTCGCCGGAGCGTCCTTGGCCGGCGGCTTCTCGCCCGACATTTCCGACTTGCTCGGGCCGCGCTGAACCGGCGCCGCGCCGGAACCGCCCAGCGGTCTCCGCAGTTGCGGAGCCGCGGCGCGCAGTCCGGGTAGCTCTACCGGTTTCTTCGGTGCCTCCGCCACGGCGTCGACCCTACCCGTTCGTGTCACCCTGCCGGGAGGCCGGAAGCGGCAGGTGTCCGACTACCTGTGCGCGGATCGTCGCAGGGGTCCTACGCTGGTCGGATGCCCCGTTATGAGTACCGCTGCCGCGCCTGCGGCGACACCTTCGAGCTCAGCCGTCCGATGAGTGCTTCGACCGATCCCGCGGCCTGCCCGCAGGGCCACGGCGACACCGTGAAGTTGTTGTCCACTGTCGCTGTCACCGGCCGTGGCGGTGGGGCGTCGGCGCCGGCCGGGCCCGCGGCCGGCGGCGGGGGTTGTTGCGGCGGCGGCTGCGGCTGCTGATCGGATCCGTTCGAGTGCTGCCGCACGGCCACCCTCCGGGCCGTGCGGCTGCGGCTCGAAGCGGCCCGCGGTGGCGGCCGGCTCGAAGCGGCCCGTGCGGCGGCGGCTCGAAAGCGGCCCGCGGCGGCGGCTCGAAAGCGGTCTGAGGCCAAGGCCGTGACCCCCGGCGGGTGAAAAGCGGCCCGACCCGGCGCGGTGACCCCGGCCGGTGACCTCGCCCTCGCGCCGGGTGCCGATCCGGGGCCACGTACGGGTACACCCGAACGTCCTGACGCTTTTGGCCGGACGCGGCGTTTCCGCCTTCGATCTCTTTCGTTACGAGACGCGTAGTCCCGTACGCCGGCGTGTCGATGTCGCGATCACATGTACTCCGTAAGGGGTCGGCCGTCGCGGGCAAATAGTCACCGTCCGTTTCTACGATGGGCGGTGACACAGAGATACGGCAGCATGAGGCGCGACTTCCAAAAAAGGGGGCGGAGGGTCCACCGTGTCGGGATGGAGCGAGCTACCCAGTGGTCTGGTGACCTTTATGTTCACCGACATAGAGGGCTCCACACGGCTGGCCCGGATGCTCGGCGAGGCGTACCGGGGGGTCCTCAATGCCCACCGATCAGTGCTACGCGCTGTGCTGGACGACTTCGGTGGTGTCGAGCTTCTCACGGAGGGTGACTCATTTTTCGTGGCGTTCGGTAACGCCGGGGACGCCGTCGCCGCGTGCGTGGAGGCGCAGCGGCGACTGTCCGCTCACGACTGGCCGCGGCGGGACGCGGTGCCCCGAGTCCGGATCGGATTGCACACCGGGTACGCGACACCGGTGGGCCGGGAGTACGCGAGCGCCGAGGTGCACCGCGCGGCCCGGGTGTCGGCTGCCGCGCACGGCGGGCAGATCCTCTGTTCCGAGGCGACCGCGCTGGCCGTGACCGCGGCCTACACCGGCGCCTCCACGAAAGGCGGCACGAAAGGCGGGACGGGGGGTGGGCTCGCCGCCGTCGACCTGCTCGACCTGGGCGCCTACCGCCTGCGCGGCTTCGACGACGACGAGCGGATCTTCCAGGTTGTCGCGCCGGGGCTGGAACGTGAGTTCCCCCGGCCGCGCACCGCGGAGGCCCCCCGGCACAACCTGCCGGCCGCGCACAGCCGGTTCGTGGGGCGCGCTGCCGAGCTCACCGAACTGTCCGAGCTGATCGGTCGCAACCGGCTGGTCACCGTGGTGGGACCGGGCGGTTCCGGCAAGACCCGGCTCACTTTGGCGGTGGCCGATCAGCTGCTTCCCGCGTACCCCGGTGGTGTCTGGACGATCGATGCCGCCACCGCCGCGGACGGCCTGCCCACCATGCTGGCCGCGGCTCTGGGTCTGCGGCCCGAACCGGGCCGTCCGATGATCGAGACCTTGGTCGAGCAGTGCGCCGAGCGGCGGATGCTGGTGCTGCTGCAGACGTGTGACGCGGCGCCGTCGGTCACCGCCACGCTGGTGCACCGGCTGCTGAGCCGCTGTCGCCGGCTGGATGTGGTGGCCACCGGCCGGGCGCCGCTCGGCCTGCCCGGCGAGACGGTGTGGCGGATCCCGCCGCTTGCTCCGGCGGACGCCTTCGCGCTGCTGCGGGAGCGCGCGTCGGCGGCTCAGGGTGGCCGGCCCGGCGACGGTGACCAGCAGCTGGCCGGGCTGGCCGCGCGGCTGGAGGGTTCGCCGCTGGCGATCGAGCTGGCCGCCGCACGCCTGCGACTGCTCCCCGCGGAGCAGCTGGCCCGGCGCCTGGACGACCCGCTCGGTGCGCTGGACAACGACGCGGCCGGCGACGGGCGGCACGCCAGCCTGGCCAACAACCTGGCGTGGTCGTACCGGACGCTCGGCAGCCGGGCGGCGGAGTTGCTGCGCCGGCTCGCGGTCTTCGCCGGGCCGGTGGAGCTGTCCACGGTCGAGTGGTGCGGCGCGGAATCGCTCGGCGCGCTCTCCGAGCTTGCCGACAAATCGCTTGTCGAGGTGGTGCCGGGTGCGCGATATCGGCTTTCCGATCAGGTACGGGCGTACGCGCTCCGCCAGCTCGCCGCGACGGGTGACGAACCCGCAGTCCGCCGGCGTCATCTGACCTGGGCGATGCGTGCGCTCGACCGGGTCGCGGTGGACACCGACGACCAGGTGCGTACGGTCTCGCTCACCGAACTGAGCCCGTACGTCGCCGAGTGGCAGGCCGCGCTGCGCTGGGCGGCGTGCAGCGGTGACGTGCGTTCCGGCCTGCGCCTGGCCGCCGCGCTGGACCCGTGGTGGCGGGAGCACGGCGACGGCCGGGAGGGCCGTGAGCTGCTGTCTCGGCTCTACCGGCGGGTGACCGGGGAGATCGGGCCGGCGGAGTTGGCCGGTGCCTACCTGATCCACGCCGGGCTGGCCGACGAGCGCGCCGAGCGGGACCGGTTTCTCACCCGCGCCGAGTCACAGGCCCGCGAGGCCGGCGACCCCGCGCTTCTGATCCGTGCGCTCGCCGCGCGGCGGTCGCGGCCGGATGGTGACGGCGAGCCGGCCGAGCAGGCCTGCCGTGCGGTGATCGCGGAGGCGGAACGGCTCGGGGTGGCTGCTGCCGCGCTACCGGCGGTGCTGGCCCTGGCCGAGTTGTTGTGGCGGCGGGGCGCGCTGTCCGAGGCGGCGGACCTGCTGGGCGCGGCCCGTCAGATCGAGGCGGCGCACCCGGAGGACCGGGGCCGCCGGGCCGTGGACTGGATGCTGGGGATGGTGGCGCTGCGCCGGGCCGACCTGGTCGCCGCACACGATCACCTGGTGGTGGCGTTGCGGTCGAGGCTGCGGCACGGGTTCCGGGGTGCTGCCGCGGACGCGGTCGCCGCGATCGCGGTGCGGTGTGTGCTGGGCGGGGACCGGGTGACGGCGGCGGTGCTGTTCGGCGGGGCGGAGGCGGCGCGCGGTGCCCGCCGGACGGAGTCGTTCGGTGCCTTCTGGTCGGCGCAGCAGGCGTCGCTGCGGGCGGCGCTCGGCGATGCGGCTTTCGACGAGGCGTACGCGGACGGCGCCGGCCTGGGTTTCGACCGGATCGTGGCGATGGCCCTCGCGGTCGAGCACCCGGACCTGGAGGACGGTGCCGCGCGGTTCGCGAACGCGGTCAGTGGATCTTGACGGCCCGGGGTTTGTCGCCGAGCAGGCGTACCGACTGGAAGTAGAGGAAGGCGAGCGCGTTGCACGGCGGCTGCGCGGCGAGCCGGTGGCTGTCGCACACGCGCCGCAGGTCCGCCCGGAACACCTCGTCGAGCCGTTTGCGGTGCTTGTCGAAGGTGCCCAGCGCCCGGTAGTTGCGGTACCCGAAGTCGTGGTGGCGGCAGGCGGTTCCGAAGCGGAAGCCGAACGGGTTCTCCGGTGCGTGACTGCACCGGTCGGTGGACCAGTCGAAGCCGTACGCCGCCCATCGCTCTTGATCCTGTCGCGCGGCGTTCCATGCCGCGAAGCTCGCCGCGGTCGGCTGCGTCCAGCGCAGCAGCAGGCCCGCTCGGTCGTCGGCAGCGGATATGGGAAGAGCGGCAGCGGTCCCGGGAGGAGCGGCAGCGGCGGGTCCGGCCAGCACCGTCGTACCGGCCAGGAGGAAACCTGCGACGGTGGCGCGCCAACTCATCCGGCCTCCGATAACGTCTCTCGGGTGTGATCTCCAGCTTGACCGTTAGGGTGAGTGCGTGCAGGCGGTTCCATGATTCATCTACCGCTGGTCCGGCAGGGACCGCTGAAGGCTCTGGCAGCCCGTCTGGCGATGGCCTGTTCGCTCGTCGCGGTCACCGTCGCGGTGATCTACTTCGATCGCGCGGGCTACCGGGACGTCAACGAGGACGGCCTGACCCTCCTCGACTGCGCCTACTACGCGGTGGTCACGCTCTCCACCACCGGTTACGGGGACATCACCCCGGTCTCTCCGAGCGCCCGCCTGGTGAACGTCCTGTTCATCACGCCCGCCCGGGTGCTCTTCCTGATCATCCTGGTCGGCACCACGCTGGAGGTGCTGACCGACCAGTACCGGAAGGGCCTGCGGGTCAGCCGGTGGAGGCGAAAGTTGAAGGACCACATCATCATCTGCGGTTACGGCACCAAGGGCCGGGCTGCGGTCGCCGCACTGCTGGAGACGGGCTACGAGAAGTCCCGGATCGTGATCGTGGAGAACCGCGAGGCCGGCGTACGGCAGGCGATGGCGAGTGGTTTCGTCGTGATCGAGGGCGACGCCACCCGGTCGGCCGTGCTGAACGAAGCCGACGTGAAGAACTGCAAGTCGGTCATCATCGCCACCGACCGCGACGAGGCCTCGGTGCTGATCACGCTGACTGTCCGGCAGCTCACCGCCGGCCAGGTCCGGATCATCGCGGCGGTCCGGGAGCAGGAGAACGCGGCCCTGCTGAAGCAGAGCGGCGCGCACCACGTGATCGTGTCGTCGTCGACGGCGGGCCGCCTGCTGGGTCTGACCACGACCGCCCCGCCGCTGATCGACGTGGTGGAGGACCTGCTCACCCCGGGTCAGGGCATGGCGCTGGCGATGCGCTCGGCCGAGCGCGCCGAGGTCGGCAAGAACCCGCGGGAGCTGGTCACGCTGGTGGTCGCGCTGATCCGCCGCGGCAAGGTGCTTCCGCTGGGTGGCGGGAACGTGGTCACCATCGAGACCGGTGACCTGCTGGTCTACATCCGGGACGACGAGGGCGTGCCCAGCGGCGTCTCGGTCTGACGCCGCCGGGCCACTCGGCCTTACAGGATGGTCCAGGTGTCGCCGGCGCTGAGGAGTTCGCCCAGCATCTCCTCGGGGGTGCCGGTGGACTGGGCCCGGGCGTCCAGCACCTGCTTGCGGACGATCTCGTCGTAGGACGGGCGCTGCACGTCGCGGAACACCCCGATCGGGGTGGTGGTGAGTTCGGAGCCGGAGAGGCGGGAGAGGGCGAACGCGTACGCCGGGTCGTCGACCGTCGCGTCGTGGACGATCGCGCTGCCGCCCTCCTGCACCTTCAGCCCGAAGCTGCCCTCGGGATGCACGACGGAGAAGCGGTCGTCGGCGCCGAAGGTGATGGGCCGGCCCTGCTCGAGCCGGATCAGGTGCTCGTCGCGGGCGGACGGGTCCTTGATCAGGTCGAACGCGCCGTCGTTGAAGATGTTGCAGTTCTGGTAGATCTCGACGAACGCCGAGCCCTCGTGGCCGGCCGCGGCGCGCAGCACCGACTGGAGGTGCTTGCGGTCCGAGTCGATGGTCCGCGCCACGAACGTGGCCTCGGCGCCGAGTGCGAGCGAGAGCGGGTTGAACGGCGAGTCCGCCGAACCGGCCGGCGTCGACTTGGTGATCTTGCCGATCTCCGAGGTCGGCGAGTACTGGCCCTTGGTGAGCCCGTAGATCCGGTTGTTGAAGAGCAGAATCTTCAGGTTCACGTTGCGGCGCAGCGCGTGGATCAGGTGGTTGCCGCCGATCGAGAGCGCGTCGCCGTCACCGGTGACCACCCAGACGCTCAGGTCGGGACGAGAAGTGGAGAGACCTGTCGCGATCGCCGGGGCACGGCCGTGGATCGAGTGCATGCCGTAGGTGTTCATGTAGTACGGGAAGCGGGACGAGCAGCCGATCCCGGAGACGAAGACGATGTTCTCCCGCGGGATCCCGAGCTCCGGCATGAACTGCTGCACGGCGGCCAGGATCGCGTAGTCGCCGCAGCCCGGGCACCAGCGCACCTCCTGGTCGGACTTGAAGTCCTTGGCGGTCAGCTTCACCGGGGTGAGCGGGATGGTGTCAGCCATTCTTGACCACGTCCTCCAGCATGCTCTCCAGCGTGGCGGCGGTGAACGGAAGGCCACTGACCTGGTTGAACGGCATCGCGTCGATGAGGTACTTCGCGCGGATCACCGAGGCCAGCTGACCGAGGTTCATCTCCGGGACCACGACCTTGTCGTAACCGGCGAGCACCTCGCCGAGGTTGGCCGGCAGCGGCGACAGGTGCCGCAGGTGGGCCTGGGCGATCGGCAGGCCGCGCTGGCGCAGGGCGCGGCAGGCGGCGCCGATCGGGCCGTAGGTGGAGCCCCAGCCGAGGACCAGGACGCGGGCGTTCTCCTGCGGGTCCTCGACGTCGACGTCCGGCACCGGAATCGCGTCGATGCGCGCCTGCCGGATGCGCACCATGTGCTCGTGGTTGGCCGGATCGTACGAGATGTCGCCGGTCTTGTCGGCCTTCTCCAGGCCGCCGATCCGGTGCTCCAGCCCCGGTGTCCCGGGAATCGCCCACGGGCGGGCAAGCGTTTCCGGATCCCGCAGGTAGGGCAGGAACTTGCCGTCCGGCGCGTTCGGCGCGGTGGTGAACGCGACCGAGATGTCCGGCAGCTCGTCGACCGACGGCAGCATCCACGGCTCGGAACCGTTCGCCACGTAGTTGTCGGAGAGCAGGATGACCGGCGTGCGGTAGGTGAGCGCGATCCGCGACGCCTCGAGGGCGGCGTGGAAGCAGTCCGACGGCGACCTCGGCGCGATCACCGCGAGCGGCGCCTCGCCGTGCCGGCCGAACAGGGCCATGTTGAGGTCGGCCTGCTCGGTCTTGGTCGGCATGCCGGTGGAAGGCCCGGCCCGCTGCACGTCGACGATCACCAGCGGCAGCTCCAGGGCGATGGCGAGCGAGATGGTCTCGCTCTTGAGCGCCACACCCGGCCCGGACGTGGTGGTCACCCCGAGGGCGCCACCGTACGACGCGCCGAGCGCAGCCCCGATCGCGGCGATCTCGTCCTCGGCCTGCACCGTGGTGATGCCGAACCGCTTGTGCTTGGAGATCTCGTGCAGGATGTCCGACGCCGGGGTGATCGGGTAGGCGCCGAGGAAGAGCGGCAGCCGGGACCGGACCGCCGACGCCACCAGCCCGAGGGCGAGCGCCTGGTTGCCGGTGATGTTCCGGTAGGTGCCGGGTCGCATCCGGGCCGGTTTCACCTCGTACCGCACGGTGAAGGCCTCGGTGGTCTCGCCGTAGTTCCACCCGGCCTGGAACGCGGTCTTGTTCGCCTCGACGAGGTCGGGGCGCTTGGCGAACTTGCGCTCCAGGAACCGCAGCGTGGACTCGAAGGGCCGCGAGTACATCCAGCTGAGCAGGCCCAGGGCGAACATGTTCTTGGCGCGCTCGGCGTCCTTCTTGGCGACGCCGGTCTCGGCGAGCGCCCCGATGGTCATCGAGGTCAGTGCGACCGGGTGCACCGCGTACCCGTCGAGGGAACCGTCCTCCAGCGGGCTCACCGCGTAGCCCACCTTGGACAGGTTCCGCTTGGTGAACTCGTCGGTGTTCACGATGATGTCGGCGCCGGCGGGCAGCTCGGCGAGGTTGGCCTTGAGGGCGGCCGGGTTCATCGCGACGAGCACGTTCGGTGCGTCGCCCGGTGTCAGGATGTCGTAGTCGGCGAAGTGCACCTGAAAACTGGAGACGCCGGGCAGGGTGCCGGCCGGCGCACGGATCTCGGCGGGGAAGTTTGGCAGGGTCGAGATGTCGTTACCGAGCTGCGCGGTTTCCGACGTGAATCGGTCCCCGGTGAGCTGCATGCCATCACCGGAGTCGCCGGCGAATCGGATGACTACCCGGTCCAGCTGCTCGACTCGCTTGGCGGGAGCGGCCACGTTGAACCTCCATAGGACGCGGTCCGGCAGCTTAAGTCTGTCGATGGCCAGGCCGCAGTTCGTCACTTCCAGACTACGTCGCCACTCCTTACGAAGAGGCCCCGGACCGTTGCCCACGGTAGCGGTGTGGTCGAAGATCCAGCCAGCAATGTCCACCATGCGGCACGTAATCCGCGGCCGCTGTTCGGTTAGGCTCCCCGATCGTGGACGGATATCTCGGTTCGTACGCCACCCTCGGACTCGTGCTCGCCGCCGGAGTGCTGCTGTTCGTGGCGGCCTTCGGCGCCAACCGGCTGTTGCGCCCGGCGAACCCGGCGGAGCCGCACGGCAAGCGGATCTCGTACGAGAGCGGCATCGATCCGGTGGGCGGCGACTGGGCTCAGGCGCAGATCAGGTACTACGTCTACGCGTACCTTTATGTGCTGTTTGCCGTGGAAGCCGTATTTCTCTTCCCGTGGGCCGTGATCTTCGACCGCCCGGAGTTCGGCGGCGCCGCGATCGCCGAGATGGGCGTGTTCGTCGCCGTCCTCGCGCTGGGCATCCTCTACGCCTGGCGCAAGCGCATCCTGACCTGGACCTGAGCGACGGCCGTCCGGACCGGACGACGCCGACCGGGTGGCGGGCTCGCCACCGGAAAGCCGACATGCCAACATCGTGCGCATGGGTCAGCTTCTGCTCTTCATCGTCGTGGCTCTGGTCGTCGCGACGATTGTCTTCGGCGTGACCGTGTTGCTGAGCGGGGGCGACTCCGGGCTGACCCCGGTCGAGCCCGACGGACGTGCGGTGCCGCTGCCGAGTGACCGGCCGCTCGGCGAGTCCGACATCGCCGGCACCCGGTTCGACACCGTCTGGCGCGGCTACCGGATGAACCAGGTGGACCAGGCGTTGCAGCGCGCCGCGTACGACATCGGCTACAAGGGTGAGCTGATCGGCGTGCTCGAGGCCGAGGTGGCCGCGCTGCGCGACGGCCGGCTCGAGGACGCCGACGCCCTGCGCCGGGCCCGGGAGGCCGCCGCGGCGCCGCCGCCCCCGCCCACCGGTGGCACGGAGACGCTCGTCGGTGCCACGGAGACGGGTGGCGCCGAGGCGGGTGGCACGCAGCCCGGCGCCGCGACGGGCACCGGTGCGGAGCAGGCGCCGCACACCGACCTGCTGGTGATCGGAAAGGAGGACCCGGTCGCCGAGGTGGCCGCGGTGCCGCCCCGGGCCACCACGCCGGACAAGGAGAAGGGCGGCCGATGAGCGGCCCGCACGACGGCCCAGCCCCGGGGCTGGGCGATGCGGCCCGGCCCGGTTCCGGCGAGTTCACCGCCACGGTGATCGTCAACGCGCCCGCGTCCACGGTCTTCGCCGCGTTCATGGACTGGGAGAAGCAGTCCGAGTGGATCCCGTTCACCCGGGTCCGGGTGGTCGAGGGCGACGGAGGCGAGGGCAGCCTGGTCGAGGCGGTCACCACGCTCGGGCCCGCGGTGCTCCGCGACGAGCTGCGCGTGGTCAAGGTGAACGCGCCGTTCGAGGTGCGGGTGGTGCACTGCGGGAAGGTGCTGCGCGGCCCCGGCTCGATGCGGTGCACCGCGATGAGCGGCGACCGTACCCAGGTGGTCCTGCACGAGTGGTACCACCTGCCCGCCGGCCCGGTCGGCAAGATCGCCCGGCCGGTGCTCTGGCCCGGCTCGAAACTCGGCTTCACCGGTGCGCTGCGCAAGTTCGGCCGGCTCGTGGAGCAGGGCCAGATCCCGTGACCGACCTGGTCACCGGCGCCGACGGGCGGGCCCGCTGCTTCTGGGGCGGCGGCTCGCCGGACTACGCGCTCTACCACGACACCGAGTGGGGCCGGCCGGTCCGCGGTGACGACGCGCTCTTCGAACGGCTCATCCTGGAGGCCTTCCAGTCCGGGCTGGCCTGGATCACCATCCTGCGCAAGCGGGAGGCGTTCCGCGCGGCCTTCGACGGCTTCTCGATCGCGAAGGTGGCGACCTGGACCGAGGCCGATGCCACCCGGCTGATGGCCGACGCCGGCATCGTCCGCAACCGGATGAAGATCGACGCCGCGCTGCACAACGCCAGGGTCGCGGCCGAGCTGCCGGAGGGCCTCGCCGCCCTGCTCTGGTCGTTCGCCCCGGCCGCGCGGCCACGCCCGGCGACGAGGGCCGACGTCCCGGCGGTCACGCCCGGGTCGACGGCGCTCGCCAAGGCCCTGAAGAAGCGGGGATTCAAGTTCGTCGGACCCACCACGGCGTACGCGTTGATGCAGGCCACCGGCATGGTGGACGACCACTTGGCCGGCTGCTGGGTCCCACCGCTCACCGCGTGACCGAGCCCGTGATGAGATGGACCCATGGCGCAGTGGTCAGTGATCATCCCGGACGAGCAGTGGGCAGTCGAGCGGTTGTTCGAGCGCGACGTCGTGACGGTGCCGAGCGGCCCGAGCGAGGCCGCCACCGGTGACGAGGTGCTGCTGGTCGCCGGGGAGAACGTCGTGGCGCTGGCCCGGGTGGAGAAGTCCGGCGGCGGCGACCTGGTGCTCGGTTACCTGCGGCGCTCGTTCGACGAGCCGGTCCCGGCCGGGGAGCTGGCCGCCGACAGTCCGGTGACAGCGGTCGGCGACGAACTCTTCCGGCGGCTGGCCGACCGGCTCAGCCCGCCGGCCGACAAGAAGTCGTGGCTGGTCAGCGTGGCGATGCCGATCGAGGCGACCACGCCGGCCGAGGCGGTGCGGCAGTTCTGGTCGCACGTGTCCGAGCTGGGCCCGCAGGAGCTGCCCACCTATGTGTGGCCCTCCGGCGACGAGCTCGCGATGCAGGCGTTCGTGCTGGGTGCCGAGGCGAACCAGGACCCCGAGGAAGAGGACGAGGAAGAGGACGACTGAGGCCGGTGCCCCGCGACCGGCGGCCGCGGGGCGACGACGGCTCAGCGGCCGTTGTAGACCGGTTTCTGCTTGTTCAGGAAGGCGTTGACGGCGGCCCGGTGGTCCTCGGTGCCGCCACAGATCGACTGGGCCTGTGCCTCGGCCGCGAGAGCGTCGGAGAGCGTGCCGGCGTCGCCGATCGAGAGCTCCCGCTTGATCGCGCCGTAGGCCACCGTCGGACCGGCCGCGAGCCGCGCCGCCATCTCCTGCGCGGCCGGCAGCACCTCCTCGTCGGTCTCCGTCAGCCTGGTCAGCATGCCGATCCGGTCGGCCTCCTCGGCGCGCACCGGCTGCGCCAGCAGCAGCAGCTCGACCGCCTTGGCGTGCCCGACGATCCGGGGCAGCGACCAGGAGATGCCGCTGTCGCCGGCCAGGCCGACGTTCGCGAACGCCATCAGGAACTTCGTCGACGGCCCGCCGATCCGGAAGTCGGCGAGCAGGGCGAGCGACGCACCGGCACCGGCAGCCATGCCCCGCACCGCCGCGACGACCGGCTTCGGCATGTTCGCCAGTCGCTGCGCGATCGGGTTGTAGTGCACCTGGACCGTGTTCAGGTCCGTCGAGCCTGCCTCCAGCAGGGCCGCGTGCTCCTTGAGGTCCTGGCCGCCGCAGAAGGCGTTCCCCGCGCCGGCGAGCACGATGGCCCGGCACGACCGGTCGCTCTCCAGCTGGGCGAGGGTGTCCCGCAGCGCCTCCTTGAGGTCGACGGTGAAGGAGTTCATCGCCTCGGGGCGGTTCAGGGTCAGGGTGACGACGGCGTCGGTGCGGTCGACGAGGAGCGGGTCGCTCATGCGGTGCCTGCCTTTGTCTTGCCCTCCTGGCCCTCGCCTGCAGCGCTGTGGGTCCGCTGCGGCCAGGTGCCGCTCGGTGCAGTCGGTCAAGACTCTGAGAATCCCACACGGCCACCACGTGCGGCCGATTGCAGGCACCGTTCGACATAGCGGTCGGCGGCGGGTCGCAGCCGGTGCGCGTGCTTGTCGAAGAAGGCCGCCGCACGCACTCCCGGCCACCCCGGTGGCAGCAGCGAGGAGGGCAGCTGCGGGTCCTGGAAGAGGAACGACCGCCACGCGTGCACCAGCTGGAACCGGGCGGCGTACGCCTCCTCATCGGAGCTGCGCGAGGTGACCGCCTTGACGATCGGGCGCAGGGAGTCCTCGAACTCCTCGTAAGACCGTCCGATGCGGCCCAGGTCCCAGGCCCGGCCGACGATGTCGGAACCGGCCGTGTGGCTGGCGCTGAACCGTGCGTAGGTCACTCCCGCCTCGGTCAGCGTGCCCGCCAGCTCGTCCGAGGCCCGCGGCGCCACCCACACGTCGTCGCTGAGCGGACCGTAGCCGAGGAAGGCCAGCCGGGTGGCCTCCCGCCGGGCCAGGGGCGCCTCGTGCAACAGGACCATGTCGAAGCGGCCGTCCCAGCCACCGCGACCGGTTCGGTACACCCGGGTGGCGGCCTCGTCGAGCCGCCGGGCGGCCTTCGGCGTGAGCAGATAGCCCGGACCGGAGGCCAGACGGAGCGGATGAAGCCAACCTTGTCGCACCATTCGCGACACTGCCGTACGGACTGCGGGCGCCGCGATCTGCAGTGGGGCGAGTAGGCGCACGAGGGCCGCGACCGGGGCCCGGGAGCCCCTGGCGCGCAGGTAATCGCCGTACAGGTCGAAGAGTGCGGACCGCGCCTGCATGACCGCACATTGTGACAGCCCGAAAGACGATATGCTAGACGCTGTCACATCCGCCCGGGCTGGGTTTGGGTTCGCCGGTGTTCATCAGGGAAAATGTTTGATCGGCACGGTGGGCCGCAACGCGTTGACACGTGAAACGGCCTGTACGGCCGCCGGTCGGAAACGAGCACCGCGTCGCGTGGGGCTGAGCACGTGACGTGGCTGCTGGCATTCCAGGAGCAATGGCTGTGGGGCAACCCACCAACCCTGACGTAGGTCTGAGGGGAGACAAGATGGCGGCGATGAAGCCGCGGACGGGCGATGGTCCGCTGGAGGTCACCAAGGAGGGTCGTGGCATCGTCATGCGCGTCCCGCTGGAAGGTGGTGGCCGTCTCGTCGTTGAGATGACTCCGGACGAGGCCAACGCGCTGGGTGACGCGTTGAAGTCGATCGCCGGCTGACGTTTCACGCGAGCCCGCCGGTACGGTACCGCCCGTACCGGCGGGCTTTCCACGTCTTACGGAAAGGTCATCCTCCCGTGTTCGCAATCCGCTTGACCACGACCGCTGACGAGGCGGCCACCTGGGTCGTACCGGTCGGCCCCGATGGGCCGGCCTCCGCCTCCGCCGCATCTGCCGCCTCCGCTGGGGAGCCGAACGCCGCCGCGCTGGACGCCGAGACCGCCGCACTTGTCGCGCAGACCACCGGCGCCGCGCAGGCCGGCCAGGTCACCGTGCTGCCGCGCCCCCTGAACCGCCCGGCCCGGGTGCTGCTCACCGGCACCGGCGACGGCGACGAAGCCGGCTGGCGTGCCGCCGGAGCCGCCGCCGTCCGGGCCGCCGCAGCCGACGAGGTGCTCGAGGTGCGACTGCCGGCGGACGCCGGTCAGGCCGCGCTGCGCAGCCTCGCCGAAGGGATCTGGCTGGGCGGCTACCGGTACCGCGACGCGCCGAAAGCGCCCCGGTCCGGCGAAGTGCGGATCATCACCGGCACCCCCGAGTCGTACGAGCAGAGCCTCACCCAGGCGCAGATCACCGCCCGCGCCACCTGGCTCGCCCGGGACCTGACCAACACGCCGTCCTCGGTGAAGAACCCCGAGTGGTTCGCCGGCCAGGTCGTCGCGGCCGCCGCCGAGCGCACCGGCGTCACCGTGACCGTCCGCTCCGGCGACGAACTGGCCCGGTTCGGCGGCCTGCTCGCCGTCGGCGGCGGCTCCGAGTCACCGCCCCGGTTCGTCGAACTCAGCTGGCAGCCCGCCGGCGCCCGCACCCACGTCGTGCTGGTCGGCAAGGGCATCACCTTCGACACCGGCGGCATCTCGATCAAGCCGCGCGACGGCATGAAACTGATGAAGAAGGACATGGGCGGTGCGGCCGCGGTGGTCGCGGCCGCGCTCGGGGCGGCAGACCTGAACCTTCCGGTACGCATCACCGCGCTCACCCCTCTCGCCGAGAACGCGGTGAGCGGCTCCGCGTTCCGCCCCGGCGACGTGATCACCCACTACGACGGCTCCACCAGCGAGAACACCAACTCCGACGCCGAAGGCCGGATCGTGCTCGCGGACGCGCTGGCCTACGCGGCCGAGACGCTGCGGCCCGACCTGGTGCTCAACCTGGCCACCCTGACCGGGGCCAACGCGGTGGCTCTGGGCAAACGGACCGCTGCCCTCTACAGCCCCGACGACGACCTGGCCGCCGCACTCACCGAAGCGGGCGCGGCAGCCGGCGAACGGATGTGGCGGCTCCCGCTGGCCGACGACTACGTGGAAAACCTGCGCAGCGACATCGCCGACCGGGTCAGCGCCCCCGCCGGGCCGGGCTCGGTGATGGCGGCACTGTTCCTGCGCGACTTCTTCGGCGACACCCGGTGGGCCCACCTGGACATGTCCGCGCCCAGCTGGGCCGAGGCCGACGACCTGGACCTGAGCAAGGGAGCCACCGGCTGGGGAGCGCGCACGCTGCTGCGATACCTGGCCGCGCTCTCCGCCTCGCCGTCCTGACCCCCGTCCCGGGTCGACCGTCCCGGGCCAGCGTTCGACCGTCCCGGGTCAGCGTTTGACGGCGGCCAGCAGGCCGGCGCCCGACGGGATCACGGCCGGGATCCAGTCCTCGGACTCGCGGATCGCTTTCACGGTCTCTCGCACTATCAGCGTGTCGACGTCACGGGCGGACGGGTCGGTGATCCGGCCGCCCGCGTGAGCGCCGTTCACGATCAGGATGCCGCCCGGGCGCAGCATCCGCAGGGCGGCCTCGGTGCAGGCGGCGAACTCGGTGGTGTCCGCGTCCACGAAGATCAGGTCGTAGGCGCCGTCGGCGAGGCGGGGCAGCACGTCCAGGGCACGGCCGCTGATGATCCGGGTACGCGACGGGGCGATCCCGGCCTCCTGGAACACCCGGCGGGCGATCCGCTGATGCTCGTGCTCGACGTCGATCGTGGTGAGCACGCCGTCGGGACGCATGCCTCGCAGGAGCCAGATGCCGCTGACACCCGTACCCGTGCCGATCTCCACCACCGCCTTGGCGCTGCCCGCGGCAGCCAGCAGGGACAGGACGGAGCCCGCGCCGGGTGAGACGCAGGGCAGGCCGAGCTCGTGCGCCAGGGAACGCGCGGTCTGCTGGACCGGGTCCTCGGTGGCGTAGGTCTCGGCGAACGGCGTCGCATGCGGCGCCGGCTGACCGAAGGAACGGGCTGGACCGATGATGACGACCTCCGTGCGGCAGTGGTGACGGGCGTGGCGCAACCACGCACATCGGATAAGAGAGTAGAGCGATGCTCACCGGTGATGCACCGCGCCGTCGATGCATAAACAACCCACGGTGCTCCGCACGGTGAATCGGTGGGAAGGTGGTACTCGGCAAATCCGTGTCATCCTGGATGCGCGGAGCCGGGCGGACTGAGTGGAGGACCGACGTGACCGACGGCTGGAACTGGCGCCGGCCACCGGGGTCCGCCACCCCGGGAACACCTGACCCGGCGTCGGCGTGGTGGTCCGACGCACCGGCTGATCCGTGGCGCGACCCGTGGGCCCCGGCGGCCGTGCACGTCGCGGCCGCACCGGTCAGCGGCGCGCCGCAGCCGGAGGTGGTGCCCGACCCCGACGCACCTCGTCGGCCGTTCGGCCCGATCCTGGCGATCTGCCTGGTCACGGCCCTGTTGGCGGGCGGTCTCGGCGGCACCCTGGGCTTCGTCTTCGCGGTCCGCGGCGGCTTCGCGGCCGGCGGTGGAACCCAGCTCGGCGCGGCCTCCCAACCGGCACCAGAGTCCCTCCAGCGGGCCCCCGAAAGCCTCGCCGGCGTGGCCGAGCGGGTGCTCCCGAGCGTGGTGACGGTCCGGGTCACCGGGGCGATCGGCTCCGGTTTCGTGGTCTCCGAGAACGGCTATGTGATCACCAACGACCACGTGGTCGAAGACGCCGGTGACACCCTGGCGGTCTCGTTCAGCGACGGCACCCAGGCCTCGGCCCGGGTGGTCGGCCGGGATCCGGAATCCGACATCGCAGTGATCAAAGTCGCAAAGTCGGGGCTCGCCCCGGTGCGGCTCGGCGACTCCGACACCATCGCCGTGGGTGACCCGGTGCTCGCGTTCGGTTCGCCGCTGGCTCTGGTCAACACCGTCACGTCCGGCATCGTCAGCGCCCTGGACCGTCCCATCCAGGCCGGCGAGGCAGGCGGCGCCACCCGCTACTACGCGGCCATCCAGACCGACGCCGCGGTCAACCAGGGCAACTCCGGCGGCCCGCTCGTCAACGCGGCCGGCCAGGTGATCGGCGTCAACTCGGTGATCCGCTCGGTGGGCGCGACCGACACCGAGGCCGGCAACATCGGCCTCGCCTTCGCCATCCCGATCAACCAGGCCGAGCGGGTCGCGAAAGACATCATCGACACCGGCAAGGCCAGGCGTACGGTCATCGGCGCCGAAGTGGTGACCGGTGAGACCGCCGGCGGTGCCCGGCTCCGCGCCGTCGAGCCGGCCGGCCCGGCGGCCTCCGCCGGACTGCGCAGCGGCGACGTGCTCACCAAGATCGACGGGCACCTGCTGGAAGACGGCACGGACCTGATCGCGCTGGTCCGCAAGTACGCACCCGGCTCCACCGTCCCGGTGGAATACCGGCGAGGCACCAAGGGCGACGCCACCTCGGTGACACTCGCCGCAGACACGAACTGACGCACCGGGCGGGGTGCCCTCGCACACCCGCCGTGCGTAGTCTTGGGCCGGGACGCCTGGGAGGCCGAGCTGTGTTCGAAAATCTGAACTGGTGGGAGATCGGCGCACTGCTGATGCTGGCGCTGCTGATCTTCGGGGAGCGCCTGCCGAAGGTGATCGGCGACGGCCTGCGGATGCTGCGCGGCCTGCGGTCCATGGCGCAGAACGCCACCACCGACCTGAGCCGTGAACTCGGCACCGACATCCAGCTCGAAGACCTCCACCCGAAGGCCTTCATCCGCAAACACCTGCTCAGCGAAGACGACGAGCAGGCCATCCGCAAGCCGCTCCAGACACTCTTCGACGACGTGAAGCAGGACCTCAACGGCGTCAAATCCGAGCTGAACGACGTGGCATCCGCAGCCGACTTCAAGAACGCGAGCCCGGCCGTGCCCAGCAGCGCGCCGGTCGAGAAGGCCCGGCCTGCGCAGCGGTACGACTTGGACGCGACCTAGCTGGCTGGCTGGCTGGCTGGCTGCGCTTCGCTCCGCGGCGATCGCCTTTCAACCGGCGGCAATCGCGGGAGTGGCTGGCTGGGCTCCTTCGCGGCGGTGGGCCAGGTAGGGGAGTGCGGCGTGGTGCTGGTTGCCGTTGCTCGGTTGGGGTTCCTGCTGCGGTCGGCGTTCCCCCGGTTCGCGGCGGGGATAGGTGGCCGTGGTTGGCTGCGGTGGGTTCGCATGGCGGTGTTGATCTGCTGGCGGTGCGAAATCGCGGTTTCAGCCCCATGATCACAGCGATTTCGTAGCGCTAGCAGATCAACATCTCGCCATGGTGCGGGTCTCCCGTACCGGGCCGCCCGGTACGGGCGGTATGTCCGGCGCCACCCGGCCAGAACGGCACCAGTGGAGGCAGGCCGGCGCCACCGGGAGCAACGGGCGGCTTCACCCCGGGTCAGCCCGGCTTCACCGCGGCCCAGCCCGGCTTCACCGCGGGCCAGACGGCACCAGTGGAGGCGAGCAAGCCGGCTTCACCGGGGTCAGAACGGCACCAGTAGAGGCAGGCCGGCGCTACCGGGGTCCAGGCCGGCGCCACCGGGCTAGAACGGCGCCACCGGGGCCAGAACCGGCAGTCCTGATCTGATGCGCGGGCGGCATCGGCTGGACGACGATCGGAGTGCGACGTCTGTGGGGGTCGGCCCGGCGCAGCAGTGCGGCAGTGCCCGGGCGGCGTCAGCGATCACGTAGGCGTCGCGGGCTTCGGTCTTCGCCGTGCGAAGGTGCTGGTCAGTGAGCCAGTGCGGTGCCAGGCCCGGCAGGTGGGGCCATCTGGTGCCACGCGCTCCAACCACGGCGCCGGGTAGGGCGCCGATCGAAGCGGGCTGGTCGACCATGTCCAGGATCCAGCCGCGCCGCTCGTGCCGCCGGCGCAAGCGGGTGCCGCTATTGCCGCTGGTGCCGCTCGTGCTCGTGCCGGCCGTGCCGGCTTGTGCCGCCCGTGCCAGTGTGCCGGCCGCTCCAGCCGTGCCGGGAGTGTCCGCCGTGCCAGATCCACATGCACCCCCGCCGGCCCCTCACCGATGCGCCGAGCGTGCCTGCCATGCCGAGCGTGCCCACCGCGCCCCCGTGCCTGGCGTGCCGCCCGTGCCAGTGTGACCGCCGCTCCGGGCGCGCCGGCCGTGTCTGCTGCGCCAGGCGAGCTGGTTGGCCAGGTCTACAGGCGCGCCTTGCCTGTGGGCAGCGCCGCGTCATGCAGCCGCGCCCGCTGGATGCGGTGCGACCGCGTGATGACCCGTGTTGCCGGCATCCAGGGTGAGGAACACGCCGTACCCGTTGATCACGTCTGGTCTCCGCCGGCGAGGCCTCGGTGCCCGGCCCGGCGACAACACCCCCGGATCGTGCGTGACGGGGGCAGTAAGACATGCCGGACCGAGCGACCGGCCAGCCCCGGCCGGGTGATCGACAGGCGACGGGGGCGGGGTGGCCGGCCTTGTGGCGATTGCCTGGCGGCAATCGTGGGGTGGCTGGCCTGGCGGCCGGGGCCGGGGGCTCCGGGTCAGGAGCGTTTGGCGTTGACCATCAGGCCCAGGGGTTTGCCTACGAGGGATTCGCGGCGGACGGCGAGTTTGTCGGCCACGCCGTCGAGTGCCTTGGCGGCCGGGGCGTCCGGGTCGGCGAGGACGATCGGGGTGCCGGCGTCGCCGGCTTCGCGGACGCGGGTGTCGAGCGGGATCTGGCCCAGCAGCGGGACCCGGGCGCCGACGGTCTTGGTGAGCGACTCGGCGACGATCTCGCCGCCGCCGGAGCCGAAGACCTCCATGCGGGAGCCGTCCGGCAGTTCCAGCCAGGACATGTTCTCGACGACGCCGACCAGGCGCTGGTGGGTTTGCAGGGCGATCGCGCCGGCCCGTTCGGCGACTTCGGCGGCGGCCGTCTGCGGGGTGGTGACGACGAGGATCTCGGCGTTCGGCAGGAGCTGGGCCAGGGAGATGGCCACGTCGCCGGTGCCCGGGGGCAGGTCGAGCAGGAGCACGTCCAGGTCGCCCCAGTAGACGTCGGCGAGGAACTGCTGGAGTGCGCGGTGCAGCATCGGGCCGCGCCACACGACCGCGGCGTTGCCGGCGGTGAACATGCCGATCGAGATCACTTTCACGCCGTGCGACTGCGGCGGCATGATCATTTCTTCGACGCGGGTGGGTTTGCCCTCGACACCGAGCATCCGGGGCACGGAATGGCCGTAGATGTCCGCGTCGACCACGCCGACCGACAGGCCCCGCTTGGCGAGAGCCGCCGCGAGGTTCACGGTAACGCTGGATTTGCCGACGCCGCCTTTGCCGCTGGCCACCGCGTACACCCGGGTGCGGGAACCTGGCTGGGCGAAGGGGATGACAGGCTCCGCCGATTCGCCACCACCGCGCAGCGTGCTCTGCAGCGCCTTGCGCTGTTCCTCGTTCATCACGCCGAAGTTGATCTCAACTCGGTCAATGCCGGGGATCTTGGTGACGGCGGCGGTGATGTCGTTGTTCAGCTTGTCCCGCAGGGGGCAGCCGGCGACGGTGAGCAGCAGGTCGACCTTGACGAGGTTGTCGCTGACGGTGAAACCCGAAACCATGCCGAGTTCGGTGATCGGGCGGCGGATCTCGGGGTCGTCCACGGTCGCCAATGCGGCCTGAATGGCGTCCTCGAGCGTCGATGCAGGTGCGGACATGTCAGCAATGCTACGTCGATGGTCAGGGGCACTCCGCGTCCCGGTGAGGCTGGTGCGCCGGTGATCGCCCGCAGGTCACGGCGAGGGCCGGGGCCTGGGCTATTCCAGCCGCCGCTTCTCGCGCCGCAGAGCCGCCTCGTCCAGTTCGTCGGCGAGCCGGCCCAACTCGTTGCGCAGGAAGTCACGGGTGGCGACCTCGCCGAGCGCGATCCGCAGCGCGGCGATCTCCCTGGTCAGGAACTCGGTGTCGGCCTTCTGCATGGCCGCCCGACGCCGGTCCTCCTCCATCGCCAGCCGGTCCCGGTCGGCCTGGCGGTTCTGTGCGAGAAGGATCAGCGGAGCGGCGTACGACGCCTGCAGGGAAAGGATCAACGTGAGGAACGTGAACGTGTACGGGTCGAATCGCAGGTTCACCGGCGCCAGGGTGTTCCACGCGAACCAGGCGGCGATCAGCACCGTCATGTAGACGATGAACTTGGCCGTGCCCATGGCCCGGGCGATCGCCTCGGACCAGCGGCCGAAAGCCTCGGGGTCGAATTTCGGCAGCCGCACCCGACCCGGCTCGATCGGCTGGTCCAGTCGGTCCCGGCGGGGTTCGCTCATTGCTGCACCGCCTGCTCGTCATCGTGGGCGTCGCGGTCACGCCAGTCCCGTGGCAGCGAATGGTCAAGCACGTCGTCGACCGTGACCGCGCCGAGCAGCCGGTGCGTCGAGTCGACCACCGGCATCGCGATCAGGTCGTACGTCGCCATCCGCCGGGTGATCTCCAGCAGTTTGGTCTCGGTGCGCAACGGCTCGATGCCGCTGTCCACCAGCCCACCCACGATCGACGCCGGCGGTTCCCGGAGCAGCCGCTGGAAGTGCACCATGCCGAGGTACTTCCCGGTCGGGGTGGCGCTCGGCGCACGCGCCACGAAGACCTGGGCCGCGACGACCGGGTGCAGTTCCGGTGACCGGATCCGGGCCAGCGCCTCGGCGACGGTGGTGTCCGGGGTGAGGATCACCGGTTCCGAGGTCATCACGCTGCCGGCGGTGCCGGGCCGGTAGTTCATCAGCTGCCGGACCGGCGCGGCCTCCTCCGGCTCCATCAGGTCGAGCAGTACCACCTGCTCGGCCTTCGGCAGCTCGGCGAGCAGGTCGGCGGCGTCGTCCGGATCCATCCGTTCGAGGACGTCGGCGGCGCGTTCCCGGTCCAGCCGGGCCAGGATCTCCACCTGGTCGTGCTCGGGCAACTCTTCCAGCACGTCGGCGAGTTTGCGGTCGCTCAGCGCGGCGGCCACCTCGTTGCGGCGCGCGTCCGGCAGGTCCTGGAGGGCGTTCGCCATGTCGGCGGGGCGCATCTGGTCGAGCAGCGCCAGCAGGTTCGACGTGCCCTGCATGTCGGCCGGGCCGACCAGGCCGCGGATCCGGGTGTACTCCGCCTGGTAGACGTGCCCGCGCCGGGCCAGCCGGCCGGTGTGCTCGCGGACCGCCACCCGGGTGACGATCCACTCGGTGTTCCGGTTCAGCTCCATCCCGATGTCCACCACGGTCCCGATGTGGTCCGGGCCGTCGCCGTGCTCGGGGGCCACCGTGACCCGCCGGTCCAGCAGTTCCTCGAGCGCCAGCAGCTCGTTCTGCCGCTTCTCGAACCGGCGCAGGTTCAGGGTGCCGGTGCTGAGCACGACCGACTCGGCGTCCATGCTGGTCACCCTGCCGATCGGCAGGAAGATCCGGCGGCGCAACGCCATCTCGGCCACCAGCCCGACGATCTGCGGCGGCCGGTTCGTGGTGCGCAGCCGCACCACGGCGTCGCGCACCCGGCCGACCCGGTCGCCGTTGGGGTCGAACACCGGCAACCCGGCGAGGCGAGCCAGATAAACCCTCGTCCCCATGGTCACGCCCTCAGGTTAGGTTAGGGTCCGGACATGTCCACCGTGGCGTACGAGATCGTCGACGTGTTCACCGATCGGCCTTTCGCCGGAAATCCGCTCGCGGTGGTGTACGGTGCCGATTCCCTCGCCGCCGACCAGATGCACGCGTTGGCGCGTGAGTTCAATCTGGCCGAGACGATTTTCATACTTAACCCGGCCGCGGTGGGCGCAACCTACCGTGTGCGGATCTTCACGACCGAGGGCGAGATCCCGTTCGCCGGCCATCCGTCGGTGGGTGCGGCGGTCAGCCTGATGCGCCGCGGCGACGTGCGCCCGGGCACCGTGGTGCAGGAGTGCGGCGCCGGCCTGCTCCCGATCGAGGTCACCGCCGCCGGCTCGGCCACGCTCACCGGCGGAACCCCGGTGCTGGGCGAGCCGATCGCGCACGAGCCGCTGCTCACCGGCCTTGGCCTGACGGCCGCGGACTACGCCGGGGGAGAGGCCGCTGCCGCACGATCCGCCGGGTGCGGCCTGGACTGGGTGTTCCTTCCGGTACGGCGGGACGCGCTCGCCAGGCTGCGCAGACCCACCGATGGCCCGGACGTGTGCGTCTTCGCGTGGGCGGAGGGCGTGGCGCATGCGCGTGTCTTCGTGCCGGGTGATGCCGTCTGGGAAGACCCGGCCACCGGCTCGGCGGCGCTGGGCCTGGGCGTGTGGCTCGTCGCGTCGAGCCGGCTGCCCGGCGACGGGGTGTCGTCCTACCTCGTCCACCAGGGCCACGAGATGAACCGTCCGTCGCTGCTGGAGTGCACGGTGACGGCCGCCGGGGGTGCGGCCGTCTCGGCGACGGTGAGCGGTCACGTGGTGCCGATCGCTTCCGGCCGGATCGCGGTGCCGCCCTTCGTGGGCTGAGCGGCCACCTTCAGGTCAGCGATCCCGGCCCGGCGCGGACCGGCCCCGGTCGGGGGTCAGCGCTTGCGGACCCGGTGCAGGCGGAACGGGCGGCGGGTCTCGACCCGTGCCGGTGTCTCCCGCGGGGGAGCCGCCGCCGACTCGGCGGGCAGCTCCGGGGTGCCGACGGCGGACTCGGCGGCCGGGGTGAGCCGGACCACGGCGCAGCCGGTCTCCGCCCAGCGCGCCACCACCTCCTCGGCGGTGCCGGTGGCGTTGAGCCGTTTCGCCGCCAGCTGCGGGGCGAGCTCGGCCCACTCGTCGCTGCCCGGAGTCAGCCGCGTGACGTGCGCGTCGGCGGCGACGATCAGGCCGCCGTGGTCGCCGCGGAGCCGGATCGTGGCGCGTTCCGCCTCGGCCAGCCCCGGCGCGAACTGCTCACCCGGCCCACTCACCACGAGCAGGGAGTTCTCCGCGGGCATGCACCACAACGCGTACGCCGGGCTGTCGCCCACCGAGATCCAGGCGATCGCCGCTTTCTTGATCGCCTCGTCCAGCACGCCGGAGGTCACCGGGTCATCCTGTCAGACCAGCGCCGGAGTGTGCCGGAGCAGGGTGAGCACGTCGGTGAGGGACCGGACGGTACTCCCGGCGAAGTTCGTGTCCGCGTCGAAGACCAGATGGTTCGCCAGGTCGGGCGCGGCCAGCCGGACCGGGGTCATGCCGACCGCGGCGGCGCCGGTGAGTTCGTGGCTGCCGCCGTCACCCACGTAGAGGCAGTCCTCCGGGGCGATTCCCAGCCGATCGCAGGCGGCCAGGTAGATCTCGGGATCCGGCTTGCACACGCCGAGCTCCACCGAGTAGATCTGTGCGTCGAGCAGCGGCGCCACCGGGAGGCCGGGCAGGAAGGCGGGTAGTTCGTGGGTGCAGTCGCTGATCACCGCGGTGCGTACGCCGCGGCGCCGGATCGCGGTCAGCGCGGCGACCGCGTCGGGCCGCAGCTGGGTGTCGGCGCGCAGGGCGTCGACCCGGGCCGGGACTCCGGCGCGGATGGCATCCGGGCGTGGCCGGCCACCGGCCTGCTCGATCACCCAGCGCAAGGTGGCCTCCGCCGAGCCGTAACGGCCGCAGGCGCGGGCACGGAAGGTGCGGTCGAGGACGCCTGTCACGGCCTCCGGGTCGGCACCGAGGGACCTGGCAATGTCCGCGTGCTGGGGACCACGCTGGACAGAACGGGTCAAGGTGCCGAAGAAGTCAAACACGACCGCACGGTATGCGGGCATGTAAATCGGCCTCCCGGGCATCGAGGGAAGAAAGTGGCCGAACGGCCGTCGGTGACTGTATCCACTCCGTCACTGTCCGCCAATAGAGATGTGCAACTTGCGCAGGACGGCTGTGCAAGAAGCGACGGCCGGGGATGAATATGCGCTCACCGAGTCAAGATGGCGCTGCGGTCACCCGTACGCCCGGCGCCCTGTCCGCGGCCATGCCGCCACCCGGCACCGTTCTCGCCCTGGTCGTGGCCGTCCTCGCGGTCTCCTCCTCGGCCCCGCTCATCGCTTTCGCCGCGGCACCGGCGCTCGCCGTCGCGTTCTGGCGCAACGCCCTCGCCACCGTGGCGCTCACTCCCGTGGCCCTCACCGCCCGCCGCGCCGAGGTGTCCGGTGTCATCCGCGGCCCGCGCCGCCGCGACGGCCTCTTCTGCGTGCTCGCCGGGGTCGCCCTCGCCGTGCACTTCGCCACCTGGATGCCGGCCGTCCAGCTCGGCTCGGTGGCCACCGCGACCGCCCTCGTCGCCACCCAGCCGGTCTGGCAGGGCCTGATCGCGGCCGCGCAGGGCCGGCGCCCGTCGGCCGCCGGCTGGCTCGGCATCGGGCTCGCCGTCGCCGGCGCGGCCTGGGCCACCGGTGCCGACCTGGGCGTCTCCGCGCAAGCCGTGTGGGCCGACGTGCTCGCCCTGCTCGGTGCGATGGCGGCCGCGGTCTACACGGCGCTCGGGGAGCGGGCGCGGTCGGCGCTGAGCACGACCACGTACACCTGGATCTGCTACGGCACCTGCGCCGCCATCCTGCTCGTTGTCTGCCTGGTCGCGGGGGTCGACCTGAGCGGCTACGACACGCACACCTGGGCCGCGATCCTCGCCCTGGTCGTGGGGGCGCAGCTGCTGGGGCACTCGATGTTCAACTACGCGCTCCAGCACACGTCGGCCACCGCGGTGAGCGTCCTGATCCTGATCGAGGTACCGGGCGCGGCACTCATCGCCTGGTGGTGGCTGGGGCAGGAGCCGCGGACGAGTTCGCTGCCCGGCCTGGCGCTCCTGCTGGCCGGCGTCTTCGTCGTGATCCTGGGGGCCGCCCGCGCGGGCCGCACCACACCGGCCCCGTCCTGACGCCGCGCTTTTGCCGCGTCGTGCGTGGCTTTCGCTCTGTGCGCGGCCCCGCGGTTCTTTCCCGTCCGGCGGCTTTCCCTCTTTCGGTTATGGCTGGATAAAACGCCCTATCTTGCTGCTAATCGGGCGGAACGTGGCGCTAAGGCGGTCGTTGCACCAGAGATCGAGGCCCGGCGGCGGAACCGAGGGAGTGCCATGCGACGCGTACGGTCGACACCGCTCCTGGCGATCCTGACCCTGACGGCGGCCGGCTGCGGCGCGCTCCAGCAGCCCGAGGGCTCCCAGCGGACCGGCCTCACCGGTGACCGGCACACCGCGGGGTGCGCGATGGCGAGAGCGCCGCGGCACGCGGTGACCGGAAACGTTCAGGTCCCGCTCACTCCTGCGCGGCTGACCGCCGCGATGGAACGGATCGAAGAGGGCGGGCGGGAACGCTTCGCGGAGCACTACTCCGGCATGGAGATCGACCACCGGGGCGTACGGGCTGTCGTCTACCGGGTGCCGTCGGCCCGCTTCGACGGTTTTGTTCGGAGCAGCGCCGGCACGGCCTGCGTGGTGGTCCGCGACGCCGCCCACGCCGTCGCCGAACTGTCCGGCTGGCAGGACCGGGTGATGGCCGACCTCCCGTACTGGGCGGAACAGGGCGTGCGGATCGTCACTGTCGGCAGTCGCCACGACGGAGCCGGCGTCGAGATCGGCACCCAGGACATCGACGAGGCGCGACGTCAACTGCCCGCCCGGTACGGTTCCGCGGCACCCCTGGTCTTCGTGCAGGAAGGCCCCATACCCATGCTGACCAGCACATCACCGACCGCGCCGGAGTCCGTCCGCTGACCTCCGGCGGTTGTCGGAAAGCCGTCAGTGCCGGCCGGTAGCGCCTGGCCGCGCCGGGAACGCCGAGTACGCCACGGTGACGTGATGTTTGCCCCGGCTTCGGGGAGCGGGCAGGATCGCCGCATGGTCTTCGACGCCCGTTCCGCCGGAGGAAGTCCGTCCCGGCGCGATGCCACCCGCCCCGCTGATGGCCGGCCACCCCGTTCCGGCGCGCCCGGAACGGACCCCGAACGGGCCTCCGAACCTGACATGCTTCAGGTTGTGGAAGCGGAGATCGAAGAAACCGGCGAAGCCCCGGTCACCATGCGCCTGGACGGCAAGGTCGCCCTGGTCACGGGTGCGGGCAGCCCGGACGGCATCGGGTACGCGACCGCCCGCCGCCTGCGCAACCTGGGCGCCCGGGTCGCGATCGTGTCGACCACCCGGCGCATCCACGAACGGGCCACCGAGCTCGGCGTGACCGGTTTCGTCGCGGACCTGACCGACGAGTCCGAGGTCGGTGCCCTCGCCGACGCGATCTCCGACCAGCTCGGTGACGTCGAGGTGCTGGTGAACAACGCGGGGCTGGCCAGCCGTACCAGTCCGGAGGTCCTCCGCCCGGTCGCCCAGCTCACTCTCGACGAGTGGCGGGCCGAAATCGATCGGAACCTGAGCACCGCGTTTCTCTGCAGCCGGGCGTTCGTCAGCGGCATGGCCGAGCGCGGCTGGGGCCGGATCGTCAACCTGGCCGCCACCGCGGGTCCGGTCAACGCCCTGCCCACCGAGGCGGCGTACGCGGCCGCGAAGGCAGGCGTGGTCGGCCTCACCCGCGCCCTGGCGATGGAACTGGTCGCCGACGGCGTCGTCGTCAACTGCGTGGCGCCCGGCACCATCTACACGGCCGCCTCGACAGTCACCGAGATCAAGCAGGGTCTGGGCACGCCGATCGGCCGCCCCGGCACCCCGGACGAGGTGGCCGCGGCGGTGGCGTTCCTCTGCTCACCGGCAGCGTCCTACATCACCGGCCAGATGCTGGTCGTCGACGGCGGCAACAGCGTCCGCGAGGCCCAGTTCCGCTGACCCACCCACCCGGCGACTCGTCGACCACCGCACGCGCCGGCTGGGCACGCGCCGGCTGGGGCGGTGCCGTACGCCCGCCGGGGGGGTGTCTCTATGGTTCGGTCAAGCGCATCTGCTGTACCGATTGTGGCTTTTCCGTGGGTTTGTTATTGGTGAGTTCGTGGCTCTGGGTCGCGCTGCGGGGGCTCGTGTGGGGGTGTTGATCTGCTGGCGGTGCGAAATCGCGGTCTTAGGTCCATGATCACAGCGATTTCGTAGCGCTAGCAGATCAACATCTCGGCTGCTTGTTTCGTTGCTCCAGGACCGCGGCGGCCCCGGCGATGCCGCCCGCCCGGCGGGAGTTGGTTGCGTAGGCAATACTGCCGGCTCGGCTGATGCCGGGCGCTCAGGGAGTATCAGCCGCGCGCCACCTGGGGTTGCCTTCTGCCGGCTCCGGGAGATTCGGTGGGCGGTGGCCGGGGTGCTGTACGCCCGCCGGGGTGGTGCCGTACGCCTCTCGGCGCAGGCGGATAGTCAGCGTCGGCTTCGCACTACTCTGCCTGGCTGTAAATCGGAGTCTCCGCCGGGCTGTGCACCGGAGTCTCCGCCGGGCTGTGCACCGGAGTCTCCGCCGGGCTGTGCACCGGAGTCTCCGCCGGGCTGTGCACCGGAGTCTCCGCCGGGCTGTGCACCGGAGTCTCCGCCGGGCTGTGCACCGGGGCGGGTGCCAGGCACTCTGCCGAGCTGCGAGCCGGGCCGGTCAGGTGAGTTTGGTCAGCTGTCCGACCGCGCGTTCGACGGCCAGGCAGCGGTCCTCCACGTAGTCCATGCCGGCCTCCTCGGCGATCCGCCGCGCTTCGGCCGAGACGATGCCGCTCTGCAGCCAGACCGCCGGCGCTTTTATGGCGGCCGCTTGCCGGACCACCTCCACGGCATCGTGTGCCGGCCGGAAGATGTCGACGAGGTCGACCGGTTCGGGAAGGTCGGCAAGCGTCGGTACGGTCGGAACGCCGAACACCTCGTCGACGAACGGGTTCACCGGGATGATGCGCCAGCCATGCCGCAACATCTGCAGCGGCACGGTGTGCGACGGCTTGTACGGGTCGCGGGACGCGCCCACCACCGCGATGACGTTCGCCTCGGCCAGGATCTGCTGAGCACTCCGCATTCACCAACTCTAGTTCGTGGATCCTCGACGCTCACCGGGTCGGCCCAGCGACCCCGGCCTTCGCAGGGCCGACGATGTCTGCCGGTATGCGACTGCGCGCGACCGTCGATCGAGGCCAAGGCTCGACCAGGCGGCCCGTCGGCAGCTCGCGGTGCTGGCCCTCCGGCGTGCAGGGAGAGCTGAGGACGCGTGCAGGGAGCTGAGAGCCGGGCGGCAAGGGCGTGAGAGCCGGGCGGCAAGGGCGTGAGAGCCGGGCGGCAAGGGCGTGAGAGCCGGGCGGCAAGGGCGTGAGAGCGGGCGGCAAGGGCGTGAGAGCGGGCGGGCCAGGGGGCTGAGGGAGTAGGAGGCGCCGCGCCCCCGGACCCCCCGGACCGGGGGCGCGGCAGGTCTGAGGTCAGAGCAGCGTCAGCTGTTCCGGCTGGGTGGGGCTCGGGGTGTCGGTGACCCGGCGGGAGGTGGCGGGCTCGTGGCGGTGGAGGCCGTGGCGGCGGGCGGCGAGGCGGACGCGGGCGGTCAGTTCGGCCTGGTAGGTGCGGGGGGAGTAGGAGCCGTTGCCGAAGAGTTCGCGGTAGCGCGGGAGCAGGTGGGGGTGTTCGCGGGCGATCCACGACGCGTACCACTCGCGGGCGCCGGGGCGCAGGTGCAGGGCGAGGGGGGAGACGCTTGTGGCGCCGGAGGCGGCGATGGCGGCGACCGTTTCGTCGATGGAGTCCTCGGTGTCGGTGAGGCCGGGCAGGATCGGTGCCATCAGGACGGCGACGGAGAAGCCGGTGTCGGTGAGGCGGCGGACCGCGTCGAGGCGGCGGCGCGGGCTGGGCGTGCCGGGCTCGGCGGAGCGCCAGACCTGCTCGTCGACGAAGCCGACCGAGAAGGAGAGGCCGACCCGGGTCACCTCGGCGGCCTGCTGGAGCAGCTCGAGGTCGCGCAGGATCAGGGTGCCCTTGGTGAGGATGGAGAACGGGTTGGCGTGGTCGCGCAACGCCGCCAGGATCTCCGGCATCAGGCGGTAGCGGCCCTCGGCGCGCTGGTAGACGTCGACGTTGGTGCCCATCGCGATCGACGCGCCGGACCAGTGCGGGTCGGCCAGCTCGCGGCGGATCAGCTCGCCGGCGTTCACCTTCACCACGATGCGGCTGTCGAAGTCGTGCCCGGCGTCGAGGTCGAGGTAGGTGTGCGTGTTGCGGGCGAAGCAGTTGTGGCTGACCACGCCGTCGGCGATGAAGTCACCGGTGCCCGTGGAGATGTCGAACAGGGGCAGGGTGAGGCCGAGGTCCTCGATGTCGGCCACGGCGAGCCGCCGGTCGGCGCGGACCCCGACGCCGGACGCGTCGAGCGGGGCCGCTGTCGCCCCGGTCAGGTGCCGGAACCGCAGGGCCGCTTCCAGGTTGCGCTCGGTCTCGATGCGCTCGGGGGCGGGGCGCCCGCGGCCGGCGCGGACCGGTCGCCGGGTCGCCAGCCCGAGGTGGGCGAGGGCGTCGGCGATCCACCCCAGGTAGACCGGGTCGTCGGTTTCGAAGACCACGGCCAGCCGCTCGGTGTGCCCGATCGCGCCGAAGGCCCCGGCGAGGAAACCCCGGAACCAGTCGCCGGTCGGCAGCTCCGGCCAGCGCAGCGCCTCGGTGAGGGAGATGTCGTCGAGGTAGCCGTCAGCGCGGACCCAGGCGTCGCCCTCCCGGGCCGTGCCGCCGCCGGACGCGTCGCCGCGGACCAGGCCGCACAGGAAGCCGGTCTGGTAGTCGGGGGACTCCTTGGGCGCCTCGGCGAACCGGCCGACCCCGAACATCAGGTCGCCGACCGCGAGTGCGGGCTGGTGCGCCTCGGCCGGGCTGACGTGCCGCCAGCCGCGGTCGGTGAGGAACCGGTGATCGCCGCTGGACACCAGCCGCGTGCCGTCGGAGAGGGTCACCCGGAACGCGGGTTTGCTGGTGGCCCAGTGGTCCAGGACGGTGGTGGTGACGTATCGCCGGTGCGGGCCGGCGCCCATCGTGCCCATCACCGCGTCACCGGGCCGCAGCTGGGCCAGCGGCCGGGTGGAGCCGTCGGCGAGCAGGATCGGGGTGTCGCCGGCCAGGCAGTAGGTGCAGGCGTGCGAGCAGCCGCGATAGGGGTTGACGGTCCACTCGAACGGCACCCGGGACTGGCCGGGCACCCGGTTGAGCAGCGATTTGGCCCGCACCTCGTAGAACGTCATCCCGGCGAACCCCGGGGTGTCGAACGTGCGGACGGTGGCACCGGGCAGCGCCAGCGGCAGGGGTGGAGCCGCCGGCACTGCCCTGTCCACGAGCGGGCCCCGCTCCGGGGCAGGGAGCATGCCGTCGTCGGGTGAGGCCGACAGGTGGGACCATCGCATGGCAGGTATTCGAACACATGTTCGAGCCGCTGTCCATGACGGATCAGAAAGCCATGCGGACGGCGTACCGGAAGGGAAGAGGGGCCGTGCCGGGAACGAAAAGGCCCGCGGACCGAACCGGTCCGCGGGCCTGATGTCTCGCCGGGTCAGCTGCGGCCGGCGGCCGCCGCCTCCTCCGCCTTGGCGGATTCGCCGTGCGCGGCCTTGCGGTGTGCGTCCATCTGCTCGCGCACCTCGTCCATGTCCAGCTGCTCGACCTTTTCGATCAGGCTTTCCAGCGCCGACTCGGGGAGTGCGCCCGGCTGGGCGAACACCACGATGCCGTCGCGGACCGCCATGATCGTCGGGATGGAGCGGATGTCGAACTTCGCGGCCAGGGCCTGCTCGGCCTCGGTGTCGACCTTGCCGAATGTGATCTCCGGGTGCTTCTCCGAGGACCGCTCGTAGGTCGGTGCGAAGCGGACGCAGGGCCCGCACCAACTGGCCCAGAAGTCGACCAGGACGATGCCGTCCTTGCCGGTGACCTCGTCGAAGTTCGCTGCGGTGAGCGCAACCGTCGCCATGATGCCTCCGTCTGCGGGAATCGCTTTCGTCCGGTGAAACTCCTGGTACCCAACTCTCATTCCCGCTCGACGTGTCGGCACACGTGGCGTAGGGCACCGTCCGGATATTGACCTGGACAGCTCATGGTAACTGAAAGTAGGCGTGTGGTGTCCGATAGCTGACACGATCAGAAGTGAAGATCTGTACTGCTTGGCACGATCCGAACCGTTTGTCCAGCCTCTGCGCCACCTGTGGGAGCGCGCCGATTCCGTACGGGAATAGGAAAGAAACTTAATTGTGAGCTGGCTCACATTTGAAAGTCCTTCACATGGATACGGACCGTAAGGCAAACTCTTTCCCAACAGAGCGTGGGCGGCGGGTGCCGGGGAGGGCCCCGCCGCTCATTGCGTCCCCTGTCAGGCACGTCTCTTGCCCGGCACATTCCCTGACGGCACATTCCCTGACCGGCGCTGATCCTCAGGATCGGGTTCCCGCGCAGGATGAGTAGCCTAACGCCCCATGACGGCGGGCGAGGATCAATCAACCGAGGTCGGCGTCGGCCCGTGGCCCGGCGACTGGCCGGTCGGTGAACAGTACGACCCCGAGCTGCTCGAGCACGGTGATCGCCGCAACGTGGTCGACCGGTACCGGTACTGGACCAGGGAAGCCGTGATCGCCGACCTGGACGAGCGCCGCCACGACTTCCACGTCGCGATCGAGAACTGGCAGCACGACTTCAACATCGGCACGGTGGTCCGCAACGCCAACGCGTTCCTCGCCGCCGAGGTGCACATCGTCGGGCAGCGCCGGTGGAACCGCCGGGGTGCCATGGTCACGGACCGGTACCAGCACGTGCGGCACCATCCCACCATCGAGGAGTTCGTGGCCTGGGCCGGCGACGCCGGACTGCCGGTGGTCGGCATCGACAACCTGCCGGGCTCGCGGCCGATGGAGACGACCACACTCCCGCGCAGGTGTGTCCTGCTCTTCGGCCAGGAGGGCCCCGGCCTCTCCGATCCGGCGCGTGCGGCGTGCGGCGAGCTCTTCTCGATCGCGCAGTACGGTTCGACGCGTTCGATAAACGCCGGGGTGGCCAGTGGGATCGCGATGCACGCCTGGATCCGCGCGCACGCCGGCCCGCCGCCCGCCTGAAAGGGTGGTGAAAAGGGCCGATCCGCTTGACGCCGGAGCGCCCGACCCCCACGGTATGAAGTGTGGGTGTCACGGTGAGTTGCCCCAGATGTGCTGCTCAGGTCCGCAGGCCGGACCTGATGCACAGCAACTGGCGGTGCGACAACTGTGGCGACGTTCCGCCGTTCCACGTCGCCGAGCACATCAGCGCGGAGATCGTCGGAACGGTGCTGCGGGAGTCGGCGTCGAGCGCGGAGCGGATCCCTCTCTGGTGTCCGTGGCCGCTGCCGTCCGGGTGGATGGTGACGGGTGTCGGCTGGTCGGGTGACGACCGGTTCGGTGTTCGCGCGACGGTCCTCGCGTGCAGCGGCCCGGAGCCGCTCGGTGGTGGCCCCGCCGACCTGGTCCTGGTGGCCGAGCAGCCCGGCGTCGGCCTGGGCACGCGGTTCGCCGGGATTCCGGGCCTGGACCCCGGTCACCTGCTCACCGAGGCGCTGTCCGATCCCGCCTCGCATGCCGGTCCACATGCGAAGATCAAAGCAGCCGGGCATCCCACTCCACTGTGGTGTGTAAAGTCACCCGAAGATCGAAGTGCCTACGTGAGTGAGGCCAAAGGAATGTGGCTCTATGCGGTAGCGTGGCCCGCAAGCGCGGGCTACCTTCTCGCGGAGCACGTCGTTCTGCACGACCTCTCCGACGGAGTGCCGCCCGAGCTGGTGTTCGGAGCGCCATCGCCTTACCTGCATGGTCGTGCCTAACTCTCTCAGGTGTGACCTTCAGTGTTGACAATCGGCTTTCCGGACACTTTGTTCACACGAAGCGACGAAGCTGATACCGTCAGTATTGCCGCGGCGCTGAACGTCACCCGCACCGGAGGAGAAGGCCCGCCATGATCAAGAAGGTCCTCACCTGGCTTGGTATTGCATTCTTGATCTTCTTCATCGCCTTCAACCCGAGATCCGCCGCGGCGGTCTTCGAGTCACTCGGAGGCACGATCGCCGACATCGCCCGAGGCTTCGGCACCTTCTTCACCGACCTCGTCGCATAGCATCACCACATGGATCCTGGCGAGCCGCGCGAACCGCGAGGCGAGGGTGCCCGGCGCCCTCGGGATGACGATGAGAACTTCGGGTTCCGCGACCCGGCGTTCGACGATCCTGATTACACACGGGGCGAGCCCTACGGCGACGACGCCGAGGGGTACGCACGTGGCCATCAGCGTCGCCCCGAGGACGTCTACGAGGATCCGGACGAGTACCAGCCGCCCTCCTTCACCCAGGAGGAGCTGGAGGGTCTCGACCAGGGCGGCGGTCCGCGCCGTTTCCTGCCGCTGGAGGACGAGCCGACCACTCTGGTCGCCCGCTACCTCTTCCCCACCGAGCGATACCGCGGTGAGTGGAAACGGCACTGGATCCACCTGACGACGCCGCTGGCCATCGGTGCCGGCGCCACGCTCGTCCTCGGCTACCTGGCCGGCTTCCTCACCCGGCAGAACATCGACGGCATGGTCACGGTCGCCGTCCTGGTCTGGCTCGGTGTGATCAGCTGGGTGGCCTGGAAGGTCTTCGACTGGTACTTCGACAGGTTCATCCTGACCAACAAGCGGGTCATGGTGGTCAACGGCATCGTCACCCGGAAGGTGGCCATGATGCCGCTCCTGCGGGTGACCGACATGAAGTACACCCAGTCGGCCCTCGGCCGGATGCTGAGCTACGGCACGTTCGTGCTCGAGTCGGCCGGCCAGGACCAGGCGCTGCGCGAGATCAAGCACCTGCCCAACCCCAACGAGCTCTACCTCCGCGTGGTCGAGGAGATGTATGAGCCGCAGGCCGTCGAGGCGCGGCTGGGCAAAGAGGACGACGGAGACGACGCCTGAGCATCGACCTGCACTGCCATTCGACGGCCAGCGACGGCACGCTGACCCCGGCCGAACTGGTCCGGGCCGGTGCGGCCGCCGGCCTGGACGTCCTGGCGATCACCGATCACGACACCACCGGCGGCTGGGAACTGGCGGCGGCCGCCCGGCCCGACGGGCTGGCCCTGGTCCGCGGCGCCGAGTTGTCCTGCCGATGGCACGGCGTCGAACCGGCCATCGCACTGCACCTGCTGGCGTACCTCTTCGACCCGGCGGAGCCGCTGCTCGCCGCGGAGTTGACGCGGCTGCGCGGTGACCGGGAACAGCGGGCCGAGAAGATCGTCACGAAGCTCCGGGCGGACGGCGTGCCGATCACCTGGGCCGAGGTCCTCGGATACGCGGCGGGCGGTTCGGTCGGCCGTCCGCACATCGCACAAGCGCTGATCAGGGCCGGTCTCGTGCGCACCACCACGGAGGCCTTCGCGTCCACGTGGCTGGGGGCCCGGTACTTCGTACCCAAATCCGACCTGGATGTCTTCGAAGCTGTCCGGGCGGTGCGGAACGCCGGTGGGGTGACCGTTTTCGCCCATCCCCGCGCGACCGTCCGCGGCCGGGTGGTGCCGGACCGGCTGATCGTCGAGCTCGCCGAGGCGGGCCTCTTCGGCCTGGAGGCCGATCACGAGGACCACACCCCCGCGGAGCGGGCCCAGGTGCGAGACCTGGCGGACCGGCTCGGCCTGGCGGTCACCGGATCTTCCGACTTCCACGGTACGCACAAGACGGTCAAGCTGGGCGCCTTCGTGACCGCGCCCGAGATGTACGAGAAAATCGTCTCCGCGGCGACCGGAGTGCCCGTCCTGGGGTGATCATCGCCCTACCCGCCTGCGCCGGAGGGAACCGAGCCCTACCTTGTTCGGGTGAATGTCAAGCTGTTCGGCGAGTTCTTCGTGACTCTGCTGGTGATCGTCGATCCTCCCGGCATGGTCCCGGTCTTCCTCGCGCTGACCGGCAGCCTGCCCGCGAAGGCCCGCAACCGGGCCGGTACGCAGGCGGTGCTGCTCGCCCTCGGCGTGATCGTCGGGTTCGCGATCGCCGGGCAGACCCTGCTCGACTACCTCCACGTGCAACTCCCGGCGCTGCAGGCGGCCGGTGGCCTGCTGCTCGTCCTGGTGGCGTTGCAGCTACTCACCGGCAAGACCGACGAACCGTCGGACCAGGTCGGCACCACCAACGTGGCACTCGTCCCGATTGGCACCCCGCTGCTGGCCGGCCCCGGCGCCATCGTCGCGACGATGCTCTTCGTCCAGCGTGCCGAATCACTCGACGAACACCTCATCCTGGCGGCCGCGATCCTCGCCGTGATGGCCACGGTCTGGCTGGTCCTGCGCTTCTCCGGGGTCATCGTGCGACTCCTGCGCCCGGCCGGCATCGAGGTGCTCACCCGGATCGCGGGCCTGCTCCTGGCGGCCATCGCGGTGCAGCTCATGGCGGATGCCGTCTTCGCGTTCGTCAAGTCGTACAGCGGGATGCTCTGATCCTTCGCGTTCGGTTCTTGTCGGGGGGTGCTGGCAGGATTGCCGCGTGTCCCCCACCAGACCTCGCGCGACCCGGGCCGCCGCCGTGCCCGAGCAGCTCGGTTTCGCCGGCATGCCGGAGCGACTCTTCGTCTGCACGCCCAGCAAGCTCGGGGCCTACGCCGACTGCCCGCGCAAATACCGATACTCCTACATCGACCGGCCCACCCCGCCGAAAGGCCCGCCCTGGGCGCACAACTCGCTCGGGGCGAGCGTGCACACCGCGCTGAAGAATTGGTATGCGTTGTCCCAGGAGCGGCGCGCGCCGGGCGCGTTGCCCACGCTTCTCAAAGCCACGTGGGTCCGGGAGGGATACCGCGACGTCGACCAGGAGCGGGCGGCCTACCACCGGGCGCTCGGCTGGCTGGAGACCTACGTGGGCGGCCTCGACCCGGAGGACGAACCGCTCGGCGTCGAGCGGGTGGTCGCCACCAAGACCTCGGTCCTCGCGCTGAACGGGCGGGCCGACCGGATCGACTCCCGGGTCGGTCCCGACGGCCCGGAAGCGGTGATCGTCGACTACAAGACCGGCCGCTCCGGCCTGGACGCCGACGACGCCCGGGGCTCGCAGGCGCTCGCGCTCTACGCGTTCGCCGCCGAGCGGGTCTTCCGGCGCCCCTGCCGGCGCGTCGAGCTGCACCACCTGCCGACCGGCACGGTCGCCGCCCACGAGCACACCCCCGAGTCCCTGTCCCGGCAGGTGCGCCGCGCCGAGGAGACCGCGACCGACATCGTGGCCGCCGAGAAGGCGGTCGCGGCGGGCGCCGACCCGGACGAGTCGTTTCCCGTCAACCCGGGGTCGCTGTGCGGGTGGTGCGACTTCCGGCGGGTGTGCCCGGCGGGGGCCGGGGTCGAGGGCAAGGAGCCATGGACGGCGGTGGAGCACCTGGCAAGTTCCTAGCCGCCTCGGGCCGGGCTTGGTGCGGCCGTCTCGGGCCGGGCTGGGAGTCCCCCGCGGGCTGGGAGCGGCCGTTCGTGCGGGCTGGGTGCAGCCGTCCGGGCCTGGCTTGGTGCGGCCGTCCTGCGTGGGGCTCGGTGCGGCCATCCGGCCGGGCTTGGTGCCCTGAGCAGCCGCTTCGGCCGGATGGGTGAGGCGGCTCCGGGCGGTTGGGTGGGCGCGGGGTTGCCGTCGTGGTCGAGGCCGTAGCGCGCGAGGCCGCCGGACCGAAAGTTCTCGGTCAGCTCTGGGTGGCTCGTTGGAGGGCGGCCCGGCGGGCCGGTGGCACCCGGTACTGCGCGGGCAGGGCGGCCAGCACCGCGGCGAGCAGGGCGCGCAGGCTGCGGGCGGAAAGGCGGGCGGCGAGGTCGGTGGTGGGCCAGCCGAGTCCCCCGTACATCTTGCGGGCCCAAGCCGGCAGCAAGCCGATCGCCGTGCTCGCGACGCCGAGGTAGGCCCAGCGGGGCGGGCCCAGCGTGAGCCCGAGGCGCACCGCGCGGCCGCCCCAGCCCGTCGGCGGCGGCGGCACCGTGAGGAAGAGGGCAGTTTCCGCGCCGTCCTTGGTGAGCCCGAGTTCCGGTCGCATCCGGGCGTAGTAACGCTCCACCTCGGCGGCGGTCCCCGGAACCGTGGACGGGTCGAGGCCGACCAGTTCGGCGGCGCGCAGCTGCTCGGTGTAGTACCCGTCGATCTCGTCCTCGGTGAGCCGCAGCCCGGCCTGCACCGCCGTGCTCAGGAACGACTCCACCTCGGCGACGTGCACCCAGCGCAGCAGCTCCGGCTCGTCGATGCGGAACCGGTCGCCGGTGCGCGGGTCGACCGCGGACATCTTGGCGTGCAGCCGGCGCAGGCGGGTGGAAGCCTCGGCCACCTCGCCGGTACTGCCGTAGATGACCGTCTCGACATAGGCCGACGTGCGCATGAGCCGGCCCCACGGGTCGGCGCGATAACCGGAGTTCTGGGCGACGCCGGCGACGGCGCGTGGATGCAACGCCTGTAGGTAGAGGGACCGGAGCCCGCCCAGAAGCAGGATGGGCTCGCGGTGCAGTTTCCAGGTGACCGAATCCGGCCCGAACAGACCGACGTCTCGCGTCATGTCATCCAGCGTGCCACGCGCAGGTTGCCGACCGCCCGTCGCCGAGTTCTGCCCCGGCACGATCCCGATGCCCGCCGCCGGCCGCCGATGCCCGCCGCCGGCCGCCGATGCCCGCCGCCGGCCGCAGATTGCCGGTCGGCGTCGCTGGTCGGCGGTCGGTCAACTGCCGGCGTTCTGGCGCGTCCGGCAGGTCGGGCAGACGCCCCAAAAGGTCACCTCGGCCTCGTCCAGGAGGAAGCCGTGTGTCTCGCTCGGGGTCATGCAGGGTGGCTCGCCCACCGCGCAGTCGACGTCGGCGATCACGCCGCAGCCCCGGCAGACGATGTGGTGATGGTTGTCGCCGACCCGGGCCTCGAAGCGCGCCGGGCCGCCGGCGGGTTCGATGCGGCGGGCCAGCCCGGCCCGGGAGAACGCGGCGAGAATGTCGTAGACCGCCTGCGTGGAGACGGAGTCGAGACGGGCCCGGACCCGACCGGCGATCTCATCGACCTCGAGGTGCCCGCCGCCGGTCAGGATGTCGAGTACGGCGAGGCGCGGGCGGGTTATCCGCAGACCGCGCGCACGCAGCATCTCCGCACTGTTCGACACGTGTCCATGACAGCACGCCGACGGCGGTTCACCAACCGGGACGGTGGTCACACCGGTACCGCCGTACCGGCGCGATGCCCGGCCTGATGTCCGATCGTGACCTGCGCGCACGGGGTGCACTGTGAGATGTTTGCGCCTTCACGCAATTCATCGTCCTGCGCATGGCGGATCGAGGAGGACTAGTGTTCGACCAGGTCAACGGGTTACCGGTACATATCCTCGTGCTCCACGCCGCGGTGGTGCTCGTACCCCTGCTGGCGCTCGCCGCCATCGTCTACGCCGTCGTTTCCCGTTGGCGGTCCAAGCTCGGCTGGGCGGTCGTCCTGCTCGCCGTGGTGGCACCGATCTCCGCCGTGGTGTCGAAGCTGTCCGGCACCGAGCTCTACAACCGGCTCCTCGACCAGGGCATGTCCGGTCCGGGCAAGGTCATCCTGGACGATCACATGAACTACGGCACGCTGACCATGTGGCTGTCGATCGCCCTCGGCGTGGTCGCGCTGGCCCTGGTCGTGCTCACCCTCCGCGCCGGGGCGGCCCTGCCCCGGATCGCGGAGATCGCCTTCGCGGTCGTGATCGTGGGGCTGGCCGCGGCGACGGGCTACTACATCTTCCAGACCGGCGACTCCGGTGCCACGGCGGTCTGGGGTACGTACTAGGAGGCGTTGCCCCGCCTCCAGCCGGCCGTGCGGGGCGGTGCTCGTGGTCGGCGCTCGCTCAGAAGAACACGCGGGCGCAGAGCAGGCACATCAGGATGATCGCGACCGCGCCGGCAACCAGCCCGATCCCGTACGTCACCGTCCGCGCCGAACCCTCCGCCTCGTCCAGGGCGTCGATGTCCTGCCCCGGCAGTGCCCGGGGCGGCGGCGGGTGCGCGATCGTCGGCGGCCGCCAGTGCGGCGCGGGCGGGTCCGTGCGCGGCGGACCCGGGTAAGGAGGCTCGGCCCGCTGCTGCGGCTCGTCCGGCTCCGGGCGGCCGAGCGGTTCGGCGGCCGGGTCGGGGCGTTGCCAGTACGCGTCGTCCGGCTCGCTGGTGGGGGATGTCACGTTCACCGACGGTACAGCCGGAGGGGGACGACGGCGGTGCCGCCGTCGGCTTACGCTGTTCGTCGTGGACATCCTGGATGGCCCCGAGCGGGACAGCGACGCCGAGCGTGAGGTGGACTTCGAGTCCGAAGAAGCCCCGGTGCTTCCCGATCAGACCCGTGACGACACGGAACGGGGATGGGGCGAGAGCAGCTACTCCAACGACGACCGGCTCTACGAGGACCGTCCGCCGCACTGGGGGTGAGCGCGCCCGAGTGAGCCTCGATCGGCGGGGTGAGGCCTGTTCGGGGTGTCCCTATGGTTCTTCTGTCAAGCAGCCGGGGATTCCTGTGCTGAGCGTGGCCCGCAGAGTGTGGTCGGCGCGTCGGCGAGCGAGGTGTCGGCGGCGTTCCGTCCGCGGCGATGTTGATCTGCTAGCGCTACGAAAACGCGGTTTCAGCCCTTTGATCACCGCGATTTCGTAGCGCTAGCAGATCAACATCTTGACGGGGGCGGCGCCATCGACGCCGGGGGATGAGGCTCGGTCAGTCGGGGCGGATCAATATCGCGAAACCGCGGTCGGTGGTGGCGACGGCGCGCTCGGCCTCGTCCGGGCTCAGCGCCAGGAGCAGGCCGCCGATGGTGGGATCGGATGCGCCGGTGACGTCGAGGACCAGCGCGGAACTTGCCACCGGCGTGCTCTGATCACCGGGGTCCAGCAGGTCCACCAGCTGCCCGGGGCGGACCAGGGTCAGTGCCGTGGGATCGGCAAGCCGGATCGGTACGCCTACTTTGCCCTCCGGGATCCCGGCCCGATGCTGAGCCGGCGACTCGCCTTGGCCCTCCACCGGTCTCTGGCCCGCGTCCTGCACCTGGCCTGGAGCCTGCCTCCGGTCCGGCGCTGAGGACTGGGCCGGTGGATCGGCGCGGAGTGACAGGTTGTCGGCTGGTTCGTACCAGAGCGTCGCCGCTGCCGTGATCAACAGTGCGGCGGCCAGACCCAGGCGGACGAGGGTGCCACGCCGCGCGCGGCCCCAGCGGACCGGGTCGAGCCGTTCCTTCCGCTTCTCGGCGCGTGTGTGCCGGGCCGGGCCGTTGCGGAACATCCGAACCTCCCTGATCGCCGGTGGGCGGACGTCTGATCGCCGGTGGGCGGACGTCGTTCGGGGAGCACGGTAGGCGGATTCGGCGTGCCGGCGGGTGGGGCCTGTGGACAGCGGCTGACTGTGGAAATCCAGCCGGGACTCAGGGGGTCTTGCTAAGGCGGCATCGAGGCGAGGGCGAAGCGCTCGGCGGGCTCGGGGGATGGCGGTGAGGGCGCACGACGAGGCGGTAGTCGGGCACGACGAGGCAGCGGCCGGGCACGACGAGGCAGCGGCCGGGCACGGCGAGGCAGCGGCCGGGCACGACGAGGGGACGGCCGGGCACGACGAGGCGGCGGCCAGGCACGACAAAGGCCGCTGTGAGAGAGGAACCGCGCCGGGAGTGCCGGCCGCAGCGCGTCGCCTGGGAAAGCAGAGTGCCGGCTGCCGCGCGTCGCCTGGGAAAGCGGAACGCGCCGGGTGCCCCGTGTGTGAGGGTCCGGCGCGTCCGGGGTGTTCGAGGACGTTCTAGGAGGCTGCGCCCGCGGTCGCACCGGAGGACGACGACGAGGACGACGTCGACGGCTTGGTGGACGAGGACGACGACGCCGGGGTGCTCGACGAGGACGACGAGGAGTCGCTCGACGAGGTGGTGGCGGGCGTCGACGGGGTGCCGGACTTCTCGGCGCTCACGTTCCCGGAGCGGGAGTCGTTGCGGTAAAACCCGGAGCCCTTGAAGACGACGCCGACCGAGTTGAACACCTTGCGGAGCTTGCCCTGGCAGTTCGGGCACTCGGTGAGTGCGGGGTCGCTGAAGGACTGCACTGCTTCGAGCTGCTCACCGCATTCGGTGCAGGCGTACTGGTAGGTAGGCACGGCTCCTCCGGATCGTTCGGCTGCTGGCACTCGCCAACTCCGAGTGCCAATGTTGCGGCATCGGAGGTCAGTTCGTCCACTCCGCTCCCTGCCCGAGAGGGCTCAGAAGTAGCTGACCAGCCCACCAGTGGGCGTGATCACACCCCGGACCGGGCGGTCGTGGTCCTCCACCGGCACGTCGTCGACGATCTCTCCATCGTGCAGCAGCGCGACCGTGAACGGTCCCGGACTGCCCAACCTGCCGAGGGCACGGTCGTAGGATCCGCCGCCCCGGCCCATCCGCACCCCTCCCGGGCCCACTGCCAGGGCAGGGACGAGGATCAAATCCGCCTGCTGTACGGCCTCCGCCCCCAGCCGCGGCCCCGCCGGTTCACGCAGTCCCCGGAGGGCCCGGTCGAGCTGTCCGTCGTAGGCGGCCCAGTCCAGATCGTTGTCCGGCAGCAGCACCGGCAGCAGCAGTCGCCCGCCGGCCGGTAGCGCGCCGGCGAGCAGGGCCGGCAGGTCGGGCCCGCCCGGTTCGGCGCCGACCGGCACGTAGGCGGCGATCGTGGTGGGCGCGAGATCCCGTACCAGGGCAAGGGTTTGACGTTGGATCTTTGCGGCGGCTGCCGTGAGTTCCGAGTCCGAAAGTGATCGACGCTTCGTGAGCAGTCGGGCGCGGAGGGCGATCTTGTTTTGTACTGATTTTTCCGCGTCACTGGCTAAATCCGACATGCAACACCCCCTTTCGAAAAGCGGCAAACGGTGCACACTATGTCAGCATCGCTGGAATAGAGGGCCACTCCCGGGAGGATGTGTGACACTTCGTGGCCGGCTCACCAGCGCGTTCCTGGTGGTCGTGCTCGGTCCGGTCCTGCTCGGATCCATCTTCGTCGCCCTGACCGTCGGCGCCGTGAGCCGCGAGCGAACGGCTGAGCGTCTCGATCATGCCGCGACCACCGTGAGTGCCGCGGTGAGCGCTTTCTGTAGGCAGTTGCAAGCGGTCGCGGACGCGGTCGCCGTCGTTCCGGCTACCGAGCGTGCCGCCGTGGCCGATCAGTTGATCGACCGTGGCCTGGCAACCGCCGTGCGTGTGACCGGTCCTGATCAGCGAGCGGCGCAGACCCCCACGCCCCGGGCGGTAATCGCCCAGAATCGGGGGAACAGCCGGGGGGAGGCCCCCGAACTCGGCTGGCAGAACTGCGCCGGCCCGGCGGGAAGTGCCGTGACGGCGCTCGCCGCGACGGCGTACGCCTCCGATGTGACGGTGATCGCCGCCCAGCGTGTGGATGACGTCCTGCTCCGCCGTCTCGGCGAAGCCGGCGGCGTGTCGGTCACCCTGAGCGCACCCACCGGAAGCGGCGCCCCGGAAGCGAACGGCGGAAGCGGCGCCCCGGAAACAAGCGCCGGAAGTGATGCCCGGGAAGCAGGCGCCGCGCCGACCGGAAGCGGCGCGGAAGGGGGCGGAGGCGACGCCGTCCGGACGCTTGTCGCCGAACCGGGCCAGCCGCTGCCGCTCACGCTCGCCGTGCCGGTTGCCGACCCCACCCTGCGCTACGCGATGCTGCTGCTGATCGTCCTGGTCACCGCGGCGGTGGCGATCGTGGCCGCCCGCTGGCTGGCCCGTTCCACCACCCGCCCGCTCGGGGATCTCGCCTGGGCGGCCGACCGGGTGGCCAACGGCGACCTCGACACCCGGGTGCCGATCCCGCGGCCGGACGAGCTGGGGCGGCTGGCCGGGACGTTCAACCGGATGACCCGCGAGCTCCAGTCGTACGTGCAGGCGCTCACCGCCAGCCGCGACCAGCTCCGCCGGCACCTGGCCATCCTCGGCGACACCCTGTCCAGCACCCACGACCTGGACCGCATCCTGCCGGTGATCCTGCGGACCGCGATGACCGCGACCGGCGCCCGTGCGGGGCTGCTGCTGCTCGCCGAGCCGGACGGGCGGCTGGCCGTGCGCTGCGGGGCGGGGCTCACCGGTGAGTGGGATGTGCCCGCCGCGGAGCTGGCACAGCGGCGCCTGGTGGCCGGCCGGGGTGTGCTGGGCACGGTGGCGGCGACCGGTTCGCCGTTGCGCGGTGCGAGCGGGCCGGCGCCGGACGAGCCGGCATGTGAGTCGTATCTCGCCGTGCCCATCTGTGCGCCGCCCGACATCGAGGACGGCGAGGGCGAGCCGGGCACGCTCGGGGTGCTGGCGCTCTACGACCGGCTCGGCAGTTCGTCCTTCGACGACGCCGATCTGCGGACCCTGCGTACGTTCGCCGGGCAGGCCGGGGTGGCCGTGCACAACGTGCGTGTGCACGAGGAGGCGCAACGGCTGTCGCTGACCGACCCGCTCACCGGGTTGTGGAACTACCGGTACCTGCGCGAGGTGCTGTGGCGGGAGGTGGAGCGGGCGAGCCGGTTCGGCCGGATGCTCACCGTCCTGGTGCTGGACCTGGATCACTTCAAGGAGGTCAACGACACGTACGGGCACACCGCCGGTGACCTGGTGCTGGGCGAGTTCGCCCGACGGGTCCGGCTGGGCCTGCGGGAGGTGGACGTGGCGTTCCGGCAGGGCGGCGAGGAGTTCGTGGTGCTGCTGCCGGAGACCGACGCGTACGGTGGGGTGATCGTGGCGGAGCGGCTCGGCGCGGCGGTGCGCGACTGGCCGGTGCCGATCGATCCGCGTCGCCCCGATCTCGACGACCACGTGTCGATCACTGTCTCGATCGGCATCGCGGTCTTCCCGGAGCACGGGAACACCGCACAGGAGGTTCTGGACGCTGCGGATCAAGCGCTTTACGCCGCGAAGAATGCGGGTAGAGATACGTACCGACTGGCCGAACGAAGGACTTTCGATCGCGCCGGTGCGACGACCGGTGGGCCACAGCCGCCGCGGCAAGCCCGTGGCCGATAGTCTCGCGGCATATCCGGGCACGATCCAGCGAAGGTGCGGTGACTGAATGACGACGAACGCGCAGGGGACAGGCCGGCGCGCGGTCAAGGCAGTGATTCCGGCGGCAGGTCTCGCCACTCGATTCCTACCGGCCACGAAGGCCGTGCCGAAGGAATTGCTGCCGGTGGTGGACCGTCCGGTGCTGCAGTACATCGTCGAGGAAGCGGCCGCAGCCGGCATCACCGACGTCCTGCTCGTCACCGGCCGGGGCAAGACCTCGATGGTCGACCACTTCGACCGCCGCCCCGACGTGGAGCAGCGGCTCGAGGAGAAGGGCGATACGGCCCGGCTCGAGGCGGTACGCCGCACGAGCGAACTGGCCGACATCTACACGGTCCGGCAGGGTGAGCCGCTCGGCCTCGGTCACGCGGTCGGCACCGCCGCCTCGCACGTGGGCACGGAGAACCCGTTCGCCGTGCTGCTCGGTGACGAGTTCGTCGAGGAGTCCCGGCCGCTGCTGCCGGACATGCTCGACCTGCAGGCGGAGACGGGCGGCATCGTCCTCGCGCTGATGGAAGTCGATCCGTCGGAGACCTCCCGGTACGGCATCGCCTCGGTGGAGGCGACCGACAAGGAGGACATCGTCAAGATCACTGGGCTGGTCGAGAAGCCGAAGCCCGAGGAGTCGCCGAGCAACCTGGCGGTCCTGGGCCGGTACGTCCTGCCCGGCAAGATCTTCGAGACGATCGCGGACACCAAGCCGGGCGCCGGCGGTGAGATCCAGCTGACCGACGCCATGGCGACGCTGCTCGCCGAGGGCACCCCGGTGCACGGCATCGTCTACCGCGGTCACCGCTACGACACCGGCATGCCGCTGGGTTACCTCCAGGCGGTCGTCCAGCTGGCCGTCCAGCGACCCGACCTCGGAGCGGAGTTCCGGGCCTGGCTCACCGACTTCGTCGGTGGTCAGAAGGGATGACCGCTACGGCCGATGCCGAGGCGGCCGCCAACGAGCTGATGCCTCTCGCCGAGTACCTGGGCAGCGTGCTGCGCAGGTTGCGGGCGCTGCCTCCGCTCGACCTCGACCTCACCCAGGCGCACGGGAACGTGCTCGCGGCCGACGTGATCGCGCCGCACCCGTTCCCGGCGTTCGACCAGGCCGCGATCGACGGGTACGCGGCCCGATGGGAAGACCTGGCGGGAGCCGGGCGCATCGGGTCGCACCCGTCGTTCGGGCAGTTCGACAGCAAGGGCCGCAGCGTCCGGCTCAACGTGGTCGGTGACCTGGGCGCTGCCAGCTGGCGCCCGGTCCGCCTCACGCCCGGCACCTGCTTCTCGGTGGCCGCCGGCGCGCCCCTGCCGCTCGGCGCCGACGTCGTGGTGCCGGTGAACTGGACCGATCAGGGCATGGCGGCGGTGGAGATCCTGCACGCGCCGAAACGGGGCTCGGGCGTCCGGCGGGCCGGTGAGGAGATCACCGTCGGTCAGGTGCTCGCGCCCGCCGGGACGTACGTGTCACCCGCCATGGTCGCCACCTTCGCCGCCTCCGGGATCGGCCACGTGCTGGTCCGGCCCAGCCCGCGGGTCGTCGTGGTGGCGACCGGCGACGAACTCGTCGACGTGGGCCGGCCCAGCCAGCCCGGCCAGGTGGTCGACGCGAACTCGCACGCGCTCACCGCCGCGGCCGTCGAGGCGGGCGCCCTGGCGTACCGGATCGGCATCTGCGACGACGACCCGGAAGGGTTGCGTGGCCTGCTGGAGGACCAGACCCTGCGGGCCGATCTGATCATCACGACCGGTGGCACCGGCACCGGCCCCGGCGACATGTTGCGCCGGGTGCTGTCCCGGCCCGGCACCGGCCGTGGGCTCGTCGAGTTCACCGACGTGGCGCTCTGCCCCGGCACGGCCCTCGGCTTCGGCACGGTCGGCGGCGAAGAGGTGCCGGTGGTGTGCCTGCCCGGTGAGCCCGGCGCCGCACTGATCGGCTTCGAGGTGCTGGCGCGGCCGGTGATCCAGCTGCTCGCCGGCGCCGACCCGATCTTCCGGCCAAGCGTGCGGGCGCATCTGCTGGAGACCATCTCGTCGCCGGGTGGGCTGCGCGAGTTCCGGCCGGCACACGTCGCGGAACGGCGCGGTGGCGGCCATACCGTGCAACCACTCGCCGGTGGGCCGTACACTCTCTCCGGTTTGACCGAGGCGAACGGTCTTCTGGTCCTCGGTGAACGGGTCACCACGGCGGCCGCCGGTTCGACCGTGGACGTGATGTTGCTCGACCGGAGGCGATGAATGATCGGAGCCACGCCCGGATGGCCGGCCGTCCTGGCCGATGGCCCGGTGCTGCTCCGGCCGTACAAGCGTGGTGACGCCCGGGCCTGGTCCGAGGTGCGGGTCGCGAACCAGAACTGGCTCGCGCCCTGGGAGTCGGCGCCGCCCGGCCCGTGGGCGGAGATGAACTCGTCCCGCGCGTTCGGCTACGTCTACCGCGACATGAGACGGGCCGCCCGGCGCGGCGACAGCATGCCGTTCGCCGTCTGCCTGGTGGAGAACGGCCAGGAGCGCCTGGTCGGCCACGTGAACCTGGGCAACATCGTGCGGCGGGCGTTCGCCTCGGCGTACGCGGGTTACTGGGTGGACTACCGGGTGGCCGGCCGGGGCGTGATCCCGACCGCGCTGGCGCTCGCGGTGGACCACGCGTTCGGCCCGGGTGGGCTGCACCGCATCGAGGTCAACATCCGGCCGGAGAACCAGCCGAGCCGGCGCGTCGTGGAGAAGCTGGGTTTCCGCGAGGAGGCGTACCACCAGCGCTACATGCACATCGACGGCGCCTGGCGCGACCACCTCGGGTACGCCATGACCAGCGAAGAAGTGTCCGCTGAGGGCGGTCTGCTGGCGCGGTGGAAGCGCGTACGCGCCTCTAAATGATCTTGAGCGTGTCAGCGTTGTCGGCGCGCCGCGCGAAATATCACCGCTACCGCCCGTAACCTCGCATTCGGCGTGTCATTCGGCATGTCACCGTCGTGATGTCAAATGTCGTGATGTCACCGTCGTGACGTCAGGTGTCGTCGCGCCACGTGCCGTCATGTCGCGTGTCGTCATCTGAAGGTCATGTCGTCGCGGAACGGAGGAGTGAGGGTGCCGACCTCGGTGCTCCTCGCCGTCCTCGCCGCGGCCGGGCTGCTCGCACTCGCCCCGGCGCTGGTCCGCCGGTACGACGCCACCGAGCGACTCGCCGCGGAGCGGGCGTCGTCGACGGCGCGGGTGCTTCAGCGCCACCGCCGTCGCCGCACCGTGCCCGGACGACGACCGATCAACCCCGCCCGCAAGGTGACGGTTACGGTACCCGCCCCTTCGGGTGATCCAGCGGCCGCACCCGAACGCCGGCTGCGCCTGGTCACCGGGAAGCGGCCGGTGCGCGTACCCCGCCGGCGTGGCACCCCCGCCGTCGTACGCCGCCGCCGCGTCTTCGCCGCCCTCGTCCTGCTCAACCTGATCGAACTGGTCGGCGTGGTCGCGGTCGGCCCCGGCTTCTGGATCAGCTTCGCGGTCACCGGCTCCCTGCTCGGCCTCTACCTGGTCCACCTGCGCAATCGCGCCATCGCCGACCGCCGCCGCCGGCGCATCCAGGCCCGCGAAGCCGCCTGGCTCGCCGCACGCCAGGCCGAGGTCCGCCGCGAACAGGCCCGCCGCGCCGCCGCCCGCCGCGAAGCCCAGCGCCGCCTGGCGGCCCAGCGCGAAGCCGTACGCCGCGCCGCCATGGGCCTCGACCGGGAACCCTCCGACCTGCCCCTCGCCGCCAACGGCGGCTCCGTCTCCTACCGCCGGCGAGGCGGCGGGCTGCGGGGGCGCGCCTACGAGGCCGGCGGCCGCAACCACACGGCCTGACCTCACCACGGGCGTACGCGTCTTGCACTCCTTCGTCTGACGGATGGGAGGGGCGATTCGCGAGGGGTCCGGGCGACCTGTTAGCCTTGCTTCGGTTCCAAGGTGAGCGATCACCGAGAAACCAAGGGGCTGTGGCGCAGACTGGTAGCGCACCTCGTTCGCATCGAGGGGGTCAGGGGTTCAAATCCCCTCAGCTCCACGAATGGCAGGGCCGTGTGTCCGCGGAAAGCGCGGACTGCGGCCCTTCGTCATGTCTGCTCCGGGGCCGAGCCCCCGGACGCCCCGCGGTGCGGTGGGTGCGCGGGGTGGGGCTCGCTCGCGCTGGTCTGCCGTGCGGGTCAGGGGGCGAACTCGTCCAGCCTGTGCAGGTGGAAAGCGGCTATGCGCTGGACGCGGGCCATCGTGATGCCGGCTCGCTGTTCGACCGCGAGCGGGTGGCTGGTGGGCTCGAGTTCGATGTAGGGCGGCTGCCCGACCGGGCGGGTGTGCACGTTCGTCCGCAGGTTAAGGGTGGACGGCTCGTAGCCGGCGATGGCGTTGGCGAGCCAGCCGAAGTACGGCGGTTCGTCCTCGCGGCCGTCCTGTTCCCAGATGTCGACGGCCCGGGTGAAGTTGGGGCGGCTCAGCGAGACCCACGTGCTGTACGTGAAGACGTCGCCGGTGTCCCACACCGGCAGTTCGACGAGTCCGCGGACGAAGAAGTGCTCGCCGGCGACGACGCAGAGGTCCGCGTCGAGCAGGCAACCCTCCTGGTCGGCCAGCTCCGGCCGCCATAGATCCGGTGCCGGGGCGGCGAAGCTGAGCGGCGGGCCCGGGTGCTCGGCTCCGCACGTTCCGCAGACGAACTGCTCGGTGCTCACGGAGCCGAATCCTACGACCGGCCGAATGAATCTTCGCGGGCACACGTGCCAGGTCACACCAGAGATAGTGCAAAACATGAAAATGGCTACTTTTGGGTGGTATCTCTGTATCAAGTCTCCGGAGGTGACGCCCCATGAAAGCTCCCCTGCCCGACAACGAGATCGAGCGGTTGGCAGCGCTTTACTCCCTCGACATCCTCGACAGCCCACCGGAGAAGGATTTCGATGACATCGTGGCCCTGGCCGCGAGTGTCTGCGAGGCCCCGGTGGCCATGGTCAGCCTGGTCGACGCCGACCGGCAGTGGGCCAAGGCCGCCACCGGTTCCGCGCTGGCCGAGACGGCCCGTGAGCTGTCGTTCTGCGCGCACGCCATCCTCGATCGTGACCTGCTGGTGGTGCCGGACGCGCGGGCGGACCGCCGGTTCTCCGACAATCCGGCGGTCACCGCGGCCGACGGCGTCCGGTTCTACGCCGGCGCGCCGCTGATGACGACCGACGGCTTCGCGCTCGGCACCCTCTGCGTGCTTGACACGGTGCCCCGGCGGCTCGACAACGAGCAGCAGCAGGCGCTGCGGGCATTGGCCCGGCAGGTGACGGCCCAGCTGGAACTGCGGCGGTACGCCTTCGCGCTCGCCAACACCACGGCCCGGCTGCAGGAGCTGGAACGCCGCAAGGACGACCTGGCCGGCCTGGTCGGCGGGGAACTGCGGTCGTCGCTGCGGCTGATGTCGGCGTACCTGGACCGGCTCGGTGACACCGGTTTCCACGAGGCCGAGATGGCTGACCTGGTGGGCCGGGCGACGGCCGCGCACGTCCGGGGTTTCCGGGAGCTGCTCGACCACCTCACCTCGATGGCGGAGGCCGGTCTGGGCGGGGAGAGCCTGCACATGCGGCAGTGCGACCTGACCCGGGTGACGCAGCGGGCGGTGGAGGCGGTGCGGCCGATCGCGGCCAGCAAGCACATCTGGATCCTGAACCAGGCCGGCGGGCCGTCGCTGCCGATCATCGCGGACCCGGTCCGGCTCGAGCAGGTGCTGACGCACCTTCTTTTCGCGGCGGTCAAATACACCCCGGAGGGCGGCCGGGTGCGGGTCGGCACCGAGATGGAGTCCGGCCCGGCGGTACGCCTCGACGACATGGACCTGCCCGACGGGATGCGGCCGGACCTCTTCCCGCACCTGTACTACGGCGCCATCGCCAACCCGGCCGACGTGCCCGGACCGGACCGCGGGCTGGCCGTGGCGAAGCGGATCCTGGACGCCCACCACGCCACCGTGGCCCTGTCCGACCGGCCCGGTGACGGCACGTCCCTGCACGTGGTCTTCCCGTACGCGGACCTGTCGCCCGCCGAGCTGATCCGAGACCTGGCTGTGGCCTGACCGGAGGCCGGCCCGCGCCCACCGGCTGCAGTTCGGCGGGCGCGGACCGGCGCGTTCACCCGGCGCGACCGGCGCGTTCACCTCGCGCGGACCGGGGCGATCACCTCGCGCGGACCGAGGCGATCACCCCGCGTGGACCGAGGCGATCACCCCGCGCGGACCGGGCCGGAGCCTCCGGCCGGGGGCGAGCCGGCGGACGGAAGCTCGGAGGCGAAGTCGTCGTAGGGCCCGGCCTGCGCCGGGACACCCTGGTGCGGGCCTGCTTGGTGCGGACCGGCCTGCGGCGAGCCGGACCGGTGCGAGGCGGCTTGGTGCGAGCCGGTCCGGTGCGAGGTGACCTGGAACGGCACGGACCGGGGCGGTACGGCCGGCGGCGCCACTGCGCGGCCGGTGGGCGTACGCCTCGTCGGCTTGATGTCCGGTCCGACCGGCGGCCAGGTGTCGACCGCGGGCGCGACGGTGCCGCCGGGGCCGATCGGGTCCGGTGAGGAGCGTGCGACCAGGCCGGCCCGGTTAAGTTTGTGCCAGCGCAACCGGCCGCCGGTCAGCGCGGTGGTCGCCGACTGGAGCAGCACCAGGTACATCAGCTGCCGGTACGCGAACTGCTGCAACGGCAGCCGCAGCAGCGGGCCGAGCGACTCCTTGTCGAACCGGAACGCGACGGCCGCGGTGAACATCTGCAGCGCCAGCATGCCGAGCCAGGCGACCATGGTCTCGCTGAGCTCCCAGAAGACCAGGCCGTAGATCAGCATGATGTCGACGACCGGCGCGAGCATCGGCAACGCCACCCCGAAGAGCGCGAGGAACGGGAGGCCGACCCGGCCGAACCGGCCGGAGGCGCCGGACTCCAGGATCGACCGGCGATGCTTCCACATCGCCTGCATCGTGCCGTAGCTCCAGCGGTACCGCTGCCGGTACAGCTGCTCCAACGTGGTCGGCGCCTCGGTCCAGGCCTTGGCGTTCTCCTCGTAGACCACCCGCCAGCCGGCCCGGCACAGTGCCATGGTGACGTCGGTGTCCTCGGCGAGGGTTTCGTCGCTGACGCCGCCGACTTCGGCGAGGGCCTCCCGGCGGAACGCGCCGATCGCGCCGGGCACGGTCGGCATGCAGTTCATCATCTCGTAGAGCCGACGGTCCAGGTTGAACCCGATCACGTACTCGATGTGCTGCCAGAGCGCGACCATGCTGGACCGGTTGCCGACCTTCACGTTGCCGGCGACGGCCCCCACCGAGGGGTCGGCGAACGGCTGCACGAGCCGGCGGATCGAGTCGTCTTCGAAGATGGTGTCCCCGTCGACCGTGACGATCAGGTCGTGCCGGGCCAGGGCCACACCGGTGTTGAGGGCGTTGGGCTTGCCGCCGTTCGGTACGCGCACCACCCGGACATTCGGCAGACCCATCCGGTCCACCAGGTCAGCGGTGCCGTCGGTGGACCCGTCGTCGACCACCACCACCTCGATGTGCGGGTAGTCGCCGCAGGCCAGCGAACGGACGGCGGCCTCGATGCCCTCTTTCTCGTTGTAGGCCGGAACGATCACCGAGACCGGTTCGGTCACCGGCGGGCCCCAGCGCCAGTCCGGCCTGCGGCGCTGCCGGGCGTGCCGGGTGGCGAGCAGGAGCAACAGGGCGGTACGGCCGATGGTCAGCGCCCCGACCACCACGAACAGCGTGGCGACCGCCAGGACCAGGCCGTCGGCGAGCCGTACCGTCCAGATCAGAGCCAGGCCACGCCACTCGTCGTGCTTGGGGGCGTCCGGGTTCAACGGCAGCGGCGAGATCGCCTCGGTGCTCTCCGCCCGGTCCTTGCCGGCGTTCGCGGCCTGCTCGGCGATGCTCAGGTTGAGGCCTTCGGTGACCGTGGTGAACCGGTACCCCCGCGCCTTCATCTTCGGGATGAACTCGGCCAGGGCCGCCACGGTCTGCGACCGCTCACCACCGGCGTCGTGGAACAGGATGACCGCCGAATCGGTCCCGGCCGGCGTCGCGTTCTCAATGATCCGCTCGGCGCCGGGCCGCTTCCAGTCCTCGCTGTCCTTGTCGTTGACCACGACCAGGTAACCGAGTTTCCCGGCCTCCTTGACCAGCTTCCAGTTCACCTCGTCGATGGCGGCGTTCTTCGACGAGTACGGGAACCGGGCCAGGTTCGTCCGCACCCCGGTGGCCCGGGCGATCGCCACCTGATTCTGGGACAGTTCCAGTTCCCGCCGCCACGGTGCCAGCCGCTGCATGTTCGGGTGGGTGAACGTGTGCAGGCCGAGCTCGTTGCCGCCGTCCACGATCTGCTTGGTCAACTCGGGGTGGCGGGCCACCTGCGACCCGACCAGGAAGAACGTGCCGTGCGCGTCGTTGTCGCGCAGCACCTTGAGGATCTTCGGCGTCCACGTCGGGTCGGGTCCGTCGTCGAAGGTGAGCGCGATGGTCCGGTCCGGCAGCCGGCTGGTGCTCTCCTGCCCGCCGGTGGTGTTGATGATCGGGCCACCGGCGCGGATCGCGGCCGGCACCCCGGCCTGGTCACCGACCTCGGTCTGCACGTGGTCGTTCTTGAACTCGGCGTTGATGTAGGCCTGCACGACGAGTACGGCCACGAAGAAGCCGATCAGCAGGGTGCCGAGCATGACGCGGGGGCGCGGCAGCAGGCGCCGGCGGCTCCGGCCCCGGGCTCGGGACCGCCGGGTGGGGGTGGTGGTCGAGGGGGTGGTTGTCACGGTGTGGTCCCGGTCCTTGGTGAGGGAACGTCGACGGGGTCGTCGTCGGCCGGCGGAACCGCCGGCGGCGGGGAGGCGGGCGCGGGGGGCTTGGCTGCGGTGGGCTTGGGCTTGTTGGCTTGACTGGCCGGCTTGGGTTCGTTGGCCGGCTTGGGTTCGTTGGCCGGGCCGGCGGGTTTCGGGTTGCCGGCCGGGCCGGCGGGTTTCGGGTCGTTGGCCGGGGCGGCGGGTTTCGGGTTGCCGGCCGGGTCGCCGGAGACGACCTCGCCGCCGGCCGTGCCGCCGGTGCCGGGCGGGACCGGTGCGACCGGACCCGGCTGGTTCGGCGCGGGCTGACCTGGCCCCGGCTGGTTCGGCTGACCCGGCTGGTTCGGCTGTCCCGGCTGGCCGGGCTGCTCCGGTGCGGGCGACGACGTGCCCGGGGCCGGCACCGACTTGCTGGGCTTCGGCTTAGGCTTCGTGGTCGACTCCGTCGTGCGCGAGGTGGTCGGCGCCGGGGTCCGGCCGGCCGGCGTCCTGCTGGCGGCCGGCTTCGACGACGGCTTGGCGGACGGCTGAGACGACCTCGGTGCGACGCTGCGCCGCGGCGGGTAGTCGACACGCCGCTGGAACGACTCCACGACGTAGCGCTGCGCGGTGGTGGTGCTCGGCTGCGGTGTGGGGCTGGGCCGCGGCTTGGGCGTGGTGGCGGGTTCGTCGTCCCGTTCGTCGTCCAGTCCGGGCAGCGGTAACACCGCACTGGAACTGACCGGCCCACCGGCCAGGCTGACACTGAGCAGCCCCCCGTAGGCGACGACGAGTACGCCGAAGGCCAACGCGAGGCGCCGAAGCAGCCGGCTGCGCCGCCCGGTGGTGTCCACGAACACCGGGGCGGGCGCGGACACGGCGATCACTTCCGTGTCAGGTGCGTTCTGGTCGGCGGATTGCGAAGTTCTTGGCTCCTGCGAAGTCACGCGGCGAAGCTTAAGAACATTTATCGCGATCTTGGCACAGATCACTCACAAGGGGGACGGCCGACGGATCCCCTGAAAAGGGACGAAATGATGATGCCGTGGAATTGACCGATGAAGGCCGGTGTGTGCGCTTCGGAATGACGTTCCGCTGAGCAGCAGTGCGGTAGCCGGCGAGAAGACGTTACGCCGATTCCGGTCTCAATTTGCTGTCGCATTCCCGACCGTACAATTGAGCATTTCTCGCAATTCGATTAAACCCATAAGTTCTATTCAAGGCTAATGTCCGGTTCGCTCGGAAGGTGGGTGCGACACGGCAATCTTGTGGGTACACCCGTTGTGCAGGTCATCCGACCTTCGTTAAGCTCCCTCTTGCACGCCCCTATCGCCCGCTTCCCCCGTGGCAGGCGATCGGGGCGTGCCCTATTTCCCGCGCGCCGCCGACACACAGAACCAGGCCGCCGCGAGGCACCGAACCGAGCCGCCGCGGGCGCACCAGACGTGGCCGCCACAGCCACACCAGACTTGGTCGCCAGGGGCGCACCAGACGTGGTCGCCGCGGGCGCTACGGAGCCAGTCGCCGCGGAGCACCGGACTTGGTCGCCGCGTTCGACGAACGCAGCGACCATGGGTGCACCAGAATCAGTTTCCGCGGGCGTTGAAGCCGGCTGCCCGCAAGCCAAGACCCACGGCTGCGGAAGGTGAGAGTCGGCGGATGCGAAGAGTCGGCTGGCACCCGGCAGCAGCGACCCGGCCCGGCCAGGGTTGGTGTCCGTGAACGATCACCGGATGCGCCATCGGTGTCGTCCCGGGAACGCGCCGCCGGGCAGCGCCCCAACCCACGCATGCTGACCTCAGGGACGCGGGCCGTCGAGTGGTCGTCTGCGATGTCGTCGTCAGTCGTGTGCGGCCCGGCTGTCGCTCAGGGCTGTTGCGGAGCGATTATCGCGACCGTGGGTGACAGCCGCGCGCGTCTGGCTGTCGCTCAGGGCTGTTGGGCAGCGATTATCACGACCGTGGTGACAGCCGCGCGTCTGGCTGTCGCTCAGGGCTGCTGCGGAGCGATTATCACGACCATGGGTGACAGCTGAGTGGGTCTGGCTGTCACGCACGGCTGTTGGGGAGCGGTTTCCGTTGACCGTGGGTGACAGCCGCGTGCATCTGGCTGTCGCTCACGGCTGTTGGGGAGCGGTTTCGGCGACCGTGGATGACAGCTGAGCACGTCCGGCTTGTGCTTGTGGTCGCTGAGATCGCTCTCCGACGATCGAGAGCACAACCCGCCGCCCCGATCCGGCCACCCGGGAGGCGACAGGGCGGCGAGAGCCGAACGGCCGGACCCCGCCCAGAGCTGAGCCCGCCGGGAGCTGAGCCCACCGGGAGCTGAGCCCACCGGGAGCTGAGCCCACCGGGAGCTGAGCCCACCGGGAGCTGGGGCCGCCGGGAGCTCAGCCGCCGGAACCGCGGCGGCCGGATTTGTCGGGCCTGTGTGGGCGGTGTGTCAGATCCAGCGGCTTCCGAGCCACATCCGGACCGACCAGTCGTCGTACGGCATCAGGGTGCCTACGAAGATCGGGTAGAAGTAGGCGAAGCAGAGCGCCACCAGGACCACGAACGTGGTCAGTACGACTGTGCCGATGAGTTGGCGGTCGGAGCGGTGGGGGCCGGCCAGCAGGCCGCCGGGTGGGGTCATGATCGCGCCGAGGACGTAGACGACGGCCAGGATCAGGAAGGGCAGGGCGGGGAGGGCGTAGAACGAGAACATCGTGCGGCCGTCGGCTACTGCGAACCAGAACCAGGGCAGCAGGCCGGCGGTGACGCCGGTGAAGATGGCGTAGGCCCGCCAGTCGCGCCGGGCGACGCCGAGCCAGGCCAGGGCGGCCAGGGCCGGCAGGAACGACCACCACAGGATCGGCGTGCCCAGTAGCAGGATCTCGGCGGCGCAGCTGGAGGCGCCGCAGTCGCCGTTGCCGTTCCAGTAGAACGCCACCGGGCGGCCCAGCAGCAGCCACTGCCACGGCCACGACTGGTAGGTGTGTTTCTCGGTCAGGCCGCTGTGGAAGTTGTACGCCTCGGAGTGATAGTGCGCGAGGTTGAGCAGCGCGCCCAGGATCGGCGGCTCGCTCAGCCCGTTGGCCTCGCGGTAGTGCCGGAAGTAGCCGGTGTCGGTGACGAACCAGCCGGTCCAGGTGGCGAGGTAGATCAGGACGGTGAGTCCGAAGCTGAGCAGCAGCCAGCCCAGGTCGCCGAGGATGCCGGCGACGATCGGGCCGCGGACGCCGGCCGAGCGGCGTGCCTGGACCCGCCAGACGATCACCAGCACGGCGAAGAACGGCGCGAAGAAGAGGGCACTCCACTTGACGCCGCAGGCGAGTCCGAAACTGACCCCGGCGGCCAGCAGCCACCACGGCACGATCCGGGGGACGTGCGGTGTGGCCGTGGGGTCCCAGCCCTGTTCCAGGGCCCGCAGCAGGCCGCGCCGGTAGTGGTCGCGGTCGATCACCATGGCGGCGAAGGCCATCAGGATGAACAGGCCCAGGAAGATGTCGAGCAGCGACGTGCGGGAGAGCACCAGCTGGAAGCCGTCGAGCGTCATCAGCAGGCCCGCGACGCCGGCCAGCACGATCGAGTGGAACAGCCGGTAGGTGAGCCGGATCAGAACCAGGACCATCACGGTGCCGGCGAGCGCGGTGGAGAAGCGCCAGCCCAGCTCGGTGTTGCCGAACAGCTGCTCCCCGAAAGCGATGAGCCATTTGCCGAGCGGGGGGTGCACCACGTACGCCGGGCCGTTGTTCTTCTCGTCCCATTCCACGCCGTGCTGGAGCATGTCCCAGGCGTCGGTCGGGTAGTACACCTCGTCGAAGATGTAACCCTTCGGGGTGCGCAGCCCGGAGAACCGCAGGATCGCGGCGACCGCCACGATGATCGCGGTGACCAGCCAGGAGTACGGGTTGAAGCGCTGGTCCAGCGTCGACAGCCGACGTCGCACGATCTCGGGAACCGCGCGCACGCCGGTGGGCGAGCCCGCCTCGGCGGGGGGGTCCGGGGTGGTGAGGTCATTCTCAGCTGTGGCCGCCGTCGTCACTCCGCGATCGTAGGCCCCACGCCTGAGAACTGATGCCCGCCGTCGCCGCGTCCTGTCATGTGATGGACTTTTCGCCATGGCACGAGATGAAGACGGCAGCGGGCGGGTCGTGCTCGCGGGCGCGCCACTTGGCAACATCGGCGACGCCTCGGCACGGCTCCGCGAGGTCCTGGCCTCGGCCGATGTCATCGCCGCGGAGGACACCCGGCGGCTGAACCGGCTGGCCCGGGACCTCGGTGTCACGGTGCGCGGCCGGATCGTGTCCTACTTCGAGGGCAACGACGAACGGCGTACGCCCGAACTGGTCGAGGCGCTCGCCGCCGGCGCCGTGGTCGCGGTGGTCACGGACGGTGGCATGCCGAGCGTCTCCGACCCCGGGTACCGGCTGGTCCGGGCCGCGCTGGACGCCGGGTTCCCGGTGACGGCGGCGCCCGGGCCGAGCGCGGTCACCACCGCGCTGGCGCTTTCCGGGCTGCCCAGTGACAGGTTCGTCTTCGAGGGTTTCCTGCCGCGCACCGGCTCGGGTCGCCGGTCCCGGCTGCGCGAGCTCGCGGCCGAGCCGCGCACCCTCGTGTTCTTCGAGGCGCCGCACCGGATCGTGGGTGCGCTGGCCGATCTGGCGGCGACGTTCGGCGCGGACCGGCCGGGCGCGATCTGCCGGGAGCTGACGAAGACGTACGAGGAGATCCGTCGCGGCACCCTCGGTGAGCTGGCCGAGCAGGCCGCCACGAACGAGCCGCGCGGCGAGATCACCCTGGTGGTGGCGGGCGCGCCGGTCGTGCCGGCGACGGTCCCGGACGACGAGGAGCTGCGCGCGGCGGTGGCCGGGCGGGAGGGCGCCGGTCTTTCGCGGCGGGACGCGATCCAGGCGGTGGCCGACGAGTACGGGCTGAAGAAGCGGGACGTCTACAACATCGTCCACAGCTAGATCGTCCACAGCTAGTAGGCGGCCACCAGGAAGCAGAGCAGGAGCAGCACGGGCGCGGCGAAGCTGAGCAGCACGGCGCGGCGGCGCTTCATGTGCGACTCGAGCCGGTTGGCGCCGGTGGCCTGCGCGATGCCGTGACCGCAGATCAGCACGAGCAGGAAGCCGAGCACCCAGCGCAGGTGCACGATCGTGCCGGTCGGGCCGGCGTAGGCCTGGTCGCTGCCGGGGCTGACCATCCGGGCCGGTGTGACGGCGCCCGGCGTGCGGCCGTCGCCGGAGATGCCCAGCAGGGCCACGGGGGAGACCGTGCGGCCGTCGGCGCTGGTGAACCGGCCGACGCAGCGCTGGGTGAGTCCGTCGCCGCGGCAGTGCTCGGTGGTGGCGTACCCCTTGTCGCCGTGCCCGGTGGCGAGCCAGAACGGCTCGGCGCTGACCCACCCGAAGAACGCCGCCACCAGGCTCAGCGCGACGAGGGCGAGGAGGGGCGCCGCCGGGTTGCCGACCGGTGGGCGGCGCCGCGGCGTGGCCTGGTGCGTCACCGGCCGGGACGCCTCCGCCTCCGCCCGCTCGGCCGCCTCGGCCTTCGCCCGGTCGGCCTCGCTGAGCCAGAACGGCGAGTTCTCCATCCGTTCCAGGCGGGCCTCCACCGCGGGGGGCACCGGGACATCGGGGCGCGGGCGCTGGGTGTCCAGGACCACGGTGGGCCGGTTGCGGTCGGTGGGTGGCTGGTCCGCCACCCCTTCGAGTACGGCCGGAGCGGCGTCCCGCCCGTCCGGCTCGATGATCATGAGTTCGCCGGCGGTGGCGAGCCGTGAGCCCTCGGTCAGGTCGCGTGCCGCGGCCGCGCGGGCGTCCACCTGTGCCTCGGCCGGCGGCACCTGATCGTGGCGGCCTCGCCACCAGGCGGCCCCGGGGTCGGCGAGGGTCCAGGGATTGTCCTGGTCGCCCGGCGTTCCTCCGGGCTGCGGCGCGTCTCCGGTCACTGGATCATTGAACGCCCCGGTGCGCCGTGGATCGCGTCACACATGGGGTGTGTCGTGACAATTTGGGCGGGCGGCACGCCGCGTGGCAATCCGTTCGCGGCGCAGCGGAGGCAATCACTACGCTTTACCTCATGAGTCACGTTCTTGCCGCGGTCGCCTGGCCTTATGCCAACGGCCCGCGCCACATCGGTCATGTTTCCGGCTTCGGGGTGCCGTCCGACGTCTTCAGCCGGTACATGCGGATGGCCGGACACGACGTGCTCATGGTCTCCGGGACCGACGAGCACGGCACACCCATCCAGGTGCAGGCCGACGCCGACGGGGTGACCCCGCGCGAGCTCGCCGACCGGTACAACCGGGTGATCGTCGAGGACCTGCACGGCCTCGGGCTCTCCTACGACCTGTTCACCCGGACCACGACCCGCAACCACTACGCCGTGGTGCAGCAGCTGTTCGAGGGCCTGCACGCGAACGGCTACATCGTCGCGCGGACCACGCTCGGTGCGATCTCGCCGTCCACCGGCCGCACCCTGCCCGACCGCTACATCGAGGGCACCTGCCCGATCTGCGGTTACGAGGGCGCCCGCGGCGACCAGTGCGACAACTGCGGCAACCAGCTCGACCCGGAGCAGCTGATCAACCCGCGTTCCCGGATCAACGGCGAGACCCCGCAGTTCGTCGAGACCGAGCACTTCTTCCTGGACCTGCCGGCCTTCGCCGAGGCGATCGGCTCCTGGCTGGACCACCGGGAGAACTGGCGGCCCAACGGCCTCAAGTTCTCCCGCAACCTGCTCGACGACCTCCAGCCGCGGGCGATCACCCGGGACCTGGAGTGGGGCGTGCCGATCCCGCTCGACGGCTGGCGCGACCGCAACGACAAGCGGATCTACGTCTGGTTCGACGCGGTCATCGGTTACCTGTCGGCGTCGGTCGAGTGGGCCCGCCGCACCGGCGACCCGCAGGCCTGGCGCAAGTGGTGGTCCGCCGACGGTGAGGGCAAGGACGCCTCGGCCTACTACTTCATGGGCAAGGACAACATCGTCTTCCACTCGGTGATCTGGCCGGCGCTGCTGCTGGGCTACTCCGGCGAGGGTGACAAGGGCGGCCAGGCCGGCGAGTTCGGCAAGCTGAACCTGCCGACCGAGGTGGTGTCCAGCGAGTACCTGACGATGGAGGGCAAGAAGTTCTCCTCGTCGCGGCGGGTCGTCATCTACGTGCGCGACTTCCTGGAGCGCTACGACGCCGACGCCCTGCGGTACTTCATCGCGGCCGCCGGGCCGGAGTCCAACGACACCGACTTCACCTGGTCCGAGTTCGTCCGGCGCAACAACGACGAGCTGGTGGCCGGCTGGGGCAACCTGGTGAACCGGTCGATCTCGATGGCGGCGAAGAACTTCGGCGAGATCCCGGCCGCCGGCCCGCTCACGCCGGAGGACGAGGCCCTGCTGGCGGTGGCCCGCGAGGGTTTCGGCACGGTCGGCGAGCTGATCCGCAAGCACCGGCAGAAGGCGGCGATCGGCGAGGCGATGCGGGTGGTCGCCGAGGCCAACAAGTACCTGTCGGAGCAGGCGCCGTGGAAGCTCAAGTCCGAGGCGGACAAGCCGCGGCAGGCGACCGTCCTGCATGTCGCGCTCCAGGTGGTCAGCGACGCCAACACGCTGCTCACGCCGTTCCTGCCGCACTCCGCGCAGAAGGTGTTCGAGCTGCTCGGCGGCGTCGGCGTGCACGCGCCGATGCCGGAGATCGTGGAGGTCGACGATCTGGACGGCGGCCCGGCCTACCCGGTGCTGATGGGTGACTACACGGCCGGCGCCCGCTGGGAGTCCGTACCCCTCGTGGCGGGCACCCCGCTCGCGACGCCGAAGCCGGTGTTCAAGAAGCTGGAACCGTCCGTGGTGGACGAGGAGCTGGCCCGCCTGGGCGGGGAGTCCTGACGCCGCGACCGTAAATATCCGCCGATGCCCGCCGATGTCCATTCGTGACAGCGGCGGGCATCGTCGTCGATGGCGAAGATCGCAGCGAAACAGTGTTGATCGAAGTCCGCAAGATCAGATACGGTCACGTCCACCACGGGGGAACGTGTTCGTATCGTCGCTCCGGTCGCGTAGCGACGCGGAGCCCGCGATGACCCATGCCTTCCTTCGGTGGCCGATTCATCGAAGGAGCACCAGTGAAACGCACCCTCCTCACGGCCATCGTCAGCGGCGCGCTCGTCGCCGGCGGCGCTCTGCACGCGTCGCCCGCGCTCGCCGTCGACCCGGACACCAAGGCGCCGACCGGGTCCTTCCGGCTCGGCCCGACCTCGGTCTGGACCGGTCAGAAGATCACCTTCAGTCAGAGCGCCGGCGAGTACGCCGACGACCGGGACGCGGACGCCGCCATCACCCGGAAGATCAACTGGGGTGACGGCACCAGCACCACGCTCGCCGCGAGCGCCACCGGCTACGCCAAGAAGTACACCCGGGCCGGCCGGTTCACCGTCACCGAGACGCTCACCGACTCCAGCCGCAACAGCTGGACCACCCCGGGCCGGACGGTCACGGTGGCACTGCCGGCCGCGTACGGCGTCAGCAAGAAGACCGTCTACCAGGGTGAGCGGTTCTTCGTGAACATCACCAAGGTGCAGTCCGGCACCACGAAGATCGCCCTGGACTGGGGTGACGGCTACCAGGACACCCTCAAGGGCCAGAACCAGTCGCTGCCCGGCGTGATCCTGTACCGCAAGGGCACCAAGACGAAGATCAGCGGCAAGGTGCCGATGCGGATCGCCTTCGCCAACAAGAACGGCTCGACCGGCTGGCTGCCGCTCGCCACGCTGACCGTGGTCAAGGACAGCACCAAGCCGAAGCTGACGATCACGAAGCCGAAGAACGCCAACCGGATCAGCTCCTGGCGCACGGTCCGCGGCACGGTCGCCGACAAGCAGGCCGGCCCCGGCTTCGTGGGCGCCACCGTCGTCCGCATCACCACCTCTGGCAAGTACTACTGCCTCACCCCGAAGAAGAAGTGGAAGCGGTACACCACCGACGCGCAGTTCGGGAAGTACTGCGGCACCGCGAAGAACGCGGCGAAGGTGGCCAAGGGCAAGTGGACGCTGAAGGTGCCCGCCGGCATCACCAAGGGCAAGGTTGTCGTCGTCGCCTGGACCTACGACCGGGCCGGCAACTACACCGGCGCCGAACGCACCGCCAAGATCACTCGCAAGTAGACCGGGCTCCCGAAGGAAACGCCACTGTGAAACCACGTCTCTCGCGCCCGCTGCTCGCCGCCGTCGTCGGTGGCGCCGTCCTGGCGGGTGGCACCGTCCTCGCACCACCGGCCCAGGCGGCGCCGGTGGGCGGCGGAGCCGACAACGGCTACCGCACCACCGCGCCGGCCGAGGCGCCGGACGTCCCGGCGCAGGCCACCGGCACGGACCCGGCCCCGGCCGCCGCGGCCACCACGCCGCCCGCGGCCGCGGCGGTACCGCCGGTGACCGTGCCGGACACCGAGAAGCCGAAGGGCTCCTTCCGGCTCAGCGCGACCTCGCTCTGGATCGGACAGAAGGTCACACTCGGCCAGAACGCCAACGAGTACAGCGACAACGTCGACCCGGACGCGTACCTCACCCGGAAGATCAGCTGGGGTGACGGCACGACCACGACGCTCGCCGCCAACGCGACCTTCGCCACGAAGCAGTACGCCCGGACCGGCCGATTCACCGTCACCGAGACGATCACCGACCGGAGCGGCAACAGCTTCACCACCGCCGGCCGGGCGGTGACGCTGACGTCTCCGGGCAAGTTCTCGCTGAGCAGGTACACCGTCTACCAGGGCGCGCCGTTCACGGTGAACTTCGCGGGCATCCCGGCCGGGACCACGAAGATCCGGCTGGACTGGGGCGACGGCTGGCTCAGCGACCACGCCGCCTCGGAGAAGTCGGTGCGTGGGCTCATCCTGTACCGCAAGAACACCAGCAGCAAGATCAGCGGCAAGGTGACCCTGCGGGCCCAGCTGTTCAACAAGTACGGCCCGACCAGCTGGCTCAAGGTCGGCACCACGAACGTCCTGAAGGACAAGTGGAAGCCGAAGTTGACGATCACCAAGCCGAAGAACCCGAACCGGATCAGCTCCTGGAAGACCGTCCGGGGGACGATCAGCGACAAGGGCGCCGGCGTCCGCTTCGTGGGCGTCACCGTCGTGCGGGTCACCACCTCGGGCAAGTACTACTGCCTCACCCCGAAGAAGAAGTGGAAGCGCTACACCACCGAGGAGCAGCTCTTCAAGTACTGCGAGACCGGGAAGAACGCGGCGAAGGTGTCCAAGGGCAAGTGGTCCCTGAAGGTGCCCGCCGGCATCACCAAGGGCCGGATCGTGGTCCTGCCCTGGGCGTACGACCGTGCTGACAACTACGCCGACACGTACCGCGGGTTCAAGATCACTCGCAAGTGATCGCAGCGGGGGCCGGCTCCGGCCGGTCCCCGTCTCACAGCGAGTAGGCGATGTCCGCGATGTGGTGGTCGGCCAGCTCGTCCACCGGTGCCCACGCCTCGTAGACGCCGCGCTCGTAACAGCGGGCCCCGGTGGTGCCGATGCCGTCCACCTCGGGCCGGACCAGCCGCAGCCGGGCCCAGGTCTCGTCGCGCTGGAGCACCCAGGCCGCCACGCCGCGCCACATCGCCTGCTCGGCCCGGCGGCTCAGGGTCTGCACCGGGTACCGGGCCGCGCGGGTCAGCGCCCGCACCCGGAACTCGCCGGGCGGGTCGGCGACCGCCTCGTACTCCTTGTCGTCGATCCGCCCCACCAGCCGCGCCGACCCGGCCGCGGTGCACGGCACGTACTCCCGGTCGGGGCTGGCGCCGGGGATCTCGCCGAGCAGGTTCCGCCAGCGCGGGCCGGCCAGGCGCAGCCACCCGTGCTGCTCCGGCTGGTACGTGTACAGCACCACCTCGTCGCCGCCCGGCACGTACGCCAGCAGCTGGGCGTTCGCCGGCATCGGCAGATCGGCGAAACCGGCCGTCACGTACTCCGGGATGAGATCGTCGGTGCTCGGCGAGAAACCGGTGCCGAGAACCATCGCGCCGACCCGGGAGTGCGCCGGCAGCGCGGCCAGGCCGGGCTGCGCGGGACTCGCCGGCACCTCGTAGTCGATCGGGTCGACGGCGCGCCAGCGCAGCGCGAACGTGACGGACGAGTCGCCGGCGCCGTCGGTGCGGAGCAGCGCCAGCTGGTCCGGCTCGCGCAGATGCGCGAGATCACAGGCGCGGTAGCAGAACCCGTAGGGCAGCCAGCCGCCGAGATGGCCGGCCACCTGCGCCGCGGAGAGCACCTTGATCATCCGAGTGCCCCGCCGGATCGCCGCCGTGGCCCGGATCCGGCGCAGGCCGGCATCCTCGCGGTACGACACCGACTGGCTCATCGACTGAACCTGCTGCCAGCTGAGATCCCGGCGCAGCGGTGCCATCAGGGGTGGGTCGAGCGGGTCGGCGCCCAGCTCGCTGTCCTCACCGATCACGGTCACGCGGCGCAACCTAAGTGACTACGGTGGATAACCGGTGAACGCGCGGTTACCGAAAAAAGCGCCGTGCACAATGTCTCACATGTCTTCACCCTCCGAGTCCCGCCGGGCCAAGGCGGCCCGCCGCGCCGGCGAGTTCCCGCCCGCACCCGAGCCGCTCGCCGTCCCGGTCTTCGACAGTCACACCCACCTCGACCTGACCGTCCAGGAGGCCGGCGTGCCCGGCGACGGCGATGGCGACCCGGTCGAGGCGCTGATCGCCGCGGCCGCGAAGAGCGGTGTGGACCGGCTCGTGCAGGTGGGCGTGGACGTGGCGTCGTCCCGGTGGGGCGCCGACGCCGCCGACCGGCACCCGGCCCTGCTGGCCGCGGTGGCGCTGCACCCGAACGAGGCGCCCCGGCTGTCCGATCTGGACGAGGCGCTGCGGGAGATCGAGGCGCTCGCGGCCCGGCCCCGGGTGCGGGGGATCGGCGAGACCGGGATGGACACGTTCCGCACCGGCGACGAGGGCCGTGCGGCGCAGGAGGCGAGCTTCCGGGCGCACATCGCGATCGCGAAGCGGTACGGCAAGGCGCTGATCATCCACGACCGGGACGCCCATGACGACGTGCTGCGGATCCTGGACTCGGAGGGCGCACCGGACACCGTGGTGATGCACTGCTTCTCCGGTGACGCCGCGTTCGCCGCCGAGTGCGTGCGCCGCGGGTTCCACCTGAGCTTCGCCGGCACTGTCACGTTCGCGAGCGCGGGCAACCTGCGCGAGGCGGCCGCGATCACCCCGCCGGAGCAGATGATGGTGGAGACCGACGCGCCCTATCTGACGCCCGTGCCGTACCGGGGGCGGCCGAACGCGTCGTACCTGATCCCGATCACGGTGCGGGCCCTGGCCGGGGCGCGCGGCGTCGACCTGGACGAGCTCTGCGGCACCATCTCGGCGACCGGGGAGCGGGTCTTCGGTCCGTGGTGAGCGGGCCGCTCTAGGCTCATGCCCATGGCTGACACACTTCTCGGCCCGGCGGAGATCCGGGAACTCGCCGCACGCCTCGGCGTCGCGCCGACCAAGAAGCTCGGCCAGAACTTCCTGCACGACCCCAACACCATCCGGCGGATCGTCGCGGCGGCCGGCCTGCGCCCCGACGACGTGGCCCTCGAGGTCGGTCCCGGCCTGGGCTCGCTGACGCTGGGCCTGGTCGGCGCGGTCCGGCACGTGCACGCCGTGGAGATCGACCCGACGCTCGCCGCGGCGCTGCCGGAGACGGTGGCCGCCGCGCACCTCACCGTGCACCCGGCCGACGCGCTGCGGGTCACCGGCGACCGGTTCGACCCGGCGCCGACCATGCTGGTGGCGAACCTGCCCTACAACGTCGCGGTGCCGGTGGTGCTGCACCTGCTCGCCGAGCTGCCCACCCTGCGCGGGGGCCTGGTCATGGTGCAGAAGGAGGTCGCCGACCGGCTCGTCGCCGGTCCCGGCTCGAAGGTGTACGGCGTGCCGTCGGTCAAGCTGGCCTGGTACGCCGAGGCCAAGTCCGCCGGCAAGGTGCCGCCCGCGGTGTTCTGGCCGGTGCCCAACGTGGATTCCGGCCTGGTCGCCTTCACCCGGCGCGAGCCGCCGGCCGGTGCCTCCCGCACGGATGTCTTCGCGGTCGTCGACGCGGCCTTCGCCCAGCGCCGCAAGACGCTGCGCGCCGCCCTGGCCGGCTGGGCCGGCGGTCCGGACCGCGCCGAGCAGGTGCTGCGCGCGGCCGGGGTGAGCCCGCAGGCCCGGGGGGAGTCGCTCACGGTGGGCGAGTTCGCCGCGATCGCAGCGGCGGCCACACTGTCGGGGTCCGGCGGTAAGCTCAGCCCGTCGACCGGCGCGCAGCCTGAGGAGGTGGACTCGTGACCGCTGAACCAGTCGGTGACGTGGTCTGGCACGAGGACCTCGGCAAACAGAAGCGTGCTGGTTACACCGTCGAAGACGTTCTCAACCTGCCTGCGGGCGCCCCCCGCGTCGAGCTTTCCGATGGAGTCCTCAGAGTGGTCCCATCACCGACCGGTGGTCATCAGAAGATCAACTGGAGGCTGGTGGGCTGGCTCGACCGGCATTCACCGAAAGGCTTCGAGCCGCAGATGGCGGTGGGCGTCGTCATCGACTTCGACTCCACCCTCGAACCGGATGCCCTGATCCTGCACAGCCCCGTCGACCTGGGTCACCACTTCTTCCAGCCGGAGCAGGTGGTGGTCGCCATCGAGATCGTGTCGCCCGGCACCAGGAGACGTGACCGTCTGGAGAAGCCCGGTCTCTATGCTGCCGCCGGTGTTCCGCATTACTGGCGAATCGAGCAGGATCCCATGCACATCTTCGCCTACGACCTGGTGAAGGGGAAATACGACTTGGTCGCCGACTCGAGTGAGGAACTGGTGTTGAGCGCGCCGTTCGAGATCCGGCTGCCGATCCGGGACATCGCTCCGTGACCGAGGCCTGGGGCCCGGACGACGAGGGCCCGCGTCCGCACGCCGGCCCGGTCCGGGTGCGGGTGCCCGCGAAAATCAACCTGCACCTCGGCGTGGGCCCGCTGCGGCCCGACGGCTACCACGAGCTGAACACCGTCTACCACGCGATCAGCCTCTTCGACGAGCTCACCGCGCGGCGCGGGGACACCCTGACGCTGACCATGGAGGGCGTCGGGGCGGGGGAGTTGGCGCTCGACGAGAGCAACCTGATCATCCGGGCCGCGCGGGCGCTCGCCGCCCGGGCCCGGGTGCCCGCCTTCGCCCGGCTGCACCTGCGCAAATCCATCCCGCTCGCCGGCGGGCTGGCCGGCGGCAGCGCCGACGCGGCCGCCACGCTCATCGCCTGCGACATGCTCTGGGGTCTCGGCATGTCCCGTGACCAGCTGGCCGAGGTCGGCGCCCAGCTCGGCTCGGATGTGCCGTTCCTGCTGCACGGCGGGACCGCGCTCGGCACCGGCCACGGCGAGGCGGTCAGCCCGATCCTGGCCCGGCCGACCATCTGGCACTGGGTGGTGGCGATCGCCGACGGCGGCCTCTCCACCCCGGCCGTCTACCGCGAGCTCGACACCCTGCGGGACACCTCCTGGCCGCCGGCGCCGCTCGGCGGCCCCGACCAGCTGATGGCCGCGCTGCGCCAGCGCGATCCCGAGGTGCTCGGCGCCGCGCTCGGCAACGACCTGCAGCCGGCCGCGCTGTCGCTGCGCCCGCAGCTCGCCGACGTGCTGAAAGCCGGTCACGACGCGGGCGCGATCACCGGCATCGTCTCCGGTTCCGGACCGACATGTGTCTTCCTCGCCGCCGACGCCGGGCACGCGCACCGGATCGCGGCCGATCTGAACGCCGCGGGCGTCTGCCAGGAGGCGGTCACCGCGCGCGGGCCACAGCCCGGCGCGCGGGTAACCTAGACGCATCGTGGCCAACATCATCAACCTGGACCGGGTCAACAAGGGTTACGGCGCCGCCGGTCAGCTGCTCACCGACGTCTCGATCGGCCTGGACGACGATGCCCGCCTCGGCATCGTCGGCCTCAACGGAGCCGGCAAGTCCACCTTGCTGCGCCTCCTCGCCAAGATCGAGGAACCGGATTCCGGCCGGGTCACCCACCGGCGTGACCTCCGGGTCGCGAGCCTGCCGCAGAACCTCGCACTGGCCGCCGATGCGACCGTGCGCGACGTCGTGCTGGGCACCGCCTGGCTCGCCGAAGGCATGGGCGCCGAGCACGAGTGGGCCGGCGACGCCGGTGTCCGCACGATCCTCGACGGCCTCGGCATGGGCCACCTCGGCCTGGAGACGCCGGTCGGGCCGATGTCCGGTGGCGAACGCCGCCGGGTCGCCCTCGCCGCGCTCCTGGTCCGCGAGAGCGACCTGCTGATCCTCGACGAGCCGACCAACCACCTCGACGTGGCAGGCGTCGACTGGCTCGCCAAATACCTGCTCACCCGCAAGGGCGCGCTGGTCGTGGTCACCCACGACCGCTGGTTCCTGGACGCGGTCTGCACCATGACCTGGGAGGTCGTGGACGAGCAGGTGTTCGCCTACGAGGGCGGTTACGCCGCCTGGACACTCGCCCGTGCCGAACGGCTGCGGGTCGCCGCCGCCATCGAGTCCCGCCGGCAGAACCTGCTGCGCAAGGAGATCGCGTGGCTGCGCCGGGGCCCGCCGGCCCGCACGTCGAAGCCGAAATTCCGGATCGACGCGGCGAACGAGCTGATCGCCGACGTCCCGCCGGCCCGCGACACGGTGAGCCTTCAGCGTCTGGCCACCACCCGGCTCGGCAAGCAGGTCTACGACCTGGAGGGCGTGGAGCTCAACGCCGGCCCCAAGCCGATCTTCAAGAACCTCACGTTCCAGGTCGGGCCGGGCGACCGGCTCGCCATCCTCGGTGCCAACGGCGCCGGCAAGACGACCCTGCTGCGGTTGCTGGCAGGCGTCACCAAGCCGGACGGCGGCCGCCTGGTCACCGGTTCGACGGTGCGGCCCGCGTTCCTCTCCCAGGAGCTCAAGGAGCTGCCCGGGCACCTGCGCCTGCTGGAGGCCGTGGAGGAGGTCGCCAAACGGGTCAAGCTGGGCGACCGGGAACTCTCCGCCGGTCAGCTCGCCGAGGTGTTCGGGTTCACCGACAAGCGGATCTGGACGCCGGTCAGCGACCTCTCCGGCGGTGAGCGCCGGCGGTTGCAGCTGCTGCGCCTGCTCGCCACCGAGCCCAACGTGCTGCTGCTCGACGAGCCCACCAACGACCTGGACACCGACACCTTGGCCGCGCTCGAGGACCTGCTCGACTCCTGGCCGGGCACGATGGTGGTGGCCAGCCACGACCGTTACCTGGTGGAGCGGGTCACCGACACGGCGTACGGCATGTTCGGCGACGGGCGCCTCGTGCACCTTCCGGGCGGCATCGACGAATACCTCGATCGGGTGTCGTCGGGCGGTGCTCAGGGCGTACCCGGCAATCAGGCTCCGCAGGCCGCGGCCGCGCCGGGTCTCTCCCAGGGTGAGTTGCGGCAGGCCCGCAAGGATCTTGCCCGGCTGGAGCGGCAGATGGACAAGCTCGCCGAGAAGGAATCGAAGATCAACGAGAAGCTGGCCGAGCACGGCAGCGACTACGACAAGATCGTCGAGTTCGAGGCGCAGCTGAAGGCGGTGCGCGAGGAGAAGGAGCAGGCCGAGATGGAGTGGTTGGAGCTCGCGGAGCAGGTGGGGAGTAACTGAGACTTCTTCGCGACCTACCCGGAGTGGCAGGTGCCCGAGTTGAGGTACTTTGCTATCGACCGTCGCGAATAAGTCTCACCGATCCGGGGGGTGTGCCTGCGCCCTTGTCACCGATACGCGAGAATCGGTGGGACGACACCTGACCTTGGAGACGGACAGCATGGCCTCGCATATTCCGGTCAACCATCCCCTGCGGCCGATCTACCGGGTGGTCGGCTTCATCGCCGGCGCCTACCTCGTGGTCTTCGGCGTCCTGGGCGCGATCCAGACCGCCGGTGAGCCGTTCGCGAACGAGACGGGCATCCGGGTCCTCGGCCAGGAGACGAACATGCTCTCCTCGCTGATCCACATCGTGTTCGGCGGCCTCGTGCTGGCGGCCACCGCGATCGGCAAGAACCTCGACGTCGCGGTCGACAAGTACCTGGGCTGGACGATGCTGGTGCTCGGCAGCTACGCGCTGGCGACGATCCGCACCGACGCCAACTTCTTCGGCTACAGCATGTCCACCGTGATCGTCACCTACCTGGCGGGTCTGCTGCTGATCACGGTCAGCCTGTACAGCAAGATCGTCCCCGACTCGCAGGCCGGCGCGCCGCGCCAGGTCCGTGAGGGGCGCACCGCCTGACGCCCGCCCCCGCAAGGTGCGCTCATCGCACCTTGCGGGTCAGCAGGCCCGGCTTCGTCTCCAGGTGGGACAGGCCGTTCCAGGCCAGATTGACCAGGTGCGCGGCGACCATCTCCTTCTTCGGCCGCTGCGCCTCCCGCCACCACTGCCCGACCAGGGCGACCATCCCGACCAGCGCCTGCGAGTAGAGCTCGGCGAACTTCGGGTCGATGCCCCGGCTCTTGAACTCGGCGGCCAGGATGTGCTCCACCTGGTGCGCGATGTCGTTCATGACGCTGGAGAAGTTGCCCGCCGCGGACAGCACCGGCGACTCACGGACCAGCACCCGGAACCCGTGCGGCTCGGCCTCGATGTAGTCGAGCAACGCCAGCGCCGCCTGTTCCAGCAGCTCCCGCGGATGCCCCGCGGTGAGCGCGGTGGCGATCCGGTCCAGCAGCGACCGGACCTCGCGGTCGACGACCACCGCGTACAGCCCCTCCTTGCCGCCGAAATGCTCGTAGACCACGGGCTTCGACACCTTGGCCCGGGCCGCCACCTCCTCGACGCTTGTCGCGTCGAACCCGCGCTCGGCGAAAAGCTGACGGCCGATGGCGATCAGCTGCTCGCGACGCTGGGCGGCGGGCATCCGCACGCGGGGGGACCGGCCGGCGCGTTCCGTCTGATCTTTCACCTGGCCATCGTGCCAGGAATGGCACGCCGTGGGCGTTGCAGGTGGACGCGGCCGTGCTTCAAACTGGACCCATGACTACTGGTGGCAAAGCAACTAGTCGTGAGACGGGCGGGCTGGGGTCGGGCGGACAGGACACGGGCGGGAAGGAGCAGGGCGGGAGGGGGAAGAGTCCTCGCCGGAGCCGGGCGAAACTCGACGAGCAGGAACGGGCGAGAGCGTTGCGGGGCCAGGGGTGGACGGTTCCAGCGATCGCCGGGGTGCTGGGAGTGTCGAAGTCCTCGGCCTACTTGTGGACGCGCGGCATGCCCCTCGACGCGACTCCGGCGGAGGCTGCGGAGCGTCGGAGCCGGCATTCCCGCGATGTTGCCGAGGCGCGGTGGGAGCCGTATCGGCAGGCGCGCGACAGGGAACGCGAAGCCACCCGGACGCGGGTGTCGAAGTGGGTCGGTGAGCTTTCGGCCCGGGAGGTCATCCTTCTGGGGGCGGTCACCTATTGGTGTGAGGGCGCCAAGGCGAAACCGTGGCGGCCGGGTGCTACCGCCCTCCAGTTCATCAACAGTGACCCGCGGCTGATCCTGCTCTTCCGGCGCTATCTGACCCTGCTGGGCGTGGGTCCGGAGCGCCTCAGGTACCGGCTGAGCATTCACGAGTCGGCGGATGTGGGCGAGGCGACCTTGTGGTGGGCGGGGCAGCTCGGAGTCCCGGTCGAGGTCTTCCAGCGACCCACCTTGAAAAGGCACAACCCCGCCACCGTCCGGCGAAACGTGGGGGAGGCCTATCGCGGCTGCTTGGTCGTCAACGTGCTCAGGTCTGCGCGTCTCTACTGGGAGGTGGAGGCCGCCATGGAGGGGATCGCCCTGAGTGGAGATCAGGGTGCGCCCGCTATCATGTGACGACGGGACATGCCCTACGGGGAATGTCGCGATTGATCCCGGATCGTCTAATGGTAGGACCGCGGCTTTTGGTGCCGTTTATAGGGGTTCGAATCCTCTTCCGGGAGCTTTTGCGTCTGCGGTCGGGCTGGCGCTGGGTGCAGCGCCGGCCACCTTTGCCTACTGCGAACTTGGAGTTCACGCGTGAGCCAGGCCCCCCGCCGTACCGTCGTTGTTCTTGCCGCCGGTGAGGGCAAGCGGATGAAGTCCGCGACGCCCAAGGTCCTTCAGCCGTTGCTCGGCCGCACGCTGCTCGGGCATGTGCTGGCCGTCGCGTCCGCGATCCGCACCGACCGCACCCTGGTCGTGGTGGGGCACAAGGCCGACGAGGTGGGCGCGTTCCTCGCCGAGGCCGCGCCGGCCGCGACGCCGGTCCTGCAGGCGGAGCAGAACGGGACCGGGCACGCCGTGCGCATCGCGCTGGAGGCGGCGCCGGAGCTGACCGGGACCGTCGTGGTGCTCAGCGGTGACGTGCCGCTGCTGCGCCCGGAGACGGTGGAGGCGCTGCTCGCCACGCACGAGCGGGCCGGTGCCGCGGCGACGGTGCTCGGTGCCGAGGTGGGTGACCCGACGGGGCTGGGCCGGATCGTGCGGGACGCGGGCGGCAACCTGGAGCGGATCGTCGAGCACAAGGACGCCACCGGCGAGCAGCGGCGGATCCGGGAGATCAACTCGGGGATCTACGCGTTCGACGCGGTGCTGCTGCGTGAGGCGCTCGGCAAGCTGTCCACCGACAACGCGCAGGGCGAGGAGTACCTGACCGACGTCTTCGGGATCCTGGCCGGCCTGGGGCACCCGGTGGCGGTGGAGATCGCCGAATTCGCGTACGAGACGCTCGGCTGCAACGACCGTGCCGAGCTGTCCCGGCTGCGGGTGCTGATGCGCGACCGGGTGAACGACGCCTGGATGCGGTCCGGTGTGCTGCTGCTGGACCCGGCGACCACCTGGATCGACGTGACGGCGACCCTGGAGCCGGACGCCGTGGTCGACCAGAACTCGCAGATCCTGGGCACGAGTTCGGTGGCCACCGGTGCGGTGATCGGGCCGGACACCACGCTGGTCGACACCGCGGTCGCCGAGGGCGCCACGGTGCTGCGGACGCACGCGATCGGCGCCGAGATCGGTGTGGAGGCGACCGTCGGGCCGTACTCGTACCTGCGTCCCGGCACCCGGCTGGCGCGCAAGTCGAAGGTCGGCGGGTTCGTCGAGACCAAGAACGCGGAGCTGGGCGAGGGCGCCAAGGTGCCCCACCTGTCGTACGTGGGTGACGCGTCGATCGGCGCGAAGGCCAACATCGGCGCCGGCACGATCTTCGCCAACTACGACGGGGTCCGGAAGAGCCGGACCACGGTGGGCGAGGCGGCGTTCGTCGGCTCGGACACGGTCCTGATCGCGCCGGTCGAGATCGGCCCGGGGGCGTATGTGGCCGCCGGCAGCGCGATCGCCAAGGACGTGCCGCCCGGGGAGCTCGGAGTTACCCGCGCGCCGCAGCGCAACGTGGAAGGCTGGACGGAGCGTCGCCGAGCGGGCACGGTCTCCGCACAGGCCGCCGCCCGGGCCCGGGATATCACCCCTGAGCAGGACTGATCCAGCGGGGGTGAGCCATCCCACCCAGCGGCCGTGAAACGTGGCGGTTACCTTGTCGCAAGGGATACTTCACTGCGAACCCACCCCCTGAGCAATGGGAGCAGCGAGCCGATGGGCAGCATCGTCGCGGAGAACCGTAAGAGTTTGATGCTCTTCTCCGGCCGGGGTTTCCCGGAACTGGCCGAGGAGATCGGTCAGGTGCTCGGCGTGGCGCCGACACCGTCGGACTCGTACGAGTTCGCCAACGGGGAGATCTTCGTCCGGTTCAAGGACTCGGTGCGCGGCTCGGACGCCTTCGTGGTCCAGTCGGTCACCGAGGGCGTGAACCGGTGGGTGATGGAGACGCTGATCATGGTCGACGCGCTGAAGCGCGGCTCGGCCAAGCGGATCACCGTGGTCCTCCCCTTCTACCCGTACTCGCGGCAGGACAAGAAGCACCGCGGCCGGGAGCCGATCTCGGCCCGCCTGGTGGCCGACCTGCTCAAGACCGCGGGCGCGAACCGGATCCTCACCGTGGACCTGCACACCGCGCAGATCCAGGGCTTCTTCGACGGCCCGGTGGACCACCTGTTCGCCATGGACATCCTGGCCGACTACGTGCAGAAGAAGTTCGCCGGCCGGCCGATGACCGTGGTCGCGCCGGACTCCGGCCGGGTGCGGGTCGCCGAGCGGTGGACCGACCGGCTGGGTGGCTGCCCGCTGGCCTTCATCCACAAGACCCGTGACCCGCTGAAGCCGAACCAGGTGGTCGCGAACCGGGTGGTCGGCGAGGTCGAGGGCCGGGTCTGCCTGATCGTCGACGACATGATCGACACGGGTGGGACGATCGCCAAGGCGGCGGACATCCTGTTCGAGGAGGGCGCTGCCGACGTGATCGTGGCGGCGACCCACGCGCTGCTCTCGGATCCGGCCACCGAGAGGCTGAAGAACAGCCGGATCAGTGAGCTCGTGGTGACCAACACGCTGCCGCTCTCGCCGGACAAGCACCTCGACAAGATCACTGTGCTGTCCATCGCCCCGCTGCTGGCGCGGGCCATTCGCGAGGTCTTCGACGACGGTTCGGTGACCACTTTGTTCGGTGGCCTGAGCTGACATCGGATCGGTCCGAGCCGGCGTCAGGCGGCCTGATCTGATCCGCTCCGGCTGAGTGAGGAAACGCCCGTCTGTGACGGGCGTTTTCTTGTGGGGCGTCAGGTGCGCCGCTGGAGTGATTTTTTCGTGGGGACCGGCCGCCGGAGCGGACCCGATGAGCGCTGCGCGATTCTGCCAGGTAAGCTAGTGCGGTTGCCACGGCGAGGGTGCCTCGTGGCCTGCTGAGCTTTCGCAGACCACTCGAGGTGCCGTCATCGACGCGGTGCTCCGGGCCTGTGCCCAGCGCGCCCCTTGCCCGGCAGCGCCGGCGACGGCCCAAGCCGTCGGCGGCCACCACCGCAGCACTGCCGGATACCGCAGCCGCAGACTTAGCCGCAGCCCGCATCGAAGAGTTTCAGGAGTTTCCCCGTGTCCGAGGTAAAGATCAGCGCCGAGCCCCGTACCGAGTTCGGCAAGGGTGGTGCCCGCCGCACGCGCCGGGCCGGTCTGGTGCCGGCCGTGCTCTACGGCCACGGCGAGAAGCCGCAGCACATCGCCCTTCCGGCCCGTGAGTTCGCCGCCGCCATCCGGCACGGTGGCCTCAACCAGATTTTCACCATCGACATCGCCGGCACCGCCACCCTGGCGCTGCCGAAGGCGATCCAGCGTGACCCGATCAAGGACACCTACGAGCACATCGACCTGCTCATCGTGAAGCGCGGCGAGAAGATCCAGGTCGACATCCCGGTGACCCTGGTCGGCGAGGCCGCCAAGAACACCCTGATCGTGCACGAGTCGAACACCGTCTCGGTGGTCGCCGAGGCGCTGCACCTCCCGTCCGAGCTGGAGCTCTCGATCGAGGGCCTCGAGGCCGGCGCGCGGCTCACCGCGGGCGACGTGAAGCTGCCGCAGGGCACCGAGCTCGCGGTCGAGGCCGACCTGGTCCTCGCGATGATCACCGCGGCGCAGAGCACCACCCAGGCCGAGGACGACGCGGCCGCCGCCGAGGCTGAGGCTTCGGGCGAGACCGCGGAGTAAGTCTGTCGCAGCAGCGGTAAGCCATGGATCAGGGAAAGTGCCTCGGGCACTTTCCCTGATCCGTATCTGACGGAGGCAAGGTTGAGCGACGAGTCGCCCTGGCTGGTGGTCGGTCTGGGGAACCCCGGCAAGGAGTACGCGGGAAATCGGCACAACGTCGGTTTCATGGTGGCCGACCTGCTCGCGTCCCGGCTGGGCGCGAAGTTCGGGCGGGCGAAGCGGGGCGGCAGTGCCGAGATGGCCGAGGGCCGGCTGGGTTTCGGCGGGCCGAAGCTGATCCTGGTCAAGCCGCTCACCTACATGAACCTGTCCGGTGCGCCGGTGGTGGCGCTGGCGCAGTTCTTCAAAGTGCCGGTGGCGAATGTGATCGCGGTGCATGATGAGCTTGATGTGCCGTACGGGCAGGTGCGTGCCAAGCGGGGCGGCGGCGAGGGCGGTCACAACGGCCTGCGCTCGATGTCGAAGTCGCTGGCGAGCAAGGAGTACGCGCGGGTGCGTTTCGGGATCGGGCGGCCGCCGGGGCGGCAGGACCCGGCCGACTACGTTCTCTCCGACTTCTCCTCGGCGGAGCGCAAGGAGTTGGACTTCCTGGTGGACCGGGCGGCCGACGTCACCGAGGCGATCGTCCTCGAGGGCGTCGAGTGGGCGCAGAACAAGTTCCACGGGAGCTGACGGCCCGGCGATTTGTCCGCCTTGTCATACCGTGACGCGCTCCGCCATCCGTCCGTTGGTCACACGGGTGCGCGCAACCGGTGCGATCAGGTGACAGGAGGTCGGGGATGTCGCAGGACGTGTCCGAGAGCCGGGCGGACACGCCGACCGACCCGGTGACGACGACGGATCCCGACAGCGGGCCACAGCCGGCGCCGCCGAATCACGGGCCGCAGCTCCCGCACGGACCGCAGCCCCCGCCGAACCCCGGGCCGCAGTTGTCGCCGAACCACGGGCCGCAGCATCCGCCTGGCCGGGCCCGGAACTCCAAGATCCCCGGACCGGTGGTGCCGCAGAGCCCTGCGCCGGCCGGCGCGCAGGCGCACGCCCGCAACAACGCCATCGATCGGCACTGGTCGGACCGGCCGAACCGGTCCCAGGCGACCCGGCCGGCGAGCCGCCCGTTCGTCCGCAACCGCGGCCGGCACGCGGCGATGTCCAGGCGCCAGCTCTGGGAACGCCGGTACGTCCGATCGCTCGTACTCTCCGATCTGACCGCCGGGGTGGCCGCCGGAGCAGCCACCTTCATGGTCCGGTTCGGTGACGCGGTCACCCAGTACAACCGCGCCTACATGATCTGTTCCGCGCTGCTGCCGGCTCTGCTCCTGCTGGTGCTCGCGGTGTCCCGGGCGTACGAGCGTCGCTACCTCTTCGTCGGCAGTGACGAGTACCAGCGGGTGATCCGGGGCGGTGTCGGGCTGATCGCGGGTGCGGCGGTCTTCTCGTACGCGTTGAGCCTGGACCTGGCCCGCTCCTATGTCCTGGCCGGTCTCCCGGGCGCGATCGTCGCGGCCGTCCTGTTCCGCTTCCTGCTCCGCAAGCGCCTGCACCTGGCCCGGGCCCGCGGGGAGAACCTCCGACGGGTGATAGTGGTCGGTCACGAGCTGTCAGTGATCGGCATCACCCGGCAGTTGCGCCGGGAGCGGTACCACGGGCTGGAGGTGGTCGGGGCCTGCCTGCCGCCGGAGGCCGACGGGATAGGGATCGACGACCTCACCGTCTACGGCTCGTTCGACGACGTGGCCCGGGCGGTCGAGCAGGCCGATGCCGACACCGTGGTCGTGCTCAGCTGCCCTGAGCTGGACGGCACCGCGGTGCGCCGGCTCGCCTGGCGTCTGGAGCGCGACGAGGTGGACCTGGTGGTCGCGAGTGCGCTCGTCGATGTGGCAGGTGCGCGGACCACGATCCGCCCGTTCGACGGACTGCCCATGCTGCACGTCGAGCATCCTCGGCTGCACGGCGGATCGCGCCTGGTCAAGGACGTGTTCGATCGTCTGGGGGCGCTCGCCTTACTGATCGTTCTCGGTCCGGTGCTGGTGAGCGTGGCGCTCTGCGTGGGACTCACGTCACGCGGCCCGGTACTCTTTCGCCAAGTGCGCGTGGGACGGGACGGCCGGGAGTTCCGGATCTACAAGTTCCGCAGCATGTACCTCGACGCCGAGGCTCGCCTCGGCGAGTTGAGGCACCTCAACGAGCACGACGGTGTGCTCTTCAAAATGCGCGACGATCCGCGGGTCACCCCGGTCGGTCGGTGGCTGCGCCGGTTCTCGCTCGACGAGCTCCCGCAGCTGCTCAACGTCCTGCTGGGGCAGATGTCGCTGGTCGGCCCGCGACCCCCGCTTCCGACGGAGGTCGCCGCCTACGCCGATGACGTGCGGCGACGGCTGGCCGTCAAGCCCGGCATGACCGGTCTGTGGCAGGTGTCCGGGCGATCGGACCTCTCCTGGGAGGAGGCGGTCCGTCTCGATCTGCGCTATGTCGAGAACTGGTCCCTGAGTCTCGACCTGGTGATCCTGCTCCGGACAGTCACCGCCGTCGTGCGGTCGTCCGGAGCGTACTGAATCCGGGCCTGCCGCCAGGCAGGGCCGGTGCCTGCCGAAAGGCGAGGAGGAGCGACACGATGGGCGAGCAGACGAAGACGTCGGCACGCATTGCGGGCCCGCGGGACGGCGGCGAGAACGGCTCTCCGCCGGTCATCGACGCGGCGTTCGCCCGCTGGCTCGCGGACCGCGCCGGCCAGGTGCTTCTCCAGGTCCGGGCCGAGATGGGGTACGCGGACCCGAAGGCTCTCAAGGCCGCCGGTGACCAGGCCGCCCACGAGCTCCTGCGGGCCGAGCTGGCCCGCTGGCGGCCGGCCGACGCGGTGCTCTCCGAGGAGGACGACCAGGCCCGGGTGGCCTGGCAGGAGGGGCTCGCCCGGCCGGACCGGCTCGGTGCCTCGCGGGTCTGGATCGTCGACCCGCTGGACGGCACCCGGGAGTTCTCCGAGGAGGGCCGGACCGACTGGGCCGTGCACGTGGCGCTCTGGACCGCCGACTCGTCCAACCCGGCCTGCCTGTCGGCCGGTGCGGTGGCGATGCCGGCGCAGCACCGGACCTACGCGACCGACAAGCCGCCGGCCTACCCGCCGATGCCGCTGGAGTCCGCGACCGGCGGCGCCATCCGGATCGCCGCGAGCCGGACCCGGCCGCCCGCCTTCGTGACCGAACTGGCGTCCGAGATCGGCGCGGAACTGGTGCCGATGGGCTCGGCCGGCGTGAAGATCGCCGCGGTGATCAGTGGCGAGGCCGACGCGTACGTGCACGCCGGCGGCCAGTACGAGTGGGATTCCGCAGCCCCCGTCGCTGTGGCGTTGGCCACGGGACTGCACGCCTCCCGTATCGACGGCACCCCGCTCGCCTATAACCAGGGCGACCCGAAGCTGCCTGATCTGGTCGTCTGTCGCAAGGATCTCGCTCCTCGGTTGCTTGCTGCCATCCAGAAGCATCTTCCGACACAATGACGATTCGGCACGACCGTGCGCCCTGTCCGGCCGACACCGGAGAAAGGTCTGGGGACTGAACCCATGAGCCAGACGAAGCCGTACCGCGTCTCTCATCTGGATGCTCTCGAAGCCGAGAGCATCTTCATCATGCGAGAGGTCATGGCCGAGTTCGAGCGCCCCGCGCTGCTCTTCTCCGGCGGCAAGGACTCGATCGTGATGCTCCGCCTCGCGGAGAAGGCGTTCGCGCCCGGCCGGATCCCGTTCCCCGTCATGCACGTCGACACCGGGCACAACTTCCCCGAGGTCCTGGAGTACCGGGACCGCCGGGTCGCCACACTCGGGCTGAACCTGGTGATCGCCAGCGTGCAGGAGGCGATCGACACCGGCCTGGTCCGGGAGCTGCCGGACGGCACCCGCAACCGGATCCAGACCCCGGTGCTGCTCGCCGCGCAGGAGAAGTACCGGTTCGACGCCCTCTTCGGCGGCGCCCGCCGCGACGAGGAGAAGGCCCGCGCCAAGGAGCGGATGTTCAGCTTCCGCGACGAGTTCGGCCAGTGGGACCCGAAGAACCAGCGCCCCGAGCTCTGGTCGCTCTACAACGGCCGGCACCACCCCGGCGAGTCGATCCGGGTCTTCCCGCTCTCCAACTGGACCGAGCTGGACGTCTGGCACTACATCGCCCGCGAGGACATCCCGCTGCCGAGCATCTATTACGCCCACGACCGTGAGGTCGTCGAGCGCAACGGGATGTTCTACGCGGTCAACGAGTTCATCAAGCTTCGCGACGGCGAGACCTCCGAGGTGCGCCGGGTGCGTTACCGCACGGTCGGCGACGCCTCGCAGACCGCCGCGGTGCTCTCCGAGGCCGACACCGTGGACAAGGTGATCGACGAGGTCGCCGCCACCCGGATCACCGAGCGCGGCGCCACCCGGGGCGACGACCGGGTTTCCGAGGCCGCGATGGAAGACCGCAAGCGAGAGGGTTACTTCTGATGAGCCAGGCTGTACTCGAGCCGGACGCCGCCGCGGCGCGGGGCATGGACCTGCTGAGGTTCGCCACCGCCGGCAGCGTGGACGACGGCAAGTCGACACTCATCGGGCGGCTGCTCTACGACACCAAGACGATCTTCGAGGATCAGCTCGAGGCCGTGGAGACCGCCAGCGCGTCCCGCGGCGACGAGTACACGAACCTCGCGCTGCTTACCGACGGCCTGCGGGCCGAGCGCGAGCAGGGCATCACGATCGACGTGGCGTACCGGTACTTCGCGACCCCGCGCCGCAAGTTCATCATCGCGGACACCCCGGGGCACATCCAGTACACCCGGAACATGGTCACCGGCGCCTCCACGGCCGACCTGGCGCTGATCCTGGTCGACGCCCGCAAAGGCCTGGTGGAGCAGTCCCGGCGGCACGCGTTCCTCACCTCGCTGCTGCGGGTGCCGCACCTGGTGCTCTGCGTCAACAAGATGGACCTGGTGGACTGGGACAAGGCGGTCTACGACCGGATCGCCGACGAGTTCACCTCGTTCGCGGCCAAGCTGGACGCGCCCGATCTGACGATCATCCCGATCTCGGCGCTGAACGGCGACAACATCGCCTCCCGCTCGGACAAGAGCCCGTGGTACGAGGGCTCCTCCCTGCTGCACCACCTGGAGCACGTGCACATCGCCAGCGACCGCAACCTGGTCGACACGCGCTTCCCGGTGCAGTACGTGATCCGCCCGCAGTCGACCACCGTCACCGACTACCGCGGGTACGCCGGTCAGGTGGCCTCCGGCGTCCTCAAGCCGGGCGACGACGTGATGGTCCTGCCCTCCGGGATGACCAGCAAGATCGCGTCCATCGAGACCGCCGACGGCCCGGTCGACGAGGCGTTCCCGCCGATGTCCGTCACGGTCCGGCTGACCGACGAGATCGACATCTCGCGCGGTGACATGATCTGCCGGCCGAACAACGCACCGGCCGCCGCGCAGGACATCGAGGCGATGATCTGCTGGATGGACGAGACGGCACCGCTGCGGGTCGGCGGCAAGTACACGATCAAACACACCACCCGGACCGCACGGACCGTGATCCGCAACGTGCAGTACCGGCTGGACGTGAACACGCTGCACCGTGACGAGGCTGCCGGGGAGCTCGCGCTCAACGAGATCGGCCGGGTCAAGCTGCGGACCACGGTGCCGCTGCTCGCCGACGAGTACCGGCGCAACCGGACCACCGGCGGCTTCATCCTGATCGACGAGGGCACCAACCGTACGGTCGGCGCCGGCATGATCATCGAGGCGCGCTAGCGCGTCCGCGGCACGGCGCCCGGCCCGTCGCCGGGCGCCGTCGTGCACGCCCCGGTGTCAAGGGCTCACAGCTGGATTCCGGGGTCACAGCTGGGTTCTGGGCGGACCGTCGCCCAGACCACCTTGCCGCCGTCACCGGGCACGGTGCCCCAGGCGGCGGCCGTCTCCTGCACCGTCCGCAGGCCGTGGCCCCGTTCGTCGAGGGGAACGTCGGGGCGCGGGCGGGCGGTCCGGTCCAGCATCCTCGGCAGCGCCGGGTCGTCGTCGGCCACCGACAGGTGCAGTCCCGGGCCGCGCCGGGTCACCGACACCCGGATCTCGGTGCCGGCGTGTTCGACCGCGTTCGACACCAGCTCGGACATGACGAGCCGGCTGCGGTGCAGCAGCGGGGTGAGCCCCCAGGACAGGCAGGCGTCGCTGACCAGGTTGCGGGCGGCGCTCGGCGCGTCGGGGTCCGGTGCCAGGGTGAGGGTGAGCCGCTCGGAGCCCGGGATCCGGCCGGCCAGCGCGACCCGGGCCTGCCGCACCTTCGCGTACACAGGCAGGAACCGCCCGGCACCCAGTCCCTGCATCCGGTGCGCCAGCGGCAGATCAGGCGGTACGCAGAGGGCCAGCGGCACGGGTGGTCGCAGGGTGGCCGCGGCGAGCTGGGCCGTCACCCACGTCGAGGCGCTCTGGCTGTGCGGGTCGAGCAGGCGGGAGAGGTCGACGACGATGGCGTCCGGGTGCTCGGCGAAGCAGCGGCGCAGCGAGGCCGAGGCGTCGAAGCGGAGCTGGTCGCCCCAGGGGCCGCGGACCGCGAGCAGGGGCATGGCGGTGTCCGCCGCGGCGTCGGGTCGGACGATGACACCGGGGCCGGTGTCATCGGAGAGATACGGCGGGCTGACCCCCATGCCCGACACGATAGTCAGGTGACTGCCCGCCGGGCCCCTGGTCTCGCTCCTGCGGGTGTCGGCTGAACGGCCGGGACACACCGCCGGACGGATGGCTCAGCGATCGTCGCGGTCGGTGAGCTCGTCGATCGCCCCGGTCACCGCGCCGGTGATGTCACCGGCCGGGACGGCGGTGGCCTCCGCCTCCTCGTGCAGGCGGGTGGCGTGCCGGTCGGCGGTGCCGTCGGTCTCCGGCTGGGGTGCGGTGGCGGCCCCGGCGAAGCCGTACTCGTTCGGCTTGTCGTTCTCGGTGCTGGTTCCCTGCGGCGGGTGCTGCTCGGTAGTCATGAGCGTCGCATACCCGCCGCAGGGGCGATCGAAGCGTCAGACCCGGCCGGCACCCGGCCCGGCCACGGCGACCCAGCTGGTGGGCGCCGTGAAACCGTGCTTCTCGTACGCCGCAGCGACCGCCGCCGCCGTCTCCTCGGCGCGACCGGCATCGATCAGGGCCAGGACGCAGCCACCGAAGCCGCCGCCGGTCATCCGGGCGCCGTACGCCCCGGTTGCCAGCGCGGCCTCGACCGCCACGTCCACCTGGGCCACGGTGATCTCGAAGTCGTCCCGCATCGAGGCGTGCGAGGCGGTCAGCAGCGGGCCGATCTCCCGGACCCGTCCCTCGCCCAGCAGGCTGACGGTGTCCAGGACACGCTGGTTCTCGGTGACGATGTGCCGGGTCCGGCGGCGCATCACGTCGTCGTCGAGCCGGGCCAGGGCGTCCGGCAGGCCGGACACCGGCACGTCGCGCAGGGCCCGCACACCCAGGGCGGCGGCCGCGGCCTCGCAGCTCTTGCGGCGGGCGCCGTACTCGCCGTCGACGTGCTGGTGCGGCGCGTTGCTGTTGATCACCAGGATGGCCAGGCCCGCGGCGGCCAGGTCGAACGGGATCTGCTCGACCTCGTAGGACCGGCAGTCCAGGAACAGCGCCTTGCCGTCCTGGCAGCGGATCGAGGCGGACTGGTCCATGATCCCGGTGGGCGCGCCGACGTAGACGTTCTCGGCCCGCTGGGCCAGCGCCGGGCGCTTCTCCAGCGGCAGGTCCAGGCCGCCGAGGTCGACGAGCGCGGTGAGCACGGCCGACTCGAGCGCGGCGGAGGAGGAGAGCCCGGACCCGAGCGGTACGTCCGAGTCGAGCGCGATGCGGACCGGCGGCACCTCGAAGCCGGCGTCGAGCAGGGCCCAGACCACGCCCGCCACGTACGCGCCCCAGCCGGTCACCGCACCCGGTTCGCCGACGTCCTCGGTGCCGAAGCTCACCGGTTCGGGCGCCAGCGTGGAGCAGACGTGCCAGCGGCCGTCCGGCGACGGGCCGGCCGCCGCGACGGTGCGCTGCGGCAGGGCGAAGGGGAGCACGAAGCCGTCGTTGTAGTCGGTGTGCTCGCCGATCAGGTTGACCCGGCCGGGCGCCGCCCACAGACCGGCCGGGTCGGCACCGTACGCCTCGCCGAAGGCCGCCGTCGCGTTCGCCGTGAGGCTCATGCCACGTGCTTCCGGTAGAACGTCCAGGCGTCGCCGATCATGTCCTGGAGCGTGTTCTTGCGCGGCACCCAGCCGAGCTCGGTGCGGGCCCGCTCCGAGGAGGCCACGAGGGTCGCGGGGTCGCCGTCGCGGCGCGGGGCCACCTCGACCGGGATCTCGGCGCCGGTGACCTCCCGGGCGGCCTCGACGACCTGCCGGTTGGAGAAGCCGTTGCCGTTGCCCAGGTTGTAGATCTTGTGGGCGCCGGGAGCCGCCGCGTCCAGCGCCAGCAGGTGCGCCCGGGCCAGGTCCTCGACGTGGATGTAGTCGCGCACGCAGGTGCCGTCGGTGGTGGGGTAGTCGTCGCCGAAGAGCTGGAGCTTGTCCCGCTTGCCGGCGGCGGCCTGGAGCGTGATCGGGATCAGGTGCGTCTCCGGGTCGTGCCGCTCGCCGATCTCGTGCGCACCGTTGATGTACGCCCCGGCGACGTTGAAGTAGCGCAGCGAGACGGCGGCCAGGCCGTGTGCGAACGTCTCCGAGGTGAGCGCCAGGTCGAAGGTCAGCTTGGTCGACCCGTAGGTGCTGGTGGGCGCCTTGACCGCGGACTCGGTGATGGGAAGCTCGACCGGGTTGCCGTAGACCGCGGCGGTGGACGAGAAGATCACGCGCGGTACCTTGGCGGCGCGGATCGCGTCCAGCAGGGCGAGCGACTTGACCACGTTCTCGTGCCAGTAGAGCTCGGGCTTGGACATCGACTCGCCGGCCGCGATCAGCCCGGCGAAGTGCAGCACCGCGTCGAAGCCGGCGTCCGGCGTCAGGACCTGGGCCGCGTCGGCGATGTCCGCCTGGACGAAGGTGGCGTCCGGGGCGACCGCCTCACGGAAACCGGTGCGGAGGTTGTCGAGGACGACCACCTCGTGGCCCGCGTCCAGCAGTAGCCTGCTGGTCACGCTGCCGACGTAGCCGGCGCCGCCGGTGACGAGCAATTTCACGACTCAGGCCCTTTCCTTGAACACGACGATCATAGAATTCCCCATAAACGATCATAAGTCAACAGGTTCGAACATCGGCACGATCCGGTGGGGGATTCGCGGTGACCGGGGCGAGGCTGACACAATGACGCCCATGTCCGACGTCGCCCACCGCCCGCGTGTGCTTTCCGGCATCCAGCCGACCGCCGATTCCTTCCACCTCGGCAACTACCTGGGCGCGGTGCGCAACTGGGTGGCGATGCAGAACACGCACGACGCGTTCTACTGCGTCGTCGACCTGCACGCGATCACGATGGGGCACGACCCCGAGGCCTTGCGCAACCGTACCCGGGTGTCGGCCGCCCAGCTGCTCGCGCTCGGGCTGGACCCGGAGCTCTGCACGCTCTTCGTGCAGTCGCACGTCCCGGAGCACGCCCAGCTCGCCTGGGTGCTGAGCTGCATCACCGGTTTCGGTGAGGCCGGCCGGATGGTGCAGTTCAAGGACAAGTCGGCCAAGGCCGGGCACGACAGCACCACCGTCGGGCTCTTCACCTACCCGATCCTGCAGGCCGCGGACATCCTGCTCTACCAGGCCGACCAGGTCCCGGTCGGCGAGGACCAGCGGCAGCACCTGGAGCTCACCCGGGACCTGGCCCAGCGCTTCAACACCCGGTTCGGCAAGACCTTCAACGTCCCCTCGGCCTACATCGTCAAGGGCACCGCGAAGATCACCGACCTCCAGGACCCGACGAGCAAGATGTCGAAGTCGGCCTCCTCGCCGAACGGCATCATCGAGCTGCTGGACGACCCGGCCCGCTCGGCCAAGAAGATCAGGTCGGCGGTCACCGACACCGGGCGCGAGATCCTCTTCGACGAGGAGAACAAGCCGGGCGTCAGCAACCTGCTGACGATCTACGCCGCCCTCACCGGGCAGACCATCGACGAGCTTGTCGAGCGGTACGCGGGACGCGGCTACGGCGACCTGAAGAAGGACGTCGCCGAGGTGCTCGTCGAATTCGTCAAGCCGATCCAGGAGCGCACCCGGGCCTACCTCGACGACCCCACGCACCTGGACAAGATCCTGGCCGTCGGTGCGGAGAAGGCGCGGGCGGTCTCCGCGGCCACCCTCGCCGCGGCGTACCGGAACGTGGGTTTCGTCGCCCCGGCGCGCGGAGTCTGACCCGGTGTCACGCACGCGCATCGGCGTCGCGATCGACATCCCCGAGCCGTGGGGCCCGATGCTGACGCGGCGCCGCGCCGAGGCGGGTGACCCGCAGGCGGCCTACACGCCCGCCCACGTCACCCTGCTCGGGCCGACCGAGGTGGCCGGTGATGCCCTGCCCGCGGTGGAGAAGCACCTGGAGGCGGTGGCGGCGGGTCAGCCGCCGTTCACCGTCCACCTGCGCGGCACCGGCACGTTCCGGCCGGTCACCGAGGTGGTTTTCGTGACTCTGGCGCGGGGCATCAGCGAGTGTGAGCTGCTGGCCGAGGCGATCACCCGGTCTCCGGACGTGCGGCGGGACACCCGGTTCCCGTACCACCCGCACGTCACGGTGGCGCAGGACGTCGCCCCGGAGGCGCTGGACGCGGTCTTCGAGGACCTGGCCGGGTTCTCGGCGGCCTTCGAGGTCTCCGCTTTTACGCTTTTCTCGCACGGCGGCGAGGGACCTTGGCGGCCGCGGCGGGACTTCCCACTCGGGAGCTGACAACTCGGTTACGGTTCGCCCGTGAACCCGATCGACCGGGCGTATGACGCTGCCGCAGCCCGGATCATGACCTGGCGATACCGGTCGCCCTATTTCGACCACCTGTGCCGGGCGATCCTGCGCTACGAGGACGTCCAGGGCGGCCGGCTCGCCGCGGCGATCGCCTACTACGGATTCTTCGCCATCTTCGCGCTGCTGCTCATCGGGTACTCCATCTTCGGCCTGCTGCTGAGCAACAACAACGAGCTGTTCGAGCTGGTCACCGACTTCCTCGGCGACAATCTGCCGTTCCTCGACGTGCAGGCCATCCTGGACAGCAAGCGGACCGTCGGCATCGTCGGCATCCTCGGGCTCACCTTCACCGGCATCGGCTGGGTCGAGGCGATCCGGTCCTCGCAGCGGCTGATCTGGCAGCTGCGGGAGCAGCCCGGCTACATCGGGGTGCGGCAGGCCGTCGATCTGCTGGTGCTGATCGGCCTCCTGGTGCTGCTCGCGCTCACCCAGCTCGCCGTCCACGGCCTGGAGCGGCTGCTGCACTGGCTGGCCGGCGGCGGTTTCACCACCGTGCTGTCGGTGGTCAGCCTGGTACTTACCTTCGGCGTCAACATGCTGCTGGCGGCGGCCCTGCTCACCGGGGTGCCGAGGCTCAAGATGACGGCTCGCCGGATGGCGCCGCCGGTGCTCCAGGTCGGTGTCGGGCTGATGCTGCTCAACACGGTGGGCAAGTCGTTCGTCGCGATCGTCGAGCGCAATCCCGCCTACGCGCTCGTCGGCTCGGCCGTCGGCGCCCTGGTCTACCTCTACGTCTTCAACCAGTTGCTGCTCTTCGGCGCGGCCTGGGCGGCGACCAGCCCGCACGGCCGGGTCGTGGACCTTTCGGCAGACGATAAAACCGCGCCGGTGGGGCAAAACACCTGGATTCGGCACGCCCGCCCACGATGATGTGGCGGTGGGCACTCTTGTGACGCTGCACCTGCCACCCGGTTCACCGGTCGTCGGCCTGCCGTGGGTGATCACCATCGGCGGCCTCGGCGGCGACGAGGACGACGACTGGGATCCGGTGGTCTGCGGCCCGTACGAGCGGGACCACGCACTGGCACTGGCCCGGGCCGTGGTGGCCGACGACGACCTGATGGCGGTGGTGGAGCCGATGATGCCGCTGGACGGTGTGGAGGCGATCCGCGCGGAGATCGCGCTGGCCCGCGACCCGGCGTCCGGCCCGGACCCCGAAGAGGCGGACGCCGCCGCCGCGCCGGTGCTCGAGGAGGCCCCGGAGCCGGCCGAGGTGCGGGCCGGCTGGCGCCGGATCAGCGAGCGGCTGACCCACTGAGATACTTCCCGGGTGGTGATCAGCAAACGGTGGGCGGCGTTCCTCGTCGGGGTCGGCGTGTGGACCTGGGTGATCTGGCCGAGGTTCGGTGTGGCGATCTGGAAGGACGACAGGTCCTTCGCGGACGGCATGCCGACCTCATTTTTGTGGGTGCACGCGTTGTTGATCGTGGCGTCGCTCACTATTGGCACTGTCGTCGGTGTGCTGGGTGTGCGAGCCTGGCGGGCAGTACGGCCATAAGTCATTCCGTATGTAAATTCGGAGCACCTCTGACCACCCCAGATGCCCGTTTACAGCCGTAACAACGTGATACCGAAACGGGCTGAACGCCGATCCGGGATTGCAACCAGGTAACGGACAACGAACAGTCCGGAACGATCACCTGACGGGGCGTTTAGCCCCGGCTACGCTGCCGTCCTTAGGTTCACCGAGCGGGTCGGTGTGCATGGAAGAAGGAGGGCGTCTTGCGCCCAGTACGTGGGAAGCGGATCCTGGCGATTCTCGCGGCAGGTGGGCTGACGCTCGCTGCCGCAGCCTGTGGTGACGCCCCTGAGGAGACTCCGAGCGGCTCTTCGAGCAACGCTGCCGCTGCCGCATACAAGGCTTGCATGGTCACCGACACCGGTGGCATCGACGACAAGTCGTTCAACGCTTCCGCCTGGGCCGGTCTGGAGGCCGCCAAGGCCGAGGCCGGCAACGTCGACCCGAAGTACGTGGCGTCCTCCTCGGAGGCCGACTACGAGCCGGGCCTGCGCAGCTTCGTGAGCCAGAAGTGCAACTTCATCCTGGCGGTCGGCGGCCTGATGGGCGGCTCCACCACCAAGGTCGCCAAGGAGAGCGCCGACTCCCAGTTCGGCATCGTCGACAGCGGCAGCGAGAGCCCGAACGTCTTCCCGATGCAGTTCGCCACCCACCAGGCCGCGTTCCTCGCCGGCTACCTGGCGGCGGGCTACACCAAGTCGGGCAAGGTCGCGACGTACGGTGGCATGAACATCCCGCCGGTCACCATCTTCATGGACGGCTTCGCCGACGGCGTCGCGCACCACAACTCCACCAAGGGCACCAAGGTTCAGGTGCTGGGCTGGGACAAGGCGAAGAAGAACGGCAGCTTCGCCGAGAGCTTCGTCGACCAGAACAAGGGCAAGAGCATCACGCAGACCCTGGTCTCGCAGGGCGCCGACATCATCATGCCGGTCGCCGGTGGCACCGGTCTGGGCACCGCCCAGGTCGCCAAGGACTCCGGTGGCAAGACCGCGGTCGTCTGGGTCGACCAGGATGGCTGCAAGAGCGCTGAGCAGTACTGCGACGTGTTCCTGACCACTGTCGTCAAGAACATCGAAGAGGCTGTCAAGGAGGCCGTCGTCGCCGGCGCCAAGGGCGAGAAGCTCGCCGCCACCCCGGGCTACGTCGGCACCCTGGAGAACAACGGTGTCGGCCTCGCGCCGTACAACCAGTTCGACTCGAAGGTCGACGCCGGCCTCAAGGCCGAGATCGAGAAGCTCAAGACGGACATCGTCGCGGGCACCATCAAGGTCGAGTCGGCCAACGCACCGGCCTGATCAGCAGTTAGGTAGCATCTCGGCCGCCGCGCGGCCACGGGAACGTTCCCGTGGCCGAGCGGCGGCTCGTGTTCGATTCGCTGTCCCACCCCTCTTCAGTTGGCCTTACCGAACCGGGAGATTCCGCTGAAACTCGAACTGCGCGGCATCACCAAGCGCTTCGGCGACCTGGTGGCCAACGACCACATCGACATCACTGTCGAGCCGGGCGAGGTGCACGCCCTGCTCGGCGAGAACGGCGCCGGCAAGTCGACGCTGATGAACCAGCTCTACGGCCTGCTCCAGCCGGACGAGGGCCAGATCGTCGTGAACGGCGAGCCGGTTGTCTTCCGCAGCCCCCGGGACGCCATCGCCGCCGGCATCGGCATGGTTCACCAGCACTTCATGCTGGTGCCGGTCTTCACCGTGGCGGAGAACATCGCGCTCGGCAGCGAGGAGGTCCGCGGCGGGCCGCTGGGCTGGCTGGACCGCCGCCGCTCGCGCCGCGACGTCATCGAGACCTCCGAGCGGTACGGCCTGCCGGTCGACCCGGACGCGCTTGTCGAGGACCTGCCGGTCGGCGCGCAGCAGCGCGTGGAGATCGTCAAGGCGCTGACCCGCGAGGTCGACCTGCTGATCCTGGACGAGCCGACCGCGGTGCTGACCCCGCAGGAGACCGACGAGCTGCTCGCCGTGATGCGCTCGCTCACCGCGATGGGCAAGTCGATCGTCTTCATCACCCACAAGCTCAAAGAGGTCAAGGCGATCGCCGACCGGATCACCGTGGTCCGGCGTGGCAAGATCGTCGGCACCGCGTCCCCGGACACCAGCGAGGACGAGCTCGCCGCCCTGATGGTCGGCCGCGCGGTGAGCCTGGAGGTCGCCAAGACCCCGGCCGAACCCGGCCGCAACGTGCTCAAGCTCGCCGGCCTGGTGGTCGACGACGACCGGGGCGTGCGTGCCGTCGACGGCGTCGACCTGGAGGTCCGGGCCGGCGAGGTGCTCGGCATCGCGGGCGTGCAGGGCAACGGGCAGACCGAGCTGGTCGAGGCCGTGATGGGCCTGCGCGAGGTGCGGGCCGGCTCGGTCGAGCTGGACGGCGAGAGCCTCGCACCGCTGAGTACCAAGCAGATCCTTCGCTCCGGCGTCGGTTACATCCCCGAGGACCGCAGCCACGACGGCGTGGTCAAGGAGTTCTCCGTCGCGGAGAACCTGGTCCTGGACATGTACGACCGGTCGCCGTACGGCAATGCCTTCAAGCGCGACCTGGGCAGTGTCGGCAGCAACGCCCGGGAACGCGTCGCGGAGTTCGACATCCGGTGCCAGTCCCCGGACACCCCGGTCGGCACCCTCTCCGGCGGCAATCAGCAGAAAGTGGTCGTCGCCCGGGAGATGTCCCGCCCGCTGCGGCTGTTCATCGCCTCGCAGCCGACCCGCGGTGTGGACGTCGGCTCGATCGAGTTCATCCACGGCCAGATCATCCACGAGCGCGACCAGGGCACCGCGGTGCTCGTGGTCTCCAGCGAGCTGGACGAGGTGGTCGGCCTGGCCGACCGGATCGCGGTGATGTACCGCGGCCGGATCCTGGCCATCGTCTCGCCGGACACCCCGCGCGAGGAGATCGGCCTGCTGATGGCCGGCATCACCGGAACGGGCGGCGACGCGCCGGAAGAGGGGACGAAGTGAGCACCGAAACGACTCCCGAGGCGCCGGCCAAGAAGGACGAGGCCGAGGAGTCCTTCCTCAGCGCCTTCACCCGGAACCTCTGGGCGGCCAACACCGTCACGGTCACGGCCCTGTCGATCCTGCTGGCGTTCGTCATCGGCGCGATCCTGATCATCGTGTCGGACGCCGAGGTGCTGGCGCAGTTCGCGTACTTCACGGCCCGCCCGGCGGACGCGCTGAGCGCGAGCTGGCAGCTGGTCAGCACCGCCTACTCCGACCTGCTCAAGGGCGCGTTCGGTGACCCGGAGGCGTTCTCCGCCTGGTTCAACGGCTCGGGCACCTGGCAGGACGCGTTCGCGCCGCTCTCCGAGACGCTCACCTACGCGGCGCCGCTGGTCTTCACCGGTCTCTCGGTGGCGCTGGCGTTCCGCGGCGGCCTGTTCAACATCGGCGCGCAGGGCCAGGCCGTGATCGGCTGCGTCACCGCCGGTGTGGCCGGTTTCGCGTTCGGCCTGCCGATCGTGCTGAACCTGGTGGTGGCCATCGTCGCCGGCGCGCTCGGCGGCGCGCTCTGGGGCTTCATCCCCGGCATCCTCAAGGCGCGGACCGGCGCCCACGAGGTGATCACGACGATCATGCTGAACTACACCGCGGCGCTGTTCCTCTCCTGGCTGGTGCTCCAGAAGGGCGTGCAGGACCCGAACCGCACCGACGCGATCAGTAAGGCGATCGACGAGTCGGCCCAGCTGCCCTCGTTCGGCGGCGTTCTCCGCGTGCACCTGGGCATCCTGCTCGCGGTGGCGGCCACGGCCGGCGTCGCGTGGCTGCTGAACCGCTCGTCGTTCGGTTTCGAGCTGCGGGCCGTCGGCGCGAACCAGCACGCCGCGCGGACCGCGGGCATCAGCGTCGCCAAGACGTACGCGCTGCTGATGGCGATCGCCGGTGGTCTCGCCGGCCTCGGCGGCGCCACCCAGGTCCTCGGCACGGCGTACGCGCTGACCCCGGCGGTGGCCGGCAACATCGGCTTCGACGGCCTGCTCGTCGCGCTGCTCGGCCGCAACAAGCCGTGGGGCACCCTGTGGGCCGCCCTGCTCTTCGGCGCGCTGCGGGCCGGCGGCAACCGGATGCAGTCGTACGCCGGTATCTCGCTGGAGCTCGTCACCGTACTCCAGGCATTGATCGTCATCTTCATCGCCGCCCCCGCCCTGGTCAAGGCGATCTTCCGACTTCGCGCCACCCGCCTCGTGCGGCCGGGCGCCTCGCTGGCGAAGGGCTGAGACATGTCGACGGCAACCGTGGAGGAGACCTCCGTAGTCGTGGCGCCGGAGCCGTTCTGGACCCGGCAGCGCCGCCTCGGCCTGACACTCGTCCTGATCGGCCTGCTGGCCGCCGTCCTGTTCGGCGCGCTCGCCCCCAGCGAGCAGGCCCGGTTCACCCTGAGCGACGACGCCGAGGGCGCGGCCCTGTCGATCAACGGCCAGCTGGGCGCGGTGCTCTTCGGCATCCTGACGATCGTGGCCGGTGGCGTGCTCCTCGCCGGCCTGGCCAAGCGCCGGCAGACCGCCCTGCTCGGGCTCGGCATCCTGACGTTCGTCCTGTCGTTCCTCTGCTGGCAGGTGGCGGGCAAGTTCATGCCGCTCGTGGACACCACCAGCGGCACGATGCAGCTCGCGCTGCCGCTGATCCTGGGCGCGCTCGCCGGTGTGCTCGGTGAGCGGTCCGGCGTCGTGAACGTGGCGATCGAGGGCCAGTTCCTGATGGGGGCGTTCGCCGGCGCCCTGGTCGGCACGATGGCCACGAGCGTCTGGGCGGGCCTGATCAGCGCGGCCGTCGGCGGTCTGATCATCGCGGCGATCTTGGCCGTGCTGTCGATCCGCTACCTCGTCGACCAGACCGTGGTCGGCATCGTGCTGAACCTGTTCGCGCTCGGCGTCACCGGCTTCCTCTACGAGCGGCTGATGCAGAACGACGCGAGCGCCTACAACGAGCCGCCGCGGCTGCCCGAGTGGCGGATTCCGGGACTGGCCGACATCCCGGTGCTCGGCCCGGTGCTGTTCGACACGAACCTGCTGGTCTGGGTCGCGCTGCTGCTCGTCGTCGCGATCCACTTCGGGCTCACCCGGACCCGCTGGGGCCTGCGCACCCGCGCTGTCGGCGAGCACCCGACGGCGGCCGACACGGTCGGCATCCGGGTCCGCGGCCTGCGCTACCTGAACGTGCTGATGGGCGGTCTGGTCGCGGGCATCGGCGGCGCCTACTTCACGCTGGTGGCGACCGGCAGCTTCACCAAGAACATGACGGCCGGCGCCGGCTTCATCGCGCTCGCCGCCCTGATCTTCGGCCGCTACACGCCGTTCGGTGCGCTGGGTGCCGCGCTCTTCTTCGGCTTCGCGCAGAAACTGGCGACCTACCTGAGTGCGGTCGGCAGCCCGGTGCCGAGTCAGTTCCTCAACATGCTGCCGTACCTCGCGACGATCATCGCGGTGGCCGGCCTGGTCGGCCGGGTACGTGCGCCGGCGGCCGACGGTCTCCCGTACGTCAAGAGCTGAAACACACCGCCGAGAGTCAGGCAGAATCAAGATCATGGAGATCGACTGGGCGGGGCTGCGTGCCTCCGCCATCGAGACGATGCGGCGTGCCTACGTGCCGATATCCGACTTCCCGGTCGGGGTGGCCGGCCTGGTCGACGACGGCCGGGTCGTGGTGGGCTGCAACGTGGAGAACGCGTCCCTGGGCATGACCCTGTGTGCGGAGTGCGGCCTGGTGAGCTCGCTGCACTCCACCGGAGGCGGCCGCCTGGTGGCGATCTCCTGCGTGGACGCCACCGGTTCCCCGCTGATGCCGTGCGGCCGCTGCCGCCAGCTGCTCTGGGAGCACGGCGGCCCGGACCTGCTGGTCGAGGCGCACCCGCGGCCGCTGCGGATGACCGAGCTGCTGCCGCACGCCTTCGGCTACGAGGACATGGAACGGGTGACCGGCCCGGCCGGCGGCTCCGAGGTGCCCGCCGAACTGGCGAAGTGGCGCGGCCGCGGCACGGTCTTCGTGCACCCGGACATCTCCGGTGGTGAGACGATCTGGACCGCCTACTGGGAGCGTTCGTCGGGTGAACCCGGCAGCGCCGAGGAGAAGGGCATCCTGGAGGAGGGCCCCAACTTCGCGGCCGCCTCCGCCGCCGTGGCCTGGGGCCTGGTGCGTACCCCGCGGATCGTGGTCGTCGACGCCGAGGGCGGCCTGTCCTGGGCCGGCGAGGGTGACGCGCCCGAGGGCATTGCCGGGCGCTGGGAGGACAAGGCGTGAGTGCTTTTACAGCTGTTGATGTCATCCGGGCCAAGCGGGACGGTCATCAGCTCAGTGACGCCCAGATCGACTGGGTGGTCGACGCGTACACCAAGGGTGTGGTCGCCGACGAGCAGATGTCCGCGCTGGCCATGGCGATCCTGCTGCGCGGCATGACCCCGGCGGAGATCGCCCGGTGGACCGCCGCGATGATCGCCAGCGGCGAGCGCCTGGACCTCTCCTCGGTCTCCCGGCCGACCGCCGACAAGCACTCCACCGGCGGCGTCGGCGACAAGATCACGCTGCCGCTGACCCCGCTCGTCGCGGCATGCGGGGTGGCCGTGCCGCAGCTCTCCGGCCGCGGCCTCGGCCACACCGGCGGCACCCTCGACAAGCTCGAGTCCATCCCCGGCTGGCAGGCCCGCCTCTCCAACGAGGCGTTCAAGAATCAGCTTCAGGACATCGGCGCGGTGATCTGCGCGGCCGGCGAGGGCCTCGCCCCCGCGGACCGCAAGCTGTACGCCCTGCGCGACGTCACCGGCACGGTGGAGGCCATCCCGCTGATCGCCAGCTCGATCATGAGCAAGAAGATCGCCGAGGGCACCGGCGCGCTGGTGCTGGACGTCAAGGTCGGCTCCGGCGCGTTCATGAAGGACCTGGAGACCGCCCGCGAGCTGGCCCGGACCATGGTGCGGCTCGGCAAGGACAGCGGAGTCACCACGGTCGCCCTGCTCACCGACATGAGCACCCCGCTCGGCCTGGCGATCGGCAACGCCAACGAGGTCGCCGAGTCGGTCGAGGTGCTCGCCGGCGGCGGCCCGGCCGACGTGGTCGAGCTGACCCTGGCCCTGGCCCGGGAGATGCTGGCAGCCGCCGGTGTGGACGCCGACCCGGAGAAGGCGCTGACCTCCGGCGCCGCGATGGACACCTGGCGCGCCATGATCCGGGCACAGGGCGGCGACCCGGACGCACCCCTGCCGACGGCGGCGCACACCGAGGTGCTGCGGGCCACCGAGGACGGCGTGGTCAGCTCGATGGACGCGTACGGGATCGGGATCGCCGCCTGGCGCCTCGGCGCCGGCCGGGCCCGCAAGGAGGACCCGGTCAGCTTCGGCGCCGGCGTGCAGCTCAAAGTCCGGCCGGGTGACCGGGTCCGGGCCGGTGACGTCCTGCTGGAGCTTCGCGCCGACGACGAGTCCCGGATTTCGGCGGCCCGCGCGGACGCGGCCGGGGCGATCGTCATCGGGTCCGACCGGCCCGCCTCTCCCGGGCTGCTGCTGGACCGCATAGCCTGACCGACCATGACGAAGGCCGCCCCCGATCCCCGCGCGGTCCGCGAGGCCAGTCTCGACGAGCTCGCGCGGCTCGACCTGCCCCTGCCCCCACTGGCGTTCCCGCTGGTCTGGGAGCCGGGTGACACGGTCGAGCTGCGCCCGGTCGCGGAACTGGAGGCACGGGCCGCGGTGCTGCACGTCGTCGTCGCCAGGTGTTTCGGCATGCCCACCGAGGCGGCGATGAGCTGGCTGCTGGGCTCCCACCTGGTCGACCTGGTCACGCCGCCGGAGTGGCAGTTCGTGATCGGGGCGAAGGGCGACCACCGCTCGTTCGTCCTGCACCACGACGCCGTCTTCGCGCTGGCCTGGCTGCTCGGTCTCAGCCGGCACCTGGACCCCACCGTCCCGCCGGACGACGGGCTGATGACGCAGATGCCGGACCTGCCGGCCGGTGAGACCTTCGGCAGCTGGCGGTCCCGGTCGCTGGTGGCGCCCCGGGACCCGGCCGAGGCGGCCGTGCTGCTGGACCTCTACTACTGCCTGGACTGGGCGTTCCAGGAGTCGGAGCAGAGTGGGCGGTCGCTGCCGGGCGAGGTGGACAGCAACGCGATCGGGCAGCGGCGGTGGGCGCTGGAGTGGGCGGTCGTCTTCTCCGGGCCGTACCACGACAAGCCCGCCGAGTGGGAAGAAGTCGATCTGTCAGTCTGACGTGGCCGGCTTGTCGTCCGTGATCGGCTTTCCGCCCGGGACGGGACGGTAGACCGCCACGTCGACGGCCGCGGTCACCGTGACCGGGGTGTCCGGCACGGCGGCCGGGTCGACGTGCCGGGCGCTCGGCGTCATCCCGATCAGGACCCGCGCCTCTGCCGGGGTGAGCCGCAGCCGGCGCCGGTGCGTGCCGCTCGACGCGAGGGCGAAGTGCTCGCCCAGGCTGCCCCGCACCCGGGCGGCCTTGTCCGGGTCGACCGAGATCAGGCCGTGCGCGGCGATCAGCTCGGCCAGGTGGTCGGCGGCCGGGGTGACCACCAGCAGCACACCGCCCGGGCGCAGCACCCGGTGGAACTCGGGCCCGTTGCGCGGCGCGAAGACGTTCAGCACCACCGCCGCCGAGGCGTCCGCGACCGGGAGCGGCCGCCACAGGTCGGCCAGCACGGCCGCGGCCCGCTCGTGTGCCCGGGCCGCACGGCGCAGCGCCGGCTTGGACACGTCCAGACCCAGGCCGGTCGCCGCCGGTGAGCCGTCCAGGAAGCGGGCCAGGTAGTCGCCGGTCCCGGTGCCGGCGTCCAGCACGAGACCGTCGGTGTGGTGTCCGGCGAGCGCGTCGGCGATGAAGGTGTAGTGCCCGGCGGCCAGGAAGGCGGCCCGGTCGGCCACCATTGCCGCGGTGTCCCCGGTGTGCGGCAACCGGCCGGCGCTGAGGTCCGCGTACCCCTGCTTGGCCATGTCGAAGCTGTGCCCGCGCGGGCAGCGCAGCGCCCGCTCGGCGCGGGCGAGTGGTCCGCGGCACACCGGGCATCGCAGATACGGGATTGCGCCGTCGATCATCGGGTGGTTCCCTCTAGGCTCTTCTGATGGCTGGCATCACGCACTCGGACATCGTCAAGGCACCGAAGGTTCTGCTCCACGACCACCTGGACGGCGGTCTGCGGCCGGCCACCATCGTGGAGCTCGCCGCGGCCATCGGCCACGAGCTGCCCGCCCAGGACCCGGAACGGCTCGGCGAGTGGTTCGTCGCGGCGGCCGACTCCGGTTCGCTGGAACGGTACCTGGAGACCTTCGCGCACACCGTCGCGGTCATGCAGACCGTCGAGGGCCTGCACCGGGTCGCCAAGGAGTGCGCGCTCGACCTGGCGGCCGACGGGGTCGTCTACGCCGAGGTCCGGTACGCCCCGGAGCAGCACCTTGAACGCGGCCTGACCCTGGACGAGGTCGTCGACGCGGTGCACGCCGGTTTCCGGGACGGCTGCGCCGAGGCGGCGGCGTCCGGCAGCCCGATCCGGATCGGCACCCTGCTGACCGCGATGCGGCACGCCGCCCGCTCGCAGGAGATCGCCGAGCTCGCGGTCCGCTACCGGGACGCCGGCGTGGTCGGGTTCGACATCGCCGGCGCCGAGGCCGGCTTCCCGCCCACCCGCCACCTCGACGCCTTCGAGTACCTGCAGCGCGAGAACGCCCACTTCACCATCCACGCCGGCGAGGCGTTCGGCCTGCCGTCGATCTGGGAGGCGATCCAGTGGTGCGGCGCCGACCGGCTGGGTCACGGCGTGCGCATCGTCGACGACATCACCGGGCCGTCGGCCGGGCCGAGCGCGGCGACCGCGACCGGCGGCACGCAGTCGGCGCCGCCGGTGCTGGGCCGGCTGGCCTCCTACGTGCGGGACAAGCGGATCCCGCTGGAGCTGTGCCCGTCCTCGAACGTGCAGACCGGCGCGGCCGCCTCGATCGCCGAGCACCCGATCAAGCTGTTGCACGATCTCCGGTTCCGGGTGACGGTGAACACCGACAACCGGCTGATGAGCGGCACGTCGATGTCGCGGGAGATGGCGCTGCTGACCGAGGCCTTCGGGTGGGGCTGGATGGAGTTGCAGTGGCTGACCATCAACGCGATGAAGTCGGCGTTCATCCCGTACGACGAGCGGCTCGTGTTGATCAATGAAGTGATCAAGCCGGCGTACGCCAAGCTCGTCGCCTGACACCGCCCTAAGTCCGGCTTTTCGCCCTTTTTCTCGGATACGGACGAACGTACGTCAAAAGAAATCGACGGTACGGCTTCGCCCATCCACCGTTCGGTTAGACTGCCGCCTGCAAACTCGGCAGAAACCGGCATCTCGCCTTGCCGATCGCGGCGAACCGAGACATCGTCACTTCTATCGCGATCGACTACGATCGGGACCCGGTCGGCCTGCATCCACCCCCCGCAGCAGCCCGGCCGAGTGAGTGACCTTGAGAGATGTGCAGCTCTACACGCAGTGATAGTGGACCGGCGATGTCCAACTCCGAAGTTGCAACATCGCGTCACACAACCGGTCCGTGTCCGCCTGCCCTTTCTCTTTGACACTTGTCGTGATGGAATCTCGGGGGCCCGACCCGGCGAGTCGGTCGTGCGCGGTGCCCGGCGAGCCGAATGCCGGGGCCCGAATCAGGAGGACGGTGACGTGAGCAAGCGCCCCAAGGCGGCGAACGGCGTCATGTCGCGTCTGCGTCGGCCGGCTGGCCGACTGCGAGACCTACCGATCTGGTCGAAACTCGGCCTGATCATGCTGGTGCCCACGGTGGCGACGATCATTGTCGGCGTCGACGGCCTCGTTGACCACATCGAGGAGGCGAGCAACGCCGAGCGTGCCCGCACCCTGTCGGTGCTGTCCGAGGCGGCCGGTGGTCTTGTCGACCACCTGCAGTCCGAGCGGACCTACGGCATCATGGTGGCGCTCGCTAAAGACGCCAACAACAAGCCCGCCGCCGATGCGGCAGTGAAGCTCTACAACGGCGAGCACGGCTCGGTCGACTCCGCCAAGGCGCCCTACGTTCAGCAGAAGGGCGCGCTCGAGGACGTCCCGGGCAACGTGGGCGACCTGCTCGTTCGCCTGGACAACAACCTCGAGGACCTGCCGGCTCTGCGGAGCAAGGTCGCGAACGGCCAGGTCAACGAGTCCGGCGTCAAGGAGAGCTACAACCGGCTCATCGACGACCTGCTCCAGGTTCGTGACTCCTCGGCCCAGCTGTCCACCGACCCCGACCTGAGCAACCACCTGCGCGCGGTGGCCGCGGTCGCCGAGGCCAAGGACTACATCGCTCAGCAGCGGTTCATCGGCCACGAGATCCTCGCCGAGGGTGAGCTCGACAACGGGCTCCGGCAGAACTTCCTCGGCACCCAGACCGGTTACGCGCTCGCCACCAAGACGCTGCAGGCCATCGGCACCGACACGGAGAAGCAGTTCTTCGACAACACGGTGACCGGTCTGACCGCGCAGGCTGCGACCAACCTGACCGTGCCGCTGATGGCGCTGCAGGGCGACAACATCAAGAACATCCCCTTCACCACCGCCGGGTGGGAAGAGGCGATGAAGGGCTACAACGAGCTCTTCCGCCAGGTCGAGATCGAGTTCGACAAGAACATCGTTGCCGAGGCCACCACGCTGCGCGACGACACGAACCGCCGGGTCTTCCTGGAGACCAGCCTGCTGCTCGCGCTGCTCCTGCTCGGCATCCTCTTCGCCTGGCTGGTCGCCCGCTCGATGGCGCGCTCGCTGCGTGAGCTGCGTCAGGGTGCCCTCGCGGTCGCCCAGTTCGGCCTGCCGCACGCGGTGAGCCGGCTGCGTGACCCGGCGCTCTCCGCGTCGCTCACCCCGGCACAGGTCGCCGACCAGATCGCCGAGCCGCTGCCGGTGCGCAGCCGTGACGAGTTCGGCCAGGTGACCGAGGCGTTCAACGCGGTTCACCTCGAGGCCGTGCGAACCGCGGCCGAGCAGGCCGCACTCCGCGCCTCCGTCGCGACGATGTTCGTCAACCTCGCCCGCCGTTCGCAGATCCTGGTCGACCGGCTCATCGGTCACCTGGACCGGCTGGAGCGCGGCGAGGAGGACCCGGACCGGCTGGCCGAGCTCTTCCAGCTCGACCACCTCGCCACCCGGATGCGCCGCAACGACGAGAACCTCCTGGTCCTCGCCGGTGCCGACTCGACCCGTGTGCAGCGGGAGCCGGCCGCTCTGATCGACGTGCTGCGCGCCGCGCAGTCCGAGGTGGAGCACTACACCCGCATCGAGTTCGGCATGATCGACCGGGACATCGAGGTCGCGGCGCACGCCGTGAACGACATGGTCCACCTGGTCGCCGAGCTCTTCGACAACGCGACAGCCTTCTCGCCACCCAACTCGAACGTGCTCGTCGAGGCTCGTCTGCTGGGCGACAACGCGGTGCTGACGGTCGAGGACCACGGCATCGGTATCAGCCGCGAACAGCTGCGGGACCTCAACGAACGGCTCGCCAACCCGCCCACGGTGGACGTCGCCGTCTCCCGGATGATGGGCCTCGTCGTGGTCGCCCGGCTGGCCAACCGCCACGCCGTCCGCGTCGAGCTGCGTCCCGCCGACCGTGAGCGGGGCACCGTGGCCGAGGTCGGCCTGCCCGCCTCGGTGCTGGCCGCGGCGGCCTCCGCCCGCGTCCAGTCGATGCAGTCGGCCGTCGGTTTCGACTCCGGCCCGCCGCCCGCCATGCCCTCCTTCGGCGAGCCTCTCGCCCTGGAGAGCGGCAACGGCGGCTTCAACGGCGGTGGTGGCAACGGCGGCTTCAACGGTGGTGGTGGCTTCAACGGCGGCGGCCGTCCGTTCGAGCCGACCAACGGCACGAACGGTTCCGTACCCGCCTGGTCCGACCTGACCGGCGCCGCACCCACCGGGTTCGGTGGCCTGAACGGCAACGGCGGCCAGGCGAACGGGAACGGCTTCGCCAACGGCTTCCACGGCCCGCGCAGCAACGAGGTCATCCCGCCGCTGCCGTCCGCACCGCAGGGCTTCGCCGATCTCGACGAGCTCGCACAGCGGCGCAACGGCGAGTTCCCGCGCCCCGAGGGCGACACCGGCAACGGCTTCGGTGCGGCCATCCCGCGCCAGCTGCCGGCCAACCCGGAGAACCTGGGCCGCAACCCGTTCGTGCCGCCGGTGTCCGCGCCCCCGGTCCCGCCGGTCTCCGCGCCGCCGGTGTCCTCGGCGCCGCCGTTCGCACCGCCGGTCTCCGCGGCCCCGGCCGCGCCGATCTCGGCCGCGCCGATCTCCGCGCAGCCGGAGCAGCGCAACCCGTTCGCGGAGCCGGAGCAGCGCAACCAGTTCGCCGAGCCGGAGCAGCGCACCCCGTTCGCCGAGCCCGAGCAGCGCACCCCGTTCGCGGCGGCACCGCCGGCCTGGCCGCCGGTTGCCGCCGACCGCGAGCAGGGCGCGACCCCGCACGTGCCGCAGAACCTCGCCGCCGCGCTCGACATGACGGCCGAGATCCCGCGTTACCGTCCGGACAACTTCGAGCCGCAGCCGCAGGTGGCCCGCCCGACGAACCCGCAGACGGCCCCCGTGCCGTCCTCGGCGCCGCCGGCACCCACCAGCAGCGACGACGCATCCGCCGACGCGGCCCGCGCCGGGCACGAGGCGGCCACCGCCCAGGCCACGGAGGCGCAGGCCACCGCTGCCGCGCAGATCGCCGCGGCGCAGGCCTCGGCACGTCAGCGCGAAGGCTCGGTCCCGTTCGCCGACGAGACGATGGAACTCCCCATCTTCCGGGAGCTCGAGTCGGCGTGGTTCACCACGACGCACCCGGGCGACCAGACCGACACGGCGACGCCCACCGTTTCCGGCTCGGGTGACGAGTCGGTCGTCTCGCGCCGGATTCCCACCGGCGAACCGACCCGTTCGGCCGGCGTGCCGCAGCAGGCCGGTTCCCCCGAGTCGCGTGAGCTCGACACCGCGACGGTCGGCGCTGCCGCGTCTGCCGCCGCCGGTTCCTACAGCAACGGGAGCAGTGCGGCCCCGTCGAGTCCGTGGCAGACCGCGGCCGACGACGGCTGGCAGGCGGCCCGTGCCGCGGCTGAGGCACAGGTTGAGACCACAACCACGGCGGGCCTTCCCAAGCGCACGCCGATGGCGCAACTCGTCCCCGGCGGTGTCGACCGGGGCGGTAACTCCGTCCAGCGCCGTACTCCTGAGGGGGTCCGCGGTCTGCTGTCCGCGTACCACCGGGGTGTTCAGCGCGGTCGCACCAAGGAACAATCGACCAACCTGGAGGAGACTCCGGGCGGGCAGCAGCCCTCGCAGGCTGGCAAGGAGCATGAGGCATGACATCTACGCAGGATCTCGGTTGGCTTCTCGCCAACTTCGCCGACCGCGTTCCCGGGGTCGCGCACGCGATCGCGGTCTCCGCCGACGGCCTGCTCCTGGCGGCCTCACGGGACCTTCCGCGGGACCGTGCCGACCAGCTGGCGGCCATCGCGTCCGGCCTGGTATCCCTCACCCAGGGTGCCGCGCGTTGCTTCGAGGGTGGTGCCGTTCTGCAGACGGTCGTCGAGATGGACAATGGATTCCTGTTCCTGATGTCGATCTCCGACGGATCTTCGTTCGCCGTTCTCGCGGCGCGCAGCTGTGATGTCGGACAGGTGGGCTACGAAATGGCCCTTCTGGTCGACCGGGTCGGCGAGGCTCTGACCCCCGCGCCGCGTTCGGCGGCCGGGGTACTGGGCTGAGACGGGCAGTGAGCCGACCCAGTCGGCTACTGTCAGAAACCTTGACAACCAATACACTTCGAGGGGCCGAGGGAGGGGTTGACGGTGACTATGCCTGAACGCGATGAGCCGACCGGTGCGCTGGTCAGGCCGTACGCCGTGACCCGCGGTCGGACCCGTCCGAAGCTTGAGATAGCGCTGGAAGCGCTGGTCGAGACAACCGTGCGCGGCCGTTCTGGAATGAACCGCGGCGGGCAGGGTGGAAGCGAGCATCAGTACATCGCGGCGATGTGTGACGGCGGGCGCGTTCAGTCGCTCGCTGAGATCGCCGCACGCATGCAACTGCCGCTCGGTGTGGCACGTGTGATTGTCGCGGACATGGCCTCCGATGGCCTGCTCGCGGTTTACGAGCCCACCTCGCTCGAAGACGAGACCGACGCGGTAGGCACGGAACTGCTGGAAAGGGTGCTGAGTGGACTTCGCAGGCTCTGACATGTCCCGTCCCGCTGCGGGACGCGTGACATCGGCGAAGATTGTCATCGCCGGTGGCTTCGGCGTCGGCAAAACGACGCTGGTGGGGTCGGTCTCGGAGATCACCCCGCTTACCACCGAGGCCATCATGACCTCGGCCGGTGTGGGGGTGGACGACAACCGGCAGGTACCGGGGAAGATGACCACCACTGTGGCCATGGACTTCGGCCGGATCAGCATCGACCGGGACCTGATCCTCTACCTGTTCGGAACACCTGGCCAGACGCGTTTCTGGTTCATGTGGGACGAACTGGTCCGGGGCGCCATCGGTGCTGTGGTCATGGTGGACACGCGTCGGCTCGCCGACTGCTTTGCCGCCATCGACTTCTTCGAGCACCGTCGCCTTCCCTACCTGATCGCGATCAACTGCTTCGACGGCATGCAGTACCACAACGCGCAGGACGTTCGGGACGCTCTGGCGATCTCGAGCGACGTGCCCGTCGTGAGCTGCGACGCCCGCAACCGCGAGTCGACGAAGAACGTACTGATCTCCCTGGTGGAGTACGTTCTGACCATGCGTCGCTCGCGCGCGGTAGCGCCCGCCTGACAGACGGTTGAAGCCCCGCTCCGGTCGCCGGAGCGGGGCTTCCGCATACCCGAAAACGGTCCGATTCCACCCCGATCGGTCGACCGGCCGCGGCCGGCCCGACCGGTCGACCGGCCGGCCGCCCCGATCTGCTGGTCGGCTGGCCGCCCCGATCGGCTGGTCTGCCGGCCGGCCCTGGTTCGCGCCGCCGTTCGCGCGGCTTCGACCACGTCGCGGCACCGTTGGCCGGCCGCTGTCTTCCTGCGCGTCTTCCACACCGGCTTCAACGAGCAGGGCACAGCTGCGGCGTGCCCTCTCGCTTCGCGTGGCTGCCTGATTTCTCCGCAATGTCCTGCGGGGCGCGTGGGTTCAGCTCACTCGGGACGATGTTCGTCGGGCGCCGGCGCATGGCGAGCGGAGCCCTCCTCGTCTGCGGTGCGCAGGGGTAGGTGCGTCGTGGAGTGGAGGCCGGGGTCCGCTTGGCGCCTTGACCAATGACGTTCACCGGGCCGGCCAGGTGAACGTAACGGGCCGCTGCGGTCCTGGCTCCCTGGCGGGCTGCTCGCATTTCGACCGACCTCCGCCGGTCGTGTCCATCCGATGCCGGTCGTGTCCATCCGACAGCTGCACGGGCGGGTCAGTGCGCGGGATCGTGCTGATGGGTTGTCCGAAGGCGCTCTCAACCACGAGCCAGCCCGGCCGGCTGTCACTCAGGGCTGGTTGCGGCGCTGTTTGGCAGCCGTGGGTGACAGCCGGGGTGGGTTGGCTGTCGCTCATGGTTGGGTGGAGGGCTCTCTGGCAGCCGTGGGTGACAGCCGGGGTGGGTTGGCTGTCGCTCATGGTTGGGTGGAGGGCTCTCTGGCAGCCCTGAGTGACAGCTGGGTGCGATCAGCTCGTGCGGGACTGCAGCGGTTGGCGCTTCGCGGTCCTGCGAGGAGTGTGCGGGGATCAGGGACCGGGCGTCACTGCTGCTTCGTCCGGCTGGGAATCACCGTGTGCGCTGACCCGGGCCGACGGTCATGGTGAGGTCCGCATCGACGTGGGCGGTCTCGGGATCGTCCGGGTCAGCGTCCTCGGCCGGGCTGGGCTGACGTGGCGCGGTTGGGCGGGGCGCTGAAGTGCCACGGTGAAGGTGGGTGCTGATGTGGTGCGGTCGGCGTGGGTGCTGATGTGGTTCGGTCGGGGTGGGTGCTGGTCTGGTTCGGTCTGGTGGCGCCTGGTTGGGGTTGCTCTCAGTTGCGGGGGACGCCGAGTGGCAGGCCGGCCAGGAGGGGCGGCAGCTCGGTGAGTTCGTCGATGCGCAGGGCTGTGTCGCCGCTTCCTGAAGAGTGACCCCGTAGGGATCCGGGAAAGTTGACCCCCTTCCTCCTTGATCTTGGAAGGGGTGTTGAAGGTGGAGGACTGGGCTGAGATCCGTCGGCTGCATCGGGCCGAGG
>NZ_JAHWGU010000196.1 GCF_020873875.1 Actinoplanes sp. DH11
TGTCACACTCGCCGGACCGCAACGCCTGCACCGCCCAATGCAAGGCGACAAGCGACGACGAACACGCCGTATCCACAGTGACCGCCGGACCCTCCAGCCCGAACGTGTACGCCACCCGACCCGACGCCACCGAGCCCGACGTACCCGTACCCACATGGCCTTCCACATCGTCCAGACCCACCAGACGACCCACATAGTCGTGGTACATCAAGCCGGCGAACACACCCGTCGACGAACCCCGCAAAACAGCCGGATCAATACCGGCCGACTCGAACGCCTCCCACGACGCCTCCAACAACAACCGCTGCTGCGGATCCATCGCCAAAGCCTCACGCGGACTGATCCCGAAAAACGCCGCATCAAACT
>NZ_JAHWGU010000197.1 GCF_020873875.1 Actinoplanes sp. DH11
GCGGCCCGAGGCAGTCTGATGCAGGCGCTGCCCACGGGTGGGGCGATGGTGGCGGTGCAGGCCACCGAGGACGACGTGATCGCGCGGCTTGTTGATGGGGTGTCGATCGCGGCGGTCAACGGCCCGCGGGCGGTGGTGATCTCCGGTGATGAGGACGCGGTGCTGGCGGTGGCGGCCGGGTTCGACAAGACGCGGCGGTTGCGGGTGAGTCATGCGTTCCATTCGGCGCGTATGGATCCGATGCTGCGGGACTTCGCCGCCGTCCTGGAAGGCATCGATTTCGAGATGCCGTCGTTGGGCTGGATCTCGAATGTGACCGGTGAGCCGGTCGGTGTCGAGGTGATGGACCCGGAGTACTGGGTGC
>NZ_JAHWGU010000198.1 GCF_020873875.1 Actinoplanes sp. DH11
CGACCGGCGTCTGGTAGTGGTCACGCGCGGCGAGGACCTGGCACTTGCCGCGGTGCGGGGCTTGGTGCGGTCGGCGCAGTCGGAGCATCCGGGTCGGTTTGTGTTGGTGGATACCGATGGTGAGGTGCTGGTTGTCGAGGGTGAGCCGGAGGTGGTGGTTCGCGGTGGCCGGGCGTCGGTGCCGCGTCTGGTTCCGGTTGCTGTCCCGGACGTTTCCGGTGATGGCGATGGTGATGGTGGTGGTGGTGGGGTGCCGGTGTTGGAGGGCACGGTGTTGGTGACTGGTGGTGTGGGTGCGTTGGGGTCGGTGGTGGCGCGGTATTTGGTGGGTTCGGGTGTGCGGGTTGTGTTGGTGGGGCGTCGG
>NZ_JAHWGU010000199.1 GCF_020873875.1 Actinoplanes sp. DH11
GCCACAGCGTAGAGCCTGCCCAGTGGCGACGAACCATCGACCTGGTGGTCGAGTCGTTCGCCGGCCGGTTCTGCCGGGTCGAGCCTCGCCGGGCGGCCGCTGGGTTCGTCACCGGCCTGCTCGCCGATCTTCAGATCAAGACCTGCTGGCAGCTGGCCGAGCAGGCTGGACATGGTCGGCCGGATGCGATGCAAAGGTTGCTCTACCGGGCTAAGTGGGACGCCGACGGGGTGCGTGACGACGTGCGCAAGGTCGTCGCCGACCGGCTCGGTGACCCCGACGGCGTCCTCGTGGTCGACGAGACCGGCGATCTGAAGAAAGGCATGCACACCGTCGGTGTCCAGCGTCAATACACC
>NZ_JAHWGU010000200.1 GCF_020873875.1 Actinoplanes sp. DH11
CGGGGACGTTCGCTGAGTTCAGTCGTCAGCGGGGTCTGTCGTTCGATGGCCGGTGCAAGTCGTTCAGTGCGTCGGCGGATGGTACGGGCTGGTCCGAGGGTGTGGGCATGCTGCTGGTGGAGCGGCTGTCCGACGCTCGTAAGAACGGTCACCCCGTGCTCGCGGTGGTTCGCGGTTCGGCGGTGAACCAGGACGGTGCTTCCAACGGTTTGACGGCGCCGAATGGTCCCTCCCAACAGCGGGTCATCCGTCAGGCTTTGGCGAACGCCGGGTTGCGGCCTGCCGAGGTTGATGTGGTGGAGGCGCACGGCACGGGGACGACGCTGGGTGACCCGATCGAGGCGCAGGCGC
>NZ_JAHWGU010000201.1 GCF_020873875.1 Actinoplanes sp. DH11
GCCGCCGGTACCGAGCCGTTGCTGCCTTTCGTCTTCAGTGGTGTGCGTCTTCTCGCTACGCAGGCCCGCACAGTACGTGTCCGGATGACCGGCGGCGGCGGCGGAGTGTCGTTGTTGTTGGCTGATGGTGCGGGCCGTCCCGTGGCGGTGGTGGAGTCGTTGGTGTTGCGGCCGGCGGTGGTGGATGCGGCGGCTCGGCGGGTGCCGCTGTACGAGGTTCAGTTGCTGCCGGCGGCGGCCGTTGAGCCGATCGGCGACGTCGATCTGGTCGAGGTCGGTGGCGACCCCGATGTGCATGTGGCCACGAGTGTGGTCTTGGCCCGGCTGCAGGAG
>NZ_JAHWGU010000202.1 GCF_020873875.1 Actinoplanes sp. DH11
TGGGGCAGCCGTTCACGGAGTTGGGGTTTGATTCGTTGACGGCGGTGGAGTTGCGTAATCGGTTGGCGGTGGTGACGGGGTTGAAGTTGCCGGCGACGCTGATCTTCGACTACCCGACCTCGGCGGCGTTGGCGGGTTATGTCGCGCAACGGTTGGCGGGGGAGTCGCCAGTAGCTGCGGCCGTTGTGGCCAATCGGGTCGGTCTGGACGAGCCGATCGCGATCGTGGGGATGTCGTGTCGGTATCCGGGTGGGGTGAGTTCGCCGCAAGGTTTGTGGGATCTGGTGGTTCGGGGTGGGGACGGGATCACACCGTTCCCCGTCGATCGGGGCT
>NZ_JAHWGU010000203.1 GCF_020873875.1 Actinoplanes sp. DH11
ACGACCCACCGCCACCACATTCACACCACGACCCACCAACCACTCACACACCACCGACCCCAACGCACCCCCACCACCAGTCACCAACACCGTGCCCTCCAACACCGGCACCCCACCACCACCAGCCGCCGCCACCGGCACCAACCGCGGCACCCGCACCTCACCCCCACGAACCACCACCTCCGGCTCACCCTCGACAACCAGCACCTCACCATCGGTATCCACCAACACAAACCGACCCGGATGCTCCGACTGCGCCGACCGCACCAAACCCCGCACCGGCGCATCCTCCAAACCACCACCAATCACCACCACCAACCGCTCATCCGCC
>NZ_JAHWGU010000204.1 GCF_020873875.1 Actinoplanes sp. DH11
AGGAGAAGGTCTGGCGTTGACAAGAGGATCCGCTGCCCTGCTGGCTGGCCGTCTGCGACCGCTGCGGTTCGATCAGGTGTACGTCGTCGCCAACGACTTCGGTGGTTGACGGCCCGCTAGAGAGGTAGCCGACGTTACCGAGAGTGGTTGGCATCCACGGGCACGACGGGGAGTCGCTGATCTGTGGACTCTTGTGGGGGCTGGAGCGTCCGCAGCTGACCACGATCCACTTCACCTGCTTGCGCAGCGTGACGGCTGGGGGCCGTCGGGTCTTGAGCGCCGGCGTGGGCGGGAAGCTGCGGCGCGGTGGGGGCCGGCACGAAGGAAGTG
>NZ_JAHWGU010000205.1 GCF_020873875.1 Actinoplanes sp. DH11
GGAGGCGTTGACGCCGGAGCGGTTGGATGCGGTGTTGGCGGTGAAGGCGGATGCTGCGTGGTTTTTGCATGAGGCGACGGCGCATTTGGATTTGAAGTTGTTTGTGTTGTTTTCGTCGGTGGCTGGGTTGTTGGGTACTGCGGGGCAGGCGAATTATGCGGCGGGTAATGCGTATTTGGATGCGTTGGCTGAGTTTCGGCGGGCGCGGGGTTTGGTGGGGTTGTCGTTGGCGTGGGGTGCGTGGGATGTCGGTATGGCGGGTGTGGTGGAGCGGCGTCGGATGGCGCGGGCTGGTTTTCCGGCGTTGTCG
>NZ_JAHWGU010000020.1 GCF_020873875.1 Actinoplanes sp. DH11
TACGCTGTGGCTCTCGGCCACCGCAAGGTCTGATGTTGTGTCCACAACGCACAGACGATCATGCGGTGGCCGTCCTCGTTCCCGCGGGATCCGAGGTCACCTCACGAACGGCGGCTGCCGTACTAGCAGATCAACATGCGCACGGCGGTGGGGAACGCGCCGATTCTCGCCGTGGGCGGCGTGTCGGGCGGCGCCCGGGGCGGGAGGCAGACCGGGTTGACGCGTGGGCGGGGACGGCTGGACGGCGATCGGGTGCGGCGGTCGGGGGCACCCGGTTGGCGCGGAGTTGATCGGTGTTCTTAGATTCCGGGTGTGGGCTGGATGCAGAAACTGCGGCAGACAGGCGGCGCGCTCGGGCGGGCCGCGGAGGCGGTCGACGATGCGGCGCGCGCGTTCCGGGGTGGTGACCCGGCGCGGGCGGCCGCGCGCGGTGACGAGGCGGTGCGGGCGTTGCGGGCGCTGACGGCCGAGGGGGTGCGTGCGGCGGAGCCGGTGCTGGTGCGCGCGCTGGGCAGCCAGTCCGCGCATCTGGCCGCGCTGGGCCGGCATCCGGAGGCGCTGCGCCTGGCCGAGGAGGCCGCCGGCTTGGCGTGGGCGGAGCCGGAGCGGGCCCAGCAGCTCGCGACGGCGCTGGTGACGCTGGCGAACCGGCTGGTGGAGGCGGGCCGGTTGACGGAGGCGCTGGAGGCGGAGCGGGACGCGACGGCGATCGTGGGGGCGGTGCCGGAGCCGGTCCTGGCGGGGGCGCTGTCGGATCTGGCGAACGCGCTGGCCGAGGCCGGTGAGCACAGCGACGCCGTGGTGATCAGTGAGCGGGCGCTGGCGATGTGGCGGGAGCTGGCGGAGCGGGACCCGGGGGTCGACCAGCGGCTCGGGCAGTCGCTGAGCGAGCACGCCGACCGGTTGTCGGAGCTGGGCCGCTGGGCGGACGCGGTGGAGTTCAGTGCGGAGTGTGTGGCGCACCGGCGGCGTACCGCGCAGGAGCGGCTGGCCGGCGCGCTGCGACGGCACGCCGTCTTCCTGGAGCGGGTGGGCCGGGAACAGGAGGCGCACGCCGCGGCGGACGAGGCGGAACGCGGAAGCCCCGCTTCACGGTGAGACGGGGCGGAACGCGGAAGCCCCGCTTCACGGTGAGACGGGGCGGAAGACGGGGCGGAACGCGGAAGCCCCGCCTCACGATGAGACGGGGCTTCCGGGGAGCGCGACGCGCCGAGGAACAGGGTCAGCTGCGGAGCATCTTGCGGAGCACGTACTGCAGGATGCCGCCGTTGCGGTAGTAGTCCGCCTCGCCGGGGGTGTCGATCCGGACGACGGCGTCGAACTCGACGCCGGTGTCCGTGGTGACCTTCACCGTGCGCGGGGTGGTGCCGTCGTTGAGCTCGGTGACACCGGAGAACGAGAAGGTCTCGGTGCCGGTGAGGCCCAGCGACTCGGCGTTCTGCCCCTGCGGGAACTGCAGCGGCAGCACGCCCATGCCGATCAGGTTGGAGCGGTGGATGCGCTCGTAGCTCTCGGCGATGACGGCGCGGACACCGAGGAGCATGGTGCCCTTGGCGGCCCAGTCACGCGAGGAGCCGGAACCGTACTCCTTGCCCGCGAGGATGACCAGCGGGATGCCGGCCTCCTGGTACGCGACCGAGGCGTCGTAGATGGTGGTCTGCTCGCCGGTCAGGTGGTTGACCGTGAACCCGCCCTCGACGCCCGGCACCAGCTGGTTGCGGAGCCGGATGTTCGCGAACGTGCCACGGATCATGACCTCGTGGTTGCCGCGGCGCGAGCCGTAGCTGTTGAACTCGGCGCGCGGGACGCCGTGCTCGGCGAGGTACTTGCCGGCGGGCGAGTCGGCCTTGATGGAGCTGGCCGGCGAGATGTGGTCGGTGGTGACCGAGTCGCCCAGCTTCGCCAGCACCCGGGCGCCGGCGATGTCCTGCACCGGGGTGGGGTCGGCGGCCATGCCCTCGAAGTACGGGGGCTTCCGCACGTAGGTGGAGTCCTCCGCCCACGCGAAGGTGTCACCGGTCGGGGTGGGCAGTGACTGCCACTGCTCGTCGCCGGCGAAGACGTCCTGGTAGGCGGTGCTGAAGCCCTCGGCGCCGATGGCCGACGCGATGACCTCGTCGATCTCCTGCGCGGACGGCCAGATGTCGTTGAGGTAGACCGGCTTGCCGTCCGAGCCGGTGCCCAGCGGCTCGGTGGTGATGTCGATGTCCATCGAGCCGGCCAGGGCGTACGCCACGACCAGCGGCGGGGACGCCAGGTAGTTCATCTTGACGTCCGGGTTGATCCGGCCCTCGAAGTTCCGGTTGCCGGAGAGGACGGAGACCGCGGTCAGGTCGGCCTCGTTGATCGCGGCCGAGACCTCCTCGGGCAGCGGCCCGGAGTTGCCGATGCAGGTGGTGCAGCCGTAGCCGACCAGGTTGAAGCCGATCTTGTCCAGGTACGGCGTGAGGCCGGACCGGTCGTAGTAGTCGGAGACAACCTTGGAGCCGGGCGCCAGGGTGGTCTTGACCCACGGCTTGCGGGTCAGGCCCTTCTCGACGGCCTTCTTGGCGAGCAGCGCCGCACCGATCATGACCTGCGGGTTCGAGGTGTTGGTGCAGGACGTGATGGCGGCGATGACGACGGCGCCGTGGTCGAGCTCGTACTCCACGCCGTCGTCGCCCTTGACCCGGACGGGCTTGGAGACCCGGCCGGTCGAGCCGAGAGCGGCGGAGAAAAGGTGCGGCTTGTCGGCCTCGGAGTCCGTGTGGTTGGCGGGCGGGTCGCTGGCCGGGAAGGACTCCTGGCTGGCCTCGTCCGCCGGGCCCTCGTCCTGGACGTAGTTGCCCAGGGCGTCGCGGAACGCGGGCTTGGCCTCGGAGAGCAGGACCCGGTCCTGCGGGCGCTTCGGGCCGGCGAGCGACGGGACGATCGTCGACAGGTCGAGCTCGAGCTTCTCCGAGTAGTCCGGCTCGGCGTTCGGGTCGAGCCAGAGGCCCTGCCGCTTCGCGTACGCCTCGACGAGCGCGACCTGCTGCTCGGAGCGGCCGGTCAGCTTGAGGTACTCGATGGTCTGCTCGTCGATCGGGAAGATCGCGACGGTCGAGCCGTACTCCGGCGACATGTTGCCGATGGTGGCCCGGTTCGCCAGCGGCACGGCGCTCACGCCGGGGCCGTAGAACTCGACGAACTTGCTGACCACGCCGTGCTTGCGCAGCATCTCGGTGATCGTGAGGACGAGGTCGGTCGCGGTGGTGCCGGCCGGGGCCTCGCCGTAGAGCTTGAAGCCGACGACCCGCGGGATCAGCATGCTGACCGGCTGGCCGAGCATCGCGGCCTCGGCCTCGATGCCGCCGACGCCCCAGCCCAGCACACCCAGGCCGTTGACCATGGTGGTGTGCGAGTCGGTGCCGACGACGGTGTCCGGGTACGCCTGGCCGTTGCGCTCCATGATCGTGCGGGCCAGGTACTCGATGTTGACCTGGTGCACGATGCCGGTGCCGGGCGGGACGACCTTGAACTCGTTGAACGCGGTCTGGCCCCAGCGCAGGAACTGGTAGCGCTCGCGGTTGCGCTGGTACTCCAGCTCGACGTTGCGCTGGAACGCGTCCGCGCGGCCGAACAGGTCGGCGATGACGGAGTGGTCGATGACCAGCTCGGCCGGCGCCAGCGGGTTGACCTTGGTGGCGTCGCCGCCCAGGTCCTTGACGGCCTCCCGCATCGTGGCGAGGTCGACCACGCAGGGCACGCCGGTGAAGTCCTGCATCAGCACCCGTGCCGGGGTGAACTGGATCTCGACACTCGGGTCGGCGTTCTGGTCCCAGCTGCCGAGCGCGTTGATGTGGTCGGCGGTGATGTTCGCGCCGTCCTCAGTGCGCAGCAGGTTCTCCAGGAGGATCTTCAAGGAGTAGGGCAGGCGATCGTGCCCCTTCACCTTGTCGATCGTGAAAATCTCGTAGCTCGCGTCTCCGACGCGAAGCTCGCTCTTCGCACCAAAGGTGTCGAGGCTGGCCACCGTCATCTCCTTCACACCCAGCGACTGGAAGTCAAGTCTTTCGCACCGAAAGGGCGACCTTCGGGTTAGGTAGGCCTAACTCTCGGTTCATGTCTCTGTTAAACCGTACGTCCGTCTTGCTAGACATCGCAAGGCGGGGTCCGGGGTCGGTTCTCCCGCTCGATCCTCCCAGCGATCGGCGGGTTTGGGGCGGTCGATAGACGGGCATACGCGCCCGCATGACCGCACCGGCACCGACGGACGAGCTGACCGACTTCTTCGGGCGCTACGGAACGGCGCTCACGACGGGCGATGTCGCGGCGATCGCCCGCTGCCACGCGCTGCCCGGGCTGGTCGTGTCGGATTCGTACAGCTTCACGTTCAGTTCGCCGGCGGCGGTGGCGCTCTCCTTCCTGGGTGCCGCCCCCGCGTACCGGGAGCACCGGATCGTCGCCGCGCACGCCAACCTGCTCGACGTGCAGCGACTCTCCGCGGCGCTGACGCTCGTCGCGGTCGAGTGGGAGTACCTGGACGGTGAGGGCGCGGCGGTGCCGGGGGAGCGGTACCGCTACCTGATCCGCTCCGACGCCGACGGCCCGTTGATCACAACGGTGATCGCGACCCGCTGAAGGCGACACGCGCCGGCGAATCGGTGCGACCATGGTCCGGTGACGACGATCGAGATCACTGCGACCGCCCCGCCACAGAGCCGGACTCGTCCGCAATGGCTCATCGTGCACTATCACCGCCCCGACGGGGACTACGCCGACTGGTCCCTGCACGCCTGGGGCGACGTCGCCGACGCGCTCGTCTACCCCGACGGGGTGCCGTTCGCCGGCGAGGACGAGCACGGCCGCTTCGCCTGGGTCCGGTTGCCGGCGGATGCCCGGGAGGTCGGCTTCCTGGTCGTGCACCGGCACGGCGCCAAGGACGTGGAGATCGACCGCTGGGTCGACGTCACGCAGACGTCCGAGATCTGGCTGGAGGCCAACGACCGCCGGGTCGGCAAGCAGGCGCCGTCCGGTGGCGGCACCCCGGCCCCCGGCGTCGCCGTCGTCCACTACCGGCGACCCGACGGCGACTACGCCGGGTGGGGCCTGCACTGCTGGGAGGGCGTCCCGCGGCAGGAGCGGACCCGATGGGGTACGCCGCTGCGGCCGTCCCGCTTCGACGCCTGGGGAGCCGTCTTCGAGGTGCCGCTGCACCCGGACGCCGTGGGCCTGCGGTTCGTCCTGCACCGCGGCGAGGTCAAGGACCTCCCCGACGACCAGCGCCTCGACCTGACCGCCGCCCGCGAGGTGTGGCTGCTCGCCGGGGTGGCCGCGCCGGTCCGCCCCGACCTCGGCACCCTCGGCCCGGAACTCGACCCGGCCCGGTCCTACGCCGTCTTCGTCGACCGGGGCACCGTCGCGCTGCCCGAGTGGTTCGCGGCCCGTGCCGTCACGTTCACCCTTGTCGCGTCGGCCGGCGGTGGCCTGAGCCGCACCGGTGACGAGCTCGCCGGCGAGGACCAGGAGCTGTCACTCGTACCCCGTCCCGGTGGTCTGTTCCAGGCGCAGAGCCGCCGCTTCCCGCACCTGCGCGCCTACCGTGCCTTCGCCGTCCGCGAACTCGGCGACACCGCCCTCGGTGACCTGCTGCGCGGCCAGCTGCTGGTGGCCGGGCGGGACGCGGACGGCGCGGTCGTGGCGCTGACCGCGGTGCAGCTCGCCGGGGTCCTCGACGACCTGTACGCGGACGCCGCCGACGCCGAGCTCGGCCTCACCTTCGACGACGAGGACCGGCCGCAGCTCGCCGTCTGGGCGCCGACCGCCCGTGACCTGCGGCTGGAACTGTTCCGCGAGCCCGGTGAGGAACCCCGGGTGCTGCCGATGGACCGGGACCCGGTGACCGGGATCTGGTCGCTGACCGGCAGGCGCAAGTGGCTGGGCCGCTACTACCGGTACCGGGTGGAGGTGTGGCACCCCGCCGCCCAGCGGGTGGTGACGACGAGCGTGACCGACCCGTACTCGGTGTCGCTCGCCACCGACTCCACCCACAGTCAGCTGGTCGACCTCGCCGACCCGGAACTCTGCCCGCCCGGCTGGGACGCCCTGGTCAAGCCGCCCGCTGTCGCACCCGCCCGGATGCAGATCACCGAGGTGTCGGTCCGGGACTTCTCGATCGCCGACGCGTCGGTGCCGGCCGAGGAGCGCGGCACCTACCTGGCGTTCACCCGGTCCGGCTCGGACGGCATGCGCCACCTGCGGTCCCTGTCCGACGCCGGGCTGACGCACGTGCACCTGCTGCCCGTCAACGACTTCGCCTCGATCCCGGACCGGCGCGCCGACCAGGCGGTGCCGGCGTGCGACCTGGCGTCGTTCCCGCCGGACTCCCCGGAGCAGCAGAGAGCCGTCGCGGAGATCGCCGACCGGGACGGCTACAACTGGGGGTACGACCCGTGGCACTGGACGGCGCCGGAGGGCGGTTACGCCACCGACCCGGCCGGCTCCGCGCGGATCCGGGAGCTGCGCGCGGCGGTGGCCGCCCTGAACGCGGCCGGGCTGCGGGTGGTCCTCGACGTCGTCTACAACCACACCATGGGCGACGGCCTCGACCGGTTCAGCGTCCTCGACCGGATCGTCCCCGGCTACTACCACCGGCTGCTCGCGGACGGCAGCACCGCCGAGTCCACCTGCTGCCCGAACACCGCGACCGAGCACATGATGATGAGCAAACTGGTCATCGACTCGCTCGTCACCTGGGCCCGGGAGTACCGGATCGACGGCTTCCGCTTCGACCTGATGGGCCATCACCCGCGCGCCAACATCCTGGAGGCGCGGATCGCCCTGGACCGGCTCGGCGACGACGGGCGCGACATCTGCCTCTACGGCGAGGGGTGGAACTTCGGCGAGGTGGCGTACGACGCCCGGTTCGCCCAGGCCACCCAGGTCAACATGGCCGGCACCGGGGTGGGCACGTTCAACGACCGGCTGCGCGACGCCGTCCGCGGTGGCGGCTCGTTCGGCGACGACCCCGGGGTGCGGGGCTTCGCCACCGGACTCGGCTCGGGTATCCCGCTGTGGCTGCACGACCGGATCAAGGTGGGCCTGTCCGGCGCGCTCGCGACCTACCGCTTCGTCAACCACGACGGGGTCGAGCGCAGCGGCGCGCAGATCGACTACAACGGCTCACCCAGCGGGTACGCGCACGACCCGGGCGAGGCGATCAACTACGTCGACGCCCACGACAACGAGATCCTGTACGACGCGATGGCGTTCAAGCTGCCGGTCGGCACACCGCCGGTCGACCGTGCCCGGATGCAGGTGCTGGCGCTGGCGGTGGTGGTGCTGAGTCAGGGCGCCGGGTTCGTGGCGCTGGGCACCGAGCGGCTGCGGTCCAAGTCGCTGGATCGGAACTCGTACAACTCCGGCGACTGGTTCAACCAGATCCGGTGGGATCCGGCGCTCGGCAACGGCTTCGGCGCCGGACTGCCGCCCTGGGAAGACAACGGCGACAAATGGGATTTCTCGCGGCCGTTGCTGTCCGTGCCGCACCTGATCCCGCCCGCGGACGTGATGGACCTGGCCGCCGAGCGCTACCGCGAACTGCTCCGGATCCGGCAGTCGTCACCCGTCTTCGGGCTGCCCACCGCGGACGAGGTGCAGCGGCGCCTGACCTTCCCGCTGGGCGGCCCCGACGAGACGCCCGGCGTGATCGTGATGTGCCTGGACGCGACCGGCCTGGACCCGCACGTGCGTTCCGTCGTGGTCGTCTTCAACGCCACCGAGACCGCGACCGAGCAGCGGGTCCCCGGCCTGCCGCCGCTGCACCCGCACCCCGAGCTGACCGGGTCGGTGGATCCGGTGCTGCGGACCGCCACCGCCGACGGCGGCACCCTGGTCGTGCCGGCCCGGTCGGTCGCCGTCTTCGTCAGCGACCTTCCCTGACGCTCCGCGCCCGCCGCGCCGGTGGGTGGCGGCGATGGGTTAGATTGCGGCCGCGACGGCGTACCGACGGTCGGTGGCCGCGGAGCGGAGGTCGTGGTGCGGCTCGAGCGTGCCCTGTGCGCGTTGGTCCTGGTGGGTCTGGCCGGCGGATGCACGTCCGAACCGGAGAAGCCCGCGTTCACGGATCCGGCGCAGTCCTCGTCCGCGGCGCCGGTCACCAGTGGGCCGCCGTGGACCGAACCCGCCTCTTACTCCTACCTGCTTACCCGCGGCTGCGACCCGGCCGCCCCGCTGGGCAGTTACCAGGTCACGGTCTCCGGTGGCGCCGTGACGGCGGCCGAGCGGACCGGTGCGCCGTCGGGGGCGCCGGCGGCGTCGGCCGAAGTGGACCTCGGCCCGGTCACCGGTCAGGAGGGCGAGGAGATCGAGGTGCCGACCCTCGGCGAACTCGTCGCGATGGCCGCGACCGCCAGCGAGGACGGCGCCGAGGTGGCGACGGAGTTCGACGCCACCGACGGGCATCCGGTCAAGGTGACGATCAACGTCACGGACACGGCCGACGGCGCCGAGTGCTGGATCGTCTCCGGTTACCTGGCCTGACAGCCCAGGGTCCGGCCCGCGGGGCCGGACCCCGCGCCGATCAGCCCGGCAGCCGCGGCCCGGCCTCGCGCTGCGCCGCCAGCCACGTCTCCACCTCGGCGGACGTGCGCGGCAGCCCGTCCGACAGGTTCCGGCAGCCGTCCGCCGTGACGACCACGTCGTCCTCGATGCGGACACCGACGCCGCGCAGCTCGGCGGGGACGAGGTCGTCCTCGGGCTGGAAGTAGAGGCCGGGCTCGACCGTCAGCACGTACCCCTCCTTCAGCTCTCCGTCGCGGTAGTTCTGCCCGCGCGCGTTCGAACAGTCGTGGACGTCGATGCCGAGCATGTGGCCGAAGCCGTGCAGCGTCCACCGGCGGTAGACGGTGCTGTTCTCGCTCATCGCCTCGTCCACGCTCACCGGCAGCAGGCCCAGGTCGTGCAGGCCCTCGGCGAGCACGTGCATGCACGTGCGGTGGATGTCCTTGAACTTCACGCCGGGCCGGATCGCGTCCATGCCGGCCTGCTGCGACGCGTGCACGATGTCGTAGACCTGGCGCTGCAGCGGGGTGAACGTGCCGTTCACCGGCACGGTCCGGGTCACGTCGGCGGTGTAGAGGTTGTCGCCCTCCACACCCATGTCCATCAGCAGCAGCTCACCGGGCGTGGTGACACCGGTGTTGCGCACCCAGTGCAGGATCGTCGCGTGCGGCCCGGAACCGACGATCGAGCTGTAACCCACGTCGTTGCCGTCGTGCCGCGCCCGCAGCCCGAAGACGCCCTCCAGCAGCCGCTCCTTGACGGACCGGTCCGCCGGCAGCACCCGTGCCACGTCCTCGAAGCCGCGGACTGTGGCGTCGATCGCCGCCTGCAGCTGGGCGATCTCCCACTCGTCCTTGACCAGCTTCATCTCGGAGATCACCCAGGCCAGCTCGCGTTCGCGCGGCGCACTGCGGTCGGGCTCGTAGGCGAGCACCGCCCGGTCCACGTTCACGTCGAAGCCGCGGAGCACCCGGGTCCGCCCCGGCGCCGAACCGGCCAACACCGGGCCGAGCGCGCCCAGCGAGGCGGTCTCCAGGCCCAGCTCGGCCGACTTCTCGCCGAGGGTGTGGGTGCGGCCGATCCAAAGCTCACCGTTGCGGTCCCGGAAGAACCGGTCGGTCTCCTTGGAGTTGCGTTCCCGGGTGAACAGGACCGCGTCATGCCCGGCACCGGTCGGCAGCAGCACCAGCACACTGTCCGGGTCACGGTCACCGGTCAGGTAGAAGAAGTCGCTGCCCGGCCGGAACGGGTAGTCGGTGTCGTTGGCCCGCACCTTTTCGTTGCCGCTGGGGATGATGAGAGTCTCGCCCGGGAACGCCTCGGAGAGCACCGCGCGCCGTTTCGCGTAGTTCGGCACCTCGGGCAGCGGCGTCACCGCAAGCGGATCCTCCCGCCAGCCACTGCGCATGAACTGCAGAAACGCCTCCGGAAAGTCCGGGTCGTGCGACTCCGTCTTGGCTTGCTCGGCCATCAGGGAAAGCCTCCGTTCTCGCTGGCTCGACGGTACAACCCCAGCGGTGGGCGCGGCAGGCGCGGTTGGTGCTTCCCCGAGATGTACGAGCAATCGCGTCCTCGCGGCCGTCGGAGGGAACCGGCAGTCCCGCCCCCAATGGCATGGCGGCACCCGGCGAGCCGCCCGCGGCGCGGCCTTTCTCACCCTCGGCCGTGCTTGCGCTCTCGGCCGTGCTTGCGCCCGCGCCCTCGGCACGGCCTGCGCATGACCGGCGGCGACCTACTGCGGTGCGCCGGCGCGGCCGTTGTTGATCTGCTAGCGCTACGAAATCGCTGTCTTGACCCCTTGATCACAGCGATTTCGTAGCGCTAGCAGATCAACTTCTCGACTCCGGCGCCACCGGGACCAGAACGCGAGGGGCAGGGGTTGACGGGGACCGCGTCGCAGGCGCCGGCACCTTGGCTCGGCCTCCCCGACTGGGACGATCAAAGAGGTGCGGGTGGGACGGGGCCGGTCGGCCCCGCCCCGCCGGAACGGCAGCCGGGTCAGCCGCGGCCGGGGCTGCTCGCGTACGCCGGGATCGGATCCCGCGTGAGGCACGCCAGCCGTGCCCCCGCCGTGCCGGCTTCGCCGTGCTCGGTGTTCGTGTGCTGCGCGTGCAGCACCAGCGACCACGGCGGCCGCTGCGGGTCGAGCCGCCAGCTCTGCACACTCGTCGTGGTGCCGGACCCGTCCGCACCGGCCACGAAGTCCAGCCAGATCTCGTTCTTCGGGTTCGCGTACGCCGGATCCACCGACGGCTTCCCCGGCCTGGCCGCCGGGTCCACCCGGTGCTGGTAGTGCGGTCCCGCCTCGGCCGGGTCCGCTGTGCACGGATTGGCGTGCAGGTGCGCACCGTAGGCCCGGCCCGGCACCAGCCCACCGGCTGTCACCCGCACCCGTACCCCGTTGCCGCTGTCCGTGACGGCGACCTCGGCAGTGGCGCCGGCCGGCACAGCGGCAGTGTCGTACGTGACGGCTGTGGCACCCTCACTCCATCCGCGGAACGTCCCCGAACTGATCGGCGCGGGCACCAGCGCCGGCGCGGTGTCCGGAACCGCGGCCGTGCTCGGCCCACCGGCCGGAACCGCCATCGCACTGCTGCACGCACCCAGCACCAGCGGTGCCGCCAGAATCGCAACTCGTAGCTTCATCCCCGAATTGTCCCAAAATCACCCATATAACTGCCCAGCTCATCCCTGTAAGTCCGAAATGCGCCGTCGACACCTGGCCGCGTTGCAGTCTCCCGGCCGCGTGCCGTTTCCCGGCCGCGTGCCGTTTCCCGGCCGCGTTCCGTCTGCCGGCCGCGTGCCGTTTCCCGGCCGCGTGCCGTCTGCCGGCCGCGTGCCGTTTCCCGGCCGCGTTGCCGGCTTTGTCGCCGCGCCGCGATCGCCGTCCAGCCGATACCCCCGCGCAGCGATCCCGGTTCTGGCCCCAGCTCCCCGGTTCTGGCTCCCGGCCGCGCCGGATTCGAGATGTTGATCTGCTGGCGCTACGAAATCGCTGTGATCAAGGGGTCGAAACCGCGATTTCGCATCGCTAGCAGATCAACACCGTTGCGCGGACTCCGCAGGCCGACCACGGCACCAGGGACGGCAACAGCGGCCGAGGGCAGGCGACCCCACGCCGCCCGGTGGCAGGCGACCCCACGCCGCCCGGCACCAGGTCGCCCGGCGGCAGCCCGGCACCAGGTCGCCCGGCGGCAGCCCGGCACCAGGTCGCCCGGCGGCTCCAGGTCGCCCGGCGGCTCCAGGTCGCCCGGCGGCTCCAGGTCGCCCGGCGGCTCCAGGTCGCCCGGCGGCACCACGGCGCCCGGTGGCAACGACGTCACGCCGCCTGGCGGACAAGCCCCGCGTCGCAGCCCCGCGTGATCGACGAGACACGGCTTAAGCTGTGCGCATGGAGTTTCCGGAGTTCACACCGGGGATGAGCGCCCGGGTCGAGTTGACGGTCACCGACGCCGACACCGCGCAGTCCCTCGGATCTGGTGACGTGCCGGTGCTCGGCACTCCCCGGCTGCTGGCGCTGGCCGAGGCGGCGACCGTGGCCGCCACCGCGCGGCAGATCCCCGGGGGTGTCACCACGGTGGGCAGCCGGGCCGAAGTGGATCACCGGGCGCCGTCCCCGTTGGGCCGCCGCGTGGTGGCGCAGGCGACGCTGACCACGGTGGACGGGCGGAAGCTGCACTTCGACGTGGTGGTGCGTGACGGCGACGCGGTGGTGGCCGAGGTGCGCATCGAGCGGGTGATCCTGGACCGCCAGAAGTTCATCGCCCGCGCCTTCGGCGACTGACCGGCGCACCCGTTCCGGCCGGACCGGGCGGCCCCTCCGGTCAGACCAGCGCGCCCCACCGGCCGGTGAGCTCCGCTGCGGTGGGCATGGCCGTCGCGCCGCCCCGCCGCTCGCACACCAGACCGGCCACGGCCAGCGCGAACCGTACGTGCCGTTCCCAGTCCGCCTGCCCGGACGGCCGGCCGTCTTGGAGCAGCCGGCGGATCAGGGCACCCATCACCGAGTCGCCGGCGCCGGTGGCGTCGACGGCCCGGACCTCCGGCGCCGGGAGCATGGCGGCACCGTCGGCGGAGGCGACGAACGCGCCCCGGGAACCGCAGGTCACGACGACGGCGGAGGCGCCGAGGGCGCGGATGCGCTGGGCTGCGGCCGCCGGATCCGCCTCCCCGTAGAGCACCACCGCGTCGGCGGAACTCAGTTTCACCAGGTCGGCGGTGGCGAAGAACTCCTCGACCAGGCCGCGCAGCGCCGCCACGGCGGCGTCGTCGGGCAGCAGCGTGGGCCGGACGTTGGGGTCGAACACCTTCAGCGGGCCGGGCGTCCCCCACGCCGCCCGCGCGGCCGACACGAACGGTTCCCGGAGCAGGCAGATGGAGCCGGTGTAGAGCACCGACGCGCCGCCGACGGTCGCGGTGTCGAGGTCACCGGGGCCGAGCAGGGCGTACGAGGGTGGTTCGCCGTAGAACGTGAACGTCGGCTCGGCGCCCTCGAACGTCGTGACGGCCAGCGTGGTCGGCACGGGCACCCGGCGTACCCCGGTGCGCCCCACCCCGGCGTCCCGCAGGAAGGCCGCCATCCGGTCGCCGAGCACGTCGTCGCTGATGGAGCCCGCGTACTCGACGTCGCCACCGAGCCGCGCCACCCCGACGGCCACGTTGAGCGGTGCCCCGCCGATCGCCTGCCGGTAGATCTGCTCGCCGTCCGCCTCGGCCTCGAGCAGGTCGACAAGTGCCTCACCCATCACCATCGCGTAGCCCATGCCTGTTCCCCTCCACGGCTCCCGGCTCAGCCTCTCACGCCACACGCCGGCATCGCCGCCGCCGGACAGAGCTACGTGCGCGCCTGCCGGGCCCGCACCTCCAGCTGCTCGGCGATCGCGTACGCCTCCGCCAGGTCACGGTCGTGCGCGACCCCGGACCGCCCGCCCGCGGTGTCCGCGTAGACGGTCGCCAGCCCCAGCCGGCGCTGCAACGGGCCCTGCACGACCCGGACGCTCTGCATCCGCGCGTACGGCACCAGGCTCATCTCCCGGGTGATCCGCCCTTGCCGGGTGACGAAGACGTCGGGGGTCAGTCCGGCGCCGTAGAACCGCAGCCCGAACGGGTGCAGCCAGCGTGCCCGCAGCGGGGGCGGCGAGGTGGCGAGGGTGGTCAGGTCGACGCCGGGCAGCACGGCCGCGACGAGACCGCGGGCGGTGGGCAGGTCGCCGACCGGCATGAGGCGGTCGGAGCTGTTGTCCTCGCCGGGTTCGGGGCCGCTGTAACCGGCGATGTCGAGCCGCAGGGTCAGCCAGCGGGACCGGCGCCAGAGCAGCGGCCACGTGACGCGCACGGTCTGCACCCGGTGCGGCGGCACCACCTGGTTGCGGGTCTCGACGAGGCCGTAGTGCAGGACGAGCCGGCGGTCCCGGTCGCGTCCGAGCTGGAAGTTCCAGTCGCTGAGGACCCGGCGGATCGGCTGCAGCAGCACACCGGCCATCGCGGTCACCGTGCTGGCGATGCCGATGAACGACCAGGAACTCTCCATCGCGAACTGCGTGATCACCCAGGCGACACCGACGGGCAGGAAGAACGCCTGCGGCGTGAGCAACTGGCTGATCAGCAGGTCGCGGTTCCGGACGCGGTAGAGGGGGACCGGGGCGGCGGGTGCGGCGGCGACCCCGGCCGCCGGGCCGGTCTCCGGCGAGGCCACCGCGGCAGGGGTACGGCCGGAGAGCGCGAGGAGCCGTTCCCGCAGTTCGGCGGCGTCCCGGACGGTGAGGTAGGCCAGCGGCGCCTCGGTCTTGCCGCCGCCGACCACTTCGAGGCGCAGCTCGGCGAGCCCGGTGAGCTGGGCCAGCAGCGGCCGTCGCAACTCGACGGCCTGGAGCCGGTCGAGCGGGATGGCCCGGTTGCGCCGCCAGACCAGTCCTTCGGCGATCCGCAGTTCCCGCCCGATGACCTGGTAGCCGGTGTTGAACCAGCCGATCGCCGAGAAAATCACCACGGCGATCGCGAGGGCGCCGACGACCATGGCGAAGTGGGTGGGTCCGAGCTGGGAGAGCGTCTGCCAGGAGAGCGCGGCCACGATGACGACGAGGCTTTTCGCGCCCTTCAGCAGCGGGCTGAGCGGGTGCAGCCGCTGCCGGGTGTTCAGACCGGCAGCGGGGTCGCCCGCCGGGTGCCCGGGCGGCGGGCCGGCCGGATGACCGGCCGGAGCCCAACCGGGCGGTGGCTCCGCGTAGGGCGGCGTGCCGGGTGGTGGGCCCGCGTAGGGCGGCGTGCCGGGTGGTGGGCCCGCGTAGGGCGGTGTGCCGGGTGGTGGGCCCGCGTAGGGCGGCGGGGCCGGGTAGGGCGGGGTGCCCGGCGGCGGGAGGGAGGGCGGAAGGCCGGGGCTTGTCACAGGCCCTCGGCCCGGTCCTCGCCCAGGGCGGTCAGGCGGTCGCGCAGCCGGGACGCCTCGTCGGGTGGCAGGCCCGGCACCCGGGCGTCGCTGGCCGCCGCGGCGGTGTGCAGCTGCACGGTGGCCAGACCGAACGCGCGCTCCAGTGGGCCGGCGGTGACGTCGACGTACTGCATGCGGGCGTACGGCACGATGGACAGGTGCCGGATCAGCAGGCCGTGCCGGACGAGCAGGTCGTTGTCGCGCTCGGCGTAACCCCAGGCCCGGACGGCGCGCACCTCGATCACCGCGCGCCAGGCGCCGAGCACCAGCACCCCGGCGATCACCCACGGCCAGAAGGACTGGCCGCCGATCAGCCAGCCGGCGACCAGGCCGGCGACGAGCACGGCGATCCAGATGGCCAGCCCGATCAGCTCCACGACGATCAGCTTGCTCGAGACGGGGCGCCATTGCACCGTGTCGGGCCACGGCTCCAGGGCATCGACAGCGGTGCGGTACGGCTCGCTCACACCTGAAGCCTAGGAGATGACCGCATCCGATGCCGACGTGAAGGGCGTGACCTCGCGCAGGAATCCGCGCGCGTCCAGGAAATCGCCGAGACTTTTCCGGTGATCGGCGCAGGCCAGCCAGGTCTTGCGGCGGTCCGGGGTGTGCAGTTTCGGATTGTTCCAGTGCAGTTGCCAGACGGCGTCGGCGCGGCAGCCCTTGGCCGAGCACTGCGGCGTCAGCACCTGAGGTGATGAGAGTTCCTCGACCATTCCGTGCACTTTACGGAAGGGAGTTTTAGCGCCGGGCGGCCACGGGGGAAGCCGCCCGGCGACGAGGCAAATGCTACACGCTTGCGCGGGGCGTGCCGCCACCCGGTGAACGTGCCCGATCCGGCGGATCGCGCAGAAAGATCAACACATCTGGCCTATGGTGCTCGGGCTGCGCGGGCGGACCGGTAGCGGCGATGATGACGATGAGGCGCCGGTGGTCTCTTAGGAACCTCCCAGCCGTGTGGTGTTGTCTGTCGTGTAAGTCTTGAGCGTCGGCATCCATGCCGGCGCACACGACCGTTGTGGAGGACCGGTGGCGCAGCCGAGCACGCCCGAGACCGATACCGATCCCGACGCCGCTGCGCCGGCGCCCCCGGCGCAGGAGGCAACGGCGCCGTCGTTCGTGCCCCCGGCGCAGGACGCGTCGCAGCTCGAGCGGGCCATGTTCGAGGTCAAGCGGGTCATCGTCGGTCAGGACCGGATGGTCGAGCGGATGTTCGTGGCCCTGCTGGCCCGCGGTCACTGCCTGCTCGAGGGTGTGCCGGGCGTGGCCAAGACCCTCGCCGTGGAAACCCTGGCCAAGGTGGTCGGCGGCACCTTCTCCCGGGTCCAGTTCACTCCCGACCTGGTGCCGGCCGACATCGTCGGCACCCGGATCTACCGGCAGTCGAGCGAGCGGTTCGACGTGGAGCTGGGTCCGGTCTTCGTGAACTTCCTGCTCGCCGACGAGATCAACCGCGCGCCCGCCAAGGTGCAGTCCGCGCTGCTCGAGGTGATGGCCGAGCACCAGGTGTCGATCGGCGGCAAGAGCCACCGGGTGCCCGACCCGTTCCTGGTGATGGCCACCCAGAACCCGATCGAGCAGGAGGGTGTCTACCCGCTGCCCGAGGCGCAGCGCGACCGCTTCCTCATGAAGATCGTCGTGGGTTACCCGACGGACACCGAGGAACGCGAGATCGTCTACCGGATGGGCGTGAGCGCGCCCGAGCCGAAACAGGTCTTCACCCCGGCCGACCTGCTCGCCCTCCAGCAGCGCGCCGACCAGGTCTTCGTGCACAACGCCCTGATCGACTACACGGTCCGCCTGGTGCTCGCGACCCGCGCGCCGGCACAGCACGGCATGCCGGACGTCGCGCAGCTGATCCAGTACGGCGCCAGTCCCCGCGCCTCCCTCGGCATCGTCCGGGCCACCCGGGCGCTGGCGCTGCTCCGCGGCCGCGACTACGCCCTGCCGCAGGACCTGCAGGACATCGCGCCGGACATCCTGCGGCACCGCCTGGTGCTGAGCTACGACGCGCTCGCCGACGACATCCCGGCCGACCACATCGTCGCCCGGATCATGCAGACCGTCCCGATGCCGTCGGTCGCCTCCCGCCAGGGCGCCTCGCCGAACGGCCACGGCGTCCCGGCCAACGGGCACGGCGTCCCGCCCAACGGGCACGGTGCCCCGGCCGTCGTGCCGGGCGGCCTGCCGCCGACCAGCGGCGTCCCGGCCGGCGCGTTCGACAACCGCCAGCAGCAGCCGGGCGCGTTCGACAACCGCCAGCAGCCGGGGCCCTTCGACAACCAGCAGCAGCCGGGTGGGTTCGACAACCGCCAGCAGCAGCACTATCCGCAGGCCGGCGGCCAGGGATGGCACGGCCAGCCGTGACCGGTCCGGGCCCGGCGCCCGTCGCGCCGGAGGAGTCGGCGCGGGCCGAGGCCGTCCTCGGCCGGCTTCAGCTCCTCGTCACCCGCAAACTGGACGGCCTGCTTCAGGGTGACTACGTCGGCCTGCTGCCCGGGCCGGGCAGTGAGGCCGGCGAGTCCCGGGAGTACCGGCCGGGCGACGACGTGCGCCGGATGGACTGGCCGGTCACCGCCCGCACCACGCTGCCGCACGTGCGCCGCACGGTCGCCGACCGCGAGCTGGAGACGTGGATGGCGATCGACCTGTCGGCCAGCCTGGACTTCGGCACCGCGCGCTGGCTCAAACGTGACCTGGTGGTGGCCGCGGCGACCGCGATCACGCACCTCACCGCCCGCGGCGGCAACCGGGTCGGCGCGGTGGTCGGCACCGGGCCGGGCCTGCCCGAGCGGAAGCCGGGCCGGTGGTGGCGCAGGCCGGCGGCGCAGCCGGCCGCCCCGCCGGGCCCGGCGATGGTGCGGATGCCGGCGCGTCCCGGCCGCAAGGAGGCGCAGGGGCTGCTCCGGGCGATCGCCCGCACCCCGATCCGGCCCGGTCGCGCCGACCTAGGCGAGCTGATCGACATGCTGAACCGGCCGCCGCGCCGGCGCGGCGTGGCCGTGGTGATCTCCGACTTCCTGGCGCCGGTGGAGGGCTGGGCCCGGCCGCTGCGCAAGCTGGGCGTCCGGCACGACGTGCTGGCGATCGAGGTGGTCGACCCGCGCGAACTGGAGTTGCCGGACGTCGGGGTGCTCACCCTGGCCGACCCGGAGACCGGCGAGCTGCACGAGGTGCAGACCGCCGACCCGAAACTGCGCCGGCGGTACGCGGAGGCGGCCGGGGAGCAGCGCGCCGGGATCGCCCGCGCGCTGCGTGCCGCGGGCGCGGCCCACCTGCGGTTGCGCACCGACACCGACTGGCTGCTCGACATGGTCCGCTTCGTGGCCGCTCAGCGCCACGCCCGTACCCGAGGGACCACACGATGATCCGTTTCCTGGAGCCGTGGTGGCTGCTGACCCTGTTGCCGGTGCTGCTGATGGCCGGTGCGTATGTGTGGCGGCAGTTCCGCAAACGCAACTACGCGATGCGTTTCACCAACGTCGACCTGCTGCGCACCCTGGCGCCGAAAGGCCTGGGCTGGCGGCGGCACGTCTCGGCCGGCGCGTTCCTGCTGATGCTGGCGGCCCTGGCCGCGGCCACGGCCCGGCCGTCGGTCGACACGGAGCAGCCGCTGGAGCGGGCGACGGTGATGCTCGCCATCGACGTGTCGCTCTCAATGCAGGCCGACGACGTGGCGCCGAGCCGGATCGAGGCGGCGCAGGAGGCGGCCAAGGCGTTCGTCAACGAGCTGCCGGCCTCGTACAACCTGGGTCTGGTCTCGTTCGCGAAAGCGGCGAACGTGCTGGTTCCGCCGTCCAAGGACCGGTCGGCCGTGGTGTCGGCCATCGACGGGCTGACGCTTGCCGAGGCGACCGCCACCGGTGAGGCGGTCTTCACCTCGCTGGACGCCATCCGCTCGGTGCCCTCCGACGGCGCGGACGGTGCGCCGCCGGCCCGGATCGTGCTGCTCTCCGACGGTTACCGCACGTCGGGCCGGTCGATCGAGGACGCGGCGACCGCGGCATCGCAGGCGAACGTGCCGGTCTCCACGATCGCGTTCGGCACCGACACCGGTGTGGTGGACATCCGGGGTTCGGTGCAGCGGGTGCCGGTGGACCGGTTGTCGTTGCAGGACCTGGCGGAGAACACCAAGGGGTACTTCTACGAGGCCGCGTCGGTGAGCGAGCTCAAGCAGGTCTACGAGGACATGGGCAGCTCGATCGGGCACCGCACCGAGCCACGCGAGGTGACGCAGTGGTACGCCGCGGCGGGCCTGCTGCTCGGCCTGATCGGCGCGGGCATGAGCCTGCTGTGGACGTCGAGACTGCCGTGATCGCCTGATCGGCGGCCGTCGGTTGCCGCTGTCAGGGAACGTTCATGACAGTGGCAACCCACGGCCGGGTCCGGGCGGTCACGGGGTGTTGTGCGCGAGCACGAAGAGCATGAGCACCCATGCCGACAGCAGGGTGAAACCGAGGGGCGCGACGAAGTTCTTCATGGTTGAACCACTTCCGCTGGTGACTGAGCGAGGGTGAGGCGCTGGTCACGTCGCGGCCGAACCCGGCACCCGATGTCGTGGCGCACACGACGGCCCGGCCGGGCCGAGGAGACGGCGGGGCCGGTGGGTGCGGGCGGAAGAGTCTGGTCAGCGGTCAGAAACGCTGACGAGCGTCCCGGCCGCGACTAGGAGGATCGCTATCTCGCACAGCGATCACCTCCATAGCTCGTCCGACCTGGGAACCGCCTGGGAGCGTACTCCTCGCGCTCCACTTAATGAAATCGGGTCACCCGGACGGCTGTTCCCCGGCCGCGACAAGCCCGGTCTCGTAGGCGAGCACGACCGCCTGCGCCCGGTCGCGCAGGCCGAGTTTCGCCAGGATGCGGCCGATGTGCGTCTTCACGGTCTGCTCGGCCACGACGAGGTCGGCGGCGATCTCCTGATTGGACCGGCCGCGGGCGATGAGGCGCAGCACGTCGGTCTCGCGCGGGGTGAGCGCGTTCAGCTCGACCGGGCGTGGCCGGTGCCGGTGCGGCCGGGCGGCGAACTCGGCGATCAGCCGGCGGGTCACCGAGGGCGCCAGCAAGGCCTCGCCGGCGGCCACCACCCGTACCGCATTGACCAGGTCGGCGGCGGGCGCGTCCTTGAGCAGGAATCCGCTGGCCCCGGCGCGCAGTGCCTCGTAGACGTAGTCGTCGAGGTCGAACGTGGTGAGGATCAGCACCTTCGGGCCGCCGGCCAGCCGGCGGGTGGCCTCCAGCCCGTCCATCACCGGCATCCGGACGTCCATCAGCACCACGTCCGGGCTCAGTTCGCGGGCCGCGGTGACCGCGTCCGCCCCGTTCGCCGCGTCGCCGACCACGAGCAGGTCGTGCTGGGCGGCGAGCAGCGCGCCGAAGCCCTGCCGGACCATCGCCTGGTCGTCCGCGATGAGCACTTTGATCATCTGACCTCCGGTTGCCGCGGGATGCGTGCCGTCACCTGGTAGCCGCCGTCACCGTCCGGGCCGGCGTCGAGTTCCCCGCCGAGCAGCGCCACCCGCTCCCGCATGCCGACCAGCCCGTGCCCGTCGGTGTGCGCGGTGTTCTCCCGGGTCAGTCTGTTGTGCACCCGCAACTCCAGCCGCCCGGCCTCGGCGCGGGCGTCGAGCCGCACCGGGCCGCCGGGCGCGTGCCGGGCCGCGTTGGCGAGGGCTTCCTGCACGATGCGGTACGCGGTGAGCCCCACCGCCTCGGGCAGGCCGGCGATGTCCGGCAGCTCCCCGGTGACGGGCAGGCCGGCCCGTCGCGCGGTGGCCACGAGATCGGCGATCTGCCCGTACCCCGGCTGGGGTGCCGTCGGCGCCTGCTCCTGCTCGGCCCGCAGCACGCCCAGCAGGCGCCGCATGTCGGTGAGCGCCTCGCGCGCCGCCCCCGCGATTCCGGTGAACTCGGCCCGGGCCGCCTCCGGCAGGTCCGCCACCCGGTAGGGCGCGGTCTCCGCCTGCACCGCGATCATCGACATGTGGTGCGCCACCACGTCGTGCATCTCCCGGGCGATCCGGGCCCGTTCCTCCAGGACCGCCCGGCGGGCCCGCTCCAGCTCGTTGAGCTCGGTCTGCTCGGCCAGCAGCTCGCGCGTCCGGCGGCGGCGGGACGCGATGTCGCCGAGCGCGGCCACCGCGACGATCAGCAGCGCGGCGCCCCAGGCGTTGCCACGCGGCGCGAAGAGGAAGACCGGCGCCAGGGTGAACGTGGCGGCCCAGGCGGTCACCGGGGACTCCTGCGTGGCGGCGAGCCGGCCGAGCACGACGAGCGTGCCGAAGATCTGCACGGTGTTCCACGGCCAGGACTCGGCGGGCGCGGCGTTGATCACGCCGGCGAACAGCATCACGAACGCGAGCCGCCAGGCCAGCACGGGTCGCCGGTACGACACCGCGACCGGCAGCACCGAGCCGACCGCGAGCACGGCGGCGGCGGCGTTCGGCAGGTTCCGGGTGCCCGCCAGGTATTCGCCGGCGATGATCCCGAGACCCACGAGGGTGAACAGGGACAGCGGCAGCGCGTACCCGTTCCATCGCCGCCGGGCCGGTGGCCTGGGAATCTCCTGCTTGAACGTTAGGTAAGTCAGCGGCCCCGTCACACCGCCATGCGGGACAGGGCCGTTAGTCTCCATTCCCAGCAGGTTACGGCGGGCCGGTGACGGTGTCGTGACCCTACGGTGCCACCCGGCACCCCCTACCCGGGTATGACGTCGAAGGAGCAGGTTGTGGCTCGCACCGTTCTGGTGACCGGAGGAAACCGCGGCATCGGCCTGGCCATCGCGCAGGCGTTCGCGAAGCAGGGCGACCGGGTCGCGGTGACCCACCGCGGTTCGGGCGCGCCCGAAGGCCTGCTCGGCGTGCAGTGCGACATCACCGACTCGGCGGCCGTCGACGCCGCCTTCACGTACGTCGAGAACGAGCTCGGCCCGGTCGAGGTCCTGGTGGCGAACGCCGGGATCACCGACGACACGCTGCTGCTGCGGATGTCCGAGGAGCAGTTCGAGCGGGTCGTCGACACCAACCTGACCGGCAGCTACCGGTGCGCGAAGCGGGCCAGCGGCAAGATGCTGCGCGCCAAGTGGGGCCGGATGATCTTCATTTCCTCGGTGGTCGGCCTCTACGGCGGCCCCGGTCAGGTGAACTACGCGGCGAGCAAGGCCGGCCTGGTCGGCATGGCCCGCAGCATCACCCGCGAACTGGGCTCCCGCAACATCACCGCGAACGTGGTGGCACCCGGCTTCATCGAGACCGAGATGACCGCCGTGCTGCCGGAGTCCCGCAAGGCCGAAATCATCAAGTCCGTACCCGCCGGGCGCCTCGCCGCCGCGGACGAGGTCGCCGCCGCGGTGACCTTCCTGGCAAGCGACAGCGCGGCTTACATCTCGGGCGCCGTGCTGCCGGTCGACGGCGGCCTCGGAATGGGCCACTGAAGCCCCGGGAACCCCGGTTCCACGGCAATACCCTCAGGAGAGATTTGTGTCTGGACTTCTGGCCGGTAAGCGGCTGCTCATCACGGGTGTCATCACCGACGCCTCGATCGCCTTCTCGGCCGCCAAGGTCGCGCAGGAGAACGGCGCCACCGTGGTGCTGACCGGCTTCGGCCGGCTCTCGCTCGTCGAGCGGATCGCCAAGCGGCTGCCCGAACCGGTTCCGGTGATCGAGCTGGACGTGACGAACCCGGAGCACCTGAACGGGCTGGCCGACAAGGTCCGCGAGCACGTCGACGGGCTGGACGGCGTGGTTCACTCGATCGGCTTCGCCCCGCAGAGCTGCCTCGGCGGTGGCTTCCTGGACGCGCCGTGGGAGGACGTCGCGACCGCGCTGCACATCTCGACGTACTCGTACAAGTCGCTCGCCATGGCGGCCCTGCCGCTGATGGGCCGGGGCGGCTCGGTCGTCGGTCTCACCTTCGACGCCACCCAGGCGTGGCCGGTCTACGACTGGATGGGCGTGGCGAAGGCCGGCCTCGAGTCGGCGAGCCGGTACCTCGCGGTACACCTCGGCAAGCAGGGCATCCGCAGCAACCTGGTCGCCGCCGGCCCGCTGCGCACCATGGCCGCCAAGTCGATCCCGGGCTTCGAGCAGTTCGAGGAGGCCTGGTCGGAGCGGGCGCCGCTGGGCTGGGACCTGACCGACCAGGAGCCGGCGGCCCGGGCGATCTGCGCCCTGCTCTCCGACTGGTTCCCGGCCACCACGGGTGAGGTTGTGCACGTCGACGGGGGTTACCACGCGGTAGGGGCCTGACCGCCTGCACCGAGCGGCACCCAGCCGGCGGCCATCGACGGCGTTGTGCGCGAGGGCCAGAAGGGCAGGCCAACAGCCAGCACTGCGTGAGGCGGTGGCAGGATGGGTGGGTGGTATACGACGCCTTCGTCCTGCTCTCCTTCGGCGGGCCCGAGAAGCCCGATGACGTGATGCCGTTCCTGCGCAATGTGGTGCGCGGGCGCGGAGTTCCGGATGAGCGCCTCGCCGAGGTGTACGAGCACTACATGCACTTCGGCGGGGTCTCACCCATCAACCAGCAGTGCCGCGATCTGCTGGCCGCTATCGACACCGAGTTCGCCGCGCACGGCATCGACCTGCCGACGTACTGGGGCAACCGCAACTGGCACCCGATGCTGGCCGACACCGTGGCGCAGATGCGCGACGACGGCATCGAGACCGCGCTCGGGTTCGCGACCAGCGCGTACGGCGGCTACTCCTCCTGCAAGCAGTACTGGGAGGACATCGCCGCGGCCCGGGCCCACGTCGGCCCGAAAGCGCCACGCATCCTCAAGCTGCGTCAGTTCCACGACCACCCCGGATTCGTCGAGCCCACCATCGAGGCGGTCCGGGCCGCCCTCGGCACGCTCGACCCGGCGCGCCGCGCCAGCACCCGGCTGGTCTTCACCGCCCACTCCATCCCGGTCAGCATGGCCAAGACGGCCGGACCGACCGGTGGCCGCTACAACGCCCAGCTCGAGGAGACCGCCCGGCTGGTGCACGCCGCGGCCGCCGAGGACCTGGAGTACGACCTGGTCTGGCAGAGCCGGTCCGGCCCGCCGCAGATCCCGTGGCTGGAGCCGGACATCAACGACCACCTGGAGGCCCTCGCCGAGAAGGGCATCACCGACGTGGTGGTCAGCCCGGTCGGGTTCGTCTCCGACCACCTCGAGGTGCTCTGGGACCTGGACAACGAGGCCAAGGAGACCGCCGAGCGGCTCGGACTCGGATACGCGCGGGCCGCCACCCCCGGCGTCCACCCCCGGTTCGTCGCGATGGTGCGCGAGCTGGTCCAGGAACGGACCGCCGAAGCCGCGCACACCACGCTCGGTACGCTCCCGACCTGGGACTTCTGTCCCGAGAACTGCTGCCCGCCCCCACAGCGACGAGGAGCCCCCCGATGAAGGAACGCAAGGCTATCGAGAGCTGGCTCACCGACATGGACGGCGTGCTCGTCCACGAGGGTGTGCCGGTGCCCGGGGCTCCCGAGTTCGTGAACCGGATGAAGGAGTCCGGCAAGCCGTTCCTGATCCTCACCAACAACTCCATCTACACCCCGCGGGACCTGCAGGCCCGGCTCAACCGGATGGGCTTCGACGTCCCCGAGCAGTCGATCTGGACGGCCGCGCTGGCGACCGCGCAGTTCCTCTCCGACCAGCGGCCGGGTGGCACCGCGTACGTGATCGGCGAAGCCGGCCTGACCACCGCGATGCACGCCTCCGGTTACGTGCTGACGGAGTTCGAGCCGGACTACGTGGTGCTCGGCGAGACCCGCACCTACAGCTTCGAGGCGATCACCAAGGCGATCCGGCTGATCAACGGTGGGGCCCGGTTCATCTGCACCAACCCGGACGCCACCGGCCCGTCCAACGAGGGCCTGCTGCCGGCCGCCGGCTCGGTCGCCGCGATGATCTCCAAGGCGACGGGCGTGAAGCCGTACTTCGTCGGCAAGCCGAACCCGATGATGATGCGCTCGGCACTCAACGCGATCGGCGCGCACAGCGAGACCACCGCGATGATCGGCGACCGGATGGACACCGACGTGCTGTGCGGTCTCGAGGCCGGGCTGGAGACGATCCTGGTGCTCACCGGCATCAGCAGCCGGATGGAGAGCGAGACGTACCCGTACCGGCCGTCCCGGATCGTGAACTCGGTGGCCGACCTGATCGACGAGATCTGACAACACCCGCCGTGGTGCGGGCGGGGGTGCCCGCCCGCACTTGGTAGCGTCGCTGCCGTGCCTGCTTGGGAAGAGTCTTATCTGGGACAGCTGCGGGAACTCGCCGGACCGGACCGGGTCCTGATGACGGTGGGGGCGCGGGCGGTGCTGCGCGACCCCGACGGCCGGGTCCTGCTGATCAGGCGCAGCGACAACGGCCGGTGGGCGCTGCCGGCGGGCACCATGGAGCTGGGGCAGAACCTGCACGAGTGCGCGGTCCGCGAGGTGTACGAGGAGACCGGCCTGACCGCGCACCGGATCACCCCGTTCGCGATCTACTCCGGCGGGCATGTGACGGTCAGCGCGTACGGGCACCCCTACCAGCACGTCTCGCTGGCGGTCCGGGTCGACGAGTGGTCCGGTGACCTGCTCCGGGAGACCGACGAGACCACCGACGCGGCGTTCCACATGCCCGGCGCCCTGCCGGACGGCACCACCCACTCGGTGCACGCCGCACTGGCAGACCTGGCCCGGTTCGAGGCCGGCGCCTCGTTCGTGCTCGCATGACCGCCGCACCGGGCCGCACCGCGGCCGACGTCGTCGCCGCCGCCTGGGTCCACGTCCGCGACCGGCGGGTGCTGGTGGTGCGTACCGCCGGGTCGGACGCCTTCTACCTGCCCGGCGGCAAACCGGAACCGGGGGAGACCCACGCCGCGACCGCCGCCCGGGAAACCTTCGAAGAGGTCGGTGTCCGGCTCAACCCGGCCGCGCTGCGCCCGTTCACCACGATCGAGGCCCCGGCACACAACCGGCCGCCCGGCACCCGTGTCCGCCTGATCTGCTTCACCGGCGAACCGGACGCCGGCGCGGCCACCGAACCGGCACCCGCCAACGAGATCGCCGAGCTGGCCTGGTTCGGCACCGCCGACATCGCCCGCTGCGCCCCCGCCATCCAGATCCTGGTGTCCCAGCTGGCCGCGGCCGGCCTGATCGACTGAGCGACTCAGCGGGCGGATGTCAGCGAGCCGCCGGTCAGGACGACGGTGCCTCGGGGGTCACCGCACCGGACGCTGACGGTCAGCTTCGCACCCTTCTCGACGTCGGCGGCCAGCGGCTGCGGACTGCCCGGCCGGGCCTGCAGTTGCTCGCCGGCCCGGACGGTGCGCAGCGTCCCGTCGGTGAGGCGGGTCCCCACGACGGCTGTCACGAACGTCGCCGACCGGGTGTCCGAGCCCGCCGGGTAGAACGGGTGCACCCCCGCTTGCAGGTCCAGGTAGTAGCCGCCGAGGTCCCACGTCACGTCGTGCGTCTGGTCGCCGGTCTGGTTCGACGGGCAGCGGATCGCCAGCGGCCGGTCACCGTACGCGGGGTCGTCGCGGATCTTTCGCGGCAGCTCGGTGAGGTGCTCACCGCCGGCCTCCGGACGAAGGCTGTCCAGGAACACACCCGCCGGTGCCGGTGCCGTGGTGGTGCCGGTGGTCGTCGGTGCCGGTGCTGGCGAAGGGCTCGGGCCCGAACCGGAGCCCGGACCGGAGCCGGAGCCGGACGGTTCGGGCGCCGGCGGCGAGTTGGGCCACAGCCAGGCACCGACCGCCACGAGAACGCTCACCACCGTCAGCAGCAGGCCCAGGACACCGAGCACGGTCGCCGGGTCCCGGCGGCCGCGGCGCCGTGGTGGGCCGCCGGTGGCGGCGTCGTCCCGGGAGGGCGGGGGAGCCCCGGAGGAAGTGGTGCTCACGATGTCGCCCACCTGAGGATCGCCGGATGCGGGCACAAATTATCGACCAGCCATCCATGACCGTGTGTGCCATTCATTGACGCATGTACGACAGCTTCGCGGCACCCGAGTCCCGATAGGGTGCCGCATACCTTTCGGGAACTGATCACAGAGGACACGGCAACCGTGAGCCACGACAGCGCCTTCCGCAACGATCCGACCCCGCCCGATCCGGCCGCCCCGACCGGCAAGCCCGCCCGGTCGCCGCGCCGGGGGAGCCCGCTCGTCACGTTCGTGGCGGTGCTCGCGCTGCTTCTCTCCGGAGCCGCCGCCGTCCTGGCGTGGCGCGCCGGCAACCTCGCGGCCGACGCCGTGGAAGCCGCCGAGAACGCCGGGAACGCGCCGGCCGTGCCGGCCGAGCCGACCGCGACCACCCCGCCGCCCACCACGGCACCGTCGGCCGAGCCGCTGCCCACCGACCCGGCGGACCCCACGGGAACCGGGGATCCGACGCTCGACCCGCAGACGCAGTACACCGAGGCATATGTCGAGAAGGCCATGAAGGTGCCCGCCGCCTGTAACAACGCCGTGAACGTGGACTTCGACGAGCCGCAGGTCCAGGTGGATTCCGGCATCGCCGAGCTCTATTTCGAGGACCCGTGCGGCAACGACCCGCCGTACTTCGCGCTGCGCCCCGGTGTCCGGGCCGCCAAGGCGGAGTCCGAGGCCGTCCAGCCGGTGGCCTGCGCGGATCTCCTGGCCATCAGCCCACTGGCGTACCAGGGGCGGGAGCCGGTACGTCAGGGCAACATCTACTGCCTGACCAGCTCGCGGAACGACGCGAGGACCGCCGGCATCCCGTGGCGGATGCTCGTCATGTCGGTGACCGCTGTGGGTCAGGACGGGACGATCGCGCTGCGGGCCTCAGCGTGGAACATCCCCTCCTGACCGGGCGAACCAGCGGTTCGCGATCGTGGTGTGGATGCTGAAACCCAGCTCGGCCGGTCCGTCGAGGACCTCGCGGCCCAACGTCTCCGTGGTGTCGGGGACCGGCGGCAGCGGGCCGGCCAGCGGGGGCAGCAGGCCGAAGATGAGGATCGTGCCGTCCGGGGCGCTGATCGTGTCGAAAAGGCGTACGCCCTCGGGGTCCGCCACCACGCCGGTCTCCTCGCCCAGCTCGCGCACCGCCGCGGCCTGCCAGGTCTCGCCCTGCTCGACGAAGCCGCCCGGCAGGGCGAGCCGGCCCCGCGCCGGTGCGATGCCGCGCCGCACCGCGAGCAGGCCGGTGCCGACCGGTTGCAGGGCGACGGCGACCGGGCTCGGGTTCAGGTAACTGGTCTCGCCGCAGGCCGTGCACCGCCGCGGCCAGGGCCGGCCCGGCTCGAAACGCGCTCCGCAGAACGGGCAGTGCGCATGCCGGTCCGGCATGTCACGGATGCAGCGGGGAGTTGCAGGCCGCCACCAGCGCCTGCCGGCACGCCCGGGTGAGCGGGCGCAGGGCCGCATCCCGCGCCTGGGCCTCGAAGCCGTTCACCGCGCCGCCCGGGGCGTTCGTCTCGGCGAGCGCCAGCACCTGGTCCAGCACGCTGGCGCGGGCGAAGAGGCGGCGCGAGCGCGGGTCGAAGCCGGGTGGCAGGGTGGCGGTGCTCTCCGGTCGGCGCAGCGCCTGCAACGCGCCTGCCAGCTCCGGTTTCCACTGCGCCACGTCCAGTTTGGTGAGCTGCGTGGTGGCCTCGCCGAGCGCGACGGTCAGCTCCGCCTCCGCCTCGGCCGCACCCATCTGGAAGACCGGGCGGTGCTCGGGCGCCGGCAGCACCCGCCACAGCACGGTCTCGAACTCCACGCCGGACCCCGACGTGTGCCGCCGCACCTCGGGCACCACACCGAACTCGGGCGTCATCACCGCCTCGCCGGCCACCAGCGCGGCGCCGGTCAGGTCACTCGGGCCGGGCAGGCCACGGGGGTCGCCGGGCACCGGCAGGACCAGCCGGATGTCGTCGGGATGCAGTTTCGCGAAGACCGGCAGACCCTGGGCGAGTGGCACGTCGGTCCACGTGCCCGGCGCGTCGGCGACCAGGTGCTCCTCGCCGACGGCGATCTCGTCGGCCAGCTCGTCGAACGGCACGAGACCGGCGCGCCAGGCGCGCACCCAGGCGACGAACCGGGTGGACCGGCGGGCGGTGCGGGTGGCCGCCCCAGTTGCGGGAGACATGCGAGCAAGGGTACGTGCCGGTAAGGAAGGTTGTCTCGGGTCGGAGCGTCACCGTCGGTGTGTTCGTGATCGCGAGTTACCGTGCGGGTCATGTATGGGGAGGATGTGCTGTCCGGCAACTGGCGCCGCCGCAGGGTGACACCCGAGGTGGACGCCGAACCGGATCTGGTGGTGGAGGACGCCGACTCGGGTTTCTGCGGTGCGGTGGTCGGCTTCGAACTGGGCGCCGTGGTGCTGGAGGACCGGCACGGCCGGCGCCGCAACTTCCCGCTCGCCCCGGCCGGGTTCCTGCTCGACGGGAAGCCTGTCACGCTGCGCCGCCCGGTGGCGTCACCGGTCGCCCGGCAGCGCCGGGTCACCGCGTCCGGCTCGGTCGCGGTCGACGGGGTGAAGGCGCAGGTCGCCAAGGCGAGCCGGATCTGGGTGGAGGGCATCCACGACGCCGCGCTGGTCGAGCGGATCTGGGGCGACGACCTGCGCATCGAAGGCGTCGTGGTGGAGCCGCTGGACGGCATCGACGAGCTGGCGCACGCGGTGTCCGCGTTCGGGCCCGGGCCGCGGCGCAAACTGGGTGTGCTCGTCGACCACCTGGTGCCGGGTTCCAAGGAGAGCCGGATCGTGGCCGCGGTGACCCATCCTGACGTGCTGGTGACGGGTCACCCCTACATCGACATCTGGCAGGCGGTGAAGCCGGAACGGGTCGGTCTGCGGGCCTGGCCGGTGATCCCTCCCGGTCGTCCGTGGAAGGAGGGCGTCTGCGAGGCGGTCGGCGTGCGGGAGCCGGCCGACATGTGGCGCCGGATCCTGGCGTCGGTGCGGACCTACAAGGACGTCGAGACACCTCTGATCAACTCGATGGAGCGGCTGATCGATTTCGTCACTGTTCTCGACCACTGAGACGCTCGGCGGTGAGGGCGCGGCCGATGCGGGCGGCGGCCTCGGCGAGGCGGTCCGGCGGGTGCGCGGCGTAACCGAGCACCAGACCGGGCGGTCCGGGTCGCTGCCGGTGCCAGGAGAGCGGATGCACGAGTACGCCGCCGGCGGCCACCCGGTCCGCGAGAAGGGTGTCGGGCGTCCGCCCGTACCCGTCGAAAGTGATCAGCAGGTGCAGCCCCGCCGCGACCCCTTCCACCCGCACGCCCGGGATGTGGGCGCGCAGCGCGCCGAGCAGCGCGTCCCGCCGGCGCCGCTGTCGGGCGCGGACCGCGCGCAGGTGCCGTTCGTGGTCGCCGGTGGCGATCAGTTCGGCGAGGACGAGCTGGGGCAGCACCGGATTGCCCAGGTCACCGGCATGCTTGGCGGCGAGCAGCCGGGCACGCATCCGGCGCGGCGCGACAAGCCAGCCCAGACGCATGCCGGGTGCCAGCGATTTGGAGACACTGCCGAGGTACGCCACCCGGTCCGGCGCTGACCCCTGCATCGCCGCGACCGGCGCCCGGTCGTAGCGGTGCTCGGCGTCGTAGTCGTCCTCAATGATCAATCCTGGCCATTCGAGCAGGGCCCGGCGACGCTCGGGGCTCAGCACCACCCCGGTCGGAAATTGGTGCGCAGGCGTCAGCACGGCCGCCCGGAGACCGGTTCTGATCAGTTCGCCCACGTGCATGCCGGCCCCGTCGACCGGCACACCCACCGGCCGCAACCCCCAGTAGGCCAGCTGGTCGGCGACCCCGCGTGACCCCGGGTCCTCGACGGCGACGGCGTCCGTGCCGTCCCGGCACAGCACCTGCGCGAGCAGGGCGAGGCCTTGCGCCATACCCGCGGTGACGATCACGTCGTCCGCGTCGGCACGCAACCCACGAGTACGGGCCAGCCATCCCACCAGCTCGGCACGCAACCGCGGGACACCGCCCGGGTCGGCGTAACCCAGATCGTTTCCGGTCACGCGGTGAAGTACCGCGCGCTCCGCCCGCAACCAGGCGGCGCGCGGGAACGCCGACAGGTCGGGCACGCCGGGCGACAGGTCGATGTCGATACCGTCCGGCGTGGAGAGAGGCAGCCGCAGCTCCGCCAGCGCCCGCCGCCGATCGCCCGCGCCGCTGCCCGCCGCGGCTGCTCCGCCGCCCGCTATCACCGTGCCGGAACGGGTCCGTGCCGCGGTGAGGCCTTCGTCGGCGAGCCGCTGGTAGGCCTGGACCACCACGCCGCGCGAGACGCCCAGCTCGGCCGCGAGCAGGCGGGTGGCCGGCAGCCGGTCGCCCGGCACGAGCCGCCCGGTGGCCACCGCCTCGCGCAGGCCGTCCGCGAGCCAGGCGGTTAGCCCACCAGCCGGCGCCGTCTCCGCCCGCAGCTGAAGGAAGTCCGATCCCGCCACCGGCTTTGGTCCTCTTCGTCCGCGCCCGATTGGTCCTCCAACCGGACCATATCGCGGCGCAGGATCGAGGTGTGACAGCCTTACCCGTAGCGTTCGGAGCAGCCGGCATGGTCTTCGTCGGCGGCAGCGTCGCCGTCTCCGGCCACCTGACCGATGCCCCGCTCCTCACCGTCCAGGCCCTGCGTTACGCGGCGGCCTGCCTGCTGCTCGTCGCCTGGGCCAGATGGTTCGCCTCGGCCAGCGTCCCGCCCCCGCGAAACCCGGCCCGGGGTGCCGCGCTGCACCGGGCCCGGGGTGCCGCGCTGCACCGGGCCCGGGGTGCCGCGCTGCACCGGGCCCGGGGTGCCGCGCTGCACCGGCCGCGCGGAACCGAGTGGCTGTGGCTGCTCGGTGTCACCGGGACCGGCCTGCTGCTCTTCAACGTCGCGCTGGTCCGCGGGGCCGAGCACGCCGAACCGGCCGTCCTCGGCGTTGCCGTGGCCTGCGTACCCATCCTGCTCGCGATGGGCGGCCCGTTGCTGGAGGGCCGTAAGCCGGCCGCCCGCGTGCTCGCGGCGGCCGCCGTGGTGACCGCCGGCGCCGCCCTGGTGCAGGGTCTGGGCCGGACCGACGCGACCGGACTGGTCTGGGCGTTCGTCACGTTCGCGTGCGAGGCGGCGTTCACGCTCCTGGCCGTACCGCTGCTCGGCCGCCATGGCCCGCTCGGCGTCTCCGTGCACACCACCTGGCTCGCCGCGGTCCTTTTCGGTCTGGCCGGGCTTCTCCTCGAAGGCCCGGCCGCCGCCGGCCGCCTGCGGGCCGACGACCTGCTGGCCGGTGCCTACCTGGCAGTGGCGGTGACCGCGGTGGCGTTCCTGCTCTGGTACACCTGCGTCGCCCGCATCGGCGCCGGCCGCGCCGGCCTGCTGACCGGCGTGGCCCCGGTCTCTGCCGCCCTCGTCGGGATGCTGCTCGGCGGCCCGCCCCCGCAACCCCTGGTCTGGCTGGGCATCGCCACCGTGGCCGCCGGTCTGGCCCTCGGCCTCACCGAACGCCGGACCGGGGCGGCCCGATCCCCGGCCGCGATGATCGGCTGACGACCGGGCCGCGGTGATCGGCTGACGACCGGGCCGCGGTGACGGGACCGCGTCAGGCGAGGTGGGCGGGTGAGCGCTTGTGGACGAACGTGGCGATGTCCAGGGCGTCCACGCCGCCCTCGGCGGAGCGGACGACCGCGAGGATCTCGCCCTCGTTGGTGCCCTCGGTGCCGCGCCACCGGTCCGGCGCCTCGCGGACGAACCGGGTCCGATGGTTCGGGCCGGTCATCACCAGCGCCTCGCCGTCGGGAGCGACCTCGTACTCCCGGCCCATCCACCACCAGCGGCCGCACAGCTCGGCCTGTTCGCCGACCGGAGCGGTGGGTGGACGCCACGGTGCGACGGTCTCCGGGGAGGCGTCGAGGACCGTGGTGAGGGTCCGCAACGCGACCTCGCTGATGTGGCCGCCGCTCAGCCCGTACGCGTTGGCAAAGATGATCACACCCAGCCGGGAGCGGCGGTGCACGACCAGGTGTGCGACGTAGCCGGGCATGGAACCGCCGTGCCCGACGTAGACGCGTTCGCCGACCCGGAAGAGCTGCGGGCCGAGGCCGTGGCCGCCGGTCCAGGACTCCAGGTCGGCGATGACCACCGGGGTGCACATCTCGTCGACGGTCTCGCGGGCGAGGACGGCGGGCGCCGGGTCGGCGAGGAAGCCGGCCCATTTCGCCATGTCGGTGACCGTGGACCAGAGCTGCCCGGCGGGTGCCATCGCGCCGCTGTCCAGGCGGGGCTCCTCGTGCAGGGTCTTGTCGAGCTCGTGGACGACATAGCCCCGGGCGTACGGCTCGACGGGCGCGTAACTGGTGCGCTTCATGCCGAGCGGGTCGAGGACGCGTTTACCGGCGAGTTCGGCCCAGCCCTGCCCGGTGACCCGTTCCAGGACGGCGCCGAGCAGGCCGTAGGCGAGGTTGGAGTAGCGGTACCGGCGGAACGGCGGGCCGGCCAGCTTCTCGTAGGTCAGCCCTGCGAGCAGCTGCTCCACGGTCCCGCCGGCGTTGCGTTCCCACCACGGGCCGTCCGGCTCGCGTTGCAGGCCGGAGACGTGGCCGAGGAGCTGGCGCAGGGTGACGCCGCCGATCGGGGTGCCGGGCAGATGCCGGTACAGCAGGTCGTCGAGGGCGAAGGCACCCTCGTCGCGCAGCTGCATCACCAGCGTCGCGGTGATCGTCTTGGTGATGGAGCCGAGGCGGTACTGCGTTTTCGGGTCGGGCCGGGGCTGCTCCCCGGCGCCGGCGAAGTGCAGCACGGCGCGGTCCCGGACGACGGCGAGGGCGAGTGACGGCACCTGACCGGTGGCCTGTGCCCGGGCGGCGATCTCGTCGACGCGGCGGGCGGTCTCCGGAAGCAGCGACACGGTGGAAAACCTCTCGGGTGGGGGACTGACGGGTTTAACTGTTGGATGACGGATCGGCTACGCCAAATCGTCATGTGCCGTATGTGCGCGAACGTGCCACGATCGATGATGTGGAAGCCGTTCTCTGGATCGTCCTCGCGATCGCGCTGGTGATCGGCGAGGCCTTCACCGCGACGATTCTCGTCATCTTCTTCGCGGCCGGCGCTGCGGCAGCTGCCGCAGCGGCGGCGTTCGGCGCCCCGGTGCTGCTCCAGATCATCGTCTTCGCGGTGGTCTCGGGTCTTTCGGTGGCGGCCGTCCGCCCGATCGTCATGCGGCATGCCCGCCCGGCGGTCGAGACGGGCGACACGCCGTTCGGCATCGAGGCGATGGAGGGCGCCCGTGGCGTCGTCCTGGATGAGGTCGACGAGAGTCGTGGCATGGTCAAGATCGACGGCGAGCTGTGGCAGGCCCGCTCGTTCGACGGCAAGGAGTCGTTCCAGCCCGGCGACCGGGTGCGCGTCGTCCGTGTCCGCGGCGCCACGGTGCTGGTGTGGCACGACGACGTTCCCGACGTCTAGAAACACACGACGAACTATCTGAGAGGCGTCATGGAAGCGATCCTTCTGGTCCTCGTCATAGCCATCGCGGTCCTCGCGGTGACCACCCTCGTCAAGTCGGTGCGGATCGTCCCGCAGCAGCGGATGGACGTGGTGGAGCGGCTCGGCAAGTACAAGCGCACGCTGTCACCGGGCCTCAACCTGCTGGTGCCGTTCGTCGACGCGGTGCGCACCAAGGTGGACATGCGCGAGCAGGTCGTCTCGTTCCCGCCGCAACCCGTGATCACCTCGGACAACCTGGTGGTCTCGATCGACACGGTGCTCTACTTCAAGGTCGTCGACCCGGTGCGGGCGACGTACGAGATCTCGAACTTCCTGCAGGCCATCGAGCAGCTGACCGTCACGACGCTGCGCAACGTCATCGGCTCGCTCGACCTGGAGCGGGCCCTGACCAGCCGCGACCAGATCAACAAGCACCTCTCCAGCGTGCTCGACGAGACCACCGGCCGCTGGGGCATCAAGGTCACCCGCGTGGAGATCAAGGCGATCGAGCCGCCGCCGAGCATCCGTGACTCGATGGAGAAGCAGATGCGCGCCGAGCGGGAGCGTCGCGCCACGATCCTGAACGCCGAAGGTCACAAGCAGGCGGCCATCCTCACCGCCGAGGGTGAGAAGCAGTCCCAGGTGCTGCGCGCCGACGGTGACCGGCAGGCCCGCATCCTGCAGGCCGAGGGCCAGGCGAAGGCGATCCGGACGGTCTTCGACGCCATCCACACGGCCAACCCGTCGCAGAAGGTGCTGGCCTACCAGTACCTCCAGGCCCTCCCGCAGATCGCGAACGGCACGGCGAACAAGGTGTGGATCGTGCCGACCGAGCTGACCAAGGCACTGGAGGGTCTGGGCGGTGCGCTGGGCGGCCTGGCGAACATGGTCGGTGACGAGCCGTCGCCCCGGGTCGACTCGGGCGCGGTCGAGCGCGAGGCGGTCGCGGCCGCGGAGGCGGCAGCGGCGGAGGCGCAGAAGGTGAACGATGAGGTACGCGCGGCGGAAGCCGAGAGCACCGGCACGGCACAGCTGACGGGTTCGGCCATGCCGTCGGCGGCCGCCCTGGGCAGCGCCGACTACTCCGAGGCCGAGGGCGACCAGCCCGAGCCGGTCGATGCCCGGCAGGTGCAGGTGGAGAAGCGCTAGGCACGGAGGCGCGGCGCCTGGCGATATCAGCCCGGTCCCCTCGGGGACCGGGCTTTTTCGGCCCGACTTTTCCCGGATTCAGGTGATGCGCCCCACACTCCCGCGCTTTTTGGCATGCTTCGCCTCAGGATCCGACCGGTTCCCCCCGGCCGCTCGGCTTGTTGCCCCGACAAGGCCCCTGTGAGAAGGCGGAGCCATGAGCATCAGCCAACGTCAGACCGCGAGTGGTCGCCCGCTGCGGGTGGCACCGGCATGGGTCGGCGCGCCGACGCCGACTTCCGGCCTGGTGGCGCAGGACCACCCTGTTCCGGTACGGGACGCGGTGTGGATCTGGTCGGTGCGCAGGTACGCCCGTCTCGCGCTGTGGGGCCTCCCGATCGCCGCCGTGCTCTACGGCTGGCTGACGCTGGGTGTCCCGAGCGCACCGGGCCCGCTCGTGGTGCGGCTGCTCGCCGCCTGGCTGGCCACCGTGGCCCTGATCGCCCTGGCCGGCCTCCTCGCCGGTTCCCGGACCCGCCGCAGCGCCCTGGCCGGCCTGCTGATCACACTCGCCGGCTCGTCCGCGCTGGTCCCGCTCGCCGTACTGCCCCAGAACGCCGTGGTGGAGAGCGCACCCCTGATGGCCGGGCACGTGCCGCTGCTGCTCGCGGCCGCCGGCACGATCACCGGCCTGGGCCTGCTGCTGCTGGGCTGGGCGGTGTTCCGGTCGAAACTCGTCAACCCGGCCGACGGGGTGCTGCTGATGCTGGCGGCGGTGGCGATCGCCTCGGAGTCGTACGCGGCGAAACCGCTGCCCACGGTGGGTGCCCTCCTGCTGCTGGCCGCCGGGATGGGGCTGGCCTGGACCGGCGGCCGTCTCGTGCCGCGCTCGTGAACCGCGGCGGGCTGTTGCGGGCGGCGGGGATCCGCAGGGGCGCATAGGGTTGGCGCATGACCCGTGTCATCGCTGACATCTCGATCTCGCTGGACGGTTACGTGACCGGTCCGGCGCCCGGCCCCGACGCCGGCCTGGGGCGTGGCGGCGAGGCACTGCACACGTGGGCCCTGCGGCCGGACCCGGTCGACGCCGACGTGCTCGACGAGGCGGTCGCCGCCACCGGGGTCGTGATCATGGGGCGCCGGCTGTTCGACGTGGTCGACGGGCCGCACGGGTGGAACGAGGAGCGCGGCTACGGCGCCGGCCGCAACGCTGAACCACCGGTCCTCGTTGTCACGCGGACGCCGCCGGAGCACGTGCGGCTCGCCGACCGGTTCACCTTCGTGATCGACGGGCTGGCCGGCGCGGTGGCGAAGGGCGCGGCGATGGCCGGCGACCGGGACGTGGTGATCATGGGCGGCGGCGAGACGGTGCGCCGGGCGATCGAGGAAGGGCTGGTGCACGAGCTGCGCCTGCACGTGTCGCCGGTGCTGCTGGGCGGTGGCACGCCGCTGTTCACGGGGCTGTCGGCCCGGTCGATGCGGCAGATCCACGTCCGGGGGTCGGGGCAGGCCACGCACGTGACCTACCGATTCGACTGACGCGACCCCGCGGGCGCCGCCCCCGGTCGCCGTCCAGCCGATACCGCCCGCGCGTGGACTCCGCGCGCCGGTTCTGGCCCCGGTCACCCCCGTCGCGCCCGTATCGGTCGAGATGTTGATCTGCTAGCGCTACGAAATCGCTGTGATCATGGGGTTGAAACCGCGATTTCGCATCGCTAGCAGATCAACTTCGCCGCTCGGGCGCAGCGCAGCGGAGGCGGAGGCAAGCAACGCCCCGCGCCGTGCCGACGTTGCCGGCGGGACCGGAGGGCGCACTGCCAGCGGGACCGGAGAGGCGCCCCGGCCGGCGGGACTGGCGGGGCGCCTGGCTACCAGTACCGGAGAGCGCCTCGCCGGCGGGACCGGTGGGGCGCCTCGCTCAGGGGGAGCGGAGGGCCGCCTCGCGGTCGGGGTAGAGCGGGAACACGCCGTCCAGCCGCATCGTGTGCAGCACGGTCTGCACGAAGCGGGAGGGCGCGACGAGCGCCAGCCGCCCGCCGTGCTGTTTGGCTTCCTGGTGGGCACGGACCAGCAGGCCCAGCCCGGCCGAGTCGATCAGGTGGACGGCGTGCAGGTCGACGAGTACGTCGCGGCCCTTGCCGGCGGCCGACATCAGCACCGGCCGGATCTCCTCGGCGATGTCGCGGTCCAGGTCGGCCAGGGGCGTCAGCACCGTGGCGTCGCGGTTCTCCGTCAGGTCGAAACAGGTGGAGATGGTCATCGGTCGTTCCTCGCGGTGACGGCGACAGCGGCCAGCCCGGCGGCGGCGAAGAGCACTTGGAGGACGACCTCGACGAGGGTCAGGCTGGTCCGCTCGGCGTTGGAGAGGCGGGTGACGATGCTGGCGAGCACGGCGGCGCCGACGCCCGCCGCGAACGGCAGCCAGACGGGCAGGCCGCGGCGGCGCAGCGGGGCGCACGCGGCGAGCCCGGCGACGAGACCGACGGCGACCGCGGCTGCCAGGCTGACGGCCGACATGCGTACCTCCGGTTCAGCAACAAACGTCAACGGAGCCCAGCGTGGCCCGGTGGCGTGGCGATCCCTCCCCGCGGGCGTGACAGTTGCGTGACAAAGTCCTCGTCTCGCCCCTCCACCGGGTGTCCGGGCGGTCGGGGCGGCATCATGCGGATATGACCGCCGTGCTGCTGATCGAGGACGACGACCGGATCCGGCTGTCGCTGTCCATGGCCTTGGAGGACGAGGGCTACACCGCGTACACCGCGGCCACCGCCGAGGAGGGGCTCGCCGAGCAGCGCCGCCGGCCCGCCGACACGGTGCTCGTCGACCTGATGCTGCCGGGGATGGACGGCTTCGAGTGCATCCGGCAGCTGCGCCGCGACACCGAGGTGCCGATCATCGTGATCAGCGCCCGGGACGACACCCACGACATCGTGGCCGCACTGGAGGCCGGTGCCGACGACTACGTGATCAAGCCGGTCGCGGTGAAGGAGCTGGCGGCACGGCTGCGGGCGCTGCGGCGCCGGTCCAGGGTGGCCGCCGCGGCGGCGACCGCCCCGGCGGCCACCGTGCTGACGTTCGGTGATCTGCAGGTCAGTCCGGACGCGGGGGAGGTACGACTGAACGGCGCGCCCGTCGCCGTCACCCGCACCGAGTTCCGGCTGCTCTGCGAGCTGGCCGCGCATCCGGGCCTGGTGCTCTCCCGCCAGCAGTTGCTGCAGCGGGTCTGGGGTTACGAGTTCGGCGACGAGCGGGTGGTCGACGTGCACGTCGGGCGGCTCCGGCACAAGATCGAGACGGACAACTCGAAGCCCCGCCACCTGGTCACGGTGCGCGGCCTGGGATACAAGCTGCAGCCGTGAGGCCGATCGGCCTGCGTGCCCGGGTGAGCGCGGCGTTCGCCGTCGGCGCGCTGCTGCTGTCGGCCTGCGTGAGCCTGGTGTCGTACGAGCTGATCCGCAACACCCTGTTCGCCGAGCGCGAGCGGACCGCGGTCCGGGCCGCCTACGTCGACGCCACGGTGGTCAACGCCGGGGTGGCCGGCCCGGCGCCGGAGGTGGCGGAGGCGCTGCGGGTGCTGGACACCGGCGCCGACCGGTACGTGCTGCTGCACCTGAACGGCGAGTGGTATTCGCGTACCGCCGAACCGGCCGCCGGTTCGGCGGTCCCGGCCGGGCTGCAGGAGATGCTGGGCCGTGGTGAGGCCGGCGCCCAGCGCATCCGGCGGGACTCGGGCCCGGCGCTGGTGGTCGGGATCCCGCTGTCCGGGTCGGCCGCCTTCTACGAGATCGTGTCGTTGCGCGAGCTGGACCGTACTCTCCAGTTGCTCGCGGTGGTCCTCGCCGCCGTCGCCATCATGGTGGCCGCCGGCGGCGCCGCCGTCGGGTGGTACGTCACCCGGTACGCCCTGCGCCCGCTCACCGTGGTCGCCGAGGCCGCCCGCGGCGTGGCAGCCGGTGACCTGGCCACCCGCCTCGACCCGGCCACCGAACCGGACCTGGCCGGGCTGTCGCACGCCTTCAACGACATGGCCGACCAGCTGGCCCGCCGCCTGGAACGGGACCGCCGGTTCGCCGCCGACGTGAGCCACGAGTTGCGGTCGCCGCTGCAGACCCTGGAGGCCGCGGTCAGCGTGGTCCACCGCCGCAAGGACAGTCTGGACGAGCGGTCCGCGGCCGCGGTCGGGCTGATCGCCGCCGAGGTGTCCCGTTTCCAGAACCTCGTCGACGACCTGCTCGAACTGGCCCGCAGCGACCAGCCGGTCCACCGGGAGCCGACCGGCGTGGCGGAACTGGCCCGCGGGGTGTGCACCGCCCGGGGCCTGCCGGGCTCGCTCGTCGAGGTGGTGCCGGGCACGCCGGGCACCTGGCGGGTGGACCGACGCCGCTTCGAGCAGACGCTCGCCAATCTGATCGACAACGCGATCCGGTACGGCGGCGGCCCGATCGCGGTGCGCCTCGGTGCGGCCGGTGGCGGGCGGTGCTTCCTGGAGGTGGACGACGAGGGGCCGGGCGTGCCCGAGGAGCACCGGCCGGCGATCTTCAGCCGGTTCGTGCGGGGTCCGGCGGCGAACGCCCGCGGCGCCAAGGACGGCACCGGCCTCGGGTTGTCGATCGTGGCCGGGCACGCCGCGGCGCACGACGGACGGGCCACGGTGGGCGACCGGCCCGGTGGCGGGGCGCGATTCAGGGTGGAGCTGGCCGGATGCGTGCCATGAGAAGACTGACGGCCGCGGCGGTGGCCCTGGTGCTGCTGGCGGGCTGCGGCATCCCGGCGCAGGACGAGCCGCACCCGGTGGACCTGCCGCGCGGCCCGCTGAACACCGTGCCGGCCGGCCCGGCGCCGGGTGGCGAGGTCGCCGAGGTGCTCTGCCTGGTCCGGGACGGCCGGTTGGTGCAGGCGGTCCGCCGGGTCGGTGCTGTGCCCACCCCGCAGCGGCAGCTCGACGACCTGACCGCCGGCCCGAACGCGGCCGAACGCGGGCTGGGCCTGGCGACCGCGCTGGCCGGGACCACCCTGTCGGTGCGCAGCGACGGTGCGGGGGTGACGGTGGAGGTGGCCGAGGCGGCGTCCCGCACCGACGAGGTGCTCGCCTACGCCCAGATCGTCTGCACCCTGACCGCCCGCGCCGACGTGGCGTCGGTGTCGTTCACCCGGGGCGGTGACCCGCTGCGGGTTCCCCGGGCCGACGGCTCCCTCACCGACCGGCCGCTGCGGGGCTGGGACTACAGCGAGCTGATCGTGCCGGCCTGACGCGGACCGGGCCGGAAAGCGTCACGAAGCTGTCGTGGTTCCGGGGTGGGAGTGCCACATCGCGCGGGCAGGCTGGGCGGCCTGCGAGTCGGAAAGGTGTGGCGTGCTACTTCTTCTTGTCCTGCACGCCGTGGCCGCCCTCGCCGCACCGCTGCTGGTGCGGATCGGCGGCAATCGCGTGCTCTACGGCCTGGCCCTGGTGCCGGCGGCCGCCTCCGGGTGGGCGCTGGCGAACACCGGGCAGCTCCGGACCGAGACCTATCCCTGGGTCCCGCACCTGGATGTCAGCCTGGCGCTGCGGCTGGGTCCGCCGGCCTGGCTGTTGCTGCTTGTCGTCGGTGGGGTCGGCGCGGTCGTGCTGGCCTACAGCGCCAGGTACTTCGCCGAGGGCGACCCGGACCTGGGCCGGTTCGCCGGGACGTTCCTCGGTTTCGCCGGTGTGATGACCGGGCTGGTGCTCTCCGACGACCTGATCGTGCTCTACGTCTTCTGGGAGCTCACCACCGTCTTCTCGTACCTGCTGATCGGGCACAGCCCGGAGCGCGCCGCGGCCCGTCGTGCCGCGATGCAGGCGCTCGTGGTCACCACCGCCGGTGGTCTCGCCATGCTCGTCGGGTTCGTGATGCTGGGCGAGCACGCCGGCACCTACCGCTGGTCCGAGATCGCGGCCGGTCCGCTGCCGGACGGCGGGTACCTCGCGACCGCCGCCGTGCTGATCCTGGCCGGCGCGCTCTCCAAGTCGGCGATCTTCCCGTTCAGCTTCTGGCTGCCGGCCGCGATGGCCGCGCCCACGCCCGCCTCGGCCTACCTGCACGCGGCCTCGATGGTGAAGGCCGGCGTGTTCCTCATCGGCCTGCTCGGCCCGGCCTTCGACGGCGTCGTGGCGTGGCGGTCGGTGACCCTGGCCGCGGGTGTCGCGACGATGCTGCTCGGCGGCTGGGCGGCGATGCGGCAGAACGACCTGAAGCTGGTCCTCGCCTACGGGACGGTCAGCCAGCTGGGCCTGCTCACCGTGGCGTTCGGTGCGGGCAGCCGGGCGGCCGCGCTGGCCGGTGCCGCGCTGCTGCTCGCCCACGCGCTGTTCAAGGCGGCGCTGTTCCTGGTGGTCGGCGTGATCGACAGGACAACCGGCACCCGGGACCTGCGGGAGCTCAGCGGTCTGGGCCGGCGGATGCCCGCGGTGGCGGTCACGGCCGGCCTTGCGGTGGCGTCGATGGCCGGTGTGCCGCCACTTGCCGGTTTCGTGGGCAAGGAGGCCGCCTTCGCGGCTTTCGAGCAGGGCGGCGACCTGGACCGGGCGGTTCTGCTCGCCCTGGTTGCCGGGTCCGGCCTGACGGTGGCGTACGGGCTGCGCCTGCTCTGGGGTGCTTTCGCCACCAAGCCCGGGGTGCCGGCCGCCGTGCCGGAACGGGCCGGTCCCGGGCTCGTCGCGCCGGCCGCGCTGCTCGCCGTCGCCGGACTGGTCGCCGGCCTGCTCGCGACGCCGCTGGACACGGTGCTGGCGCCGTGGGCGGACACCTTCGGCGGTCCCGCCTACCACCTCGCCCACTGGCACGGCCCGGGCCTGCCGGTGCTGCTCTCCGTGGTGGTCCTGGCGATCGGCCTGTCGGTCTGGTTCGGCCCGGCCCGGCGCGGTGCGTGGCCGGAGCAGCGCCTGCCGGCCGCGGAGACCGCGTACCGCCGGGTGATGTCCGCCGTCGACCGGGCCGCCGTCGAGGTGACCGGCGCGACCCAGCGCGGTTCCCTGCCGTTCTCGCTGGGCACGATCCTCGTGGTCCTGGTCGTCATCGGGGCCGTCACGCTGGGCCTCGGCGCGCCCTGGCCGGCCGGCATCCGCCTCTGGGACAGCCCGCTGCAACTGGTGGCCGGCTCCGTCGTGGCGGTGTCCGCGCTGCTCGCGGCCCGGGCCCGGCGCCGGATGACGGCGATGATCCTGGTCGGGGTCAGCGGTTACGGCATCGCGGTGATCTTCGTGCTGCACGGTGCGCCCGATCTGGCGCTCACCCAGTTCCTGGTGGAGACCGCCACCATCGTGATGTTCCTGCTCGTGCTGCGCCGGCTGCCGGCCTTCTTCTCGGCCCGGCCGCTTGTCGCCAGCCGGGTGATGCGCAACGTGCTGGCCGTGGGGACCGGGCTGGCCGCCGCCGGCATGGCGTACGCCGCGGTCAGCGGCCGGCAGGCCGTCCCGATCTCCGTGGACTTCCCCGGCCTGGCCGTCTCCTACGGCGGCGGCACCAACATCGTCAACGTGGCGCTTGTCGACATCCGGGCCTGGGACACGATGGGCGAGATCTCGGTGCTGGTGGTGGCCGCGACCGGGGTGGCGAGCCTGATCTTCCGGCGGGACGGCGCGCTGCGCGGCCGGCTCGCCGAGCAGGGGGTGCCGGCGGCCGGGCCGGGCGCGGGCTGGCTGCGTGCCGGTGACATTCCGGAGGCCCGCCGCCAGTCGATCATCCTGCAGGTGGTGGCCCGGCTGCTGTTCCACACCATCGTGCTGTTCTCGATCTACCTGCTCTTCTCCGGCCACAACGAGCCGGGCGGCGGGTTCGCCGGCGGCCTGGTGGCCGGTCTGGCGCTCACCACCCGGTACCTGGCCGGCGGCAAGCCCGAACTGAACGCCGCCGCGCCGGTGGACGCCGGCCTGGTGCTCGGCGCCGGCCTGCTCACCGCGGTCGGTACCGGCCTGGCCGCGATGGTCGCCGGCGGCCAGGTGCTCCAGAGCGCCCTGGTCGACGTGCACCTGCCGGTTCTCGGCCACCTCCACTTCGCCACCTCGGTCGCCTTCGACATCGGCGTCTACCTGATCGTCGTCGGCCTGGTCCTGGAGATCCTGCGGAGCCTCGGCGCCGAACTGGACCGCCAGCACGAGGCGGCCGCGTCGGACGCCGTACCGCAGGAATCGCCGGAGCTGCCGCCGCACGCACCCGCCGATGCCCCGCCCGGCGCGGCCACCGCTTCCCCCGAGGCCACGCCCGGGCTGGCGAAGGAGCCGGTATGACGCCGAACCTGGTCTACGTCGTGGTGATCGGCGTGCTCTTCGCCGCCGGGGTGTCGATGCTGCTCGAACGCAGCCTGACCCGGGTGCTGATGGGCATGATCCTGCTCGGCAACGGGGTCAACCTGCTGATCCTGCTCGGCAGCCGGGCCGGCGCGCCGCCGATCGTGGGCGGCGCCCCGCAGGCGGAGATGGCCGATCCGCTGCCCCAGATCATGATCCTCACGGCCATCGTGATCACGCTCGGGATGACCGCGTTCCTGCTGGCCCTGGCCTATCGCAGCTGGGCCATGTCCGGGCACGACGAGGTGCAGGACGACATGGAGGACCGGCGCATCATGCTGCTCGCCGAGCGGGACGAGGGCTCCGGCACCGACGACACGGAGGAACAGTCGTGACCTGGCTGGTACCGCTGCCGGTGACGATCCCGCTGCTCGGGGCGGCACTCACGCTGATGCTGGCGGGGCGGCCGCGGGCGCAGCGCACGATCAGTCTCACCGCCCTGACCGCGACCCTGCTCGTCTCGGCGGCCCTGCTCGCGCTCACCACCACCGGCGGACCGCTGGTGGTGGCGGTCGGCGGCTGGGCGGCGCCGCTCGGCATCGTGCTCGTCGCCGACGAACTGGCCGCCCTGATGCTGGTGGTCTCCGCCGCGGTCACGGTCTGCGTGCTGATCTACTCGATCGGGCAGGGCATGGCCGACGGCCACGAGGAGACGCCGCTCTCGGTCTACCACCCGACCTACCTGGTGCTGACCGCCGGCGTGACGAACGCGTTCCTCGCCGGCGACCTGTTCAACCTGTTCGTCGGGTTCGAGATCCTGCTGGTCGCCAGCTACGTGCTGCTCACCCTGGGCGGCACGGAGAACCGGATCCGGGCCGGCGCCACCTACGTCGTGGTCAGCCTGCTCTCCTCGGTGATCTTCCTGACCGCGATCGGGTTGATCTACGCCGCCACCGGGACGCTCAACATGGCGCAGCTCGCCGGCCGGCTGGACACGCTCCCGGACCACCTGAAACTGGTGCTCCAGGGCATGCTGCTGCTGGCCTTCGGCATCAAGGCGGCGGTCTTCCCGCTCTCCTCGTGGCTGCCGGACAGCTATCCGACCGCGCCGGCACCGGTCACCGCGGTCTTCGCCGGCCTGCTCACCAAGGTCGGCGTCTACGCGATCATCCGGACCGAGACGCTGCTCTTCCCCGGCGGCCGGGCCACCGTGGTGCTGCTCGTCGCCGCGCTGCTGACCATGCTGGTCGGCATCCTCGGCGCCGTCGCCCAGTCCGACATCAAACGGCTGTTGTCGTTCACCCTGGTCAGCCACATCGGGTACCTGCTGTTCGGTGTCGGCCTGACCAGCCGGCTCGGCATGTCCAGCGCGATCTTCTACGTGGTCCACCACATCACCGTGCAGACCACGCTCTTCCTCGCCGCCGGCCTGATCGAGAAACGGGGCGGCAGCACCGCCCTGGACCGGCTCGGCGGCCTGGCCCGGCTCAACCCGGTGCTGGCGATCGCGTTCCTGATACCGGCACTGAACCTGGCCGGCATCCCGCCGTTCTCCGGTTTCATCGGCAAGCTCGGCCTGATCGAGGCCGGTGTCGCCGACGGCGGGCCCCTCGCCTGGCTGCTGGTCGTCGGCAGCGTCCTGACCAGCCTGCTCACCCTCTACGCGATCGCCCGGGTGTGGAACCTCGCGTTCTGGCGAGCGCCCCACCCGTCGATGCCCGCCCCCGACGCCGGAAGGTGCCCGCCGATGATGGTCGTACCGACCCTGGCCCTGGTCACGCTCGGGGTGGCCCTGACCGTGGTGGCCGGTCCGCTGTTCGAGGTCGGTGACCAGGCCGCCGGCGATCTGCGGGACCGGGCCGGTTACGCGCAGGCCGTCCTCGGCGAGGAGACGCCGTGATCACCGGGCGCCGGCGGGACAGGTGTGTGGCAGCGGCCGCCCTGACCCTGATCTGGACCATGCTCTGGGGCTCGGTCACCCCGCTCACCGTGGTCGGGGGCCTGATCGTCTCGGCCGTCGTGCTGACCGTCTTCCCGCTGCCGGCGGTCACCTACGCCGGCCGGATCCACCCGATCGGCGTGCTCCGCTTCGCCGCCCGGTTCGCCGTCGACATGGTGGTGGCGAGCGCGCAGGTGGCGGTCCTGGCGTTCCGGTTCGGCACCGTACCCCGCAGCGCTGTCATAGCGGTCCGGATGCGCGCGCCCAGCGACCTCGGGCTGACCCTGACCGCGGAGGCGCTCTCGCTGGTGCCGGGCAGCCTCATCGTCGAGGTGGACCGGGAGCGCGGGGTGCTCTACGTGCACGTCCTCGGCGTGTCGTCGCTGGCCGAGGTGGAACGGTTCCGCGGCGAGGTACTCGCCCTGGAACGCCGCATCGTCCACGCCTTCGGCTCCGCCGCCGAACGCCGCATCGTCGAGGAGGCGACACCATGACGGTGACGACCGTCGTCGCGGTGATCATCACCGTGCTGCTCACCGCCGGCGCCGCGCTGGCCCTGGTTCGCGTGGTCCGCGGGCCGACCCTGCTGGACCGGATCATCGCCACCGACGTGCTGCTCGCCATCGTGATGGCGGCGATCGGCGCGGAGGCGGCGTTCTCCCGCGACGCGACAGCCCTGCCGATCCTCGTCGTGCTCTCGATCCTGGGCTTCATCGGGTCGGTGAGCGTGGCCCGCTTCGCCACCCGGAGGCCGCCGCGATGATCGACGCGATCGCCTGGTTCTGCCTGATCACCGGCGCGCTCCTCGGCCTCTCCGCCGGGGTGGCGCTGGTCCGCTTCCCGGACCTGCTGTCCCGCATGCACGCCGCCACGAAACCGCAGGTGCTCGGGTTGCTGCTGGTGCTGACCGGCTGTGCGCTGCGGATGCGCGACCATGTCGGCGTGATGGCGCTTGTCGCGGTCTTCCAGATGGCGACGGCCCCGGTGGCGGCACACATGGTGGGGCGGGCCGGGTACCGCTCCGGCCGGGTCCGCGAGGACCTGCTGGTGACCGACGAACTGGCCGACGCGCCGGCCGCGCCGGGTTCCCGCTAGCAAGCCGCGCCGGGTTCCCGCTTGCACGCTCAGCGGCACAACTCCCAGAAGGCGATGGCCGCCGCGGTGGCCACGTTGAGGGAGTCGACGCCGTTGCGCATCGGGATGGCGACGCGGACGTCGCTGGCCGCCAGCGCCTGCCGGGTCAGGCCGGGTCCCTCGGCGCCGAGCAGCAGGGCGGGGCGTTCGCGGTGGGCCGGGGTGAGCTCCTGCAGGGCCACCGCGTCGTCGGCCGGGGTCATCGCCAGCAGGGTGAACCCGGCCTCGCGGACGGCGGCGAGCGTCGCCGGCCAGTCCTCCGCCTTGGCGTACGGGATGGCGAACACCTCGCCCATGCTGACCCGCACCGCCCGGCGGTAGAGCGGGTCGGCGCAGTTGGGGGAGAGGACGACGGCGTCGATGCCGAGGGCGGCGGCGCTGCGGAACAGCGCACCCAGGTTGGTGTGCGTGTTGAGGCCCTCCAGCACGGCGATGCGCTTGGCGGCGGACAGCAGCTCGTCCAGCGGGGTGAGCGGGCGGCGGTGGAACGACGCCAGGATGCCGCGGTGCACGTGGAACCCGGTGATCGACTCGAGCAGCGCCGGTGGCGCGGTGTAGAGCGGGGCGTCCGCCGGGAGGGCGGTCAGTTGGCCGGCCCGCTTCTCGTCGACCAGGGCGGACCGCAGGCGGTACCCGGCGCGCAGCGCACGCTCGATGACGAGTTCACCTTCGGCGATGAACAGCCCGTTCGGGGGTTCCCACTTCGTCCGTAGCTCGACGTCGGTCAGCGCGCGGTAGTCGGCGATACGGGGGTCGTCGGGGCTGGTGATGCTGAGAGCTGGCACCAGGGCATTGTGCCGAGTCGCGCCGGAGCCGCCGGCATCCACCCGCGGCGGCCCGATGAGGCCGGATTTTTCCGGCAGATCAGGCATATGGTGAGAGAGGATGGACCTGACGACGGATCGCTCTGGGGGTGTCAGTGTCGGCTGGATCGGGACCGGGCTCCGACCCGCATCTGCTCGCCCTGCTGCGAGCGATCCGGCTGCGCCAGAACGCGCCCGACGCGGCCGCCGCGGGCGCGGCCGACACCGCCGCCGCGCTCTCCGAGATCGCCGCCAACGCCCGGGCGTCGCAGGAGCGGGCCTCCGGCAAGGATCCCTCGACCCGGGACGCCCCGGGAGGGACGCCGGGCTCCGGCTCCGGATCAGGCGGCAGATCGCGTACCGGCCAGGCGCCCGACCCCGGCTACGGAGGCGAAGTGTCCCCGGGAAGCAGCTTCCCCGACGAGCCCGCCGCCCACCCGAGCCGGATCCCGCCACCGCCGCCACCCCGGCCGGCGCGTCCCGCCGAGAAACCGGCCGAACGCCCCACCTCCGAACTGCTCTGGCGCGGTGACCCCGGCGCCACCCTCGGCCGGTCCGGCCTGGGTACCCCGCCCGGTCGCCGGCAGGCCGCCGCCTCGCGCGGGGTCTGGGGTGCCGCCGCCGGCCGGATCAACCCGATCACCGGCATCACCCCGGGCGGGCCGACCACGCCCGTCGGCCCGATCCCCGGCCTGGAAGGGATCCGCCCGATCGGCCCGTCCGGCACCGAGTTCATGCCGGACCCGTCCCAGTCCGGCTACACGCCGCGCGCGCCGCACGACCCGCCGCCGATCCGCAACGCGCCCGGGTCCGACGGCATGGACCCGGCCGACGACGCCGCCCTGCGCGACACGCAGCGCCTGCTCAGCACCAGCCTGACCTTCGCCGGCGGCACCGCGGAGGTGGCCGAGCGGCTCTGGGACGCGCTGATGCAGGCCCAGCCGGACCTGCTGACGGCCCTGCCCGGCACGCCCGAGACCCAGCGCCGCCAGCTGGCCCGGGCGCTGACCTGGCTGGTGCACAACCTGGACGCGCCGCCCACCGTGGTCGCCGGCTGCGGACGGCTCGGCGCGGCGCTCGCCGAGTGCGGCGTGCAGTGGAACCAGCTGCAGCTCGTCGGTGCCGCCCTGGCCGAGGCGATGCGGGCCGGGATGGCGCCGGGGGCGTGGCGGCAGGACTTCGACCAGACGTGGCGCTGGACGTGGCAGCACACCTACGAGTGGATCGTGCACGGCGGGACGCTCGCGGCGTATGAGCCGACCCTCTGGACCGCCGAGGTGGTCTACCACGAACTGCGCCGGCCGGAGCTCGCGGTGATCCGGGTGCGGCCGTTCCTGCCGATGCCGTACCGGCCCGGCCAGTACACCCGGGTCGAGGTCGACGGGCTGCCCGGGGTCTGGCGGCCGTACTCGCCGGCCGGCACGCCGCACCGCGACGAGGTCGTGGAACTGCACGTCCGCGCCCGGTCCGCAGCCGGCGTCAGCCACGCCCTCGTGCACCGGGTGCGCGTCGGCGACCGGATCCGGCTGAGCCGGCCCGAGGGCGACATGGTCCTGCCGTCCGAGCCGGGCCGGGGCCTCCTGATGATCGCCGGGGACACCGGCATCGCCCCGATGAAGGCACTGCTCGCCCAGCTCGCCGCCACCGGCGATCCGCGGCCGGCGACGCTGTTCTGGGGCGTCCGGGACCTGACCGAGCTCTACGACCTCGACGACGTGCTCGCGATCGCCCACGAGGCGCCCCGGGCCACCGTCGTACCCGTCGTGTCCGAGGGCAGCCCCGGGCCGTACGCGGCAGGCGTCGTCACCGACGCGGTGGCCGCGCACGGCGAGTGGGCCCGGCACGAGATCTACGTGGCCGGGCCGCCACTGATGGTCGCCTCCGCCGTTTCCGCCCTCGGGTACCTGGGGATCGACATCAGCCGGCTCCACCACGACCCGCCGGAGTGACAGCTCAGCGGACGGCGTAACGGGGATCTACGGCTCAGCGGACGGCGTAACCGGGGATCTCCGGCTCAGCGGACGGCGTAACCGGGGATCGACGGCCAGCGCACGGTCAGCACCACCGACTCCTCGGCGGCGACCCACGAATGGTCGACGCCCTGCCCCCACACCACGTAGTCGCCCTGCTTGTCCAGGACCACGGTGCGCTCCGGGAACTCCATGTGGAAGCACCCGCTGATCAGCACGAGCAGGGCGGTACGGTGCTCGCCGCGCACCCACGCGGCACGGCGGTCACCCTTCGGGTGCCGGCCCCACTTGATCTCCACATCCGTGCTGTGCCGCAGGTCGCCCTCCGGCTTGAAGTGGCCGAGCAGCCAGCCGTGGTCGGCGAGCGCGTCCGGGTCGGCGTTCCCGACATAGATCCCGTCTGTCACGCCCGCCGACGCTACCGGTCGGTCACCCGGCCTGCCCACCGGCCCGGTTCGCGGTCACCCGGCCCGCCCATCGGCCCGGTTCGGTCACCCGGTCCGCCCGTTGCCCCGCGCGGCCCGCAGGACCGCCTGGATCAGCGCGGCGTTCTCGGCGGCGGCGCCTCCCGGGTACGTGCACCGCTGTCGCGTGTACGCATAGGTGAGACCGTGCCCCGGATCGGCCAGCGCGAGCGTGCCCGACACCCCGCTGTGACCGAAAGCGGTCGCTGTAAGGCCGGGGTGCCGCAGGTGCTGGACCTCGAAGCCGAGCCCGAAGTGGGAGCGCTCGCCGGTGACCCGGTCGAAGCCGGGCGAGGAGATCTCGGCGAACTCCGCGAGCGTCTGGCGACTGACCAGCGGCGGGGCGCCGGCAGCGCCCCAGAGGGCCGCCGCGAACATCCCGGCCAGCCCCCGGGCACTGGCGACGCCGCCACCGGACGCCTGACCGAGGGCCCGCACGTGCGGCGTGTTGATCCACTCGACGGCGTCGGTGGGCGGGTCGGCGTTCTGGTTGAAGGCGACCTCGGTGAGACTGCCGGGCGGGATCCGGGTCCGGCGGCCGTCGCGCACGACCGGCCGGTACCGCTCCTCGCTGGCCCCGCCGAGGAAGACGTCCACGCCGTAGGGTGCCCGGATCAGATCAGCGTGGAGCTGCTGGAGGGTGCGGCCGGTGGCCCGCCACACCACGGCACCGAGCAGCGCGCCGATCACGAAGGCGTGGTAGCCGTACATCGCGCCGGGCCGCCAGAACGGCTGCTGCCGGGCGAGCCGTTCGGCCAGGACCCGGTCGTCGGCGAGCTCGGCGGCCGTGAAACCGCCGTCCACGCCGATCACGCCGGTGCGGTGGGCGAGCAGGTCCCGCAGGGTCAGCCCGTCCTTGCCGGCCCCGCCGAACTCGGGCCAGTACTCCACGATCCGCCGGGACAGCTCCAGGACGCCGTCGTCGACCAGGCGCGCGACCGCCAGGTAGGCCGCGGCCTTGGTCGCCGAGAAGATCCCGGTCAGCGCGTCCCCGCCGCCGGACGCGGCCGACCACAGGTCGACGACGAGCCGCCCGTCGTGGTGGACCACCAGCTGGGCGCCCGGGTCCTCGGGGAGCGCCGCGAAGACCTCGGCGACCTCGGCCCACGCCCCACCGGCGGTGCCGTGCGCGATCACACGGCCTCGTCGAGGATCTTCCGGTACGCCGCCGGGATGTGGTTCGTCCCGCCCGGCGTGAACACGGCGCTGTGCGAGGCGTCGTCCCACGCCGAGGCCGGCACGGCGGCGCGCAGGGCCACCAGCACCGGGGCGTCGTCGGTGAGCATCGAGAGCGCCACCAGGCACTCCTCGGCCTCGCCGACGCACTCGAACGGCTTGTGCGCGTCGACGCCGAGCAGCTCCAGGAAACCCGGCACCTGCGCCGGGTCGGCGAACAGGTCGTGCCCGAAGATGTGCGTGAGCCGTTCCCGGGACATGTGCGGCGCCATCGCCAGGAAGACGAACCGGCACTTCGGGCAGTCACCGCACCAGCGGGCCGTCGGGTCGTGCAGCTTGAACGCCTTGTTACAGCTCGTGACGACGTCGTCGTACGCTGTGTGACCGGCGAACAGCTTGGCGATGTGCAGCTCGGAGAGCGTGCGCAGCAGCGAGAAATACGGGTCGGCCAGCCCGGTGTACGCCGTGACAGCGTCCCGCAGCAGCCCCTCGGCGATCGCGCCCTTGGACCACTGGTGATTGACTTCGTGACCGTTCCAGATCAGGTTGGGGTCGGAGGCGGACCGCTCGTTCGACATCACCACGGGGCCGAGCCCGTGCCAGACCGCGGTGGCGATCGCGATCAGCGAGTTGATCGCGGTGACCGGGATGTGCCCGTTCAGCGCGCCGGCCTTGTTGAGCTCGAACAGCCGCGGGTCGAGTTTGCGGCGGGCGGCCAGGGCGGGCAGGCCGGACGCGGCGTTCACGTTCTCGATCACCGGATTGGGGTTCACCGAGAACGGCACCGGGTCCAGGCCCGCGGCGCGCAGGATCTCCAGGGTGACGATCGAGTCCTTGCCGCCGCCGACGGCCGACAGCGGCCGGCCCGGCATGTCCCGGACCTCGGCCGGCTGCAGGTCGCCGGGCGTCTCCACGGTCAGTTCCAGCACGTGCGGCAGCTGGTTGCGGTACGCGTACTCCGCCAGCCCTTCGGTGTAGACCGCCGTGAAGAAATCCTGCACCACCTCCGGCACCGGCATCGGCGCCACCACCCGGCCCGGCGCGCCCACCTTGTAGTAGCTCACCCCGGCCACCACGTGCAGCAGGTCCAGCACCAGCAGGAACTCCTCCGGGACCGCCCGCGAGTCCGGCAGCGGGAACGTGATCGTCTCGGTGAAGCGCAGTGGCTCCGGACCCTCCAGGAGGTAGTCGAACGTCGCCACCCCGGTCGAGGGATCGAACGAGTACGAGGGGAAACGCATGACGTCGAACTGCACCCGGAAACTCCTGTCATCTGGCCGACGGGCAATATTAGTTCGACCCCGGCCGGGGTCACAGCGAACGGTGGGGGAGAGACGTGCGCCTGGAGGATCTGCGTGGCCGCTCGGTGGCGGTCTGGGGCACCGGCCGGGAGGGCCGGGCCGCGGTGACCGCGATCGCGAAACACGAGCCGGCCCGGCTGATCGCCGTCGACGACAGCGCGAACTACCTGGCCACGCCGTGGGAGGGTGAGCTGGCGACGCTCGCGCCCCTGGCCGGCGGGGAGCACGCGCAGGCGGCGCTCTACACGGCCGACGTGGTGGTGCGCTCGCCGGGTGTGCCGCTGACCCACCCGTACCTCGGGGAGCTGCGCAGCCGCGGCGTCACGGTGACCAGCGGCAGCGCCCTCTGGATGGCGGCGAACGCGGAACGCACCGTCGGCGTCACCGGCAGCAAGGGCAAGAGCACCACGTCCAGCCTGATCAGTCACCTGCTGGCGGCGGCGGGGCGGCCCAACGCGTACGGCGGCAACATCGGCGTCCCGCTCCTCGACCTGCCCGAGTCCGAGCTGTACGTGCTGGAACTCTCCAGCTACCAGTGCGCCGACCTGACCGATTCGCCCCGGGTCGCCGTGGTCACCTCGCTCTTCCCCGAGCACCTCGACTCGCACGGCAGCGAACAGGCCTACTACCGGGACAAACTCAACCTCCTGGCGTACGGTCCAGAGCTCATCGTCGTCAACGGCGAGGACAAACGGCTGCGCGACGAGATCCGCGGCAAGATCGACCGCAACGGCTTCCCGCCCGTACCCGCGGCCGCCGGCGACTCCCGCTTCCGCGTCGAGGACGGCACCGTCTTCTGCAGCGACGAGCCCCTGTTCCCGCGCGCGTCGCTGCCGCTCAAGGGCCGCCACAACGAGCGGAACCTGTGCGTTGCCCTGGCCGTCCTGGACGGCATGGGCCTGGACGTGCTCGCCTTGCGCGACGTCCTGGAGCAGGCGGTGCGCACCTTCGGCGGCCTGCCGCACCGCTTGGCCGAGATCGCCGACCCCTCCGGCCTGACCTTCGTCGACGACACCCTGTCGACGAGCCCATACTCGGCGATGCACGCCATCGAGGCGTACGAGGACCGCCCCCTGACCGTCCTCGTCGGAGGCACCGACCGGGGCCTAGACTACGCACCGTTACGTGAGTTCCTCTCCTCCCGCACACTGACCGTGATCGGCCTCCCCGACAGTGGCCCCCGCATCCTCTCCGACTTGTCGGACTTGTCAGGCATCCAAACAGCCTCCGCCGAAGACCTGGCCGACGCGGTACGCCTGGCCCGCACCCTGACCCCACCCGGCGGAGTGGTCCTCCTGTCCCCGGCAGCGCCGAGCTACGGCCGCTTCCGCAACTTCGAACACCGGTCCGAGGCCTTCCTGGAGGCCATCAAAGCCACCGCCGAGTAGCCCCCCACCGCCGAGTGGCCCCCCACCGCCGAGTGGCCCCTCCCGGGCAGCCACTCCCGGCGCCCCCACCCATCCGCCACTCCCACCCGATCCGCGGCGGCGGGCCCAGGTTGCGGGGGCCGGCTCGGCTTGCTGAGTGGGCCTAATTCACGGGGGCCGGCTCGGCTTGCGGGGTGGGCCCAATCCGCAGGGGCCGGCGCGGCTCGCGGGGCCGCTCGTTTTGTGGGGTTAGCCCGGTTCGCGAGCAACCTAATTTGCGAGGGTCGTTCGTTTACGGGGGTAGCCCGGTTCGCAGGGTTGGCCAGGTTCGCAGGTTGGGCTTGGCTTGCAGGGCTCGCCTGATCCCCTTCGTTTCCATCGGGTTGCCCTGCTCCGCCCGGTTCGGATCGGGCCTACTTGCCGTGCCCGGCTCTCACCCTGCCCGACTGCAGCGCACAGCGCATGATCACGACCCTGGGATCGACGCAGCAACCACGAGCGCGAATCGGTCCGGACCGTGCCGCCGGTAGACGGCCGGCGGCGACCGTAAGTGCAAGCCGGCTCTGCCCAACTCGTGCTGGTGGTCGCGAAGAACGTCTCGCGGTGGCACAAGCACAAGCACAAGCCGGTCCAGCCGGCTGTCACTCATGGTTGGCGGAGGGTGCTGTGGGACGACCGTGGGTGACAGCCGGGCGGCCTGGCTGTCACTCATGGCTGGCGGAGGGTGCTGTGGAACGACCGTGGGTGACAGCCGGGCTGGCTGTCACCCACGGCTGGCGGAGGGTGCTGTGGGACGACCGTGGGTGACAGCTGGCTGCCGGCTGTCACTCATGGCTGGCGGAGGGTGCTTCGGGGCGGCCGTGGGTGACAGTTGGCTGCCGGCTGTCGCTCGTGGTTGGTGCGGGGTGCTGCGGGACGGCCGTGGGTGACAGTTGGCTGCTGGCTGTCGCTCGTGGTTGGTGCAGGGTGCTTCGGGGCGGCCGTGGGTGACAGCTGGCTGCGGGCTGTCATCCACGGTTGGTGCGGGGTGCTGCGGGACGGCCGTGGGTGACAGCTGGCTGCGGGCTGTCGCTCATGGTTGGTGCAGGGTGCTTCGGGGCGACCGTGGGTGACAGCTGGCTGCGGGCTGTCATCCACGGTTGGTGCGGGGTGCTGCGGGACGGCCGTGGGTGACAGCTGGCTGCGGGCTGTCGCTCATGGTTGGTGCAGGGTGCCTCGGGACGGCCGTGGGTGACAGCTGGCTGCGGGCTGTCATCCACGGTTGGTGCGGGGTGCTGCGGGACGACCGTGGGTGACAGCTGGCTGCTGGCTGTCACTCATGGCTGGCGGAGGGTGCTGTGGGGCGACCGTGGGTGACAGCTGCGCTTGCTGGTCTCGACGCGAGACATATCGCACCGACCAATCGGCTCTCCAGGGTTGATCAGAAAGCGCAGCGGGCTGTCAGCGTCGCTGGTTGGGGCGGCCAGTATCCGGCGAGGGCTCCTGCCTATTCGGTGAAAGCTCGTGGACGACCCGCCGGCTCCCCCTTCGGTGGGCCGCGCCGCCGTCGGCCTCGGCGCCGACCCCGGACCCCGACCTCCCCGCTGCGTCCTGGCCCACTGGTCCTTAGTGGCGTTCCGGCCCGCTGACGCTCGGGCGCGTTCTGATCCGCCGGCCTCCAGCCGCGTTGCGGCCGGTCGGCTCCCCATGCGGCCCCAAACGCCGGTTCCCGGCAGTCGGCTTCAGCCTCGCCCTGAATGCCGACCCCAAGCCTCGCGCCGCATCCCGGCCTTGGCCCCGGCCCCATATCCAGGCCTGGCCCCGGCCCGCATCCCGGCCTTGGCCCCGGCCCCATATCCAGGCCTGGCCCCGGCCCATATCCCGGCCCTGGCCCCGGCCCATATCCCGGCCCTGGCCCCGGCCCACATCCCGGCCCTGCATCCCGGTCCCGGCGCCACATTCCGGCCTGGCCCCGGCCCCACATCAGGTCCCGCATCCCGTCCCGGCGCCCCATCCCGGCCCCGGCGCGCAATCCCGGTCCCGGCCCCGCATCCCGGCTCCGGCCCGCGGCGCGGCGTGGCGTGGCGTGGCGTGGGGTGGGGTGGCGCGAGTGTCAGGAAGCACCGCTCCAGTCGTGGTAAAGCGACAAACCCGACACCCCTCCGCCGCCGATTCCGGGCGGCCGGGCGGGTGTGGAAGTCGCTGTGAGTGACCGGTGGGCGCTGGTTGCGTCAGGTCGGCCGGGTTGGTGGGGGCGGGATCGGCCGGCGCGGTGCCGCGCCGGCCTGGGTGGTTGTGGGAGTTGTGGCTGCGTCTGTGGTGGGGCCGGCCCCGTACGAGAAATGTTTCCGGGGTGTCGGGAAGATTTCGCCGCGTCCTGGAGATCAGCCTAACGGTTGATAGCGGATGGTTCGAACGGCTAGCGCGCGACTGGACGAACGGCCTATGACAAAACGCGCTTAACGCGGACATGTGATGGCGGACACATCGTAAGGGTTATTTGCTGATTGATGGACGTCATCTGCCTGCTCCGAAACACAAGTTCATCACCGCAGGTCAGGTAACGGTTTGAAAACTTCACCCACGGTCTTGACACGAAGGGGCGGTTAGTAAGAACTTTTACCGCGACAGTAAACAGTCCTTCCTGAAAGGGTGTCCGATGGCTGAGCCGGAGATGGACGGCACCGCGCGGATTGCGGTCGCCGACTCGCTGGTTCGCGACAAGGCCGCCCTGAACGGGAGCCAGCGGATCGCGACCGCGGTGCCCGCGCGGCCCGAGATGGGCGGTGGCGAGGGGGTGCTGCTGCGGGTGCGCACGCTGCTTCCCGAGTTCACCGGTGCGCTGCAGCGGGTGGCCGAGCAGGTTCTCGCGGACCCGGCCGCGGCGTCCCGGGCCACCATCGTCGAGCTGGCCGAGCGCAGTGGCACCTCGCCCGCGACGATCACCCGGTTCTGCCGGGCGGTGGGCTTCGACGGGTACGCGGACCTGCGGCTCGGCATCGCGGCGGAGACCGGCCGGGCCCGTTCGGCGGGGTGGACCGTGGACATCGGCCGCGAGATCCAGCCCAACGACCCCCTGGAACGCGTGCTCGGACAGATCATGGCGGCCGACACGCGGGCCATGCACGACACCGCCGCCCTGCTCGACCTGGGGGAGGTGGAGCGGGCCGCGATGGCCATCTCCGCGGCGCCCCGGGTGAACATCTTCGGCGCCAGCGGAAGCGCGCTGGTCGGCGAGGAGATGCAGTTCAGTCTGCACCGCATCGGCATCCCGGTGTGGGCCTGGACCGACGTGCACAACGGTCTGGCCAGCGCCGCGTTGTCCCGGCCCGGCGACGTCGCGCTCGGTATCTCGCACAGTGGCGAGACCGGCGAGACGATCGAGCTGCTCGCCGAGGCGAACAGCCGGGGCGCCACCACCATCGCGCTCACCAGCTTCCCGCGTTCCCCGCTGGCCGAGCTCGCCGACATCGTCCTGCTCACCGCCACCCAGGCGACGACCTTCCGGCCGGACGCGCTCAGCGCTCGCCATCCCCAGCTGGTCGTCCTCGATCTCCTGTACGTCGCCGTCGCGCAACGGACACACGAGCGTTCGCACGCGGCCTTCCAGCGGACCGCGAAAGCGGTGCACGGGCACAAGGCCGCGAAAGACAGCTGAACCCTTTCTCACAAATGAAGTTCCCTCGGGAGGAAAAGTGAAGCGCAAGATTGCAGTCGCCGCGGCCCTCGCCGCGACGCTGTTCGGCGCCGCTGCCTGCGGCGGTTCGTCCGACTCCGACGAAGGCGCCACCTCGGCCAACGCCACGGTGGACGGCAAGGGCAAGACCCTCAAGGTCTGGCTCATGGTCGACGCCGAGACGGCGTGGAAGGGTGTCGTCGAGGACGCCACCAAGCGGTTCACCGAGGCCACCGGGGCTCAGGTGAACGTCGAGTACCAGCAGTGGGCGAACCACCTCACCAAGCTGGACGCGACGCTCGCCGGCACCGACGTGCCGGACGTGGTCGAGCTCGGCAACACCGAGTTCTCGAAGTACGTCTTCAACGGCGGCTTCGCCGAGCTGAACAAGGGTGACTTCGAGAACTCGGACACCTGGCTGACGGGTCTCGCCGGTGCCTGCGAGCTGGACGGCAAGACGTACTGCGTGCCGTACTACGCCGGTGCTCGCGTGCTGATCTACCGCACCGACCTCTTCAAGGCGGCCGGCATCGCCGACGCCCCGAAGACCTACGCGGACTTCCTCTCGGCCGCCGACAAGCTGCAGACGGCGAACGCGAAGGACAAGAAGTTCAGCGCGTTCTACATGCCGGGCCAGTACTGGTACGCCGCGATGTCCTGGGTCAAGTCGAAGGGTGGCGAGATCGCCACCAAGGACGGCGACAAGTGGGTCGGCCAGCTCTCCTCGCCGGCCTCGCAGCAGGGCCTGCAGGAGTGGGTCGACGTCACCAAGAAGTACTCGAAGGCCGACGTCACCAAGAACGAGAACGAGCAGGCCGGCATCTTCGCGCAGGGCTCGGGCGGCATGTTCTACGGCAACGGCTGGGAGCAGGGTACGGCCGAGGAGGTCCGCAAGGACCCGAACGACCCCACCTCGGAGCTGGTCCCGACCAAGATCAAGGGCAAGCTGGCCGCCGCGCCGATGCCGGAGATCCCCTCCTTCCTCGGTGGCTCGAACCTGGGTGTGACCCAGAAGAGCGCCAACAAGGAGCTCGCCGCTCAGTGGATCAAGGCCTTCACCGACAGCAAGTCGATGGAGGGTCTGATCAAAGCCAACGCGCTGCCGAACTCGACCGCGCTGCTGGACAAGGCCGCCGAGAACCCGGCGATCAAGAACCCCGCGCTCGCCGCGAAGTCGAGCTGGTTCCCGCCGAACGCGGAGAAGTGGGCCGACGTGGAGAAGGCCAGCATCCTGCAGACCATGCTGACCGACATCCTGACCGGTAAGAAGACGGTCGCCGACGGCGCCAAGTGGGCCGACGAGCAGATCAACGCCACGCTCAACGAGGCCTGATTCGCTGTTCCGCCCGCGCCTTGCGAGAGGCGCGGGCGGCACGCCTGGAGGGATCACTGATGTACGCCGTCGACACCCCGCCTCAGAAAACGGCGGAGCCGGCCCGGCCGGAGCCGCGAAGGGTGAACCGGGTCCGCCGCCGCAGCCAGCGTGATGCCCGTACCGCCTGGCTGCTCTCCCTGCCCACGCTGCTGATCCTGGCCGCGCTGCTGGCCTACCCGCTCTACCGCATGATCGTCTTGTCGTTCCAGAACATGCGGCTCCGCGAACTGATCACCGGGCTCACCCCGCCGTGGGTCGGCCTCGACCAGTACACGAAGGCGCTGACCGACGGCGTCTTCTGGGGCGTCGTGGCCCGTACCGCGGCGTTCACGGTCGTCTCGGTGACCATCTCGGTCCTGCTCGGCCTCGGCATCGCGCTGCTGATGCGCCGGGTGCACAGCAAGGTCCGGCTGTTCATGATGATCGCGATGATGTTCGTCTGGGCGCTGCCGGCGCTCGTCGCGGCGCAGGCGTTCCGCTGGCTGACGGACTCCGACTTCGGCGTCCTGAACTACCTGATCGACAAGATCCCGGGCGTGGACTTCGCGAACCACAGCTGGTTCGTCAACCCTTGGGAGGGCTGGGCGGTGATCACCACGCTGGTGGTCTGGGCCGGCATCCCGTTCCTCGCGATCTCGCTGAGCGCCGGTCTCACCCAGGTGCCGAAGGAACTGCTCGAGGCGGCCACGGTGGACGGTGCCTCGGCGTGGCAGTCGCTGCGCAACATCACGCTGCCGATCCTGAAGCCGCTGCTGACCATCGTCACCACGCTGTCGGTGATCTGGAACTTCGGTCTCTTCACCCAGAACTGGGCGTTGCGTGACGGCCACCCGGAGCCGGTCTACCAGACCCTGGCGACGTTCTCCTACACGCAGGCGTTCGGCCAGTCCCGGTACAGCTACGGCTCGGCGATCTCGGTGATCACCGTGCTGCTGATGCTCGGCGTGATGGCGTTCTACATCCGCCAGATGTTCAAGATCGGAGAGGTGGACTGATGGCTCGCCACGACGAAGGCGTCATCACCGTCGGACGCAGCCGGGCCGGCACGGTCGCGGCGAACACCGCGGGCATCATCTTCGGCCTGTTCATGCTCTTCCCGGTCTACTGGGTGCTGAACACCGCCTTCAAGCCGGAGGCGGAGGTCAAGAGCTTCAGCCCGACCTTCCTGCCGCAGAGCCCGACGCTCGACAACTTCCGGTCGGCCCTGGGTGAGGAGCTCTTCATCCCGGCCATGATCAACGGCTTGATCATCACTGCCATGGCGGTCGCCGCCGCGCTCGTCGTCGGCTTCCTGGCCGCGCTGGCGATCGCCCGGTTCCAGTTCTACGGGCGGAAGGCGATCATCCTGATCGTCCTGGCCGTGCAGCTGGTGCCGTTCCTGGCGCTGCTCATCCCGCTGTTCCTGATGCTCCAGCGGGCCCAGCTCACCGACAGCCTGCCCGGTGTCGCCCTCGTCTATCTGGTGCTGCTCCTGCCCTACACGGTGTGGACGCTGCGCGGCTTCATCTCCGGCATCCCGCGGGAGCTGGACGAGGCCGCGATGATCGACGGGTGCACCCGGGCGCAGGTGTTCTGGAAGATCATCCTGCCACTCACCGGTCCCGGGCTGGTGGCGACCTCGGTCTACGGTTTCATCCAGGCGTGGAACGAGTTCATCATCATCAACACGTTGAACAGTCCCGAGAATCAGAACCTGATGGCCTGGTTGCTGTACAACCAGACCGAACGCGGTACCGCCTGGGGCCCCCTCATGGCCGGTGCGATCATCACATCGATCCCCGTGGTGATCTTCTTCCTGCTCATCCAGCGCAACATCGCCACCGGTCTCACCGCCGGCGCGGTCAAGGGTTGATTTTTCGTGAAAGGGACAAAGATGTCTGAGATAACGGCCACCGAGCTGGATCGCCGTACCCTGTTGCGGCGCGCCGCCGCGGTCGGCCTGGCCGCCACCCCGGCGGTCGGCATGCTGAGCGGTTGCGTCGGTGGTGGCGCCGAGGAAGAGGCGCCGAAGCAGGCCGAGGGTGAGAAGTCGGCGGACAACCCGCTCGGCGTCGACCCCAAGACCGGCATCGAGATCGTGATCTTCGACGGCGGTCTCGGCACCAAGTACGCGACCGACGTGGACACCCCGCTCTACAACAAGAAGTGGCCGGACTCCAAGGTGACGTACTCCGCCACCCAGGAGGTCTCCACGGTCGTCCAGCCCCGGATCAACGCCGGCGACCCGCCGGACATGATCAACAACTCGGGCTCGAAGCTGATGGACTTCGGTGCGGTCGTCAACGCCGGCCAGGCGCAGGACCTCACCGAGCTGTTCGCCGCGCCGTCGCTGGACGTGGCCGGCAAGACGGTCGCCGAGACGCTGGTGCCGGGCGCGATCGAGCAGGGCACCTACAACGGCAAGCCGTACGCGGTGAACTACGCGTACACCGTCTTCGGTCTCTGGTACAACAAGGCGCTGTTCGCCAAGAACAACTGGACCGTGCCGGCGACCTGGTCCGAGTTCACCGCGCTGCTCGACAAGATCAAGGCGGCCGGCATCACGCCGTACGGCTACGCCGGTGCCAACGCGTCGTACTACCAGGTGCGGGCGATCCTGACCAGCGCCGGCAAGATCGGTGGCGAGCAGGTCCTCAAGGACATCGACAACCTGAAGCCGGGCGCGTGGACCAACGACGCGATCGTCAAGGCGGCGGCGGCGTGGGCCGAGGTCGGCAAGACGTACCTGGACAAGAGCTTCCTGGGCCTCAAGCACACCGAGATCCAGCTCCGCCAGAACCAGGACAAGCTGGCCTTCTACCCGTGCGGTTCCTGGCTGGAGAACGAGCAGGCCAAGGACACCCCGCCGGGCTTCGAGTACGCGGTCGCCCCGTACCCGAGCGTGACCGCCGCCGACACCCTCCCGGCGACCGCCCTCAACGCCGCGGCCGGCGAGATCTACTTCGTCGCCGCCAAGGGCAAGAACCCGCGCGGCGGCATGGAGTACCTGCGGACGATGCTCTCCAAGGAGGCGGCGCTGGGCTTCACCAAGCTCACGAAGTCGCTGACGGTGGTGGCGGGCGCGGCCGACGGTGTCACCATCTCGCCCGGCCTGACCAGCGCCAACGAGGCGGTCGGCAAGGCCGGCAAGGACATCTTCATGGGCTACCTCTTCGACACCTGGTACAAGAAGCTCGATGATGAGTCCCGCGCGGCCACGAACGACCTGATGTTCAAGGACTACGACGCCAAGAAGTTCGCGGACCGGATGGAGGCCGCCGCACAGGTGGTCGCCGCCGACTCCTCGGTCACCAAGTTCACCCGCAGCTGAGTTCGGACAGGTAGGTAGGCGCGCCATGCGGCACGGCAGGACACCCTTCATCATCGGCTTTCTTGCCGTGCCGGTGGCGCTCTACGCCACCTTCGTCGTCGCGGCGTACATCCAGACGTTCCAGTTGGCGTTCACCAACTGGTCCGGCCTGGGGACGATCAAGTACGTCGGCTTCGACAACTTCGAGCGGCTCTGGAACGACGACCTGTTCTGGCGCTCCGTCGGGCACAACCTCTACCTGCTGATCCTGCTGCCGATCATCACGATCGCGATCGCCCTGGTGTTCGCGTTCCTGCTCAACGCGGGCGGCGGTTCGCACGGCGGCAAGACCCGTGGCATCTTCGGCTCCAAGTTCTACCGGGTGATCTTCTTCTTCCCGCAGCTGATGGCGCTCGCCATCGTCGCGGTGATCTTCGGCCGGGTGTTCTCGACGGACGAGAGCGGCATGCTCAACGGCCTCTTCCCGGAGTCGTGGAGCCCGTGGCTGTTCCTGGCCGACGAGCGCTGGGCGCTGACCTGCATCCTGGCCGTGATGGTCTGGCAGGCGGTCGGCTTCTACGTGGTCCTCTTCTCGGCCGGCATGGGCTCGATCGAGCAGGAGGTGTACGAGGCGGCGGCGCTGGACGGCGCCAACCGGATCACGCTCTTCTTCAAGATCACGATCCCGCTGCTCTGGAACACCCTCCAGGTCGCCTGGGTCTATCTCGGCATCGCCGCGTTCGACGCCTTCGCCCTGGTCAACATCATGTCGGTGGACCGCGGCGGGCCGGACGGCGCGACGTCGGTGCTGGCGATGATGATCTACCGCAACGCCTTCGAGTACTCGCAGGCCGGTTACGCCTCCGCCCTCGGCGTGGCGCTCTTCTTCCTGACCCTGACCTTCGCCGCGCTGACCCTGCGGGTCACCCGGCGGGAAGCGCACTGAGGCGTATCGATGACGACTACTGACGTGACCGCGGCACCCGCTGTTCCCCGCCCCCTAGCGCGCCAGAAACGGGAGAAGCGCGAGTTCGGCGCCCTCAACGGCCTCGCCCACCTCGCCCTGCTGGGCTGGGCGATCGCCACGGCCGGCCCGTTGATCTGGGTCATCCTGGCCTCGTTCAAGAGCAACACCGAGATCTTCCTGGGCAAGCCGTTCGCGCTGCCGTCGTCGTTCTCCTTCGCGACGTACGCGGACGCCTGGACCGAGGCGAACATCGGCCAGTACTTCCTGAACAGTGTCTTCGTGGTGGCGATCGGCACGGCCGGGACGATGCTGTTCGGCTCGATGGCCGCCTACGTGCTGGCCCGGTACGAGTTCCGCGGCAACCGGTTCCTCTACTACCTGTTCGTCTCCGGCCTGGCGTTCCCCACGTTCATGGCGATCACCCCGCTCTTCTTCATCCTGAAGAACCTCGGTCTGATCAACACGTTCACCGGCCTGATCCTGGTGTACATCGCCTACTCGCTGCCGTTCACCGTCTTCTTCCTGGCCGCGTTCTTCAAGTCGCTGCCGCACGAGATCGACGAGGCGGCCACCGTGGACGGCGCGTCGCACACCCGGAAGTTCTTCCAGATCATGATGCCGATGGCGAAGTCCGGCCTGATCAGCATCACCATCTTCAACATCGTCGGCCAGTGGAACCAGTACCTGCTGCCCGTCGCGATCATGCAGGGCGCCGGCGCGGACTCTAAGTGGGTGCTCACCCAGGGCATCGCGAACATCAGCGTGCAGGCCGGCTACCACGCCGAGTGGTCGACGCTCTTCGCGGCGCTCACCCTCACCATCCTGCCGATGATCGTCGTGTACGCGATCTTCCAGCGGCAGATCCAGGCGGGTCTGACCGCGGGCGCCGTCAAGTAGTCGCGCGGCCTCCGGCGCGGTCCTCCTCCGGGTTGTCGTACCCACGGCGCAGAATGACGGCGTGCTGGTAGCGGTACTTCCCGATGGTCGGATGCAGGATCTGCGTGCCGACGGCGGGCCGGCCGGTCCACCCCGACAGGTGGCCGACCTGCCCGCGACGATTGCCGCCCGGGAGGCCGCCGAGCAGCCACGCTGGGTCTGGTCGGCCACCGCCGACATCTACCCGGTGCTGCTGCGCGCCGGGGTCCGGGTGGCCCGCTGTCACGACCTCGAGCTCACCGAGGCCCTGCTCCTCGGTCATGCCGGTCACTGGGGCGAGCCACGAGGGGTCGCCGCGGCGCTCGCCCGGACGCGTGGCCTCCCGGTGCTGCCCGATCCGCCGCGGCACGGCGCCGAGCCGCCGGGCTTCGCGCAGGGCGCGCTCTTCGAGACGGCGCAGGGTCCGTCGGTGGAGATCCAGGACCTGCTGGAGGTGTACGGGTCTCAGCAGCGCCGCGTCGCCGAGACGGAACATCCCGGTCGCTTCCGGATGCTCGTGGCGGCCGAGTCGGCCGGCGCGCTCGTCGCCGCCGAGATGGGCCACACCGGGCTGCCGTGGCGCGCCGACATCCACGACCAGCTGCTCCGCGAGCTGCTCGGCCCGCCGCAGCCGGTCGGGCCGCCCCGCCGGCTCGCCGAGCTGACCGCCGAGATCAACGACGCGTTCGGCGTGCGCGGGCTGCACCCGGACTCCCCGGCCGAGGTGCTGCGCGCGTTCGGCCGGGCCGGCATCCACGTGCCGAACACCCGGGCCTGGGTGCTGCGCGAGGTCGATCATCCGGCGGTCGCCCCGCTGCTGGAGTTCAAGGAGCTCTACCGGATCTGGACGGCGCACGGCTGGTCCTGGTGCGAGGCCTGGGTGCGCGACGGCCGCTTCCGCCCGGAGTACGTTCCGGGAGGTGTCGTCTCCGGCCGGTGGGCGGCCCGGGGCGGCGGCGCCCTCCAGGTCCCCAAGGTGGTCCGCCGGGGCGTGGTGGCCGATCCGGGCTGGCAGTTCGTGGTCGCCGACGCGGGCCAGCTGGAGCCCCGCGTGCTGGCCGCGGTGTCGGGTGACGCCGGGCTGGCCCGCGCCGCGGCCGCCGGTGACCTCTACGCGGCGCTGGCGGCCGACTCGTTCGCCGGCGACCGTGCCAAAGCCAAGATCGCGCTGCTCGGCGCGATGTACGGGCAGACCGGCGGCGACGCCCTCCCCGCCCTCGCGGTGCTGCGGCGGCACTACCCGGTGGCGTTCGAGCATGTGGAGGCGGCCGCCCGGACCGGGGAGACCGGCGGGCTGGTCCGCTCCTGGCTGGGCCGGACGTGCCCGCCCGCCGCCGGTCCGCGTGACGCGGGGCTGGACCCGCCGGACGACGTCGCCCCGCCGCCCGGCCGGGCGCGCGGGCGATTCACCCGGAACTTCGTGATCCAGGCGACAGCGGCCGAGTGGGCCCTGGTGATGCTCGCCCTGGTCCGGACGGCCTTGTCGGACATGTCGGCGGAGTTGGTGCTCTTCGTGCACGACGAGGTGGTGGTGCACTGCCCGGCCGCCGAAGCCGACACTGTCGTGCGGGTCGTGCACGAGTGCGCGGCCCGCGCCGGCCGGATGCTCTTCGGGGACAGCGAGGTGCGATTCCCCCTCGACGTCTCAGTGGTTGGTGCCTACGCCGACGCGAAATGAGATTTTCGGTATCGTTGAGGCTCCGGCCGAGAGGCGCTGCAGCGGGTCACCCGTCACGCTCGGCCGGTGATCCGACCGAAACAAGGGCGCCTCCGACTTCTCGGAGGTGTACCCGTGACTGATTCCGTCACCCAGCTGCGCGACCTGCTCGCCGAGCGGATCATGGTGCTGGACGGCGCCTGGGGCACGATGCTCCAGGGGGCCAAGCTGACCCCGGCGGACTACCGGAACGAGCTGATCCCGGCGGATCACCCGAAGGACGTCACCGGCGACCCCGACCTGCTGATCCTCACCCGCCCGGACGTCATCCTCGACGTCCACCGGCAGTACCTGGCCGCCGGCGCCGACATCACCACCACCAACACGTTCACCGCGACCGCCATCGCGCAGGCCGACTACGGCCTGGAACACCTGGTCCGGGACATGAACGTGCAGGGCGCCCGGCTGGCCCGGCAGGCTGCCGAGGAGGCCACCCGCGCCGACGGGAAGCCGCGGTTCGTCGCCGGCTCGATCGGCCCGCTGAACGTCACCCTGTCGCTGTCGCCCAAGGTCGAGGACCCGGCCTACCGGGCCGTCACCTTCGACCAGGTCAAGGCGACGTACGCGGAACAGATCTCGGCGCTCGCCGAGGGCGGCGTCGACCTGCTCCTGATCGAGACGATCTTCGACACGCTCAACGCGAAGGCCGCCGTCGCGGCGGCCCGTGAGGTCGCCCCGGAACTGCCGCTCTGGATCTCCGTGACCATTGTGGACCTCTCCGGGCGTACCCTTTCCGGTCAGACCGTCGAAGCGTTCTGGCGTTCCGTCGAACGCGCGAAGCCCCTCGTCGTCGGCGTCAACTGCTCGCTCGGCGCCGCCGAGATGCGCCCGCACGTGGCCGACCTGGCCCGGCTCTCCGACGTCTACGTCGCCTCCCACCCCAACGCCGGGCTGCCCAACGCGTTCGGCGGCTACGACCAGACGCCCGACGAGACCGGCGCCCTGGTCGCCGGATTCGCCGCGGACGGCCTGGTCAACATCGTCGGCGGCTGCTGCGGCACCACCCCGGCACACATCGCCTCGATCGCCCGGGAGGTCGACGGCGTCCGGCCGCGCGCGATCACCCCGCCCGCGCCGACGACCCGGTTCAGCGGCCTGGAACCGTTCGAGATCGGCCCCGACACCGGCTTCGTGATGATCGGCGAGCGGACCAACGTCACCGGCTCGGCCAAGTTCCGCCGGCTCATCGAGGCCGGCGACTACCAGGCCGCCGTCGACGTGGCTCTCGACCAGGTCCGCGGCGGCGCCAACCTGCTCGACGTCAACATGGACGCCGACCTGCTCGACAGCGAGCAGGCGATGACCACGTTCCTCAACCTGATCGCGACCGAGCCCGAGGTGGCCCGCATCCCGATCATGATCGACAGCTCGAAGTGGACGGTCCTCGAAGCCGGCCTCAAATGCGTGCAGGGCAAGGGCGTCGTCAACTCGATCAGCCTCAAGGAGGGCCCCGAGCCCTTCCTGAAGCAGGCCCGGCGGATCCGTGACTTCGGTGCGGGCGTCGTCGTGATGGCCTTCGACGAGGACGGCCAGGCCGACACCACGGAACGCAAGGTCGCCATCTGCGGCCGGGCCTACGACCTGCTCGTCGGGGACGGCTTCGACCCCAACGACATCATCTTCGACCCCAACGTGCTCGCCGTCGCGACAGGCATCGCCGAGCACAACGGGTACGCGAAGGCGTTCATCGACGCCCTTCCGCTGATCAAGGAGCGGTGCCCGGGCGCGCGCACCAGCGGCGGCATCTCCAACCTGTCGTTCGCGTTCCGCGGCAACGACGTGGTCCGCGAGGCCATGCACTCGGCGTTCCTGTTCTACGCGGTGAAAGCCGGCCTGGACATGGGCATCGTCAACGCCGGCCAGCTCGCCGTCTACCAGGACATCCCGGCCGACCTGCTGGAACTCGTCGAAGACGTGATCTTCGACCGCCGCCCCGACGCCACCGACCGGCTCGTCACGTTCGCCTCCACGGTCACCGGCAGCGGCGCCAAGCGCGAGGTCGACCTGTCCTGGCGGGACGCGCCGGTCGGCGAACGGCTCACGCACGCGCTCGTGCACGGCATCGTCGACTTCATCGAGGCCGACACCGAGGAGGCCCGGCAGCAGCTGCCCCGCCCCCTCGAAGTGATCGAGGGCCCGCTGATGGACGGCATGAAAGTCGTCGGCGACCTCTTCGGCTCCGGCAAGATGTTCCTGCCGCAGGTCGTGAAGAGCGCCCGGGTGATGAAGCGGTCCGTCGCCTACCTCGAGCCCTACATGGAGGCCGAGAAGGAACAGGCCCGCCTCGAAGGCCGCATCGACCCGGGCCGCGGCCAGGGCAAAGTGGTGCTGGCCACGGTCAAGGGCGACGTCCACGACATCGGCAAGAACATCGTCGGCGTGGTGCTGGGCTGCAACAACTACGACGTCATCGACCTCGGCGTGATGGTCCCGGCCGCGAAGATCCTGGAAACCGCGATCGCCGAGAACGCCGACGTGATCGGCCTGTCCGGCCTGATCACCCCGTCCCTGGACGAGATGGTCGCGGTCGGCGCCGAAATGCAGCGCCGCGGCATGACCCTGCCGCTGCTGATCGGCGGTGCCACCACCTCCAAGCAGCACACCGCGGTCCGGATCGCCCCCGCCTACGAGGGCTCCACGATCCACGTCCTGGACGCGTCCCGCGTCGTCGGTGTCGTCTCCAACCTGCTCGACCCGGCCCGGGCGAAAACCCTCGACGAGGACAACCGCATCGAGCAGGAGCGCCTCCGCATCCAGCACGAACAGCGGCACTCGCAGCCCCTGCTCACCATCGCGCAGGCACGGGACAACCGCGAGGTGGTCGACTTCAGCGACGTGCCCACTCCGGCTTTCACCGGCGTACGGGAGGTCGCGCCCACGATCGCCGAACTCCGCCAGATGATCGACTGGCAGTTCCTCTTCCTGGCCTGGGAGTTGAAGGGCAAGTACCCGGCGATCCTCGAACAGCCGGTCGCCCGCGAACTCTTCGACGACGCCAACACCCTGCTCGACCAGATCATCGCGGCCGGCTCGTTCCAGGCCCGGGGCCGCTACGGCTTCTGGCCCGCCCACTCCGCCGGCGACGACATCATCCTGGACAACGGCCACACGTTCCCGATGCTGCGCCAGCAGACCGAGAAACCGGCCGGCCGCGCCAACCGCTGCCTCGCCGACTACATCGCCCCCGCCGGCGACCACCTGGGCGGCTTCGCCGTAGCCATCCACGGCGCCGACGAACTCGCCGCCAAGTACGAGGCGGAACAGGACGACTACCGCGCCATCATGGTGAAAGCCCTCGCCGACCGCCTCGCCGAGGCCTTCGCCGAGTACCTGCACCTGAAAGCCCGCCGCGAATGGTTCGAACCGGACGCCCAGCCCGACCTCGCCGACCTGCACGCCGAACGCTTCCGCGGCATCCGGCCGGCCCTCGGCTACCCCGCCTGCCCCGACCACAGCGAGAAGAAGGACCTCTTCAAACTGCTCGGCACCGACGCCATCGGCGTACACCTGACCGAGTCCTTCGCCATGACCCCCGCAGCAGCCGTCAGCGGCCTGATCTTCTCCCACCCCGAATCCCGCTACTTCACCGTCGGCCGCCTCGGCCGCGACCAGGTGGAGGACTACGCCACCCGGCGAGGCCTCCCACTCTCCGAAATGGAGCGCTGGCTGCGCCCCAACCTCGCCTACTCCATCGACTGACCCCACCCCACCCCACCCCGCCGACGCGACTACCGGATCGCGTCGGCGGGCTCCCGCCTGGCCCCACGCTCCGCCAGCCGTGTCGGCGGGCTCCCGCCTGCTGCCGCTTCGCCTCAACCTTTTCGCCCGCTCCCCGCATCGCCTCCTTGCGGTCGCAGTAGCGCTATCCGGCGACCGTGGGCGCGAGCCAGAGTCGGCTGGGCTGTCACTGGTGGTGGTGGGGAGCGCTCTCGGGCAGCCGTGGGTGACAGCTGGTTGGGGTGGCTGTCGTTGGTGGTGGTGGGGAGCGCTCTCGGGTAGCCGTGGGTGACAGCTGGTTGTGGTGGCTGTCGTTGGTGGTGGTGGGGAGCGCTCTCGGGTAGCCGTGGGTGACAGCTGGTTGTGGTGGCTGTCGTTGGTGGTGGTGGGGAGCGCTCTCGGGTAGCCGTGGGTGACAGCCGGATGGAGTAGCTGTCGCCGGTGGTCGCGGGGCACTGTAAATCATCGGCGTAGTTGGTCGAGGTGGGGCAGGATGCCGCCCGTGATTCTTCGCGCCTCGGCAGTCGCTGTGCACCTTCTTGAAGAGGCGGCTCGGCGCTTCACCGGCAATACCGCCGGCGTTGCTCTGTTCGTGCGGTCTCCGGGAGCCATCGCGTTCATCGCTGTGGATCATCACGAGGTTCAGGGCTGGTGCTGGGGATATCTGCTGGACAGGCCGGACGGAACCAGCATGCTCTATCTGCACAGGATTGAAGTAGCCGCATCCTGTCGGCGCCAGCGCATCGGCCGCGCGTTGCTGCGGAACTTCCTGGAGACCGGTGCGCAACTCGGCGCCGGCAAGATGTTCCTCATCACGGGTGCGGACAACGTGGCCGCACGCCGCCTGTACGAGTCGATGGGAGCAGGCCTCGCAACGCAGGGCCCGACGGTGAACTACTGGTTCGCTCTGCCCTCGACACCCGTCAACCCTGGTGACGCTGCACCGGGCGGTGGATCAGCGAGCGAGTGACACGCGTTGCGGAGAAGGCCGAAGCTGCGGGTTGGTCAGCGGTGAGTGGCCGGCAGCGGGTTGATGAGCGGGAGTGGCCGGCAGCGGGTTGATGAGCGGGGAGCGGCCGGCGGTGGGTTGGTCAGCGGCTGGCCCAGGAGTCCAGGTTCAGTCGCTCGAGGACTCCGGGGACGAAGAGGCCGGCGATGGAGAGCAGCGAGATCAGGGTGAACGTGGTTCGCAGGACCACGGTTTCGACCTTGCCGCCGACCTTGACGGCCATGCTGTTCGGGATGCCGATCATGCGCCACATCCGGCGTTTGATCGGAATCGGCCATAGGATCGGAACGCCGTTCTTAGTGATCATGTCGCCGAGAATGTGGACTATGCAGCCGACGCCGACCGCCAGGCCGAGTAGGGGATAGCCGCGGTCACCGGGCAGGTTCACGGCGGTGAACCAGGCGATGACACCCGAGCAAATCGTCACGATGACCCAGCCGGCGCGCTCCGCCCACTCGTCGAACAGCCCTCGCAACGCCAGGCCGGCCATGAAGAAGACGATCCCGACGACCGCCCACTTGCCGTAGTTGGTCGCCAATGCCGTAGTGCCCCAACCGACCAGGGCGCAGAACGGCAGCGTGTGCGTGAACGTGCGGTGCCCGTGCGAACGCCGCGGGTCACGCTTCAGCTTGGTGGCGGTGTAGACGCCGAGCGAGAACTTCTCCACCACCTCCGAGACGAAAAGTGATGCCACGCCGAAGGTGCGGGCGACAGTGGCACCGCCCTGATTGGTGGTCACCTTGCCGGACAGGTCCAGGTCGGGCAGGAGTGCGCCGCCGGCGCAGACCGCGGTGCCGACCGCCACTTCGAGCGGCGTCTGGCTGAACCCCGTGAAGTGGTCGAGCGCCCAACTGCCGGCCAGCCAGGCGGCCGCGCCCGAAAGCGCGTGCGACGGACCCATCATGTGTTTCGTCCCTCCCCGAACAAACTCGGCCACTGTCGCAGAGGAGGGAACGAAGATCAACGACCGTCGCGGCCATGTCGAGGTGGGGTCGGCCACCCGACAGCACCAGCTCAGTGACAGACGCGGTGCCGGTAGCTGTAGCGGAATCGATAACGTCCAAAACGTGCGTGCCGGATCAGACCGGTGACCAGGAACGCGATCGGGATGACCGGCCAGAAGAACTGCGCGCCGGAGAGCATCCACACTCCGATCAGGACACCCGTGAGAATCAGGATGAAACTGGCGTGCCGGACCAGCGAACGGCGTGTCGCGGCGCGTGCCTGTGGCGTGCGGGAGAGGGCGGTGCGGCCGCCGTCGGGGAGATCGGCGGTGAGCGGTGCCAGCTCATCGCGATAGACGGCCGCGTACGCGTGGGTCAGCCGTTGTTCTCCCTCGGTCAGGTCGAGGCGACCCTCGGCCATCGCCGCGCGCAGGAGCTCGGCGACATGCTCGCGTTCGGTGTCGGAAGTGCGGTACCGGGTTGTGGGTTGCATGGGTCTCCTCCTTGTTCCTTGGTGCGACCTTGCTGCTTGGGTGCGACTCTGCTGGTGGTGCGACTCTGCTGGTGGTGCGACTCTGCTGGTGGGGTGCGGCCTTGCCGGTTGGTTCCCTCTGGCTGGGTTGGGTGCGGCCTTGCCGGTTGGTGCGACCCCGCTGATCAGCGCGGCGTTGCCGGTTCGTGCGGCCGATGCGTCTCCGCTCGCCGGTGCGATCTGCCGACTGCTCGGATGCCATTCAGCCTCCTCGGCGGAGGGCTGCGGCGCGTCGCCCGGCGGGAGCATCCTGCGGGAGTGCCCGAAGCCGTCGGAGCGCTGCGACGTACGCCCAGGGGAGTACGCCGAGGAGGCGGAATGGGCCCGTCGGCGTAATTTTCGAACGCCCGCGCGACGATGCCAGCAGCGTGAACAGTGCCGTAGGTTCGGCTGCATGAGGCGTCCGGTCGGTCTGTCATCGCGGTTCGCAGCCGTGCGTGCCAAGCGGGGCCGGCCTGACTTCTGGCCACCGTGGGCACGGCGTCCGGAGGAGGGCCGGCCGGTGTTGCACGGGGATGAAGGCGGGGCCGTGCAGGATGAAGCGGACAACCACCGTAGGAACCTGCACGGGCCCACCCGGGCCAGCCACGGCAGAGACGTGCATGAGCCCGCCCCGGAAAGCCACGGCAGGGACCCGCACGGGTCCGGCCCGGACAGTCGCGCGTGCGGCAAAGACCCGGACCGGCCCGCTCCGGAAAGCCGCGCGTGGGACAAGGGCCCGCGCGAGCCCACCCCGGACGGGGCTTCCCGACCTCTGCAGAATGAGGAACTGGGGCGTTCCGGTCCTCGGATGATGTGGGCGTGGCCGCAGTCGTCCGGCCGGTCCGGCTCCCGGCGTTCTTCTGACCGGGCCAGCCGGCGCGCCGGCTGGCCAGGCCCCGAGGGCTCTGGCTTGACCGACCCCCGGCATACGGACTGGCCCAATTCTCGGCGCTCTGACTGGCCCAGTTCTCGGCGCTCTGACTGGGCCGGTTCCCGGCGTGCTGGTGGGGGCGGTCCCCGGCCGCCGTGGGCGCGCCACAAGCGTGCGCACTGGCCGCCCGGCGCCGTCATCGGTGCGGGGATGTTCCATGTGCTCGGTGTCCGGGATGTCGAGGTGCATCTGGACGCGTGGGTGCTGTTCTACGGGCTGTTGCTGGTCGGCCCGGTCGCGCTGTTCTGGCGGCGGCGTGCCCCGGTCGCCGTGTTCGTGGTGGCCGCGGCCGCGTCCATCGCCTTCGCGACGATAGGATCGCCGCACTGGTCGTACGCGGTGGCGCCCGTTCTTGCGCTTTTCGGCCTTTCCCGTGCCGGGCGGCACCGGGCAGCGTTCATCGCCGCGGGGCTGGGGTTCGCGGCCTATCTTCTGGTCACGCTCGTGCTGATGGGGCCGGCCGGGTTGCCGGGGCGCCCACCCGGCCTGCGGGAGGTGCTGCTCGTGGCGGCGGGGCTCATCGGTGCGGTGGTGGTCGGCGCGGCCGCCAAGGGCCATGCGGAACGGGTTGCTGCCATCGCCAAGGTTCAGCAGGAGCAGACCCGGGCCCGCGAGGAGCAGGAGCGGCGGCAGGCGTCCGAGGAACGGCTGCGGATCGCGCGCGAGCTGCACGACGTGCTCGGCCATCATCTGTCTCTGATCAACGTGCAGGCCGGCGTGGGGCTGCACCTGATGGACAGCCGTCCGGAGCAGGCGCGGGAAGCACTGTCGGCGATCAAGACGGCGAGTGCGGAGGCGCTGCGGGAGGTGCGTTCGGTGCTGGGCGTGCTGCGCACCGAGGGGGAGGCGGCGCCCCGGCAGCCCGCTCTCGGGCTGAACCGGCTCGAGGAGCTGACCGCCGATGCGGGCTTCCCGGTCGAAACGGTGATCAACGGCGACCGTCGGGAGTTGCCGGCCGAGGTGGATCGGGCGGCCTACCGGATCGTGCAGGAGGCACTCACCAATGTGCGGCGGCATGCGGGGCCGGAGCCGCAGGCGCAGGTGGTCGTGGGCTACCTGCCGACGATATTGCACCTGTCGGTGCGGAACTACGGTCCGGCCACGAGCCCGGAGCCGGATCCGGAGGGCGAGCGGGGCAGCGGCATCACCGGGATGCGGGCCCGTGTGGAAAGTCTGGGTGGGCGGTTCGAGGCGGGGCAGCCGGAGTCCGGAGGGTTTCTGGTGACGGTGTTGCTGCCCGCTCCGGCGCTGTCGGGGCCGCGGGAGGAGGAGTTTTGATCTCGGTGTTGCTGGCGGACGATCAGGCGCTGGTGCGGGCGGGGTTCCGGGCGCTGCTCGATGCGGAACCGGACATCGAGGTGGTCGGCGAGGCTGCGGACGGGCTGCACGCGGTGCAACTGGTCCGGGAGACCACGCCCGACGTGGTGCTGATGGACATCCGGATGCCCGGCGTGGACGGGCTGGAAGCGACCCGGCGGATCGCTGCCGACTCGGAGCTGGCGGCCACCCGGGTGGTCATTCTGACCACGTTCGAGCTCGACGAGTACGTGTTCGAGGCGTTGCGTACCGGGGCGTCCGGGTTTCTCGTGAAGGACACCGAGCCGGTCGAGTTGCTTCGGGCGGTGCGGGTCGTCGCGGCCGGGGACGCACTGCTGTCACCGAGTGTGACGCGGCGGGTGATCGGTGGGTTCGTCGCGGGGCCGGGGCGTGAGCGGACGCCGGTGCCGCTACCTCAGATGGAGCAGTTGACCGATCGGGAAAGGGAGGTGATGGCACTCGTCGCGGAAGGGCTTACCAACGAGGAGATCGGGCGGCGATTGCTGATCAGTCCGACTACGGCGAAGACGCACGTCAGCCGGACGATGATCAAGATGGGGGCGCGGGACAGGGTCCAGTTGGTGGTGCTGGCCTACGAGGCGGGGCTGATCCGCCCCGGCTGGCTGGCCGGCTGACGGACGGCCGGCGGACGGCGGGCTTGGCGGCGGGCTGGCGGCCAGCGGGCGGCTGGCTTGGCGGCGGGCTTGGCGGCCAGCGGGCGGCTGGCTGGCTGGCGGCTGGCTGGCTGCTGGCTGGCTGGCGACGGTTGGCGGACCCGGCCGGGCTGCTGGCGGTGTCGGTCGTGCTGTGGCGAGCGGGCTGAGGGCTGGGGGTTCACCAGCCGGGGATCATGGGGTCGCCGGGAGCGGCGAACCAGGCGGGAGCGTCTTCGGGGAGGGCGGTTTTGATGCGGTGGTGTGCGAAAGGGTTGAGTTCGGGGAGGCTGTCCAGAGCGAACCAGCCGACGGCCAAGGACTCGGAGTCGTTGACCCGGGCCTCGCCACCGACGGCTCGGCAGCGGAACCAGGAGTTGACCATCTGGCACTGGTCGCCGTTGGTGTAGGTGACCTCGTGCAGGGCGATCCCGGCCAGGCGTTCGATCCGCACCTGGACGGCGGTCTCCTCCTCGACCTCGCGGATCAGGGCGTCAGCCGGTTGTTCGCCCGGGTCCATGATGCCGGCGACCAGGGTCCAGCGGGCGGTGTCGCTCCGCTGGTGAAGCAGGATCTCGCCCACGGCGTTGAAGACGATCGCGGTCACGGTCGGGAACATGATCAGGCCGTTGCCGACCTTGGCTCGCAGGCCGTTCACGTATTCGGATGCAGGCACCCGGAAGAGCCTAGCGTCGGTCGCGCAGCCGCCGGCCGACGCATCGCCGGGACGGGCCGTCCCGGCGGACCACGGTGGCTGCGGTGAGCGCGACGGTGCGTGGCGGGTGATGGTGAGCAGCGGAAGGGGAGGGGGCGGTTACGTGGTGGAGAGGACTGAGCGGTTGCGGCCGGCGGCTTTGGCCTCGTAGAGGGCTGCGTCGGCTACGCGCAGGAGGTCTGTCGGGGTGGTGCCGGTGGCGGCGCCCACCGAGACTGTCACGCCCAGCAGGACGTTGTCGTCGGCCTGGACGGGGAGGCCGGCTACGCCGGTGCGGATGCGTTCGGCGAAGTCGCGCAGGGTGGCGGGGGCGGCGTGCGGGGTCAGGATGACGAACTCCTCGCCGCCGTAACGGCCCACGACCGAGTCGGCGCGGGCGTTGGCTCGGAGGCGGTCGGCCACTTCGCGGAGCATGCGGTCGCCGGCCGGGTGGCCGTACGTGTCGTTCACGCGTTTGAAGTGGTCTACGTCGATGATGAGCAGGCCGACCTCGTACCCGTGGCGGCTTGCCCGGCGGCACTCGGCCGCCAGGGCCTCCTCGAAGGCTCGCCGGTTGTAGAGGCCGGTGAGCCCGTCCGTGACGGCGGCCCGGCGCTGCGTGGACACCAGGCCAGCCATCCGGGCCAGGACCAGCAGGAACATGACGGCGCAGGCGGCGCTCGCGAGGGGGACGCTCACGTCGGTGCCGCGCAGGTGCTCGATCATCTGGACGGCGGGGGCCATCAGGACGGCTACGGCCAGCAGGACGAGGCGGCCCGGTGAGGCGTCCGGGATGGCGGTGTCGGTGCGGCGGTCGAAGGTCCGGATGCCGGGGTGCAGGGCGGCGGCGCCGAGCGCGCCCAGCGACGCCATCCACACGGCGTCCAGCCACGCCGCCGAGGTGGCCTCGCCGGAGACCGCGCCGAGCACCGCGTACAGCAGGTCGGCGCCGAACATCAGGACGAGGCTGGTGAGGAGCAGGTGCAGAACCGGTCCGCGGGTGCCGGCGCCCATCGCCAGCCGGACGGCCAGGATCAACAGCATCAGGTCCAGGACCGGGTACGCGGACTGCGTCAGCTTCGCGGCGAGCGGCAGTTCCGAGTCCGAGGTGAGCGGCTGCACCAGGTAGACCCAGGTCAGCAGGCCGGCGCTGCACGACAGGATGAGCGCGTCGACGGCGCTCGGCAGGTCCCAGCCGGGAGTCCGGCGCCGGATGAAGGTGAGGATGGCGGTGACGGCGAACACGTAGTACGCGAAGTAGACGACGTCGGCCGGGGTGGGTTCGAGGAACTGTCCGAGCCAGTCGTCGAAAACGGTCATGCCGTCGCCCACGGCGTAGAGGGCCTGTGCCGCGGCGAGCGCCAGCCAGCCGGCCCGGTGCGGCGGCCGGTGGCGCAGGGTGCCGGCCAGGATCAGGACCGGCACCACGATGCTGACCAGCATGTAGGGCGCGACGACCACCAGGTAGGACTCGGTGGTCCGCCCCAGCAGCAGTCGCGTCACGATGCAGACGGCCAGAACGAGGAACCACGCGTACAGTGCCCGGCCACCGGCCGGCCGTCGCCGCGGGCGGGAGACGTCCTGCTGATCTGCCTGCACCCGGGAATCGTGGCCGGTCGGAGTTGTTTTCCGGGTGCGGAAGAGTGGCCACCCGGTTGCGAAGGGTGAGCGGGGGCGGCGGGGCCGGGGCATGGCCGCGGATCACCGGCGGATGCGGAGGTGTTCGGCGACCGACCAGGCCTGGTACGGGCACCCGGTCGCCTCGTGCGGCGCGTCCCCGTCGGCGGTTTCGGAGATCGAGCCGAGCCCGTACTCGCCGAGGTGGCCGTCGATCTCGATCTCCACGTCGACACCGAGCCGTCGCCACGCGGTCACGTAGGGACCGGTGAGCCACGGCCAGACGGTTCCGGTGTGGTAGGCGGTGTCCCGTTCGGCGGGGCCGCCCCGATGCCGGCCGGCGTATCCCGGTGAACCGGGCGCCAGGCTGCGCGGGCCGAGCGGCGTGAGCAGGGCCGCCCCGAGCCGGGACAGCGCGCCCGGTTCGGGCCGCAGCGGCGCGTGCGGCAGCGACCAGGCGAGCAACTGGTTCGGCCGCAGCAGCGAACCTGGCTCCGGCGGCGAAGGGCGGCCGGAACCCAGCGGCGAAGCGTGGCCGGGAGCCGGCGGCGAAGGGCGGGCGGGGCAGGGAGGGGCGTCGACGACGTCGCGGAGCAGTCCGCCGGGCGCCGGGAAGCGGCGGCCGAACCCGTCCCGCGCGGCGGCGAGCACCTGTTCGAACCCGCCGCCCAGCGACGCCACCGTGGCCAAGGCGTTGATCCATAGGGCGTTGATCTCGACCGCCTTGCCGGCCCGCGGGGTCACCGGAACCCCGTCGACGCGGGCGTCCATCCAGGTCAGGGCCTCGCCGGGGGCGCCTTGGCGGAGCAGGCCGTCGGCCGGGTCGGTGCGGATGCCGTACCGGGTGCCGGCCAGGTGGTGCTCGATCACGTCGCGCAGGGCGGGCAGCAGTGCGGCGGCGAGGTCGGTGTCGCCGGTCGTGGCCACGTGCCGGCCGGCGGCGTGCACGAACCAGAGGGTGCCGTCGGCGGTGTTGTACTCGGCGTCGCCGGTGTCGGTGGTGTTCGCCAGCATCCCCGCGGAGAGGCCGGCGGCGTACGACAGCAGCAGTTCCCGCCCCAGCCCGGCGCGGCCGGTGCCGAGGAAGAGCCCCTCGTAGCTGATCATCGTGTCCCGGGACCAGGCGCCGAACCACGGGTACCCGGCCACCACGTCCGGGCCGGCCGCCCCGCGGATCACGAAGGCGTCGGCGGCCAGGGCCAGGGCGGCCTGTGTCGTGTCGGCGGGCGCTGCCGCGGCGACCACGGCCCGGTTGCGGGACCGGGCCGCCTCGACGGCCCGCACCGCGGCCGGTGGCGGGGTACCCAGGTCGCCGGCCCAGGCGGACACCTCCGCGGTGGCGCCGGGACGTGCCAGTTCGGCGGTGAAGCTTCCCCCGTACCACAGGTCCTCGGTCTCGGGCAGGCCGCGCGCCGCCTCCTCGCGGTATCGCACCGAGCGGAACCATCGGCCGGTCGTGGCGAAGCCGGGCCCGGTGAGCCGGTAGGCGTCCTCGACCACGCACCCGCCGGCGACCGTCCCGACGGCGAGGTCCCCATCGGCGGCGGTCCGCGTGCCGTGGCCGTCCCGCCAGGTGCAGAGCGCCTCCAGGCGGAGCGTGACGGGTCCGCCGGCGATCAGCCGATGCACGACGGCGACCGCCGGGCGCCCGGTGACCGGGGCCAGTTCCCGTTCGAGGACGACGTCGCCGATCTGCCAGCGCCAGCGCGGCACGCCGTCGATCAGGGCGAACCCGGCGAGCAGGGTGTGCCCTTCGGGGGCCACGGTGCCGTCCGCCCACTCGTGGACGCCGAGGCGCACCACGGCGCCGGACGGCAGCGTCAGGACCGGGTCGAGCGCCGCGAGTCCCAGATGACGGGAGCCCGGCGTACGCCCGGGGACCATCAGCAGTCCGTGGTACCTGCGGGTCCGCAGTCCGCTCACGGTTCCCATGGCATAGCCGCCGGTGCCGTCGGGTAGGAGCCATTCACGGGACGCGCCCTCGACGAGGCGGGCACACGTCCGCGGACCGAGGACGATCGGGCGAACCGAAACCACGGAGAGTCCCCCCGATCATGGACTGAACCGGCCTCACTTGACACATCCGCGTGACAGTCTCAGTGTGATCGACTCCGGGCTGAATTTCGGGTTGTGGGAGATATCGGGTTGTGGGGATGAGATCGGACGTGTCGGAGCGCGACCGGCTGGCTGAGGCCGACTCCGGCGAGCAGCCGTGGCGTGCGTGGGGCCCCTACCTGGCGGAGCGCGCCTGGGGCACGGTCCGCGAGGACTACAGCGAGCACGGGACCGCCTGGGACTACTTCCCGCACGACCATGCGCGTTCCCGGGCGTACCGGTGGAACGAGGACGGCATGGCCGGCCTCTGCGACGACCGGCAGAACTTCTGCTTCGCGCTGGCCCTCTGGAACGGCAAGGACCCGATCCTCAAGGAGCGGATGTTCGGGCTCGGCGGGGACGGCGGCAACCACGGCGAGGACGCCAAGGAGTACTGGTGGTACCAGGACTCGACGCCCACCCATTCGTGGATGCGCTGGCGGTACCACTACCCGCAGGACGAGTTCCCCTACGACCAACTGGTCCGGGTCAACGGGCAGCGGTCCCGCACCGAGGGTGAGTACGAGCTCGTCGACACCGGGATCTTCGACGAGGACCGGTTCTGGGCGGTCACCGTCGACTACGCGAAGGCGGCACCGGACGACGTCTGCATCGCGGTCACCGTCTCCAACCGGGGTCCGGAACCGGCGACGCTGCACGTGCTGCCCACCCTGTGGTTCCGTAACACCTGGTCGTGGGGCCTGCCGAATCGCAACGTCCCGGTCATCACCGGAACGCCGGGACGGCTCGCCGGCGTGCACCGGACGCTGGAGCACATCACGCTCGAGGGCGAGGGCGGTGCGCCGGCCCTGATGTGCGACAACGAGACGAACTCGCAGCGTCTGTGGGGGCTGCCGGGGCGCAGCCCGTACCCGAAGGACGGGATCAACGACTTTCTGATCCACGACATGCCGACGGTCAACCCCGCCGGTACCGGGACGAAGGGCGCGCTGCACTACGAGGTGATGCTGGGGCCGGGGGAGACCCGGACCATCCGGCTGCGGCTGGTGCGCGGCGAGCAGGCCGACCTGGGTGACGACTGGGACGCCGTGATGCGCGCCCGCAAGGCCGAGGCCGACGCGTTCTTCGACGACGTCATCCCGGCGGTCGCGTCCGAGGAGGAGAAGTCGGTGGCCCGGCAGGCGATCGCCGGGCTGATGTGGGGCAAGCAGTTCTACCACTTCGACGTGAAGCAGTGGCTGGTCGGCGACCCGGCCAACTCGCCACCGCCGCCGGGCCGGCGCTACGGGCGCAACAACGGCTGGTGGCACATGAACAGCTTCGACGTGATAAGCATGCCGGACCCGTGGGAGTACCCCTGGTACGCCGCCTGGGACCTGGCCTTCCACTGCGTCAGCATCGCCCGCGTCGACCCCGGGTTCGCCAAGGCGCAGCTGCTGTTGCTGCTCCGCGAGTGGTACATGCACCCCAACGGGCAGATCCCGGCGTACGAGTGGTCGTTCGCGGACGTCAACCCGCCGGTGCACGCCTGGGCCGCGCTGCGCGTCTTCGAGATCGACGGGTCGCGGGACCACGACTTCCTCTCCAAGATCATGCACAAGCTGCTGCTGAACTTCACCTGGTGGGTCAACCGCAAGGACGTCGGCGGCAACAACGTCTTCGAGGGCGGCTTCCTCGGCCTGGACAACGTCGGCCCGTTCGACAGGTCGGCGGCGCTGCCCGTCGCCGGTGTGCTGGAACAGTCGGACGGCACCGGCTGGATGGCGATGTACGCGCTCAACCTGCTCGACATGGCGATCAACCTCGCGCTGCACGACCGGGTCTACGAGGACATGGCCACGAAGTTCTTCGAGCACTTCACGTACATCGCGGAGGCGGCGTACCGGCAGGGGCTCTGGGACGACGAGGACAGCTTCTTCTACGACGTGCTGCGGCTGCCGGACGGTCACAAGGTGCCGCTGAAGGCCCGCTCGATCGTCGGGCTGCTGCCGCTGGCGGCCACCACCCGGCTCACCTCCACCACGCTGAACCGGCTGCCCGAGGTCAACTCGCGGGTGCGGTGGATGGTGCACACGCAGCGCGATTACGGCGACGTGATCAGCGCGCGGCGCCTCGGGGGCGCCGACCGGCGTCAGCAGCGCCTGCTCAGCATGGTGGGCCAGGACCAGCTGCTGCGGATCCTGGCGAGACTGCTCGACCCGGAGGAGTTCCTGTCACCGTACGGGCTGCGTACGCTCTCCCGGGCCCACCTGGAGAAGCCGTTCACGGTCTCGCTGGGCGGCTCCGACTTCACCGTGGGGTACGAGCCCGCGGAGAGCACGAGCGGCCTGTTCGGTGGCAACTCGAACTGGCGCGGACCGGTCTGGATGCCGGTGAACTACCTGCTCGTGCAGGCGTTGCGGGAGTTCGCCGCGTTCTACGGCGACGACCTGAAGGCGGAGTACCCGACCGGCGCGCAGACGAAGAAGCCGCTCGGTGACATCGCCGACGACCTGTCCCGGCGGCTGATCGCGCTGTTCCTGCCGGACGAGTCGGGACGGCGCCCGATCTACGGCGCCACCGAGCTCTTCCAGACCCACCCGGACTGGAAGGACCTGGTCGTCTTTCCCGAGTATTTCCACGGGGACAACGGCGCCGGGCTGGGAGCATGGCATCAGACCGGCTGGACCGCACTGGTGGTCGACCTGATTTTCGAACTACATCAGAAACCCGTGCAACCTTAGGGCCGGCTGCCACCGTTCCACCTCCGTCGAAGGAGGTAGCCGATCTTGAACGCCGAGGAAGAGGAAGGGTTCCGCCAGTTCGTCGCGGCCCAGCTCGGGCCGCTACGCAAACTGGCGTACCTGACCTGCGGGAACTGGCACACGGCCGAGGACGCCGTGGCCACCGCCCTGGCCAAGCTCTATCCGCGCTGGCGCAAGCTGGACCGGCCCGACCTGTACGCCAAGACGATGGTGTACCGGGCCGCGGTCGACGAGACCCGCCGGCCCTGGCGCCGCGAACGGTCCGCCGGCGACGAGTTGCCGGACGTCGCGCTGCGCGACCCGTCCGCCATGACCGACGAGCGGCTCCGGGTCCAGGTGGCCCTCCGCGGAGTGCCGCGCAAGCAGCGGGCCGCCCTCATCCTTCGCTTCTACCTCGGGCTCAGCCTCGAGGAGACGGCGGGTGTTCTGGGTGTCTCCGTCGGCACCGCAAAGAGCCAGACCTCCCGCGGGCTCAGCCGCCTGCGTGAGGTGCTGGCAGCCGAACACATCGACCTCCAGGTCGCGGATATCGAGGAGTTGACCCGTGCGGTTGCATGAGATGGTGGATCTGGCGACGTCGGAGGCGCCGCCCGGCAGGAACACCGTCGACGACATCGTCGGGCGGGGCCGCCGGTTCCAGCGCCGGCGGCGTGCGGCCTTCACCGGCGCGGGCGCGGCGCTCGCGGTGGTCGCGGTGAGCGCGGCGGTGACGATTCCGTCGCTGTTCGGCGGGGGTACGGGGGAGGGCCCGGCCATCACGGCGGCAGCACCGTCGGCCGCGGGTGCGACGACTGCTCCGGCGGCGGACTGGGCGTTCCCGCAGGACCCGTTCTCCTTCACGTTCGGCGCGTTCGACGCCGGCCGGTGGCACGTGGCCAAGCCGAGCGTGACGTCCACGGCGTACCAGATCGCGTCGGTCTACCTCGACGGCAGGGTCACGAACGACAAGGCCGTCGACGCGGACGAGGTTCCGGCGCCCCCCGGGTCGGTCACCAAGGACGGCAAGAGGCTGAAGGAGCCGGAGCCGACGATCTACGCGTACCTGGTGCTCTACCGGCCCGGCGCGTACGACCCGGCCAGGCTCGCCCGTGCCACCGCGCTCACCGTGGACGGCAAGAAGGCGTTCCAGGCCGGTGGCCCGGGCAACGGCGGCATGACCCGGCGCACCCTGGCCTGGGAGTACGCGCCGGACGCCTACGCGGTGCTGGAAAGCCACTCGAACGGCGAGCAGGACCCGTCGGCCGAGGAGATGCAGAAGCTCGTCCCCGCCCTCAAGCCGGTCGAGGCGAAGCCGGCGAAGCTGCCGTTCACGCTGACCTACGTGCCGGCGGGCTACCAGCCGGTGGAGACCGGCACGAACATGATGTCCGGCCTGAACGGCATCGCGTCGGCCCGGGACGGCGACTACGGTGGCGCGATCTTCGCGAACCCGGCCCCGGCGGCGACCGGGCTCACCGATCCGTTCGGCGGGGTCGACGGTGCGGACCTGCCCGGCAGCTTCCAGATCTTCGTGACCCGGTCGGCGAACTCGAATCAGACCACCGGCAACACGACGATCAAGTGCGGCAACGGGTTCTGCACGCACCGCAGCCCGGACAACAAGGTCAGCATTCAGGTCGCCAGCGGCGGCCGCCTGTCCGACGCCGAGATGACGAAGATCCTGAACGGCCTGAAGCTGGCGGACGTGAAGAAGGAGTCCACCTGGACCGACGCGGCCACCGCCCTGCGCGCCGGTTCCTGACCCGGCTGTCTCCTTGAGCGATCGCTCTGCTGAGCGCACGCGACCGGCCCGGGACGCATCGTCCCGGGCCGGTTCGTATGTGACGCCGTCTCAGGCGGTCTTCGTTTCTCAGGCTCCAGCCGGTGTCGTCTGCGCGCGGGCGACGATCGCCTCGGCCACGTGGCGCAACTGCTCGTGGTCGGGGTGGAAGCCGGCGGCGATGTCCGGGTGAAGCCCGGCCTTCGCCTGCTCGAGCAGCATCAGGGTGACCTGCTCGACGTTTTCTCCGGCGTACCTTTCTTCGATCTTGACCGTCGCAGCCTGCAGAGCGGAACTGAGCTGGTCCTCGAGAGGACCTCGCAGCTTCTGCTCCACCGGGGTGAGCGATTGTGGGTCGAGACTGACGTGCGGCTCTGCCAAGGTTCTCTCCTCGCCAGGTCAATGCGACGCGTCCGAGGTTCCCGCCTGCCGCCGCGCGCAAACCCCGCCCAGGTCAGTCACGGCAACCGTGTCACCTCGAAGAATGACAGCGCTGCGAGAGGCGCGGTGACGGCGCTGCGACAGGCGCGGTGACGGCGCCGGCGAAAAGCGGGCCGGTGGCCCAAGGAGAGGCTCTCGATCGCCTTGGACCACCGGTAGCCTTCTCGCTACCCGGTTACGGCCGGGCTAATCACGTCGGTCAGCACCGGTGGCAACAGATCTCGCAACACGTCGATGCCGTCGCGGCTCAGCACCGACTCCGGGTGGAACTGCACACCGGCGAAACGGGGCCCGCGCACCGCGTGCACCAGCCCGTCCGCCGGGTCGCGGGCGACGTCGACGAGGCCGTGCGGTGACCGGACCGGTCCGGGCGACGAGGCGACCGCGGCGAAACTGGAGTAGAAGCCGACCCGCCGGACCGTGCCGAACAGGTCCACGTCACGGGCCAGTCCCTGATAGGGCGCGTCCCGGCGGACCAGGGACAGGCCGAGCTGCGCCGCCAGCACCTGCTGGCCGAGGCAGACGGCGAACATCGGCCGCCCGGCGTCCAGCAACCGCCGCACCAGGTCGTGCAGCACCGCCATCTTCGGGTCGGACGTGTCGGCCGGGTCGCCCGGACCGGGACCGACGACGACCAGGTCAGCGGCGGGGACAGAGTCGGCGAGAGCGGACCACGGCAGCACGGACACGGTCAGGCCGAGCGCCTTCAGCTGGTGCGCCAACATCGCGGTGAACGTGTCCTCGCCGTCGACGATCATGGCGCTGCGGCCGGCCAGCTCCGGCGTCTCGAGGGCGCCGGGCGACCGCGAGTCCAGCCAGAACCGGGCCAGGTCGGTGTTGCGGGCGGCGAGCAACTCCTGCGCCTGCGGGTCCGGCTCGGTTGCCCGTACCCCCGCTGAACCGCTGGTGAAGGCACTCAGGATGCCCGCGGCCTTGGTGTGTGTCTCGGCGACCTCGCCGGCCGGGGTCGAATGCCGGACCAGGGTGGCGCCGACCGGGATCCGCAGGGTGCCGTCCGGGGCGATCTCCGCGGTACGGATCAGGATGGGCGCGTCGAGGGTCTGCCGGCCGGCATCGTCGTGATCGAGCAGGGCGAGCACGCCGGCGTAATAGCCGCGGCCGCGGTTCTCGTGGCGGGCGATGACACGGCAGGCGTTCTCGATGGGGCTGCCGGTCACGGTGGGGGCGAACATGGTCTCGCGGAGCACGTCGCGCACATCCAGCGTGCCCCGGCCGGCCAGCAGGTACTCGGTGTGGGTGAGATGGGCCATCTCCTTGAGGTACGGCCCGGCGACCTGACCACCGTGCTCGGCGACCGTGGCCATCATCTTGAGTTCCTCGTCGAGCACCATGTAGAGCTCCTCGATCTCCTTCGGGTCGCGCAGGAAGTCGAGGAGGTCGCCGGAGCCGTGCCGGAAGGTGCCACTGATCGGGTTCATCATGGTGATCCCGTCGGCGACGCTGACGTGCCGTTCCGGGGTGGCGCCGACGAGCGTCCGCGTCCCGGTGTGCACCAGGAAGGTCCAGTACGTGCCCTGTTCGAAGGCGAGCAGGCGCCCGAACGCCGCTCGTGCGGCCCGGACCGGATCGCCGTCGACGGTTCCGCTCCACACCCGGTGGATCACGAAGTTGGCGCCCTCACCGTGACCGATCTCGTCACGGAGAACGGTTTCCACGATCCGGCCGTACTCGTCGTCGGAGATGTCGAAACCGCCGTCGCGGACCTGAAGTTCGCCGGGCGGGAAAGCCTCCAGCGGCTGCCGTTCGACAGACCGCACGAGCAGGCATTCCAGCGGTGTTCCGTCATCGACACAGGCGAATCCGCGTTCGGCGATCTGCCGATAGGGGATCACCGCCAGGACCGGGGTGCCGCGGTCGAGCGGGATGTCGGCGAGCGCCTCCACCGTGACGACGTCGCCGGTCAGCACCTCGACATGGTCGGCGCCGTCGCGGTGGAGCAGGGCGAACGGTGCGTGGTTCCGATGCGGGAAAGACATTCGGTCCTCGTATTTCTCGAGGGCCGCTGCCGAGGACGGGCCACGCGAAACGGCCGCCTCGACGAGGCGGCCGCGGTTGCTGGGAAGCGCGCGGAAGATGGGCCGCCGATCAGGCGGGCCACCACATCATTCGCGTGCGCATGGCAGGGAGCTTACGGTTTGTGCGCGCTGACGCGCCAGACCCTTTCGTACGTTCCACTCCGGCCGGCTCGCGCTTCCGGCGGTGTGGACACTTTGCGGGTGTTCACCCGAACGCGGCCCGGACGGCGAGGCGGGCCCATCGCATCCGGCCGATCGCGCAGTCCGGGCGTTCGCCGAACTCCTGGGCCACCCGCTCGGCGCAACCGGTCTCGCCGAACCGGCTGACCGTGGCGATGACCGCGGCGCGGATCAACTCCGGGGTGGGCTCCTGCGAGCGCTGCACGTCCGAGGCGAAGAGTGCTTCGGACCGTACGTCATCCATCAGTGTGTTCATCGTTTCCTCCCAGCCGCCTCGTAGGGGCGCGGTCTCCTCGACGTGTCAAGCACACCGCAGGGTGGCTGCGTCCGGGGCGCGGGCGGGTTGCGACCGGGTTGCGAATGCTCGACGGCTCTCGATACCCCGCTTTCCGCACCTCACCACTTTTAACGCGATAAGGTCCGATAAAGGGTGGAGGGGGAAAAGCCGTGACGACCGTCCTGGTGGCCGACGACGATGCCGACATCCGCGACCTGGTGGCGTTCAAGCTGGAACAGGCCGGGCTGGAGGTCATCACGGTCGGGGACGGTCAGGCCGCGGTGGACACCGCCCGCGCCCGGCATCCGACGCTCGCGGTGCTGGACGTGTCGATGCCCGGGCTCTCCGGCATCGACGTGTGCCGGATGCTGCGGGCCGATCCCGGCACCGCCGACATGCTGATCATCATGCTCACCGCCCGGGTGCAGGAGCAGGATGTCGAGGGCGGTTTCAACGCGGGCGCCGACGATTACGTGACGAAGCCGTTCAGCCCCCGTGAGCTGGTCTCCCGGATCCAGGCGCTGCTCACGCGGGCCCGGACCTGACGCCCTTCCCGCTCCTCTTCCTTGACGCTCTTCCTCACCCGCCGGGCGTGGCGTGTCCTTGCGTGCCGGGCGCGTCATGTCCTTGCCTGCCGGGCGTGTCACGTCCTTGCGGGCCTGGCTCGGGGAACAGCTTCGCGGCGGCTGCCTCCCAGGCCTCGACCAGGCCGATCGCGGCGGACTCCCGCAGCCACTGGATCTGCAGGCCGTCCATCATCGCCATCACCTGGCCGGCCAGCTCCAGCCGGGCGGCGTCGTCGCCCGGCGCCAGACCGGCCAGCATGTCCAGGGTGTGCCGCTGGCGGCGCCGGAAATAGGAGTGCGCCGGATGCCCGGGCGCCAGCGACTCGGCCTCGAGCACCGCGAAGAGCCGGACGATCTCCGGTTGCCGGGAGTTGCGCCGGACCAGCGCCGAGCAGACCGCGGCCAGCGTGATCCCGGAACTCTCCGCCCAGTGCCGGTCGGCCGGCAGACCGAGCTGCTCGGCGAAGGCGCGGGCGTCCGCCTCGTCCCGGTACTCCAGGACCGCGATCAGCAGGTTGTCCTTCGAACCGACGTGGTGCAGCAGGCCCGGCACGGTCAGGCCGCAGCCGTCCGCCACGTCCTGCATCGACAGACCCCAGAAGCCGCGCTCGGCGATCAGCCGGGTGGTGACCTCGACGATCTGCCGGCGCCGTTCGGCGGCCGGCAGGCGGGCCCGCTCACGGCGGATCGGCTGGGTTGTCACAGCGTCTTTCCTACCAGCAAGGCCTTGCTCCACCCGTACGGGCGAGGATATGTTGCCTGTGAGTTAGTACCTAGTAAGTACTAGGTAACGGTAGTCAGCAGCGATTGCCGGCAGCGCCGATCAGCGGCGGTCCGACCTGTCCCAAGGGAGCCTCGACCTCATGTCCTCCGAGTTCAGCACGGCCGACCAGGCGGCGATCACCAGCGGCGGCGACTTCTGGCACACCGCCGCCGTCGAGTCCGCGGGCATCCCGGCCGTCACGGTCACCGACGGGCCGCACGGTGTCCGGATGCAGGCCTCCGGCGGCGACCTGCTGGCCGGTGTCCCGGCCACCTGTTTCCCGCCCGCGGTGGCCAGCGCCTCGACGTGGGACCCGGAGCTGCTGCGCCGGATGGGCGAGGCGCTCGGCGACGAGTGCCGCGCGCAGGATGTCGCGGTGCTGCTCGGCCCGGGGATCAACCTGAAGCGCAGCCCGCTCGGCGGGCGCAACTTCGAATACTTCTCCGAGGACCCGATCCTGACCGGGGTCCTCGCCACCGAGTGGGTGCGCGGCCTGCAGTCCAAGGGTGTCGGCGCGTCGCTGAAGCACTTCGCGGTGAACAGCCAGGAGACCGACCGGATGCGGGTCAGCGCCGACGTCGACGAGCGCACCCTCCGCGAGATCTACCTGCGGGCGTTCCAGCGTGTCGTCACGCAGGCCCAGCCGTGGACCGTGATGTGCGCCTACAACAAGATCAACGGGGTCTATGCGAGCGAGAACCACTGGCTGCTCACCGAGGTGCTGCGTGACGAGTGGGGCTTCGAAGGACTCGTCGTCTCCGACTGGGGCGCGGTGGTGGACCGGGTCAAGGCGATCGCCGCCGGCCTCGACCTGACGATGCCGGGGCCGGACGCCGACGGCGACGCCGCCCTGTGCGAGGCCGTCGAGGCGGGGCAGCTCGATCCGGCGCTGCTGCGGGCCTCCGCCCAGCGCGTCCGTGACCTGGTGACGAAGGCCGGGGAGCGTCCGGCCGGAGGCTACGACGCCGCCGCGCACCACGCCCTCGCCCGGGAGATCGCCGGCCGGTCCGTCGTGTTGCTGAAGAACGAGGGCGGCGTGCTGCCCCTGGCGCGCTCCGGCGTGTCGGTCGCGGTGCTCGGCGAGTTCGCCCGCACCCCGCGCTACCAGGGTGGCGGCAGCTCACAGATCACGCCCACCCAGCTCGACGACGCGCTCACCCAGATCACGGCCGCGACAAGTGCCGCCGTCCGGTTCGCGCAGGGCTACACCGTCGAGGAGGCCGGCGCCGCACCGGCCGAGACCGACTCCCAGCCCGACTCGTCCGAGGCTGGCTCGTCCGGGGCCGGCTCGTCCCAGCCGGGCGAGGCTCTGCTCGCGGAGGCCGTCGCGGTGGCCCGGGAGTGCGACGTGGCAGTGGTCTTCGTCGGCAGCGTGCACGAGACCGAGGGCGCCGACCGCGACTCCCTCGACCTGCCGGCCGCCCACCTGGCCCTGATCGAGCGGGTCGCCGCGGCCAACCCGCGCACGGTCGTGGTGCTCTCCAACGGCGCCGTGCTCGCCACCAAGCCGTGGGACGAGTCGGTGCCGGCGCTCGTCGAGGGCTGGCTGCTCGGCCAGGCCGGTGGCAGCGCCATCGCGGACGTGCTGTTCGGGCGGGTCAACCCGTCCGGCCGGCTCGCCGAGACGATCCCGCTGAAACTCGCCGACCACCCCTCCTACTTGGACTTCCCGGGCGAGCACGGGCACGTGCGCTACGGCGAGGGGCTGCACATCGGCTACCGCGGGTTCGACGCCCGGGAGCAGCCGGTGGCGTACCCGTTCGGCTTCGGCCTCTCCTACACGACGTTCACTTACGGCACGGCCCGGGCGGTCGCCACCGAGACCGGCGTCGAGGTCCGTGTCCCGGTGACCAACAGTGGCGGGCGGGCCGGCCGAGAGGTCGTCCAGGCCTACGTGTCGCTGCCCGGCTCGCGGGTCCGCCGCGCGCCGCGTGAGCTGAAGGCCTTCGCGAGCGTGGAGATCGCCGCCGGCGAGACCACCGAGGTGGTGCTGGGCATCGACCGCGGCGACCTGGCCTACTGGGACACCCGGCTCGGCCGCTGGGTGGTGGAGGGCGGCGACTACCTGGTGTCGGTGGGCGCGTCCTCCCGCGACATCCGCACCGAAGCCACCGTTCCCGTGCCCGCCGACGCGGCCCGGGTCCCGCTGACCACCGAGTCAAGCGTCGGCGAATGGTTCGCCGACCCCCGGGGCGCCCAGCTGCTGGGCGAGGCCTTCGCCCGCGCGGCCGCCGAGGCATCCGACGGCGACGCGGGGCCGATGAGCGCCATGGCCGCCGACCCGGCGATGCTGATGATGCTGGGCAGTCTGCCCCTGAGCCGCATGGCCACGTTCCCCGGCAGCCCGCTGCGGGCAGACCAGCTGGACAAATTGGTCACCGAGGCCAACGCCTGACCCGCGCCGTCCACCCAGCGGTGGCTCCCCACAGGGCGCCACCGCTTCGGGGTGGCGCTGCCTTGGAGAGAGGCCACCGCTTCGGGGTGGCGCTGCCTTGAGAGAGGCCACCGCCTCGGGCGGCCCGCGCGGCGTGCTTCAGCCGCGTCGAGCCGCTTGCTCCGCGCGTGCCGGGGCCTTCGCCGGCGCCGGGCGTGTCAGGGGGCGCCCAGCCAGGTCCGGATCTCGGCGGTCTCGTCGTCGGTGAGGGCTATGGCGGCTGCCTCGGCGCGGTTCAGCACGTTGTCGGCGAAGGCGGTGGCGATCTCCTCGGCCTGCGGTGGCGGCTGGCGGTAGAGCGGGGCGCCGCCGAACGCGGTGCCGCGCGTGACGAAGGCGATCGAGGCACGGCTGACGTCGACGCCCTTCTCGGCCAGGCGGTCGCGGGCCCAGCGGGTCGCCTCGGTGAGGTTGAAGTGGTGCTCCGCGGCGTACTCGGCGAGCGCCTGATAGACCGCCGGCCACATCTCCCGCGACAGGCGGGGCAGGCTGAGCAGGGCGTTCAGGCGGCCGACCGACTCGGGTGCGGGGCCGGAACCGCCGGCCGACTCGGGTGTGTCGTGACGGCTCTCGTCCCACACGAAGTGGTTGGAGAACTTCGCGTGCGCCAGGCCAAGGCTTTCCAGGCCCCGGACGAAGCCGCCGAAACCGAACCAGTTCGTGTCGTCCACGCTGGGGCCGAGCTGGCGGCGCAGGTCGTGGGCGAGCGAGGCCAGGTTGAGCGGCGCGGTCGCGGCATCGTAACGCCAGCGCACCAGGTCCCGGAACTGCTCGTAGGAGACCGGGGCCTCGGTGGCCGTGATCGAACCCTCCGGCGGCTCCTCGTCGGTCTCCACCGGCTCGCCCTGGACCAGTTCCAGCAGTTCCTGGCTGGTGATCAGGCGGTCGGCGACGGCGACGAAGGCCTCGGCGGCGTCCGAGGGCGAGACGATCGTGGTACGCCGGTCGGCGCGCCGCAGCCGGACCAGGAGCGGCGTCATGTCCGAGTCACCTGATGCGATCACGAACTCCTCGTAGACGACCGGGTCGGCGAGGGCGTCGACCGCGTCCACCACCATCCGGATGTCGGCGGCGTTCTTGGTGTGGGTGAGCCGCGGGCAGTCGATCACCTCGAAGCCGGCGTTCACGAAGAACGGCCGGAACTGCGAGTAGTAGAGGCGCTGCTGACCTGCCGTGGTGTCCGGGTTGGGCACCCAGCCGCCCGGGTTCATGTAGCAGCGCACCACGAGCCAGCGGCGTGGGCCGTCGACGGTCAGCGAAGCGGTCAGCCGGGCCAGCCAGGCGGCCGGTTCCTTGGCGAACCGGATGGCCACGTCGGGGTCCTGCTTGATCAGGCCGCTGAACACATTGTCGAAGTCCAGGTACAAAGCGGCACGTACACGGGCCATGACCGTGAACCTACCGTGCCGGGCCGGCTTGTGTGCCGGGCCCGGCAGGTAGCCGCCGATTCAGCGACGCTTCCGCACGCCGCCGATTCAGCGACGGGTCCGCACGCCGCCGATTCAGCGACGGGCTCGCATGCCGGCGACCAGCGCGACGCCGGCCGCCGCCAGGCCGACCTGGAGGGCCAGCTCGATCCAGTCGACGCCAGGGGTGTCGTCCACACCGATGGCGGCGGCGAGGAACGTGCCGAGCAGCGCGGCGACCACGCCGATCGCCAGGGTGAGCCAGATCGGGATGTTCTGCTTGCCGGGGACGACCAGCCGGCCGAGGGCGCCGACGATGAGACCGATGATGATCGCGGTGAAGAAGCCGGTTACTTCCACTGCATCTCCTCGGAGAGAGGGTGGGTACGCCCCGGGTGTTCCCGGCGCCGCACCGTCCCTAAACCGGTTCAGTACGGCATTGCGAGCGCTCCTTCAGCATGGCCCTGCCGCGCCACCGCCGAAATCGCACACCGCGGGTGATATCGGGTCAGCCCCGCGTCGTTGACGGATCTGACACAGATCGGAGGCGGCCGTTGCGACTGGCCGAGGTTCTCGACGTCATCGAGTGGTTGCTGGCCGCCGCCGGCCACCCCGAGATCGGCGCGATCGGGCGGTACGGCACGGATCCGGTCGCCGGCGGGCCGTCGCCGGCGGGGGTACGGGTGCGGTACGCGAGCGGCGCCGAGGCGTACCTCTGGGGCGCGGTCTGGCCGAGGGAGTACGAGCTGCCCACACCGGCGGAGCTGCCGTGGCCGGCGCGCGCCGACCGGATCGCCGTGTTCACCTGCCGGCTCCTGGACGCGGCGCGGCCGGCGGAGTTCCGTGGCTGGCAGTTGGTGGCACTGGACGGGCTCGGGCCGGCGGACGCGCGCTCCAAGGCGCCCCGGGGCATCCGCGTGGTCGCCGCCGACGGAACGTCTTTGCTGCTCAGGGCCACCGCGAGCGGGGCGCCGATGCCGGAACCGGCGGCGGACCCGTACCCCGGCTATGTGATCCCGGAGACGCTCAGCGTGCGCCTCCTGTCCCGGAAAGCCGGCGCTCAGCCGCCGGACATGGAGGCGCCCGTGCCGTCGTTGGTGGCCAGGTAGGTCGTGCGGGGCAGGCCGCCGGACGCGGTGCGCGGGCCGCCGGCGCCCGACGCGTCGGTGGACCGGAGGTCCGTTTCCGACCACCCGGACCGCTGCCAGGTGTTGTTGTCGGCCTTTGCACCGGCGGACAGCGACACCTCGCCCTGCTCGTTGCCGGTGGCGACGTTGCGGCGCAGCACCGCGGGCGCGATCGTCATCGCGAAGCCGAGGCCGGTGTTGCGGAACGCGGTGTTGTTGGTCAGGTCGATCGCGCCGGTGCTGCCCTCGTCGACGAAGCCGTGGCCGTCGTTGTCCCAGGCCGCGCTGTGCCGCACCCGGTGCGCCCCGGTGCTGGCCGGGGTGCCGCCGCCGACCGCGAAACCGTTCGCGCCGTTGCCGAAGGACCAGGTGTACTCGACCGTGACCGCCGAGTCGAACGCGCCCAGGTTGACGCCGTCGCCGCCGTTGCGGAACGCGCGGTTGCCCCGCAGCCGGTTGCCGTCGCCGTCACCGAACTGGACGGCCAGCCCGGAACCGCCGTTGTTGTAGAAGTCGCTGTCCAGCACCTGGTTGCCGGCGGTTCCGCTGTCGCGCAGCATCAGCCCGGAGCTGGCGCTGCCGTGCACGACCAGTCGCTGGAAGACGGTGCCGGTGCAGGAGCGGCAGACGTACGCCTGACTGCGCGACCCGGTGATCTCCAGGTCCCGGACCGTCCAGTAGGACGCCTCCTGCGTGATCGACCACTTGTCGGCCGGGATCGCCGAGGCGTCGATGACCGGTTTCTCGCTGCCGTACCCGCTCAGGGTCACCGGCTGCGCAGCGGTGCCGCTTGTAGTGATCGCTATCGGACTCGTGGGTCGGTGGATGCCGCCGCGCAGGGCGATCGTCCACCCCGGCCGCGCCACCGAGACCGCCTTCGCGATCGTCGCGTAGGGCCGGTCGATCGAGCCGTCACCGCCGTCGTCGCCGCCCGGCGCCACATAGACGTCGGCCCTTGTCACGCCGGGCCCGCCGGGCCGGGCCGGTGCGGACGGCGACGCGGTCGTGGCGGGTGCGGCGCTCGCGGCGCTCGCGGACCGGTCGCTCGTGGCGGACGGGCGGGCCGGGGCGGCCGGCGGGGTGGTGACCGGTGGCGGTGCGACGGCGATCGTGGTCTCCGGGGTGGCCGGTTGGTGGAGGACCGCGTACGCCAGGCCGCCTGCCGCCACCGTCGCGACCGTCGCCGCCGCCAGCGCCTTGTGCTGCACCAGCGTCGCGAAGTGCCCGGCCAGGCTCATCGCCGCGGGGGCGCTCCCCGCGGCGCCGCCGTGCACCGCCGCCTGCACCGCGGCGGTGACCGCGACCGGCACCGGCAGCAGCGCCGCACCGGCCAGCAGGCGTTCCGGCGAGACCAGGCCGGTCAAGTGGTGGTGGCACCGGGGGCAGCCGCGCACGTGCCGGCCCAGGCGCTTGCGCCACAGCGAGTCGGCGGTGCCGTCCCAGGACCTGATCGTCGCGCCGAGCTCGGGGCAGATCGGCCGCGCGTGCAGCGCCCGGACCACGCCGCGGGCCAGGTCGAGCTGGGCCTTCATCCGCTGCACCCGGACCGCGGCGTGTTTCGGCTGCACGGCGAGCGCGGCGGCCAGCTCGGCCCGGCTCAGGCCACCGCACGCCTCCTGCCACCAGAGCGCGAGCAGCTCCCGGTCACCCTCCTCGAGCCAGCGGCCGGCCTCGGCGAGTTCCCGGCGCTGCTCGGCGACGACGAGTTCGGCGGTGGTCCGCTCGGCGAAGTCACCGCTCGGATCGGGCACGTCGACCGGTTCCGGGTGGCGTCGGGCCAGGGACACCTTGCGCGAGCGCAGGTGCATCTGGACACGGCGGTACGCGATCGTGATCAACCATGATCGGAAGCGGTCAGGCTCGCGCAGGGAATGCAGGCTCCTGATGGCCTGGAGCATGGTGTCCTGCACGAGATCGTCGACGTCCGGGTGACCGTTCAGCGCACGGCCGACGATGCTGTAGACCAGCGGCAGGTGCCCGGTGATCAACTCGTCGAGGGCGGCGACGCTGCCACCCTGAGCAGCGCGGACCAGAGCGCTGTCAGGCGCTGCCGCAATCTGACTCTCCGTCACCCGTACGCTCTCTTTGTCTGCCTTGGGAGTGCTCTCAGTCACTCGCTGTAACATCGTGAGATCGAGCCGTATCGTGGCACACGATTTTCTTCGCTGTAAAGCCGGGAAAAGTGTTGTCGCCAGTCCGCTCCGGCATCTACCAGGGCATGAGCGTTCCCCGAAGTTGTCGGACCCTCGGCATAGGCTGCGATCGTGAGGGGCCAGCCGAGCATTCTGCACGTCGACCTCGACGCGATGTTCGCCGCCGTCGAGCAGCGCGACAAGGTGTCGCTGCGCGGAAAACCCGTGGTCGTGGGCGGGGTGGCCGGTCGTGGCGTGGTGTCCACCGCGTCCTACGAGGCACGGGTCTACGGGGTGCGCTCCGCCATGCCGATGGCTCAGGCGCGGCGCCGCTGCCCGCCCGGCACGGCCTACCTGTCGCCACGGTTCGCGGCCTACAAGCGCACCAGTGAGATCGTGATGGAGCTGCTGGCCGGGGTGTCGCCGCTGGTCGAGCAGGTGAGCATCGACGAGGCCTACCTCGACCTCGCCGCCGCCGGCCACGACCTCACCCCGGCCGGGGTCACCGAGCTTGCGCTCCAGCTGAAACGCGACATCGCCGAAGCCACCGGCGGCATCACCGGCTCGGTCGGCGTCGCCTCCTCGAAACTGCTCGCCAAGATCGGATCCGAGCTCAACAAACCCGACGGCCTCACGGTGGTGCCGGCCGGCGACGAGCTCACGGTCCTGCACCCCCTGCCGGTGAGCACGCTCGGCGGCGTCGGCCCGGCCACCGAGCAGCGACTGCACCGCGCCGGGGTGCGCACGGTCGGCGCGCTCGCCGCGGTCCCCCTCGAAGACCTCGTCGACTGGTTCGGCACGGCACACGGCAACGGCCTGTTCCGGCTGGCCCGCGCCGAGGACAACCGCCCCGTCGTCGGCGAGCGCGAAGCCAAGTCGGTGTCCGCCGAGGAAACCTTCGACGTCGACCTCGCCGACCCGGTCCGCCTCAACCGCGAACTCGACCTGCTCGCCGCCCGCGTCACCGGCCGCCTGCGCGACAGCGGCCTCACCGGCCGCACCGTCAACATCAAAGTGCGTCACCCCGACTTCACCACCGTCACCCGCGCCATCACCCGCGACCAGCCCACCGACGACGGCCGCCTCGTCGCCCAGCTGGCCCGCCGGTTGCTGGCCGAGGTCAACACCACGGGCGGGGTGCGCCTGCTGGGGGTGGGCGTGTCGACGCTGGCGGACTTCGCCCAGGACGACCTCTTCTCCGGCGTCTGGCCGGTGACCGCGCCGCCTTCCGCGGCACCCGATCTCTGGCCCAACCCGTCGGGGCCGTCCGGGCCGTCTGGGCTGTCCGACCCATCCGGGTCGGCCGGGTCGTCTGGGCTGTCCGACCCATCCGGGTCGTCCGGGTCGGTTGCGGCGTCCGGAGCTCTGCTTCCTGCTGAGCCCGGATTGATCGGGTCGGTTGTGGTTTCTGGGCCAGGCGCGTCGTCTTCCGGCTTCGGGCAGCCGGCTGATGCTCCCGGGCTCGGGTTGTCGGCCGGGCCCTTCGGGTCGGGGTTGTCGGTTGGACCTCCCGGATCAGGGGTGTCCGCTGACTCGCCTGGATCAGGGGTGTCCGCTGACTCGCCTGGATCGGGGCTGGCCGGCGCGGACGATGCTGACGGGCGAGCCGCGGGAGGGGTGGGTGTGTCCGCGGCTGTCGACATGATCGTCGGATCCTCGGCGGTGGACGGCGGGGCAGTGGTGGCCCCTGGTGCTGTTTCACCGCCTGACGTCGCAGGTTCGAGTTCGCCGGCGGGAAGCGGTTCGGGCATGCCCGCGGGAAGCGGTTCGGGCATGTCGGCCGAAAATAGCTCTGGCTCGTCGGCCGGTAGTGGCTCGGACATGTCGGCCGGGACCGGCTCGGGCTCGTCGGCCGGGACCGGCTCAGATTCGGTGGCCGGGGGTTCCGGTGGTGTTGGGATGACTTCGGGAGTGGGGGATCCGGAGCCTCGGGTGTGGCGGCCGGGGCAGGACGTCCGGCATGACGATCATGGTGCGGGCTGGGTGTGGGGAAGCGGCTTGGGAAGGGTGACAGTCCGTTTCGAGGGCCCGACCACGCCGCCGGGTCCGGTGCGGACGTTCGCGGCCGACGATCCACACCTGCACCCCGCCGACCCACCGGATTGGCGCGCACCTGAATAGTGCGTTGACCACGAGCGCTCACCGGGTCCGGGCCCGGCGAACGTGCCGCCACGGACCTTGTTGGTTTGTCCTGTTCCGCTACTTGTGGCCTGTCAGACGGCCGAACCGGAGCGGTCATTGCTGGCTTGTGCTTCGTTGGCCGCGAGAACCGTTTCCGCACGGCCACAAGCGCCGGCCAGGCCCGGCCCCGATCGGTCGAGACAAGCATCGTCAGCGACCGTGGGTGACAGCCGGGTGGGTGGGCTGTCGTTGGTGGCTGCTGGGAGCGGTTTTGAACGACCGTGGGTGACAGCCGGGTGGGTGAGCTGTCGCTGGCGGCTGCTGGGAGCGCTTCTGAACGACCGTGGGTGACAGCTGGGGTGGGTGAGCTGTCGCTGGTGGCTGGTGGCAGCGGTTCTGAACGACCGTGGGTGACAGCCGGTGGGTGGCTGTCGCTGGTGGCTGGTGGGAGTGCTTTTGAACGACCGTGGGTGACAGCTGGGCTGGGTGGGCTGTCGTTGGTGGTTGCTGGGAGCGGTTCTGAACGACCGTGGGTGACAGCCGGTGGGTGGCTGTCGCTGGTGGCTGGTGGGAGTGCTTTTGAACGACCGTGGGTGACAGCTGGGGTGGGTGGGCTGTCGTTGGTGGCTGCTTGGAGCGCTTCTTAACGACCGTGGGTGACAGCCGGATCTGGCGTGAGGGTGCTGGAACGGTGACCACTGGTGCTTGGGCGGTGAACGTTCGTGGGCGCCGCGGGACGGGCTGTGCGCTCCGGGCGCTCGCCGTGCGGCGGGGGCATGCCGCACGGCGAGCCGGACCGGATGAGGAGACTGCCGGGGTTACTTCGCTGCGGCGGTGGCCCGTTCCGCGAGGCGGCGCAGCAGGGGTGGGGTGTCGAAGGCGTCCAGTTCGACCTCGATGAAGGCGGGTCGATCGGTTTCGGACGCTGTGGTCAGGGCCTTCGTCAGGTCGGTGGCGGTGGGCGCGTGGTGGTAGTCGGTCTCGGTGCCGGCGAAGGCGGCCACCACGGCGCGCCAGTTCCAGGCGGCGATGTCGTTGTAGGCGGCGTTCGGGCTCTGCAGGGCGCGCTCGATGGTGTAGCCGCGGTTGTTGAGCAGCAGGATGATCGGTTTCAGGCCGGCGGTGACGATGGTGCTCAGTTCCTGGATCGTCATCTGGGCCGCGCCGTCGCCGATCACCAGGACGGGTCGCCGGCCCGGGTCGGCGAGGCCCTGGCCGAGGACGGCGGGCAGCGCCCAGCCGATCGAGTTCCAGATGGGCTGGCCCAGGAAGACGGTGTCCTCGGGGAGCCGCAGGGCGAGAGCGCCCCAGTAGGCGGTCCCGGTGTCGGCGATCAGGGCGGTTCCGGCGGGCAGCCACGACTGCATCTCCGCCCAGAACACGTCCTGGGTCAGCGGCGACCCGTCGACGGCCCCGGCGGAAAGGCCGCCCCCCACGGAAACAGCCCCGGCGGAAAGGCCGGAGACAGCCTCTGCGGAAAGGCCGGAAACAGGCCCGGCGGAAGGGTCGGGAACGGCCCCGGCGGAAAGGTCGCTGCCTGCGGGAACAGCGTCGGCGGGAACGGAGCCGGGAGCGACGCCCGGAGCGACGGCGGGAGCGGAGCCGGGAGCGACGCCCGGAGCGACGGTGGGAGCGGCGGCGGGAGCGGGGAGAAGCTCGGCCAGGGTGGCCATCGCGTCCGGGAAGAGTACGCCGTCGAAGCGCTCGTCACCCACCACGGCCGCCGTCGCCAGGAGTTGGACGGTGTGGGCGTCCGGGCGCCGGTGTGTGAAGAAACCGGTCAGTTCGGCGGTCAGCGTGGTGCCGAGGTGCAGGACCACGTCGGCGTCGGCGACCAGGGCGGCCGGGCCGTCGTCGAGCATGGTGCCGGCGTAGACGCCGGCGGTGCGGCACTCGTCGACGACGGCCTTCGCGGAGAGTTGGGCGACGAACGGTACGCCCGAGGCGGTCATCGTCGTGGCGAGGCTGCTCAGCCCGTACCGTGAGATCAGCTGGCCTCCGATCATGACCGCGCGGGTCGCCGGGGTCAGGAGTTCGCGCACCGCGGCGCGGAAGCGTCCGACGGCGGCCGGGTCGGAGGTGGGGGTGAGTCGTTCGCGCAGCGGCGCCGCCGGGATGCGGTGCAGGGCGAGGTCCTGCGGCACGCTGAGGTAGACCGGTTTACGGTGGGTGAGCGCGGCGAGCAGGATGTCGTCGATCTGCTGGGCGGCGCGTTCGGCGCTGAGCGTCGCCTGGGCGACGGTGACCTCGGCGTACGCGCGGGCGAAGTGCCCGAGATCGCCGTCGGCGAGGGTGTGGTGGACGAGGGCGCCGGCCGTCACGGTGGCGGTGCGTGGCGAACCGACGACGTGGACCACTGCGGCGTCCTCGGCGGAGCTGCCGGCGACCGCGTTGAGGGCGGAGAGCTCGCCCACCCCGTACGTCGTGAGGAGCGCACTCAGGCCGCGCCGCCGCGCGTAGGCGTCCGCCGCGTAGCCCGCGCCCAGCTCGTTGGGGGAGCCCACCCAGCGCAGGCCGTCGACTTCGGCGAGGCCGTCGAGCAGGTTGAGGTTGAAATCGCCGGGTACGCCGAACAGGTGCTCGACCCCGGCCTGGCGCAGGCGGAGTCCGAGGTAGGCGGCGACGGTCACGGTTCCGGCAAAGTCGATCATGCGAAATAGGTTGATCATGAGCCGCAGAGTGCACAACCGAACCGTGAAATCCTGGACAACTTGTACAGCCGGAGGATCTCCGAAACCTGTCACGATGTGCGGATGGTGCACGGCGCGGGGGTTGATCCATTTCGGTGAATATGGGTGTCTTGGCAAGCCTGGCAGCGGGGAGTACGAACAGTTCCGGGAGGACTTTCGATGACCGCTGTCGTTCCACGCCCCGTGCAGACCCGCCGCTGGCCGGTGCGGCGTCAGATCCGGGGCTCGTGGCTTACGCGCACCATCCGGACCACCGACGCGAAACAGATCGGGATCATGTATTTGGTCACGAGTTTCGGGTACTTCGTGGTCGGTGGCGCGATGGCGCTGGTGATGCGCGCCGAGCTGGCCCGGCCGGGCATGCAGGTCCTCTCCCCGGAGCAGTACAACCAGCTGTTCACCATGCACGGCACGATCATGCTGCTGCTGTTCGCGACCCCGATCGTCTTCGCCTTCGCGAACTTCGTCGTGCCGATCCAGATCGGTGCGCCGGATGTGGCGTTCCCGCGGCTGAACTCGTTCGCCTACTGGCTCTACCTCTTCGGTGGGCTGATCGCGGTGAGCGGCTTCCTCACCCCGGGTGGTGCGGCGGACTTCGGCTGGACCGCGTACACGCCGCTGAGCGGTGGTCAGCACTCGCCGGGCGTGGGCGGCAACATGTGGGTGGTCGGCCTGGCCATCTCCGGTCTCGGCACCATCCTCGGCGCGGTCAACATGATCACCACGGTGATCTGCCTGCGGGCACCGGGCATGACCATGTTCCGGATGCCGATCATGACGTGGAACATCCTGCTCACCAGCGTGCTGGTGGTGCTGGTCTTCCCGTTCCTGGCGGCAAGCCTCTTCGCGCTCGGCGCCGACCGGATCTTCGGGGCGCAGGTGTTCAACGTGGAGACCGGCGGGCCGATGCTGTGGCAGCACCTGTTCTGGTTCTTCGGCCATCCCGAGGTCTACATCATCGCGCTGCCGTTCTTCGGCATCATCACCGAGATCGTGCCGGTCTTCAGCCGCAAGCCGGTCTTCGGCTACAAGACCCTGGTCGCCGCGACGATCCTGATCACGATGCTGTCGATGAGCGTCTGGGCGCACCACATGTTCGCCACCGGCCAGGTACTGCTGCCGTTCTTCAGCTTCCTGAGCTTCCTGATCGCCATCCCCACCGGGATGAAGTTCTTCGTCTGGATCGGCACCATGTGGCGCGGCCAGGTCACATTCGAGTCGCCGATGCTGTGGTCGCTCGGCTTCATGGTGACGTTCCTGCTCGGCGGCCTGACCGGGGTGCTGCTCGCCGCCCCGCCGATCGACTTCCACGTGCATGACAGCTATTTCGTGGTGGCCCACTTCCACTACGTGCTGTTCGGCACGATCGTGTTCGCGGTGTTCGCCGGCATCTACTTCTGGTTCCCGAAGATGTTCGGCCGGATGCTCGACGAGCGGCTCGCCAAGATTCACTTCTGGCTGACCTTCATCGGCTTCCACACCACGTTCCTGGTGCAGCACTGGCTCGGTGCCGAGGGCATGCCCCGGCGGTACGCGGACTACCTCCCGAGCGACGGCTTCACGGTGCTCAACATGGTGTCCACGGTCGGCTCGTTCATCCTCGGCATCGCGACGCTGCCGTTCATCTACAACGTGTGGAAGTCGTACAAGGCGGGCGAACTGGTGACCGCCGACGATCCGTGGGGCCATGGCAACTCCCTCGAATGGGCGACGTCGAGCCCGCCGCCGCTGCGCAACTTCGACCGGATGCCGCGGATCCGTTCCGAGCGACCGGCTTTCGACGCCAAGTTCCCGCAGCTTGCGGCCGGTGAGCAGTCCGTGGCCGGTCCGCCCGAGGGTGGCGCCCGCCCGCTCACCGAGGAATCCTCCGGCGGGGCGACCTATCCGGAGGACCGATCGGATCGTTGATTCCGGCGGTGATGCGGTGGTCTATCCCTTTTGCCGCTGTGTGCGGATAGTGAGTCGTACATGTCGTGCCCGTAGCTCCTAAAGGGTGCGTTGCGATGAGAGATCGGACATCTTCCCCACCCGGAAGGGACGCACATGCCGATCGCTCGCCGCCACCACCACCTGCCCCGCCGACGGCGCGCCGCGGAGACCGCAGCAGCCGCCGTCGTGGCCGCGCTCGCCGTCCCGGCGATGCCCGCGACGGCGGCGGCAACGACCCCCGACTGCACGGTCGGACCGTTCACCGCCAGCTCGCAGGCCGACCTCGCCAAGATCACGATGCTCGACCCCGGGCCGCTGCACCGCGAACTGCCCACACTTACCGACGTCCGGCTCGCCTCCTCCCGCGGTGACGCCGACAGCGAGGCGCGGCCGCACAAGAGCGTGGCCACCGCGAAATACGCCGACGCCAAACTGCTCGGCATCCCGCTGACCCGGGCCGCCGCCATCGACAAGGCGCCCCGCAACGGCGGTCCGGCCAGCGTCGACCTCGCCCAGGTCGACGTGTCCGGGCTCGCCACCGTCAAGGCCGGCACCGCGACGGCCGAGGCGACCTGGGAGGACGCGTACCGGTGCGGCAAGGCCGGCCCGCTCACCCGGTCCGCCACCATGCTCGCCGGCTTCTCCGTGCTCGGCGGCTCGCACGGGGTGCCCGCCATCCACGCGATCAACGACCTGACCCACACCTCGCACAAGACCAGCCTGCTGCGGGTCGGCGCGAGCGGCTCCACGCAGAGCGCGACGGACCTGGTGCGGTTGCCGGGCGGGCAGGTCGGCGTACGCGCCGGTGCCGGTGTCACCCTCGGTGACCTGAGCCTCTTCGGCGGCAGCCCGCAGGAGATCGGCATCAAGGTGGTCAACCAGCCGACGCTGGAGGCGGTCGCCGCGAGCGACCGGCGGCACTCCACGGTCGACTACCGGCCGGCGATGCTCGAGATCAGCTCCGGCGGCAAGGTGGTCACCACCCTGAAGGAGGCCGGCGCCGACGTCTCGCTGAGCCTGATCGGCGGCCTCGACAAGCACAAGGGCTCCGCGCTCGAGGTGCGCCTGTCGCTGGGCAGGGCCACTTCGGACATCGGCAAGCGTACGGTCAGCGCCGAGGCCGCCACCCTCCGCGTCGAGGTCAAAATCGGTCAGGCGCACCTGCTGGACGTCGCGCTCGGCCGGCTGAAGGTCTCCGCCTGCGCGCCCGCCGCCGGCAAGTCGTCACGCGGGGACCACGGCGGATACCAGTCGTCGTCGGCCTCCGCCGCCGCTTCCGCGTCGCCCGCGCCCGCGTCGTCCGCGCCCGTCACGTCCCGTCCGGGCGCGGCCACGCCTGCCGTTCCGCGCCCGGTCAAGCCGCAGCCGTCGGCGTCGGCCTCGCGCTCGGCGTCCCCCAAGCCCTCGGTCACTCCGGTCGCGCTGGGTGAGCCCCTTCCTGGCGACGGGGGTACGGGCGGCGGCGCGCTCGCGCTCACCGGCGCCAACGTGACTGTGCTCGGTATCGGGGGAGTCGCGCTGGTGCTGTTCGGGACGGTCGCGCTGCCGCTCGGCCGTCGCCGCCGGAGCGCCTCGGGGAGCTGACAAGCTCCGCTCCGGTGGTCACCGACCCCGGCCGGCCCGGCCGTCGTCCCGGGCCGGCCGGGGTCCGGCCCGTTCTTCGGGCGGGCTCCCGCCGTCCTGTTGATCGTGGGCCGCGGCTCCGCCGTCCGGCCCGTTGATCTTGGGGCGGGCGGCTCTCCGGTTCGGCGGTCGTGCCGCCCTAGACTGGTGGGGTGCGGCCGCAGAATCCTCCCTCCCGGGACTCGATCCACCGGGCGGCGACCGAGTTGTTCGTCCGGGACGGCTTCGCGAGCACCACGGTCCGGGCCATCGCCGCCGCCGCGGGGTGCGACCCGGCGCTGGTGATCCGCCACTTCGGATCCAAGGAAGCCCTCTTCCTCGCCGCCGTCCCGGTGTCACAGGAACTGCCCCGGATCCTGGCCGGGCCGATCGATTCGCTCGGGCGGAAACTGGTCCAGTTCGTGCTCGACGCGTCCGACACCGCGGCCGCCGGGGTCTACCGCGCGATGCTGACCGCCTCCGACCGGCCCGAGATCAAGGACCGGTTGCGGGCCTCGATGCACGACGTGTTCGTGGCACCGCTCGCCGGCCGGATCGGCGGCACCCACCCGGAACTCCGCGCCCGCCTGGCCGCCGCCCAGTTCACCGGGCTGATCAACGCGTACTGGCTGGTCGCTGATCCGGTGCTGACCCGCGCCGACCGGCAGGCGATCGTCGCACTCTACGGAGACGCGATCCAGCGACTGCTGGACAGCGACGACCCGGCCGTCTGATCAGCCGGAACCCGAAACCGGGCCGCCGCCCACAGCCCGAAACTGCCGCGCGCGGCTCTGGCTGATCGTTTCCGGTCACCGGCGCGGCTGATGCGGATCCGGCCCGTCGTCCGGGGGGTGCGGACCCGCCTGCGGCTGCCGGTCCGGTGGCGGTGGGTGGGGGCTGGTGACGGTGCCGGGCGAAGACCCAGCCGCGCAGCAGCACGTAGCGCAGGGCGCCGATCAGGCTGCCGGTCAGGGCCAGGATCAGGGCCTCCGTCAGCGACGACGGGTGCGGGCCGGCGAGGCCGGCGAACCAGGGCGCCACCGCCAGATTGGCCAGGTAGACGGCGACCGAGGTGAGCCCGGCCTCCCAGTGCAGCCGCCCGACGGCCGAGGTCCGCACGTTGAACGTGACCCGGCGGTGCGCCTCGGTGTTGAGCGGCGTGATGGCGAGCAGGGCGATCCAGCTGGCCCAGGTCGCCGGTGCGACGCCGCGCACGGTCACGTAGACGATGGTCTGCAGCACCGTGCTGAGGGCGCCCACCAGCATGAACCAGAAGAGCTGGCGGTACAGCGGGGCGAGCCGTGGCATGACTGAACGCTTTCGGACTGCGATGGTTACCGTCGTAGTGTCAACAATGTTGACGACCGGTGTCAACGTTGTTGATGGCGTGACGCCTGTTACCCGTACGCCCGGGGTGTGGTCCTGTGGGCCCGCTGTTTTCGCTGGTGGGAGCGGGGGTGTTGCCATGATTGCGGGCTGGTGGGGCGGCAGACTGCAACCTGTCCGTGATCGGACAGGGGCGGGCGGTCCGTGCGGGTACATATCCGGAGCGGGACGGCGTGCGGAGAGGGCGGCCGATGGGCACGGACAAGTGGTACGGGGTGGCCGGTGCGACACTCGGCGCGTGGCGGGACCGTCTGATCGCTTTCAGCCATAGTCTGCACGACGAGCCGGAGGTTGCCTTCGCCGAGCACGCCTCGGCGGCCAAACTCGCCGATCTGATGCGATCGGCCGGGTTCAAGGTGGTCGAGGCGGCCGGGGGTCTGCCGACGGCGCTCACCGCGACCTACGGTGAGGGTGATCTGACGATCGGGTTGTGCGCGGAGTACGACGCGCTGCCCGGAATCGGTCACGGCTGCGGCCACAATGTCATCGCCGCGACGTCGGCGGGAGCGGCGATCGCGCTGATGGCCGCCGCCGACCGGTACGGGTTCCGCGTCACACTCCTCGGCACGCCCGCCGAGGAGACCGGCGGCGGCAAGCAACTGCTGCTGGAACGCGGCGTCCTCGACGACGTGACCGTCGCGATGATGGCGCACCCCGGTCCGATCGACGCCGCCGGCGCTCGCGACACCACGCAGGCCTGCACCCGTTTCGCAGTGACCTATCGCGGTCAGCCGGCACACGCCGCCGCCGCGCCGTGGGACGGTGTCAACGCGGCCGACGCGGCGGTCGTGGCGCAGGTCGCGATCGGTCTGCTGCGTCAGCAGTCGGCGCCGTATGCCCGCATTGCCGGATTCGTCCGCAGCGGCGGCGCGACGACGAACATCATCCCGGCGGAGTGCGTCCTGGAGTACGAGGTGCGCGCGCCCGACGCCGACCGGCTGGACGCGCTGCGGGACCGGGTGTACGACTGCTTTCGCGCCGGCGCCCTGGCGACCGGCGCGAGCGTCGAGTTCCGCCGCACCGGGCCGGACTACCTCGACCTGCGCAACGATCCCTGGCTGATGGAAACGTACGCCGGTCATCTGCGCTCGTTCGGCCGCATCCCGGTGACCCTGCCGGCCGGGTCCGGAACGGCCTCGACGGATATGGGCAACATCAGTCACGTGATCCCGTCGATCCACCCGATGATCGGCCTGCGCGGCGCGGCGGCGCTGCCGCACACGCACGAGTTCGCCCTGGCCGCGCGGTCGGTGGCGGCGGACGAGGCGATCGTCGAAGGGGCGGGCCTGCTGGCGCGGACCGCGATCGATCTCGCCCGGGACCCGAGGCAGCGCACCGCCTACGTGGCGCTGCGGCGCTGACCGGGTGCGGGGCGCAGCGGCTAGGTGGCGCAGACCGCTCCGCCCCGCACCGGTTATGCCGCGCTGCGGCGCTGACCGGTTCGCAGGAAGTCGGTGAACGTGCGGGCCGGGGTCCAGCCCTGGGCGCGCGCCCGGCCGATGTCCAGGATCATCGGCGTCGTGAGCTGCTCCACCGCGTACCGGGAGAGTGCCGGCTCGCGACCCGTCAGCCGGGCCGCAGCGGTCGCCGCCGCCGCCACCGCACGGACCGCGCCGATCGGCACGTGCCGCACCGGAACGCCCAGCGCCGCGCCGACGATCTCGTCGCGGCGGTAGGCGACCGCGTCCGCGATGTTGTAGGCGCCCGCCGGCCACGCGGCCGCGGCCAGGCACGCGTCGGCCAGGTTCGCCACGGCGGTCAGACTGAGCGGGATGTCCGGCCCGGGCAGCAGGACGCGCCCGCCGCGGACCGCCCGGCGCAGGCGGGGCAGCAGATGCGGATCACCCGGCCCGTAGACCGCCCGCGGCCGCAACACCACCGCACCGGCTGCGAGGGCCAGCCGTTCCCCGGCCGCCTTGGTGCGGCCATAAGCGGTCATGCCACCGAGCGGATGATCCTCCCGGACCGGTTCCGGCCCGGGCGTGGCGTAGACGCTGGCGCTGCTCACCCAGACCACCCGGCGATCACCGGCGGATGCCAGCAGCCGGGCGGTGCCGTCGACGTTCACGGCGCGGAACGCGTCCTCGGCGGCGTGGCCGGGCGGGGGGTCACCCACCGCTGCCGCGAGATGCAGGACGAGATCGGTTCCGGTCAGATCGGGTGCTGTACGGGCGGCATCCCAATACCGGTGCTCACCCGCCGGCCCGGGTCGCCGGCCCAGGCAGACCACCGTGGCACCGGCCTCGGTCGCGGCCCGGACGACCGCGCTGCCACAGAACCCACTGGCCCCGGTGACCGCGATCCGTACGCCGCGCAACCCGCTCACCGCCGGCCGTCCGGGGTGGCGTGTGTGCCGGGGTCGGGGGATGCAGGGATTCGGCGGTCCGGGGTGGCGTGCGTGCTGGGGCTGGGCGATGCCGGGATCCGGCCGCCCGCGGGCATGGTGCGGCTCATCGGGTGGCCTCGACGATCAGGGACGACCAGCCGGGCAGGGCGCTGCGGCGGTCGGGCCGGGCCTTGACGACGACCGGGCGGTGCGGGGCGAGCGCTGCCAGGGTGTCCGCCATCTGTACGCGGGCCAGCCGCGCGCCGGGGCAGGCGTGCGGGCCGGCGCCGAAGACGAGCTGGGCGGTGCGGTCGGGTGCCGGGTGGGCCGGGTCCGGGTCGGTGCGATGGGCGTCCACGGCGTGCCGGGCCACCAGGATCAGCCGGTCACCGGCGTGGACGGGACAGCCGTCCGCGGTGCTGGCCCCGGCGGCGACCCGGGGCAGGAGGGGGGTTGGCACGGTGACCCGGAGGATCTCGCTGACCAGGGCGTCCAGGGCCGTTTCGGCGTAGGGCCAGAGGCCGGCGTCGGCACACCAGGCGGCGGCGCGCGGCAGTGCGGCGACAGTGGTGTTGATCGCGGCCACGGCGAGCATGGCAGCCAGGCCGTCGTCACCCGCAGATCTGGAGCTGAGCGCTGACCTGGAGCTGGGCGCTGACCTGGAGCTGAGCGCAGATCTGGGGCTGGGCGCGGGCCGGGATGCGGGCTCGGGGCTGGTTGCGCGTGCGTGGGCGAGCAAGGCGTTCAGGCTGGTGGCGGCCTTCTCGGCGGCGCGGCGGGAGCCGGGGCGGGGAAGGCCTGGCAGGTGTTCGCGGGCGCCGGCGGCTGCCGCGTGCCGGGCTGCCGCGGCCAGTTGGCCGCCGTCGACGCGGGCGCCGAGCAAGGCTGCCGCGGTGGTGCCGGCGAGGTCGGCGGCGACGTCGACGAGGTCGATACGGCCGCCTTCGGACAGCGGGGCCAGGCGGTCCGCGAGCACGGCGGTCCAGGTCGGGCGCAGCCGGGCCACGCCGTCGGCGCCGAGGGCGTCGGCCAGGGAGCGGCGGGTGCCGCGGTGGTCGTCGCCGTCCTGGTCGAAAAGGAGCCCGCCGCTGGTCAGGCGTCCGGCCGCGCCGCCGGTGGTGCCCTCGGCGGTGCGGTCCAGGGGTACCCGGAGCAGGCCGTCCAGGTAGGCCTCGCGGGAGTGGACGAGCACGGTGCGGCCCAGCCGGGTCGCCGGCGCGCGGCGGGTGGCGGCGAGCAGGGCGAAGAGCAGCGGGTGCGAGGCGAGGTAGACCTGCCGGTCGCGGCGGCGGGCGCGGCGTAGCGCGGCCGGCGAGCCGGTCGCCGGGCGAGCGACGCTCATCGGGCGGGAACCTTCGGGGTCATCGGACGTGGACGTCGGTGGGGGAGACGGGGCGCCACCGGCGGTCCCAGTACCAGAGCAGGGTGCGACGCGGGCCCCAGGCGCGCAGCCGGCGCAGGCTGGCCTCGACGACCAGGTCCTCGGCGCGGACGATGCGGTCGGTGTGCCGCCGGGCGCGGTTCAGCAGGGTGACGTCCTCGGAGCCGGCTTCCAGGGGTTCGCGTTCGGTGCCGCCGCAGCGGAGGTAGAGCTGGGCGGTCAGGGCCAGGTTGTGGCCGTGCACCAGGACGTACGGGGTGCGGTAACCGGCGGCGCGGTGGGCCCGGCGGTACCGGCCGTAGACCGCGGCGAGGCGCACCGCTGCCGGGAAGACGACCCGTTCGGCCCAGGTGGGGTGCTCGTCGCGGCGTGGGACGCTGCGGCCGCAGACCATGTCGGCGCCGGCGGTGATGTACGCCCGGGCCGTCGCCACCCAGTCGGCGGCCGGCCGGCAGTCGGCGTCGGTGCGGGCCAGCAGGGTGGCGCCGGTCGCGATGGCGTGCCGGAACCCGGTGTCGGCGGCGGTGCCGGCCCCCGGCGCCGGTTCGGTGACGACCTCGACCGGGAACGGCGCGGTGGCCGCGAACCGGCGCACCACGCCGGCGGTGCCGTCGGTGGAGGCGTTGTCGACGACGACGAGGCGGAACCCGGTGTCGGACTGCGCGGCGAGCGCGGCGAGGGTGCCACCGATCGACGAGGCCTCGTCGAAAGCCGGAACGATCACGGCGAGAACGTGGCCCGAAGCGATGGCGGCGGGTACGTGGCCCGAAGCGAGGGCGGCGGGGTCCGGCGCGCTCATCGGCGGCCCCCGGAGGAGGAGCCGGCGGCGAGCCGCGCTGCCGCCGCCCGGTCGGGTTTGCGGGACCGGCCCGCCAGCGGGACCTGACCGAAGATGATCCGGTCCGGGCGGGCCGCGCCCATCCGGCGCAGCGGCTCGCGCAGGGCGGCCTCGACCGACGCCCGATCGGCCCCCGGTGACGTCTCGATCAGGGCGACCACCTGTTCGTCGCCGTCGCCCGCGGGGACGCCGACGAGCACGGCCAGCGACACCCCGGGCACGTGGAGGGCGGGTTCGTAGAGGCCGGGATAGATGTTCTCGGCGCGTCGCAGGATCATGTCCTTGCTGCGGCCGGCGAGGACCACGTGCCGCCCGTCGAGGCGCGCGACGTCGCCGGTGGCGACCCACTCGTGCGGTTCGGCACCCAGGTAGCGGTCGCAGACCCCCGCCCCGGCGAGAAGGAGCTGACCGGTTTCGTCGAGTGTGGCCCGTACGCCGGGAAGGAGCTCGCCGACCGCGTCGCCGTCGCCGCCGAACGCGGCCTTCTCGGTCGCGGAGATCGCGGCCGCGGGGAAGACCTCGGTGAGCGCGTAGACGCCCCAGGCCTGGTCGGCACCGGCCGCCCGGACCCGGTTCAGCAGGGTCGCCGAGACCGGCGCGGAACCGCTGTAGACGCTGCCGGTGAACGGCACGCCGGCGTGGAGCGCGGCGCGCAGCTGCGGCGGCGTGAGGTAGGTGGCCTGCGGGCGCAGGCCGGTGACCTGCCGGGCGAGCGCCTGCGGCCGGCGCGCGGGCAGCGCCACCGGTGCGCCGGCGGCGAGCGACGGCAGCATCACGAAGAAGGTGCCGCCCAGGACGGGTACGCCGGGACGCGGCCGGACCAGCTCGGCGACCGCGCGCAGGCCGGTGTCGAGGCCGGCGCGGGTGTGCACCACGGCGCGTGGGCTGCTCGTCGTGCCCGAGGTGAAGATGATCACCGCGTCGCCGTCGCCGTCGTAGGTGGGCGACGGCCCGTGCACCTGCCGCATCGCCGGCGCGTTGCCGGGCATCCGGCGGCCCACCGTGACGGTCGGTGCCAGCGCGGCCAGGTCGGGCAGCGCCAGCCCGGCACGGCGGGCCAGCGGCGCGGCCCAGCCGGCGACCGCCTGGGCGGCCGCGTCCGCGACGATCAGGCGGGGGCGGGCCAGCGCGAGGCGGGCGGTCAGCACATCCGGCCCGGCGTTCGGGTCGAGCACGGCGACCCGGACACCGAGGCGGTACGCGGCCAGCACGATCGCGAGGGCCCGTGGCCCGGGTCGCACCGCGAGCCCGAGCAGGTCACCGGGGTGCAGGCCGCGGGCGTGCAGCGCGGCGGCGTACCCGTCGCGCAGGGCCGCCAGGTCGCCGCGGGTGACCGTGCGGCGGCCGCGGATCAGTGCCGGGGTGTCGTCGCCGGGCCGCAGGCCGGCCGCGAGCCGGTCGAGGGTCATCGCGGGTCCGGGGTCAGGGGGCCGCTGCCCCGGTCGAGGTACCACCGCGCGGTCCGGACCACCCCGTACGCGCGGATCCGGCGCGTCGAGTTCTCCACCACCATGGCCCGGCTCCGGGTGATCGACGTGGTCGTCCGGCGGACCCGGTTCAGGAACAGCCGGTCCGTCGGGGACGGCCGCCGGGGCATGCCGCCGCACTGCTCGTAGAGGCCGGCGGTGATCGCCATGTTGTTGCCGGCGTGCATCCGGTAGGGCGCCAGGAACGCGTCGTCGCGGTGCGCCGGTCGCAGCCGGCCGAAGAGCGCGGCGATCGCGACGAGCCCGGCGAAGAAGGCCCGGCCGGCCGGGCCGTGCTCGTCGCGGCGCGCGGTGATCCGGCCGCACACCATCGCGGCGCCGCCGGCTAGGGCGGCCCGGGCGGCGGCCACCCAGCCGGGCCGGGGCAGGCAGTCCGCGTCGGTCCGGGCGAGGAGCACGGCCCCCGCGGCGATGGCGTGCCGGAAACCGCTGTCGACCGCGCAGCCGACCCCCTTCTCCGGCTCGGTGAGCACGTGCACCGGGAACGGCGCGCCGGGACGGAACGCGTCCACCACCCCGGCCGTGCCGTCCGTCGAGCCGTTGTCGACCACCAGCAGCGTGAACGCGGTGTCGGTCTGCGCGGCGAGGGCGTCCAGGGTGGCGCGGATCCGGGCCGCCTCGTTGTACGCCGGGACGACCACCCACAGCGGCGTGCTCACGACCGCTCCCAGACCATCGTCATCAGGCTGACGCCACCACCGAGGCCGACCAGCAGCACCCGGTCGCCGGTGGCGAGTCCGGGGTGCACCCGGGCCAGCTGCACGCCGAGGGTGGCGCTGGCCATGTTGCCGAGACCGCTGACGGTGACCTCCAGCTTCTCCCGGGGCACGCCGGTGACCTCGACGAAGCGGTCCAGGTAGGGCAGCGTCACCTGATGTACGAGGATCTTGGCGTACTCCTCGAGTTCGAGGCCGGTGCGGCCGCATACCCGATCGAGGATGCCGGCGCCGACCTTCTCGAAGACGCCGCGCAGCCGGTGCCCGTCACCGGCGAAGTAGGTGTGCTCGTCGCCGCGCGGATGCCGGGAGCCGCCGCCCGGGATGCCGCCCGCGGTCCAGTGCTCGGAGTGGGTCTCGGTGTCGATGTCCAGGATGCCGCCGCGCTCCACCGGTTCCAGCACCACCGCCGCGCCGGCGTCCCCGAACGTGTAACCGGCGAACGACCTTCGCGCCTCGGCCAGGCCGGCGTCGAGCCGCATCGCCCGGGTCGGTGTCTCGCCGGTGACCACCAGCGCGCGCCGGGCCCGGCCGGCCAGGATCATCGAACGGGCCAGGTCGATGCCGTTGACGAAGCTGTTGCACGCGTTCGTGACGTCCAGCGCGTGTGCCCGGCTGCCCAGTGCGGCCTGGACGATGTGCGCGGTGGCCGGTTCCACCATGTCGCGGGTGGCCGAGGCGAAGAGCAGCAGGTCGATCTCGAGCGGGTCCAGGCCGGCGTCTTTGAGGGCGGTACGGGCGGCGTGCAGGCCCAGCGTCGACGCGTACTCGCCGGCGCCCGCGACGCGACGCCGCTCGATGCCGGTGAGCCGGGCGAACAGACCGCGCGGCAGCCGTGCCGCGACCCGGTGCTGCAGCTCGGCGGTGGTGACCTCGTGCTCCGGGAGGTGCGCGCCCACCCCGGTGATGCCGACCCGCATGTAAGGCGCCAACTCCCACTCGTCGATCAAGTGGTTCATTGTGCAGTCCGCGGGCGAACGGCGTCCATCGGCCGGAGCTGAGGGTCGCCGTCACCGATCCGCCGGGGCGACCATGCCGGAACAGCTATTTCCGGTCGGCGGTCCGGCCGGGTCCGGGCGCGGAGGTGCCGATTTCCGCGGCGGTCCGGGGCAGCGTGGCCGGCCGGGCGAACGGGTCCGCGAGCGGGCCGAGCAGGGCCGGTGCGGCCGTGGCGGGCTGTGCGGCCGCGGCGGGCCGGGCGGCGGGTGGCGGTGCCCCGCTGGAACGGGTACCGACGGTGACGGCGGTGAGCAGGGCGAGCAGGGTGACGACCACGAGGGCGGCGATCAGGCGGTGCCGCAGCGAGGGCCGGCCGGGTTCCGCCGCGTCGACCGAGCGGCCGAGCGCGTTGCCGGTGCCGGCCTGGTCGCCGGAGTCGGGCCGGGTGCCGGCATCCGCCAGGTTCCCGGAGCCGGGCGGGTTGCCGGCGTCCGCGGGCACGGACTCGGCCGGACCGGGGTCGCGCGGGGCGGGGACGACGGGTGCGGCCTGGGCCAGGCGTTCGGCGGCGGTGGCCTCGCGGGCGGCCGCCGGCACGCGGCGGTGCGGCAGCAGCCGCGTCCACCAGTGGTCGTCCCGGCGCGGCGGTTTGATGCCGGCGACCCGGCGGAGCCGCGTCTCGAGCTCGGCGGCGCCCATCCGGTCGGCCGGATCGCGGCGGAGCAGACCGGTGAGGATCGGGGTGAGCGGCCCGGCGAGGCGGGTCGGGTCGGGGTCGCTGTCGGCGAGGGCGCGCAGCACGGCGGTGGTGCTGGACCGCACGTACGGCGGGCGGCCCTCCACCGCGTGGTAGAGCGTCGCGCCGAGTGACCACAGGTCGGCCGCGACCGTGGACCGGTGCTCGAAGAGCCGTTCCGGGGCGATGAACTTCGGCGAGCCGAGCACCACGCCGGCGTCGGTGAACGCTTCGATCCCGGCGGTCGTGACGGCGGGACCGAAATCGGTCAGGACCACCCGGTCGTCGTCGCCGATGAGCACGTTGCCGGGTTTGACGTCGAGGTGCAGCACGCCGGAGCCGTGCGCGGCGGTCAGCGCGGCGAGCAGCGCGAGGCCGATCGTGGCGACCCGCTGGGCCGGCAGTGGCCCGTCGCTCTCGACGACCTCCTGCAGGGAGCGGGACGGCACGTATTCCATGACGATCCAGTGACCGTCGCCGTCGGGGCAGACCTCGAGGGTGTGTATCAGGTGCCGGTGCCGGACCCGGGCGGCAGCCCTGGCCTCGGGGTATGCCCACTCGCGGACCACGTCCCGCTGTGCCGGCCCGAGACCTTCGGGGATGGTGCAGTGCTTGACGGCGACCTCGCGGGGCGTGCCGGTCCGATCGTCGGTGGCGAGCCAGACGCGGCTCATCCCGCCGTCGGCCAGCGGGCGGACGATCCGATAGCGCCCGGCGACGACCTCTCCCACCGGAATCATGCCGTCACCTCGGTTGTGGACGCTCACAGAAGGCACAGTCGACGCTACTAAACCGGAGCCGTGGCGCGACTGTCGGATATCAGGTGGAGCACGGGGATGACGATCGCTCGGCCGAGACCGGGGACGGGTGTGGGGCCCGTCCGATGGTGACCCTGGGCAATCATCTGGTTATTCACTGTAATCAAACTCGGGCACGGCGAGAAGCGGGCTGTACGGCCGGCGGGTGGGCACGCCAGCAGAGTAGGTGGCGGTGCGCCGCGCCGGTACCGAGTGTCGCGCTGCTCACCGCCGGTGCCGCCGGTGTGCCCACGCTCCCGCGGTGAGCCGAAAATTCCTCTGTGGAGGTCCACATGATGGGATGCCGGTCCGGCGGGTGATGTCGACCGGCCGGAACCGCGTCGCGTTCCGAGAATTCGACGTTGGTGACATTCTCGTTACCGGCTAGTAACGTCAGTTGCCGGTAGCAGAGGGGGACGAGGTGCTGTACGGAGCCCCGGCCACGCGGAGACGAGACGCCCAGCGCAACCGTGCGGCCATCCTGGAAGCCGCGAGCGAGGTGCTGACCGGCAGCGGCGAGATCGCCCTGATGCCGGAGATCGCCCGCCGTGCCGGAGTCGGGCAGGCCACCCTCTACCGGCACTTCGCCGACCGGCACACCCTGCTCGCCGGGGTCATCGCCTACCAGCTGGAGCGGCTCGAAGCGGCAGCCGAGCAGACAGACTTCCGCCGCCTGCTCAGCGAGACGCTGCATTCCCTGACCGCGCACCCCGGCCTGGTCCGGCTGGCCGGCCGGCTCGACCCGGCGATGCAGGTCCGCTACCTGCGGCGGCTCGTCGCGGCGTTCGCGGTGCCGCTGTGCCGGGCCCGGGAACGTGGTGAGGTGCGGCCCGACCTGGAGCTGGAGGACCTGGGCCTGCTGTTCGCGATGGTCCAGGGCGCGGTCGAGAAGAACGGCGACCCGGGCCGCTCGATCGCGATCATCCTGGACGGCGTCTTCCGGGACTGACCGGTCCGCCGCGGTGCGCCGCGGTGGCCCGACCCGGTTCCGCTCAATTCCGGGCCCGCCCTGCCGATTCGGGAGGCGTGCGGAGTCCAGCTGTCGACGCGGCCGAGCGGGCGGAACTGGAGCGACTCCGCCAGGTCGTCGCCACCGGGCCGACCGGCCTCGTCGGGATCGACGAGGCCGGGCTGGTGACCATGTGGAACCCGGCCGCCGTCACCCTGCTCGGCTGGCCGTCCGAGGAGATCGTCGGCAAGCCGCTGATCGAGACGGTGATCCCCGAGGAGCTCCGGGAGGCGCACGCCGCCGGGATGGCGCGGTACCTCTCCACCGGCCACCCCGTGGTGATCGGCCAGCCGGTGAACCTGCCGGCCCTGCACCGCGACGGCCGGCGAATCGACGTCGAGCTGATCATCTGGCCCTCCTGGGTGCGGGGGCAGCGGCACTTCTACGCCTTCCTGCGGGACACCTCGGCACAGCGGGCCTCCGAGGAACGCCTCCAGCGACAGGCGATCCTGCTGGAGCTGATCCCGGCCGCGATCATCGTGCGCGACCTCGACGGCACGATCCAGTGGTGGAACAACGGTGCCGGCGAGCTCTACGGCTGGTCCCGCTCGGCGGCCCGCGGCAAGCTGACGCACCGGCTGCTCGGCACCACATTCGCCGGCGACGGGTCGATCGCGGAGCAGACCGAGGCCCTCACCCGGGACGGCCGCTGGGAAGGTCAGGTGCAGCACCTCACCGCGACCGGCCGGACACTCACCGTCCTCAGCCGTCAGGTCCTGCACCGCATCGCCGGCTCGGACGGGCCACCCCAGGTGCTGGAGATCAACACCGATATCACCGCGGCCCGTGCCGCCGAGCAGGCCCTCGCCCTCAACGAGCAGCGGTTCCGGGCCCAGTTCACCGACTCCGCCGCCGGCCAGGTGATCCGTGCCCTGGACGGCACCCTGATCGCGGTGAACAAGGCGTTCGCCGCGATGGTCGGCCGCCACCCCGAGGATCTCGTCGGCCGCAACGTCGACGAGGAGCTGATGAGACCCGAGGACCGGCGCGTAGCCCACCACCGGATCGCCGCGCTCTTCGCCGGCGAGGCCGACTCCTACATCCAGGAACTGCGGGTCCGCCACGCCGACGACCGCTGGGTCGACCTGGAATCCACCGTCTCCGTGGTCCGGGACCCCGACGGCCGTCCCCGGCACCTGATCATCGTCTGCACCGACATCTCCGCCCGCCGCGCCGCCGAACGCGCCCGTGACCAGGCTGCCGCCGCCCTCGCCGAGCGCAACGCCGAACTCGAGACGGCCGACCAGCTCAAACTCGACATCATCGGGATGCTCGGCCACGAGATCAGCAACCCGCTCTCGGCCATCATCGGGTACAGCGACCTGCTCGCCGACGAACTCGCCGAGGACACCCCGCACGGCCACGCGGTGGCCGTCATCGGCCGCCACGCCCAGCGCCTGGACGACATCGTCCGCGAGGTGCTCGCCATGGTCACCATCGACACGGGCAACCTTCACGCGGTACGCCGGACGATCTCCCTGCGCTCGGAGGTGCACCAGATCCTGGAGGCCGACGGCAGCGCCCACATCCCGGTCACCGGGGACGACGCCGACATCCTGTTCCATCCCGGCCACCTCCAGCAGATCCTGGTGAACCTGCTGTCCAACGCCGCCAAGTACGCCGGTGGCGTCACCGGCATCGACATCCGCGCCGAGACCGGTCGTGTCCTCATCCGCCTGGCCGACAACGGGCCGGGCGTACCCGAGGAGTTCCGCCCGCACCTCTTCGACCGCCTCACCCGGGCCGGCGGCACCGCGTCCACGGTGAAGGGGACCGGGCTGGGCCTCTACATCGTGCGGAACCTGGCCCGCGCCAACAACGCCGAGGTGCACCACGAACCGAACCCCGGCGGCGGCTCCCTGTTCGTCCTGGCCGCCGAACCGGCCTGACGGGCCCGCCGGCCTGACGGGCCCGCCGGCCAGGCCGGGTCGCAGGCGTTTCCGGGGTCTGCGCGGGGGGAAACACCACCGCGTCGGTGATAAGCCGGACCTACCCGGGCCCGGGCTCGACGATCGCTCCCGCGGTGGTGTCCGGGGTACCGGGCGGGCCGGGCAGCGGCGGCGGGTGTGGTGAACCGGTAGCCTGAGAACTTCGCATTTGCGAAAGCGAAAACAGCGAAGGAGTTGATTTCCGCCGTGGGCGGATACGGATGGCAAGTTGTCCTTGTCATAGTGCTTGTGCTGCTCAATGCCGCTTTCTCCGGCAGCGAGATGGCTCTGATCTCCCTGCGGGAGAGCCAGTTGCAGCGCCTCGAGAAGCAGTCACGCACCGGCCGGACACTGGCCAAGCTGGCGCGGGATCCGAACCGGTTCCTGGCGACCATTCAGATCGGGATCACGCTGGCCGGCTTCCTGGCCTCGGCGGCCGCGGCGGTCTCGCTGGCGCAGCCGCTGATCAAGCCGCTGAGCTTCTTCGGCTCGGCGGCGGAAACGGTCGCGATCGTCCTGGTCACGATCGTGCTGACGTTCTTCACCCTGGTGGTCGGTGAGCTGGCGCCGAAGCGGATCGCGATGCAGCGCGCCGAGGGCTGGGCCATGGTGGTGGCCCGGCCGCTCGACGTCATCGCGACGATGAGCCGGCCGGTGATCTGGCTGCTGGGCAAGACCACCGATCTGGTGGTCCGGCTCTCCGGTGGCGACCCGAACGCCGGGCGGGAGGAGGTCAGCACCGAGGAGATCCGCGACATGGTCGCGCAGCAGCAGGACTTCACCGCCGAGCAGCGCACCATCATCAGCGGCGCCTTCGAGATCGCCGACCGGATCCTGCGCGAGATCCTGGTGCCCCGCCGCGACGTGCTGATCCTGCCGGCGGAGACACCCTCCGCCGAGGCCATGGACCTGCTTGTCGCCGGCGGGCACTCCCGGGCGCCGGTGACCGGGACGATGGGCCTGGACGACGTGCTCGGCGTGGTCCACCTGCGGGACCTGATCGGCGCCGAGGGGCCGGTGCGCGATCACATGTTCAACCCGCTCTTCCTGCCGGAGACGCTGAAGGTGTCCGACGCGATGCGGCAGATGCGCGCCCAGCACCAGCAGTTCTCCCTGGTCGTGGACGAGCGCGGCGCCATCGACGGCATCGTGACGATGGAGGACCTGGTCGAGGAGGTCGTGGGCGAGATCTACGACGAGACCGACCGGGACGTGCAGTCGGTGGTCCGCGAGGACGACGGGTCGATGCTGCTGCCCGGCACCTTCCCGATCCACGACCTGCCGGACATCGGCGTCGACCTCGAGGAGGTCGACGCCGGGGACTACACCACCGTCGCCGGCCTGGTGCTGGCCCGGCTCGGCCACATCCCCACCGAACCGGGTGAGGAGGTCGTGATCGACGGCCACACCGCCGAGGTCGTGGAGATCACCGGGCGGGCCATCACGAAGCTGCGGCTGCGCCCGCTGGCCGAGGTGCCGGCGGCCGAGGACGCCTCGGTCTGACCGCAAGACCGCATCCCCGCCCGGCCGGGCGGGGATGCGGTGCGGGACACATCACGTGCGGTCGCGGGCCGGTCGGACCCGCCCTACGCTGCGCACGTGTCCATGATCATCGCGCTTGCGCTGCTCGGTGCGGTGCTCACCTTCGCGGTCGTCCGGCCGCGCGGGCTTCCCGAGGCCGCCGCCGCGGTGCCCGCGGCGGCGCTGGTCGTCCTGGCCGGTCTGGTCTCCCCGGCGGCGGCTCTCTCCGAGGTACGCGAACTCGCACCGACCGTGGCCTTCCTGGCAGCGGTCCTGGTGCTCGCGTTCACGGCGGAGCGGCACGGCGTGTTCGGCTACGTCGGCGCGATCGTGGCCCGGACCGGCCGGGGACGGCCCCGCCGGCTGCTCGGCGGGGTCTTCGGCGCGGCCGCGCTGACCACCGCCGTGCTCAGCCTGGACGCCACGGTGGTGCTGCTCACCCCGGTCGTCTTCGCGGTCGCGGCGCGCGCCGGTGTCCGGCCGCGTCCGCACGCCTACGCCTGCAACCACCTGGCGAACTCGGCGTCGCTGCTGCTGCCGGTCTCCAACCTGACGAACCTGCTGGCGTTCGCGGCCAGCGGCCTGACCTTCGCCGGGTTCGCGGCACTGATGGCCGCGCCCTGGATCGCGGTGATCGCGGTCGAGTTCCTGATCTTCCAGTTCTTCTTCGCGCGCGACCTGGGCACCCCGGCCACCAAGGAGCCGGCGCCGCCCGGTCCGGCGCCGCGCTACGCACTCACGGTCCTGACCGCCACCCTGCTCGGCTTCGCCGGGCTGCAGCCCCTCGGTGTGGAACCGGCCTGGGTGGCGTTCGCCGGCGCCGCCGCCCTGGCCGTGCCGCTGCTGCGCCGCCGCGCCCTGGCCTCGCGGGAACTGCTGGCCGAGGCGAACCCGGCGTTCTGCGCGTTCGTGCTGGCCCTGGGCGTGGTGGTGCGCGCGGTCCGGGACAACGGGCTCGGCGGCTGGGTGGACGGCCTGGTGCCCCAGCACACCGACCTGCTGAGCCTGCTCGGCGCCGCGGTGCTGGCGGCGGTCCTGGCCAACCTGCTGAATAACCTGCCGGCCACGCTGGTGCTGCTCCCGGCCGTGTCGTCGTCGCCGGGACTGCTGCTGGCCGTGCTGATCGGCGTCAACATCGGGCCGAACCTGACCTACGTGGGCTCGCTCGCGACCCTGCTGTGGCGGCGGATCCTGCACACCCGGGACGCCGCCCCGAAGACCTCCGAGTTCGCGGCGCTCGGCGCGCTGACGGTCCCGGTCGGCCTGGTCGCCGCCGTGACCGCGCTCTGGGCGGGCCTGCACCTGTCCGGTGCGTGAGCGGTCAGATACCGCCGGAGTCCGGCCAGAACTCTACGGGCCGTTCGGCGAAATCGCCGTTCGCGACGACGTCCGCCAGCGACGAGTCGTATGTGGCGAGCACCTCCTCGCCGAACAACGCCACCGCCTCGGCCGCCGACGACGCTGCGCCTGCACCTGTATTTGCACCCGCACCCGCACCTGCCGCCGCCGCACCTGCCGCCGCCGCTGAGGTCGCACCCGCCGCCGCTCGGGTCCGCGCCGCCTGGACGGTCGCCTCCCCAGCGGGGGATGTGCCGCTGCGGGCGTTGACGATGTACACCACCCCGGCCATGGTCCGGTAGCCCAGGTAGTAGCGGACCAGCAGCACGAGCGTCGCCGGAACCCACCCGTCGGTGGCGACCAGTGCCACGGCGACCGGCCAGCTGAGCAGGGCGAGAAGCAACGGCCAGTGGGTATGCGGCCCCCGCGGGAACCGGTCGCTCATATCGACCGTGTGGTACAGCCCGGCGGCCTCCAGGCGGTCGACGACGGCCTGAATCGCCTCGCCCAGGCCGGCCGGCCGCCGGTTGGCGTCCCGGTGCAGCGACGCCAGGTCGAGCTCCCTCTGCGCGGCGGCGTGCAGCACCCGGGCCATCGGGTCCGCGTCCGGCGGCAGCGGGCCGGAAGCCCGCTGCAGGCGCGAATCACCCCACGTGAACCCGTCGCGCTGGGCCAGCGCGCCGGCCTGACGCAGTTGGAAGACCGTCACCAGCAGACTTCGCCGCTCACCCTCGGCGAGATAGCCGAGCTCCACCGGGGACACGCCGGGCTTCGGCAGCCGGGGCAGACGGGCGTCGTACTCGTCGAGGGCTGCCTTGGCGGCCCGCGCCTGCCGATGGCCGGCAGCCAGCTCGAGCCGGTACACGGCCACGGCGAGCGCCGCGAAGCCCAGCACCGCGGCCACCGAGCCGACGTCGTCGAAGCCCGGACCGGGCCGATGCCACACGATCAGGGCGATGAGCAGCGGAAAGCCGAGGGCGGCGAGGAGGAACGACAGTCGGCGCAGGATTCTCACGGGGAGTGAATCGACAGTGGACGGACCGTCACGCTGCGGCATGCCTGTCAATGTAACGGTCGCCACCGCGCACCCGCAGGCCCGGAATCGTGCCCGTGTTCGCGGACCGGCGTCAACAACGCGTCAACAACACCGGCGGCGCCGTCTGCATGGTGTGAACAGACCTGTCACCCGGGGCCCCGCCGAGATGTGCTTCGCCGGTAAGCAAAACCCCTCGAACAGGAGTCCTCCCGTGGCTGATCTCGGGTTCGTCGTTCTCACGGTGGTGCTGTTCGCGGCACTCACCGTGCTGATCCGGGCGGTCGAACGCTGATGAGTGCCGTCAACCTGGCCGGCCTGGTCGTGGCGGTCGCCCTGACCGTCCTGCTGCTGGTCGCCCTGCTCTTCCCGGAGAAGTTCTGATGGCCGGCTGGATCTTCGTGCTGACACTCGTCGCCGCGCTGGTGGCGGTGCACCGGCCGGTCGGCGACCACATGTACCGGGTGGTCACCGGCACGCGGCACAGCGCCGCGGAACGCGGGATCTACCGGGCGGTCGGCGTGGACGCCGCGGCCGGGCAGAGCTGGGGCGTCTACGCCCGGTCGGTGCTGGCCTTCTCCGCCGTGTCGGTCCTCTTCCTCCACCTGCTGCTGCGGGTGCAGGACAAACTGTGGCTGGCGCTGGGCATGAGCCCGGTGGAGAGCCACATCGCCTGGAACACCGCTGTCAGTTTCGTGACCAACACCAACTGGCAGGCGTACTCCGGTGAGTCCACGATGGGCCACCTCGCGCAGATGGCCGGTCTCGCCGTGCAGAACTTCGTCTCGGCGGCGGTCGGGATCGCTGTCGCGGTGGCGCTGATCCGCGGCTTCGCGGCGCGCCGGGCGAGCACCCTCGGCAACTTCTGGGTCGACCTGACCCGGATCGTCCTGCGCATCCTGCTGCCGGTCGCCGCGCTGGCCGCGCTGGTCCTGATGATCGGCGGCGTCGTGCAGAACCTGTCCGGCGGCACCGACGTGACCACGCTGACCGGCGGCGCGCAGCACATCACCGGCGGCCCGGTCGCCTCGCAGGAGGCGATCAAGCTGCTCGGCACCAACGGCGGGGGCTTCTACAACGCCAACTCGGCCCACCCGTTCGAGAACCCGACGACGTGGACGAACTGGTTCCAGATGTTCCTGATCCTGCTGATCCCGTTCAGCCTGCCGCGGGTATTCGGCCGGATGGTGGGCCAGAACCGGCAGGGTTACGCCATCGTCGCGGTGATGGCGATCCTGGCGCTCGGCAGCGTCGCGTTCACGGTCGCCTTCGAGACCCACGGCGCGGGGACGGTTCCGCAGGCGGTGGGCGCGGCCATGGAGGGCAAGGAGACGCGGTACGGGGTGACGAACTCCGCGGTCTTCGCGGCGGTCACCACGCTCACGTCCACCGGCGCGGTGAACTCGTTCCACGACTCCTACACCGCGCTCGGCGGCATGATGCCGCTCGTCAACATGATGCTCGGCGAGGTCGCGCCGGGCGGTGCCGGCTCCGGCCTCTACGGCCTGCTGATCCTCGCCGTGATCACGGTTTTCGTGGCCGGCCTGATGGTCGGCCGGACCCCGGAGTACCTGGGCAAGAAGATCGGCGCGCGGGAGATGAAGCTGGCGTCGCTCTACTTCCTGGTCACCCCAATCCTGGTCCTTGCCGGCACCGCTGCCGCGTTCGCCACCGGCAACAACGCGACGGCGCTCAACAGCGGGCCGCACGGCCTCTCCGAGGTGCTGTACGCCTTCACCAGCGCCGCCAACAACAACGGTTCCGCCTTCGCCGGCATCACGGTGAACACCCCGTGGTGGGACATCGCCCTGGGCCTGGCCATGCTGCTGGGCCGTTTCCTGCCACTGATCCTGGTTCTCGCGCTGGCCGGTTCGCTGGCCCGGCAGCAGCCGGTCCCCGCGTCGGAGGGCACGCTGCCGACACACCAGCCGCTGTTCGTCGGCATGGTCGCCGGCGTGACCGTGGTGCTGGTGGCACTCACGTTCCTCCCGGCCCTGGCCCTCGGCCCGCTCGCGGAGGGCCTGTCATGAGGCGCGGCAGCACTGTCGGCAACGCGAAGCGAGACGAGGAAGGCACCGCGATGAACGTCGCGCTGGAAGAACTCATCGAGGTGGACCCGCGGTCGGCGGCCACGCCGGTCAAGGCCGGCCTGCTGGACCCGGCGCAGCTGTGGCGCTCGCTGCCGGACGCGGCCCGCAAGCTCGACCCGCGCGTCATGTGGCGCAACCCGGTCATGTTCATCGTCGAGGTCGGCGCGGTCTTCACCACCGTCCTGTCGATCGCCGGACCCAGCCTGTTCGCCTGGCTGATCACGGTGTGGCTCTGGCTCACCGTGCTCTTCGCGAACCTGGCCGAGGCGGTCGCCGAGGGACGCGGCAAGGCACAGGCCGCCGCGCTGCGAGCCGCCAAGCAGGACACCGTCGCGATCCTGGGTGACGGCCGGGAGATCTCGGCCACCGAGCTCAAGCAGGGCGACGTGGTGATCGTCGAGGCCGGTCAGGTGATCCCCGGCGACGGCGACGTGATCGAGGGCATCGCCAGCGTCGACGAGTCGGCGATCACCGGTGAGTCGGCCCCGGTGATCCGGGAGTCCGGCGGCGACCGGTCGGCCGTCACCGGTGGCACGAAGGTGCTCAGCGACCGGATCGTCGTCCGGATCACCCAGCGCCCCGGCGACAGCTTCGTGGACCGGATGATCGCCCTGGTGGAGGGCGCGAACCGGCAGAAGACGCCGAACGAGATCGCCCTGAACATCCTGCTCGCGGCGCTCACCGTGATCTTCCTGCTCGCGGTGGTGACGCTCCAGCCGCTTGCGATCTTCTCGAAGGCGTACCAGGCGGCGGCGCCGGACACCGCGGCGATCGACGGGAACGGCGTCACCGGGATCGTGTTGGTCTCGCTGCTGGTCTGCCTGATCCCGACCACGATCGGCGCGCTGCTCTCGGCGATCGGCATCGCCGGCATGGACCGCCTGGTGCAGCGCAACGTGCTGGCGATGAGTGGCCGTGCGGTCGAGGCGGCCGGTGACGTGAACACGCTGCTGCTCGACAAGACCGGCACGATCACTCTGGGGAACCGGCAGGCTGCTGAGTTCGTACCCGTCGAGGGGGTTGATCCGGAAGATCTCGCCGACGCCGCGCAACTCTCCAGCCTGGCCGACGAGACGCCGGAGGGGCGGTCCGTGGTGGCGCTGGCCAGGACGGCCTACGGCATCCGGGAGCGCGAGGCGGGGCTGACGGCCGGTGCGACGTTCGTACCGTTCACCGCGCAGACCCGGATGAGTGGCGTCGACCTCGACGGCACGGAGTCCGGTGCCGGTGCGGCGGGCGTGCGCCGGATCCGCAAGGGCGCGGCGGCCGCGGTGATCACGTGGGTGGGCACGTCGAGCGCCGAGGTGGACGCGATCGTCGACCGGATCAGCGCGGCGGGCGGTACCCCGCTGGTGGTGGCCGAGAACAACCGGGTGCTCGGCGTGATCCACCTGAAGGACGTGGTCAAGTCCGGGATGCGGGCCCGCTTCGACGAGATGCGCCGGATGGGCATCCGGACCGTGATGATCACCGGTGACAACCCGCGCACCGCGGCCGCGATCGCCGCCGAGGCGGGTGTCGACGACTTCCTCGCCGAGGCCACCCCGGAGGACAAGCTCGCCCTGATCCGCACGGAGCAGCAGGGTGGCCGGCTGGTCGCGATGACCGGTGACGGCACCAACGACGCACCGGCGCTGGCCCAGGCGGACGTCGGCGTCGCGATGAACACCGGCACGTCGGCCGCGAAGGAGGCCGGCAACATGGTCGACCTCGACTCGGACCCGACCAAGCTGATCGAGATCGTGGAGATCGGCAAGCAGTTGCTGATCACCCGGGGCGCGCTGACGACGTTCTCGATCGCCAACGACATCGCGAAGTACTTCGCGATCATCCCGGCCATGTTCGCGGCGGTCCACCCGGGCCTGGACACCCTCAACGTCATGCGGCTGCACTCGCCGGGCTCGGCGATCCTGTCCGCCGTCATCTTCAACGCCCTGGTGATCGTCGTCCTGATCCCGCTGGCGCTGCGCGGGGTGCGCTACCGGCCGTCGTCGGCGAGCGCGCTGCTGCGCCGCAACCTTTGGATCTACGGCCTGGGCGGCGTGCTCGCGCCGTTCCTCGGCATCAAGCTCATCGACCTGCTCATCCAGTTCATCCCGGGGATCTGATCCGTCATGCGACTGCCTTCCTGGCTCAGCCAGCACCTCGCGGCGCTGCGTGCGCTGCTGCTGTTCACCGTCCTGCTCGGTCTCGCGTACCCGCTGCTCTTCGTGGGCGCCGGGAAGATCCCCGGAATGTCCGACCGGGCGGCCGGGTCGCTCGTGTCGTCCGGCAGCCTCCTCATCGGCCAGTCCTTCACCGACGCGGCCGGCAACCCGGTGCCGGAGTACTTCCAGAGCCGGCCGTCGGCCGGCGGGTACGACCCGGACGCGACCGGGGCCAGCAACCTCGGCCCGGAGAGCGTCGTCGACGTCCTGGCGGACGACCCGGACGACGCGTCGCCCAGCCTGCTCACCCAGGTCTGCGCGCGCAGCCGGGCGATCGGCGAGCTGGAGGGGGTCGACGGCGGCCGGCCCTACTGCACCGCCGACGGCGTGGGCGCGGTCCTGGCGGTCTTCCGCCGCGACGGGTTCACCGGCCCGGTCACCCGGGTGGTCTCGGTGAACCAGACCGGGACCCCGTTCCTCGCGCGGTATGAGGGCGTCACCGTCGAGGCGGCCCGGGTGGGCGAGGACTACCGGGCCCTCGGCGGCGTGATCACGCCGATCCGGGGCGGCGCACCGGCCGAACCGGCGGTGCCGGCGGACGCGGTGACGGCGAGCGGCAGCGGGCTGGACCCGCACATCAGCCCGGCGTACGCCGCGTTGCAGGCGCCGCGGGTGGCCCGGGAACGCGGGATCGACCTCGGCCGGGTGCGTGAGCTGATCGCGGCGCACACCGACGGCCGGGCACTGGGCTTCCTCGGTCAGCCGGCGGTGAACGTGCTCGAGCTGAACCTGGCGCTGGACGGCCGGTAGGGCCGGTGGGCGCGGGGGAGGGGTGACCATGGCGCGCGGTGAGTTGCGGATCTATCTGGGTGCGGCGCCGGGGGTCGGCAAGACGTACGCGATGCTCGAGGAGGCGCACCGGCGGGCCGGCCGCGGCACCGACGTGGTGGTCGCGCTCGTCGAGACGCACGGCCGGGAACACACCGCCGCCATGATCGGTGACCTGGAGGTGCTGCCACGCCGGCAGGTCACCTACCGCGGTGCCGTGTTCGCCGAGATGGACCTGGACGCGGTGCTGGCCCGCAGGCCCGGCCTCGCGGTGGTCGACGAGCTGGCGCACAGCAACGTCCCGGGCAGCCGCAACGCGAAGCGGTGGCAGGACGTGCGGGAGTTGCTGGACGCCGGGATCAGTGTGCTGAGCACGGTGAACGTGCAGCACCTGGAGTCGCTGAACGACGTGGTCGCCCGGATCACCGGGGTGCCGCAACGGGAGACCGTGCCGGACGCGGTGGTGCGGGCGGCCGGGCAGGTCGAGCTGGTCGACATGACGCCGGAGGCGTTGCGGCGGCGGATGGCACACGGCAACGTCTACCGGCCGGAGAAGGTGGACGCGGCCCTCGGCAACTATTTCCGGACCGGGAACCTGACCGCCCTGCGGGAGCTGGCCCTGCTCTGGCTGGCCGACCAGGTGGAGCAGCAACTCGGCAGGTACCGCGCCGACCACGACATCGACGCCACCTGGGAGACCCGGGAACGCGTGGTGGTCGCCCTGACCGGTGGCCCGGAGGGCGACACGCTTGTCCGGCGGGCCGCTCGGATCGCCGCCCGGACCAAGGGTGCCGACCTGCTGGCCGTGCACGTGACCCGCAACGACGGCCTGGCCGGCGCCGACCCGGCCGCCCTGGCCCGGCAACGGGTGCTGGCGGAGAGCCTCGGTGGCACCTATCACCAGGTGGCGGGCGCCGACGTCCCGCAGGCGCTGCTGGAGTTCGCCCGTGGCGTCAACGCCACCCAGATCGTGCTCGGCGCGTCCAGCCGGGGCCGGTTCGCCCAGGTCTTCGCGGCCGGCGTGGGTGTCACCACGATCGCCGGGTCGGGCTCGATCGACGTGCACCTGGTCACCCACGAGCTGGCCGGCCGCGGCCGCCGCCGCGGGCCCCTGCCGGCGGCGCTCTCCCGCAGCCGGCAGATCGCCGGCTTCCTGATCGCGCTGCTCGGCCTGCCGCTGCTCACGGTGGCGCTGGCGGCCGGCCCGCCGCTGCCGCTGATCGACGACATCCTGCTGTTCCTGGTGGCGGTGGTCGGTGTCGCGCTGGTCGGCGGGTTGTGGCCGGCGCTGCTCGCCGCGGTCGGCGGCTCGCTGCTGCTGAACTGGTTCTTCACCGCGCCGGTCGGCCGGTTCACCATCGCCGAGGGACAGAACCTACTCGCGCTGGCGATCTTCGTGCTGGTGGCGGTCGCGGTCAGCTGGGTGGTCGACACCGCGGCCCGCCGGACCCGGCAGGCCGCGCAGGCGTCGGCCGAGGCGCAGACCCTGGCGACGGTGGCCGGTGGGGTGCTGCGCGGTGAACGGCCGCTGACGGCGCTGCTCGACCGGCTCCGCGAGACGTTCGCCCTCGACTCGGTGACGCTGCTGGACGCCGAGGGGGTCGTCGCGTCGGTGGGTGACCCCGTCTGCGCCGGGCCGGCCGACGCCGACGTCGAGATCAACGCCGACGGGGATCTGCGGGTGCTGCTGCGCGGGCGGATCCTGGCCGCGTCCGACCGGCGGGTGGTGGAGGCGTTCGCGGCGCAGGCGGCGGTGGCGTTGCGTCAGGAGCGGCTGGCGGCCGAAGCGGCGGCGGCCCGGCCCCTCGCGGAGGCGGACCGGTTGCGCACGGCGTTGCTGGCGGCGGTGAGTCATGACCTGCGGACGCCGCTGGCCTCGGCGAAGGCGGCGGTGGCCGGGCTGCGCAGTGCTGAGGTGCGTTTCGACGAGGCGGACCGGGCGGAGTTGCTGGCCACCGCGGACGAGTCGCTGGACCGTCTCGGCGGTCTGGTGGCGAACCTGCTCGACATGAGCCGTCTGCAGACGGGGGCGCTGGGTGTGTCGTCGATCGAGGTGGGTGCTGAGGAGGTCGTACCCAAGGCTCTGGAAGAACTCGGCCCGCCGGGGCGGAGCGTGGCCGTGCGCGTGCCGGAGGACCTGCCGATGCTGCGCGCCGATCCGGGTCTGCTGGAACGGGTGCTGGTGAACGTGATCGGCAACGCGTTGCGGTACAGCCCGCCGGACCGGCCGCCGATGGTGACCGGCAGCGCGCTCGGTGACACGGTGCAGCTGCGGGTGATCGACCATGGACCGGGAATCGCGGTGGATCGCTGGGACGAGGTGTTCCTGCCGTTCCAGCGGCTCGGTGACCGGGACAACCACACCGGTGTCGGACTGGGCCTGGCGCTGTCCCGCGGGCTGACCGAGGCGATGGGCGGCACGCTGACGCCGGAGGAGACCCCGGGCGGCGGCCTCACCATGATCCTTGCGATGCCCGTCGCATTCCTCGGGCGGAGGGAATGATCCGGCACCGTCCCCGCGTAGGTTCGGTGTCATGGCGCGCGGCGAACTGCGGATCTACCTGGGTGCGGCGCCGGGGGTCGGCAAGACGTACGCGATGCTCGAGGAGGCGCACCGGCGGGCCGGCCGCGGCACCGACGTGGTGATCGGGCTCGTCGAGACGCACGGCCGGGAACACACCACCGCCATGATCGGCGACCTGGAGACGGTGCCGCGCCGCAGCCGTACCCGTCGTGGCGTGGCCGTCAGCGAGATGGACCTGGACGCCGTGCTCGCGCGCAAGCCGCAGGTCGCCGTCGTGGACGAGCTGGCGCACACCAACGCCCCGGGCAGCCGCAACGCGCACCGCTGGCAGGACGTGCGGGAGTTGCTGGACGCCGGGATCAGCGTGCTGAGCACGGTGAACGTGCAGCACCTGGAGTCGCTGAACGACGTGGTCGCCCGGATCACCGGGGTACGGCAGCAGGAGACCGTGCCGGACGCGGTGGTGCGGTCGGCGGAGCAGGTCGAGCTGGTCGACATGACGCCGGAGGCGTTGCGGCGGCGGCTGGCGCACGGCAACGTCCACCCGCCGGAGAAGGTCGACGCCGCGCTGAGCAACTGGTTCCGCGCCGGGAACCTGACCGCGCTGCGGGAGCTGGCCCTGCTGTGGCTCGCCGACCAGGTGGACGATCAGCTCGGCAGGTACCGCGCCGACCACGACATCGACGCCACCTGGGAGACCCGGGAACGCGTCGTGGTGGCGATCACCGGCGGCCCGGAGGGGGAGACCCTGATCCGGCGGGCCGCCCGGATCGCCGCCCGCACCAAGGGCGCCGACCTGCTGGCCGTGCACGTGACCCGCAACGACGGCCTGGCCGGCGCGGACGCCGCGGTGCTGGCCCGGCACCGGCTGCTCACCGAGAGCCTCGGCGGCACCTATCACCAGGTCGCCGGTCCGGACGTGCCGAGGGCGCTGCTGGAGTTCGCCCGCGGCGTCAACGCCACCCAGATCGTGCTCGGCGTCTCCAGCCGGCACCGGTTCGCCGCGCTGCTCTCCGCCGGGGTCGGCGTCACCACGGCGATGCTGTCCGGCTCGATCGACGTGCACCTGGTGACCCACGAACACGCCAGGACCGGCCGGCGGGCGCCGATGCCGCCCGCCCTGTCCCGCCGGCGCCGGATCGCCGGGTTCGGCGCCGTCCTGACCGGACTGCCGCTGCTCACCGGCCTGCTGCTGGCGCTGCCCGACCCGTCACTCGTCACCGACATCCTGCTGTTCCTGGTGGCGGTGGTCGGTGTCGCGCTGGTCGGCGGGTGGTGGCCGGCGCTGCTCGCGGCGCTCGGCGGCTCGCTGTTGCTGAACTGGTTCTTCACCCCGCCGTACGGGCGGTTCCTGGTCGCGCAGACGCAGAACCTCCTGGCGCTGGCGATCTTCGTGCTGGTGGCGGTCGCGGTCAGCTGGGTGGTCGACACCGCGGCCCGCCGGACGCGGCAGGCCGCGCAGGCGTCGGCCGAGGCGCAGACGCTGGCGACGGTGGCCGGTGGGGTGCTGCGCGGTGAACGGCCGCTGACGGCGCTGCTCGACCGGCTCCGCGAGACGTTCGCCCTGGAGTCGGTGGCGCTGCGCGAGGGCGGCACGACGGTGGCCGAGGTGGGCCGGCCCGGCCTGCTGCCGGACGCCGCGACCGACACCGTGACGGCCGGCGACGACCTGGTCCTGTTGCTCGGCGGGCGGATCCTGGCCGCGTCCGACCGGCGGGTGGTGGAGGCCTTCGCGGCGCAGGCGGCGGTGGCGTTGCGTCAGGAGCGGCTGGCCGCCGAAGCGGCCACGGCCCGGCCCCTCGCGGAGGCCAACCGGTTGCGCACGGCGTTGCTGGCGGCGGTGAGTCATGACCTGCGGACGCCGCTGGCCTCGGCGAAGGCGGCGGTGGCCGGGCTGCGCAGTGCCGAGGTGCGTTTCGACGAGGCGGACCGGGCGGAGTTGCTGGCCACCGCCGACGAGTCGCTGGACCGTCTCGGCGGTCTGGTGGCGAACCTGCTCGACATGAGCCGCCTGCAGGCCGGTGCGCTGGGCGTCACCGCTGCCGAGCTGGGCGCCGAGGACGTCGTACCCAAGGCTCTGGAAGAACTCGGCCCGCCGGGCCGGAGCGTGGCCGTGCGCGTGCCGGAGGACCTGCCGATGCTGCGCGCCGATCCGGGTCTGCTGGAACGGGTGCTGGTGAACGTGATCGGCAACGCGTTGCGGTACAGCCCGCCGGACCGGCCGCCGATGGTCACCGGCAGCAGCCACGGCGACGTGGTCGAGCTGCGGGTGATCGACCATGGACCGGGGATCCCGGTGGCACGGTGGGACGAGGTGTTCCTGCCGTTCCAGCGCCTCGGTGACCGCGACAACCACACCGGTGTCGGCCTCGGCCTGGCGCTGTCCCGCGGGCTGACCGAGGCGATGGGCGGCACACTCACCCCCGACGAGACCCCCGGAGGCGGCCTCACCATGATCATTTCCCTGCCGGCCCGGCGATGACCCGGATCCTCGTCGTCGACGACGACACGCAGATCGTGCGAGCCCTGCGGATCAACCTCAAGGCCCGGGGGTACGAGGTGGACACCGCACGTGACGGCGCCTCCGCCCTGCACCTGGCCGCGCACCAGCACCCCGACCTGGTGGTGCTCGACCTGGGTCTGCCCGACATGGAGGGCACCGAGGTGATCGGCGGCCTGCGCGGCTGGACCAACATCCCGATCATCGTGCTCTCCGGGCGGGCCGACAGCAGCGACAAGGTGGCCGCCCTGGACGCCGGCGCCGACGACTACATCACCAAGCCGTTCGGCGTGGACGAGCTGCTGGCACGGATCCGGGCCGTCACCCGGCGCATCCAGCCGGCCGACGACGCTCCGGTGGTGCCGATCGGCGCGTTCCAGGTGAACCTGGCCGACCGCTCGATCACCCCCGACGTGCGGCTCACCCCGACCGAGTGGCAGCTGCTCGAACACCTGATCCGGCACCCCGGCAAGCTGATCACCCAGCGGGAGCTGCTGCACGACGTCTGGGGCCCGCAGTACCAGACCGAGACGAACTACCTGCGGCAGTACATGGCCCGGCTGCGCCGCAAACTCGAGACCGACCCCGCGCGCCCGCGACATTTGATCACTGAACCGGGGATGGGGTACCGCTTTCGGCCTTAACCGCCGTGCGCACCGGCCGATGGGAGGGGTGGATCTGCGACTCTTGCCCTGAGGAGACCCATGCGGTTGTTCGGTTCCCGCCAGGCGGCCCCGGAGACGGCCCGCCCCGTGCCCCGCGACGTCGAGGCCCTGGAAGACCTGGTGCGGGCGCTGGAGGCCGCGATCGACGAGACCACGGCCTGGCGGATCACGGTGGCCAGCACGGTCGAGTCGTACGGCTTCGCCTACGGCGCGGTCTGGGTGCCGGCCGGCGGGCAGCTGCGGCTGTTCCACGAGACCGGGCGGATCGCGCCGCAGCTCCAGGCGGCCGCCGGCGGGATCACCCCGGGCCGGTCCGTCCCCACGAACACCGAGGCCGGGCTGGTCACCAAGGCGTACCGCACCCGGCAGGCGGTCTACGCCGAGTCGCCCGCGGAGTACACCGACTGCCGGCGCGCCGAGGCCGCCTTCCAGAACGGCATGGTCGGCGCCGTCGTGCTACCGGTGGTCAAGGGCACCGAGGTGCAGGCGATCCTCGAGTACTACTCGCCGGCGCCGCTCTACCTGGACGCCAACCGGCGGGAGAAGTTCACCGCGATCGCCCGGATCGCCGAGCGCGCCCGGTCCAGCGCGGTCGCCGCCGCCGAACTGCGGCAGGTCGCCGACGACCGGATGGCGGTCACCACGGTCGTCGCGAAACTCGGCACGGCGTCGGACAGCCAGACCGCGATCCGGGTCGCCCTGGACAGCGTGCGCAGCGCGTTCGGCTGGGCGTACGGGTCGTACTGGGAGGTCGACCCGGCCGACAACGTGCTGAAGTTCCAGGTCGAATCCGGTTCGGCCGGCGACGAGTTCCGCCGGGTCACCCTGGCGGCCACCTTCGCCGAGGGTGTCGGCCTCTCCGGTCGCGCCTGGCGGTCCCGGGACCTCGTCTTCGTCCGGGACCTGGCCGAACTCACCGACTGCGTGCGGGCGCCCGCCGCGCAGCGGGCCGGGGTGCGCTCCGGCGTCTGCTTCCCGATCATGAGCGGTGACCGGATCGTCGGCACCATGGACTTCTTCACCACCGAGTACATCGACCTCTCCGAGTCCCGGGCCGCGTCGCTGCGTAACGTGCAGCAGCTGGTCTCCCAGCGTCTCGACGTGCTGCGCGGCGTCGAACGGGCCGCGGAGAACGCCCGGGCCCTGCTCGACACCGTCGACCGGCTGCGCAGCGCCAGCGGGGACGCCACCTCGGTGGCCGAGCAGGCGGTCGACCGGGCCTCCGCGATGACCGCCGAGGTGGCGGCCCTCGGTCAGGCGTCCGCCGCGATCGGTGACGTCATCAAGATCATTGAGTCGATCGCCGAGCAGACCAACCTGCTCGCCCTCAACGCCACCATCGAGGCCGCCCGCGCCGGCGAGAGCGGCAAAGGCTTCGCCGTGGTGGCCGGCGAGGTCAAAGAACTGGCCCGGGAGACCGCCGAGGCCACCCAGAAGGTCGCCGACCAGATCGCCGGCATCCAGGCCAGCGCCGAGACGGTGGCCGCCGGCATCCACACCACCAGCGAGACGATCGGCAAGATGGACAGCGTGCAGGCCCGGATGAACGAGGTCCTGGCCGAGCAGGCGGAGATGGCCAGGGCACTGCAGGGCTGACCCCGATCGGTCGAACATTCGTCCGAACCCCCACGAGTGCGCGCTGATGGACGATGATGCGTCCATCAGCACACCGAGGGGAGCAGACATGGGCAGCGTTCGATTGCTGGTGGGCACCCGCAAGGGCGCTTTCATCCTGACGGCCGACGGCCGGCGCGAGAACTGGGAGGTGAGCGGGCCGCACTTCGGCGGGTGGGAGATCTACCACGTCAACGGCTCGCCCGCCGACCCCGACCGGATCTGGGCCTCCCAGTCGGGGGGCTGGTTCGGACAGCTCATCCAACGGTCCGACGACGGCGGCAAGTCGTGGGAGCAGGTCGACCACGACTTCGCCTACGCGCCGCCGGTCGGCGACCACCTGTGGTACGACGGGACGCCGCGACCCTGGGAGTTCAAGCGGATCTGGCACCTCGAACCGTCCCGGACCGACCCCGACGTCGTCTACGCCGGCGCCGAGGACGCCGCCCTTTACCGCTCCACCGACGGCGGGCAGAAATGGGTGGAGCTCAGCGGCCTGCGCACCCACGCCTCCGCACCCGGATGGCAGCCCGGCGCCGGCGGCATGTGCCTGCACACCATCATCCTCGACCCGGTGAACCCGGACCGGATCTTCGTGGCCATCTCGGCGGCCGGCGCGTTCCGCAGCGACGACGCCGGAGTGAGCTGGCAGCCGATCAACCGGGGCCTGGTCTCCGACGGCATCGCCGACCCGGACGCCGAGGTCGGCCACTGCGTGCACCGGCTCGCCATGCACCCGTCCCGGCCCGAGACCCTTTTCATGCAGAAACATTGGGACGTGCTGCGCACCGACGACGCCGGCGGCAACTGGCGGGAGGTCAGCGGGGACCTGCCGACCGACTTCGGCTTCCCGATCGCGGTGCACGCCCACGAACCCGAGACGATCTACGTGGTGCCGGTGACCAGCGACCACCAGCACTGGGTGATGGACGGCAAACTCCGCGTCTACCGCAGCCGCACCGGCGGCGATCGGTGGGAGGCGCTGACCGCCGGGCTGCCGCAGGAACACTGCTACGTCAACGTGCTCCGCGACGCGATGGCCGTCGACACCCTCGACGAGTGCGGCATCTACTTCGGGACGAGCGGCGGCCAGGTGTACGCGTCCGCCGACAGCGGGGACACCTGGCGCGCGATCGTCCGGGACCTGCCGCCGGTGCTCTCCGTCGAAGCGCAGGTACTGCCGTGATCCGGGTGATTCTCCCACCGCACCTGCGCGCCCTCGCCCACGTCGGCCGCGAAGTGCGGGTCGAGGTGCCGCCGCCGGTCACCCAGCGCGGCGTGCTCGACGCGGTGGAACAGCAGTACCCGATGCTGCTCGGCACGATGCGGGACCGCCGGACCGGGGCGCGGCGGCCGCTGGTGCGCTTCTTCGCGTGCGAGGAGGACCTGTCCAACGACCCGCCGGACGACCCGCTGCCGGACCGGGTGGCGAAGGGCGAGGAGCCGTTCATGGTGGTCGGCGCGATGGCAGGCGGCTGAGACACGCCTCGGCGGCCGGGGGTCGCCCGGCCGCCGGAGGGGTGCCGCGAACTACTCGATCGTGATGCCCGCGACGGTGGTCACGCCCGGTGCGACCGTGCCCGCGTCGGTGCCTGCGCCTGCGCCTGCGTCGGTGCCGGTGGCCGCGCCTGCGTCGGTGCCTGCGCCTGCGCCTGCGTCGGTGCCGGTTGCTGCGCCTGCGTCAGTGCCTGCGCCTGCGTCGGTGCCGGTGGCCGCGCCTGCGTCGGTGCCGGTTGCTGCGCCTGCGTCGGTGCCTGCGCCTGCGCCTGCGTCGGTGCCGGTTGCTGCGCCTGCGTCGGTGCCGGTGGCTGCGCCTGCGTCGGTGCCGGTTGCTGCGCCTGCGTCGGTGCCTGCGCCTGCGCCTGCGTCGGTGCCGGTGGCTGCGCCTGCGTCAGTGCCTGCGCCTGCGTCGGTGCCGGTGGCCGCGCCTGCGTCGGTGCCGGTGGTGGCGCCGGCGTCGGTCCCGGTGGTGGTGCCTGCGCCTGCGTCGGTTCCGGTGGTGGCGCCCGCGTCGGTGCCGGTGGCCGCGCCCGCGTCGGTTCCGGTGGCTGCGCCTGCGTCAGTGCCTGCGCCTGCGTCGGTGCCGGTGGCCGCGCCTGCGTCAGTGCCGGTGGTGGCGCCGGCGTCGGTCCCGGTGGTGGTGCCTGCGCCTGCGTCGGTGCCGGTGGTGGCGCCGGCGTCGGTCCCGGTGGTGGTGCCTGCGCCTGCGTCGGTGCCGGTGGTGGCGCCGGCGTCGGTTCCGGTGGCCGCGCCTGCGTCAGTGCCGGTAGTGGCGCCCGCGTCGGTGCCGGTGGCCGCGCCTGCGTCGGTGCCGGTGGTGGCGCCGGCGTCGGTCCCGGGGGTGGTGCCTGCGCCTGCGTCAGTGCCGGTGGTGGCGCCGGCGTCGGTCCCGGGGGTGGCGCCCGCGCCCGCGTCAGTGCCGGTAGTGGCACCCGCGTCGGTCCCGGTCCCGGTCCCGGTGCCTGCGCCCGCGTCGGTGCCCGTGCCGGTGTCAGTCGGTGCCGGGGTGGTCGTCGGCGTGCCGGGGTCGGTGGTGGGCGCGGGATCCGGCTGGCCCTGGTCACCGCCCTGGCCCTGCCCGCCGCCCGGGGTCTGATGGCCGGCCGGCCACGCGGGTGCGCCGCTCTCGTATTCGACGTACAGCAGGTAGAGCCGCCGTGCCCCGCTGAAGTGTTTGTCGCACTCGTCGTTGTCCCACAGGTCGAGCCGGGAGCCGATCCTGCTGATCGCGTCGCACGCCATCTTGGTGTCGTAGCTGGTGACGACGCTGCTGGGGCTGGTGGGCGGGATGGTGTCCGGTGCAGCCTGCGCGGCGCCCGCCCCGATTGTCGCGCCCGCCAGAACTCCGAGACCGGCGATGGTCAGACTCCGTGTCGCCTTGCGCATGTCTTACCTTTCTCCCCCTGAACGGTTTGGTCCCGGATAGCTGAGCACGACGGACCCGAGTGGTTCTCGGGTTCGGCGAGGGTTGGCCCACCAGGGGCAAAGGTCGGACTCCGCTTACGATCGGAACATGGTCAGACGTACGGGAGAGGCGACTCGCGAGGAGATCCGTACGGCGGCGACCCGCCTGTTCCGGGAGCGAGGTTTCGCCCGCACCTCGGTGCGGGACATCGCGGCCCTGGCGAGCAGCAACCCGGCCCTGGTCATCCGGCACTTCGGGACCAAGGAGATGTTGTTTCTGGAGACGATGCATCTGACCATCGCCAACGAGCCGCTCTTCGACGTGCCGATCGAGCGGCTGGGCGAACGGTTCATCGAGGTGCTGCTCGCCGACGACGACATCCGCGACGTCTACCTGGCGCTGATCCGGGGCAGCAACGAGGCCCGGATCAAGGCCCGCCTCCAGGACATCCACGAGCGGACTTTCGTCGTACCGGTGCGTGATCGCCTGTCCGGCCCGGACGCCGACCTGCGCGCCCGGCTGGCCGCGGCGGTGGTGGCCGGGTTGCTCTACGCGCTCTGGGTGGTCGCCGACGAGGCGTTGGTCGCCGCCGACCACCGTGAGCTGGTGACGCGTTACGGCGCGGTGTTGCAGCAGGTGCTGACCCCACCGGCCGGCTGAGCGGTTACTGGACGGACCAGCCGCCGTCGGACGGCAGGACCACGCCGTTCAGGTTCACACCGTCGTCGCTGAGCAGGAACGTGATGGACGCGGCCAGGTGCTCGGCGAGGGCGACGGCCGGGATCGTGGACAGCAGCGGGCCGGTCCGGGACAGCCCGAACGGCGACTGGTCGCGCGGGACCATGCCGGTGGCCACGCCGCCGGGGGCGACCGCGTTGGTGCGGATGCCGGCCGGGCCGTACATGAACGCGGTGTTCTTGGTGATGCCGATGACGGCGTGCTTGGAGGCCGTGTAGGCGACGCCTGCCGCGTTGCCGCGCAGGGCCGCCTCGGAGGCCACGTTGACGATCGCGCCGCGCCCGGCGGCCAGCATCGACGGGACGACCGCGCGGGTGAGCCGGAAGACGCCGTCCACGTTCACCGCGAAGACCCGGTCCCACATGGCGTCGGTGGTCTCGTGCACCGGGCTGAAGTCGTCGACCACGCCCGCCACGTTGGCGAGGCCGTCGATCCGGTCACCGGCCGCCGCCACGACCCGGGCCACGTCGTCGGCGCTGGTGATGTCGGCGGTCACCGGCACCACGGCGGCGCCGAGTTCGCCGGCGAGGGCGTCGAGCTTGTCCGCGGTGATGTCGACGGCGACGACCCGGCCGCCCTCGCGGACGATCCGGGAGGCGGTGGCCCGGCCGATGCCGGAGGCGGCCCCGGTGACGATCACAATCTTGCCGTCGAACCGGCCCGGCGTGATCTGCTCCCGCCAGGCGCCGGACTCCACCTGTTCCGGGGCGACGCCGCCGTTGACGGCGAGCACGAGCTGGTCGACGGCCTCCTGCGGGATCTGGCCCTGGCTGAGGCTGACGAGCTGCTGCAGCGGCAGGCCGCGGGCCGGGGCGAGGCGGGCCTCGTCGAAGTCACCGCCCTGACCGAGCAGCGCCCGGATGGCCGGCCCACCCTCGGGGTGGTCGAGCCATTCACCGACCGTGCTGGACGCGCCAAGCGACATCTCGAATCCTCTCGATAAGGCAATGAGCAGCAGAAACGACGAAGTGAACTTAGTTTACTTCGGCGGAATGGCCAATACCGGCCCGGGCTCCTGAAGATCAGGTGAGGATCGGGACATGCCCGTGCTGAGCCGGCGTCAGACCAACGTGGTGTTCGTCGCGATCCTGCTCGGCATGCTGCTGGCCGCCCTCGACCAGACGATCGTCTCGACCGCGCTGCCGACGATCGTGGCCGACCTCGGCGGTGCCGGCCACATGTCGTGGGTCGTCACCGCGTACCTGCTGGCCGAGACGATCGCCACCGTGCTGGCCGGCAAGTTCGGCGACCTGTTCGGCCGCAAGCTCGTCTTCCAGGTCAGCGCGGTCGTCTTCGTGGCCGGCTCGGCCCTCTGCGGTGTCGCGCAGGACATGGCGATGCTGGTGGCCGCCCGCGCGATCCAGGGCATCGGCGGCGGTGGCCTGATGGTCACCGCGATGGCGCTGATCGCCGACGTCATCCCGCTCCGCGAGCGGGGGAAGTACCAGGGCGCCCTCGGCGCGGTCTTCGGCATCACCACGGTGGTCGGACCCACCCTGGGCGGCCTGTTCACCGACCACCTGAGCTGGCGGTGGGCGTTCTACATCAACGTGCCGATCGCGATCGTCGTGATCGGCATGGCGGCCAAGGCCATCCCGTCGATCCGGACCGCGGGCCGGCCGGTCGTCGACTACGCCGGCATCGGCCTGATCGCCGCGGCCGCCACCACGATGATCCTGGCCCTGGAGTGGGGCGGCAGCGAGTACGCCTGGAGCTCGCCCACCATCATCGGGATGTTCGCCGGCTCGATCGCGCTCTTCGCGGCGTTCGTCGCCGTCGAGCTCCGCGCCCAGGAACCGATGCTGCCGATGCGGCTGTTCCGCAACTCCGTCTTCACGGTCTGCTCGACGCTCAGCTTCATCGTCGGCTTCGCGATGCTCGGCGCGATGACGTTCCTGCCCACCTACCTCCAGTACGTCGACGGCGTCTCGGCGACCGGCTCCGGGGTGCGGACCCTGCCGATGGTGGCCGGTCTCTTCCTCACCTCGATGCTCTCCGGGAACCTGGTCAGCCGCACCGGCCGCTACAAGGCGTTCCCGATCGCCGGCGGCGCCGTGATGACGGTCGGCCTCTACCTGATGTCGACCATGGACGCGGGAACCAGCACGTGGCTGGAATCGCTCTACATGTTCGTGCTGGGCGCCGGGATCGGCCTGTCCATGCAGGTGCTCACGATCGTCGTGCAGAACACCGTGCCCTACGCCGACCTGGGCACCGCGACCTCGGGCGTGACGTTCTTCCGTACCCTGGGCAGCTCGTTCGGCACCGCGATCTTCGGCACCCTGTACAGCGGCCGGCTCGAGGACGGCCTCGGCGAGGCCCTCGTCGCGACCGGGGTGCCGCCCACCACGGCGCAGAGCCCGGAAGCGCTCAAGGCCCTGGACGCGGCGCTGGCCGGACCCATCGTCGCGGCCTACGCGGACGCGATCAACTACGTGTTCCGCTGGGTGGTGCCGGTCGCCGTGCTCGGCTTCCTGGTCGCCTGGCTGCTCAAGGAACTGCCGCTGCGGGACAGCGCGCGGGTCGCCGCGAGCGACGTCGGCGAGGGCTTCTCCCCGCCCGCGGCGGACGACCGGATCGGTCAGCTGGAACGACAGATCAGCGACACCATGCGGCGGGCGCGCGACGACCGTACGGTCCTCGACCGCGTCCTGGCCGACTCCGGCACCGCGCTGAACCCGTCGCAGGCGTGGGCGATCGGCCAGACGCACCTGCACCTGACCGCCAAGGGCCGGGCCGAGCTGCCGGCCATCGCGCGCCAGCACCGGATGCCCCCTGAGGTGCTGGAACCCGCCTTCGACGAGCTCTGTGCGGCAGGTTACGCCCGGGTGGAGGGCGACGACGTGCACCTCACCGAGGCCGGTCAGGAACAGTTCGAGCGGGTCCGGCACGCCTGGCGGCAGTGGCTCGACGCGAACCTGGACGACATCGCGCGCACCGAACCCGACGACCGGGTGCTGATCGACCAGGCCTTGAACAACATCGCCACCCGGCTGGTCGACGAGCATCGGCCCGTTTGATCCGGCCCGCGGCAGGCTATCGTCCACCAATGGGATTGCTGGATCGGTTCGCCGGCTCGCCACAGCGCCGCTTCGCCCATCTCGCCCTCCGGGTGGCTCGTGGCACCCCGGGGGTGGAGCGCGCCGACTACCGGCCGGACGAGTTCGCGATCGCGATCCACCGGGCCGGCGGGACGGGCCCGGCCCACCTCTACCTCTCGAACGTCTTCCGCGAGACCGCGGACGCCAGCCCGGCGGAGCGCCGGGAGCGGCTGGAGCGCCTGGTCCGGCTGATGGCCTCGCCGCCGGCCGAGGACACCTGGGAGACGGTACGGGCGAAGCTGCGTCCCGTGGTCCGCCCGGTCACCTTCGGCGCCGCCGGCCCGGTGGGCATGCGCCCGCCCCTGTCCCGGTCCGCGATGCCGTTCCTGCGGGAACTCATCGTGATCGACGCGCCGGACGCCATGGCGTACGTGATACCGGACCGCCTGGACGAGTGGGGGGTGACCGCCGACGACGTGTTCGCGGCCGCCCGGGAGAACCTGGCCGAGGTCGCCCGGCGTTCGCTGAGCCGGCCGTGGCCGTCCGGTCCCAGCCTGATCCGGATGCTCGACGACGGCGACGGCTACTTCACCTCGCTGCTGCTGGCGCCCGGCTGGCTGGCCGACGTCGGCGAGCGGATGGGCACCCCGGTCCTGGCGTTCGCGCCGGACAACAACACCCTGCTGCTCAGCCCGCTGCCGGAGAACGAGGCGGACCAGCTCTACGCCGTGGTGGAACGCGGCTTCCAGGAGGCGGTGCGCTACCTGTCACCGGTCGGGTACGTCGCGGGCCCCGGTGGCGTCGCCGTGCCGTACCGCCCGCCCGCCGGTCACCTGCACCACCTGCCGGCCCGGCGCGCCGAGGCGGTGCTCGCCCTCACCGAGTACTCCAACCAGACCGACTGGCTCGCCGAGCAGTACGACAAGGCCGGCGTCGACGTGCACGTCGGCAAGCTGATCGCCGTCGAGCCGCCCGGCGGCGGCCCGGCCGAGACCATCGCGACCTGGGTGGCCGGGGTCAGCACGCTGCTGCCCCGGGCCGACTCGGTGGCGTTCGCCCGGCCCGAGTCCGGCGTCGAGTTCCGGGTGCCGTGGCACCTGGTCGAGGAACAGGCCGGCCTGGCGCCGGAGCCCCTGCTGGCGCCGTCCCGCTACCGGGTCGACGACTGGCCGGCCGAGGGCGTGCTGCTCAGCCTGCGCGCCGGGGAACTCTGAGCCCGCCGTCGCCGGCCGACGTGATCGTCGCGTGGTCCGCCGGCACGTCCCCCTCCGCTGGCCGCCGGCGGGTGCTGGCCGTCGAGGGCCGCTCCGGATCGGGCAAGACCACCCTGGCCCGGGACGTCGCCGCCCGGCTGCACGCGCCGCTGCTGCACATGGACGACCTCTACGCCGGGTGGGACGGCCTCGACCGCGGCGTGCGGGCGCTGCACGACTGGGTGCTGCGGCCGCTCGCCGAGGACCGGCCGGCGGTGTGGCAGCGGTGGGACTGGGCAGCCGGGAGGTACTGCGGGAATCATCCGGTGCCGGCGGCGGACTGGCTGGTCGTCGAGGGCGTCGGCTCGGGTGCGCGGCTGCTCCGGCCGTACCTCTGCGGGATCGTCTGGCTGGAGGCCCCCGCCGCGGTGCGCAAGCGCCGCGCCCTGGCCCGCGACGGTGCGGCATATGCGCCGCACTGGTCGCGGTGGGCCCGGCACGAGGACGCGTTCTACGCCGCCGAGCGGGTCCGGGAGAACGCGACCCTGGTGATCGGGACCGGCGATCGGGGAGATGCGGGCGACCGGCCGGAAGCGTTTGACCGAGGTCGATAGCGTCGGGCCACATCCGTCCTGTCTGGACCGACACGGGGAGCCACGACCATGCGTATTCTCACGCGACGACTTCTTTCCGGCCTGGCCGCCACGGCGGCCGCCGCGGCGCTGGTGATCACCACCGGTGTGACGCCGGCGCATGCCGGGCGGTCCGGTATCGCACACACCCGGGCCGGGAACGGTTTCACCGGCGCGGCCGGGATGGCCCAGTTCTACGACCTCGGGGAGAAATTCACGCTCTTCGACTGGGAGCCGGACGGTGCGGGCGTCTACGTCTACTGGATGATCGATGGGGTCAACCAGCCGGGGATCTACTTCGGTGGCGGTTCCGGGCAGAGCCAGGAGTTCAACAAGAGCATCCCCGAGGGCCGTGTGGTGAATTTCCGGGTCTGCCTCCGGGACGGCGGGGTCATCCAGGCCGACACCTGCAGCGTCTGGGCCAACGCCGTCGCCTGACGTCCGCCGCCCGCCGTCGTGGGCGCCCAGGACGGACGCTCCGGCGGCGGGCGGTGCGGGTCAGCTCGTGATCGGGGAGAGTCGGACCCGCTTCGTCAGCTCGAGGATCGCTTCCTTGCGGCCGGTGCCGAGGCCGTGCCGGGTGACGTTCAGGGCGCCCGCCGCCGCACCGGTCCGGATCGCCTCGTGCGGTTTGCCGCCGCGCGCCAGCACGGTGGCGACACCAGCCGTCATCGAGTCGCCGGCGCCGCGGTGGTCGACGACCTGGAGTGACGGCAGCTCGACGAGCAGCGGCTCGTCGTCGAGCAGCGCGATGCCGGGCTGGTCGGCGCGACTGATCATGACAGCGCCGGCGCCCTCCTCGCGCAGCTTGCGGGCGGCGCCGACCAGGGCGTCGACACTGTCGTCGGCGGCGCGGCCGGCGTCGAGCAGCTCCTCGTGGCTGACCTTGAGGAAGCCGACGCCGCCCTCGAGCACGGCGGTCAGGTGGTCACCGGAGAGGTCGGCTACCACGGTGCCACCGTGCGTGCCGAGGTCGGTGGCGAGCCGCCGGTACACCTCCGGGGTGACCACGTCGGGGGCGGCCGGGCCGCTGAGGATGCTCACCCGGGCGCGCATGCCGGCGGCCAGAGTGGTGCTGTAGATCTCGTCGAGGTCGTGCCGGCCGAGCGGCGCGCCGGCGTGCTCGGCGATCTCGTCCCGGGAGCCGTCGCGGCGGTCGTGCACGTACCAGCCGCTGCCGGCGGAGCGGCGGACGGCGCGTACCTCGATCTGCTCGTCCCGCAGCAGCAGCGCGATGATCTCGCCGATCTCCCCGCCGACCACGGCGCAGAGGGTGACCGACGCACCCAGGCCCGCGCACATCCGGGCCTGCCAGATGCCCTGGCCGCCGGGGTGGACGTGCAGTTCCGGCTCGCCGGACTGCTGCTCGATGGTGACGGTCAGCTGAGGCACGGGTGCGAAGACCATGACCGTGCCCGGGTCGTCGGCTGGCATGGGAGGCAGCTACCCGCTTTCCACGGGTTCAACCCCGGGGACGGGTACGGGATCGTGCTCGGCCGCGGGAACGGTGAAGACGAAGACGGTGCCGCCGCCCGGGTTCGGGCCGGCCTCGATCCGGCCGCCGTGCCGTTCCACGATGCGGCGGCAGATGGCCAGGCCCAGGCCGGTGCCGGGATGCGCGGTGCCGTTGCTGGCCCGGTGGAAACTGTCGAAGACCAGCGCGTGCTCGCCGGCCGGGATGCCGATGCCCCGGTCGGCGACCTGGACCCGTACCGTGCCGTCCGCCTCCGTCCGCGCGGTGACGTCGATCCGTGCCGCCCGGCCCGGCGGGGTGTACTTGATCGCGTTGCCGATCAGGTTGTCGATCACCTGGCGGAGCAGGACCGGATCGGCCCGCACCGCCGGCATCGGGCCGACGAAGACGTCCGGGCGCGAGCCCGGCCCGTCCGGCCCGTCCGGCGCGTCGGTCCGGGTGGTCACCACATCGTCGACGAGTGAGCGCAGGTCGACGTCGGCCAGCCGCAGCGTGGCGTCCCGGGCCGCCGCGTAGTCCAGGAGTTCGGTGATCAGCCGCTGCATCCGGTTGGCGCCGTCGATCACCTTGGCGGCACCGCGGCGGGCTTCGGCGAGAGCTTCCGGATCGCCGTCGGCGGCCACCTGGTTCAGGTCCTCGAGCATCAGGTCGGCGTACCCGAGGATCGAACTGAGCGGGGACTTCAGGTCGTGCGCCACCACCGCGGCGAAGCCGCGGAGCTCGGTCTCGACGCGCTTGCGCTCGGTGATGTCGTGGAAGACGGCGACCGCGCCGCGGCCGCCCGCGGAGGTCTCCATCGGCCGGGCCGACACGCTTATCACCAGGCCTTCCGGGTGGGTGGGGTGGCGGACCACCATCTCGACCTGGTCGCTGTCCTCGCCGGCGAGGGCCCGGACCAGGGGCAACTCCCCGGTGGGGAACGGGGTTACCCCGTCCACCCGGAACAGGCCGAAATGCCCCTGCCAGGACTCCATCCCCTCGACCGGGTCGCCGCGCCCCAGGATTCGGATCGCCGCCGGATTGTGCAGCAGGAACCGGCCGTCCGGCCCGACCACGCCGACGCCGTCGCTGATCCCGTCGAGGACCGCGCCCAGCAGGTCGGCCTGCCGCCGGCTCGCCGCCTCACCGGCCCGCAGCTCCGCGGTCGCCGCCCGGACCTGCCCCCGGGCCCGGTCGCGGCCGGTGGCCAGCACCCAGACCAGCACCACCAGCACGGCGGTGAGGCCGAGCCCGCCGGCGGTGACGGCGAGCGGCACGATGCTGCGCGCACCGGGCAGAGCCTTCGACGAGGCGGCCACCCGCAGGGTCCACCGCTTGTCGGCGACCGGGACGTCGACGGTACGGGTGAGATCGCGCGGCCCGTCCCCGGCCGCCGCCAGCCGGGCGACCGTGACCTCGCGCCGGTCGGCGGCGTCCGCGGTCAGGGTCAGGTCGAGCAGGCCCTGCGCGGTCTGCTCGAACGTGTCACGCATGAAGTCCTGCCCGCGCACCCCGAGCACCAGCCAGCCGAGGAAACTCTGCCCGGAGCCGCGGAAGATCGGCGCCGCCAGGACGAAGGAGTTCTGCCGCCGGTCCGCCGGGACGGTCTGGTCGATGAGCAGCTGGTAGGTGTCGGAGATCGCCACCTGTCCGCTGCGGCGTGCCTCGGCGAGCGCGGCCGCGGGCGCCTCGGCCTGCATCAGGTCGATGCCGGCGCCCGGTGGGCTGCCGTCCAGCGTGGTGGTGACCACCCCGAACGCGTGCTGCCCGTGGCCCTTCGGGTGCAGGGTGAGGTTCGGCAGGCCGAGGCCGCGCCAGCGTTCCTGGACCGCCGCGAGCTGGTCGTCGGTGCTCGGCACGACCAGGCCGATCGAGGTGGCGCCGGCCAGTTGCATGGTCCGCAGCGGCTGGGTGATCCGGCCGTACTCGATCGCGGTCAGTTCCTCCTGCGCCCCCGCGGCGGCGGCCGTGGTGCGCAGGATGTCGGCGTAGCGCCGGGTCTCGGACCGGACCGCCTGGGCGGCGGTGGTGGTGCGCCGGTCCATCTGCACGCCGGCGGCGACCTCCTCGCGCTCGGTCAGGGAGCCGGCCACGACGAGCGTGACGACGCAGCCGGCCGCGGCCACCAGCGCGCTGAGGGCGGCGGCACCCGGTCGCTTCCGGCTCACAGCTGTCCTATCGGACACCGTGCCGCACCGGCTGAGCCGGGCCGCCCCCACCCGGCGGCCCGGTCAGGCCGGTGGGCCGGCCGGGACCGCCTCAGCCGCCGGCGCCTCGGCCGCTGCCGTCTGCCGCAGCGCGGTCCGGGCCCGGATCTGCTGGCTGGTGACCGCCCGTTCGGGGCGGCTGCGACCGAGGAAGGCGGTCGCCCAGCGGACCAGCGCGCTCGCCCGGTTCCGGCCCTTCGGCAGGTAGGCCCAGTGCACGCCGAGCCAGAGCAGCCAGCCGGCCAGCCCGCTCAGTCGCAGACCGCGCAGGTCGGCGACCGCGGAGAACCGGGACACGGTGGCGATGTTGCCCTTGTCGAAGTAGTGGAACGGCTTGCCCGCGGGCTTGCCGGCGAGCCGGTCCCGGATGGTGCGGCCGGCGTAGGTGCCGCCCTGGATCGAGACCTGGGCGACGCCGGGGAGGCCGCCGAGGCTCATCACGTCACCGACCACGAAGATCTCCGGGTGGCCGGGGAGGGTCAGGTCGGGTTCGACCTTGATGCGGCCGGCGCGGTCGGTCCCGGCGCCGGTGGCCTCGGCGAGCCGGCGGGCCAGCGGGGCGGCCGAGACGCCGGCGCTCCAGATCTTCGTCATCGCGGTGAGACGGTCGGTGCCCGTACCGGTGACCAGCTCCACGCCGGTGGCGTCGACGTCGACCACCCGGGCGCCGAGACGGACCTCGACGCCGATCTTGCGGAGCCGCTTGGCGGCGGCGGCCGACGACTCCGGCGAGAAGGTCGGCAGCACCCGGTCGACCGCGTCGACGAGCACGATCCGGGCCTTCGCCGGGTCGATCCGGCGGTACTCGCCGGGCAGCGTGCGGTGGGCGATCTCGGCGATCTGCCCGGCCAGTTCCACGCCGGTCGGCCCGGCGCCGACGATCACGAAGGTCAGCCAGCGCTCGGCCGCCGCGGGGTCGGTCTCCAGTTCGGCCATCTCGAACGCGTTCATGATCCGCGCGCGCAGCTCGACGGCGTCGTCGATGCTCTTCAGGCCGGGGGCGTGCTCGGCGAACCGGTCGTTGCCGAAGTACGACCCGGTGGTGCCGGCGGCCAGGATCAGGGTGTCGTAGGGAACCTGGTAGGGCACGCCGTCCGGCGCGGCGGCGGTGACCGTGCGCCCCTCGACGTCGATGTCGGTCACCCAGCCCAGCAGCACCTCGGTGTTGCGCTGGCCGCGGAAGAACTCGCGGACCGGGGTGGCCACCTCGCCGGGGGAGAGTACGCCGGTGGCGACCTGGTAGATGAGCGGTTCGAACACGTGGTGGTTGGTCCCGTTGAGGACTGTCACCCGGGCGCCGGCCTTGCGCAGCGCCCGGGCCGCGTACCTGCCGCCGAAACCGGCCCCGACGATGACGACGCGGTGCTGTGCCTGCTCGGTCATCACTTTCACGCTCCTTGGTTCCACTCAGTAGAACCCCGGTACGGGCGCGGGAAGTCCGTACGCAGCGATGACGATCATCACCGGGGCCCGGTGTCACAAAGCCGGGCGCCGTTTCGTCGGGGCGCGCGAAAGGGCCCGGCCGGCCGGCCGGGCCCCCTTTGCGGGTGGTTCTACTGGGCGACGAAGAGCAGGCGGTTCGGCGAACCGCTGCCCGGGCTGGTCACCACGTTCGGCGTCGAGCTGCCGATCAGCGACGAGGCGACCTGGGCGGGCGAGAAGGACGGGTTGCGGGAGAGGACCAGCGCGGCCACGCCGGCCACGTGCGGCGAGGCCATCGAGGTGCCGCTGATCGTGTTGGTGGCGGTGTTGCTGTTGTACCAGGCCGAGGTGATCGACGAGCCGGGCGCGAAGATGTCCAGGCAGCTGCCGTAGTTGGAGTAGCTGGCCCGGGCGTCGGTGCTGGTGGTGGCGCCGACGGTGATCGCCGAGGGGACGCGGGCCGGCGAGGAGTTGCAGGCGTTGGCGTTGCTGTTGCCGGCCGCGAGGGCGTAGGTGATGCCGGAGGCGACCGAGTTGGCGACCGCGTTGTCCAGGGCGGTGCTCGCGCCGCCGCCGAGGCTCATGTTCGCCACCGCCGGCTTCACGGCGTTCTGGGTGACCCAGTTGACGCCCGCGATCACGCCGGCCGTGGTGCCGCCGCCGGTGCAGCTCAGCACCCGGACGCCGACCAGCCGGACGGCCTTCGCCACGCCGTGGGTGGTGCCGCCGACGGTGCCCGCCACGTGGGTGCCGTGGCCGTTGCAGTCCACCGCGCCGGAGCCGACCGCGTCGTAACCGGGGGTGGCCCGGCCGCCGAACTGGCTGTGCGTGTAGCGGATGCCGGTGTCGATGATGTAGGCGGTGACGTTGGAGGCGGTGACCGGGTAGGTGTAGGTGGTGCTCAGCGGCCGGGCGCGCTGGTCGATGCGGTCCAGGCCCCAGGTGGCGTTGTTCTGCGTCGCGTTGAGCTGGACCCGCTGGTTCTGCTCGACGTACGCCACCTCCGCGTCGGCGGCGAGCCGCCGGGCCTGCGTCTCGGTCAGGGTGGCCTCGAAACCGTTGAGGGCCTTGCCGAAGCTGCGCTTGACGCTCGCGCCGTAGGCCTTGGTCAGGGTCGCCTGCTGTGCGCCCGACTTGAGGACCACGATGTAGCTGCCGGGAACCGCGGTAGCGGTGCCGGCGAGCCGGATCTGCCCGAGGGCCGGTGCGGCCGCGGCCGGGGTCGCGGTCGCGACCACGGCCAGCGCGAACAGACCTGCGGCCAGCATGCGGCCGTGTCGTCGAATCGCCATGCTCTTCCTCTCTCGCCTGCCGGCGAGCGCCTTGGGGGATCGACGCCCGTCACTCGGCTTTAAGGGGAGAGTAAAGTCCGGCCGCTGCTCCTGGCAGATATCGAAATGGATATATCAGAGTGTGGTGGTCCGCGTTGTTCAGCGGATCGTCGTCCGTGCCGAACTGAGTGGTATGAGTGCCCGGGTCTTCGGTTACGCCGTGCTGTACCTGCTCGCTGTGGTCGTGGGCCGGCTGACCGTACTCGACGACGCCGGCGATCCGGTGATCTGGCCGGCGGCCGGCATGGCGGCGGCGTGGCTGGTGATGCGGCGCGACTCGCCCTGGCGCTGGGCGGACATCGTGCTGCTGGCCGTGCTGACCGTGGCCGGTCTGACGGTCACCGGGGTGGCGGTGCCGGCGGCGCTCGTGCACGCCGGCGCGGCGGTGGCCGCCGGTCTGACGTTCACGGCGCTGACCGCCCGGCTGGCGCCCGATCTCTGGGCCGGTGCGGGCGGCGGCCGGCCGCTGAGCACCCTCGCCGACCTCTGGGGGATCCTGCTCGCCGCCGTGCTCGCAGCCACCGCCATGTCCTGCATCGACGCGATCGGCGACCAGATCTTCCAGGGCGAGGCCTCCCTCACCACGTTCGCGACCCGGGTGGTCCGCGACACCGCCAGCGTCCTGACCTTCGGGGTCGCCGTCCGGCACGCCGCCGACGTCCGCCGCGGCAGCTGGGCCTCGCCGAGCCGGGCGGCCGGCCTGGAGTGCGCGGCGATCTTCGTCGTCTCGGCCGGGGCCTACTACTACACCTTCGTCATCAACCACGGGCTGCCGATCGGGTTCGCGCTGCTGCCGCTGACCGTCTGGGCGGCGGTCCGGATGCCCATGACCCTGGCGATCGGCCACTCCCTGCTCTTCAGCTGCGTCGCCGCGGGCTGCACCCTCACCGGCGCCGGCCCGTACGCCGAGATCGCCGATCCCCGCACCCGGGTCCTGGTGATCGAGCTGTACCTGGTCGTTCTCGCCGTCGCCGGGCTGGCGCTGGCGCTGAGCCGCAACGAGCGGAACGCCCTGATCGACCGGCTGCGCGACTCCGAGCAGGAGGCCCTCGACAAGGCCGGGATGATGACCACGGTGGTCAATTCGATGACCGAGGGGCTGGCCATCCTCGACCCGGCCGGCCGCCTGGTGCTGCGCAACCCGGCCGCCGGCCGCCTGCTCGGCTCGGTCAACACGGTCGCCGGCGGGGTGGCGCTCGGCAGCGACTACGGCTTCTTCCACCCGGACGGCCGGCCGCTCGCCGACGCCGACCTGCCCTACGCCCGGGCCCTGGCCGGCGAGGAGGTCGAGCCGATGGACGTGCTGGTCCGCAACGCGGCGGTGCCGGAAGGCCGGATCGTCCGGTTCAACGTGGCCCGCATCGCGGTCCGCGCGGACGGGCCGCAGCACGTCGTGGTGGTCTTCCACGACGTCACCGCGGACCGCCGGCACCGCGACGAGCTGATGTCGTTCGCCGGGGTGGTCGCCCACGACCTGCTCAACCCGCTGACCACCATCGAGGGCTGGTCCGAGGTGCTCGAACACGAGCTGGCCGGGTACCAGCCGGCCGAGCGGGTGGCGCGGATCCAGCGGGCGGCGGCGCGGATGCGGACGTTCCTCAACGGGCTGCTCGCCTACACCGCGGCGCGCGACGGCAAGCTGATGCCGACCACGGTGAACCTGGCCCTGCTCGTCGGCGACATCGTGAACAGTCGCTACGAACAGGCCGAGAACACGGGTACGCCGCCGCCCTACTTCGAGGTCGGCCGGTTGGAGGCCGTCGAGGCGGACCCGGTCCTGACCCGGCAACTGCTGGAGAACCTGGTCGACTTCGCGCTCGGGCCGACGCCGCCGGGTGTCACGCCGTACGTCAGCATCTCCTGCCAGCCGGCCCGCAACGGGATGCTGCGCGTCGACATCCTGGACAACGGGATCGGGCTGCCGGAGACGGTCCGGAAGGAGATCTTCACCAACTTCCACAGCGGCCGGGCCGACGGCGGGCACGGCCTCGAACTGGCGATCTGCAAGCGGATCGTGGAGCGGCACGGCGGGACGATCGAGGCGCTGCCGAACCCGTACGGCAGCGGCAGCCGGATGTCCTTCACGCTGCCCGCCGGCCGGTCCCTGTACGCGCTCTCCCTGGATTCGCACCGCTCCGACGGCCGGATGCCGGCCCGGTGACCGGACCGCAAGCAGAGCTGCAGCAGTGCAACTGATATGCCGGGTGGAGCAGACCGCCGCCGCGCCGGCCGACGCCGGCCGAAGGCCACTCAGTTGGTCACCCATCCATCGACCGAAGCCCGCTTACGAGGCGAGCAAGCCGAACTGGAACCTCCAGACAAACGCTTCTAAGCGCGTCGGACCGGCAAGGTGGCGTTCTCCAGGGTGAGGCAGAAGACGCTGCCGGTGGGCCGGCCGGGCTCGTACCCGACCGAACCGCCGTTCGCCTCGGCCAGACTGGCCACGATGTGCAGGCCCAGCCCGTGCCCGTCGGCGACGCCCGGCGCACCCCGGGTGTAGCGCTCGAACAGGTGCTCGCGCAGCTTCACCGGCACGCCCGGCCCCGCGTCGTGTACCGCGATCCGGGTCGTGCCGTCACCGGGGGTGACCACGATCGCGGTCGCCCCGCCGCCGTACTTGCGGGCGTTCGTCAGGAAGTTGACCACGATCTGCCGCAGGTGCGCCGGGTTGACCAGCACCGCCGCCCCGTCCGGGCAGCGCAGCGGGACCTCCTGGTCGGCCGCGTCCAGCGCGTCGCGCAGCGCCTCGGCCAGCTCGACCCGGTGCCGGTGCGCGCGCAACCGGGTCTCGCTCACGGTGCACATCGCCAGCACGTTGTGCCGCAGCTCGTCGATCCGGTGCGCGGCACTCATGATCTTCGCGGCGGGACCGGCCATCCGGTCCGGCAGACCGTCCTCGGCCATCAGTTCGCCGTAACCGAGGATCGAGGCCAGCGGGGTGCCGATGTCGTGCGACAGCATCCCCATCAGGTCCAGCTTGAGCAGGTTGGCACGCTGGAGCTCGCCGTTGGCCAGCTCCAGCTGGGCGTTGCGTTCGGCGAGCACGGCCTGCGCGGCGTCGCGTTCGCGCTGGGCCCGGACCCGGGCGGTGATGTCCTGGATGACGCCGATCAGGTGCAGCGGGGCACCGTCGGCGTCGCGGACCAGCCGGACTCCGATGTGGACGTCGACCGGGTGGCCGTCGGCGTGGATCAGGCGCTTGGTCCGCTCGTACGACTCCTGTTCCCCGCTGAACAGGCGCGCCGTCGCGAGCCGGCCGTCGGCCCGGTCGTCCGGGTGGGTGAAGTCCTCGTTGCGCCGGCCGATCAGCTCCTCCGGGCGGTAGCCGATCATCCGGGCGTACGCGTCGTTGACGTGCCGGATCACCCCGTCCAGCCCGACGATGGCCTGACCCACGGTGGACTGGTGGAACTGGACCCGGAACTGTCGTTCGCTCGCGGCAAGCCTCTCCTCGGCCTGCCGGCGAGCGGTGATGTCGGTGTTGGTCTCGATCACCTCGTGACCGGCGCCGTCCGCGTCCCGGCGGACCACGTGCCGGCTCAGCACCGCCACCGTGCGCCCGTCGGCCCGGCGGTGCGTCACCTCGCCCTCCCAGTGGCCGGACCGCGCCAGGGCCTGCGCCACCTCCGCGGGATCGCCGAGGAACGTGGTGTCCAGCAGGTGGTGGATGTCGCGGCCGACGGCGGACGCGGCCGGCCAGCCGTACATCTGCTCCGCGCCCCTGTTCCAGAACCGGATGGTCCCGTCCGGCGCCCGCAGGATGATCGCGGCCGGCGCCGCGTCGATCAGCTCGGCCTGCCGCCGCAGTTCCTGCTCGGCCGCGACGCGTTCGCTGACGTCGTGCAGGAAGGCGTGGAACACCGTCCGGCCCGCCGCGTGCGTGGCCTGCAAGGTGAACTCGACCGGGAACCGGCGGCCGTCCCGGTGCACCCCCGGCAGCTCGATGCGCTGCCCGGCCAGCTTCGACCGGCCGCCGGCGCGGATCCGGGCCAGCCCGGCGCGGTGCGCCGCGTGGAATTCGGCCGGGATGATCAGATCGGCCAGGTCGGCACCTGTCGCCTCCGCGCGTGACCTGCCGAACAACTGCTCCGCCGCCGGGTTCCACTCCAGCACCGCGCCGTCCGCGTCGATCGAGACGTACGCGTCCTGCGACACCTCCAGGATCCGGCGGACCACCGCGGAGGTCTCCTCGGCATGCCGTGCCGTCCGGGTCAGCTCGATCTCGGTCGACACCGCCGCCGCGAGGTCCTCCAGCACGGCCAGATCCTCGGCGTCCCACTCCCGGGGCTCCCCGTCGATGGCGCAGAACGCACCGAGGACCTGCCCGTCCACCCGGATCGGCATCCCGGCGTACGCGATCACCCCGATCTCCGGGATCGCCAGGTTGTCGCGCAGCCGATCGTCGAGGCGGGCATCGCTCACCACCAGCGGCGCGTTGTCGTCGACCACGTGCTGGCAGAACGAGTGCGACAGCGGGGTCTCCCCGCGCTCCGCCCACGGCTGGGGCAGGCCGATCTGGCTGGGAAAGACCTGGCGGTCGTCGAGGACCATCGAGACCAGCGCGGTCGGGGTGCCGACCAGGCGGGCGGCGAGCCGGGTCAGCCGGCGCAGACCGGGCGGCTCCGGCCCGCCGAGCACGCCTGTCGCATGAACCGCGGCCACTCGCTCCGGGTCCAGGACCCGGGGCAGCGGATCGACCACACCGTCCTGATCGGCCGGGAAACGGCGGTTCTTAGCGCCGGGGCGTCCCGGGTCAGGGCACCGCGCCCAGCATCGTCAGCACCCCGGTGAGCAGGCCGGTCGTCGCGTCGTGATCGAGGTGTTGCGCCTGCCAGCCGCGGCTCTCGATGCCCTGCAGCACGCCGGTCACGGTGGTGCGCACGGTGCGCAGCGTGGCGGGGGAGAGCAGCACGGCGGAGGTGCCGTCGGCGTGCGCCGCGCGAGCGGCGGCACCGAGCGCCACCAGCGCGGCGGCGGCGCCGTTCAGGATCTGGGCGACATGCAGGCGGTCCCGGTCCAGGTTGAAGGCGGCGACGTGCACGGCCAGGCCCAGGGCCGTCATCAGCCGGCCGGTCTCCTCGCCGCTCAGCACGGCCGGCATCGTCGCGTCGTCCTCGTCGGTGGCTGTCGCACCGGCACAGAAACCGTCGATCAGCTCGTCGGCGACCGCCATCGGCACCAGCAGGCCGGCCGGTGGCGTCTGCGGGAAGCGGCGGTGCAGGGCTGCCTCCACGGCGTCGCGGATCACGTACTCCGGGACCACGCGGTGCTGCTCGGCCAGCCGCCGGCGGATCTCGCTGACGACGTCGGCGAGACTCATCGCACCGGGCCGGTCCATCTGCTCACCGTAACGGTGCACGCCGGTCCTCAGCGAGCGCCGGGCAGGCAGATCCGGGCGGTGACGCCGTCCGGAGTGTTCATGACGGTCAGTTCCCCGCGGTGCGCGCGCACGATGTTGCGGGCGATGGTGAGTCCCAGGCCCACGCCGGGCACCGCCTGATCGCGGGCGTGCCGGCCGCGGAAGAACCTGTCGAAGACCAGTGGCAGCTCGCCGGCCGGGATGCCGATCCCGCCGTCCAGGACCGCGATGGCAGGCTGCGGCAGGGACTCCACCCGGATCATGATCGGCTGGTCCGGCGGCGTGAACGCGAGGGCGTTGCGCAGCAGTTCCTCGACCGCCTGGGCGAGCCGGGCCAGGTCGGCGCGGACCGGCACCGGCTCGTACGCCGCCACGTCGACCGGGCCGCCGCGCTGGACGATCCGTGACCTGCAGGCCGCCAGCGCCGCCGTGACCACGGTGTTCAGGTCGATCACCCCGGACGGCACGGGCATCGGTGCCCGCTGCGGCCGGGTGCCGGCCAGGAGGTGATCGACCATCTCCACCAGGCGCTGCCCGTTGCGGTGGATCGGCTCGACGAGCGAACGGTACGGCGCCAGGTCCTCCTGGTCGCCGAGGATCTCCAGGTAGCCCTGGATGTTCGCGACCGGGGTGCGCAACTCGTGGGTGATCGAGGCGACCAGGTCGTCCTCCCGCTGCGCGGACCGGGCCAGCTCGTCGCCGAGGTCGGCCATCCGCAGCCGGTTGCGCATCGCCGTCAGGTGCCCGGCGGCCTGCCCGGCGAACGTGACGAGCTGGCCCACCTGGCGGTCGCTGATCTGGTGCGGCCGGTCGTCGATGACGCACATGGCGCCCAGCACGTACCCGTCCTCGTCGATCACCGGGGCGCCGGCGTAGAACCGGATGTTCGGCGCGCCGGTGACGTTGGCGTAGTCCGCGAAGCGCGGGTCCACAGTGGCGTCCGGCACGATCAGCGGTGAGCGGGCCGGCACGACGTGGGCGCAGAACGACACCTCGAGGGGGGTCTGCGCGTCGGCCAGGCCGACCCGGCCGGCGAACCACTGCCGGTCCAGGTCGACGAGCGACACCGCGGCCATCGGCGTGCCGAACATGCCGGCGGCGAGCCGGGTGAGGTCGTCCAGGACGACCGGGCGGGGGCGGTCGAGCACCTGGTACGACCGGACCGCTGCCAGTCGGGTCTGCTCGTCGGTCTCTTCACTCATCGGCGTGGCTCCGTCCACGACTGCTCTTCGGCCCGGGCACGGGCGACCTGAGGGGATCCGGGTACGGGCGGCAGCGTGAACGTGAAGACCGAGCCGCCGGCCGGGTTGTCCGCGGCCTCGATCGTCCCGCCGTGCCGTTCCACGATCCGCTTGCAGATCGCCAGTCCGAGACCGGTCCCGGCGTACTTCGCGGTCCCGTGCGCCCGGTGGAAGTTGCCGAAGATCGCCTCGTGCTGCCCGGCCGGTATGCCGATGCCGTTGTCCGCGATCCGGATCCGGACCAGGTCGTCGGCGGGTTCCGCGGTGACGGTGAGCTCCGGCGTCACGTCGGGTGCGATGTACTTGACCGCGTTGCCGATCAGGTTGTCCAGCAGCTGCCGGATCAGCATCGGGTCGGCCCGTACCGGTGGCAGGTCGCCCACGATGAACCGGGGCACCGGCCGCCCCGCCGCGATCGCCGCGTCCAGCCGCGCCACCGTCACCTCGGTGACCAGCTGGCCCAGGTTCACCGGCACGGTCGCCACCGTCGCGTCCCGGGCCGTCGTGTAGGCGAGCAGCCCGTCGATCAGCAGCCGCATCCGCACGGCCGCCCGATGCACCCTTGCCAGGCCGTCCCGCGCCTCCGCGACCTCCGGCCCGTCCGGCAGCGCGGCGAGCGCCTCGCCGGCGAAGTCACTGAAACCTTCGATCGTGGTGACCGGGTTGAGCAGGTCGTGCGCCACCACCCCGGCGAAGTTGGTGAGCTCGTCGCGGTGCCGCCGCTCGGCCGTCACGTCGTGGAAGAGCACGACCGCGCTGCGCTCGCCGGCCCCGTCCAGCAGGGTGGTCGCCCGGACGCTCAGCACCCGGCCCTCGGGCACGCCCGGGTTGCGGATCAGGAAATCCTCGTCCTTGAGGTCCTCGCCGGCCAGCGCCCGGGCGTGCGGCATCTCGGCGTCCGTCAGCGGCGTGCCGTCCAGGTGGCAGAAGCCGTAGTGGGCCGCCCGGATCGGCTCGCCGGGCGGGGTGACCTGCCCGCCGAGCAGCCGGATGGCGGCCGGGTTGCGCAGTGTCACCCGGCCGGTCGGGTCGAGGACCGCGAGGCCGTCCGCGGTCGAGTCGATGATCGCCCGGAGCAGCTCGGCGCGCTGCGACGCCTGCTCCCGCTGCGCCGCCAGTTCCGCCTTGTCGGCGGCGAGCTCGGCCAGCAGGGCGGCCCGCTCGTCGCGTCCGAGGGCCAGGGAGAGGCCGATGACGGCGGTGAGCGTGACGAACAGCTGCGCGACGACCGCCCGGGTCGCCAGGTTCCCGATCTCGGCGAACGGCCCGGTCCCGTGCAGGGTGAACAGCACCACGATGACGCCGGCGGTCAGGTTGTGCAGCGCCACGAACGAGGTGCACAGCCGGGCCCCGGCCCACACCGTGACCCCGATCAGCAGGAACGCCAGCGGCAACCCGTGGCTGTAGGCGAAACCGGCCAGGTAGGCGCCGGTCGAGCAGGCGACCAGGGCGACGTACTCGGCGACGGTCCGGCGGCGGGCCGTGCCGATCTGCCGGGCAGCGGCCCGCCAGCCGGCGTCGCCGCGGGAGAGCAGCGGGCCGACCACGAAACCGGCCGCGCCGACCAGCAGGATGCTCGCCGTGTTGCGGGACAGCCACACCGAGGTGCTCGCCCACGAGTACTCCCCGGTCATCAGCCAGACCGTCGTCGGGCCGACCGCCGCGCCGACCGCCGTGGCAGCGAACGCCGCGGCCAGCAGCGCCCACAGATCCGGCGGGCTGCGCAACTGCCCACTGCCACCGGCGCCCCAGAGGCCCGGGCGCCACCGGCGGATCAGGTGTACGAACGTCATGGCCTGGGCGAGATTGGCGGCCACGTAGACGACGGCCAGCGCCGGGGTTGCCCGGGTCGCGGTGTTCACCACGACGGTGATCACGGCGAGCGCGGTGACGTCGAGCCAGAACAGCGGGGACCGCCGCTGCCGGCTGAACCAGAGCACCGCGATGCCGGCGGCGGGCCAGACGAGGCTGAGATTGGCGTCGTCCATGACGGTGGCGCGGCCGGCGACCGTCGCAGCCGTGTACGCCACCGCCCAGAGACCGGTGTGCGCCAGCGATCTGCGGTGGGTCATGCCCCGCCCCTTGGAGAACCGACTCGTCCAGGGATCCCATCGGCGTGGACCGGGGCGATCTGAGGGTCAGCCGGCGGCGCGCCGGGCGGTGTACTCGGTGGTGCGGTGACCCGGGTACGGGATCAGGTTGTCCGGCTGCTCGTCGTAGGCCGACTCGGCCCACCGCCGGCTGCTCGACTCCAGCGGGTCGGTGTCGTAGGCGGGCCGGGTGTGGAACCGCTGCCCGTAATCCATCATCCCGTCGACCAGCCGGTCCACATCGTCGGTCTGCCGGACCACGAGACGCATGAACTGGCTGGTCATGCCGAGCTTGTTGCCGCACTCGCGGGTCATGATGCCGTGGTTGGCGACCAGGAAGTCACGCAGCGCCACACCGGACCACTCGGCGGGCAGCTTCACCAGGAAGAAGTTGCCCTGCGAGGGGAACACGGTCAGGCCCGGGATGCGGCTCAGTTCGCGGGCCATCGCGCGACGGTCCCGGCTGAGCAGGCGCAGGCTCTCCTCGTACTCCATCTCGTGGTCGGAGATCATGTGCACGACCTTCTCCGCGAGGGAGTTCAGGTTCCATTTCGGCAGCGTCTTGGCGATCTTCCCGGCGATGGCCGGGTTGGCCAGCAGATATCCGAAGCGGATGCCGTGCAGGCCGAAGTTCTTGCCGAGGCTCTTCAGCACCACCGCGTTCGGGCGGATCACCGCGTCCGGGCCCACCGAGGGGTACCGCTCGGCGTCGGAGAAGTCGATGAACGACTCGTCGACCACCACCAGGTCCAGGTCGCTGAGCGCGTCCATGAACCGGATCACGTCCCGGCGCGGCAGGTAGTTGCCGTCCGGGTTGTTCACGTTGCAGATCACCGCGACCCGGGACTTGCGCTCCCGGATGAACTCGACGTACTCCTCCAGGTCGAGCCGGAAGCCGTCGCGTTCCTGCAGCGGGAACATGTCCACCCGCTTGCCGGTCTCCAGGGGCTGGTCGGTCCACCGGCCGAACGTCGGGATCGGGATGGCCAGGCTCTCCTTGACCAGCAGATGGTCGATCCAGGTGATCAGCTCGGTGGAGCCGTTCGCCATCGCGACCGTCTGCGGGTGCAGGTTGAGCACGCTCGCCAGTTTCTTCGTGATGGTGGCCGCGTCGCTCGGGTAGTACTTGAGGATGCTCTTCAGGTCCCGGCTGAGCTCGTCGAACATCTCCGGGGTGGGGAAGTACGGGTTGCACGGGATGCAGAAGTCGACGATCTCGGCGCCCTCACCGGCGGCCCGCGCGAGGTCGAAATAGGACGCGCTGTGCGCTCCCTTGTGCAGGATCGACGTGTCGATTCCGGTCCGTGCCACGCTGGCCTCCTCGGTGACGTTGCCGCCACCCAGTACGGAGCCGGATGCGGAATCGTTCACCGCGGGTGTTCGCGGGAGCGCCCGACGATCATCCCGCTCGTTGACCCCGGTGAAAGGACAGACGGCAACGAGAGGGGTGGACATGCGGGGAATCATCGGTATCGGGCTGGCAGTGGTGATCCTGTTCTCGTCCGGTCAACCGGCCCGGGCCACGCCGGGTCACGGCGTCAGTGCCAAGGTGGTCGGGCAGTGGACGGTGGACGACACCGATTACGTCCTCCGGGAGATCACCATCCGGCCCGGTGGCAGCACCGGCTGGCACCGGCATCCGGGACTTGTCCTGGCCAGCGTGCAGCGCGGCACGCTCACCCACCGGATGTCGGACTGCGTGACGGTACGCCGGTACGCCGTCGGCGAGAGCCTGATGGAGGACCCGGACGACGGCCGCGCGCACCTCGGCGAGAACCGGGGCAGCAAACCGGTGGTGCTCGACGCGGTCTACGCCACGCCACAGGGCCGGCCGCTCGCCGTCGACTCGCCGGCACCGGCCTGCTGATCCCGGGCCGCCGTTTCATCCACGCCGGATGAGGCGCGGGCGTGCCTCCGGAACCAGGCTCGGTGCTGGCAGCCCCGACCTTCCGGAGGACGGCATGACCGGTATGAACGCACCGCTCGACCCGACGCCGCGCCCCGCGGTGAACGGCGGCAAGCTCTGGTCCGGCGGCGCCGCGACCGCCGCGGTCGCGGCCCTGATCGCCGTCGTCGGCATCATCCTGGGCCGCGGCGTCTTCGGCATCGACGTGCTGGCCCCGAAGGGCGAGGGCACCTGGGGCGACGCCAGTACCGGCTGGTACGCCTTCGGCGCCGCCCTCGCCGCGATCCTCGCCACCGGGCTGGTCCACGCGCTGATCATCACCACGCCGCGGCCGATGCGGTTCTTCGGCTGGGTGGTGGGGCTCAGCACGGTGGTGGCGATGCTCGGGCCGTTCGCCACCGACGCCGGCCTGGCCGCCCGGATCTACACGGCCGGGCTCAACCTCGTGCTGGGCGTGGCCATCGGCTCGCTGATCGCCGGGGTGGCGCGGTCCGCGACGATCGTGCTGCCGCCCCGATCGGCGCCGGGCGTCTATCCCCAGCAGTACCGCTGAGAAGGAGCGCGTGATGAGCATGCCGGGACTGCTGCGATTCGGTGATCTGGCGCTCGGTGCCGCGATCCGCGCGGGGGAGAACACCGCCGAGGTGGTGGATCGGCTCCGGGCCGCCGACCCGCTGGACCGGCTCCGGTCCGCCGCCACACCGGGCCAGGCAGTGCAGCGGCGGGTGGACGAACTGCGGGACCGGCTCGGCGCGCTGACCCGGCACGGCACGGCGGAACGCCGGCGGGGCCAGGACCGGGTGGGCCGGGCGGTGGACGCCGCGATGACCACGATCGCCGCGTCCCCGCTGGTGAACCGGGTCGTCGAGGTTCAGGTGGACCGGGTGCTGCGGATGCTGGCGGACGAGCCGGAACGGGTCCGGGCGCTGGTCCGCGAGCAGCGGGACACCGTGGTCGGCGAGATGGTCGGCCGGGTGCGCGGCGGTGCGGCGGCCGGTGACGCGGCGGTGGAGCGGCTCACCCTGCGGATGACCCGCCGGGATGGTGCCTCCGGAGCGACATGACCAGGCCCGGCTCCGCGGTGCTGCGCGAGACCGGCGCGGCACCGGGCGGTTACGGCGGGCTGGTCAGCCGGGCGATGGCGTACGCGGCCGACGCGTTCCTCGTCGTCCTGCTGTCCGGCGCCACCGGCATGGTCCTCGTGATGATCGCGTCGGTGGCCGGCGTGGACGCGCGGGAGATCCGCGATCTCGTCGTCTCGCCCTACCTGCTCGGCCTGCCGTCGGTGATGGCGATCTACTGTGCGTCGTTCTGGCTGCTCGCCGGGCGCACCCCGGGCATGGCGGTGCTCGGGCTGCGTGTGGTCCGGGCCGACGGCCGGCCGGTGCGCTGGCCGGCCGCGCTGGTCCGGGGCGTGCTGCTCGCGTACTTCCCGGTCGGTGCCCTGTGGCTGATCGTGGACCGGCGGCGCCAGGCGGTGCACGACAAGGTGGCCGGGACCGTGGTGGTGCGGGTGCCGGGATAGCCCCGAAGCCGGCCTCCCGAAGCCGGCCCCGGATCCGGCCAGCGAAGCCTGCCTCCCGGAACCGGCCGGGACACGCAGCGCGCCGGCCGCCGTGTGTCGCGGCGGCCGGCGCGGGATGGCGCGGTCAGCGCAGGATGCGGGCTTTCTGCGCCTCGAACTCGGCGTCGGTCAGGACACCCTGTTCCTTCAGCTCACCGAGCTTCTGGAGCTGCTCGATCTTCGCGGTCATCGGGTCGGCCGCCGGTTCGGCGGGCGGCGGTGCGTACTGCTGCTGCTGTTGCGGCGCCTCCTGCTCCTCGGCCTGCCGGGACCAGCGGCCGGCCTGCCGGCGGGAGACGCGGTTGGAGACGGCTGTCGCCGTGCCGGCGATCACCGCGGTGCGGGCCACGCCACGCAGAAGTCCGGGCATCGTGATCACCGCCCGCCGAGTCGGGAGACCTCGGGCGCGAACGCCGCGTCGGTCTCGTCCAGGGCCGCGAGCATGGCCTGCACCGGGATCCGGCCGCCGGCCACCAGTTGCGCACCGTTGCGCCGCAGGGTGACGGCGAGCGGGGCCGCCCAGGTGTTCTCGTAGACCAGCAGCACCGCCGCCGACCCGGCGGTCAGCGCCGCGCCGGCCTCGCGCAGGTCGTCGCCGCCGAGCATGCCGGAGGCCGCGCCATGGAACGCGCCCAGCTCGGCGAAGTCCAGGTCCCGCCCTTCGATCGCGGTCACCGTGCCGTCGTGGTTCTTCCGGACGAACGCGATGTCCAGCACCCGGATCAGGTGCCGGTCCACCAGGTCCAGCAGCAGGGGGAAGGCGTCACCTCGCAGGCTCCCGTCCGGGAACTCCACGCACATGTAGTCGATCGGTCCCATCTCCAGCAGTTCGTCAGCCATCGATCCCTCCAGGGGTGTGCCCGCGGCGCTGCACCGCGTTCTCCAGGCTCAGTCCGATCAGCGCGCCACCGGCGGCCGCCACCAGCGGCAGCACCACCAGGACGCCGTAGTCGGGGCGTGGCGGCCGGCCGCGCAGTACGCCGTACGCGGCCACCGCCCGTTGTCTCGTCCTCGTTCTCCTGCTCATCGCTTCCCTCCGGGATCGTCAGGTCGTCGTGCGGTCAGGACGCGGCCGGTCCCGGGCGCGCCGGCGATGCCGTTGCCTCAGCGTGCGGGACCGGCGGCCGGACCGGCCTCACCCGGCGCGGATGAGCCGGGCCGTCGATCCGGGGCCGCACCCGGCCGATTCATCCGTTCCGGGTGCGGCGTCCCCCTCGGCCGCCCCGCGGCCCGGCGAGCATCGGCCCGGCGGGTCAGATGCCCGCCCGGCTGCTCAGCCGGCCGTCCTCGATCGCCGCGGCGAACGCGGCATGGTCGCGTTCGGCCTGGTCGGCGTAGAGCTCGGCGTACTCGGCGAGGGCCCGGTCGAACTTCTCGCCGGACCCGAGGTAACCGGCGATCGCGATCCGGTCGCCGGTGCGGGCGTGCGCCCGGGCCAGGGTCCACGCGCAGAGCCCGCCGTAGACGCGCATCCCCACCGGGTCCATCTCCTCGACCACCGCGCCGCCTTTCCAGTCACGCAGCTGGCGCACGTAGAAGTCGCGGGTCCGGCCGTCGAAGCCGGGCACGGTGTGCCAGCCGAGGAAGATGTCGCTGGCCGCCTGCATGAGCCGCTGCCCGACGACCACCCGCCGCCCCTCGGGCCCCTCGGCCGGCTCGTCGCCGGCCAGCACCGACCGGCCGGCCTCCTTCACCTGCAGGAGCAGCGGGTCCGCGTCGTCGCGGCCGCGCAGCAGCACGATCCAGCAGCGGGTGCCGACGCTGCCCACGCCGACCACCTTGCGGGCCAGGTCGAGGAACTCGAACCGGTCCAGCAGCTGCCGGCGGTCCTCGGGCAGGCTTTCCCGGAAACCGTCGAGGAGGCCGAGGATCTGGCTTTCCAGCTGTTTGCGGGCCACGTCCGGGACCAGGTCCTGCACCGGGACCAGCAGCGGCGGGTCGGCGACGATCCGGCGTTCCCCGTCGACCACGGAGGTCAGCTTCCGGTAGGCCTGCAGGCTGGTGCGGGTCCGTGCCTTGGCGCCGGCCTTGGCGAGCCTGGTCAGCCGGCTCTTGCCGAGCTGGTCGCCGAACTGCTCGCGGAGCTCGTCGACGTCGGCGCGGGTGTACCACAGTTCCAGTTCGCCCATCGCCGCGAAAGCGGCCATCGCCTCCCGGTAGCGCCGGGCCGCGAACCGGACCGCGAAGGCCCGCTCCTTGCGCCGGAAGCCGTTCGCCCGGCCGGCCAGCGCGATGCTGACGACCAGCCGTTTCAGGTCCCACTCGAACGGGCCGCGGCAGGTCTCGTCGAAGTCGTTGAGGTCGAAGACGAGACGGCGCTCGGGGGACGCGTACACCCCGAAGTTGTAGAGGTGCGCGTCGCCGCAGAGCTGGGTGATCAGCCCGGTGTGCGGCGCGGCGGCCAGGTCGGCGGCCATCACCCCGGCCGAGCCGCGCAGGAACGTCAGCGGCGAGACCGCCATCCGGGCGTGCCGGATCGGCAGGAGCTCGGGAAGACGGTCCGCCTCCTCCGCGGTGAGCACGTCGATCGGGTCGGCCCGGCCGGCCGGCGGCTCGAAGCCGGCGTGCGCGTCCACGGGCACGACCTCGCGGGCGGCCCGGCCCGCCGCCGCGCGGGCGGCGGGGTCGCGGGGCCCGAGGGTACGTGTCATCGGGTGTGATCCCCGAACGTCTGGTTGAGGATCTCCACCTCGCCCTCGGTGATCTGCGTGCGGATGCGTTCCAGTTCGGCGCGGCCGATGCCGGTGCCCTGCAGGCTCTCGTCCAGCGCGCCGATGCCGGCCCCGAGCACGCCGCCGATCTTCACGAGGCCGTCGCGGGCGGCGTCGTGCAGGATCCGGGACATCTGCTCCGCGCGGCCTGGTTCGTCGAACTTCCACACCGTGAACGTGGTCATGACGTGCTCCTCGGAGGTTCGGGTGGTGGCGGCGGGCCGCCGGACAGCAGGGTGTTGATCCACCGGGTGGACGGGTCGATGTCGATCAGCAGGCCCTTGGCGAAGAGGGTGAGCGGGATCGCCAGCAGGGCGCCGAGCGCGCCCAGCACCCACGCCCAGAAGACGAGGGAGAGGAACGAGACGGTGGCGGAGAGGCCTACCGCGTCGCCGACGATCTTCGGTTGGATGACCGACTGGATGACGAAGTTGACCACGCAGTAGAGCGCGATCACGGTCAGCATCAGGTCGGTGCCGCCCTCGAGCAGAGCCAGCAGGGCGGGCGGGACCAGCCCGATCACGAAGCCGATGTTCGGGATGTAGTTGGTGATGAACGCGAGCAGTCCCCACAGCACCGGCAGCGGCACGCCCAGCGCCCAGAGCAGCCCGGTGTCGACGACCGCCACGATCAGCCCGAAGACCGTCGACACCAGCAGATAGCGGCGGGTGCCCTGGGCGAACGACCGGAGCGCCCCGACCACCTGCGGCCGCTCCGCCGTCGTGGATCGCAGCCGGGCCGGGAAGCCCACCGTGTCCAGGCACATGAAGAGCAGCACGGCGAGCAGGAAGACGGTGTTCGACAGCAGGCCGGCGAGACCGCCGACGAGGGACTCGACGAGCTGGATCACGTTGCCCGGGTCGGCGCCGGCCACCGCGTCGCGCAGTTGCGGCACGCTGATCCCGAGGCCACCGAGCCCGCTGACCAGCTGGTCGCGCAGGGTGGCGAACTGTTCCCGGTACTGCGGGAGCATGTCGACCAGGCGGGCCACCGAGACGGCCAGCGCGCCGCCGATGGCGAGGAGCACCAGGTAGACCACAGTGACGGTAGCCGTCGTCGCCAGCCAGACCGGCGTGCCGTGCCGGCGCAGCCCCGAGGTCAGCGGGCTCACCGTGACGGCGAGCATCAGCGCCAGGAAAATCGGCCCGATCAGGTCGGCGACCCCGCGCATCCCGGCGATCGTGACCACGGCGCCGGCCGTCCCGAGCAGGACGACCACGCCGCGGGGAAGTCCGGTGGGCCCCGACCGGCCGGGGCCGCCGTCCAGTACGGTCCCGGCCGGGCGAGGATCACTGCCGGACCTCACGGCCGTGCACGGTCAGCGCGTAGATGACCAGCACGTCCAGGGCGATCATGATGGTGGACCAGAAGGGGTACGCGGGCAGGAAGGCCAGGTTCGCCAGCGCGCTGAACACGGCGACGACGATGCCTGTCACGCGGGCCCACATCTGCCCGGAGAGGATGCCGAAACCGGCGCCCAGCGTGATCAGGCCGATGGCCAGGTGGGTCCAGCCCCAGGCGGTGAAGTCCATCGGGATGACCAGGCCCGCCGCGGTGGTCACGTAGAAGTCGTCGCGGAAGATCGCAACGAGGCCTTCCACGATCTGGAAGCCGCCGAGCATCAGCAGCATGACCCCGGCGAACACCACCATCCCCACCCAGCCGGAGGGCTGAGCTCGTCCGGCGGGTGTGTACGCCGGGTCCTCGTACGACCGTCGGGGCTCTGTGTCCGTCATGCTCCATCTCCTGACGCCAGAGGAAGTGCGGATGAGCCCGATGGTGGTCCGGCGCCGCGCCGGGCACGCCATCCGTGGCGAATGAACCGGGGCCGGGACGTGCCCGGCGCCCGGCGGCGGCGGCGGAACTCATCCGCGGGGAATGAGGGCAGCCGATGCCGTTCGTGGCTGACTGACTCCGGACGCCGTGCCGCGCCGCGGCACAGCACGAGAGGAGAACGTCATGGCAACACTGGTCGCCATCGGGTATCCCGACGAGACCACGGCGACGGCGGCGTCGCTGGAAGCCGGCCGCCTGGCCAAGGACATGATCATCCAGCCGGACGCGATCGCCGTCATCATCCGGGATCGCGAGGGCAAGTTCCACGTGACGACCAACCACAGTCCGGTGGGCGGCGGCACCACCTGGGGGATGTTCTGGGGCCTGCTCTTCGGCATGCTGTTCTTCGTCCCGGTGCTGGGCATGGCGATCGGTGCCGGCCTGGGCGCGCTCACCGGCAAGCTCACCAAGAACGCGATCAGCAAGGACTTCCAGGACCGGATCCGCGGCGAGCTGCAGCCGGGCACGTCCGCGTTGTTCCTGGTCGTCGAGGCGGTCACCCCGGACAAGGCGGTGGAGGCGCTGAGCAAGTTCGGCGGGACCGTGATCAAGTCCTCGCTGTCCAAGGAGGCCGAGGCCGAGCTGCAGGAAGCTCTGCACGGCACCCAGAAGTAACGTTCCGCTCGCGTTCGGACGCCGCCCGGCAGCTCACGGGCGGCGTCCCTGCGCTGTCCCGTGGTGCGCGGTGAGGAGTAGGGATGGCAGTGGCAGATCGGGTTCCGGGGTTGCGCGTGATCGCCACGTACCGGCCGGCCTGGTTGCCGAAGGACGTGGTGGCCGGCATCGTGCTGACCACGCTGCTGGTGCCGCAGGGCATGGCGTACGCCGAACTGGCCGGCCTGCCGGCGATCACCGGTCTCTACACGTCGATCCTCTGCCTGCTCGGCTACGCGGTCTTCGGCCCGTCCCGGGTGCTGGTCCTCGGCCCGGACTCCTCGCTCGGCCCGATGATCGCCGCGGTGATCCTGCCGATCGTCGCGGCGGACGGCGACCCGGCCAAGGCGGTCGCGCTCGCCTCGATGCTGGGTCTGCTGGTCGGCCTGATGATGACCGTGGCCGGTGCGGCGAAACTGGGCTTCATCGCCGACCTGCTGTCGCACCCCACCCAGCTCGGTTACGTCAACGGCCTGGCGCTGACCATCCTGGTCAGTCAGCTGCCGAAGTTGTTCGGCTTCTCCACCGAGGGCGAGGGTCTGATCGCCGAGGCGACCGGCTTCGTCGAGGGTGTGGTGTCCGGCGAGGTCGTGCCCGCGGCGCTGGCGGTCGGGGCCGGTGGCCTGCTGATCATCCTGTTGCTGCAGCGCTGGCTGCCGAAGGTGCCGGGCATCCTGGTCGCGGTGCTCGCCGGGATCGCCGCGGTCGCGGCGTTCGGCCTGGCCGACGACGGCGTCGACGTGGTGGGCCCGCTGCCGGGCGGCTTCCCGCCGCTGACCTGGCCGGCGGTCTCGCTGTCCGATCTGGGCCTGCTGGCCGTGGGCGCGCTCGGCATCACGCTCGTCTCGGTGACCGACACGATCTCCACCGCCTCGGCCTTCGCCGACCGCACCGGCCAGGAAGTGCGCGGCAACCAGGAGATGATCGGCATCGGGGCGGCGAACATCGCGGCCGGCTTCTTCCAGGGCTTCCCGGTCAGCACCAGCGGCTCGCGGACCGCGGTGGCGTTCACCGCCGGCGCCCGCAGCCAGCTCACCGGCGTGGTCGGCGCCGGCGCGATCACCCTGCTCCTGGTGCTGGCGCCGGGCCTGCTGCGGAACCTGCCGCAGCCGATGCTGGCGGCCGTGGTCATCGCGGCGTCGCTGTCGCTCGCCGACCCGGCGGGTCTGCGGCGGCTGTGGCGGCAGCGGCGCATCGAGTTCGGCCTGGCGATGGCCGCGTTCCTCGGTGTCGCGCTGCTCGGCGTGCTGCCCGGCATCGCGTTCGCGGTGACGCTCTCGGTGCTCAACGTGTTCCGGCGGGTGTGGTGGCCGTACCGGGCGGTGCTCGGCCGGGCCGCGGGCGTGGCCGGTTACCACGACGTCCGTGAGTACCCGGACGCCGTGCTGATCCCGGGTCTGGTGATGTTCCGGTTCGACGCGCCGCTGATCTTCGCGAACGCCCGCACGTTCCGCGAGGAGGTGCGGCACCTCGCCCACGCGGACCCGGCGCCCCGGTGGATTCTGGTCGCCGCCGAGCCGATCACCGACGTCGACACCACCGCCGCTGACATGCTGGAAGACCTGGACGAGGAACTGAACGCGGCAGGCGTCTCGCTGGTGTTCGCGGAGATGAAGAGCCAGGTCCGGATCAAGATCGAGCGGTACGGGCTGACCCGCACCATCGACCCGGCGCACTTCTTCCCGACGATCGAGGAGGCCGTGGCGGCGTACCGCTCGATTTCACCCCGCCCGGAGGAGCCCGCGTCGTAGTGGCGGGGCGACCGTGGAGGCATGGCCAACTCCGATCCCGGCGCTGAGCAACGGCGCCTGCACGACGCGGACACCGCCACCGTGCCCTGGCGGCGATGGGGGCCGTACCTCAGCGAGCGGCAGTGGGGGACGGTCCGGGAGGACTACAGCCCGGGCGGTGACGCCTGGAACTTCCTGAGCCACGACGCCGCGCGGTCCCGGGCGTACCGGTGGGGTGAGGACGGCATCGCCGGGTTCTGCGACGAGGAGCAGTCGGTCTGCCTGGCCCTGGCGATGTGGAACGGCCGGGACCCGATCCTCAAGGAACGGTTCTTCGGGCTGACCAACACCGAGGGCAACCACGGCGAGGACGCCAAGGAGTACTGGTTCTACGTCGACGCGACGCCGACGCACTCGTACCAGAAGATGATCTACAAGTATCCGCAGCGGGAGTTCCCCTACGCCGACCTTGTCGGACGGCGAACACCGCAAGGACGCGTTCCACCGGTACGTGGTCGGCGGCGAGAAGGAGGCGGTGAACCCGGCCGGGACCGGCACGAAGGCGGCCGCCGACATCGCTCTCGACCTGCCGGCCGGCGGATCGGCGGTGATCCGGCTGCGGTTCGGCGACGCCCCGGCGCCGGAGCTGTCGGCCGAGCGGGTCGACGACCTGTTCGGCACGCGGATCGCCGAGGCCGGCGAGTTCTACGCCGCGTGCTTCGCGCCGGCGCTGCCCGACGCCGAGCGGCAGGTGGCCCGCCAGGCGATCGCCGGGATGCTCTGGACTGGAGCAAGCAGTACTTCGGCTACGACGTGGAACGCTGGCTCACCGAGCACGGCCGCGACCCGCTGGCGGCCCGGGACCTGCGCAACGGCGACTGGTTCCACATGATCTGCCACGACGTGATCTCGATGCCGGACACCTGGGAGTACCCCTGGTTCGCGGCCTGGGACCTGGCGTTCCACACGGTCGCCCTGGCCCTGGTCGATCTCGGGTTCGCCAAGGCGCAGCTGGAGCTGCTGCTCAGCCGCCGCTACCTGCACCCGAGCGGGCAGATCCCGGCGTACGAGTGGAACTTCAGCGACGTCAACCCGCCGGTGCACGCCTGGGCCACCCACCTGGTCCACGAGATGGAGAAGGCCCGCACCGGCCGCGGGGACCACGCCTGGCTGGAGGCGATGTTCCACAAGCTGGCGAAGAACTTCACCTGGTGGGTGAACCGCAAGGACCACGACGGCAACAACATCTTCCAGGGCGGTTTCCTCGGCCTGGACAACATCGGCGTCTTCGACCGCAGCGCGCCGCTGCCCACCGGCGGGCACCTGGACCAGGCGGACGGCACCGCGTGGATGGCGCTCTACTGCCAGAGCATGCTCACGATCGCCCTGGAGCTGTCCGAGCGGGACCCGGTCTACGCCGAGCAGGCCCAGGCGTACTTCGAGCACTTCGCCTGGATCGCGGTGGCGGTGAACCACGAGACCGGCAGCGCGGCGATGTGGGACGAGGAGGACGGCTTCTTCTACGACCTGCTCCGGCTGCCGGACGGCAGCGCGCAGCGGCTGCGGGTGCGTTCGCTGGTCGGGCTGCTGCCGCTGGCCGCGGTCACCGTCCACGACCCGGCGCTGACCGCCCGGCACCCGGGGCTGGTCGCCGGGATGCGGGACTTCGTGGCCCGGCACCCGAGCGTGCGCGACCTGCTGACCCGGGGACGGGACCGGGGGGAGATGCTCGCGCTCTTCGACGAGGACCGGTTGCGGCGGATCCTGTCCCGGTTGCTGGACGAGGACGAGTTCCTCAGCCCGTACGGCATCCGCTCGCTCTCCCGGCACCACGCCGAGCATCCGTTCGCGCTCCGGGTGGGTGATCGGAGCTTCGAGGTCCGTTACCGGCCGGCCGAGTCGGACAGCGCGATGTTCGGCGGCAACTCGAACTGGCGCGGCCCGATCTGGTTCCCGGCGAACGTCCTGCTGATCCGGGCGCTGCTCAACCTGCATCAGGCGTACGGCGACGCGCTCACCGTCGAGTGCCCCACTGATTCCGGCGTCACGATGGACCTGTTCGAGGTGGCCCGGGAGCTGACCGCGCGGCAGACCCGGATCTTCCTGCCCACCGCCTCCGGGGAACGGCCCTGTTACGGTGGCCAGAGGGTCTTCGCCACCGAGCACTGGCGGGACCTGATCCTGTTCTCCGAGTACTTCCACGGCGACAACGGTGCGGGTCTGGGCGCGGCGCACCAGACCGGCTGGACCGGCCTGGTCGCGCTCTACCCCAACGTGTTCGCCGGGCTGACCGGGACGGACCTGCTGGACCAGGGGATGGCGGGGATGCTGCACCAGCTCCCCGGCACGGACACGGAGGAGCGGAAATGAGCGGGTGGCCGGCGGCTCCGGTGGTCTACGAGATCGACACCTGGCCGTGGCTGACCGGGGTGAGCCGGCGACTCGGCCGCCCGGTGACCCTGGCCGACGTGCCGGCGGCGATCTGGGACGAGGTGGCCGCGCCGGGCCTGGACGCGGTCTGGCTGATGGGCGTCTGGGAACGCAGCCCGGCCGGCCTGGAGCTGGCCCACGCGAACGAGAACCTGGGGCGGGCGTTCCGGGACGCGCTGCCGGATCTGCAGCCGGAGGACGTGGTCGGCTCGCCGTACTGCGTGCGTCGTTACCGGGTCGACGAGCGGCTCGGCGGCCCCGAGGGCCTGGCGGCGGCGCGGGCCGAGCTGCGCCGGCGTGGCCTGCGCCTGGTGCTGGACTACGTGCCCAACCACACCGCCCCCGACCATCCGGGAACCGTCGAGCACCCGGAGTGGTACATCCAGGGCACGCCGGAGGATCTGGCGGCCGACCCGGCGGGCTGGTTCACCACCGGCGGGCGGGTGATCGCGCACGGTCGCGACCCGTTCTTCCCGCCCTGGCCGGACGTGGCCCAGCTGAACGCGTTCGCCCCCGGTCTGCGGGAGGCCACCGCGTCGGCCCTGATCGGCATCGGCGAGCAGTGCGACGGCGTCCGCTGCGACATGGCGATGCTGTTCACCAACGACATCTTCGCGCGCACCTGGGGCCGGTACGCCGGTCCGGCGCCGGACACGGAGTTCTGGCCGGAGATCTTCGCGGCGGTCCGGGCCGCGCACCCGGACCTGGTGATGATCGCCGAGGCGTACTGGGACATGGAGTGGACCCTGCAGCAGCAGGGCTTCGACTTCTGTTACGACAAGCGGCTCTACGACCGGCTGGCGCACGAGGACGCCGACGCGGTGCGCAAGCATCTGGCCGCCGGCCGGGACTACCAGGACCGGCTGATCCGGTTCCTGGAGAACCACGACGAGCCGCGGGCCGCCGCCACCATGCCGGGCGGCCGGGACCGGGCCGCGGCGATCGCGGTGGCCACGCTGCCCGGCGCGGTGCTCTGGCACGACGGGCAGTTCGACGGCCGTCGGGCGCAGCTGCCGGTGTTCCTGGCGCGTTACCGCGACGAGCCGGCCGATCTCGGGCTGCGCGAGTTCTACCACCGGCTGCTGGCGCTCGCCGCGCCGCTGCGCCGGGGTGAGTGGCGGATGCTCGACTGTCTCGGCTGGCCGGACAACCCGACGCACCGCGACGTGCTGGCCTGGGCCTGGTACGACGGCGACGTCCCCCGGCACGTCGTGGTGATCAACTTCGGGGCGCACGCCTCGCAGGGCCGGGTCGAGCTGCCGTGGCCGGCGCTGGCCGGCCGGGCGTGGCGGCTGACCAACCTGCTCGACGGCCGGGTGTTCGAACGCGACGGTGCCGACCTGGTCGGGAACGGCCTCTTCGTCGACCTGCCGGCCTGGGGAGCACACGTCATCACGGTTCAGTAATCACCGGGGTACCGAGGGTCGCGATTATCCGATCCGGAGGATGCGGGGGGTGAGTCACCCGGACGAGGCTGTACGGGAGATCGATCGGGGTCGGGCTCTCGGGAGGAATCGTCGTGTCCATGGAACTGATCGCGGAATCGCCCGGTGAATCCGGTTTCGACCTGGACGGTTCGCTGCTCGACTCCAAGTTCGCCATCCCCGCGGCGCCGCCCTCCATGGTGGACCGTCCCGCGCTGCTGGCCCGGGTGACCGAGGGCGTCCGTGGCCCGGTCACCCTGGTCACCGGGCTGCCCGGCAGCGGCAAGACGCAGCTGCTGGCCGCCTGGGCGAACAGCGGCGGCGGGCAGCCCGCACACGCCGGCGCCGGTGCGGCAGCGATGACCGGGGCCGGCTGGCCGATCGCGTGGATCAGCGTGGAGGCCGGTGACGAGCGGCCGGCCGCCTTCTGGGCGTACGTCACCGAGGGCCTGTGCCGCGCCGGCGTGGCCGTCCCCGGGGCACCGGGCGGCGCGGCCGGACGGGCGGCGCTCGGCCGGCTCGCCACCGCGATCGACGAGCACCCCACGCCGGTCGTGTTGATCCTGGACGGCGTCTCCCAGCTGACCGGCCGGGACTGGGCCACCGGGCTGGACTACCTGATCAACCACGTGCGGCAGCTCCGGGTGGTGCTCGCCGGCCGGTGGGACCCGCCGCTGCCGCTCTACCGGTACCGCCTGGCCGGGCAGCTGCGCGAGGTGCGCACCGCGGACCTCGCGCTCAGCACCGCCGAGACCGCCGAACTCCTGCGGCTGCACGACGTCGAGCTGGGCGCCGCCGACCTGGCGGCCCTGTGCGAGCACACCGAGGGCTGGGTGGCCGGCGTCCGGCTCTGCGCCTGCGCCCTGCAGGGCAGCCCGGCCGCCGCCCGGCTGGTCGGCACGATCTCCGGGGGCGAGTCGACGATCGCCGAGTACTTCGTCGGCGAGGTGCTGCGGCTGCAGACGCCCGAGATGCGGCGCTTCCTGCTGGAATCCAGCGTGCTCGACACGTTCACCCCGGAACTGGCGGCGGTGGTCACCGGCTGCCCCGACGCGAGCCGCCTGCTCGCCACGCTGACCCGGGAGAACGCGTTCGTGCAGCCGGTCGGCGAGGGCTCCGGGATGTACCGGTACCACCGGCTCTTCGCCGAGCTGCTGCGGGCCCAGCTGGCCTGGTCCGAGCCGGACCTGGTGCCGCTGCTGCACACCCGGGCCGCGACCTGGCTGTCCGAGCGGGGCCGGCTCGTGGAAGCGGTCGGCCACGCCGCCCGGGCCGGTGACTGGGGGTCCGCAGCGGCCATGGTGATCGAGGACTACGCCGTGGGCCGGCTGCTGACCGAGGGCAGCGCGGGGCGGCTGGGCGGCCTCCTCGCCGGCATGCCGGAACACCTGGAACTGCCGGAGGTGGTGCTGGTCCGGGCCGCGATCGCGTGCGGCGACCGGCGGCCGGACCGGGCGGCGGAGCTTCTCGGGTACGCCGGCCAGCTGCTCAGCGTGCACGGCAGCACCTGCGGCGACGGGCTCACCCTGACCGGTTTCCTGGTGCGGATCCTGCTGCTGGCCGGCGGTCCCGAACCGGAACGGGTTCCGGCGCTGGCCGGGGCGGCCGAGACCTTCCTGGCCGTGGCGCCGCCGGAGAAGGTGGCGCGGCACCCCGAGCTGCGGCTGCTGCTGCGCAGCGCGGAGGGCACCGCCCTGAACGGTACGGGCGCCGCCGACGCGGCGGTGGACGCGCTGGCCGACGCGGCCGCGACAATCGTGCCCGGGTGCGAGACGATCCGGATCGACTGCCTGCAGCAGCTGGCGCTGGCGGAGGCGTACCTGGGGCGGCCGGCCGGGGCCGAGACCGCCGCACGGCAGGCGCTGGAGCTGGCCGCCGACGCCGGGCACGGCCGTGCGGACCGGCCGGGCGCCGCCGAGGTGGCCCTGGCCTGGGCGGCGCTGGAACGTCACGACCTCGAGGCGGCCGACCGGCACCTGCGGCTGGCGCAGCCGCTCTGCGGCCCGGCGGCGGGCGCGTCCGCGCGGCTCGGGTACGCCGTCGTCCGGGCCCGGCAGCTGCACACCCGCGGCGACGTGCGCGGCGCGATAAGCACGCTGCGCTCCGCCACGCGGGCCGCCGGGCAGGCCACGGACCGGCCGGCGCCGCGCTGGCTGACACGCGAGGTGCGGCTGGCGCAGGCCCGGCTGCTGATCGCGACCGGGCACCCGGACGAGGCGGCCACGCTGCTGGACCGGTACGCGGACGAGTCGCTGCCGGACGTCGAGGTGGTGCGGGCCGCCCTCGCGCTGCACCGCGGTGACGTGCGGGTGGCGTACGACGTCGCCCGTACCGTTGCCGATGCCGCGGGCGTGCCGGCGCCGGTCGCCCTGGACGCGTGGCTGCTGCTGGCCGTGCTCGCGGCGCGGGCCGAGGACGCCGCGGGCGCCCGGGAGGCGTTGCGGCGGTCGCTGCGGGTGGCCGGGACCGAGAGCCAGCGGCGCGCGGTACACCAGACCCGCGGCCGGCTCCGCCGGTTCGTGCGCGACGACGAGCGGCCGGTCGTCCGGGCCGGCTTGCCGGCCGCCCCGCCCGGGATCGCGCCCGCCGTCGCGCCGACGCTCGCCGAACCCGTGCTGGTGGAGACGCTGAGCAAGCGCGAGTTCGAGGTGCTGCGGGGGATGGCCGCCATGCTCCCGACCGAGGAGATCGCCGCCTCGCTCTACGTCTCGGTCAACACCGTGAAGACGCATGTGCGCAGCATCCTGCGCAAACTGTCGGCGTCGCGGCGCAACGAGGCGGTGCGGCGGGCCCGTTCGCTGAACCTGATCTGACCCTGGTCAGGACCCGCGCCGGACGTCGCCGCCGTGCGCGGCGAGCGCGTAGATGACGAGCACGTCCATGCTGATCAGGATCGAGGACCAGACCGGGGCGGCGGCCAGGAAGGAGAAGTGCACCACTGCCGCGATGCCGGCGATGACGATACCGACGACCCGGGCCCAGGCCTGGCCGGTCAGGACGCCGGCTCCGGTCGCCGCGGTGGTCAGGCCGACGACCAAGTGCACCCCGCCCCAGACCTGGTAGTCGAGGTCCAGGACGAGGCCGTCCGAGGAGACCGCGTAGAACTCCTTGCGGTAGAGGGCGATCGCGCCCTCGGCCCGGTGTGAGCTGCCCCGTCTCGCACCAGTCTGGGTTTGCGACACATCACCCATCCGTGCAAGTTGCAGGTGGCCACCACGTTCAGCTCGCGGACCAATACTGGGGGTTGTCGGGCGGTCGCCCACGTGCTTCGGTAACGAGGATGAGTCCACAGGCACTTCACTCTTCGTAAGGCTCTCGACGTCACTCACGGATCGCCGGGCGGCGTATCCGCAGTGGACAGTGACGCTCCGTGCGATGATGCCCCGGCGGCCGGCCGGCGCGCGACATCGGCGGACGAGGGCGACCTCGCCGATCTGGGCACGACGCAGGGCGGCCGTTCCGCGAGACGGGCGCCGGAGGCCGCGCCGTGCTGTGGGGGTGGTGGCTACATGCTGGAACCAGCACGGAACGCCCATCCGGAACCGATGTCCCCGCCGGTCCGCACCGCAGGACCCCGCCCACCGCGGGCCCCGCTGTGGCGGCCCCGGCTGGCCGAGTCCCTCGACACGGGCGTGCGCCGGGCGGTCACGGTGATCCGCGCCGGACCGGGCTGGGGCAAGACCGCCCTGGCCGCCTCGTGGGCCGGGCGCCGCGCGGCCACCGGGCCGGTCGCCTGGCTGACGTGCGAGCAGCGGCACAACGAGCCGGCCGTCCTCCGGTCGGATCTGACCCTGGCACTGCGCACCGCCGGCGCGGACCGGCCGCCTGCGGCGGCGCCGCGCCCCGGCGACGCCCCGGCCGGCCGCGGCCCGCTCACCGGGCTTGCCGGTCTGCCCGCGGTGACCGTCCTGATCCTGGACGACCTGCAGGAACTGACCGATCCGGGGGTGCTCGCCGGCCTCACCGAGCTGCTGGAGAAGCCACCCGAAAATCTGCGGTTCGTGCTGATCAGCCGGGCCGGACCCGGCGTCGCGCTGCACCGGCTCCGCGCCGCCGGCGAGCTGACCGAGATCGGCGCCGAGGACCTCGCGTTCCGGGTGGACGAGGCGGCCCAGCTGCTGGCGGCGGCCGGGCGGCAGCTGCCGGCGGCCGAGGTGGCCGACCGGGTCCGCCGTGCCGAGGGGTGGGCCGCCGGGTTGCGGCTGGAACTCACCGATCCGGCCGCCGGGTTGCCGCTGGAACTCGCCGATCCGGCCGCCGGCGCGGTCGAGGACTACCTGGTCGCGGAGGTGCTGGACGCCCAGCAACCGGCGGTGCGCGACTTCCTGCTGCGGACCTGCGTGCCCGACCGGATCTGTGGCGAGCTGGCCGAGGCGCTCACCGGCCGGCCATTCGGCGAACGCACCCTGGAACAGCTGGCCCACGCGAACCTGTTCCTCGAACGGATCGGGACGGGCCGGTGGTTCCGCTACCACCCGATGTTCCGGTCCGCCCTGCGTCACCGGCTCGCCGTCACCGAACCGGAACGGGTGCCGCAGCTGCACCTGCTGGCCGCGCAGTGGCATGCCACCAGCGGCAGCGGCCTCGCCGCGATTAACCACGCGGCGGCCGGCGGGGACTGGGCGTTCGTGGCCCGGCTCGTCGTCGACCGCGGACTCCGGATCGCCACCTCCGGCGACCGGGTGGAGCTCCTCGCCCTCCTGCGGCGGATCCCGGCGGACCGTTGCGGCGAAAGTGCCGAACTCGCGTTCTGCGCGGCCCTTCGCGCGCACGCCGAAGGTGGCGCCGCCGCGGTGCCGTCGCACATCGCCCGCGCCCGGAAGCTGCTGACCGGCCGGGACCCCGGCTACCGCGAGGTGATCGGCCTGGCCCTGGACGTCCTGGAGTGCGGCGTGGTGATCCGCGCACGGGGTGACATGCCGGGGCTCGTCGCGGTCGCCGCCCGGATCCTCGACGACCTGGCCACGCTGCGCTGGGAGCTGGTGCCGGCCCGCCTGCAATACCGGGCCCTGATGCTCGGCCACAAGGGCGCCGGTCTGCTGTGGACCGGAGATCTCGACCACGCCGAACGGTTCCTCTGGGCGGCCGCCTCCGCCGCCCGCGCCGCCGGGGTGCCGCTCGTCGAGGTCAGCGCGCTGGCCAACCTGTCCCTGCTGGTCTTCCTGCAGGGCGCACCGGGCACCGCGGCGGAACACGCCACGGCGGCGATCGACCTGGCCCGCCGGATCGACGCGGAAACCCGGCCGGCGGTCGCGCCCGGATACCTCACCCGGGCGCTGATCGAGGCCGAACGAGGCCACGAGGCCGCGGCGCACGAGTCGCTGCGCTGCGCGCAACACGCCGTCGGCGACGACCCGGAAGCGGTGCCGGCGGTGATGCTGTCGCTGGTCCGGGCCCGGCTGCTGCTCGACCACGGTGAGCCGCTCGCCGCCCGGTCCCTGCTGCACCGGGCCCCGGCGGAGGCCGGGCCGCACCTCGCCGCGCCCCTGCTCGACCGGCTGCTGGCGCTCGGCACGGCCGAGGCCGACCTGGCCCTGGGCGAGCCGGCCGCGGTCGTCGCGCGGTACACCCGCGGCCCGGCCGGTCCCGCGCTGCTCCCCGCCGAGCAGATCTGCCTTGCTCGCGCCCATCTCGCCGGCGGCGGCCTTGCAGGCGGGGATCGCGCCCGCGCCGACCATGCCCGCGGCGACCATGCCCGCGGCGACCATGCCCGCGGCAACCTTGGCGTTGGCGGCCTTGCCGGCGGTGATCGTGCCCGCGGCGACCTTGGCGTTGGCGGCCTTGCCCGCGGCGATCGTGCCGGGGGGGATCTCGCCGGCGGGGCTGAGGCGGCGGCCGAGCAGTTGCTGGCGCGGGTACGGGAGGGCTCGGACCGCAGCGCCGCCGTCAGCGCCTGGATCCTCACCGCGCTCGCGGCCGACGCGCGGGGGCACGGCACGCGGGCGGGCGAGGCGCTGTCCCGCGCCCTGGACCTGGCCGAACCGGACCTGCTGCGGCAGCCGTTCCGCCGGTTCGCCAGCCCGCGCCTGCTGGTCCTGGCCGAGCGGCAGCAGTGGCTGGGCGAGGCCCGCGGCCCCGCGCACGACGGCCTGCTCGCCGAGATCACCGGCGAGCTTCCGGTGATCGGCGCGCCGGCGGGCGCCGGACCGCTGAGCGAGCGGGAGCTCGAGGTGTTGCGCTACCTGCCCACGGTCCTCACCGCCGCGGAAATCGCCGAGAACCTGGGGATCTCGGTGAACACGGTCAAGGCGCACATGCGATCGATCTACCGCAAACTGGGCGTCGGACGCCGCCGCGAGGCGATCATGCTGTCCCGGCAGCTGGGCCTGCTCTGACCGGCCCCGCCGGAAGGCCCTGCCATCGCCGGAAGGCCCGGTCGCCGCCGGACAGTCGGTTGTTGCCGGAAGGCCTGGTTGCCGCCGGACAGTCGGTTGTTGCCGCCGCGAAGTAGACGCGGACCCGGTCACGCCCTGGGTCTGGACTCGTTTGTGGAGTTTGGAGGACGCTATGACCCAAGGCCGCGTAGTTAAGGGGTTCGGGGTGTTGGCAACACTCGTTCGGTGGATGTAGGTGCATTAGGAACGGGGCCTCCGGTAGGCAGGTAGTCGACGAAGATCTATCTGCTTTGCGGGAGGCCCC
>NZ_JAHWGU010000206.1 GCF_020873875.1 Actinoplanes sp. DH11
GGGCTTGTTGGATGGGTTGAGGGCGGATGGTGAGGTAGCGGCGGCTGGCGGTGGTGCAGCGGGTTTTGGCGGGGCAGGGGCGGCAGACGGTGGTGGTGAAGGCGATCGAGATGATGTCGGTGTCGCCCCGGCGGCCGGGGATCCAGGTGGAGGTGGTGTGGCCTTGCGGGCAGGTCGCCTGCTGCTGGTCGTAGTCGATGGTGAACGCGGTGCGGTCGTAGCCGCCGGGGGTGGTGGCTTGGGTGCGGGTGTCGGCCAGGACCGGGGTGATCAGGGTGATCCCGAAGGTGGTGTGGCTGGAGACCAGCA
>NZ_JAHWGU010000207.1 GCF_020873875.1 Actinoplanes sp. DH11
GAGTCGGGTGCGGTGGAGTTGTTGACTGAGCCGGTCGAGTGGCAGGTGCAGGACAGACCTCGTCGGGCGGCGGTGTCGTCGTTCGGGATCAGTGGCACGAACGCGCACGTGATCTTGGAGCAGGGCCCGGGTGTGGAGGCACCGGAGCTCCCGTCCGGGGTGCCGCATCAGGGTCCGGTGCCGTGGCTGGTTTCTGCGAAGTCGCCGGAGGCGTTGGCGGCGCAGGTGCAGCGGTTGGCCGTGTTGGATGCTGATGCTGTTGATGTCGGGTTCTCGTTGGCTACGACGCGGGCGTTG
>NZ_JAHWGU010000208.1 GCF_020873875.1 Actinoplanes sp. DH11
CCCGAAGCCGGTGGCCTAACCCCTTGTGGGAGGGAGCCGTCGAAGGTGGGGCTGGCGATTGGGACGAAGTCGTAACAAGGTAGCCGTACCGGAAGGTGCGGCTGGATCACCTCCTTTCTAAGGAGCATTCTTCTGCGGAAACGTGGACAGAAATCCTGCATCGACCGAATGTGTTGGTGAGGAGCTCATAGGCGGAGACACTGGCTAATTGGATCTGGCAACGGCCGGCTTCCTAGTACAGCTGCTTCGGTGGCGTGGAACGGGTGTTGGTGCGGCTGGAATCC
>NZ_JAHWGU010000209.1 GCF_020873875.1 Actinoplanes sp. DH11
GGCCGGCCACCGCCAGCGCCTGCACGATCGAGGTGGCCTCGTCGCGGCCCTTACGGATCGTCGGCAGACACACCCCGTCGACGTGCGTCGCGAGCGCACCGGACGGGCCCACCTCGATGAACCGGGTGACACCGGCGGCACGCATCGCGGCGACACCGTCAGCGAACCGGACGGGCTGGCGGACCTGCCGCACCCAGTACTGCGGATCCATCACCTCGACACCGACCGGCTCACCGGTCACATTCGAAATCCAGCCCAACGACGGCATCTCGAAATCGATGT
>NZ_JAHWGU010000210.1 GCF_020873875.1 Actinoplanes sp. DH11
CGCCGCAAGGTTTGTGGGATCTGGTGGTTCGGGGTGGGGACGGGATCACACCGTTCCCCGTCGATCGGGGCTGGGATCTTCAGGGTCTCTATGGGGTTGAAGCAGGAGCCGACGGTCGTTCGGACACCATGGAGGGTGGTTTCCTGCACGACGCGGCACAGTTCGATCCGGCGTTCTTCGGGATCAGTCCGCGTGAGGCTTTGGCGATGGATCCGCAGCAGCGGTTGTTGTTGGAGGCGTCGTGGGAGGCGTTCGAGTCGGCCGGTATTGA
>NZ_JAHWGU010000211.1 GCF_020873875.1 Actinoplanes sp. DH11
AACCCCCGCTACCCGCACGAACTGGGCAAGGGCGGTCGGCTCTGGTGCCCAGCAGCGATAGAAGGCCAGCTCACCGGTGGTGTTGTTGCGACGGATCAGCAGACTGTGCCGGCCGTCGTCGTCGGGGTCACCGTCGGCGCCGACGTCGGCGAGCCAGGCCCAGTCGTAGAACCGTGGCCCTTTCGACCCGTCACCGGCACTGCGCCGGGTCCACGCGGTGGCGGGCAGATCCTCGGCTAACCGGTCGGCACGGCAGCGGGTCTTA
>NZ_JAHWGU010000212.1 GCF_020873875.1 Actinoplanes sp. DH11
GGTGGTGACGGGGTTGAAGTTGCCGGCGACGCTGGTGTTCGACTATCCGACGCCGACCGCTCTGGCCGGTTACCTTGTCCAGCGTGCGGTGGGTGATGCTCCGGCGCGCGTGGTGGTGGCGGCCCGGACGGGCACCGACGAGCCGATCGCGATCGTGGGGATGTCGTGTCGGTATCCGGGTGGGGTGAGTTCGCCGCAAGGTTTGTGGGATCTGGTGGTTCGGGGTGGGGACGGGATCACACCGTTCCCCGTCGATCGGGGC
>NZ_JAHWGU010000213.1 GCF_020873875.1 Actinoplanes sp. DH11
ACCAACCCACAACCCACACGAACTCCCACCAGCAAAGCCCTCAGGCCATCGGTATAGGGGTCCAGGTCATGCCTGGCATTGAAGACCAACCACAAGGGTTGTTCTTTCAGATACCCAACAGGGTGCTCATCACTGGATTCCAGCCGCACCAACACCCGTTCCACGCCACCGAAGCAGCTGTACTAGGAAGCCGGCCGTTGCCAGATCCAATTAGCCAGTGTCTCCGCCTATGAGCTCCTCACCAACACATTCGGTCGATGC
>NZ_JAHWGU010000214.1 GCF_020873875.1 Actinoplanes sp. DH11
GCATCGACCGAATGTGTTGGTGAGGAGCTCATAGGCGGAGACACTGGCTAATTGGATCTGGCAACGGCCGGCTTCCTAGTACAGCTGCTTCGGTGGCGTGGAACGGGTGTTGGTGCGGCTGGAATCCGGTGATGAGCACCCTGTTGGGTATCTGAAAGAACAACCCTTGTGGTTGGTCTTCAATGCCAGGCATGACCTTGCATTTCATACCGATCGTCTGTGACGGTGCTGGTGTTTTGCGGGTGAGGTTGTGGGTTGGTC
>NZ_JAHWGU010000215.1 GCF_020873875.1 Actinoplanes sp. DH11
CCGGCGCATCCTCCAAACCACCACCAATCACCACCACCAACCGCTCATCCGCCACCACCGCCCCCTGCAACCGCGCCAACACCTCATGAACACCACCAGCCCGATACACCTCACCCTCAAACACCGACCCCGACGCCACCACGGGCACCAAATCCACACCAAACAACGGCGCATGCCCGCCACCCAACTGACCAGCAACAACCGGCCGCAACACCAACGACTCCACCACCGCCACCGGCACACCCGCACCATCAGCCAACA
>NZ_JAHWGU010000021.1 GCF_020873875.1 Actinoplanes sp. DH11
CCGCCCCACCCGGCCCGGCCACGTGCCCCACCCGACCCGGTGCCCGCCTCCCCGCCCGGCCCGGTGCCTGCTGCCCCCGCCCGGCCCGGTGCCTGCTGCCCCCGCCCGGCGCCCAGCTCCCACGCCCAGCCCCGCTCGGCTCGCACCGCTGGTTGCCATCAAGCGGATCGGATCCGTGCGCGGCTTGTGCTTGTAGGCCCCGAGTGCACCCCAACAGCCGTAGGTGACAGCCAGACCAGCCAGCTGTCACCCACGGTCGAAAAAGTCGCCCCGCAACAGCCGTGAGCGACAGCCGAGCCGGCCAGCTGTCACCCACGGTCGCCACAACCGCTCCCCAACAGCCGTGAGCGACAGCCAGACCGACCAGCTGACACCACGGTCGAAAAAGTCGCTCCGTAACAGCCGTGAGCGACAGCCGATCCGGCCAGCTGTCACCCACGGTCGCAACAACCGCTCCCCAACAGCCGTAGGTGACAGCCGAACCAGCCAGCTGTCACCCACGGTCGCTACAACGGCTCCAAACCAGCCATCAGCGACAGCCGGGCCCGCTGGACCGACGCAATGACCGCTGGCCACGTCGCGCACCCCGCCCCGCGCCAGCCGCAGACCCTGAGCACCACCGCCCAGGACGCGGAAACGCCTGTGGGGCGTGACCCCGATCCGGGCCACACCCCACAGGCGTGATCTTCTGCGCGGTGCCACCACACCGCGGTCTTTCCTTACTACTACGGCCTTACCTACTACGGCCTTACCTACTGCGGCCTTACCTACTACGGCCTTACCTACTGCGGCCTTACCTACTACGGCCTTACCTACTGCGGCCTTACCTACTACGGCCTTACCTACTGCGGCCTTACCTACTGCGGAACCTACTGCGGGGACCGGCTACGGAGCTCCACGAACCGTCAGGCGACGAGGCGCCGGACGACGTAGTTGTTGCTCCAGATCTTGTGCTTGCCGACCCGGGCGCCACTGTGCGGCGAGTCGTAGATGTAGCCGTTACCGGCGTAGATGCCGGCGTGGTAACCGTACGAGCCGTTCCGGAACACGATCAGGTCGCCGACCTTCTTGTTGCTCTTGGCGACCTTCTTGCCGTACTTCTGCTGCGAGTTGGCCTTGTGCGGCAGCTTCTTGCCGGCGGCCTTCTTGTAGACGTACTTCGTGTAGCCGGAGCAGTCGAACCGCTTGGGGCCCGAAGCGCCGTACTTGTAGAGCGCACCCTTGTGCTTCTTCGCCTCCGCCAGGATCTTCGCGCCACTGGCCTTGACCGTGATCTTGGTCTTGGCCGTGGTTACCTGGTTGAAGCCGGAGCCGTTGAAGATCGTCCGGACGTAGTACGTGTTCTTCGGGGCGGCCTTGAGCGTGACCGTCCCGTTCTGGTTCCGGACCTTCTCGGTGTCCCACGTCTTCCATTTACCGCCGACGAGGCCCTGGAGCCGGACCGTGCCCTTGGCGATCTTGCCGGTACGCGGGTCGATGACCTTGACGGTCACCTTGAGGGTGGAGCCCCACTTCAGGCTCCGGGTGCTGGCCTTGGCGGACAGCTTGGGCTTGATCGTCGCGGCCGCCGCGGAGGCGACCTTGACGACCGGCGTGGTGCTGGCGGCCGCGGCGGGTGACGCGGTGACCAGCTGGCCGGCGCAGAGGCAGAGGCCCAGGGACAGTGCGACGGTGCCGGCGCCGCGGGACGTGCGGCGACGATGGCGCGAACTGTGTTCGTGCACGGTAGAGATTTCCCTCCGGCACGCCTGCGAGGTTAGCTGTCGGGTTCGGGCGGGAAGGTGTGCCCGGTCGCCGGAGCGACTTCACCCCAAGGTCCTCCCACATGTGCCGCGGAACTGCCGGCGTGGGACGGACCGGTTATGGGTCCCCCGTCCCTGCCCCCTGATGCCTTGATCGATGGTGCGGGTGTTGCTGCGGTCGCACCGTCCAGCTCGGGGCAGGGCTCGGCGTTAGCCAGGCTGGTGCGAGTCGGTGGGCTGTTGCCACCGGCCCAACCTTGCTACCTGAGTTTTCGGCCGAGCGTCAGCAGCCACCTCGTGACGCAGAGTAATTGGCACACTGTTAGGTGTCCAGTTTGTTACCGCCAGGAGACAAATGCCATCACGGTACGGGGTCGGCCGATCACGAACGGTCGAAAGTTACGGGTGAACCAGAACACACAAAAAGTCGGCGCGTCACCCGGATCGCCGGACGGAACGACGAGACCGGGCCAAACGCGGGTCGTACCTGATCTTGACCGGTCGGCAACTGGACGTAACCTTTCGGTCCGGTACCCTCGCTGGCGTGACGGACGGGAAGATGCCTCTTATCGCCAAGGTCGCGACCACCGCGTCGAAGACCGCGGCGGCGCTCTCCAGGGCCGCTGGACGCGGCGACGGTTCAGTGATCGGGGGCTGGATCGGCCTCAAGATCGACCCTGACCTCCTGGCCCACCTGTCGTCCGGCCGAGCTGTGGCGCTCGTCTCCGGGACCAACGGCAAGACCACCACGACACGGCTCACGGCGGCAGCAGTCGGCGTGCTGGGCCGGGTCGCCACCAACTCGTTCGGCGCGAACATGCCGACCGGGCACACCTCGGCACTGGCGAAAGAGGGTCACACCCCGTTCGCCGTTCTCGAGGTCGACGAGCACTACCTCGCCCAGGTGATCGAGGCCACCCGGCCCAAGGTGGTGGCGTTGCTCAACCTCTCCCGGGACCAGCTGGACCGGGCGAAGGAGGTGGCGATGATGGCGCAGCTGTGGAAGACCACGCTCGCCGGCCACCCGCAGATCAAGGTGGTGGCCAACTCCGACGACCCGATGGTGGTCTGGGCCGCGAGCAGCAGCCCGCAGGTCACCTGGTTCAGCGCCGGTCAGCGCTGGCTGGACGACTCGTTCGTCTGCCCGGAGAGCGGCCACCCGATCGAGCGCTCCGGCGGTGACTGGTGGTGCACGGGTTGCCCGCTGCGCCGCCCCCGGGCGAACTGGGTGGTCGAGGACGAAGGCGTGATCGACCCGCGCGGCGACTGGCACATGGTGAAGCTCCAGCTCCCCGGCCGGGTCAACATCGGCAACGCGGCGACCGCCCTGGCCGTTGCCGCCGAGTTCGGGGTCCGCCCGATCGAGGCGCTGCCGCGGCTGGCCCGGGTGGCGTCTATCGCCGGGCGCTACGCCCAGGTCGACCGGGACGGCCGCAACATCCGGCTGCTCCTCGCCAAGAACCCGGCCAGCTGGCTGGAGGCGTTCGACATGGCCGAGCAGGCCCCGACGTTGCTCTCCATCAACGCCCGCGATCCCGACGGCTTCGACACCTCTTGGCTGTACGACGTCGACTTCTCGCCGCTGCGCAACCGCCCGGTGCTGATCACCGGCGACCGCGCCTACGACCTGGCCGTCCGGCTCCAGGTGAACCAGGTGCCGTTCCGGCACGTACTCAGTTTCGACGAGGCGCTGCGGGCCGTACCGCCCGGCCGCCTCGAAGTGATCGCCAATTACACGGCGTTCCAGGACATCCGAGCGGAGTTGGACCGTGTCAACTGAGAGCCTCCGGATCGTGTGGATCTACCCCGATCTGCTGTCGACCTACGGCGACCGGGGCAACCTGTCGATCTTGGCCCACCGGGCGGCCGCCCGCGGCATCCCGGTGGAGACGTACGAGGTCCGCTCCGACCAGCCGATGCCCACGGCCGCCGACATCTACCTGATCGGCGGCGGCGAGGACGGCCCGCAGGCCCTCGCGGCCGAGCGCCTGATCAACGACGGCGGTCTGCACCGGGCGGTCAGCCAGGGCGCCGCGGTCCTGGCGATCTGCGCCGGATATCAACTCTTCGGCCACTCCTTCTTCGCCAAGGGTGCGAAGTGCGCCGGCCTCGGGTTGCTGGACATCTCCTCCGACCGGGGCGTCACCCGGGCGGTCGGCGAACTGCGCGGCGACATCGACCCGCGGCTCGGGCTGCCCCCGCTGACCGGTTTCGAGAACCACGGCGGCCGCACCCACCTGGGCCCGCACGCCGCGCCGCTCGCCCGGGTGACCGCCGGAGTGGGCAACGACGGGCAGACCGAGGGAGCATGGGCCGGGAAGATTCTCGGTACGTACTCGCACGGCCCGGCGCTCGCTCGCAACCCAGCGATAGCCGATCTGCTACTGCGTTGGTCAACAGGCGCGGATAGGCTTGCGCCCCTGGACGACACCTGGGCCGACCGGCTTCGGCAGGAACGGCTGGAGGCGGCGACAGCTGTCTGATCCTTGTTTCAGGAACCGACAACAGTAGGGCGGTACGCCTGCATGACCGACATCCTGATCGCCCCGCGGGGCGCAGTTCAGAACTCCGCGGACCCTCAGGACGCTCCGATCAGCTGGAAGCGCCGCCTTGTCCGGTTCGGCACTCTCGGCGCCGTCGTGGGTGCTCTCGGGGTCGCTGCCGCGACGCTGCCGCTGCGTGAGATCGGCGACAGCGTCGAGAACCTCGGCGCGGTCGCCCCGGCCGCCGTCGCGGTGGTGGGTGGGCTGCTCCTGTCGGTGCTCGTCCCGCGTACCGCGATCACGCTCCTCTGCGGCCTTCTCCTGGGCGCCGCGACGGGTGCGATCGCGGCGCTGGCCGCCGCCATCATCGCGGCCACGGCGACCTACTACGCCGGTCGCTGGGCCGGGCAGGGCGCCCTCAAGGCGAAAGCCGGCAGCCGGCTCGACCGCCTCGACGGCTGGCTGAACCGCCGCGGCCTCGCCGCCGTCCTGCTGGTCCGGTTCCTGCCTCTCGCACCGTTCGGTCTGGTCGGCTACGCCTACGGCACCACGAGCGTCTGCCGCAAGCGCTACCTGCTCGGCACCACGATCGCCGCCATCCCGTCCACCGTCACCTACGCCGTGATCGGCGCCGCGGTGGCCGCGCCGGGCTCGATGAACGCGACGACCCTGGCTCCGGCGGCAATCGGCTTCGCCATCTCCACGGCCATCGTGCTCCGCTGGCGCTACACCTCCCGCCGCGCCGCCGCCGCGGCTCCGGCCACCGCTGTCTCGGCCACCGCTGTCCCGGCCACCGCTGTCCCGGCCACCGCTGTCCCGGCCACCGCTGTCCCGGCCACCACGATGGCCGTCCCCGCCTGATCGTTTCGCGCACACCGCCCGGTCCAGCCCTCGGCTGGGCCGGGCGCAGTGCTTCCGGGCACCTTTTCGGGTACGGCCACGCCGGCCCGCTCGGGGAAAGACGGCCCGCCGCGCGAGTGCGCGACGGGCCGTCGACGGATGAGGCGGCGTAGATCAGACGACGACGGAGACCAGGCGGCCCTTGACGACGATGACCTTCTTGGGGTCGCGCCCGGCCAGGACCTCGGCGACAGCCTCCAGGGCCGCCGCGCGGACGTCGGCCTCGGCCGTGTCCGGGGAGACCTCGACGCGGCCGCGCACCTTGCCGTTGACCTGCACCGGGTAGGTGACCGAATCGGCCACCAGCTGGGCCGGGTCGGCGACCGGGAAGTCGACGTAGGCCAGCGTGCCGGCGTGGCCCAGCTTGCCCCACAGTTCCTCGGCCAGGTGCGGCGCGAACGGGGACAGCATCAGCACCAGCGGCTCGACCGCCTCGCGGGACACCGCGGGCAGCGGGGTCAGCGTGTTCGTCAGCTCGATCAGCTTGGCGATCGCGGTGTTGAACCGCAGCTCGTCCAGGTCCTCCCGGACGCCGGCGATGATCCGGTGCAGCGTCTTGCGGGTCTTCGGGTCCAGCGGCTCGTCGGTGACCCGGACGGCGCCGGTCTCCTCGTCGACCACCAGGCGCCAGACCCGCTGCAGGAAGCGCTGTGAGCCGACGACCGCGCGGGTCTCCCAGGGACGGGAGACGTCCAGCGGGCCCATCGCCATCTCGTAGACCCGGAACGTGTCGGCGCCGTACTGCTCGCACATCTCGTCGGGCGTCACCACGTTCTTCAGCGACTTGCCCATCTTGCCGTAGGAACGCGTGACTTCCTGCGAGCCGTAGAAGTACTTGCCGTCGCGTTCGACGACCTCTTCGGCCGGCACGTAGAAGCCACGGTCGTCCTGGAACGCGTACGCCTGGATGTAGCCCTGGTTGAACAGTTTCCGGAACGGCTCGAACGACGAGACGTGGCCCAGGTCGAACAGCACCTTGTGCCAGAAGCGGGCGTACAGCAGGTGCAGCACGGCGTGCTCGACGCCGCCGACGTACAGGTCGACGCCACCGCAGTCGCCCTCGGACCGCGGGCCCATCCAGTAGGCCTCGTTCGCCGGGTCGACCATCTTCTGCTGGTTCTGCGGGTCCAGGTAGCGCAGCTCGTACCAGCAGGAGCCGGCCCACTGCGGCATCGTGTTGGTCTCGCGGGTGTAGGTCTTCGGGCCGTCGCCCAGGTCCAGCTCGACCTGCACCCAGTCCTTCTTGCGGGACAGCGGCGTCTCCGGCTCGGTGTCCGCGTCCTCCGGGTCGAAGGTGCGCGGCGAGAAGTCGTCGACGTCAGGCAGCTCGACCGGCAGCATCGAGTCGGGCAGCGCGATCGGCAGACCGGTCTCGTCGTAGACGATTGGGAACGGCTCACCCCAGTACCGCTGGCGGCTGAACAGCCAGTCCCGCAGCCGGTAGGTGGTGGCACCCCGGCCCTTGCCGTTCGTCTCCAGCCACTCGATCATGGCGGCCTTGGCCTCGGCGACGCCCTTGCCGTCCAGCCAGTCGCTGTTGATCGCCGGGCCCTCGCCGGTGAAGGCGCCTTCGAAACCCTCAGGGGCGGCAACGGTACGGATGATCGGCAGCTCGAAGACCTCGGCGAAGGCCCAGTCCCGCTCGTCCTGGCCCGGCACCGCCATGATCGCGCCGGTGCCGTAACCGGCCAGCACGTAGTCGGCGATAAAGACCGGCACGCGGGCACCGTTGACCGGGTTCTCCGCGTAGGCGCCGGTGAAGACGCCGGTCTTGACCTTGCCGTCGGCGGTCCGCTCCTCGTCGGTCTTCGCGGCGGCCTCGGCCCGGTAGGCGGCGACCGCCTCGGCCGGTGTCGCGTGCCCGCCGGTCCAGACCTGCTTGGTCCCCTCCGGCCAGGCCGCCGGCACGACGGCGTCGACCAGCTCGTGCTCCGGCGCCAGCACCATGTAGGTCGCGCCGAACAGCGTGTCCGGTCGCGTGGTGAAGACCGTGATCACGCCGTCGCCGCCGACCGGGAAGTCGACGTGGGCACCCTTGCTGCGGCCGATCCAGTTGCGCTGCATCAGCTTGACCGGTTCCGGCCAGTCCAGCGTGTCCAGGTCCTCGACCAGGCGGTCCCCGTACGCGGTGATGCGCATCATCCACTGCTTCAGGCTGCGCTTGAAGACCGGGAAGTTGCCGCGCTCGGACCGGCCGTCCGGCGTGACCTCCTCGTTGGCCAGCACGGTGCCCAGGCCGGGGCACCAGTTCACCGGTGCCTCGGACACGTACGCCAGGCGGTGGTCGTCAATGACCTTGCGGCGCTCGGCGGGTGACAGGGTGGCCCACTCGGCGCCGCGCTCCCCCGCCTCGAAGGAGGCGATCAGCTCGCTGATCGGCCGTGCCTTGCGCAGCTCGGGGTCGAACCAGGAGTTGAAGACCTGCAGGAAGATCCACTGCGTCCAGCGGTAGTACTCCGGGTCGGTCGTCGAGAACGAGCGCCGGTCGTCGTAGGCCAGGCCCAGGCGGCGCAGCTGCTTCTTGTAGCGCTCGACGTTGGCGGCCGTGGTGACCGCCGGGTGGGTGCCGGTCTGCACCGCGTACTGCTCGGCGGGCAGGCCGAACGCGTCGAAGCCCATCGGGTGCAGCACGTTGTAGCCGGCCTGGCGCTGGTAGCGCGTGTAGCAGTCGGTGCCGATGTAGCCCAGCGGGTGCCCGACGTGCAGGCCGGCGCCGGACGGGTACGGGAACATGTCCTGCACGTGCAGTTTCGGCGCACCGGCGCGCGGGTGCGCGGGGTCGGCCAGCTCGCCGACCGGGTTGGGCGCGCGGAACGTGCCGTGCTCGGCCCAGAAGGCCTGCCAGCGCAGTTCGATCTCGTCAGCCAGCGCCGCGGTGTAACGGAAAGGCGGGGTCTCGGTCTCGCTCATCTTCACCATCTCGTCGGCGTCTCGTCTTGATCAAGGAGGCAGAAGGGCATAAAAAAGCCCCTCACGCAGGAGGGGGCGCCGTGCCGGCCAGTCAGGTCAGCACGGCCGGCTAAGAAGCAGAACGGACCGAGCCATGCGTTGGATGATACTCGCCGTCCGTCACACACGGCGACCGGTATACCTGCGGGTGATATGGCCCAGGCTGTCCACAGGCGACCGGTTCTGCGTCTCGAATCGGTCTCGATCAGGCCTTTCGGCGATGCGTGCGTACGGGGATAACCTGTGGGGACGGGCGGCGAGCGCCGGAGGCCCACGGCCGCTGGGCGCCCGCAACCTTCGATGCCCCTTGACGGTGGGTGATACCCACCGCGAGAGGTACACACGACTTGGAGGAGGCCCGTGACAACGCCGACCTGGGGCGAGCCAGCCGGCCCGCTGACGAGCGCCGAGTTCGCCGCCGCGACGCACGCCATCATGGCCAACATCGAGCAGGTCATCGAGGGCAAGAGCGCCACGGTGCGACTGGCACTCGCGGTGCTGCTCGCCGAGGGGCACCTGCTGATCGAGGACGTGCCGGGCGTCGGCAAGACCAAGCTCGCCAAGGCCCTGGCCCGGTCCATCGACTGTTCGGTGCGCCGCATCCAGTTCACGCCCGACCTGCTGCCCAGCGACGTCACCGGGGTCAGCGTCTACAACCAGGAGACGCGCGACTTCGAGTTCAAGCCGGGTGCGGTCTTCGCCAACCTGGTGGTCGGCGACGAGATCAACCGGGCCTCGCCGAAGACGCAGTCCGCGCTGCTCGAGTGCATGGAGGAGCGGCAGGTCACCGTCGACGGCACGACGTACGAGCTGCAGGCGCCGTTCATGGTGATCGCGACGCAGAACCCGATCGAGATGGAGGGGACCTACCCGCTGCCCGAGGCGCAGCGTGACCGGTTCACCGCCCGGATCGCAATGGGATACCCGGACCCGCGTGCCGAGCTCGCCATGCTCGGCGGGCACGGCGACCACGACCCGCTGAACGACCTGCGCGCCGTCACCGACGCCGCGATGGTCCGCCGGCTGATCGCCACGGCCCGGGACGTGCACGCCGCCGAAGCCCTCCAGCAGTACGCGATCGCTCTGGTGACCGCGACCCGGGAGGCACCGGAGATCCGCCTCGGCGCGTCGCCCCGGTCCACGCTGCAGCTGCTGCGCACCGCCAAGGCGGTGGCCGCGCTCGAGGGCCGCGACTACGTGCTCCCGGACGACCTGCAGGCGCTCGCCGTCCCGGTGCTCGCCCACCGGATCATCCCGACGGCGGACGCGCAGCTCAACCGGCGGACCACCGACGCGATCGTGTCGGAGATCGTGCACCGGCTGCCGTTGCCGCACGACCGGTCCCGCAACCCGTACGACACCCGTGACGGACGTACGCCGTACGAGTCCCGGGGGCGGTGACGATGCGGGAGGCGCTGCGGGGGCTCACCACGCGCGGCCGCTCGTTCCTGGCGGCAGCCCTCGCCGCCGCGGTCTCGGCACTGATTCTGGGCGAACGCGACCTGCTCCGGGTCGCGGTCCTGCTGGCCGCGCTCCCGCTGCTCGCCGCGTGGTATGTCGGTCGCAGCCGCTACAAACTGGCCTGCACCCGCTCGCTGGACCCGGGCCGGGCCCCGGTCGGTTCCAGCGCTCGGGTCATCCTGCGCCTGCAGAACCTGTCCCGGCTGCCCACCGGCACGATGCTGCTCGAGGACCGGCTGCCCTACGCCCTGGGCAGCCGGCCGCGGGTGGTGCTGGAACGGCTCGGGGCGCAGCAGGCCAGCTCGGTGGCGTACACGGTCCGCGCCGACGTGCGCGGGCGGTACCCGATCGGCCCGCTGATGATCCGTCTCACCGACCCGTTCGGCCTCTGCGAGCTGACCCGCTCGTTCCCCTCGGTCGACCGGCTCATCGTGATCCCGCAGGTCACCCCGCTCCCCCGGGTGCGGCTGGCCGGGGAGTACGCGGGCACCGGCGAGAGCCGCGCCCGCTCGGTGGCGGTGCACGGCGAGGACGACGCGGCCACCCGGGAGTACCGGCGCGGCGACGACCTGCGGCGGGTCCACTGGCGCTCGACCGCGCGTACCGGTGAATTGATGGTCCGCCGTGAGGAACAGCCCTGGGAGAGCCGGGCCACGGTGGTCCTGGACACCCGGCTGCACGCGCACCGCGGCGAAGGACCGACCGCCAGCTTCGAATGGGCGGTGTCGGCCGCCGCCAGCATCGCCATGCACCTGCGCGAGTCCGGTTACAAACTGCGTCTGGTCACCGGCACCGGCATGGACATCGACGCCGCCGAGGCCGGTGGGGAGGGATTGATCCTGGACACCCTGGCAGATGTGAAGCTCAGCCAGACCGGCGACATCTCGGTCCTGGTGGAGCACGTCCGCCGCCGCAACGACGGCGGCCTGGTGATCGGCCTGTTCGGCGCGCTCACGGTCGCCGAGGCGGAACTGCTGACCCAGCTGCGCGGGAACGGGGCGACCTGCCTCGGTTTCGCCCTGGACAGCTCCACCTGGGTGCCGATGAACAGCGGCGACCGGCAGGAATCCGACCGGGAACACGCGGCCGCGTCGCTCGCGCTGGTCCGCAGCGGCTGGAAGTCGGTGCCGGTCACCCACGGTGACACGCTGCCGGCCCTCTGGCCCGCGGTGGGCCGGGGATCGCAGGGCTTCGCCTACCGCGCCGCCATGGCGGAAACCGTGGGCGGGGTGATCCGATGACCGGCCGGCGTCGTCTCGGTCTGATCGCGGCGAGCGCGACACTGCTCTCCGCCGCACCGCTGTCGGCCATCTTCGACACGTGGACCTGGCTCATGGAGAGCCTGCTCACGGTCATCCTGATCGCCGGTGCGGCGGTCGCCGCCCGTACCCTGCGCTTCCCGACGTGGGCGCAGACCCTCGCGATGGTCGTCGCGCTGGTCCTCGCCCTCACCTGGATCTTCCCGAGCGGCCGGGAGATCCTGATCCCGCAGCCGGCCACGTTCTCGCACTTCGCCGACCTGATCCGGCAGGCCGGTGAGGACACCCGGTCGTACGGTGTGCCCGTCCCCGACCGGGAAGGCCTGCTCTTCGTGGCCGTCCTCGGCATCGGCGCCGTGGCGATCGTGGTGGACCTGCTGACAGCGGTGTTCCGCCGCCCGGCGCTGGCCGGGCTGCCGATGCTCGCGATCTACTCCATCCCGGTCGCGGTCTACCTGGACAGCGTGCCGGTCTTCCCGTTCATCATCGGCGCCGCCGGCTACCTGTGGCTGCTGGTCGCCGACAACGTGGACCGGGTCCGCCGCTTCGGCCGCCGCTTCACCGGTGACGGCCGCGACGTCGACGTCTGGGAACCGTCGCCGCTGGCCTCCGCCGGCCGCCGGCTCGGCGTGGTCGGCGTGCTGGTGGCGGTGCTGCTGCCCCTGGCCGTGCCGACCGTCTCCGGCGGCCTGCTGTCCCAGCTCACCCAGAGCGGCGGCGGGGTCGGCCCCGGCAACGGCGGCACCGGCAACGGGCGGATCAACCTGTTCGCGGCCCTGAGCGGCCAGCTCAACCAGAACGCCACCGTCAACCTCATCAACGTGCGCACCAACGAGAAAGAGCCGTTCTACCTGCGGTTCGGCGTGGCGGACGTGCTGAACGCGGACGGTGTCGGCCACACCCCGCCGCGGGGCGGCCCGCTCGGCGAGAGCCTGGCGAATCCGGCCGAGCAGGGCACCACCGACCGCGCCACCTTCACGCAGTACCAGGCCCAGGTCGAGGTCACCGACTCGCTGCGGCAGAACATGCTGCCGGTCTACAGCTACCCCGCCGACGTGCAGGGGCTGAAGGGCAACTGGCAGTTCGACACCGGCCAGCAGGTGGCCTACTCCGGACGGTCCACGACGGGCGGCCAGCAGTACTCGTTCGCCTATTCCCGGGCCCGCTACTCCGCCGCGCAACTGCGGACCGCCGAACCGCTGGCCGAGGACGACCCGCTGCTCCGGCAGTACACGGCGGCCCCGGCGGACGACACCGTCCAGCGGCGGGTCGCCGACCTGACCGAGGACGAGTCCACCGACTACGACAAGGTGCGGGCGATCTACGACTCGTTCTCGTCGGCGGAGGGCTTCCGCTACAGCCAGTCCACCCAGACCGACGGCAGCGCCTCCGAGATCGCGGCCTTCCTCACCAACAAGGTCGGTTACTGCCAGCAGTACGCGGCCGCGATGACGTGGATGGTGCGCGCCAGCGGCATCCCGGCGCGGGTGGCGTTCGGCTTCACCCGGGGCACCGCGCAGCAGGACGGCAGCTACCAGATCACCAACCGCAACGCGCACGCCTGGACCGAGGTCTACTTCGACGGCTTCGGCTGGGTGCCGTTCGACGCGACACCCGCCGCCAACGTCGAAGGCGCGGCCCGTTCGTCGTGGGCCCCCGACGTCGAACGCCCCGAACCCGAGGCGTCCGCGTCGACCGGCGCCGCGGCGCCCGGCACCGACTCGTCCGCCGCACCGGGCCGCGCCGAGCGCCCCGAACTGGCGAACGACGGCTCCGAGTCGTCGGTCGAGTCCGGCACGGTCCAGGAGGAAAGTTCCTGGACGCCACTGTTGATCGCCGGCGGCATCGCCCTGCTCATCGCGCTGCTGCTGGTCCCGGCCCTGCGCCGGGCCCTGGTCCGGCGCCGGCGCCACGCGGCGACGGTGGGCGCGCCGGTCACGATCTCCTCGGGTACGGGCGGAGCCGTCTCCGACATCGTCGTGACCACCGAGTCGGCCCGCGCCCGCGAGGACGCGCACGCCGCCTGGGACGAGCTGATCGACACGATGGTCGACTTCCGGGTGCCGGTGGACCCCACCGAGACCCCCCGGGTGACAGCCCAGCGCCTGGTCAAGGACAACCTGCTCACCGGCGGTCCCGCCGACGGCGCAGCCCTGCTGGGCCGCGCCGAGGAACGGGCCCGCTACGCCCGCCAGCCCATGCAGGGCGCCGAACTGACGTCAGCCCTCCGCGACGTCCGCGCCGGTCTGGCCGGCACAGCCACGTTCCGCACCAAGGCCCGGGCCACCCTGCTGCCCCCCTCGGTGCTCCTGAACTGGCGCCTGTCCCTCACCGAACAATCCACCCGAGCCGCCGAGGCCATGACCCGCCTGCGCGACGCCGCAGCACGTTTCAGCCCCCGGCGCCTCCTGAGCAGAGCCCGCTGACCCTCCGGGGGTGGGGCGCCCGAGCGGTGCCCCACCCCCGGCCTCAGCGGATTCTCGTCCAGCACCCGCTCGAGGACGCCGGGCGACCGCCACCACCCTCTGTCGTCACGCTGAGCAACCAGTTCCGCTGGTGTGGGTTGTTCGTGGACGTTCCTGCCCCCACCGTCATCCACAGACCAGCGGCACGGCCGGCTGCGCTGCAATTTTCAGCCACCCTCAGTAGCGCCTGTAGCCGCTCCCGGCCCGCCCGGCCAGCGCCGACGCCGCCGCACCCACCACGGACGCGGCCCGTTACTCACCGTCAGACCGCCTTGCAGCAGCACTCAGCGCGGGAGCACCTGGCATCGACACCGTGTAATCGCTCCCCTTACGCCCGCGTTGCGATCGGCCGGGGAGCTGATCGCCGCCGCAGCCATGGTCAGCGAGTGGCCGCCCAGCGCTCGCATGGTGAGACAGATGACCAGGGCGGTGGAAACCTGGTCGCCGGGAGTCCAGCCACACCGGAGGACCGCCGATCACGGCCGACCGCGCAGCAACCAGCGACCACGACGCGCCGAAAGCCAACCTTCCGAGCGGACGACCCTCACGACGCGCCGCATCCGGACTTCCGCGGCGCGGGCAACCCTCAGGCATTCGCGGCCGCTGTTCACCGGATCCGGCGGGCCGGCCGCCGCCCGTGCGACGAACTCTGCCCGGCTGTCACTCACGGTCGCTTCAACCACTCAGAAACAACCACCAGCGACAGCCGAACCCGCCAGCTGTCACTCACGCCCCCTCCAACCACTCAGAAACGACCACCAGCGACAGCCAGCCCTCGCCGGCTGTCACTCACGGTCGCCCCAACCACTCCGAAACAACCACCAGCGACAGCCGGCCCGCCGACCTCGATGACGACAATGCGGATGATGCCGCACTCACTGGTCGATGACCCGAGGCACCGAGCGGAGACTCACGCCGCCCCATCCGGAGCGGTGAGGCGAACGCCGCATCCAAACGTGAAGACCGCGCCACTGAGCACCGAAACGCAGCCGTCGCCACGGAGCGCGGAGGGTCCACACTCACGGACATCCACGCGGTGCCGGACCAACGAGGCGGCGCCAAGCGGCTGTCGCTTCCGCGCACCGGATCACCGGGTTCGTGTAGAAAAGGGCGGTAAGGCACTTGCACCACGGAGGAACTCCTCGACCCTGGCTCCGCAGCAGTGATAAGCCGCAACACGGGCGCCAAGACCATCGGCTGGGCTGCACGGCACGGCACGGTGGGCAGCGCCGGTTCGGGCGCGGGGCACGGCACGGTGGGGGCCCCGGCACGATGAGCGGCCCCGGCGCGATGGGCAGCCCCGGCACGATGAGCGGCCCCGGCACGATGAGCGGCCCCGGCGCGATGGGCGGCCCCGGCGCGGTGGGCGGGCAGGCGGCGCCGGCGAGGCACAGTGAGCGGCGCGGCGGGGAACCTGGGCCGGCGGGCGCGGTGGCGGGCGGCGTGGGAGTTATGGCGTCATGTGGTGGCCACTCCGGGGGCTTTCAGAGAAAGCGTTCCCGTAAGCCGCAGCACCGAAGATCAACCACGCGCGGCAGGGGCAGGGGCAGGTGGAGAGCCAGCCGCAGAGGATCGCGCTCGGGCGCGCCCGAGAAGGAAATGCCAAAAAGGAAGCTGGAGGCGCCCTGAAAGGCAGCGGAAGACGGCCTGGGAAAGCAGGCCCCGGATACAGACGCGGAAACACGACGAAGGCGGCCTGCGAAGGGCCGCCGTTCGTCGAGAGCCGGCTTAGCGATGTCCCTCCGGCCGCTGGCGCCACCGGTCCTCGAGCCGGTCGATCAGGCCGCCCCGGCGACCTCCCGACCGCGTACGCCGAGTTGCGGTGCCGCCGACCGATTTCAGGTCGGGGGCCTGGCTGCGGCGCCGCGATTGCATCGCGAAGGCCGCTGAGCCGAGCATGACGACGAATCCGGCGACGCCGAGCCACGTCGTCTGGCTCACCGTCCCGTAGACGACGAGGCCCAGACCAAGGACGATCACGAACGCGGCGATGAGGAGCCGGCGCCGTGCGTGGAAACGCGGGTCGCTGGCCCGCACAGCCGAGGCGAACTTGGGGTCCTCGGCAAGCGACCGCTCGATCTGATCGAACAGCCGCTGCTCGTGCTCCGAGAGCGGCACGGCATTCCTCCCCGGGCGCATGTCCGACCCCGAGCTCCGGGGTCGGCAGTGGTGCAGGTGTGGTGAAACGGGGCAGCCGTCGGCTGCCTTATCACGCAAGTCTACGAGCGGCTTGGCGGGTCGGAAAGCCGGACGACCGCCGAGTGCGGGTGATTTTCCGTGCCCGCAAGATTGGTTCGTCCCAAAAGACCGGCTGTACGCGATCCGAGGGGCCCACGCACCAGCACGGACCGCCCGCGGACGCCTATCGGACGATCAGTAACGGGACGGTCATCTCGGCCGCGGTGGCCGAGCCGTGGTACGCGACGAGCTGTCCCGCCTTGGCCGGCTCCCAGCCGGAGGCGACCGCCACGGCCCGGCCCTGGCAGAGCACCACCACGTCCCCGATCCGCCCGGCGTGCTCGGCCGGCACCGGACCGAACCAGCCTTCGGCGATCGCGTCGTCCCTGGTCAGCACGCGGGCGTCGGCGCCGAGCACGCCACGCCAGTTGCCGAGGACGTCGGCCTGGGCGCCGTCGGCGGCGTACAGATAACGCACCCGGGGCTCGCCCGCCACCGCGACCACCCCGTCGCTCAGCGCGGGGATCTCCGCCATGTCGTAGCGCCCGGCGGCCGGCACGTTCAGCTGGCCGTGGTCGGCGACGACGAGCAGGGCGGCGCCCGGTGGCAGGCCGTGCACGATCCGGTCGAGGATGCGGTCGACGTCGCGGGCGGCGGCCTGCCAGGTCGGTGCGTCGATGCCGTCCTCGTGGCCGAAGTGGTCGAGGTCGGGGTGGTAGCCGTAGACCAGGGCGGGGCCGGTCGCCGCGCGCAGCGCCGCCAGCATCCCGTCGGCGACGGCCGCGCCGTCGTCGGCGCCGACGTAGGTTCCGCCGCGGTTGGCGGCGAGGCTGAGCCCGCTGCCTTCGAAGGCGCTGCGGCTGACCACGGTGACCTGCACCCCGGCGGCCGCGGCGAGTTCCAGGCGGGTCGGCACCGGCTGCCAGGCGCGCGGGTCCGGGTCGTCACCCCAGGCGATGTGGGTGAGCACCCGGCCGTTGGGGCGGCGCACCGTGAACCCGAGGACGCCGTGCGCGCCCGGCGGCACCCCGGCACCGAGCGTGACCAGGCTGACCGGGGTGGTCGACGGGAAACCGGCGGTGAGCGTGCCGGCGTGGCCACGACCCCCGGCGGCGAGATCGGCGAGGACCGGCGCGTGCTTCGCGACGAGCGGCAACTGGTACGCCCCGAGCCCGTCCACCAGCAGCACGGCGACCTTGTCGACGCCGTCGAGCCGGTCGGTCAGCCCGAGGACGTCGGTGGTGCCGGGCACGCCGAGCAGCGCCGACACGCTGGGCAGCAGGTCGGCGAGGCTGCCCGTCCCGTAGGCCGGCGGGATGATCCGCAGTGCGTCCGGGTGCAGGCCGTCCTCGGGGACGTTCATGACCGGCGGGCGAACAGGTGCAGCTGGGAGGCGATGTCCCGGAACGGCGGCCGGGCGCTCAGGGCCAGTTCGAGGTCGAGCACGGCCTGCGGGTCGTTCTCCAGGACGGCGGCGGGCAGCAGGTCGGCCACCACCCGTACGCCATGGGTCTCCTCGACCGTGAGCCCCGCGGCCGTCAGCAACGCTGTCGCGCTCTCCGCGTCGAACCGGCGCAGCAGGGTGTCGCGCGGCCCGGCCCGGCCCGCCGGGTCGGTGACCAGCGCGGCGGCCGCACCCAGGTGGCCGTTGACGGCCCGGCCGAGGATGGCCGCGGCCCGGCCGGCGACGAGCAGGCTGAGCGCGCCGCCGGGCCGGAGTGCTGCCGCGATCGCCGAGGTGACCCGCTCCGGGTCGTCGACGACCTCGAGCACGGCGTGGCAGAGGATCAGGTCGGCGGCGGCCGGTTCGACGAGGGAGGCGAGGGCGTCGCCGTCGCCCTGCACGGCCCGGATCCGGCCGGCGACGCCCGCGTCACTGGCCCGGCGGGTCAGCGCGGCGAGGGCGTCGGGGCTGGCGTCGATCACGGTGACGGTGTGCCCGGCCTCGGCGAGCGGCACGGCGAACCCGCCGGTGCCGCCGCCGACGTCGAGGACGGTCAGCTCGCGGCCGCCCTGCCGGTCCAGCTCGCGGCGGAGAACGGCCCAGACGGCGGCGGTCCGGGCCGTCGCGGCCGGCCGCCCGGTGCGCGCAGAAGTTTCCACTCCGGCAGCCTAGCGACCATCAGAACTGGAACAGGACGCCCGTTGCCCGGTTCATCTCGCAGGTGTTGCCGTAGGTGTGCTCCCACCGCACGTCCCGCCCCTGCCAGACGCCTTTCAGCTGGGCGGTCACCGGCTGGTAGAGCAGGATGCACATCCGGTCGCCGCCTTCGAGCCGTGCCGGGTCGGCGTCGATCCGGCGCAGCGTGGCGCAGGCCGCCGCGCCTTCGGGGTGGCCGCCGCCGACCGGGTCGCAGGTCAGTTTGACAGCCGTCGCGTAGCCGGCCTCGGCCGTGTAACTGAGCGTCAGGTCGGCCCCGGGTTCGGCGACCGCGCGGGGCGCGGGGCGTGGTGCGGGGCCACCGCCGACGGCGGTGGCGGGTGCTGCCGGGGCCAGGAGAGCGGCTCCGGTCGCGGTCAGAGCGAGCAGTGTACGGATCATGGTGTACCCCCGGCATCGTCGGAGTGCACCCTACTCCGCGAAAGGTGCGAATCACCTGAAATCGCGGGATGCCGGTGTCACCGGCGGTGTCACCGACTCCAGCCGGTCCGCGACCAGGTTCAGCACCCCCTCCACCTTCTCCAGCCGCCCCCGGACCAGCAGCGCCGTGCTGCTCCGGGCCACCCGCCGGTACCGCAGCCAGAGCCCCGGCGAACACGTCACGTTGAGCATCCCGGTCTCGTCCTCCAGGTTCACGAACGTCACCCCGCCCGCCGTGGCCGGCCGCTGCCGGTGCGTGACGATCCCGCCGACCCGGATCCGGGTGCCCGCCGGCACCTCGCCCAGCCGGTCCACCGGGAGCGCGCCGGCCGCCTCGAACTGCTCGCGGAGAAACCGGGCCGGATGCGTCTCCGGCGACAACCCGGTCGCCCAGACGTCGGCGACCAGCACGTCCACCTCACTCATCCCGGGCAGCATCGGCGCCTCGACACCTGTCACCGTGCCGGGCAGCCGGTCCGGCTTGTCCTGGGCGGCCGCGCCGGCGGCCCAGAGCGCCTCCCGGCGGGACAGCCCGAAACTCGCGAAGGCGTCGGCGGTGGCGAGCGCCTCCAGGTGGGCGGCGGAGCATCCGGTACGCCGTGCGAGATCCGTCATCGACCGATAAGGACCATGCTCCTGGCGCTCCTTCTCGATCCTTCCGGCGAGCTCGGCCCCGATCGTGCGAATGCTGGACAGGCCCTGACGCACCGCCGGGCCGCGCAGTCCCCACGCGTGCGGAGGCTCCCCGGCCGCGGCCTTTCGCCGGGTCTCCGGCGTCGTCTCCAGCGTCGCCGCCGCCGCACTGCGGTTGATGTCCGGCCGGCGCACCTCGACACCGTGCCGCCGCGCGTCGTCCACCAGGGACTGCGGTGAGTAGAAGCCCATCGGCTGCGCGTTGAGCAACGCCGCGCAGAACGCCGCCGGGTGGTACCGCTTCAGCCACGCGCTCGCGTACACCAGGTAGGCGAAACTCATCGCGTGGCTCTCCGGGAAGCCGTAACTGGCGAACGAGGCGAGCTTGTGGAACAGGTCGTCGGCCAGCTCGCCGGTGATCCCGTTACCGGCCATCCCGTCGTACAGTCGCTTTTTGATCCTCTCCATCCGCTCCACCGACCGCTTCGCGCCCATCGCCCGCCGCAACTGATCAGCTTCGGACGGGTCGAAGCCGGCCACGTCGATCGCGAGTTGCATCAACTGTTCCTGGAAGAGTGGCACGCCCAAGGTCTTGGCCAGCGCGTTCTCCATCAGGGGATGCGGCACGGCGGGCGGCTCCAGACCGTTCTTGCGCCTGATGTACGGGTGGACCGAACCGCCCTGAATCGGTCCCGGGCGGATGAGGGCCACCTCGATCACCAGGTCGTAGAACTCCCGCGGCTTGAGCCGGGGCAGGGTGGCCATCTGGGCGCGGCTCTCCACCTGGAAGACGCCGACCGAGTCCGCCCGGCAGAGCATCTCGTAGACCTCGCCGTCGTCGAGCGGCATCGTGGCGATGTCCAGTTCGTCCTCAATCATGTCGTACGCGTAGTGCAGCGCCGACAACATCCCGAGGCCGAGCAGGTCGAACTTGACCAGGTCGACGGCGGCACAGTCGTCCTTGTCCCACTGCAGCACCGTGCGGCCCGGCATCCGGCCCCACTCCACCGGGCAGACCTCGATGATCGGCCGGTCGCAGATCACCATGCCGCCGGAGTGGATGCCCAGGTGCCGGGGGAAGTTCTGCACCTCGTTGGCGGCCGCGACGACGTGTTCCGGGATGTCCTCGGCGGCCGCCACGTCACCCCAGCGGTCGATCTGCTTGCTCCACGCGTCCTGCTGGCCCGGCGAGAAACCGAACGCCCGGGCCATGTCGCGCACCGCCGACCGCGGCCGGTACGAGATCACGTTCGCGACCTGGGCGGTGTGCTCCCGGCCGTACTTGGTGTAGACGTGCTGGATGACCTCCTCACGGCGGTCGGACTCGATGTCGACGTCGATGTCCGGCGGGCCGTCCCGTTCCGGCGCGAGGAACCGCTCGAACAGCAGGTTGTAGTGCACCGCGTCCACATTGGTGATCCACAGCGCGTAACAGACCGCGGAGTTGGCCGCCGACCCGCGGCCCTGGCAGTAGATCTTCTCGCGCCGGCAGAAGTCCACGATGTCGTAGACGACCAGGAAGTACCCGGGAAACCCCAGCTCCTCGATCATGCGAAGTTCGTACTCCAGCTGCGCGTACGCCTTCGGGTGGTGACCGCCGTACCGCTGCCGGGCGCCGCGCATGGTCAGCTCGCGCAGCCAGCTCATCTCGGTGTGCCCCGGCGGCACCGGATAGTCCGGCAGGCGCGGCGCCACCAGGTCGAGGCTGAAGGCGAGGTCCTCGCCGTACATCGCGGCGTTCGCCACGGCACCCGGGTAGTCCGCGAAACGGCGGGCCATCTCGGCACCGCTGCGCAGATGGGCCACCCCGGCCGCGGGCAGCCAGCCGTCCATGTCGTCCAGGCTGCGCCGGGCCCGGACCGCGGCCAGGGCGGTCGCGATCCGGCGACGGGACGGCGTCGCGTAGTGCACGTTCCCGGTCGCCACCACCTCCAGCCGGCGGCTCCGGGCCAGGTCGAACAGGACGTCGTTGCGGTCACCGTCGCAGGGGTCGGCGTGGTCGGTCAGTTCTACTGCCACGTTCGGGGCGCCGAAGAGGTCCACGAGCCGGTCCAGCTCGTACGCCGCCGCCTCCACACCGCCGGTCGCCAGGGCCAGCGGGACCGGGCCCTTACGACAGCCGGTCAGCACCAGCACGTGGTCCTTGAGCACCTCGGCGACCTGCTCCAGGCTGCCGTACTCCGGTTTGCCCTTCTCCCCACCGGCCAGCTGCGACTGCGAGATCACCCGGGCCAGCCGGGCATAACCCTCGTGGCCGTGCGCCAGCGTCAGCAGGTGAGCGCCCGCCGGATCGGGTTCGCCGTTCTGCGGCCGGGTCAGCCCCAGCGACAACTCCGCCCCGAAGATCGTCGGCAGGTCCAGCTCGCGCGCCGCCTGGGAGAACCGGACCACGCCGTAGAAGCCGTCGTGATCGGTCACGGCCAGTCCGGTCAGACCCAGCCGGGCCGCCTCCTCGGCCAGTTCCTCAGGGTGGCTGGCGCCGTCCAGGAAGCTGAAGTTGGTGTGGCAGTGCAGTTCCGCGTACGCCGTGGTGTTCTCTTCCCGGACCAGGCCGGGCGCCGCACGGTACGGCTCGCGCTTGCGGCTCCAGGCGGGTGAATCCCCGCCGTCGCCGTCGATCGCGAGCGGGTCGACAACCGGCGGGCCCCCGCCACTGAGTGATCGCTCCAGCTGCGACCAGGGCATCTCCGGGTTGTGGAAGCCCATCAGCTCTCCGATCCGCTTCTCTGCTCAGTCATGGATCGCGTAATCAGTCACGGATCGCGTGGTCAGTCATAGATCGCGTCGTCAGTCATAGATCGCGTGGTCAGTCATAGATCGCGTCCACCTGCCAGCGGCCCTGCGCCAGCGACAGCAGCAACGCCCGGCCGTCCTCGAGGGTCACCTGGAACCGGGCCCGGCGGCGGGCCTCCTCCGGCGCCCACCAGCGCTCGTCCACCGGCCACGGCCCGGCCCAGCCGGTGATCCCGGCCGGCGGACGTTTCTCGATGGCGATGGTCGCCGGGGCTCCGGTCAGTTCCAGGCGGGCGCTGACACCCACCGGCTCGCCGCGTTCGTCACGCACCGTCGCGGGCATCGGGTGCTGGAGGACGATCGCCGGCGACGGCCGGGGCAGGCGGCCCGGCCAGGGCGGCAGGGCGGGCTTGCCCCGGGTGGCGCGCTTCGGCCGGCCACGGTGCAACTCGATCATCGTGACGGGCTTCTCCGGCGCTTCCGCCCTCGGCGGCTCCTGCTGACTCTGCGACCCCTCCCGCACCTCGCTCGCCGGGATCTGCGGCCTCTCCCCTGCCTCGCCCGCCGGGAACTGCGGAATCTGCGGCTCCTCCCGCGCCGCCCCCTCCGGGAACTGCGGGATCGGCCGCAGGTGGGAGACCGTGGCCGTCCGGCTCTCCAGCGGCACCGTCGCGATGCCCGGGATCGGTTCGCGGAGCGCCGCAGCCGGGCGGGACTGCTCGCGCTCGTCGCCCCACGGCACCAGCCGTACCTGATCGTCCGCCGACCGCCCCCCACCCAGCACCATCGTGACCACCGAGTCCGGGCCGAGCAGCCCCTGCACGCGGCTGAAGGCCCGGTGCGCGCGGTCCCGCTCCGCGCCGGTCTCCCCCCACAGGCCGGGCTGAAGTCCGACGTGGACCAGCACGCCGTCCGGCACCAGCCGCAACCGCACCAGCCCCGCGGTGGGCCGGGCCGGGCCGCCGCGCCGGGCACCGGTCAGCCAGCCGTCGAGCTGCCAGCGCACCCGCTCGGCGATCGCGGCGGCGGTGAGCGTGCCGTCGTGCCGCCACGTCCGGTGCAGTTCCTGGCCGTCCGCGGTGATCGCCTCGATCCCCAGCCGGGTACAGGCCAGCCCATGCGCGGCCAGCCGTTCGTGCAACCGCTCGGCGAGCGCCCGCCCGGCGAACGCCGCCACGTCCACCCGTTCCAGCGGCTCGTCGTAACTCTCCTCGACCGCCACATCCAGCGGCGGCTGCCGAACCGCCAGCGGTCGATGATCGGAACCGGACGCCAGCCGATGCGCCAGGGCCCCCTCGAACCCGAACCGGGTGAGCACGTCACTCCCCGGCAACGCCGCGAACTCGCCGAGCGTCTTCACCCCGAGCCGATTCAGCAGGTCGGTCAGGTCAGGCTTCTCCAAAGCCGAGACGGGTACGGCGGACAGAAAGTCCCGTGTCCCGCCGACCTCCACAACCAGTCCCGTGCGTGCCGCAATCCCCGCCGCGAACACCCCGTCGGCGATCCCGACCTGGCATTCCACGGCACACGCCTGGGCCACCTGCTCGACGATCCGCTCGGCCGCGGCCTCCTCACCGCCGAAGTACCGGGCCGGACCGCGCGCCGCCACCGCACACGCGCCAGGCCGGACGACCTCGACACCGGCAACCACGTCCTCAATCGCCGCCACCACCGGCTCGAACGCCCGAGCATCCCGCCCCGGATCATGCTCCACCACGATCAGTTGCGGACACCGGCTTTGCGCTTCCCGCCGCCGCAACCCCCGCCGCACCCCATCCCGCCGAGCCGCTTCGGAACACGCCAGCACCCGGTTGGCCGCAAGCACCGCAACCGGCTCCTCAGCCGGCACCCCGTCCACAATCTCGGCGGCCACCACCGGCCAGTCCGGGCACCAGACCAGCAACGTCCGCAGACCCGCCTCCACTAGACCCCCTCCAGCAGAACCCCGGCCACCGGCATCCCGGCGAACTCCACCGCGGCAACCGCCGGCAACGCACCCGGCCAGGCGCTCATCAGGCCCCCTCCGGCACAGACCCGAGTTCGGCGACCAGCCGCAACCGCCCACCCGAACTCTCCGCCGCAGGCCCCCGGGCGGACGGCACCGATCCGGTCGCCGCCAAACCCCGCTCCACCGGCGCGGATCCCCCGGCAGCGGTTCCTTTGTCGGGCACGGACGCCAGCCCGGCAGCCCGTTCCGCCGGCACCGGTCCCCCACCACCGGGCCGCACCACGGCGGCAGGCGCACCTCCATCAACGGCTTCCCCGGCGGGCACGAGGATCGGCCGCCCGGTATGCCCGAAAGCCGGCGCCCCAGCGGAAACCGACGCGGCCACCGCAGCCGGCACCCCAGCCGAAACCGGCGCGGTCGTACCCAGCGCGGCCGCGCCCAGCGCGGTCGAGCCCGACGCGGTCGCGCCCGGCGCGGTCGAGCCCGGCGCGGTCGCGCCCGGCGCGGTCGAACGGATCGGGGGGATCACGGCGGAGCGCACCGTGATGCCCGGCATCCACATGGTGATCTCCCGGGGGCGGGCAGCCGCGCCCCGGCCGTGGGCCATGACGGTCACCTCGCGGCGCCGCAGCCGCCCCCGGCCGCGACCGAGGCCGTCCCATCGACCGTGGTCGACGCGCAGGGTCACGTCGGCGCCGGTCCAGTCGCCGAACGGGACGAGCACGCTGCCGCGCTGCCGCGCCCGTGCCGCCAACCGGCCGGTGATCGATGTGGAGACCGGGCCGGGGACCGCCGTGACCACGACGTCCACGCCGTCGATCAGGGCGGCGACCACGGTGGGCCAGTCGGGGCCGGGGTTCGGCACCAGGGCGAGCCGGTCGAGGGCGATGCCGCTCTCCTCGGCGGCGAGCGCACCCAGCGTGGGCAGGCCGACGACCGCGCACCAGGAACCGGACCGGGAGGCGGCGGCGAGCAGGGCCAGCATCAGCGAGGTACCGCCACCGGCCGGCGCCGTCTGCCCGGCGTCCACGGACACCGTGCTCCCCCGGCGCAGCCCCCGCCCGGGCAGCAGTCCGCTCAACTCGGGCGCGACCGGCAGCATCCGGTGCGCCCCGGCCTCGTCGGTCCCGGTAGCCACCCGGACCATCCCCGCCAGGGCGGCCGCACTGCTGATCATGCGCCCCGCCACGTCATGCCTCGCTCTGTGTTGCTCCTGCGGCTCACGACCGGACGGCACGCGAGCCGAAGTTCACCGACCCCCCGACCCCGGCGGCACCACCGGCCCGGCGGCACTCACCCGGTCACTCATCACTGGAGAAGAACTCGCCAGCCAACTCCGGTTCCGAAGCCTGGCGGTCGGCCGGAGGACAACGGCCCGATTGCCGAGCCGAAGCCGGAGCTGAAAGGACCCGGACCACCCACCCTGGAAGCCCCTCGAAAGCCCGCCGGCGGGAACCACCTGCGACGCACGCTCCGAAGTCCGCCCGAAAGGCTGTTTCGCCGAAAGCTGTCCGCCCGTGCGATCCAGCCCGCGTGGACCCGGGCCAGCCGCGTAGACCCAACCCAGCCGCGTAGATCTGGCCCAGCCGCGCGGCCCGGTCGTGGGACGCCTGGCGGGTGGGGACGCGCGGCCGCAGGGGGCCGCGTCACGCCGCCAGCGGAGGCTGGTAGGTCATGCCCAGCGAGGCCTCGGCCACGGCGACGAACTGCTCGGCGGCGCGCAGCAGGTCGTCGGCCTCGCGGGCGGTCACCACTCGTGGGATGCCGGCCTCGGCGGCGGCGCGTTTGCCGGCGCCCAGGGCGAAGTAGCCGGCCCAGTCGCTGAACTCGGGGGCCACCAGGACGAGCAGTGACCAGACGCTTGTCGCTCGGGCTCGACGGCTGGACGCCGGTGCCGGGCGGGCGCGGGCCGCGAGGACGGCGGCGGCGGCGCGCAGGGCGGCGAGGTGGGCGGCCGCGTAACGGAGGCCGTCGGGAGTCGTGTGTGTGGCCTCGATCAAGCCCGCGCGGGCGATCGACAGCAACTGGGCCGAGGAGCGGTGCGGCAGCATGTGCGCCGGGATCGCGGGCGTCTCCGCCTGGGCCGCGCCGGACGCCTGCGCCGGACCGGGAGCCGGCCGGAGCCCCGGGGCAGTAGTGCTCGCCATGGTCGTTTCTCCTCGCCTGTTCCGCATCCGACGTAATGGTCGAACCGAGTGCCGCGGAGGAAGACGCAGCGGGGTGACACGAGTGGCGGTACGCCGGGCCGGGTGCGGAGCTTCCCCACACCACACCCGGCCGGCACCGCCGGCGGGTCCGTCGCCCGCCACCGGGGGTCGGGGGCGGCGAGCGACGGCCTGCCATGTGCGGACCCGGGCCCGCGAAAACCCGGATCGCTGGTGCGGCGCTTCGCGGGCGCCACACCCGGGAGGCGAGCCGCGAAACACGCTCCCGGGTCAGAGCGAACGCTCTTTCGAACATCCGTTCTAACTACCGCAGAGACTAGCACTCACGTACGACAGAATGGCAACCTTCCCGGGCGGCTCACGGGCACTTTTTCGTACGGATGATCGACTCGAGCGAGGCTCACCGCAGGAGGGACGCCTCCACCACGGCATTCCCGGCGGCCGTTCGCGCGTACAGCACATTTCGCCCGGCCCGCCGCCGCAGCACCAGCCCCGCCTCCAGCAGCACCTTCAGGTGCCGCCCCACCGACCCCAGGCCGAGTCCGGTGACCGCCACCAGCTGCGTGGTGCTCTTCGGCGGGTCGAGTTCCACGAGCACCCGCGCCCGCCCGGCACCGAGCAGCCGTTCCAGCGCGCCGGCCGCGACCGCGCCGGTGTCGGCGAGCAGCCCCGAGCACCGGTAGACCACCGCGTGCCGCCCGTCCTCCTGCGCCACCCACCCCCGGGTCATGGTCACCGGTACGAGCACGAGCTGCGTCCCCGAGATGTCCCGGGGCGGATGATCGAAGGCGTTGATCTGCAACCGCCCCTCACCGAGCCAGCGCATCCCCTCCCGCATCCGGTCGAGGGCGGCGGCCCATCCGCCGAGGCTGAGCTGCCGGGTACGGGCCAGGATGTCCGCCTCGACGACCCGGCCGCGGCGCGCCCAGTCGGGTTCCACGGTGTGCCGCCACACCCAGGTCAGCAGATCCGCCATCCGCGGTCCCAAGTCAGGCATTCCAGATAGATCCGAAAGCAGGGAGAGGCCAGAAACGCTGCCGCGGGAGGAGTGCCGGCCAGAGGGACGCGGGCCGGAAGGGCAGGGACCGGAGGGGCCGGCAGCGTGCGGCACCGCGGACCCGGAGAACGCCAGCCCGTCCGCGAGATCGGCGAGCACCACAGCCGGCGGCGTTGCCCGGACCGCTGCCACCTCCGCCTCGAACGACGACTCCACCGGCGGCGGCGCGGGGGACGCGAAGTTGGCGATCCACCGGGGCCGGAGCACGGCGTCGACCAGCCGGGCGTCCACCGGGTCGGCGGCGAGCCGCTGCCGGTACGCCGCCGAGTGCGCCCGCAGGAACTCCCGCTCCCCCGGCAGCCGCACGGCGTGTTTGTGCAGCATGATCAGCCCGGCGAGGGTCTCGGCCAGCGGTGACCGGACGAACCGGCTGCCGGCGAGCGTGTCGGCGTCCACGAGCCACCAGCCCATCGCGTCCACCTTTCGCCGGTGCGCGAAACATTAACGCCCGGCACCTGTCACCTCGAAGACTTCCGCCATGCAGACCTACCGTGAGCTTTTCCGGTCGCGCGAGTTCACCGCCCTGTTCACCACGTCGTGCGTCCAGAACGCGGCGCGCACCCTCAGCGGCCTGGCCCTGGCCGCCGGGGTGCACGAGCGCACCGGGTCACCGTTCCTCGCCGCCCTGAGCATGTTCGGCCCGTCGATCGCGCAGCTGGCCGGCGCGACCCTGCTGATGTCGGCCGCCGACCGGTTGCCGCCCCGCGCCACGATCAGTGGGCTGGCTCTGATCCATGCCGGTCTCGTGGCGGTTCTGGCAGTGCCCGGCGTGCCGGTCTGGGCGATCTTCGTGGTGCTGCTCGGCATGGGTCTGACCGGTTCGGTGGGTAACGGCGCCCGGATCGGGCTGCTCACCGAGATCGTGCCGCGGCAGGCGTACCTGCTGGGCCGCTCGGCACTGAACATCTCCACCGGCACCATGCAGATCGTCGGTTTCGCGACGGGTGGCCTGCTGGTGGCGGTGCTCTCGCCGGGCCGGGCCCTGCTGGCAGGCGCGGCCCTGCACCTGCTGGCGGCCGCGGTGGCGCGGCTCGGTCTGAGCCGGCGCGTGCCGCGCGCGGCGGGACGGCCCTCGGTGGGTGAGACGTGGCGGGTCAACCGTCGCTTGTGGGCGATCCCGGGCGTACGGCCGATCTATCTCGGACTCTGGATCCCGAACGGCCTGATCGTCGGCTGCGAGGCGTTGTTCGTCCCCTACTCCCCGGCGGGCGCCGGCGCGCTGCTGGCGGCGTCGGCGGTGGGCATGCTGGCCGGGGACGTGCTCGCCGGGCGTTACCTGCCGCCGTCGTGGCGTGTCCGGCTGGCACCCTTCATGCGGCTGCTGCTGGGCGTACCGTATCTGCTCTTCGCCCTCATCCCGCCGGTGCCGATCGCGGCGCTCGCGGTCGCGGTCGCCTCGGTCGGCTACTGCTCGACGCTGCTGCTCCAGGAACGCCTGGTGGCGCTCGCCCCGGCCGACGTGCAGGGGCAAGCGTTCGGCCTGCACACCTCCGGCATGCTGACCATGCAGGCGGTGTGCGCGGCGCTGGCCGGCGCGGTCGCCGAGTTCACCTCACCGGCCACCGGCATCGTGACGATGGCGTGCGCGTCGATCGCCGTCACCCTCGCCCTGGCACCGGCCCTGCGCAAAGAGCAGCACGACCCGGACCGGAGCGGGCAACGTGGCCGGAAAACGCCGATCCCGCGCGGCGAGCGCGAAACCGGAAGCCCCGCGGAAACCGTGCGACCATGACGGGCGGCGACAAGGAGGCCGAGAATGGGACGGACGATCGTGGTGACCGGCGGCAGCTCGGGTGTCGGGCTGGCGGCCGCGAAGCAGTTCGCGAGCATGGGCGACGACGTCGTCCTGGTGGGCCGCAACCCGGAGCGGCTGGCCGACGCGGTCGCCCAGGTGCGTGACGCCGGCGGCGGGCGCGAGCCGGGCCGGTTCCGCGCCGACTTCGAGTCGTTCGACGAGGTCCGGGCGCTCGCCGAGCATCTGCTGTCCACGCTGCCCACCATCGACGTGCTGGCGAACAACGCGGGCGGGATGGTGGAGCGTTACCTGCGGACGGCGGACGGGTTCGAGGCCACGGTCCAGGGCAACCACCTCGCGCCGTTCCTGCTGACCACCCTGCTGCGGGAGCGGCTGCGCGGCGGCCGGGTGGTCAACACCGCGTCCCGCGCGCACATGCAGGGCAAGCCGGACCCGGAGCGGCTGGCCGGTGATCCGGGTGGCTACAGCTCCTGGCGGGCGTACGGGGCCAGCAAGACCGCGAACATCCTCTTCGCGGCCGAGGCGGCCCGCCGCTGGCCGGACATCACGAGCGTGTCGTTCCACCCGGGTGTGGTGCGGTCCAACTTCGGCGTGGGCCGGGTGACCCGGTTCTTCTACAAGTACGCGCCCGGCCTGGTCACCCCGGAGAAGGCCGGTGACCTGCTGGTCTGGCTCGCCACCGCGCCGAAGGCCGAGCTGGTGCAGGGCGGCTACTACGTGGGCCGTAACCCGGCCACACCGGCGCCGCACGCCCGCGACGAGGCACTTGCCGCCGCGCTGTGGGAGAGAAGCGCCGAGGCGACGAAGTAAGAGGAGAGGACGAATGCAGAACCACCCCAACGTGACAGCGGTCCGGGACGCGCTGGAGAGCGCCGGCGCTCCCGCCGAGATCGTCATCCTGGACTCCGCCGTGCACACCGCGGCGCTGGCCGCCGCCGCCCTGGAGATCGAGGTCGGCCAGATCGCCAACTCGCTGATCTTCGACGCGGACGGTGAGCCGCTGCTGGTGCTCACCTCGGGCGCGCACCGGGTCGACACCGCGAAGGTGGCCGCCCTGGTGGGTGTCGCCAAGCTGCGCCGGGCCACGCCGGAGTTCGTCCGGGAGCACACCGGCCAGGCGATCGGCGGGGTCGCCCCGGTGGGCCACCCGAAACCGGTCCGGACCCTGGTCGACGTCGCCCTCGAGCAGTACCCGGTGGTCTGGGCGGCGGCCGGCGTGCCGCAGTCGGTGTTCCCGATCACCTACCCGGAGCTGGTCCGGGTCACCTCCGGCACACCGGTCCAGGTGAATTAGCGGGTAACGTGGCGCGGTGACCGACGATCTGGTCCGCCTGCACGTCTGGCGGATCCCCCGCCGCGCCGTCGGCTCCGCCATGCTGCGCATGGCTTTCGCACGCCGCGATCTGCCCGGTGTCCGGTTCGCCAAATTCTTGGGTACGGGCACCGGCCGCACCTTCGGCCCCGGCGACACCGACCTGACCCGCTGGGCCGCCGTCTCCGTCAGTGACCGCCCGGTCCGGTTCCCGGCCTGGGACGGGATCGCCGTCGCGCGGGCCCACGTCGACCTGGAGCCGCTGGTCAGCCGCGGCCGGTGGTCCGGCACGGAGCCGTTCCGGCCGACCGGGCGCAAAGCCGGCGGGCCGATCCTGGCGATCACCCGGGCCCGGCTGCGACCGGCCCGGGCCGTTCGGTTCTGGACGGCGGTCCCGCCGGTGGTGAGCGAGCTGGCCGCCGCGCCCGGCCTGCTGGCCCGCTTCGGCATCGGTGAGGCGCCGATCGGCTGGCAGGGCACGGTGAGCGTGTGGCGCAGCGCCACGGACCTCACCGCGTTCGCGTACCGTCAGCCGCAGCACCGCGCCGTGATCGCCCGTACCCCGGCCGACCGCTGGTACGCCGAGGAGCTCTTCGCCCGTTTCGCGGTGCTCGACGTCAGTGGCGACCGGTCCGTCATGGGATGGGAGCGTACCGAGGCATGAGGCTCGTTGCTTGGCAGCCGGACGACCTGCTGCGCCGGCTCGACGACGTGGTCACGGTCTACGGGGAGGCGATGGGTTACCGGCCGGAGCTGCTGCAGACCCGGCGCGGCTACATCGGCTCGCACGTGCGCCGGCCCGGTTTCCGCGCGGTCGCCACGCTCACCCCGGAGGGCCGGCTGGCCGGTTTCGGCTACGGCTACACCTCCACCGCCGGTCAGTGGTGGCACGACCAGGTCCGGTCCGCGCTCGCCGAACCGGACCGGCAGCACTGGCTGCCGAGCTGTTTCGAGGTCGTCGAGCTGCACGTCCGCCCGGCCGCGCAGGGGCACGGGATCGGCGCCCGCCAGCTGCGCGCCCTGCTCGCGATGTCCGACGCCCGGACCGTCCTGCTGTCCACACCGGAGGCCGACGAGCAGGCGTCCCGGGCGTGGCGGCTCTACCGGCGGTTCGGGTTCACCGACGTGCTGCGCAACTTCTGGTTCCCCGGTGACGAGCGGGCCTTCGCCATCCTGGGCCGGGAGTTGCCGCTGCCCGAGCACGCGCGGACCGGGGAGCCGAGCTGAAGAAGAACCTGCCCTGGTGGCTCCTGGGTGTCCTGGTCCTCGCGCAGATCTGTTACCCGCTGACGTCGGGCGGCGTCCGGGCCGGCCTCACCGTGGCGACGGTGCTGATCGGGGTGGCGCTGTCGGTGACGCACGCGCTGCTCTCCCGGGGGCCGCGGGCGATGGCCGCGCTGATCGGCACGGCGATGGTGGGCGGGTTCGCGGTGGAGGCGGTCGGAGTCGCGACGGGTTTCCCGTTCGGGACGTACGACTACTCCGGTGAACTCGGGCCGAAAGTTCTGGGCGTACCCCTGATCATCCCGCTGGCCTGGACCTGGATGGCCTGGCCGGCGTGGCTCGCGGCGGTCCGGGTGACCGGCGGCCGGGTGCGGCGGATCCTGCTGGCCGGTGCCGGTCTGTCCACGTGGGACCTGTTCCTGGACCCGCAGATGGTCGCCGAGGGTTACTGGCGCTGGCACGACCCGGTGCCGGCGCTGCCCGGGGTGCCCGGCATCCCGATCGGCAACTACCTGGGCTGGCTGGGTTTCGCACTGCTGCTGATGACGGCGATGTCGATCGCGACGAGAGCCACCACGCCGGCGGCCGGTGACGCACCGATGTACGCACTGTGGTTCTGGACGTACGCCTCCTCGGTCCTCGCCCACGCCGTCTTCCTCGGCCTGCCCGCGTCGGCGGTGTGGGGTGGCGTGCTGATGGGCGCGGCGGTCCTCCCGCTGGCGGTGACGCTGCGCCGGTCGGCCCGGACGGGCCGGCCGCACCCGGCCGGGACGCCGGCGTGATCGGCTGGTTGCTGGTCGTCCCGCTGGTCCTGCTCACCGCGCACACCGCGGTCAACGCGCTGCTGCTGCGCCGACCGCGCCGGGCCGCCGGCACCGCCGAACGGGTGGCGGTGCTGCTGCCGTTGCGGGACGAGGCCGGCCGGGTCACCCCCTGCCTGGAGTCGTTGCTGGCCCAGCGCGGGGTGCCGGACCTGACCGTGCACGTGCTCGACGACGGTTCCACGGACGGCACCGCGGACGTGGTGCGCGCGGTCGCCGGTGACCGGGTCCGGCTGCACATCGGCACTCCGCCGCCGCCCGGCTGGCTCGGCAAACCCAGTGCCTGCCGGCGGCTGGCCGAGGAGGCGGGCGACGCGGACGTGCTGGTCTTCGTGGACGCCGACGTGGTGCTGGAGCCGGACGCGATCGCTGGTGCGACGGATCTGCTGCGCCGGACCGGGGTGACGCTGCTGTCGCCGTACCCCCGCATCGCCGGTGCGGGCCGCCTGGTCCAGCCGCTGCTCCAGTGGTCGTGGCTGACTTTTTTGCCGCTGCGGGCGATGGAACGGTCGCCGCGTCCGTCGCTCGCCGCCGCCGGTGGGCAGTGGCTGGTCGTGGACCGGGCCGGGTACCACCGGGCCGGTGGGCACGCCGCCGTCCGCGACGACATCCTCGAGGACATCGGACTGGCGCGCGCGGTGAAACGCTCCGGCGGGCGGATCGCCCTGGCCGACGGGTCCCGGCTGGCCACCTGCCGGATGTACGAGTCGTGGTCCGAACTCGCCGACGGGTACGGCAAGTCGCTCTGGGCGTCGTTCGGCTCCGCGCCGGGTGCGGCCGCCGTCGTGGGCGTGCTGCTCCTGCTGTACGCGGCCCCGCCGCTCCTGCTGTTCGCCCTGGGCCCGTGGGCGGTGGCCGGATATCTGCTCGGCGTGACCGGCCGCATGATCAGCGCAGCCGCGACCGGCGTCCGGGTCCTCCCCGACGCGTTGCTGCACCCGGTCTCGGTCGTGCTCTTCGCCGGGCTGGTGGCCCGTTCGTTCCGCCTGCGGCGCCGCGGCGCCCTCACCTGGCGGGGCCGTCCGGTCTGACGGTGACGTTCACGGCGTACCCGGAAGGCGAACCGCCCGGCGAGAGCGGATCATGGTGGGGTGAGCGACATCGTGGTGATCGGGGCCGGGGTCGGCGGCCTTGCCGCCGCCGCGCGCCTGGCGGACGCGGGACACCGCGTGGTGGTGCACGAGCGCGCGGCGACCGTGGGCGGGAAACTGGCCGTGCACGAACGGGACGGTTACCGGTTCGACACCGGGCCGAGCCTGCTCACGCTGCCGCAGGTCTTCGACGACCTGGACCTGGATCTGCGGCCGGAACCGCTGGACCCGGTGGTGCGGCACGTCTTCCCGGACCGGACGGTGCTCGACTCGTCAAGTGTGCACAGTGTGTTCCTGGAGCGGATCGGCGCCGCGCTGGGCCCGGATGCGGCGGCCGACTGGGACCGGTTCTGGCGCCGGGCCGCGCGGATCTGGCGCGCCTCCTGGGATGCGGTGCTGCGCCGCCCGGTGACCGCGGCGTCGCTGGCCCGGCTCTCCTGGCGGGTCGGTGATCTCGCGGCGATCGCGCCGGGCCGGTCGTTGCGGTCGCTGGGCCGCACTTATCTGCGGGACCGGCGGCTGCGGATGCTGCTGGACCGCTACGCGACCTACACCGGCACCGATCCGCGGCGCGCGCCCGCGGCACTCGCCGCGATCCCCTACGCCGAGCTCACCCACGGCGGGTGGTACCTGCCGGGCGGGCTGGGCACGCTCGCCGGCGCGCTGCACGCCAGGTGCACCGATGCGGGGGTACGGGTGGAGCTGCGCTCCGGCGTCGCGGCCATCGAGGCGGACCGTGCGGTACGCGGTGTCCGCCTGGAGTCCGGCGAGTTCGTCCCCGCCGACGTCGTGGTGTCCAACGTGGATGCCGGTGTGCTCTACCGTGACCTGCTGCCGTCACCGGGCCGGCTGACCGGGCTCGCCGATCGCAGCCTCGGCGGGTTCGTGCTGCTGCTCGGGGTGCGCGGCGAGACACCGCAGCTGGCGCATCACACCGTGTTCTTCCCGCAGAACTACGACGCCGAGTTCGACGCGATCTTCGGTTCGGCGTCCCGGCGCGCCCGGCCGGTGGACGACCCGGCCGTCTTCGTCACCCGGGCCACCGACCCGGCCGTCCGGCCACCCGACTGCGAGGCCTGGTTCGTGCTGGTCAACGCCCCCCGGCACGGGACCGCATGGTCCGCTGTGGACTGGCGGCGTCCGGGGCTGGCCGACGCCTACGGACGGCACATCCTGGACGTGCTGGCCCGCCGCGGCCTGGACGTGCGGGACCGCCTGGAGTTCACCGAGGTCCGCACGCCCGCCGACCTCGCCGACGCGACGAGCTCACCGGGCGGCTCGATCTACGGCACCGCGGGCGGCCTGCTGCGGCCGTCGAACCGCGGGCCGGTGGACGGGTTGTTCCTGGTGGGCGGGTCGGCCCACCCGGGCGGCGGCCTGCCCATGGTCACCCTGTCCGCCCAGATCGTCGCCGACCGGATCGGCCCGGCCTGACCTCACCCCCGCCGGCAGGGCGGCCGCCTTGAGCAGCAGCTCATGAAGGGTCCCCCGCTCGTCGGCAGCCGAGATGTTGATCTGCTGGCGCTACGAAATCGCTGTGATCATGGACCTGAAACCGCGATTTCGCACCGCTAGCAGATCAACACCCGCGACGTACGTCGCTCTGCTCGACGCCCTCGACCTGCGGGACGTCACGGTGGTCGGCAACTCGATCGGCGGCTGGATCACCGCCGAGCCGCGCCTTCGCCACAGCGATCCCCCGGTGCGCGGTTCACGATGCTTCCCGGAGCCAGTCACCTGCCGCAGATCGAGACCCCCGACGCGCTCATCAGAACCGTCCGGGACTTCGCCGACGCGCACGCCCATCGGCGTAGACGCGCACGCCACCCGCACGCCCGCACGCCCGTCGGCGTAAACGCGCACGCCACCCCCGCCCGCACGCCCATTGGCGTAGACCCGCACGCCCGCACACCACCCGCACGCCCGCACGCCCCTCGGCGTAGACCCGCACGCCACCCGCACGCCCGCACGCCCATCGGCGTAGACCCGGGCCTCCGCTCAGGAGCGCTCGTGGGCCGCCAGAAACGCCTGCGCCATCGCCGACGCCAGGTCGGCCGGGTTCCGGGCCGGGATCGCCTTGCCGCCGGTGGCCTCGGCCATCGTGGTCAGCGCGCCCAAGTTGGCGTCCGGGCCGTAGCCGACCGCGATGATCGGCAGCGGTCTCGCCGGGTCCTGCGCGGCGGCCAGCCGCTGGGCGAACGCGTCGGCCGACATCGCGAACTTCGTGCCGCCGTCGGCGCCGTCGGTGAGCACCACCACGACCGTCGCCGTGCCCGGTTTGACCTCGGCGCGCATCGTCTCCACACCGTCGAGCACCGCCTGGTAGAGCGGGGTCCCGGCGCTGCGCTCCGGCTTGTAGGCACCGATCTGCGCGCGCAGCGCCTCGCGCCGGGTCCGCCCGTCGACGTTGCCGTTTATCGCCCCGTAGGGCACCACCTCGGTGTGCGCCGGCCCGTCGGCCGCGGCGGTCCCGAAATACCACATCCCGATGGTGGTGTCGTCGCCGAACAGCTCGGCGGCGCTCACCCCGGACTCGCGCAGCAACGACGCCTTGGTGCTCGCCCGGCCGGACCGGTCGGTGATCGCCTCGTTCATCGAGCCGGACGAGTCGATCAGCAGCAGGACCTGGAAGGCCAGGTCCCGGTATTGCGCCCACTGCTGGACCGGGGCCAGCAGCTTGCGCGCCGACTGCGGCATCCGGAGCACGCCGGCGGTCGGTTCGGCGCGGAAGCCGGCCGCGACCACAGCCTCCTCGCTGATCGCCTCGCGCAGCTCGGCGGCGAGGTCCTTGTCGGCGCCCTTGCCGATCGCGAACGGGTAGTCGGCCTCGACCCGGCCGTCCGCCGGCGGGAAGCCGGCGAGCCGCACCGGATGATCGGCCTCCTGGTACGCCGTGAGCTGCTGCTCCAGCACCGGGAAGATGCCGATGTCGTAGACGGCGGTGGTCGCGTCGGTCTGTTTCGTCATCCGGGTGAGCAGCTCGACCGGGTCGGCGGTGGCCTCCTCGAGCCGGCTGCGCAGGGTCAGCGCACGCAGCTGGGCGATCCCGGTGTCCTCAGTGGTCCGGGCCGTGGCCGCGTGCACCCCGTGCACACTGAGCAGACCGGCGGTGGTGCGCAGCGGGTCGGGCATGCTGATGGTCGGGAACTTGCTCTCGGTCGCGCCCTGGATCAGCCCGGTCCACGAGGTCCGGTCGTCCTTCGCGTAGAGGCTGGCGATCCCCTCCGGCGCGGCGACCAGCACCGGTGAGTAGGCGATCGGCTTGCCGGAGGTCGCGTATCCGGCGCCGGCGTCCTTCGCGACGGTCAGCCAGGCGCTGCTGGACGGGATCCAGACGCCGGGCCGCTGCTGGCCCACGGCGAGCGCGGTGACCCCGGGCTCCTCGGCGCGCACCGCGATCGGCGCGCAGCGCTGCCCGGTCGGGTTGAGCGTGGCGGCCGCCTCGCGGACCAGCGGCTCGATCTCCGGCGCGGCGACGACGCTCAGCTCCGGGTCGGGGCAGGGCGCGACGCTCGGGGCGGCCGCCGAGGGCACCGGGGCGAGGCTGGGCTGCGCGTCCGGCGGCTGGGAGCCGTTGCTCATCAGCTGCCAGGTGAGCCCACCGGCGGCGGCCAGCACGGCCAGCACCAGGACTGCCGCGAGGAACGCGCGTCGTGGACGATGTGGAGGGTCGCTCCACTCACCATGGCCGGCCGGGAGCTCCCTTGGCCACTCGTTGTCGGACATGCCACCTTACCCGTCGCCAAGATCAATAACCGCGAAGATCGATAACCGTCGTGATGGTCGGTGCCTGGCGGATACTAGTCCGGGATTCACGTTCCGCCACGCCCGCGGTCGGATCTCGGCACATTCTGGATACGATCTTGAAAAGCCGTCGGATTGACGGGCGTGGATCGCAATCGCTGATCATGAGTCCGCGACAGCGATGACGATCAGCTCGCCGTCGCCGCTCGACCCGACCGGCTCCCGGCCCCACCCGCCGTAGACGCGGTCCACCCGGAAACCCGCCGCGTCCAGCGACTGCCGCAGCTCCGCCTCGGTGCGGAACCGCAGCCTGGCAGGCCCGGTCAGGGTCTCGCCACCGGGGAGGAGACAGTGCTCGGTCAGCTCGACGACACCGCCGGACACCGCGGTCACCTCGACCCACGCCTCGACCACCGTGCCGTCGCCGAGCACGATGTCCCGCCGGGATTCCACCGGATTCCACCGCTCCCAGATCCCGGCCGCCGGATCCCGGCTGTCGAAGATCAATCGCCCCTCGGCAACGAGCGCCCGCCGCACCGCACGCAGCAGTTCCGCCCATTCCTGATCTCCGACGGAGAACTGCGCGACGTGCCCGGTCAGGAACGCGGCGTCGAACGCGCCGGCCGGCACCGACCCGGCCGCGCCCTCGACCCACTCGACCAGGTCCGCTCCAGGTTTGCGGCGGGCGGCCTCCAGGGCCGGGCCGGCCGGCCCGACGCCGGTGACGGCATGACCGGCCGCGGCCATCGCGATCGCGAGCCGGCCGGTGCCGCAGCCGAGGTCGAGCACGCGCGGCGCGGTGTGCTCGGCGAGGACGGCCATGAAGAAGTCGTCGTCCCAGCCCCAGGGACATTCGGCGTCGTAGACCTCGACCAGCCGGGGATGCCGGATCTCGCCATGCCACACACCCCGGATGCTAAACGGATGGTGGCGACCTGACTACCCGATGTGGACGGTGCCGGGCATTGCCCGTACACCTGAGGGAAGCCGGCCCGACGCGATGTGCCCGAGCAACACATCCCGCAGCGCGGCTGCCGCGTGGGGCAGCACCGCGCCCCGGCGCTGCGCCAGCGCGATCGTCCGGCGCATGCCGGGGGGAGCCAGCGGCGTCGCGCGCAGCAGCGGCCGGTTGGCCAGCACCATGCTCGGCACCAGCGCCACACCGAGGCCGGCCTCGACGAAGGCCAGCACCGCGTCCATCTCGCCGCCCTCGACCGCGAGCTTCGGGGTGAACCCGGCCCGTTCGCAGGCGTGCAGCGTCACGTCGCGGATGTCGTAACCCTTGCGGAACATCACCATCGGGGTGTGCCGCAACTCGACGAGGTCCAGCTGGCGGGCCACGGTGGGCGGCGGCTCACTGGCCATCGAGGCGACCACCAGACTCTCCCGCAGCAGGTCGGTGGTCTCCAGCGCCGGGTCCAGCGGGTGTTCCGGCTGCACTATCAGGGCCAGGTCCAGCGCGTGCGCGAGCAGGTTGGCGATCAGGTCCTGCGAGCTGCCCTCGCTCACGTGCAGCTCGATGTCCGGGTGCTCACCCCGGTAGGACCGGAGCACCCCCGGCACCAGCGAGGAGCAGAGGCTCGGGGTGGCGCCCAGGCGCACCTCACCGCGGCGCAGGCCGACGATGTCGCGAACCGCGTCGAGGGCCGCGTCGGCGTCGGCGATCATGCGTTGCGCCAGCGGCAGCAGGGTCTCGCCGGCCACGGTGAGGGCGATCGCGCCCCGGATCCGCTCGAACAGTGGCGCGCCGAGCGACGACTCCAGGGTGTGAATCTGCTTACTCAACGTAGGCTGCGACACGCCCAGAATATCGGCGGCATGCGTGAAATGCCTGGTCTCTGCCACTGCCACGAAGTACCTGAGTTGTTGCAGCTGCACGTTAATAGCCTACCGCTATGACCAGTCGGCCCATCATGCATTAGACGAATGACTCGGGACTTTCTACCGTCCAGGTTGTGGCGGTAGACACTCCAATTCCGAAGACGACCAACGCGGCGGGTGCGACGGCACGCCCCAAGCCGCGCAAGTCGGTGCGACCCTCGTCGGTCACCCTTAAATTGATCATGGCGGTCAGTGGTATCGCCCTGGTCCTGTTCCTCTTCGCGCACGCGGCCGGCAACATGAAGATCTTCGTCGGCAACGAGGACTTCGACCACTACGCGCACTGGCTGCGGACCCTCGGCACGCCCCTGCTGCCGGACGTCTGGTTCCTCTGGATCATGCGGATCGGCCTGCTGGTGGCGATCGTCGCGCACATCTACGCCGCGACGCAGCTGACCATCCGGGCGAAGAAGGCCCGGCCGGTCAAGTACGCGCACCGGCCCAAGGTCCAGGGCAGTTACGCCGCCCGCACGATGCGCTGGGGCGGCGTGATCGTCCTGCTCTTCATCATCTACCACATCCTCGACCTGACCACCGGTCACCTGAACCCGGTGGGCGACTCGACGCGCCCGCACGCCAACGTGATCGCGGACTTCGCGCCGGACCGCTGGTACGTGACGCTCTTCTACGTCGTCTCGGTGATCGCGGTCGGCCTGCACCTGCGGCACGGCATCTGGAGTGCGGTACGCACCCTGGGCCAGCAGAGCAAGCAGAACGAGTTCCGGGCGCAGGTCACCTCGCTCGTCCTCGCCGTGGTGCTGGTCGCGATGTACCTCTCGGTGCCGCTCGCGGTGACGTTCGGATGGGTGAAGTGAACATGACTGATTTCTGGGCCGAGGGCGAGCCGATCGTCGACAAGGCGGCGCCGGACGGACCGATCGAGACCCGCTGGGAGCGGCGCAAGTTCGCCGCCAAGCTGGTCAACCCGGCGAACCGCCGGAAGCTGACCGTGATCGTGGTGGGCACCGGCCTGGCCGGCGGCTCCGCGGCGGCGACGCTTGCCGAACAGGGTTACCGCGTCAAGACGTACTGCTACCAGGACAGCCCGCGCCGCGCGCACTCGATCGCCGCGCAGGGTGGCATCAACGCCGCGAAGAACTACCGCAACGACGGCGACTCCGTCTACCGGCTGTTCTACGACACGGTCAAGGGCGGCGACTTCCGCGCCCGCGAGTCGAACGTCTACCGCCTGGCCCAGGAGTCGGTGAACATCATCGACCAGGCCGTGGCGCAGGGCGTCCCGTTCGCCCGGGAGTACGGCGGCCTGCTCGACAACCGCTCGTTCGGCGGCACCCAGGTGTCCCGGACGTTCTACGCCCGCGGCCAGACGGGCCAGCAGCTGCTGCTCGGCGCGTACCAGGCCCTGGAGCGGCAGATCGGCCTCGGCAACGTCGAGATGAACGCCCGGCACGAGATGCTCGATGTGATCATCGTCGACGGCAAGGCCCGCGGCATCGTCGTCCGCGACATGGTCACCGGCGAGATCACCACCGAGTTCGCCGACGCCGTGGTGCTCGCCTCCGGCGGCTACGGCAACGTGTTCTTCCTGTCGACGAACGCCAAGGGCTGCAACGTCACGGCGGCGTGGCGGGCGCATCGCAAGGGCGCGCTCTTCGCGAACCCCTGCTACACGCAGATCCACCCGACCTGCATCCCGGAGTCCGGCTCGCACCAGTCGAAGCTGACCCTGATGTCGGAGTCGCTGCGCAACGACGGCCGGGTCTGGGTGCCGAAGGCGCAGAAGGACACCCGCAAGGCCGCCGACATCCCCGAGGACGAGCGCGACTACTACCTGGAGCGCATCTACCCGTCGTTCGGCAACCTGGTGCCCCGGGACATCGCGTCGCGGGCCGCCAAGAACGTCTGCGACCAGGGCCGCGGTGTCGGCCCCGGTGGCCTCGGCGTCTACCTGGACTTCGCCGACGCGATCCAGCGGCTGGGGCGCAAGGCGGTCGAGGCGAAATACGGCAACCTCTTCGAGATGTACGAGCGGATCACGGGCGAGGACCCGTACGAGACGCCGATGCGCATCTACCCCGCCGTGCACTACACGATGGGTGGCCTCTGGGTCGACTACGACCTCCAGTCCACCATCCCCGGCCTGTTCGTGATCGGTGAGGCGAACTTCTCCGACCACGGCGCGAACCGCCTCGGCGCGTCCGCGCTGATGCAGGGCCTCGCGGACGGCTACTTCGTGCTCCCCAACACGATCAACAACTACCTCGCCTCCGGACCGTTCCCGGCGGTCACCGAGACCGAGCCCGCGGTCGTCGAGGCTCGCCGGCAGGTCGAGGACCAGATCCAGAAGTTCCTCTCCAACGACGGCGACCGGACCGTCGACTCCTTCCACCGCGAACTCGGCCACATCATGTGGGAGTACTGCGGCATGGAGCGCACTGAGGAGGGCCTGACCAAGGCGATCGGCCTGATCCGGGCGCTCAAGGAGGAGTTCTGGGCCCGGGTGAAGGTGCCCGGCAAGGGCGAGGAGCTCAACCAGAACCTGGAGAAGGCCGGCCGGGTCGCCGACTTCATCGAGCTCGGTGAGCTGATGTGCATCGACGCGCTGCACCGCCGGGAGTCCTGCGGCGGTCACTTCCGGGCCGAGAGCCAGACCCCGGACGGTGAGGCGCTGCGCCACGACGACGAGTTCAGCTACGCCGCGGCGTGGGAGTACTTCGGCGCCGACGGCAAGCCGGTCCTGCACAAGGAAGACCTCAACTTCGAGTACGTCCACCCGAGCACGCGGAGTTACAAGTAATGAACATCAAGGTACGGGTGTGGCGTCAGTCCGGTCCGCAGGACAAGGGCCGGATGGTCACGTACGACGTCAAGGACATCTCCCCGGACGCCTCGTTCCTCGAAATGATCGACGTCCTCAACGAGACGCTGATCCTCTCCGGCGAGGACCCGATCGCGTTCGACCACGACTGCCGTGAGGGCATCTGCGGCATGTGCAGCATGGTCGTCAACGGCGTGGCGCACGGCCCGGAGAAGGCCACCACCGTCTGCCAGCTGCACATGCGCAAGTTCAACGACGGCGACACGATCGACGTCGAGCCGTGGCGCGCCGCCGCCTTCCCGGTGATCAAGGACCTGGTCGTCGACCGGAGCGCCTTCGACAAGATCATTCAGGCCGGTGGCTACATCAGCGCCCCGACCGGCACCGCGCCCGACGCGCACGCCACGCCGGTTCCCAAGCGGGACGCCGACGCGGCCTTCGAGGCGGCCACCTGCATCGCCTGCGGCGCCTGCGTCGCGGCCTGCCCGAACGGCTCGTCGATGCTGTACACCGCCGCGAAGATCACCCACCTCGGCCTGCTCCCGCAGGGCCAGCCCGAGCGCGACACCCGGGTGGTCGACATGCTGCAGGCACAGGACGACGCCGGTTTCGGTGGCTGCACCAACATGGGCGAGTGCGCGGAGGTCTGCCCCAAGGGCATCCCGCTCAGCCTGATCGGGCGCCTGAACAGCGACTACCGCAAGGCACTGACCCGGCACTGAGCAGGCTCTGACCGAACTGCCGGTGGCAGGGCACAACGGCGTGCCCTGCCACTCGGTCTCCGTCTCAGCCGGCCAGGGCCGGTCTCCGTCTCAGCCAGGCAGGGCCGGTCCCGCGTCGCGCCCGCCCCCAGCAGCTGACACCCGCGACCAGCACCGCGCCGCCGCCACCCACAGCCAACATCGCCCAGGCCCCACCGCCGACACCCGGGCGCCGTACCCCGATCGCCGTCCAGCCGATGCCGCCCGCGCATCAACACGCGCCCCCGGTTCCGGCCGCGGTGGCGCCGCATGTCGTCCCTGGCGAGATGTTGATCTGCTAGCGCTACGAAATCGCTGTGATCAAGGGGTCAAAACCGCGATCTCGCACCGCTAGCAGATCAACACCGCCGCGCGGACCCAACGCGGGCCGGCCGCGACTACTTGTCCAGGGACCGCGACCGAACCGGGTGGCAAGCAACCACCACGCCGCACTCCTCTGCCTCGCCCGCAGCCGCATCGACATCCCGAGCGCCACGTTCCGCACCCGTCACGTCGCGACCACTAGTGCAAACCGGCGGAAAGCTCGCGCTGCCTGCTTGACAAGGCCATAGGGACACCCCGGCGCGGCACCCGGCAGAGTCGGTCGGCACCCCCGTCGGCGCGCGCCGTCAACGGGCACGCCGTCAACGGGCACGCCGTCAACGGGCACGCCGCCAACGGGCACGCCGCCAACGGGCACGCCGCCAACGGGCACGCCGCCAACGGGCACGCCGCCAACGGGCACGCCGCCAACGGGCACGCCGTCAGCGTCCTCGCGGGCGCCGGACCGGGCCGGGTCCCGCCGCAGCACCGGGGTTGGCCAGCGCCGTGAGCACTTCGACGAACGCCTCCAGCCGAGTCTCGTCGAAGCCGGCGAGGGCCTCCTCGTGCACCCGGTCCACGATCATCTGCCCCGCCGCCGCGGCCTGACGACCCTTTCGGTCACCGCGATGATCCGGGCCCGGCGGTCGGTGGCTGCCGGGTGGCGAGGCCGCGCCGCTCGAGTTCGTCGACGGTGGCGACCATCGTGGTTTTGTCCAGGAACGCCAGGGCCGCGAGCTGGATCTGGGTGTGTTCCCGGTCGAGGGCATGCACCAGCACGCACTGCGTACGCGGCGTCAGCCCGACCTCGGCCAGCGCTCCGGCGAGCCGGTTGGCGAGGGCGTGCCCGGCCGCGTTGAGCAGGCCGCTGACGTCTCTACCGGGCATGACACCAGGCATGACACCAGGCATGACACCAGGCATGACACCGGGCATGACACCGGGCATGACGCGGGTTCCGACCGGGCATGACCCCACTGTAGGACGGCCGGCGGGTCCCCGTGTCACCCGCCGGCCGAGTCGATCAGGAGAACGACGCCCAGGTCGGCGCCAGTGGCGTCACCAGCAGCGGCATCCGCGCTTCGGCGGGCGTCCGGTTCCCCTTGCGGTTGTTGCACCTCCCACAGGCCGCGACCGTGTTGGCCCACTCGTTGCGGCCGCCGCGGGAGCGCGGCAGCACGTGATCGATCGTGGACGCCGCGCGGGCGCAGTAGGCACACGTCCGGCCGTCCCGCGCGAGCACGCCGGCCCGGGACCAGGCCGGGCCCCGGCCGCGGCGCCACCGCGTGACGACGTAGCTGACGAGCCGGACCACGGTGGGCACCGGGTAGACACCTATGCGGTCGTCCGGCTGCGCCTCGTGCACCACCGCCACTTGGCGGAACAGCATCCGGATCGCATGCCGGAGGCTGACCCGGTGCAGCGGTCCGTAATCCGCGTTCAGCACCAGCACCACACTCATGAAAAGTCACCCCCAGCAGGTAAAACGACGAGCAGCTGAGGAGAAAAATAATGTCCGGCATCGACGGGCGACAACCGATTAAAACAGTCAGCGAAGGGCGCGGCGGACCACGAAAATCAATTGCCCGAAACCGATGGCCTGCATCACGAGCCACGCGGCGGCGGCGACCGTGAACACCGGCCAGGGCAGCAGCGCCCCGGCGATGAGGGCGGTGAAGGCGATCGACACCCGGGTCGGCCGCTCCCCCACGGTCACCGCCCCGATCTCGGGCATGCCACCGGCGGCGGCCCGGGCCCGTACATATTCATGAAGCCAGCTCGCCGCGCCCGCGGTGACCACCAGCCAGCCCGGTGCCCCGCCCACCCAGAAGGCGGTCAGCCAGCCCAGCTCGCCCACCCGGTCGGCCACCGAGTCGTAGATGTAGCCGGCCCGGCTGATCCGCCCGGTCACCACCGCCACCGCGCCGTCGAGCGCGTCGGCGACGGCCGCGAGCAGCACCAGCAGCGCGCCCAGCGCCAGACCGGGCCGACCGGCCAGCGCCGCGAGCGGCACGGCCAGGCAGAGGAGCACCCCGGCGGCGGTCACCGTGAACGGGGTGACGCCCTTACGGCCCAGGAAGGAGCCGATGCGGTACGCGCCACGCACCCACCCACGGACCACGGGGGCGGCCTGCCGCGGGTCGAAGCCGCCGTGCAGCTTGGACCAGGCGGTGACGTACTCGTCCCAGGTCACCTCAGGCGGCAGCCGCGACCTCGGTGGGCGCCAGCCGCTGCCACACCTCCCGGGTGGCCGTGGACCGGTTGAGGGTGATGAAGTGGATGCCGGGCACACCTTCGTCGAGCAGCCGGGCGCACATCTCGACGCACGTCTCGATGCCCAGCTCGCGCACCGCGGCCTCGTCACCGGCGATCCGCTCGAAGCGGCGCAGCAGCGCCGGCGGGAACGGCGCGCCGGACAGCTGCTGGGACTTCTCGATCGTCGCCATCCGGGTCACCGGCATGAGACCGGGCACGATCGGTGTGTCGCAGCCGGCCGCCGCGACCCGGTCGCGCAGGCGCAGGTAGTCGTCGGCCTCGAAGAACATCTGGGTGATCGCGAAGTCGGCACCGGCCCGGCACTTGCGGACGAAGTTGCGGGTGTCGGCCTCGACGTCGGCGGAACGGGGGTGCTTGAACGGGAAGGCGGCCACGCCGACGTTGAAGTCGCCGGCCTCGCGGATCAACCGGACCAGGTCCTCGGCGTAGAGCACGCCGTCGGGGTGCCGCACCCACTCGCCCATCGGGTCGCCGGGCGGGTCGCCGCGGACCGCGAGCACGTTGCGGATGCCCGCGCCGGCCAGCCGGCCGATCACGTTGCGCAACTCGGCGACGGAGTGGTTGACCGCGGTGAGGTGGGCCATCGGCAGCAGCGTCGTCTCGGTGGCGACCCGCTCGGTGACGGCCACCGTGGTGTCCCGGGTGGTGCCGCCGGCGCCGTAGGTGATGGAGACGAAGCTGGGCCGCAACGACTCCAGCTCCCGGATCGCCTGCCAGAGCAGCCGCTCGCCCTCGGGTGTCTTGGGCGGGAAGAACTCGAACGAGAACGTCGGCGCCGCCTCGCGGATCAGCGCGCCGACCGACGGCGTTCCGGGCAGCCGGGAAGGAAGTCCGAGAGACACATCCGTACTCTACCGGCCGCCGGCTCCCGCCGGACGTGCCCGCGCCACCGCTCCGCGGAGGCGATAGCGTCGTGGTCGTGACGACTTCACCACTGGACCCCGCCGGCCTGCGTCAACGGGTCGACAAGGCCCTCGCCGGTTTCCTCGCCACACAGCGGGCCCGGCTGCTGGAGATCGACCCGGCGCTCGACGAGGTGGCCGGGACGGTGTCCGCCTTCGTGCTCGGCGGCGGCAAGCGGCTGCGCCCCGCCTTCGCGTACTGGGGGTTCCGCGGTGCCGGCGGCGTCGACTCGGACGAGGTGGTCGCGGCGGTGAGCGCGCTGGAGCTGGTGCAGGCGAGCGCGCTGATCCACGACGATCTGATGGACCGCTCGGACACCCGGCGCGGCGAGCCGTCGGTGCACCGGCGGTTCGAGGCGCTGCACGTCCGGTCCGGCTGGCGGGCCGGCGCGGCCGGGTTCGGTGACTCGGCGGCGGTGCTCCTCGGCGATCTGGCCCTGGTCTGGTCGGACGAGCTGCTGCACGGGTCGGGGCTGCCACTGACCGACCTGGCCCGGGCCCGCGCCGTCTTCGACCGGATGCGCACCGAGGTGACCGTCGGGCAGTACCTGGACGTGCTCACCCAGGCCACCGGCGACACCTCGCTGGAGCGGGCCGGCAAGGTGGCCCGGTTCAAGTCCGCGAAGTACACCGTCGAACGCCCGCTGCTGTTCGGCGCGGCTCTGGCCGGCGGCGGTCCCGAGGTCCACGCGGCGTACACCGCCTTCGGCCTGCCGCTCGGTGAGGCCTTCCAGCTGCGTGACGACGTGCTCGGCGTCTTCGGCGACCCGGAGGTCACCGGCAAACCGGCCGGTGACGACCTGCGCGAGGGCAAGCGGACCTATCTGGTGGCGGCCGCGTTCGCCGCGCTGGCGGAGGGCAGCCGGGCCGAGCTGGACGCCGGCCTCGGCGACCCGGGCCTGGACGACGCCGGGGTTCGGCGGCTGCGCGAGATCATCCGAGGTTCGGGCGCGCTCGCCGCGACCGAGAGCCGGATCGACACGCTCACCGGCGAGGCGCTGGACGCGCTGAAGCAGGCCCCGATCGAGGACGAGGCCCGCAGCGTGCTGTACGCCCTGGCCGAGGCCGCCACCCGCCGTTCCGTCTGACCGCCGGGCGGCGGCCGCTAGAAGCCGACCGCCTGCGCGCGGCGCTTGACCTCGCGCGCCAGATCGCCGCCGAGGGCCAGTGCCGCGCTGCCCCCGAGTTCCGCATCGGGCTCGTAGAGCCACCGAAGGGCCTCTTCGTCGTTGTACCCGGCGTCGTGCAGCAAGTTCAGGACGCCGGGCAGGTGCTTGAGAACAGTGGCGTTCGCCACCAGCTCGGCCGGCACCAGCCGGACGCCGTCCCGCCGGACGGCGAGCAGGGCTCCTTCTCGGATCATCTGGTGCACCTTGCTGATCGACAGGCCGAGCTTCTCGGCCAGGTCCGGCAGGGTGATCCATCCGGCCGGGCCGGCGGTTACGGGTTCGCTCACTCGTACAGCGTGCCAGACCAGATCGGAGAACTGTTGATGAGCCTGTGGCACAGGATTCGCGGCGAGGTGGCGGGAGCGTGGCGTTCGGTCGGCTACGACCTGGGCCGGCGGCCCGGCACGCCGCCGGGGAGCGGTGATCCCCGGCAGACGGGCGGCGCGGCGACCGGCGACCGGGACGTCACCTCGACGGGTCTGCACACCTTCCCGGGCTCGCTCGTCGACCTGCCCGCGGCGGCGCCCCGGACCGACGCCCGGCCCCCTAGGCGATTTGTCGCGGTTACGGCGTTCTGTGTGCTCGCCCTGTCCGGTGCCGGTGGGTCGTACCTCGTCGCCACCACCATCTTCAGCGTGCCGCGCGGCGTGGTCCCCCAGGCGCCGCCGCAAGCGGCGGTCGAGCGCCCGATCCCGGTGGATGGCACCGCTGGTGGCGAGGCGGGCATGGGTACGGTCCCGCCGAAGCCCACCCGGTCCCGGACCCGCCCGGCCGACCCCACCGGCCCGGCCGGTCCCAGCGCCGGCACCGCGGCACCCGGCACCCGGACGTCCACCGTTCCGCCGGTGAGAGCCGCCTCCGGCGAACCGCCGGTACCGGCCACCGAGCGCCGGCCCCGGCCGCGGACGGTGGCACCGGAGAAGACCCGGCAGGCGAACCCGACGCCGTGCGACTGCCGTACCCCGCCGGTGCCGACGCCGACCGGACCCGCACCGGCGCCGGCGATCTCGGTCTCCCCCTCGGCCGGCCAGCCGTCCGGGACCCCGGGTGACACCGGCCGGCCGCAGCCGTCCGGCTCGGCCTCACCGGCGCCGCAGGGCAGCGCGAGCGGCGACAGCACCGGCCACCGTCACCGCCGCGCACACCGGAGTTAGCCGGACAAATCATGTCTTGGCTGCTGGCGGCGGACGAGCGGGAGCAAGTTGTGGCAGGTCATGGCGAGTTCAGGTACCCGTTTGGACTCAGCTGTGACATCCTGGTCCACCCTCACGGGAAAGACACATACACTTCACGCCGATGGACACCACAGTCGCCGATACGTTGATCGGCACAACGATTGACGGGCGCTACCGGATTACCGGTCGCGTCGCCCGCGGTGGCATGGCGACCGTCTACCGGGCCACCGACGAACGTCTCGGGCGCGACGTCGCCTTGAAGATCATCCACCCGTCGCAGGCCACGAACGTCCACTTCGTCGACAGGTTCACCGACGAGGCCAAGACGATCGCCCGCCTCTCCCACCCCAATGTCGTCGCGGTCTACGACCAGGGCCGCCATCAGGGTCTCCCCTACCTGGTGATGGAGTTCGTGCAGGGGCGCACCCTGCGCGACCTGCTCAGCCAGCGCGTCAAGCTGACCCCGGTCGAGGCGCTCGCGATCCTCGAGCAGATGCTCGCCGCGATCGCCGCCGCCCACCGCGCCGGCCTGGTGCACCGTGACGTCAAGCCGGAGAACGTGCTCGTCGCCGAGGCACCCAGCGGCGGCACCGCCGACCTGGTCGACGCCGTGGTCAAGGTCGCCGACTTCGGTCTGGCCCGGGCCATCGAGGCAAGCACGGTGGACGATTCGGGCCAGCTGATGGCCACCGTGGCGTACGTCGCACCGGAGCTCGTGCAGACCGGTCAGGCCGACGCCCGCACCGACGTCTACTCGGCCGGCATCGTGCTCTTCGAGATGCTCACCGGCCGGGTGCCGTTCGACGGTGCCGAGCCGGTCGAGGTGGCCTGGCAGCACGTGGACAACGACGTGCCCGCCCCGTCCACCGTCACGCCGGGCCTGCCGGTCGCTCTCGACAAGCTCGTCGCCCGGGCCACCCGGCGCGATCCGGGCGCCCGGCCCACCGACGCCGGCGCCCTGCTGAACGAGGTGCAGGCGGTCCGTGACGGTCTCGGCGCGGCGAACGTGGAGACCGCGCTGCTGCGTCAGGTGCCGCCCCGCCCCGGCATGTCGGACGCCACCACGATCGTCCCGGCCGTGCCGGCCCGGCCCGCCGACGCGACAGCCGTGGTGCCGCCGGTGCCCGCCGGGTCGTACCATCAGGCCTCGCACCGCCCCGCCTGGGCCCGCCTGCCGGAGCAGGCAGGTGCGCGCACCGCGCCGCACCGCCGCTCCGCCGAGCCTTCCGGCGGCTTCTTCGCCGACCGCCGCCGCGTCGTGCTGGGCGCGCTCATCGCGGTGATGGCCCTGGTCATCATCGGCAGCACCTGGTGGGTCACCGCCGGTCGCTACGACGAGGCGCCCACCCTGCTCAACATGCCGCAGGCCGACGCGATCGCGCACGCCGAGTCCAAGGGCTTCAAGACCGTCATCGGCGACGGCAAGTACGACGACCGCGTCCCGAAGGACTCGGTCGTCGCGCAGAGCCCGGCCGCCCAGGAGAAGATGATCAAGGGTGAGACGATCACCCTGAGCCTCTCCCTCGGCCCCGAGGTGTACCCGGTGCCCGACCTGGTCGGCGTCGAGCTGGCCGCCGCCAAGGGCGAGCTGGAGAGCCTCGGCGTCAAGGTCAAGGAAGGCCGGGCGCAGTACAGCGACACCGCGCCCGAGGGCGTCGTGCTCTCCACCGCCCCCAAGGCCGGTGAGCAGGTGAAACCGGGCGACACCGTCACCCTGGTGCTGAGCCGTGGCCAGGCCCCGATCACCATCCCCGACCTGACCGGCAAGAACATCAACGAGGCGAGCACCATCCTGGCGCAGGAGGGCCTGACCGGCGCCGAGCGTTACAAGGAGAGCGACCAGCCGGCCGACACGGTCATCGGCCAGTCGCCGAAACCGGGCACCGGCGTGGAGAAGGGCGCCGAGGTCACCCTCGACGTCAGCAAGGGCCCGCCGCTGGTCACCGTGCCGGACCTGACCGGCCAGCCCTGCCAGCAGGCCCAGGCGACCCTCCAGCAGCTGGGTCTCCAGGTGCAGATCAACCTCGACCCCAACGGTACGGTCCGCGGCCAGAACCCCGGTGGCAACACCCAGGTCCAGCCGCAGAGTCTGGTGCAGCTCCAGTGCTTCTTCTAGATCGACGGATCGGTTCGCACACCAAGACGTCGGGCGGGCTCGCGAAAGCGGCTCTGCCCTACGTCGACGCCGCGGGTTCGGAGACGTTGCAGGTCTACGTCTCCAACTCGCGGGGCTGGGCCCTGCCGCCCGGCGACCCGAAACAGGACACGCTGTTCCGTGACGGGTGCGGCGAACGCGGCGTCCCGGCGTACATCCATGCCTCCCTGCTGGTGAACCTGGGCTCGCCCACCACGCTGACCGTGGAACGCTCGGTGGCGACGCTGGAACACGCGCTGCTGCGCGGCAAGGCGATCGGCGCGACGGCCGTGGTCTACCACGCCGGCAGCTCGGTCGACGAGGCGCACACCGAGAAGGCCATGCACCAGCTGCACGAGTCGCTGCTGCCGCTGCTCGACCGGGCGGCGGCCGAGGGGCTGCCGAGGCTGCTCGTCGAGCCGAGCGCCGGCGGCGGGCGCAGCCTGGCATCGAAGGTGCAGGACCTGGAGGCCTACCTGGCGGCGGTCGAGCAGCACCCGTGGCTGGGTGTCTGCTTCGACACCTGCCACGCGTGGGCGGCCGGGCACGACCTGGCCACCCCGGGCGGCATGACGGAGACGCTCGACGCCCTGGTCGCCGCGACCGGCCCGGGCCGGCTGCAACTGATCCACGCGAACGACTCGAAGGACGCCTGCGGCTCCACCCGGGACCGGCACGAGACGATCGGCAAGGGCACCATCGGCGCGGCACCGTTCGCCGAGCTCTTCAGCCACCCGGCCACCGCCGGCGTCCCCGTCATCGTGGAGACCCCGACCGTGGAGCACGAGGGCCACGCCGCCGACATCGCCCTGCTCAAGTCCCTGCGCGACACCCCGGCGGCGTAGCAGCCGGCGCTAGTTGTCGGTGTAACTGAAGGTCGCGGCGGCGGTGAACCGGCTCGGGGTGCCGCTGCCCGACGTGAAGGTCACCGCCACCGGACCGGCCTCGTCGGACGCCGGCACGACGCAGACGAAGGACGGGCTCAGGGTGCTGCCCTGCCGGGTGCACTCGGCAGGGTTGTCCCCGAACCGGAAATCGGACGCCTCGGCGATGTTCGCGCCGGCCGCCCGGATCGTGGCCCGTACCCCGCCGGCCACGGTGGCGGTCTTCACCGACAGGCTTGTCACGACCGGGGCCAGCGTGATGGTGGCCGGTTCGCCCGCGACCGTGTCGTGCAGCACGGAGACCTGCGCGGAGTCCGCGGCGGTGGCCGGCACGGTGATCTTCAGCCGGTTCTCGTCGACGTGGAGCGCCGAGATCCGCCGGTTGTTGAACAGCACCGAGACGGCCTCCTTGCCGAAATCCTTGGCGGTCGCGCCGAGCGTGCCGCCGGTGACGGTCAGGATCACCGGGCCGCCACTGGCCTTGGCCACCGGGTTCGCCGACGTGTCGATGCCGAGCGGGGTCCGGTAGGTGACGACACTGCGGGTGCCGGCGGGACTCTCGCCACCGGCAGCGGTGACGGTCACCGGCGCGGCGCCGCTGCTGCCTTCCGGCACCACCGCCGTGATCCTGGTGATCGAGGTGACGGTGTACGAGGTGGCCGCCGCGCCGCCGAACGTGACCGCGGTGACCTCGGTGAAGTTGCGGCCGGTGATGGTGACCGTGGTGCCACCGGCGGTACTGACCTTGGCCGGGGTGATCCCGGAGACAGCCGGCAGCGGCGGCGCGGCAGCCCGGACGGCGCCGGCGGCCGCACCGGCCCCGGCGATCACGAAGACGCCTGCCGCGACGGCGGCCGAGCTGCGGAGCATGGCGGACATGGTGGCTCCCTCAGTCGAGGTCGGTGTAGGCGAAGGTGGCGGCGGCGGTGAAGCGGCTCGGTTCCCCGGCGGCCGAGGTGAAACTCACCGCCACCGGGCCGGCCGCGGTGGTGGCCGGGACGGTGCAGATGTGGACCGTCGGCTTCTGGGCGGTGCAGGTGGCCGGGTTGGCGCCGAACATGAAGCCGGTGGGCTCACCGGTGCCGGCCACGGTGACCTTCACCGTCTTCCCGCCGGCCACGGTGCCGACGGCCGGCGAGAGCGCCGTCACCACCGGCGCCACCGGGAACGTGACCACCGGGCCGGCGAGGGTGTCCTGCACCAGCTGCAGGTCCGCGGTCGCGGTGGTCATCGCGGGCAGGGTCACCCGCAGGTGGGTGGCGTCGACGTAGGCGGTGGTCAGCTTCCGGGTGCCCATCCGGACCGAGATCCTCTCGGCGGTGAACGCCTTGGCGTCGGCGCCCAGGGTGCCGCCGGTGACCGCCAGGACGTGCTGGCCGCCGCCGGCCCGGACGAATTGCCGGCCGTCGGCGGTGTCCAGGCCGAGCGGTCCCCGATAGCTGACCCGGGCCACGTCGGACGCCGGACTTGTCCCACCGGCCGCCGTGACCCGGACCGCGGCGTAACCGGCGGCACCGGGCGGTGCCACGGCGTTGATCTGGGTCGCCGACACCACCGTGAACGAGGCCGCCGGGGTGTCACCGAAGGCGACCGCGGACGGGTCCGCCGGGTCCACGCCGAGGAAACCGGCACCGGTGATCTGCACGGTGGCGCCGCCGGCCGTCTCGATCCTGGCCGGTGCGACCCGGGTGACCGACGGGAGGTAGTTGACCGTGCCGGTCGACTCGGGGCCGGCCAGCCCGTCCTGGGCGAGCACGATCGGGACGGCGGCGGCCCGGGTTGTCGCCGGTACGGTGATCCGGACGTGCTCCGGGTCCACCCAGGCGACGGTCGCGGTGGTCCCGCCGACCTTGGCGGTGATCTTCATGGCCCGGAACTCGGCGGCCGTCGCGCCCGCGGTGCCGCCGGTGACGGCGACGACGATCGAGGTGCCCCCGGCGGCGCCGGCCTCGACGCTGTCGAACTCGACGCCCAGCGGGGTCCGGTACCTGAAGTCCACGGTCGCGGTCCCGGCGCCGTAGATGCTCTTCACCCGGACGGCAGCGGCACCGTTCGCGCCGGGCGGGCTGATCGCCAGCAGCTCGACGTCCGACACGATCACGAATCGGGTCGCCGGGACGGCACCGAACATCACCGCCTCGGGGTCGTCGCGGCTCAGCTCGCTGAGGTTCCGGCCGCGCACCGTGACGGCGGTGCCGCCGGTGACCGGGCCGGAGTCGGGCTCGAGGCGCGCGACCACGGGAAGGTAGTCGGCTGCGGTCCGGGTCCGTGCGGATCCGGGGGCGCCGCCCGCGGCGAGGACCGTGCCGGGGTGCACGACCACCACGGCGAGCCCGGCGACCACGGCGGTGGCGAGTGCGGTGGCCCGGCGGGCCCGTGTGCGGTAGCTCACGAAGCTCTTATCGGCCGCCGGGCCGCCGTCTTTCGCGGAATCAGCCGAGCAGCGTGCTCAGCACCTCGATCGCGTGATCCACCGCGGCGTCGTCCAGGTCGAGGTGGGTGACCACCCGCGCGGTCCGCGGCAGCATGGCGGCGATCAGCACGCCCCGCTTGGCGGCCTCTGCGGCAAGCGTCGGCGCGTCCAGGGCCGACTTCGACAGATCCAGGGGTACGAGGTTCGTCCGCACCCGGCCCGGCTCCACCACCCCGAACGGGGCGAGTGCCTCGGCGATCCGGTACGCCCGGTCGTGGTCCTCGGCGAGCCGCTGGATGTGGTGGTCCAGCGCGTACCGCCCGGCGGCCGCGAGGATGCCGACCTGGCGCATCCCGCCGCCCATCCGCTTGCGCAGGGCCCGCGCCCGGGCGATCCGCTCGCGACTGCCCACGACGAGGGAGCCGACCGGCGCGCCCAGGCCCTTGGAGAGGCAGACCGAGAGGGTGTCGAAGAGGGCACCGTACTCGGCGAGCGGCACGCCGTCGGCGACGTGCGCGTGCCAGATCCGGGCGCCGTCGCAGTGCAGGGCGACCCCGTGCGCGTCGGCCACGGCTCGCAGGTCCGCCAGGACCGAGAGCGGCACCACACCGCCGCCGCCGAGGTTGTGGGTCTGCTCCACGGCGATCGCCGACGTCGGGACCGAGGGGTAGCCGGCCGGCCGGATCATCGCGGCGATCCGCTCGGCGTCCAGCAGGGCGCCGTCGGAACCCCAGGTGCGGGTGGAGATGCCTCCGAGCACCGCGGCGGCGCCGAGTTCGTAGGTCACCACGTGCGCGTCGGCGCCGGCCAGCAGCTCGCCGCCGGGCGGGACGACGAGTTGCAGGGCGATCTGGTTGGCCATCGTGCCTGACGGGGCGAACAGGGCCGCCTCGTGCCCGAAGAGCGCCGCGACGTGGTTCTCCAGCGCGTTGACGGTCGGGTCGTCACCGAAGACGTCGTCGCCGACGGCCGCGGTCGCCATCGCCTCGCGCATCCCGGCGGTGGGCCGGGTGACGGTGTCCGAGCGCAGGTCAGCCACGAAGCATCTCCGCCACCAGGAACGCCAGCTCCAGGCTCTGCTGGGTGTTCAGGCGCGGGTCGCAGGCGGTCTCGTAGCGGCCGGGCAGGTCGAGGTCCTCGATGCCCTGCGCGCCGCCGAGGCACTCGGTGACGTCCTCGCCGGTCAGCTCGATGTGGATGCCGCCGGGGTGGGTGCCGAGGCCGCGGTGCACCTCGAAGTAGCCGAGCACCTCGTCGACGACCCGGTCGAAGTGCCGCGTCTTGTACCCGTTCGAGGACTCGTGGGTGTTGCCGTGCATCGGGTCGCACTGCCAGACGACCTTGGCGCCGGTCGCGGTGACCTTCTCCACGATCGTCGGCAGCACGTCGCGGACCTTGCCGTTGCCCATCCGGCTGATCAGGGTGAGCCGGCCGGGGATGTTGTCCGGGTTGAGCTTCTCGCACAGCTCGATCGCGGTCTCCGGGCTGGTGCCCGGGCCCAGCTTCACGCCGATCGGGTTGGCGATCCGGCTGATGAAGTCGATGTGCGCGTGGTCGAGCTGCCGGGTCCGCTCGCCGATCCAGAGGAAGTGGCCGCTCAGGCCGTAGGCCCGGCCGTCCGAGACCCGGGTGAGCGCCCGGTCGTACTCCAGGGCCAGCGCCTCGTGCGAGCAGTAGAGGCTGACCGTGCGCAGCGCCTCGGCGTCGGTCATGCCGCAGGCCCGGATGAAGTCGAGCGCGCGGTCGATCTCGCGGGCGATCGCCTCGTAGCGCTCGCCGGCCGGCGAGGCCCGGACGAAGTCCTTGTTCCAGTCGTGCAGCCCGTGCAGGTCGGCGAGCCCACCGGCCAGGTAGGCGCGGAGCATGTTCATGGCGGCGGCGGAGTTCGCGTACGCCCGGATCATCCGCTGCGGGTCGGCGATCCGGGCCGCCTCGTTCGCGTCCAGCGAGTTGATCAGGTCGCCCCGGTACGCCGGGAGGCCCAGCGAGTCCGTCGGGGACGACCGGGGCTTGGTGTACTGCCCGGCGGCCCGGGCCACCTTGACCACCGGCATCGACGCGCCGTACGTCAGCACCACCGCCATCTGCAGCAGCGTGCGCGCGTTGGCGAGCAGGTGGCTCTCGGTGTTGTCGGCGAACGTCTCGGCGCAGTCGCCGCCCTGGAGCAGGAACGCCCGCCCCTCGCAGACCTCGGCGAGCTTGACCCGCAGCTGGTCCACCTCGTACGGCGCGACGATCGACGGGACGTTGTCGAGGACCTTGCAGACCTCGGCGACCTCGGCCATGTCGGGCCACGGTGGCATCTGGACCCGCGGCAGCGTACGCCAGTGGTCGAGGCCGAGAGCAGCGTCCTCGGCGGAATCGGTCGACGGGCGGGACGTCTGAAGTGCCGGGTTGCCCACCCCCGGGTGACTGAGCTGATGCCACTCACGGCGCATGGGCAAAGCCTACGGAAGAGGGGCACCGGGCCTGCGCCCGGTGCCCCTCGTTCTCACTACCTGACTACAGGTTGCCCTTGATGGCCGTGATCAGCTCACCGTTGGCGGTGTCACCGGAGAGCTCCCAGAAGAACGCGCCGCCGAGACCCTGGTTCTTGGCGTACGTCATCTTGCCGGCGATCGTCGACGGGGTGTCGTAGCTCCACCAGTTGCCGCCGCAGAAGGCGTACGCCGTGCCGGCGACCGTGCCGGTCGGCGGGCACTTGGTCTTCAGGACCTTGTAGTCCTCGATGCCCGCCTCGTAGGTGCCCGGTGCGGCACCCGTCGCCGAGCCGCCCGGCGCGGCCTGGGTGACCCCGGTCCAGCCCCGGCCGTAGAAGCCGATGCCGAGCAGGATCTTGCTGGCCGGAACGCCCTTGCTCTTCAGCTTCTGTACTGCGGCGTCGGAGTTGAAGCCGGCCTGCGGAATGCCGTTGTACGAGGTCAGCGGCGAGTGCGGGGCGGTCGGGCCCTGCGCGTTGAACGCACCGAAGTAGTCGTAGGTCATCGGGAAGACCTTGTCGAGCTTCGCGATGCCCGCGGCGTAGTCGGCCACGTCCAGCTTGCCGCCGTTGCTGCCGTCGGCGGAGATCGCCGAGGTGATCAGGTTGTTCGAACCGAACTTGGTGCGCAGGGCGGTGAGCACGTTGGCGTACGCGGCCGGGCCGCTCGTGTCACAGCTCAGGCCACAGGCGTTCGGGTACTCCCAGTCGATGTCGATGCCGTCGAAGACGTCGGCCCAGCGCGGGTCCTCGACCAGGTTGTAGCAGCTCTCGGCGAACGCGGCGGGGTTCTTGGCCGCGTCACTGAAGCCACCGGACCAGGTCCAGCCGCCGACCGAGTAGATCACCTTGAGGTGCGGGTACTTGGCCTTGAGCTTGCGCAGCTGGTTGAACGAGCCACGCAGCGGCTGGTCCCAGGTGTCCGCGACGCCGTCGACGCTCTCCGCGGCGGTGTACGCCTTCTCGTAGTCCGCGTAGGAGTCACCGATGCTGCACTTGCCGCCGGTGGTGTTGGCGAACGCGTACAGGATGTGGGTGAGCTTGGCGGCGGAGCCGGACGTGTCGATGTTCTTCACGTGGTAGCCGCGGCCGTAGACGCCCCACTCGGCGAAGTAACCGACGACCCACTTGCTGCCGGTCGGCGGGTTCGTGGTCGGCGGCGTCGTCGGCGGGGTGGTCGGGGGCGTTGTCGGCGGCGTCGTGGGCGGCGTCGTCGGCGGGGTGGTGGGCGGCGTGGTGCCACCCTCGCAGACCCCGCTGTCGGTCCAGACGGCCCACTGGGAGCTGTTGGTCGCCGGGGACTCGTTCTGAGTCCACCACTTGGCGGTGTAGTTGTGACCGTTCAACGAGGCGACGTTGCCCTTGTTGTAGACGGCGGACGAGGTCCAAGCGGGGGCACAGGCGGCGGCTGCGGACGCCGACACGGCCGGGACAGCCAGGCTGCCCGCGACCACGACGACGCCGGCGAGCAATGCCCGGCGGGCGGTTTTAAGCACGGGGATGTCTCCTCAACAGTTAGGAAACTTTCCAAAGAGAGGGATGCAGAGACCGTAGTCACATCGATTAACAACAGTCAAGCAAGGTGAGGACCTTTAAGGTCTCTTTAACAACGGGATGCTGACGATGACCGCGTGCACTCGGACAGGCACTACGCGTAGTCTTAGATCATGACCATCTTCGACGTCAGCATTGGCGCCCTCACCGGTGGCGCGACCGAATTGGACCGTTACCGCGGCTCGGTCGTCCTGGTGGTCAATGTGGCCTCACGCTGCGGTATGACCCCGCAGTACTCTGCGCTCCAGACCCTCTACGACACCTATCGCGACCGGGGACTTGTCGTGCTCGGCGTGCCGTGCGACCAGTTCGCCGGCCAGGAGCCCGGCAGCGCCGAGGAGATCGACGAGTTCTGCCGGGTCAACTACGGCGTCACCTTCCCGATGACCGAGAAGGTCGAGGTCAACGGGCCCGGCCGGCACCCGCTCTACACCGAGCTGGCCGGCGACGGCGAGGACATCCGGTGGAACTTCGAAAAGTTCGTGGTGGCCCCGGACGGCACGGTCGCGGCACGGTTCTCACCGGCCACCCGGCCGGACGACGACGATCTGGTGGCCACGATCGAGAAGCTGCTTCCCCCGCCCAGCCACCGATGAGCATCCACGTCATCGGGGTCGACGCGTACGCGCTCGGCTGGGTCGGCGTCGAGCTGCGGGACGGCGCGTTCGGCCGTGCGGTGCTCGCGGCCACGCTCTACGAGATCGTCGCGGGCAGCTCCGGAGCCGCCGTGATCGGTGTGGACATCCCCCTCGGCATGCTCCCGGACCGGTGGCGGGCCGCCGACACGCTCGCCGCCGACCAGCTCGGGCCGCGCCGCAACAGCGTCTTCCGGGTGCCGCCCCGCGCGGTCTGGCAGGAGCACGACTTCGCGTCGGCGAACCGGCTGTGCCGGGAACTGACCGGTGCCGGGCTGAGCCGGCAGTCGTGGGCTCTGCGGCCCAAGCTGCTCGAGGCGAACGCCATCTGGGAACGGCACCCCGGGCTGCTCTTCGAAGCGCACCCGGAGCTGTCCTTCCGGACCATGGCGGGCGAGCCGATCCCGTACGCGAAGAAGACCTGGAGCGGGCAGGCCCGCCGCCGGGAGCTGCTGGCCCGCAACGGGATCGTGCTGCCCGACCGGCTCGGGCCGGCGGGCCAGGCACCCCCGGACGACATCCTGGACGCCGCCGCGGTGGCCTGGACCGCCCACCGGGTCGCGAGCGGCACCGCGCTCAGCCATCCCAGCCCACCGGAGGAGGACGGCGCCTCCCGGATCGCCATCTGGTACTGAGAATCCACAGAGGAACGCGGATTGTAACGGTTTCGCTACCATCCGCGCTTCCCTCATTCGTGCGGATCACCACGCGGCGTCTGCTTTGTAAACTGTCGTCGCACCAGCACCGACGGTATTCCCGCGAGTGGTAGGTGACCGCGCATGAGGGTCCAGCCCCGGCAGCAGCTTCTGAAGATCTGGCAGGCGGTGGTGGAGCACTCCTACCACGACGGCGAGTGGCAGTGGGGCGGCCGGGACGGCCGCAACTCCATCAGTGACGCCGAGCAACTGCTCTGCATCCTCGGCCCGGCCACCGAGGTCGACCAGTTCACCCTGGACTCGCCGGCTCGGGTCGCCGACGACGTGCTGACCGTGATGCGGCCGCTCGGTGGCATGGTCGACGCCCCGCTCACCCTGATGGACGCGGTCGAGTCGTACCTGACCACCTACACCGACAAGAACGGCACGCCGGTCTTCTCGGCGGAGAGCTACTTCCGGGACCTCACCGGCGACGAGCTCGCCCAGCTCCACCCGGGCCAGCTCGCGCAGCCCGTCGTCGACTCCTTCGCCATCTCGCTGTCGCTGTCGCTGGCCGCCATCGGCTTCGCCCGCCAGTTCCGGAAGATTTTGAAACGGCGCAGCTACCTGGAGGACATCGACCGTCTGGAGGCGCTGGCGAGCAAGCGTCTCTCCGCGGCGATGGTCGGCCTGCTACGCAGCTTCACCGTCGACATCTTCGACGTGGAGTCCCGCAGCGGCCTCGCCCTGCGCCGCACCGTCAACCAGCGCGGCATCTCCAGCCCGCGCGTCGTGCCGCGGCTGCAGGAGTCGCTGCAGGAGATCCGGGCCAGCCTGCGCGACGTGACGATGGGTTCCGGCGCCGGCCTCGCCGACGAGCTCGACCGGCCGGACCGCCTCTTCGAGTGCGGATGGAGCTGGGGCATCGTCCGCGACGCCCCGCCGATCAGCACGACCCAGGAGGTCGGCGACCAGGCGGCGGGGCTGGCCGAGCCCGCACCGTACATCTACTTCACCGTGGTCGCCCTGGACGCGATCGAAGCGCTCTTCTCCCCGCGCACCCGGCAGCTCGGCCTGCTCAACGAGGAACAGTCCCGGCTGGCACAGGGCCTGCAACTGCGCTGGGACCTCACCCAGTCGTACTGGTCGAAGATCGCGGTGCCGGGCGGCGGCGGCCGCTGGCCGCTGGAGGACATCCCCTGGCAGCGCATCACCGAGAAGGAGTCCGACTACTTCAGCCTGCACGTCTCCTCGATCGTGGTGCAGGACCTGGTCCGCAAGCGCGCCGGCGACGCCGAACTGGACCGGGTCGGCAAGGTCCTGGAAGAACTGGCCAACCGGTCCCGGATCAACCGCCGGGTGTTCGCCGGCGACCAGTCCTACCAGCTGCACGCGCCCGGCTTCCCGATCAGTCTGGGCGGCAGCGACGACCTCGGCGGCCCGCGGCTCACCTGGGTGATGTCCGACTTCGCACCCCTGCTGCTCAAGCGGACCATCAGCCTGGCCGGACTGCTCGGCGACCCGCAGCTGCGCGGCCGGATGCTCGCGCTCGCCGACGAGATCTGGGCCCACCTGGACACCCGCCGCCTGCGCGACGACCGGCGGTACGGCCTCTGGGACCAGCCAAGCCTGGCCTTCGAGGAATTCAGCGTCGTCTATCAGGCGCCGTCCTGGTACCACACGAAGCGCGTGGTCGACTGCCTGATCACGGCGGCTCAGGTGATCAACGAGCCACCGCTGCGCAGCGACGACCTCGCCGACTTCGCGGCCGAGCTGCTGAGCGAGGCGGAGCACCTGTACGACCAGGAGCTGCTCCGCGGTGCGCCGAACGGCGGCGAGGCCATGCAGCTGGAGTTGCAGGCGCTGGCCGCCAAGCTCAAACGGTCCCGGTCCATCCTCGACGAGAAACCGGGCACCGCCTCGGCACTGGCCGGCGAGGTGCTGCTCAACCTGGACCGGTTCGCCGCGGCCCGCGACGGCGAGTCGTGATGCTGGTCTTCGCGACCTCCGACAAGGGAGGGACCGGCCGGTCGGTGACCACCAGCAACGTGGCATATCAGAGCGCGATCGCCGGCAACGACGTCTGCTACCTCGACTTCGACTTCGGCTCGCCGACCGCGGGGGCGGTCTTCGACGTCGACGCCGGGCGCCTCGGTGTGCGCGAGGGCGGCCTGCACTCGTACCTGCTGGGCCGGGTGGCCGAGCCGCGGCGCATCGACGTGTTCACCGGCACCGAGCGGACGAGTGTGCGCGAGCGGCCGTACAGCGCCGGCCGGCTGGAGCTGCTGCCCGGTGACGCCGGCGTCGGCGAGTTCCCCAGCGGCCCCGACCTGGTGCGCCGCTGCGCCGGCCTGCTCGGCCGGTTGAACAGCGAGTTCGAGGTCTGCTTCGTCGATCTGAGCGCCGGGCGGTCGTACGCGCTGCAGATGGTCCTGGCCGCGGTGCGCCAGCTGCACGGCGTGCAGAGCCGCTGGCTGGTCTACCACCGCTGGACCAAGCAGCACGTCCTGGCCGCCGCCGCCCTGGTGCACGGCGAGCACGGCATCCTGGACACCGGCGCCGACCTCGGGCACGACCGCGAAGAGCTGCTCGCCTCGCTGCGGTTCGTCCGGACCGCCACGGTCGACCCGGCCCGGCCCGGTGTCACCGCGCAGCAGGCCGTCTGGATCGAGAAGTGGGACAGCGAACTCCGGTCGCTCGCCCAGGCCGAGGGCGCCGGCCCGCTGGCGCTGCTGCACACCGTGCCGCTCGACCCGCTGCTCCAATGGCACGAGCAGCTGATCACCAACGACGACGTGCAGTTCCGCGGCATCGCCAACGCCGCCACCGCCGACGCCTTCAAGAAGCTGGCCGAGTTGATCGTCGACGACAAGGCCTGGGAGGTGCGATGACGGAGCCGGCGGCACACTTCACCGAGCGGTCCGCCCAGCCACGCGTCGAACAACTCCCCCTGTCGCATCTCTCGATCGAACTGGGCCACCTCTACAAGGAGGACTTCGCAGCCGGCATCGAGCAGCTGCGCAAGCACTTCGCGGGGGTCCGGCCGTGGGCCGCCGCCGCGCGGGAACGCCTCGGCGACAGCCTGCCGCCGGGCCGGCCGCAGCGGGTCAGCACGTGCTTCCTCATCGACGACTACTTCGACGAGTTCAGCAGCCCCGACGAGGTGATCACCGACCTGGTCGAGGCGGCCGGCGCCAGCGGGCTCACCATCGACTACGTGGCCCGCGAGGCCGGCTGCGCGGTCGCCGGCGACGTGCGCCCGGCCGAACTCGTCCTGGACCGCCTGGTCGCCGACCCGCCGCCGGGCACCGACGGGCTGTGGCCGCCACCGCAGGAGAGCGGCTGGCTGACCAACGGCGACCGGCCGCCCGGCTCGTCGGCGGCACCCGCGATGAGCAGTGAGCACGGCTTCCGGCCGCCGACCGAGAACGCCAAGAACCGCCATTCGATCTTCTTGGCCGTCGAGATCTTCTCCGCCACCGGCACCGGCCGGCAGTGGTCCTGCCCCTACCTCGCCTCGGTCTGGCAGCTGCTGCGGCTCGGCATGCTGCGGCACGACGGCCGGCCGGTGGCGCCGCCGCAGCCGAGGGGCGACCGGTTGCCGCGGACCTGGGCGGAGATGCCGGCGGTGCTGCGGCTCAACCCACAGGCGCACCCGTTCAGCGCCTACCGCACGACGTCCGTGCTGGCCCGCCGTTTCCAGAACATCGAGGCGGCGGTCGGCGTGGTGCTCAGCCAGGTGGCCGCCGACGAGGAGGTGCAGGCCCAGGTGCGCACGCGCGCCACAGGCGAAGGCATCACGCTCCCGGACGACCTGGTGCAGCGCATCGCGTACGTCTTCGACGTCGACACCGAGGTCCTCTGACCCGCCTCCTGGGGGCTCTCCCCGTGGTTGTCACTCCACCAGGGGACGGACCTCGCGCGCGACGAACCGGACGAAACCTTCGAGGTCGGGTTCGTCGGCGGTGGGTTGCAGGATCACCGCGTCGGCTCCGGCGTCCCGGTAGCGGTTCACCACCGCGGCCACCTCGGCGGCGCCACCGACCGCCGTGGTCCCGCCCTCGTCGGACTCGCCCCAGAACTCGAGTTCCCGGGCCATCCGCGCCCCGGCGTCCGGGCCGGTGGCCGCGTGCACGTAGACCGTGACAGCCGCGGCCGCCGCCCGAACGGCGGCCACCTCCGCCGCCGGCGTGCCGGCGGTCAGCAGGATGCCGTCGGCGACCTCGCAGGCGAGCGCCCGCGTCTTCGGCCCGGTCGCACCGGCGTAGACCCGGGCCGGACCCAGCGGCGGATGGTCCAGCTTGACCCCGTCCAGCTGGACGTAACGACCCGAGGTCGTCACCGTCTCCCCCGCCAGCAGCGCCTTCAACGCCTCGATGTGCTCGCGCAACAGGGTCAGCGGCGAACCCACCCGCGCGCCGACCTGCCCCATCCAGTCCTGGACGCCGTGCCCGAGCGTGATGATCGCCCGGCCGGGGAAGAGCCGGTGCAGCGTGGCCGCCTCCATGCCGAGCACCGCGACGTTGCGGAACGGCACCGGCAGCAGCCCGATGCCCACCGTCAGCCGCTCGGTCCAGGCGAGCGCGGCGGCCGCGGTGGCGATGCCGCTCTCCAGGAAGCAGTCCTCCCAGAGCCACAGTTCCTCGAGGCCGGCCTCGTCGGCGGCGCGGGCGACGGACCGGAGGCGTTCGGGCGGGTTCTGCGGGCGGAAGACCACACCGAGAGTCGTCATGACGGTCGAGCCTAGCCGCGGCGGCCGCGGCGACGTGGTCAGGCGATGTCCTGCCGCGGGCGGGAGACCTCCCACAGTTCACGGAAGCGTTCGCTGCGCTCGTCGACCCGGCTCGGACGCAGCACCAGGCGGGTGTTGACCACGATCGGCGGGGTGTTCTCGTCGATCCACGAGCCGGTGGTCACCTCGTAACTGATCACCTGGTCGAAGAGCACGAAGTCGAAGAGCGACGTCCGGCGCAGGTGGGTCGCCGTGGAGAGGTCGAGGATGCGGACCTCGACGCCGATGTCGGCGTGCTGCCGGTAGATCTTGTCGAGCGCGTTCTCGCCACCCGGGTCGGGCCGGTCCTGGATGAAGATCCGGCGGATCCGCACGCCGCGCTGCACGGCCTCCCGCTGCGCGTCCAGGTAGCGCTGGCCCAGGTCGGTCGCCCACATGCCGCCGCCGTCGACCGTGGTCAGGCTGGTGGCGTCGATGCCCTTCTCGGCCGAGTGGGTGAGGTTGAGCAGCCAGTCCCGATCCTCGCCGTCGTAGATGGCCTCGGCACCGTCACCGAGTTCCTTGAGGAACTCCGACAGCCGCTCCAGTTCGCGCCGCGCCAGCCGGTGGGCCAGGCCGGGTGAATCCGTGCCGATCTTCGTGGAGTGCCGGACCAGCTGACTGAGCAGCTCGGTCTGCACCGCGGACTCCTCGATCAGCCCGAACAGCTCGGTGGCCTCGCTTATCGCCCGGAACCGCTCGTCGACGCAGGCCCGGATCTGCCGCGCCTGGTCCACCTGGCCGACCTGCACCTCGCGCAACCGTCCCTCGAACGCGACCAGGAACTGCACCACCAGGGCGGAGCCACCGATCAGCACGGAGAGCGTGACCGACAGGATCGGGTCCTTCTGGGCCAGGTTGGTGAGGGTGAACGCCACCCCGCCGGTGACCAGCGCGATGGCGACCTTGCGCAGCACCTCGGAGAGGCGGCGGCCCGGACGGTCGGCCGGCATGGTCAGCCCGCTCACGACGCCGCCGGGCCGGCCAGGCGGCCGAGTTCGCGCAGGGTGCTCAGCGCCAGGTGGTCGCGGATGCGTTGCACCGCCGCACCCCACTGCCGGCCGAATCCGCCGCGCTGCTCGACCTGGTCCCAGAACGCCCGGCTGTGCGGTTCCAGCCGGGCGCCGGGCATCCACAGGTGCAGCAGGTGGTCGACGGCCGGCCGGAGCCGGTCCACGGCGGCCGCCGGGTCCGGGCCGGTCAGCGCGGCCCGGGTGACGATGCCGGTGAGCGTGGTCAGCAGCCAGTCGTGCAGGGCCAGGTCCTCGCAGAGCGCGAGCACGCCGGGCAGCTCGGTGCTGCGCGTGTGCAGCCGGACGGTGCGCTGGTTCGTGCCCTCCACGGTGAAGGAGAGCACGTCCTCGCCGGCCCCGACGACGGCGATCCAGCGCAGGGCGGTCTGCCGGCTCGGGAACGGCGCCCGCGAGTCGACGAGCGTGCTGGACCGGACCCGGTCGGCGGTGTGCGAGGCGATCGAGGCGAGGTTGAGCGTCGGTGGCGCCGGCATGCCGGTCAGGAACGCCTCGGCGGTGTCCCGCTCACGGTGCTTGCCGACGATCTCCACCGTGCCGGGCCGGGCCAGATAGTACGACCAGGGCAGCCGGCGGGGGTGCGGGCTGCGCCCGGTGACGGTACGCGCGGAGGCCTGGAGCACGTGCCCGCCGGTCAGCACCGCCCGGGTGGTGACCGTGCCGATCGCCCGGGCACTGCCGTGCGGCCCGGTCGCGATCCGGCAGTCCACACCGGTCAGCCGGTCCGGGGACACCACGTAGGACATCGGCCGGTCCGAGCGGAGCACCTGAGCGCCCGTGGTGAGGGCGAGTAATCGCTGGCACGCGTCCGCGGGCAAGGCCGTGGAGGACGGCAGCAACGACGTCAGCACCTCACCCAGAACCAGCATGCCCCGTGCCGCTCCCGTCTGGAAAATTTCCGACGTCGCCGTGCCCAAGAGTCGATTGCACCGCACCAGTCGGGATAGCGCAACGTCCCCGTATTGTCACCTTCCGCATTCATCTCACGTTCACCCTCGTCGATCAAGCGACGACTTCGACTAAAATGTGTCGATGAACCGCGGGACGGACGTGGTCGTCGTCGGCGCCGGAGTTTCCGGCTTGACCTGTGCGGTGCGCCTGGCCGAGGCCGGGCAGCGGGTGCTCGTCCGCAGCGCCCACTCCCTGCGCCGCACCACCTCGTGTGCGGCAGGCGCGATCTGGGGCCCGCACCTGGTGGCCCACGACCGCGCCGAGCACTGGGCCCTCGAGTCGCTCGCGGTCTTCCGGTGCCTGGCCGGCGACCCGGCCCGCACCGGGGTCCGGATGCGCACCGGGGTCGAGGCCGGCCGCCCCGGCCTGCCGGCGCCCGAGCCCGGTCCGGGCGCCGAGAACGTGACCGCCTGCGACCCGGCGACGCTGCCGCCGGGCTTCGCCAACGGCTGGCGCTACCGGGTGCCGCTGATCGACATGACCCGCTATCTCGCCTACCTGGCGGAACGGCTGGCCGAGGCGGGCGGCGAGGTGACGGTCGGCGAACCGGTCACCGCGACGGAACTGCCCCGGCTCGGCCCCGTCGTGGTCAACTGCACCGGACTGGGCGCCCGGACCCTGGTGCCCGGCGACCCGATCATGCCGATCCGCGGTGACCTGCTGGTGGTGCGGAACCCGGGGATCGACACGTTCTTCGTCGAGCACGACGACGACTCCGACGGCTTGACCACCTACATCCTGCCGCAGGGCGACCACGTGATGCTGGGTGGCAGCCGGCGCACCAACGACTGGTCGACGAACCCCGAACCCGCGGTGGAGCATGCCATCCTGGACCGCTGCGCCCTCGCCGAGCCACGGCTGGCCGGGGTCCGGACGATCGAGCACCGGGTGGGTCTGCGGCCGGTGCGGCCCCGGGTCCGGATCGGCGCCGACGAGCGTCATCCCCACGTCATCCACAACTACGGCCACGGTGGTGGTGGGGTGACCCTCTCCTGGGGCTGCGCGAAAGAGGTACTGGCGCTCACCGGCGACGCAACACGTACCATCCGTCAGCGCTGAAACTCGTCACCTCGTACCCCTGGTCGAAGGCCTTGCGGAACCCCAACCGCACGCCGAACCGCCAGGCCCGCGCCCGCGCCGGGTCGTCCGTCCGCAGCTTCTCGATGTTCGCCGGGGTGGGCACCAGGCAGTAGGTGCCGCCGGGCAGGAAACGCACCGCCTCGGGGCAGGCGGCGAAATCCCAGTCGTCCGGGTCGGGTGGCGTGTCCACCTGATCGACCGGCGACCGGCCGGCGCCGAACTCCCAGTCGATCAGCAACCGGTCGGTCTCGTCGTCGTCATTGAGGCCGTCGTTGAGGCTGCCGTAGAGGTTTTCCTCGAACCGCTGCACCCGGGCGTGCAGTTTGGCGAGGTTGAAGTACGCGTTGCGGCGGACCAGCGGGTCATAGGTCCAGCGGATGACCGGCAGCCCCTCGGCCGCCGCCCATTTCGCCTCGTGCTGCTTGAGCAGGAAACCCAGGCCGGTCCCCTGGAAGTCCGGGTGCACCCCGACGATGTGCGAGTGCAGGTGCTTCCGGCCCCGGATCGCCACACCGGCCGCGACCATCCGGTCGTCCACGAAGAGCCCGGCGACGTAGTTGGCGGCCTCCGCCAGCGCCCACAGCGTCGACGCGTTGGTCAGGTCGACCGGCGAGTCCGTTTTCCACACCGTGCAGAGCAGGTCGACCATCTCCTCAAGCTCGCCGATCCGCTTGAGTTCCCGGAACTCCACCTGCCCGGCCGCCAGGCCGGGCGCCGCCACGGTCACCACCTCAGGCACCACCTCAGGCACCACCTCAGGCACCACCTCAGGCACCACCTCAGGCACCACCTCAGGCACCACCTCGCGCGCCATCGCGGTTGCCGTCTCGGTCGCCATCACGGTCGCCATGAGGAATCACCACATCGATCAGGGCCAACACCGGTCGCGCCAGCCTAGTCGCATGACGGGTCAAATCGCGAGGCCTCGCACGAAGGTGTCGAATACCGGTTTACCTACGTCTTCCAACGTAACTTGCTGTGCATGAAATGGTTACTAACTACTTCATTTCTTCAGCGATCTGCCGCGCGCGGTCACGGGCTGCTTCCAGGGCGGTGAGCATCGCCGCGCGTACCCCATGGTTCTCCAGCTCGCGGATCGCGGCGATCGTCGTGCCCGCCGGAGACGTGACCGCCTCCCGCAGCTCCACCGGGTGCGAGCCGGGCTGTCGCAGCATCACCGACGAGCCCAGCGCGGTCTGCACGACCAGCTCGTGGGCCGTCCGCCGGGGCAGGCCCAGCAGCACACCGGCCTCGATCATCGCCTCCGCCACCAGGTAGAAGTAGGCCGGCCCGGAACCGGAGAGCGCGGTCACCGCGTCCTGCTGCTTCTCCGGCACCCGCAGAGTCGCACCCAGCGGCCGGAACATGTCCTCGGCGACGTCCAGGTGCTCGTCCGTGGCGTGCGGGCCGCCCGAGACGGCGGTCATGGCGTGGCCGACCAGCGCCGGGGTGTTCGTCATGACCCGCACCACCGGCGTCCCCACCGGCAGCCGGGCCGCGAAGAAACCGGTGGTGAGCCCGGCACAGAGCGAGACCACCAGCTTGCCACCGGTCACCCCCGCGCCGATCTCGTCGAGGAGCGTCCCGGCGTCCTGCGGCTTCACCGCGATCGCGATGATGTCGGCCCGTGCCACCGCCTCGGCGTTGCCGGTGACCGTCACGCCGTACTTCTCCGCCAGCTCGGCACCACGCTCCGGCCTGCGGGCGGTGACCAGCAGGCGGTCGGCGGGCCGGCCGGAACGCAGCAGCCCAGACAGGACGAGCTCGCCCATCTTGCCGGTGCCGAGAACCGCGACGGTGTGCTGCGACAAGGTGTTTCTCCTCCACAGGCAACAGAAAAGGGCCGAAGGGTACGCCCCCCGGCCCTTTATCTAACAGGCTCAGTTGCCGAAGAAGACCTCGGCCTCTTCGTAACGCTCCAGCGGAACGGTCTTCAGCTCGCCGGTGCCCTCGATGAGCGGGATCCGGACGATGTCGGTGCCGCGCAGCGCCACCATCTTGCCGAAGTCGCCCTCGTTGACGGCGTCGATCGCCTGCAGGCCGAAGCGGGTGGAGAGCACCCGGTCGAACGCGGTCGGGGTGCCACCGCGCTGGATGTGACCGAGGACGACGGTGCGGGCCTCCTTGCCGGTCTTCTCCTCGATCTGCTCGGCGAGCCACTGGCCGATGCCGCCGAGGCGGACGTGACCGAAGGAGTCCAGCTCCTGGTTGTGCAGCACCATCTGACCGTCGAGCGGCTGCGCGCCCTCGGCGACCACGACGATCGGCGCGTACTCCACCTGGAAGCGCTTGGTCACGTACGTCGCGACCTGCTCCACGTCGAACTTGCGCTCCGGCAGCAGGATGACGTTGGCGCCACCGGCGAGGCCGGCGTGCAGCGCGATCCAGCCGGCGTGCCGGCCCATGACCTCGACGACCAGGGTGCGGTGGTGCGACTCGGCGGTGGTGTGCAGCCGGTCGATGGCCTCCATCGCGATGTTGACCGCGGTGTCGAAGCCGAACGTGTAGTCGGTGCCGTTCAGGTCGTTGTCGATCGTCTTCGGCACGCCGACGACGTTGACGCCCAGGTCGTGCAGCTTGGTCGCGACACCGAGGGTGTCCTCGCCGCCGATCGCGACGAGCGCGTCCACGCCCTGCTCGGCCAGGTTGGCCTTGATCTTCTCGACGCCACCGTCGATCTTGAACGGGTTGGTCCGCGAGGAGCCGAGGATCGTGCCACCGCGCGGCAGGATGCCACGCACCTCCGCGATGCCCAGCGGCTTCGTCAGACCCTCCAGCGGGCCCTTCCAGCCGTCGCGGAAGCCGACGAACTCGTGGCCGTAGGCGGTGACGCCCTTACGGACCACGGCACGGATGACCGCGTTGAGACCGGGGCAGTCGCCGCCACCGGTGAGCACGCCGATACGCATTTTTCTTCTCCCCTGGATCGGGTCGCGAGATGCGGATGGCCCTGCGGCCCCGGGGAACGACCAGTCGGCAGCGTTGCCGGGCCCGGGGGCGGGCCGCATCCGAACTGTAGTCGCCCCCGGTACCCCGGTCGAACGCGCCCCGCTAAAGCCTGACGGTTTCGTTCTCGCCCGCGTCCGGGGTCTTTCCGGTGACGGCCGCCTTCGCGTACCCCAGCATCGTGACGACCTTCGAACTGTGCGCCGACTCCCAGTACTCGGCGGTCTGCCCGGTGACTTTGACGAGCGTCAGGTTCGGCGTCTCCAGCCCTTCCGGGAACCACGCCTTCAGCGGCGCGCTCCACAGCTCCGCAGCCTTGCCCCGGTCGTCGACCCGCGAGGCCGCACCCGCGATCGACACCCAGTTGTTCTGCTTCGCGTCACTGAACGAGACGTTCACCTGCGGGTGCCGCCCGATCTGCTCGACCAGATCCGAGTCCGCGTACGTGAAGAACCACAGTTCCCCGTCGAACTCGACGTCCTGCAACGCCATCGGCCGGCTCACGTGCCGCATGTCCTCGGTCATCGTGGTCAGCATGCAGATCCGGGCGTCCTTCACCATCGCCTTGACCTTGTCGCGCCGTTCCTGCTCCAGCTCGGTACCGGTCACGTCAACTCCTCACATCGGGTAGGTGGCACCCTCCCCATACCCGTTACCTTTTTGATCGTCCCCTCCGGGGACTGCTCGGTCGCTCGGTCCGGTATGACTTACTGCCCCTAATAGAGGGCGAACGGGGTGCTCGGTGAGGTTCTCGGACGTCTTTACTGCCCTTGATCTATGAGGTCTCACGACAGACGGACGACGGGACACCGGGCGCCCTGTTCTGGCGGTCCGGAGACGTCGCGTTGACGTCTGGGGTCAGTTGGACGTTCAGTCCTTTGGGTAGACCGGCGCGTTGTCGGCGTGTCCGGACCGCCGTTGTTCCGCTCGTGAAGGCAGGTTGCTGTTCGTGGTTCGAGCCCGCCCGCATGGTCGATACCTCATTCATGCTGAGCCGCTGAGCTCTGACGAGAGACTGGGGATCGTGCGTGTCGCTGGGATCGCGAACGGCTCATCGGAGGGTAGGCCCAGAGCCTCGCTATTAGGTCGCCGCGCGTTCCCGCCAGGGCTCTGACCAGTAATTACATCGTCATGTAGGCAATCCTGGGGAGGAGGACCGTGGTGCAGGTGTTCTGTGGCATTGATTGGGCTGAAGGACATCACGATGTGGCTCTGGTCGACGAGGCCGGACGGTTGGTCGCCAAGAAGCGGATCAAGGAGAGTGTCGAAGGATTCACACAGCTTGTGGAGGTGCTGGCCGCGGCAGGCGACAGCGCCGACGACCCGATCCCGGTAGGGATCGAGACCCCTCGTGGCCTGCTGGTCGCGGCCCTGCGAGAAACCGGCAGGCCGGTCGTCGCGATCAATCCCATGGCGGTAGCGCGTTATCGGGAGCGTCACGCGGTGTCGAGGGCGAAGTCGGATCACGCCGACGCGATGGTCCTGGCAAACATCCTGCGCACCGACCGTCACATGCACCGGGCTCTACCAGCCGACAGCGAACTCGCCCGCGCGATCGCCGTCCTGGCCCGCGCCCACCAGGACGCGACGTGGCAGCGGACCAGGGCCGTCCAGGAACTACGTTCTGTCCTGCGGGAGTACTACCCGTCGTTTCTCGCCGCGTTCGCCGGCAGCACCACCAACCTGGCTACGCCCTCGGCGCGTGCAGTGTTGGCGATTGCGCCGACTCCGGCCGCCGGCGCCCGGTTGACGCAGGCCAGGGTTGCGGCCGCGCTGCGCCGATCCGGCCGCCGGCGTGGCGTCGAATCCACCGCTACCGAGCTGCAGCAAGCCCTTCGGCAGCCCCAGCTGCGGCAGCCGCCGCTGGTCGAGCAGGCCATGGGTGTCCAAGCACTTGCGCTGCTCGCGGCCTTGGACACAGCGTGCAGCAACGTCGACCGGCTCGCCGAGGCCGTCGTTGAGGCGTTCCAGCAGCACCCGCACTACGACATCCTCGTCAGCTTCCCTGGCCTCAGCGAAACCGGCGCCGCCCGAGTGTTGGCAGAAATCGGTGACGACCGAGCCCGGTTCGGCGACGCGCGTGCGTTGAAGGCCTACGCCGGTTCCGCCCCCGTCACGAGAGCATCCGGCCGAAGCATCTCCATCACCCACCGCCGGATCAAGAACGACCGGCTGGCCGCCGCCGGATTCGTCTGGAGCTTCATGGCGATCACGAACCACCCACCAGCACGAGCCCACTACGACCAACGACGCGACCGCGGCGACCGGCACCCAGCCGCCCTGCGACACCTGTTCAACCGAATGCTCGGCCAGCTCCACCATTGCCTGACCACCGGCCAGCTCTACAACGAGGTCAAGGCGTTCGGCAGCTTGGAAGAGGCCGTCACCTGATAGACGCACTGTCGAGATCAGTAGCCGTACTCGTCGACGTCCAGCTCAGCGTGGGTCAGCTGGAGGAACGTCAAGGTGCGGGCATTCAGATGCCAGCCCAGCAGGGATGGCTGCTCCAGCGGCTTTGCCGGGACGTCGACAGGGTGGCTGAGGTCCTCAGCCTTAGCTGCAGGATGTTCGAACACCCGAACGACCTGCATCATCGCTGCACCCGGCACGCCATCAATCCGGTCGAGCTCGGCCGCGACGTCACCGATCATCGGGGCGTAGTCGAACAGCCGATCAACGATGCCGGTGATCTGCTCCTCCACCGTCAGCCCTGGCTTACGGCAAACGATCTTCCAGCGGTGAGAAGCGGGTCGCACCGGTTCCACGTGACGGCTGCCCTGGATCACGACCTCATCAGGATCAATCAGCAACCGCGCGGTGATCTCAGCGGCCGACACCTGGTTCGAGGAGAGCGCGAAGTAGGCGTACTGGTGCACGAGCATGCGCCGGACACTACTGATGGCACCACAGCAAGACCCTCGAATAACCGCTGGGACTTGACCCCTCGCGCTATCGGAGGTCTGTCGCACGCATGATCCGGGGGGTGTTGTCGCCGGGCCGGGTGGCGTCGGCGAGACCGCTGATAGGGACCCGGCCACCCGTTCCTGGGTAGGTCTCTCCGTAACGTGGCTGCCGGCAGTCCGACGCTCTGACCAGCGGCCGAGCCACGGTAGACGGTGGGAGGCGAGGCGTGACCAACGAGTTCGGCGTGTTCCTGGGCCTGGATGTCGGTAAGAGCGATCATCATGCGGTCGGGTTGGCGCCGGCGGGTAAGCGGTTGCACGATGCCGCACTGCCGAACACCGAGGCCGGGCTGCGGAAACTGTTCGACAAACTCGGTCGGCACGGCCGGATCCTGGTCGTGGTCGACCAGCCGGCCTCGATCGGTGCTCTCCCGGTGGCGGTCGCCCGTGCGTGTGGGCACCAGGTCGCCTATCTGCCCGGCTTGGTCATGCGCCGGCTCGCTGACCTGCACCCGGGGACCGCGAAGACCGACGCCCGCGACGCCTTTGTGATCGCCGACGCGGCCCGGACCTTGCCGCATACGCTGCGCCGGGTCGACGCCGGTGATGACACTCTCGCCGAGCTGGAGATGCTGGTCGGCTACGACGACGACCTCGCCGGCGAAGTCACCCGCATCGCCAACCGGATCCGCGGCCTGCTCACTCAGATTCACCCGCCGCTGGAGCGGGTCCTGGGCCCGAAAGTGCAGCATCCGGCCGTGCTGGAACTGCTGTCTCGCTGCGGCGGCCCGGCCGGGCTGCGCAAGACCGGCCGGTCGAAGCTGGCCGAGATCGTCAAACCCCGAGCTCCGCGGATGGGTGCCGGCTTGGTCGAGCAGGTCTTCACCGCTCTGGACGCCCAGACCGTGGTCGTTCCCGGCAGCACCGCGGCCGAGACCATCCTGCCGAAGCTGGCTGACAGTCTGCGTGAGCTGTTGAAACAGCGTGACGAGATTGCTGTTCAGGTCGAGGGGATGCTTGATGCTCACCCTCTTTCCACGGTCCTGATCTCGATGCCTGGCATCGGGGTCAGGACCGCAGCCCGGATCCTGTTGGAAGTCGGCGACATCGCCGCGTTCCCCACCTCCGGCCACCTGGCCGCCTACGCCGGCCTGGCCCCGGTCACCCGCCGCTCGGGCACCAGCATCCGCGGCGAACACCCGCCCAAGGGCGGCAACAAGCAGCTGAAACGCGCGTTCTTCCTGTCCGCGTTCGCGGCTCTATCCGACCCGCTCAGCCGGGCCTACTACGACCGCAAGAGAGCCGAGGGCAAGAAACACAACGCCGCCCTCATCTGCCTCGCCCGCCGCCGTGTCGATGTCCTCCACGCCATGCTCCGCACCGCAACGCCCTACCAGCACAAACCGGCAGAAAAGCTCACCCTCGCCGCTTGACAGAACCCATAGGGACACCCCCCCAAACCCAAGATCAAAATCCACGTCCAAGCCCATCCCTGGTACGCCCACCGCCACCGCCACCGCCACCGCCACCGCCACCGCCACCGCCACCGCCACCGCCACCGCCACCGCCACCGCCACCGCCACCGCCACCGCCACCGCCACCGCCACCGCCACCGCCACCGCGGATTGTCAGCCGGCGAAGCCGGCGCAGGACGGGTGGCGGCCCACGAAAGCGTCCGTTGAGTTTCAGCGGTGCCATAGCCCCCACCAGACTCCACAGAGCGCTTCGTGGAGTCCTGACAAGAACGGACCCTCATCACAAAGTCCACAAGCGCGACAAATCGTCACCCCCGATCGGCGTACAGCACCTGGGACCGGCCCGGCGACACCGGACGCCCCGCCCGGCCGAGATGTTGATCTGCTAGCGCTGCAATATTGCGGTTTCAACCCCATGATCACCGCGATTTCGCACCGCTAGCAGATCAACAAGCCGCGCAAAGCACCGCAGCGGGCCTCGGCTTCGACCGTCAGGGAACCAAGGGAAAGAAACGCCACGCCGCACTCGCCACGCCGCAGCATCGACGGCACGCCTGGCTGGACATAGACAACATGCGTGGCCGCACACCAGACAAACCAGGCTCAAGACGACCGACCTCAGGACGACTGAGCTCAAGACGGCCGAGCTCAAGACGGCCGAGCTCAAGACGACTGAGCTCAAGACGACTGAGCTCAAGACGGCCGAGCTCAAGACGACTGAGCTCAAGACGACTGAGCTCAAGACGGCCGAGCTCAAGACCGCCGATTCGTGGACGAACCGGTATGAGACGACTAGCACGAGACGACCGGGGCCCGGACGACCGGGGTCGGGACGACCGCGGCGGCCATAAGGCAAAGCGGTGTGCGGGCCCCAGCCGTCGAAGCCGGGACTCGCACACCGCAGAAAACAGACCTCAGTGCGCCATCGCCGGCGGCGCGTCCGGGTCGACGTCGAGGGGGCCGGTGCGGAAGAGGACCGCGGAAACGACCGCGGCGAGCAGGAAGAAGCCTGCCGACCACCAGAAGACGGTGTGGTAGCTCTCGATCGCGGCCTGTGCCTGCGCCAGCGGCGTCGGCTCCTTGCCCACCAGGTAGTCGCTGGCGGCGGTGGCGGCGAACGAGGAGAGCAGTGCGGTGCCGATCGAGCCGCCGATCTGCTGCACGGTGTTGATCATTGCGGAGGCTACGCCGGCGTCGGCGTGTGTGACGCCGGAAGTGGCGGCGTTCTGGGTGGGTGCGAAGACCAGGCCCAGGCCGAGGCCGATGATGATCAGGCCGGGCAGGACGTTTGCGGCGTACGTGGAGTTCAGGTCGAGCTGGGTCAGGAACAGCATGCCGCCGGCTGCGACAAGGGCGCCGACCGGGACCAGCGGGCGCGGGCCGATCTTCGGGGTGAGGATCGAACCGGCGGTGGTCGCGGTCAGCATCACGGCGCCGAGCATGGGCAGGAAGGCCAGGCCGGTCCGGACGGGCGTGAACTGCAGGATCGCGGTGAGGTAGTAGGTGAGGAAGAGGAAGATGCCGAACATGCCCGCGCCGGTGATCGCCACGGAGATGTAGGAGCCGCCGCGGTTGCGGTCGAGGACGACGCGCAGCGGCAGCAGGGGGTGCGCCACGCGGCGCTCAATCGCGATGAAGAGTCCGAGAATGATTAGTCCGGCGATGATCGGGCCGAGCGTCATGACGTCGGTCCAGCCGTCGGTCTCGGCGTTGGCGAGGCCGTAGACGAGGGCGACCAGGCCCGCGATGGCGGTCACCGCGCCGGGGATGTCGATCTTGCCGTGGGCGGCGATCGGCTCGTCCTTGAGCTTCAGGAACGCGCCGAGCACGGCGATCGCGGCGATCACCAGGTTGACGTAGAGGCACCAGCGCCAGGACACGTACTCGGTGAGCACGCCGCCCAGCAGCAGGCCGATGCCGCCGCCGGCGCCGGAGATGGCGCCGAAGATGCCGAAGGCCTTGCCGCGTTCGGCGGGCTCGGTGAACGTCGTGGAGAGCAGTGAGAGGGCGGCCGGGGCGAGCGCCGCACCGAAGGCGCCCTGCAGGGCGCGGGCGAAGATCAGCACTTCGAGGTTCTGCGCGGCGCCGCCGAGGGCCGAGGCGAGCGCGAAACCGATCAGGCCGATGACGAACATCCGCTTGCGGCCGAAGAAGTCGGAGAGGCGGCCGCCGAGCAGCAGCAGGCTGCCGAAGGCGAGGGCGTACCCGGTGACCACCCACTGCCGGCCGGCGTCGTCGAACGCGAGGTCGGCCTGCGCGGTGGGCAGCGCGATGTTCACGATCGTCGCGTCCAGCACCACCATGAGCTGCGCCAGCGCGAGCACCACGAGGGCCCACCAGCGCCCGGACGACGCCTGCTCCTCACGTCCCGCGGGACGTGGTCGATCAGTAAGCGTGCTCATCGCAGCCTTTCAAGAAGTTGAGGTACATCCTCCGCTTCGGCAGGCTAGCAGTGGAAGTTGAGGATTAACCTCCACTTGGTTGTAGGCTTCGACACATGAGCACGGAGGTCCGGGACACATGAGCACCGAGACCCGGCCGCTGCGCCGCGACGCCCAGCGCAACCGGGAGCGGATCATCGCGGCCGCGCACGAGGTCTTCGCCACCCGCGGGTTCGCGGCCACGCTCGACGACGTGGCCCATCACGCGGGTGTCGGCGTGGGCACGGTCTACCGCCGCTTCCCCACCAAGGAGGCGCTGGTCGAGGCGGTCTTCACCGACCGCCTGGAGGACATGGTCACGCTCGCCGAGGAGGCCCTGGCCGCGCCGAGCGCGTGGGCGGGCCTGGTCGAGTTCCTGCGCCGGGCGGCCCGGCTGCACTCCGCCGACCGCGGGCTGCGCGACGCCTCGCTGAGCATGAACGAGCGGCACTTCGCCCGGATCGGCGAGCACATGCTGCCGCTGATCCAGCAGATCCTGGACCGGGCGCACGCCGAGGGGACGCTACGGCCGGACGCCGGGATCCAGGACTTCCCGATCATCATGGCGATGGTGACCGAGCTGGCGCAGAACAGCTCGGCCTGCCGTGCCGAGCTGTACGAGCGTTACCTGCTGCTGATCGTGGACGGCCTACGGGCCCGGCCGGACAACAGCGACCTCGGCCCGCAGCTGTCCGACCAGGACGTACAGGCCGTGATGCGGGAGTGCGTCCCCCCGCTGAAAAGCCGCTGAAACCGCTGAAAGCCGCTGAAGCCGCCGAAAGGCGCGGAAAGCGGCTGAGGAGCGGCTGAGCAGGCGACGGGTCAGGAACTACCGGCCAGCACGTGCCAGCGCGCCAGGTTGTGCCGGGCGTCGACGAGCGCGTCGTGCCGGCCGGCCATCTCGGGCAGCTTCGGCCGCCCCAGGTCGTCCCACCGCTGCCGCAGGTCCTTGGTGAACCGCGGGATCTCCCGGGGCAGCGCCGGCATCGCACCCCACAGCTGGGCGAGCGCCACGTGGTCGTAGGCCGCGTACCACGCCCAGAGCTCCATCTGCTCGGAACGGCCGCGCAGCGGCTCCATCAGGAACTCGTAGAGGTCCTCGCGGATGCGCTCGCGGCTGCGCCACGCCTTGTCGGACGGTGACGGCAGCTTGTCGAGCACGTTGCGGCGCACCCAGGGCACCGCACGTGAGTCGTCGAACTCGGTGCTGACCGCATAGAACTCGCGGCCGAACTCGTCGACGACACCGATCGAGACCAGGTCGACGATCCGGCCGTCCTCGATGAATTCGCAGTCGTAAAAATAGCGGTAGGGCATCGGAGCCATCTTCGCGCATCGTCACCCGGGCATGGACTCCAGGGCCTCCCGCGCCCGGCCGAGTCCGATCGAGCAGTCCCACAACGCCGCCCGGTAGGCGTGCACCGCCCAGCGCAGCCGCAGCAGCACCGGCAGCGCGGCGTCCAGTTCGTCGGCGCCGACGGGTCCGGCCGCGCGGTACCCGTCGAGCAGTTCACCGGCGTGTTCCGGACCGCCGGCGTAGGCGACGGCCGCCGCCACGTCGTAGACCAGCGGCCCGGTTCCGGCGGACCCGCAGTGCAGCAGGCCCGTCCGCCCGGTCTCCGGGTCCAGGACGAACGCGTCGGCGGCCGGGTCGCCGTGCAGGACCCCGTAGGTGAGCTGGTCGGTCACGGTGAGCCGGGTCGCCGCGGCGACCGCGCCGGCGACGGCACCCCGCAGCCAGGGTTCCGCGTCCAGATGGGGCGCGTCGGGGTCGAGGAGCTGCCACGGGCGCAGGCCCGGATGCCGGAAACCCTGCAGAGCCTCGTGTACGACGCCGAGCCGCTCACCCCACCACTGCTGGTCGATCGGGTCCCGGCCGTCCAGATGGCGTCCCGGCAGCCGGCGCAGCACGGCGAGCGCACCGTCCGCGGTCTCCACGGTGAGCGCGCCGGCGAGGGTGCGGACGGGTTCGCCCGCGTCGATCCGCCGGCCGCGCAGGTGTTCGGCGGCCACCAGTCCGGCTTCCATCGGCTGTCGCGCGCCGGTTTCGGTGAGCCGGGCGACGTACCGCTCGGGGCCGGCCGTGATCTCCCAGCCCAGGGACATCAGGGCGCCCGGCCGCTCGGCGATCTCCGAGGGGACGAGGTGCCACTGTTCGCGCAATGTCGATCGAAGGAGCTCATCATCCGGCACCGCGGGATTATCTCGGCAGATGCCACCAAAGCGACGGACAGCGGGGGCGACAATCACAGAAGGCGATGGGAGGTTTACAGAAAGCGACCGAAGCGACATGATCGTACGGGGGCGAGCGTCGATGTCCGACAAGAAATGGCGTTCGGGGCACGCTTCATGCTAAGAGTGATCGTTCGCGTCGTGGGGCCGGCGCCGGCCGGGTCGACGCGTGTCCCCACAGGGGGAGGGAATAGCGCCGTGGACCATCGCTTGCCGGACGGGGGAGACGCGCTCACCGGCGTGGAAATGTTCGCGGGGCTGGAGCCGGACGTACGTCACCGCGTCATCGCCACCGCCGTACCACGTCATTACCGCAAAGGTCAGATCCTCTTCGTCGAGCACGACCCCGGCGACTCTCTGATCATCATGAAACGCGGCGCGGTGGCGGTCTTCCGCACCGCGCCGACCGGTGAGCGCGCCGTGCTCACCGTCGTCCGCCCGCCCGACGTGCTCGGCGAGGTCTCGCTGCTGGACGCCTCGACCCGCAGTGCGTCCGCCGAGGCGATCGAGGACTCGCAGGCGCTCTCGCTCTCCCGGGCCGCCTTCATGGATCTGGTCCACTCGAACCCGCGCATCCTGGACGCCGTGATGCGCTCGGTCGGCGGCCTGATCCGGCGGCTCACCGAGCAGAACGCCGACCACGTCTTCCTCGACCTGCCCGGCCGGGTGGCCAAGACCCTGGTCCGCCTCTCCGGCGAGAGCCAGGCTCCGATGATCACCATCGAGCTCAACCAGAGTCAGCTCGCCGAGATGGCCGGCGGCTCCCGGCAGAGCGTGAACCAGGCGATCGGCTCGTTCGCCAACCGCGGCTGGCTGCGCACCGAGGGCCGGCGGATCGTGGTGACCGACGTGCAGGCCCTCAGACGCCGCGCGGGGATGAACTGACGGCGCCGCGCCGGGATGAGCTGAGGGCGCCACGCGGGGATGAGCTGAGGGCGCCTCAGGCCGCGGCCGGGGCCTTCATCGTGGACGCGTAGACGTCGACGTACTCGCGGCCGGAGAGCGCCATCAGCTCGTACATGATCTCGTCCGTGATGGCCCGTTCGACGAACCGGTCACCGCGGCTCTCCGCGTAGCGGGAGAAGTCGAGCGGCTTGCCGACCCGGATCCGGACCCGCTTCACCGTCGGGATCAGCGTGCCGGTCGGCTGGATCTCGTCGGTGTTCAGCAGCGCCACCGGCACCACCGGGGCGCCGCTCTCCAGCGCCAGCCGGGCCACCCCGGTCTTGCCGCGGTAGAGCCGCCCGTCCGGCGAGCGGGTGCCCTCCGGGTAGATCCCCGCGACGTTGCCCTGCTTCAGCACCCGCAGCAGGGTGTCCAGGGCCGCCTGCGCCGCCTCACCACCCGAACGGTCCACCGGGATCGTCCCGGCGCCGACGAAGAACATCCGGGAGAACCATCCCTTGATCCCCTTGCCGGTGAAGTATTCGGCTTTGGCGACGAATGTCACTCGCCGCCGCATGATCAGCGGGGTGAAGATCGAGTCGGAGAACGAGAGATGATTACAGGCCAGGATCACCGGGCCGGAGCGCGGCACGTTCTCGAGCCCTTCCACCTTGGGGCGGAAGACCAGTCTCAGCAACGGTCCGAGGACCACCAACTTCAGTAGCCAGTAGAACACTGACGTCCTTTCCGCGGATGCCACCGGCGTCCCGGGGCGAAGTGAAGCGTACGAAGCGGGAGCGGCGCGCCACAACGCACTCCCGCAACAGGTGCCTGCCGTGTCACCATTCAAGGCACGGTCGGCAAGGGGGTGCATCGGTGACAACGGGTGGCGCCCGTCGGGGGCGACGCGACAACGGGCTCGACGCGGCGGATTACGCCGTGGCGGGTGACGTTGATCCGCGGGTCGGCGAGCATCTGCTCGACGTGCTGGCCGCCGGCGGTATAGCGGCATACCTTCAGCCCACGGCTGATCTGAACCCGATCCTGCGTGCGACGACTCTGCCCGCGCGGCCGATCGACCGGCTCTACGTGGACCGGACCCGGCTGGACACGGCCCGGGAGCACCTGCACAAGGTGACCGGCGGCCTGCCGCCGACCCCGCCGCCCGCTCCCCCGGCGGACCCCCGGCCGCAGGCCGAGGTGGACGCCGAGTGGGAAAAGATCATCGCGGGGTTCCACACCACCGCCGACGCCGGCGGGCCGATCGCGCCGTGGCCGGCCGCGGAGAGCGCCGAGCCGGCGGAGTCGCCCCGGTCCACCGGGCGCCCGGTGGACGAGGAGGGCCGCCCGCTGAACCGGCGGCGCACCGACCCGCCGCCGGAGGAGGACCAGTCCCTCCTCTACGGACTCGACACGTTCGGCGCGGGCCTGCCGGAGGACGACGACGAGGACGAGCGGTACGTCCCGCCACCGCCACCGCCCATGCCGCAGATCTCGAAGTACGCGGTGATCGGCCTGCTCGGCGTGGTCCTCGGTTTCCTGCTCTTCCTCTTCCCGCGCCTGCTGCCGCTGGACAGCACCTACGTGACCCTCTTCGGCTTCGCGGGCATCGTCGGCGGCGCGGTGATGCTGGTCTGGCGTCTGCGCTCCGGCGATGACGACGACGACCTGGACGACGGTGCCGTGGTCTAGGTCACGGCGATCCCCGTACAGGCATTGATGATCGTAGGTACCGACCCGGTAACCTACGGTGATGCGTCAGAGCTCGCTCGTCGTCGTCGCCAACCGTCTGCCGCTGGATGACAACGCCGCCCCGGACGGTGCCTGCGAATGGCGCCGCAATCCCGGCGGCCTGGCCAGTGCCCTGCACGCGATCCTGGAACCGACGCCGGCCACCTGGGTCGGCTGGGCCGGTGGGCTCGGCCCGGCGCCGCAGCTGCCGGACATCGGCGGCCTGCGGCTGCGGCCGGTGTCGCTGAGCGCCGACGAACTGCGCGGCTATTACGAGGGCTTCGCGAACTCCACGCTCTGGCCGCTCTACCATGACGCGGTGCAGCAACCGGTGTTCGACCGGGACTGGTGGGAGACGTACCGGATCGTCAACCGCCGCTTCGCCGAGGCCGCGGCCGAGGTCGCCGAGGACGGCGCCGCCGTCTGGGTGCAGGACTACCACCTCCAGCTGGTGCCGCAGATGCTGCGCGACCTGCGGCCGGACCTGCTGATCGGCTTCTTCATGCACGTGCCGTTCCCGCCGCCCGAGCTCTACATGCAGCTCCCGCGCCGGGTGGAGCTGCTGCGCGGCATGCTCGGTGCGGACCTGGTCGGCTTCCAGCGCCCGCAGGCCGCGCACAACGTCGCCCAGCTCGCCCAGAAACTGCTCGCCGCGCAGGCCACCGACGACGCGATCACGGTGGACGGGCGAACGGTACGCACCGGGGCGTTCCCGGTCTCCATCGACGTGGCCGAGATGCGCGCCCTGGCCGGCCGGCCCGACGTGGTCGCCCGCGCCAAAAAGCTGCGGCACGACCTGGGCCGCCCGAAACGGGTGCTGCTCAGCGTGGACCGGCTGGATTACACCAAGGGCATCGAGCACCGGCTCACCGCGTACAGCGAGCTGCTGCGCGACGGGCACGTGAAGGTCCGCGACACCGTGATGGTGCAGGTGGCGGTGCCCAGCCGGGAAGGGGTCGACACCTACCAGGAGCTGCGCGACCGGATCGAGGGCGAGGTCGGCCGGATCAACGGCGAGTTCGGGCGGGTCGGCGAGACGGCCATCCACTACCTGAACCAGCCGTTCGACCGGTCCGAGCTGGCCGCCCTCTACCGGACCGCGGACGTCATGGTGGTCACCCCGCTGCGGGACGGGATGAACCTGGTCGCCAAGGAGTTCGTGGCGGCCCGCGAGGACGGCGCCGGCGCGCTGGTGCTCAGCGAGTTCGCCGGGGCGGCCGCCGAGCTGGAGCAGGCCTTCCTGGTGAACCCGCACGACGTGGACGGCCTCAAGGAGACCCTGCTGCACGCGATGAGCGCCGGACCCGCCGACCTGACGGCCCGGATGACGGCGATGCGGCAGCACCTGGCCGGGCACGACATCCGGGCCTGGGCACGCGCCTACCTGACCACCCTCGACCACACCGGCCGGCTCGCCGAGCGGCTGCCGGGGACCCCCGAGCCGCCCCGGCTGCGCCTGCCGAGACAGCGGTCGGCGCAGCGCCGCACCTGAGCTGCGTCACAGGCCCGGCGCCGGCAACTCCTTCGCCAGCCAGTCCAGGATCGCGTCGATCGGCTCGGTCCACCCGGTCTCCAGCATCAGGTCGTGACCCATGCCGGGGAAGAGCAGGGGCGCGCCGCCGTAGCGTGCCGCCGCCCGGTCCAGCGCCGGCCGGCGCACCACCCGGTCGTCCGGGCTGCCGGCCACCAGCACCGGCGGGGCACCCACCGGCCGCGGCAGCGCCGCCCGGGTGAGCAGTTCCGGCCGCGGCCGCGAGCCGGCGCCGAGGCGGTCCAGGACACCCTCCGGGGCCGCGCCGGCGAAGAGCTGCCGGGCGCTCAGCCGCAGCCGGCCGCCGAACAGTGCCGGCAGCGTGCCGGACGGGTTGGCGCGCACCGCCGACCCGAGCGCCGCCCAGCCGTCCAGCACCGGCGCGACAAGCACCGCGGCGCGAGCCGGGTAACGGCCCAGAGCCCGCGCCACCACCAGGGCGCCGACGCCGTGGCCGAGCAGCACGGTCCGGCGCGGCAGGGACGCGGCGACCTGCACCACGTCGTGGACCCGGGCCCGGAGATCGCCGCCCGGCCGGGGGCTCACCGCGTACGCCGGGAAGCCGCGACCGGCGGCGTGCCCGAGCCAGTGCTCGGCGAACGCCCAGGCGCCGTGCCCGAGGCCGGGGACGAAGAGCAGCGGCGGGTTCTCCCGGTCGTCGTCCGGCAGGCGCGACACGACCTCCCGGGCGGCCGGCGGCACCGGGTCCGTCCAGTCCGCGAACCGCACCAGCTCCGGGCCGGCGAAGCCGGTACTCATCGAACGCCCTCCATCTCGCTCAGGAGGCCCTCGACGGCCCGCAGGTAGGCCACATGGTCCACCTCGAACCAGTGCCGCTGAGAGGGCACCACACGGCGCCGCGACCAGCTCTCCAGCGGCCGGGCGGACTCCTTCTGCTGCACCGCGGCGGCCCGGGCCGGGTCGGTGGCGCGCAACCGCAGCCAGCGGGCCACCGCCACGCTCTGCCAGTGCGCCAGCGGGAAGAGGCCGGCGTCCGGCTGGAGCAGCCCGATCACGGCCAGGGTCGGATGGCGGCGGGCGAACGCATGCAGGTGCAGGTCGGGCCGGCCGTCCTCGTCGGCCTCCAGCAGCTCGGGGGCGAGGAAGTCGAAGCGCGGCCGGTAACCGGTCGCGGTGATCACCAGGTCCGGTTCGATCCGGCTGCCGTCGGTCAGCACCACGCCCGCGCCGTCGTACCGCGCCACGTCCGGCACCGGCTCGATCCGGCCGTGCCCCAGGTAGTACGGGAGCTGGCTGTTGACGACCGGGTGGCTCTCGTACGGCCGGTGGTCCGGCTCGGGCAGCCCGTACCGGGTCAGGTCGCCGGTGGTGAGGCGCAGCACCCGGCGGTAGAGCCACTGACGCAGGCGCAGCGGCACCCGCCATCGCAGCAGCCGGTCGTTCACCTGATCGGCGGGTCGCCCGAAGAGGTACTTCGGCGCGTACCAGTACCCCCGCCGGGTGGAATGCCAGACCCGGGTGGCCTGCTGCGCCGCCTCGACGGCGATGTCGCAGCCGGTGTTGCCGCCGCCGACGACGAGCACCTTGCGGCCGCGCAGCCGGGCCGGGTCCTTGTACGCCCCGGCGTGCATCACCTCCCCGGTGAACTCGCCCGGGATCGACGGGGTGAGCGGCGACCAGTTGTGCCCGTTGGCGACGACGACGGCGGCGTACCGCTGGACGCGGGACGACTCGCCCCCGGTGGAGCGGATGGTCACGTCCCACCGGCCGTCGCCGGCCGGCTCCACCGACGACACCTCCATGCCGAACCAGATGTCGTCGCCGAGCCGGAAGTGCTTCGCGTAGCGCTCCAGGTAGTCCAGGACCTGCCGGTGATGGGGGTAGTCGGGCCAGGTGTCCGGCATCGGGAAGTCGGGGAACTCGGTGAGCGGCCGGGACGAGATCAGATGGGTCCCGGCATAGACCGGGCTGCGGTCGTGGCGCCAGTTCCACGCGCCGCCGACGGATGTCTCGCGCTCGTAGCAGTCGACGGCGAAGCCCAGCTCACGCAGGTTCTTGATCGCGGCAAGTCCGCTGGCTCCGGCGCCGACGACACAGACGGCGTCGCCACGGTCGCCCGGGTCGGGGGTGTCGTGCACCCGGCGATCCTCGCAGAGGCGACGCCTACGCGGAAGGGAGCCGGAGGTCCGCTACGACAGGTAAATGATCACTCGCTCGACGTGCTCGCTCGTCCTCGACGATCTCGTAACTGTCGATCGATACATCCGGCGAGACGAAGATCCCGTCGATCCGCCGCCGGGGCAGCGACGCCGGGAAGGTGGGCTCGTCCTTCTCCGTGGTCACCAGGGCGTCGGCCACCATCCGCCAGGCGCTGCCACCGGGCCCCTCGTTGAGGTCGGCCGCCATGATCAACGGACCGGTGACCGCCGCGGCCGCCGCCCGCCACCGGTCGGCCTGCGCCGGGCGCTCCGCCGGATCGGTCGCCAGGTGCGAGCCGGTGACCACGAACCGGGCCGACCCGTGCACCGACGCCTCGGCGAAGGCGGCGCCCCGCAGATGCCGCCCCGGGGTCAGCGGGTAACGCAGGCACCAGGTGCGGTGGATCGCCACCCGCAGGCTCACCAGCAGCAGGTTGCCCAGCGACGGCAGGCCGCCCGCGGCCACCACCAGGCCGGACTCGGCGGCCAGCGAAGCGCACCTGTCGCGCCAGCGGAACCGGCGCGGCGCCTCCTGCACCACCAGGACGTCCGGGGCCAGGTCACGGATCAGGCCGGTCAGAGCCGCCCGGTCGTCGCGCAACCCGTGGACGTTGTAGCTCACCACCCGCACCGGGACCCCGGACATCCGCACCCCGTCTCAGGCCCGGCGGGCCAGGTCGGCGGCGCCGACCACACCGGCCGCGTTGCCCATCTCGGCGGCCCGGACCTCGGCCACCGGGAACCGGTCGCGCTGCGCGAGCTGGTCGCGGTACGCCTGCTCGGCCGGGCCCATCAGCAGCGGTCCCGCGTCGATCACGCCACCGCCGATCACCATGATCTGCGGGTCGAGGCTCTGCGCGAGGTCCGCCAGCGCCACCCCGAGCCAGTAGCCGACCTGGGCGAACGCGTCCATCGCGACACCGTCGCCGGCCTGGGCCGCCTCGGTGATCTGCCGGCCGGTGATCGCCAGGGCGTCACCGCCGGCCAGCTCGAGCAGCCGGCCGGCGCGCTCCGGCTCCTGCCGGGCACCCGCGCGGGCGAACCGGACCAGGGCATTGCCGCTGGCGTACTGCTCCAGGCAACCGAGCCGGCCGCAACCGCACGGGTGGCCGTCCGGAACCGACTGGATGTGCCCCAGCTCGGCGGCGATGCCGTGCGCACCGTGCCAGAGCTTCCCGTTGATCACGATGGCGCCGCCGATGCCGGTGCCCACGGTGATCATCACCATCGAGTCGTCGGCGTGCTGGGCGACACCGAACCGGAACTCGGCCCAGCCCGCCACGTTCGCGTCGTTCTCCAGCACCGTCGGCAGGTTGACCGCCTTGGAGACGTAGTCGCGCAGCGGCTCGTCCCGCCAGGCCAGGTTCGGCGCGAACAGCACGGTCGAGCCGGCGGCGTCGATCCACGCCGCGGCGCCGATCCCGATCGCGGTCGCCTCCGGGTACTGCTCCGCCAGCTCGGCGGCGACCTCGACGATCGTGTCCCGGGTGGCGGCCGGGTCCTCCGCCGGCGTCGGCCGGCGGTTCGACGCGAGCACGTTGCCGTTCTCGTCGACCACGCCACCGGCGACCTTGGTACCGCCGACGTCGATTCCGATGGTCAGCGTCACGCTGCCCGTCCCCTCTGCAAACAGTTCACACCGCGTCGCCACGCCGGGCGCCGTCGCCCGGACCGGCACCGTCGCGGTCCTCGGGCGCCTCGGCGCCCAGCACATGATCCACGCTACGGTGCCCGGCCGCGTCACCCGCCGCGGCCTCCGTGCCGGGCGCGCCGGGTGCCGCGGCGGTGGCCGCTGCCCAGACATCCGACCCCGCAGGAGTACGGGTGACCCGAGCCGCACCCCCATCGTCCGGCGAAACCGCCCCGCCGGTCTGCCGAGTCCCGCTTTCGCCCGCCGTTTTCCCCCGGCCGGCCCGCTCCCCGGCCTCCCGCGCCCCCTGCTCCCGCGCCCCCTGCGCCTCCCGGGCCGCCCGTTCCCGCGCTTCCTGCGCAGCCTGGGCCGACCGCTCCCGCGCTTCCTGCGCAGCCTGGGCCGACCGCTCCCGCGCCGCCTTGGCCGCCGCCACCGCCTGAGCCACCGCTTCCTCGGCGGCCGCCGCCCGGGCCCGTGCCGCCGCAGCCGCCTCCCGGGCGCTCTCCGCGGACACCGCCGCCCACGGATCGGTCGCGCCCCCCGCGGACTCCGCACCGCCGAACAAGCCGGCACCGCCCGCACCCGCCGAACCGGCACCGCCCGCGCCCGCCCCACCGGCACCGCCCGCGCCCGCCCCACCGGCACCGCCCGCGCCCGCCTCATCGGCTGGGGACGACTCGTCGCCGGTGCGTGTCGCCGCCGACCAGACGCCGTCCGGGTTGCCCGGCCGTTGTTCCGGCGGCCGTTTCGCCGGGGCCGGCCGCGGCCGCTCCCCCGCCATCGCCGAGAAGGCGCGCATCAGCCCGGCCACCCCGGTCGCGATGTCGCCGGCACTGCTCGCCAGCCGCTCGGCCGTCTCCGGCGCCGGGTCACGCACCGCCGCGATCGCCTTGCAGACCGGGCAGACACAGCACTCGGCGCTGCCGGTGGACCAGGCGCCGTGCGACGACCCACCGGCGAGCCGCCCGGCCAGCGCCGCGACCGAGTCGCCGAGGAATTTCAGGGGGTCCGGCTCACCCGTACGCCCGGGGTCTCCGGCCGCCCGGGAAGCGCTTGCCGCGGCGCCCAGGCCGCTCGTCGCCGCCTTCGCGAGGAACGTCGCCACCAGCCGCTCGGCCTCGTCACGTGCGGAACCGGCCATCTCGCTCGCCTCCTGTCGCCGCCGCCGGTCAGGCCGGCGGCAGGCTCTCGACGCGGCGCTTGAGCTCCTTGAGCGCCGTATCCATGATCACTTTCTCGGCCTTGCGGCGGAACATGCCGAGCATGCCGATGGCGAGATCCACCGCCAGGGTGTAGGTCACCGTGGTCGAGCCGTCCGCGTTCTCCGCCAGGTCGTAGGAACCGTCCTGGGAGCGCTGCGTCTTCGACGGCTCGACCAGGTGCCACTCGATGCGGGAGAGATCGTCGGCGTACGCGTACTCCAAGGTGTATTCGTCGACGAGCACCGTCGCGTCGATCTGGAAACGGACCTGCGCGGCGTAACCGTCCTCGTACTCCTCGACGACCTCGGCCATCTTGATCGACTCGGCCCACTCCGGGTATCGCGGGAAGTCGCAGATCACGGCGGCCACGCGAGCCGCCGGAGCCTGGATCTGGATCGACTGGGTCGAGGTGTCGGCCATGCAGGGAGGCTACTCGTTGGGTGCGACAGAGCACGTGACCGGGCCGTCGCGCGGATGGGCCGATGTCGGTCCCGGCGGCTACCATCCGTCACGTGCCAGCCCTTGCCAGTGGTCCCGCGCGACTGCGCCCGGCGGAAGCCGCGGCCCGCGTCGTGATGCTCGCCCTGGTCGCCGTCCTCACCCTGACGGCCACCGACGACCCGCGACAGCTCGGGTGGATCGTGCTGCTCGCGATCGCCGCGGTGCCCGCCTTCGTCGCACGGGAGCACCCGTTCCTGGCACCCGCCGGCCGTTTCGCCGAGGTGATCGGGGCCGGCCTGGCGGCCGGTTTCATCGCGCACTCGGCCGACACCGTGGGCCGGGTCAGCGCCGGGTTCGGCGCCGAGGCCGTCCTGCCCTACCTCGCGGTGCCACTGCTCACGGCGGCACTGCACCGCCGCTCCGGCGAGGGGTCGGCGCTGCTCGGCGCCGCCGCGGCCGCCATGGCGATCGGCGGGCTGGCGTCCGGTTCGCTCGACGAGCCGGGTTATCTCGCGGCCGCCGGTCAGTGGCTGGTGCTCGGCGCCATCATCACGTACGCCGCCGAGACCATGCGCCAACTGCTCCAGCCGCCGGAGCCCACCCCGCAGCCCTACGCCGAGGCCACCCGGCTGCTCACCCAGCTGCGCAGCGTGGCCCGTTCGCTGCCCGGCGCCACCCTCGACCCGGGCGGCATCTCCGAGCACCTGCTGGAGGAGTTGCGTGCGGTCGCGCCGGGGCACCGGGCCGCGGTGCTGTCGGCGAGCGGCGGCGGGCGGCTCGTGGTGCTCGCCCAGAGCGGTGCCGAGCGGGTCGACTGGGAGACCACCCTCGACGCCGACTCGGCGATCGCCGACGCCTGGGCCACCCAGCAGCCGCAGGTCGCCAGCCGGTCGCAGGCACGCACTCACTCCGGCAGCGAGGCGTCGTCGCTGGTCGTCCCGCTGGTCGCCGGGGTCCGCACGATCGGTCTGGTGATCCTGGAGACGGATGCCAACGGTGCGTACCCGTCAGGGGTCGTCACCGCCGTGACCGAGGTGACCGGGCCGGCCGCGCTGCGGCTGGAGGCCGCCCTGCTCTTCGACGACGTGCGCTCGCTCGCCACCAACGAGGAGCGGCAGCGTCTGGCCCGGGAGATCCACGACGGGGTCGCGCAGGAGCTGGTGATGGTCGGCTACGGCATCGACAACGCGCAGGCGACCCTGCCGGAAGGCGCCGAGGAGACCGCCGAGGAGCTGCGCACCCTGCGCGGTGAGGTGACCCGGGTGATCACCGAGCTGCGGCTGAGCCTGTTCGAGCTGCGCTCCGAGGTCGACCGCAACGGCGGGCTGGCGGCCGCCATCGCGGAGTACGCACGCACGCTCGGCACCAGCGCCGGGCTGCGGGTGCACTTCACCTTCGACGAGTCGACCGCGCGGCTGCCGGCCGCCACCGAGGCGGAGCTGCTGCGCATCGCGCAGGAAGCGATCACCAACGCCCGCAAGCACGCCGGCGCCTCGAACCTCTGGGTGACCTGCACCGTCGACCCGCCGTACGCGGAGATCGAGGTGTCCGACGACGGCAAGGGCTTCGCGGACGAGCGCCCGGACGGCCGTTACGGCCTTACCATCATGGCCGAGCGTGCCGAACGGATCCGGGGACGTCTCAAGATCACGCCACGACACCCCAGCGGGACAACCGTCGCCGTAGTGCTCGGAACCCCGCCTCGGCGCGATAGCGTGCGGGAGAGTGTTTCCGCTCCAGAAGGGGAGTAACCCGACCATGACCACTCCTGCGCCGACCGGGCGCACCAAGGTCCTCCTAGTCGACGATCACGACCTGATCCGTAAAGGGCTGCGACACGCCTTCGAGCGCGACCGGCAGTTCGAGGTCGTCGGCGAGGCGGCGACCGCGGCGGAGGCAGTGCGCCAGGCCGGCGCCCTGCAGCCGGACGTCGTGATCATGGATCTGCGCCTGCCCGACGGCAGTGGCCTGGAGGCCACCCGGGCACTCCGCAAGAACAACTCCAACATGGGCATCGTGGTGCTGACCATGTATGCGGGCGACGACCAGCTGTTCGGTGCTCTCGAGGCCGGTGCCAGCGCGTTCGTGCCGAAAACCGCCCCCGCCGACGAGGTCGTGGCCGCCGCCCGGCATGCTGCCTCGGCACCCAGCGCGTTCACCGCGGCCGACCTGGCCGAGGCGATGAAGCGGCGGCTCGCGCCGTCCGGTCCGCAGCTCTCGCCGCGGGAGGGTCAGGTGCTCCGCCTGCTCGCCGACGGCATGAGCGTGGCCGGGATCGCGAAGCAGCTCTTCGTCTCCGAGTCGACCGCGAAGACCCACATCTCGAAGCTCTACGAGAAGCTGGGCGCGGCCAACCGGGCGCAGGCCCTGATGACCGCCCTCCGGCTGGGTCTGCTGGAAGCCCCCGACGCCCCGAAGTTCTAGACCCCCACATTCCGGACTTTTTCGGCGTTTCTCATTTCCGGGCAGCGGATCACCGTTTTCCGGGCACACCCGAGGAGCGCCGCAGGCAATGCGGCCGCCGCAGCGCAATGCCGCCGTCGCAGGCAGTCCGGACGCGGCAGCGACGAATCCCGGTGTCTCCGTGCCCCCGAGGTCCCCCCGCGGAGACGGCCAGGAACGTCCGCCCTCACTCGCCCAGGGAGTGCAACACCTTCCGGAGCAGTCCGTTGAGCTGCACCAGCTCCTCCGGTGACAGCGCGCTCATCGCCCGTTTGTCGCGCTCGATGCCCTCGAAGATGTAGCGGTCCCACATCTCCCGGCCCCGCGGCGTCGGCCTGATGATCATGCGGCGCCGGTCGCCGGCATCCACCTCGCGGGTCACCAGCCCCGCCTCCACCAGCCGGTCGAGCCGGCTGGTCATCGCCGCCCGCGTCACGTTCGCCGCCTCGGCCAGCTGGGCCGGTGTGGCCTCGGTCGGCCACGGCTGCACCATCAGCGCGTGCAGGGTCTTGTAGTCCTGCAACGTGAAGTCCTCGCTGCCGGCGAACGCCGCGGCGTCCTCCCGGCGGAGCCGCCGCTGGATGTGGATCATCCGGACCAGGGCGCCCTCCACCTCGGGGTCGAAGGCCGGCTCGTCCTTCCAGAACGCCGACCAGCGGGCGACGTGCTGATCCACGCTGTCTTCCATGGCCCGATTCTGCCACGGTTCTGACTATTAGATTGCTGATAGTTAGACGGTGAACTACTGTCGCCGCCATGAGACGCGATTTCCGGCTGCTCGCCACCGGGCAGGCCCTCTCCTGGCTCGGCAACGGCTTCCAGACCGTCGCCCTGGCCGTCGCCGTGGTCACCACCGGCGGCGGCGCGCGCGACCTCGGCCTCGTGATGGCCTCCTCGGTGCTCACCCTGCTCGCCGGCACCCTCTTCGGCGGCATCTGGGCCGACCGCCTCCAGCCGCGACGCGTCATGGTCGTCTCCGACCTGGTCCGGTTCCTGGCCACCGCCGGCATCGCCGCGATGTTCGCCGGCCTGCTCCCCGGCGGGTACCACCTCGGGCTGCTCTGCGCGTTCACCGTCGTCTCGGCCGGCGCCGGCAGCTTCTTCAGCCCCGCCATGACCGCGATCAAGCCGCTGCTGGTGCCGGTCGAGCGGCGCCAGCAGGCGAACGCCACGCTCAGCATGCTGCAGACAGCGTGCGGCATCGCCGGCCCCACACTCGGCGGCCTCACCGTCGCCGCCTTCGGCGCGCCGGCCGGCTTCGCGGCCAACGCGGTCAGCTTCCTCGCCGCGACGGTCCTGGTCGCCATGATCAGGGTACGGGCGGAGCGCGGTCCCCATGAGCCGATGCTGCGCGAACTCGCCGCCGGATGGCGGGAGATCCGCAGCCGGGACTGGCTGCTCGGCGGCCTGCTCGGCGCCACCGTCTACCACATCGCCAACGGCATGATCCTCGTCCTGGTGCAGGTGATCGCCGTCGAGCGGCTCGGCGGCGCACACGCGATCGGCTTGATCTCCGCGGCCGAAGGACTGGGCGGCTTCCTCGGCGCCGCCCTCGCGATGCGGTACCGGCCACGGCGCCTGCTACGCGCCGGCTGGCTCGCGCTGCTGCTCATGCCGGTCTGGGCGTTCGCATACGTCTGGCCCGGCGCACTCACCGCCGTCCTCGCCGGCGCGGTGATCGGCTACGCCGGGCTGATCTTCTTCGACGTCGCGTGGGAGACGGCCATCCAGGACAACGTGCCGCAGCGGATGCTCGGGCGGGTCGCGTCCTGGGACTACGTGACGTCGTTCCTGGCCATGCCGGTCGGCAACGCGCTGGCCGGGCCGATGGCCGACCGGTTCGGCACCGACCGGGTGCTGACCTGCTGCGCGGTCGTGCTGTTCCTGGCCGCGGCGTCCCAGATGCTGATCCGCGGCTCCCGGAACCTGACCCGTCGCGCGCCCGAACCGGCCGCCGGCCCGGCGCCGGCCCTGGTCAGCTGACCGCGTCCGGCTGCTCCCCTGCTCCGGGGAGCGGCCGGGCGCCGGACGAGTCCTCGCCGGCTTCGGGGAGCGGCCGGGCGCCGGGCGCATCCTCGCCGGCTTCGGTAAGAAGCGCTGCCACGGCGGCGATCAGTTGGGGCTTCGTCGGGACGCCCGTCGCACGCCGCGTCACCCGGCCGGCGGCGTCCAGGACGAACAGGGTCGGCGTGCGGTCCACCCCGAGTTCGCGTACCACGTCGAGGTGGCTCTCCGCGTCCACCTCGACGTGGCGCACACCCGGCAGCAGCGCGGCCACCTCACCGCTCACCCGGCGCACCGCCCGGCACGGGGCGCAGAACGCGGTCGAGAACTGGAGCAGCGTCACCGGGGCCGGCACCACACCCAGGCGGGCCAGCAGGGACGGGTCGATACGCGTACACGCCATGCCTGAAGAGTGACCGGAAACGGTCGGCGTGCCCACCGCGGGGTCCCTCACGCCGACTGGTAGGCGCTGGCCTGGAGCGTGAACAACTGCTCGTAGAGCCCGCCGGCCGCCATCAACTCCTCGTGGCCGCCCTCCTCGACGATCCGGCCGTGGTCCATCACGATGATCCGGTCGGCCTCCCGGACACTCGCCATCCGATGCGTGATCAGCACGACGGTCCGGCCCGCCGCCAGGTCACGCAACCGCTGGTAGACGTCGTGTTCGGCGCGGGCGTCCAGGTTCGCGGTGGGCTCGTCGCAGATCAGCAGCGGCGCGTCCCGGTGGAAGGCGCGGCTCACCGCGAGACGCTGCCACTGCCCGCCGGACAGGTCGGCGCCGTCGGTGAAATGCCGGGACAGCAGCGTGTCGTACTTCCGGGGCAACTCCATCACGAACTCGTGCGCGTCCCCCGCGCGCGCCGAATCCTGCACCCGTTCCAGTGTGGCCGGCTGGTCATGCCTGCCGATCGCGATGTTCAGCCGGGCCGACAGCGGCCACCGGGTCGGTTCCTGCATCACCACCGCCACCCGGTCCCGCAGCGACTCCGGGTGCAGCCGCGACACGTCGGCGCCGTCCCAGGTGACCGTGCCCTGCTGCGGCCGGTACAGCCCGGCCAGCACCGCGGCGAGCGTCGACTTGCCGGAACCGTTCTCACCGACCAGCGCGATGATCTGCCCGCGGCGCAGGGTGAGGCTGACCCCGTCCACGGCCGGCCGTTCCGCGTCCGGGTAACTGAACGTCACCCCGTCCAGCACGATCTCGGTGAACCGGGCCGGGGCGTGCCGGTCCGGTGCCGGCTCCGCCCGATCCAGCGACAACTCGCAGAAGCCCTGGAAACCCGCGAAGTACAGGCCGTTCTCGTACACCCGGTTCACCGAGAACGCCAGCTCACGCAGCTTGCCGATGCCGATGTTGATGGCGTAACCGGCAGCACCACCGGCGGCCAGATCCATCCGGCCGGTCCAGAGCAGCCACAGCAGCACGGCGTACGTCACGCCGCTGACCAGGCCGCTCAGCGCCTGCCCGTACAGGTTGCTGCGGACCTGCTGGGTCACCACCCGGACCTCCTCCGTCGTGGAGATCCGCAGCAGCCGGGCCACCTCGGCGAGCAGGAACCGGCGCACCGTGAACGCCCGCAACTCGCCCGCCGGTTCCCGCGCCGCCAGCATGTGCGTGAGCATCCGCTGCCGCCGCCACACCGCGATCAGCCGCAACTCGCTGCGGTACCCGAGACGTGCCGCGCGCACCGCCGCCCACCCCGTCGGCAACGCCGCCAGTGCCAGCAGCGGCAACAGCACCGGATGCAGTACGGCCAGCACACCGGCCGCCGCGACCAGCCCCACCGTGTTCGTGAGAACCTCGACCCCGACGTCCACCATCTGCTGCGCCGCCGGAATCCCCCGATCCCGGGCCCGTTCCATCGAATCGCGCCACTCCGGGTCGTCGAACGTCGCCAGATCCACCCGCGTGGTCAAATCGAGCAGCCGCATCTCGGCGGCCTCGAACACCATCGGCGACAACCGCCCGTGCGCCGCCGTGGCAGCCGAGGTAAGAATCCCGCGAACGGCGAAAGTGCCGACCAGGAACAACAGCGACGGTACGGCCGCGCGCACCCGCTCCGGCGTAGGACCAGCCTGCAACAACCCCTCGAAAACGCCGACCACACTGATCAGCCCGAGCGCTGCCGCCACACCGGCGGTCAGTTGCAGCACCAGGACGGCGGCGGTGGTCCGGGCGCTGGCACGCCAGGCCAGCAGCCAGGCATCCCGGAGCAGCCGCGGCAGGCGGCGCAGCATCCGCAGGAAGGTGGTGTTGGCGGCCTCTTCGGTGCTGGTCAGCCAGTAGGGAACGGCAAGCTCCCCATCCTCCTCCGCCTCCAGCAACACCTCCGACCGATCCGACGCCGCCCCACCCCCACCCTTCCCGGCCGCCCGCACGTCATCGCCGTGGCCACTTCCCGCAGGCCGTTCCTCATCGCCGTGGCCACTTCCCGCAGGCCGTTCCTCATCGCCGTGGCCACTTCCCGCAGGCCGTTCCTCATCGCCGTGGCCGCTTCCCGCCGGCCGCGCGTCGTCGTGGTGGGCGTTGGCGGCGGATTCGGTCTCGGTGCGGCCCGGTGCGTCGCTGTCGTCCGGCATCGGCGGTCTCCTGCTCGAGGGTCCGTCACAGCGAAGCTCCGCAAGCGCGACGGGGGCGCGCGACGCACGGACGGCGCGCCGGGATGAGCGCGCCGGAAGCTCTGCCTCGTTCCTACGCCCGCCCGCCGGGCAATGTCCACCAGGATTCCGCCTCACTCACGCCGGCTCCCACGACGTCTCCCATGACCGTCCAAGATGTCGCCGCCCAGCCAACCAGCACCCCCAGCCGGCCGGCAGCACCACAGCCAACCGGCACCGCCGACCCAACCAGCACCACCCAGCCAGCCGGTACCGCGCAGCCAACCGGCACCACCAGCCAACCGGCACCACCAACCCAACCGGCACCAGCCAGCCAACCGGTACCGCGCAGCCAACCGGCACCGCCCACCGGCACCACTCAACCAATCAGCGCCACCCAGTCGGACAGAAGAAGGCCCATGGCGAGCGACCGCCCACGATCGACCCACAACCGCATTCGACAGAGACCGCGGCAGTAACCCGGCGGAAGATTCGACCCGGCGGCAACACTGCCCGTCAGCAGGCTACGGGCCGATGGCACATCGCTGGCCGGCAGCGGGCAGGCCGGCAGCACGCGGCAACAGGCGGCCGCACGCGGCGGCAGGCAGGCAGGCAGGCAGCGGCAGGCAGGCAGGCGGCAGGCAGGCAGGCAGGCAGGCAGGCGGCAGGCAGGCAGGCAGGCGGGCAGCGGCAGGCAGGCAGCGGCGGAGTCCCTGGCCTGCCCGCTTACGGCCGCTGCACCCTGCTCACCGTCCAGCCAGGCCGCCCACACAGGAACCCCGGCCCATCGGACGCCGTCCCCGTCGAGATGTTGATCTGCTAGCGCTACAAAATCGCTGTGATCAAGGGGTCAAAACCGCGATTTCGCACCGCTAGCAGATCAACACCGCCTCCAGATCCAGCGCAGCCGACCGCAGCCGCTTGTTCAGAGGGGACCCCAACAGAGCCGAGAGCAAGCAGCACCCCAGCCACTCGTCCGAACGGACCTCACAGAGCCGAAGGCAAGCAGCACCCTGCCCGCCGCCTGGCGACAGCGTGCGCACCTTGCACACCTGAACACCAGCACAAGCCGGCGGAAGAGAGCGCTGCTTGACAAGACCACAGGAAACCCGTCAATCGAGCAGGGCGGTCAGCCTCGCCGCCTGTGTCTCCCAGCGCCACTCGCGCTCCACCCAGGACCGGCCGGCCGCGCCCATCGCGCGGGCCCGCGCGGGGTCGCTGAGCAGGTCGGTCGCGCGGGCGGCGAGGGTGGGGACGTCGCGGCCGCCGACCACGAAGCCGGTTTCGCCGGGGCGAACCGCGTCGGGGGCGCCGCCCGAGTCGCCGCCGATGACGGGGAGGCCGGTTGCGGAGGCTTCCAGGTAGACGATGCCGAGGCCTTCGACGTCGAGGCCGGCGGCGCGGGTGCGGCAGGGCATGGCGTAGACGTCGCCGGCGGCGTAATGCTCGGGGAGTTCCTGCCAGGGCACGGAGCCGGTGAAGACCACGTCGGACTCGACGTCGTGCTCGCGGGCCAGGCGTTCCAGGGTTTTGCGGTGCGGGCCGCCGCTGACCAGGAGCAGTGCGGCGCCGGGGACGCGGCGGCGGATGGTCGGCAGGGCCCGGATCAGCATGTCCTGGCCTTTGCGGGGCACCAGCCGGGAGACGCAGACGAGGACGGGCCGGTCGGTGAGGCCGTGCCGTTTGCGCACCACGGAGCCGTCGACGCCGGGGTGGAACGTGTCGACGTCGACGCCGGGCGCGAGCCGGCGCAGGTCGGTCAGCCCGTGCAGGGCGCGGTCGAGCCGGCTCCGCTGGTATTCGCCCAGGTAGGTGATGACGTCGGTGCCGCGGGCGATGCGGCGCAGCAGGGCCCGGGCGCCGGGCAGCGCGGCCCAGCCGATCTCGTGGCCGTGGGTGATGGCGACGGCGCGGCGGATGCCGGCGTCGCGCCGCAGGCCGTGTGCGAGCAGGCCGAGCGGCGCGGCCGCCCCGAACAGCACCGTGTCGCACCCGTGTGCCCGCGCCAGCTCGGCGGCCCGCCTGCCGACGGCGGGGGTGGGCAGCAGCACGCCGGTGTCCTCCCGCACCACATCGAACGGCTGCTCGGCGTCGAACGCCGCGGAGCCGCGCCACTGGGAGGTGTAGACCACGACCGAGCCGGCCGGCTGGCGCACCGCGAGGTTGTGCACGAACTGCTGGATGCCGCCGGGCCGGGGCGGGAAGTCGTTGGTGACCAGCAGGGTGCGGGCCATCAGCGACCGGCCCTGGCGTAGGCACGGGCCGCGGCCATCCGCTGCACGGTGGACGGATGCGAGGCGAACATGGCGTGCTCCCAGTGCGGTGGGTCGGGGTCGGAGAGGTTGACGGTGCCGAGCCGGCGCTGCATGGCCTCGAAGGTCGCCGGGTCACCGGTCAGGTCGAGGGCGTGGGTGTCGGCCCGGGCCTCGACGCGCCGGGACACGAAGGCCTGTGCCGGCCCGGCCACCAGTCCGGCGACGGTGGTGACCGCGAGCAGCAGGCCGATCGCCCGCGGCTCGGCGATGGAGTCCACCCCGGCCAGCCGCAGCAGGGCGCCCCAGGAGCCGAGCAGGTAGAGCGCGATCACCGCCGCGGCGGCACCGAGCGCCCCGGTGACGGTGCCGGTGAGCACGTCGTTGTCCTTGGCGTGGCCGAGCTCGTGCGCGGCCACCGAGACCACCTCGTCGGGGGTCGCCTCGGTCAGCATGGTGTCGTAGACGACGATCCGCCGGGTCGGGCCGAGCCCGGAGACGTAGGCGTTGACCGCCCGGGTGCGCCGGGACGCGTCGGCGACCAGCACGTCCTTGACCGGCACGCCGTCACGCTCGGCCAGCGCCAGCAGCTCGGTGCGCAGCGGGCCCGGCGGCATCGGGGTGAACCGGTTGAAGATCGGCTCGACGAGCACCGGCAGCACGAACGAGAGCAGCACGACCAGCCCCGCCACACCGGCCGCGCCGAACGCCCACCACCAGCGCGGCGCGAAGTGGGTGACGGTGAAGAAGCCGGCCAGCACGGCGCCGCCGAGGACGAGACCCACCCCGTACGACTTGAGCAGGTCGACGCCCCACCCGCCCCAGCTCTGGGTGGAGATGCCGTAGCGCACCACGACGGTGTGCCGCCAGATCGCGATCGGCAGGGTGAGCACCTCGGTGACGACGACGACCAGGAGGCCGCCGAGGACGGCCCGGGCCAGCCAGTGGTCACCGAACGGGCGGCCGGCCAGCTCGACCAGGCTCGCGCCGAGCGGGGTCAGGCCGAGCACCAGCGCGGCGACCAGGCCGATCGCCATCGCCGTGTAACGCCCGGGGCGCAGCTCGGCGTGGAACGCCCGGGCCCGGGCCACCTGCTCGGCGGGGAGCTGGCGGAGCGCGTCGAGCTGGTCGGCGCGCGGGGCGGGAGCCCGGTGCCACGGCACTTTCGCCGCGGCGAACGCGGCCAGCGCACCGAGCAGCACCACGAGCGTCACGGCGGCCCAGTGCCTCGGCGTCATCTCATCCCTTCCACGGCCGCTCAAGTTTAGACATCGATCACGCCACGTGCCGGTCGCCCGGGAAGCGGCGCACCACCACCGGCGGCTCGGGAGTCTCCAGCAGCTCGACCTCGAAACCGGCCAGCTCGAACGTCTCGATCGCCCGCAATTCACCAGGGGTCAGGTCGGCGAGCCCGTCGGGGGTGTCGATCAGCGCACTGACCAGGCACCCGTTGCATTCGTCACGCCGCTCGGCACAGCGGCCACAGTCGATGATCATTACCCCTCCTCAAAGGGCGGCGGTCACCATCGGTGACAGTCACGCTATGCGAGGGGTATGACAAAAAATGTGGATCAAGAACGCGAAAGGCGCCTGAGCAGCGAATCAGCACCCATCGGGTACGCACCGTGGCGGCGCACGCCGTCGGCCACCTCGCGGTCCGAGGACACCACGACCACCGGCCGGCCCGGCGGCTCGGCCCGGACCAGCTGGCGGATCAGCTCGTCGGCGGTCGTCCCCTTGCGGGAGAAGAGCACCCGCACCCCGCGCGGCGCCGGTGGCAGCCCGTGCACCCGCTCGGCGCCGTCGAAGACCACCGTCACCTCGTCGCCGGTCTGCGCCGCGATCCCGCCCAGCCCGGTGATCAGCCGCTTGCGCTGCTGTTCCAGCGACATCTCGGCGAACCCGCGCTTGGTCACGTTGTAACCGTCCACGACCAGGTGCGCCCGGGGCAGGGCGAGCAGCTGGTCGAGCCGGCCCGGGTCGTCGGTGTCCTGCGCCCGGGCCTGCGACCGCTCCGGCGCGCCGGGCCGGTCGGCCGCGGCGTCGGCCACGAAGTCGGCGGGCAGCTTGTCGGTCGGGCCGAGGGCGAGCTCGCGGCGCAGCCCGGTGGCGGCCTGCCCGATCGTCTCGAGCAGCAGCCAGAGCCGGGCGTCGTCGACCGCGCGGGCGTCCTTGGCGGCCTGCTTGCCGGTGGCCGCGGCGGCCTCCGCGTCGGCCAGCCGGCCGCGCAACCGCCGTACCTCCGCCTCATGGTCGAGGGCGGCCCGGGCCGCCCTCCCTTTCTCCGTCGCCAGCAGGTCGGCCGCCCGTTTCTGGGCGGCCTGCGCCTCGCGCAGGGCCTTCGACGTGGTCCGCGCCTCCTCACGCAGCTGGCCCAGCTCCTCCCGGACCCGGGCGAGCTCGTCGCGCAGCTTGTCGGCCTCCACCCGGGCCACCGCCCGGTCGTGCTCGGCACGGGCGGCGCGCTGCTCGGCGGCGCGCACCTGACCGGTGACGGCGGCGCTGTCGGCCTCGGCGCGGACCGCGTCGCCGGCGGCGCCGATCAGCGTCCGCCAGCCGTCCGGCCGGGCCAGGTAGGCCAGCGCGGCCACCTCGACCGGGTCGGCGGCGGCCGGGGCGACCCCGCCGGACACCGCGGTGCCCAGGTCACCGGCCTCGTCGACGATCCGGGCACCGATCCGCTGCCGGAACAGCGGGTCGGCGACGAGCTGGGCGGCGATGTCCCGGCCGCCCAGCCGGGCCCGGCGGTTGGGTGCGAACCGGGCGACCCGGCGCAACGGCACCGGGATCTCGTCGGCGGGCAGGCCGGGCAGGGCGGCGGCGGCCAGGGTGGTGATCCGCTGACGGACAGCTTCGGGGAGCACGGGCTCGGGCACGAAGTCCGCCGCCTCCTCATCGGGGCGGTCGTCGTCGGGCACGAACGGGGCGGACATCCACCCATTCTCACACCGGGTACGACGTAATGACCTCTTGCGAGCAAGTGATCTTTTCAAGGAAGTGTCGTACCCCCTGGCTAGGCTTGCCGCCCGTGACACAACCGGCCTACGTGCAGGGCACTCTGGACACGCTGCTGACCGCTGACGGCTCGGTCGATCCCGCCGCGCTCTCGCTCGCCGACACCACCTTCGTGGTGCTCGACCTGGAGACCACCGGCGGTGCTGCCGACGGCGCCGGGATCACCGAGATCGGGGCCGTCAAGGTGCGCGCCGGCGCCCGGATCGGCGAGTTCGCGACCCTTGTCAACCCCGGTGTGCCGCTGCCGCCGTTCATCACCGTGCTGACCGGCATCACCGAGGCGATGCTGCGGCCCGCGCCCTCGATCGAGACGGTGCTGCCCGCGCTGCTCGAGTTCCTGCGCGGTGCGGTGCTCGTCGCGCACAACGCGCCGTACGACGTCGGGTTCCTCAAGGCGGCCTGCGCCCGGCACGGCTACCCCTGGCCGCAGATCCGGGTGCTCGACACCGCGGCGCTGGCCCGGCGCGCGCTCGGCAAGGACGAGGTGCCCAACCGCAAGCTGGGCACGCTGGCCCGGTTCTTCCGCTCCACGGTCGAGCCCAACCACCGGGCGCTCGACGACGCGAAGGCCACGGTCGACGTGCTGCACGGCCTGATCGAGCGGCTGGGCAGCTTCAAGGTGCACACGCTCGGCGACGCGATCGAGTTCGCCAAGGCGGTGACCCCGGCGCAGCGCCGGCAGCGGCACCTCGCCGACGGCCTGCCGCACGTGCCCGGGGTCTACCTGTTCCGGGCCGCCGACGACCGGCCGCTCTACGTCGGCACCTCGAAGGACATCGCGACCCGGGTGCGCAGCTACTTCACCGCGGCGGAGAAGCGGGCGCGGATCTCCGAGATGCTGATGGCCGCGGTCCGGGTGGAGGCGGTGGAGTGCGCGCACTCGCTGGAGGCGGAGGTCCGCGAGCTGCGGCTGATCGCGTCCCACGCGCCGCCCTACAACCGCCGGTCGAAATATCCGGAGCGGGTGGTCTGGCTGAAATTGACCACCGAGGCCTATCCGCGGCTGTCGGTGGTGCGCCGCTTCGCCGACGACGGCGCGACCTATCTGGGCCCGTTCTCCTCGCGCCGGACGGCCGAGCTGGCCGCCGCCGGCGTCTACGACGCGGTCCCCCTGCGGCAGTGCAACCACAAGCTCTCCCTGCGGACCAAGACGCCGGCCTGCGCCCTGGCCGAGCTGGGGCGATGCCCGGCGCCCTGCGAGCACGAGATAACCCCCGAGGAGTACGACGTCCGCGCCGCCCTTCCCTTCCGGACGGCCACGTCGGGTGACCCCGGCCCGGTGATCGACGCCCTGATGGCCCGGATCGACTCGCTCGCCGACCGGCAGCGTTACGAGGAGGCGGCCACCGTCCGGCAGCGGCTGACCGCGCTGCTGCGCGCCCTGATCCGGATGCAGCGGCTGGAGGCCCTGACCCGGCTGACCGAGGTGGTGGCGGCCCGCCGCGACGACAAGGGTGGCTGGGAGATCGCGGTGGTGCGGCACGGCCGGCTCGCCGCGGCCGCCACCTCGCCGCCGCGGGAGCATCCCCGGCCCACCCTGGACGCGGCCCGTTTGACGGCCGAGACGGTCCTTCCCGGACCGGGGCCGGTGCACGCCGCGTCGGCGGAGGAGACGGAGCGGATCCTGACGTGGCTGGAACGACCCGACACCCGCTTGGTGGAAACGCGCGGGGACTGGGTGTCACCGGTTCGTGGCGCCGCGCGATTCGGCACCCTGCTCACCAGGGCTGAGACCGCCTCTTCTGCCTAAGACTCGTCCGTTCGCCTATCGGTAACTGACCGTTCGGATGACGCTCGCTCGCTTAGGCTGTAAGGCACGCGCGACCTCGTGGTGATTCACCTCATTTGGCGGCTTGATGCCTTTGGCGAACAGCCCGATCGGTGATTCGCTACAGGGGACCACGCGGAGCGACTCCACGCTTCGGGTGACGCGTGGACGATCGGTGAGGGGGTGTCCGGGTGGACGTCGACGCCGGCCACGGCGCCGCTCTTGGTCGTGCCCTGCCGGCCGCTGCCCAGACAGTGCCCACCCAGGAGGGCTCCTTCACTCAGCGACTGCGCTCGTTCTTCAGCTTCCAGAGCAACAACGACGACCCGGTCGCCACCCTCACGCGGACGCACCGCAACATCCATCCCTCCGCCGACGTGGCAGTGGTCCGCCGCAGCTACGCGATCGCCGAGAGCATGCACCGCGGCCAGTTCCGCAAGTCCGGTGATCCCTACATCACGCACCCGCTCGCGGTCGCGCAGATCTGCGCCGAGCTGGGCATGGACACCACGACGATCGTCGCGGCCCTGCTGCACGACACGGTCGAGGACACCAGCTACACCCTGGAGGCGCTGCACGGCGACTTCGGACCCGAGGTGACCCACCTGGTCGACGGCGTGACCAAGTTCGACAAGGCCTACTACGGCAAGGCCGCCGAGGGCGAGACGATCCGCAAGATGATCGTCGCCGCCGGCAAGGACGTCCGGGTCCTGGTGATCAAGCTGGCCGACCGGCTGCACAACATGCGCACGCTCGACGCCCGCTCCCCCGCCAGCCGCGCCCGGATCGCCACGGCCACGCTCGACGTGCTGGTCCCGCTCTGCGACCGCCTCGGCATCCAGGCTCTCAAGCGCGACCTCGACGACGTGGTGCTCTACCACCTCGAGCCGGATTCGTTCGCCCGCATCGACGAGCACGTGAAGAACCGTCCCGGCTGGGACGAATACCTCGCCGACGTCTCCGGCAAGGCCCGCCTCGCGCTGCGCCACTCCCGGGTGGACGCCCAGGTCACCCCGCGTCCCCGGCACTACTACTCGATCTGGAAGGACACGGTCGCCGGCGGGCACAGCGTCCCGCTCGACCTGCCACGCATCGCGGTCGTCGTCGACGGCCCGGACACCGACTGTTACGCGGCGCTCGGCGCGATCCACGGCCGCTGGCGCCCGGTCGCCGGCCGGTTCAAGGACTTCATCGCCTCGCCGAAGAACAACCTCTACCGGTCACTACACACCACCGTGGTCGGCCCCGAGGGCAAGCTGGTCGAGGTCTTGATCCGCACCGAGACCATGCACCGCTACTCGGAGTACGGCGTGGCCACCAGCTACCGATATCCCAAGGTGGCCGACGAGCCACCCGGCGCCGACCAGCTCACCTGGCTGAAACGGGTGCTGGACTGGCAGCAGGACACCACGGACGCCGCCCAGTTCCTCGACTCGCTCCGATGTGACCTCGCCGAGGGTCAGGTCACCGTCTTCGCCCACGGCAACGCCTACGAGCTTCCCAGCGGTTCCACGCCCGTCGACGTGGCGTACGAGTTGAGTCCCCGCCAGGGTGACCAGTGCCTGGCCGCGACCATCAACGGACGTCTCGCCCCGCTCAGCTCCCCGCTCCGCGACGGCGACGTCGTGGAGATCTTCTCGGAGACCGACGACCACGTCGAGGTCGAGCCGAACGCACCGCGTGGCCCCCGCCGGGAATGGCTCGGGTTCGTCAAGTCCAGCCAGGCACAGATGCAGATCAACCGGTTCTTCGACGAGAAGAACGAGCCGGGCATCAGCATCGCCGACAAGGTCCGCCTGGGCCGCGCCACGATCGGGCTCACCCTGCGCAAGCACGACCGGGGCCTGGCCAGCGAGGTGCCGCTGCGGCGGCTCGCCGAGGAGCTCGGCTACCCCGACCTGGAGACCCTGCTGGTGGCGGTCTGCGAGCGCAGTCTCGAGCCGGACGCCGTCGTCGAGCAGCTGATCGCCCTGGTCGATCACCCCGACTGACAGCGGCCGGTGCGCACGGGTGCCGGGCCGCACGTGCCACCGGGGCAGGTGCGGCCATCCACTAGCCTTACCGGCGTGAAAATCTCTCGGCAGCTGCGCGGCCTCGCCTATCAGGCTTTCTACGGGTTGCCGTTGCCGGTGCGCCGCCACATCGCCCGGGCGGTCTCCCCGAAATACCTGGTCGGCGCGGTCACCGTGATCCGTGACTCGGAGGCGCCGGCGCCGGGGCGCCTGCTGCTGCTGCGTCAGCCGCCGGGCCGCGGGTGGGGCCTTCCGGCCGGTCTGCTCAAGCGCCGCGAACTGCCCGCGGTGGGTGCGGCACGCGAGCTCTTCGAAGAAGCGGGCGTACGCCTGGAGCCCGGCGACCTGACTCCCGGCGCCCCGAACGCCGTCGTCCACCCGAACGGTGGCGTGGTGGACACCGTCTGGTTCGGTGCCGTCCCGGCGTCCCGGACCGACCTGGCCGTCGACGGCGGCGAGGTGCTCGAGGCCCGCTGGTTCGACGCCGACGACCTGCCGAAGCTGACCTGGCCCACCGAGCGGTTGCTCGGCATCTACGGCATCGGGCCGCGCGCCGGCCAGGTCCCGCCGTCCATCCCGGCCGGTTCCTACCGCGCGCCCGACCAGGCGGCCGGTTCTTACCGCGCGCCCGACCAGGCGGCCGGCTCCTACCGCGCCCCCGACCACACCGAGCAGCCCGGGGAGCAGGCGTGACCGTCGAGGTCTGTGGTGTCGTGCTGGCCGCCGGCGAGGGGCAGCGCCTGCGCCCGCTGACCGAGCTGGTGCCGAAGGCGCTCTGCCCGGTCGGCAACGTACCCCTGCTGGACCACGCGCTGGCCCGCCTCGCCGGCGCCGGTCTGACCGGTCCCGATCAGGTGGCCGTCAACGCCGCCTACCTAGCCGACCAGGTCGTCGCCCACGTCGGCACCCGGACCCATCTCTCCGTGGAACCGGACGGCCCGCTCGGCACCTCCGGCGGCGTGGCCCGGATGAAGGACTGGATCGGCGGGCGCGGCGCGCTGGTCGGCAACGCGGACGCCTATCTGGTCGACCCGTTCCGCGAACCTGGCAAGGACATCGCGGCACTGCTGGAGGGCTGGTCGGGCGACACCGTACGCCTGCTGACCCTGCCCTGCCGCCCTGGTGAGGCGGGCGGGTTCAGCGGCCGCCGCTTCGCCGGTTTCTCGCTGATGCCCTGGCACTGGATCCGCGACCTGGCCGACGAGGACAGCAACCTGGTCCGCACGGTGTGGCGTCCCGCCGAGGCCGCCGGCAAGCTGGAGCTGATCGGTTACGACGGCTTCTTCCTGGACACCGGCACCCCGGCCGACTACCTGGCCGCCAACCTGCACGCCGCCGCCGGCACCGCGCTCGTCGACCCCTCCGCCGACGTCACCGGCGTCGTGACGGATTCTGTGGTCGGCGCCGGCGCCCGGGTCCACGGCACGGTGACCGGCAGCGTCGTCTGGCCCGGCGCCACTGTCGCCCCCGGCGAAACCCTGACGAACGCCGTCCGCGCACACACCGGCCTCACCGTCCCAGCAGCCTTGAGCGCACGGCCTTGAGTCCACGGCCTTGAGCGGGCGGCCTTGAGCGGGCGGCCTTGAGCGGGCGGCCTTGAGCGGGGCGGCCTGAGCGGGGCAGCTTGAAGTGTCGCTGGTTTCGTCAAGCAACGCATGCGCGATATATGCCGTTTTGCCCTGTCCAGGGTCGCGGTACTGAGCATGGCGTCACGATGTCGATGGGGCGGCGGGCGAGCGGCATGACGTTTCTCGCCCTCGGCTGCCTCGCGCCCAACGCGATGCGCCGCGCTGCGGTGTTGATCTGCTAGCGGTGCGAAATCGCGGTTTTGACCCCATGATCACAGCGATTTCGTAGCGCTAGCAGATCAACATCTCGACAGGGGACAGCGAGGGCGGTGACCGAGCACGGCCCGACCGAGCGCCAGGCGACTGAGCGCCAGGCGACTGAGCGTGGGGCGGCCGAGCCTGGGGCGGCCGAGCCTGGGGCGGCCGAGCGTGGGGCGGCCGAGCGTGGGGCGGAACCATGGTCGGGGAGGTGCGGGACCGCGGCTGGGGGCGGTGCGGGAGCACATCGTGGATAGCATGGGCTTGACTGGTTGTCGCTCAATGCTGAGGAGCCCGCAGGTGAACACCGCGATCGTCCACATCGACTGCGCCACCGACTCGATTCCCGAGGTCGCCGAGGCGCTGGCCGCGCTGGAAGGCGTCAGTGAGGTGTATTCGGTGGCCGGCGGCGCGGACCTGATCGCCATCGTCCGGGTTCCGCACTTCGACGGCATCGCCGAGGTCATCGCCGGCAAGATTTCCAAGACTCCCGGCGTGGTCAACACCGAGACTTACGTGGCCTTCCGGGCGTACTCCAAGCATGACCTCGAGGACGCCTTCGCCATCGGTCTCCCGGACGCCGACTGACCCCACCGGCTCGGCCCAAGGCCGGCCGCCAGCCAGGCCAGCCGCCGCCAGCCAGGCCAGCCGCCGCCAGCCAGGCCAGCCAGGCCAGCCAGGCCAGCCAGGCCAGCCGCCAGCCAGGCCAGCCGCCAGCCGATGTCCAGGCCCGCCGACGGCCCCGCCAGGCCGGCCGATGGCCAGGCCAAGCCGACGGCGCACGGGCACGCCCGAAGCACCGCCGGACCGCCGGACCGCAACGGAAAGGCCCGCCGCACCCAGTGCGACGGGCCTTTCTCAACAGCGGGAACTCAGCGGCCGGACTTGATTTCTTCCTTCTTGACCGGACCACCGACGGCCGGGGAGACCGGGATCTCCGCCGGCTTCTCGACCGGGTAGAAGAAGCCCTTCACGGCGGGGGCGAGCGCACCGAGCCGGTTCATCTTCTTCGGGACGACCCAGCCGGCGTACTCCAGCGGGATCGGGTGGCCGTGTTCGTCGACCGGGCCGAGCGGCTGGTGGACCTCGACGAACTGGCCGTTCGGCAGGCGCTTGATGATGCCTGTCTCGACGCCGTGTGCCAGCACCTGACGGTCGTGCTGCTGGAGACCCAGGCAGATCCGGACCGAGATGTAGTACGCCAGCGGCGGGATCAGCACCAGGCCGATGCGGCCGGCCCAGGTCATCGCGTTCAGGCTGATGTGGAACTTGTCGGCGATGACGTCGTTCGCACCGGAGATCGTGGCGATGAACCAGAACGAGAACGCCATCATGCCGATGCCGACGCGCTCCGGGTTGTCGCGGGGACGCTCCAGGAGGTGGTGGATGCGCTTGTCCTTCAACTTGCGCGCCTCCAGCCACGGGTAGGCCATCGGCAGGGTGAACAGCGCGCCGAGGCCGACCACCGCGGGCCAGAACATCGGCGGGATGCTGTAGCCGTTGCCGATCGGGATGTAGATCTGCCAGTTCGGCATGAGACGGACCAGGCCGTCCATGAACATGACGTAGAAGTCGGGCTGCGAGGCCGAGGAGACCTCGGACGCCCGGTACGGCCCGAACAGCCAGATCGGGTTGATCTGGAACAGACCGGCCATCAGCGCGACGACGCCGAAGACGGCCATGAAGAAGCCGCCCTGCTTCATCGCGTAGCGCGGGAACATGCGCTCGCCGACGACGTTCTCGTTGGTCCGCATCGGGCCCGGCCATTGGGTGTGCTTCTGCTTGAACACGATGCCCAGGTGAGCGGCGATCAGCGCGAGCAGGATGCCCGGGATGATCAGCACGTGCGCGATGTAGAACCGGCCGATGATGAACTCGCCCGGGAACTCGCCGCCGAAGACCGCGGCGGAGAGCCAGGTGCCGATCACCGGGATGGTCAGCATGATCGCCGAGGCGATGCGCAGACCGGTGCCGGAGAGGCCGTCGTCCGGGAGCGAGTAACCGGTGAAGCCGGCGAAGAACCCGAGCAGGAAGAGCAGGACGCCGATGACCCAGTTGATCTCACGCGGCTTGCGGAACGCGCCGGTGAAGAAGACACGGGCCATGTGCACGACGATCGACGCCATGAACAGCAGCGCCGCCCAGTGGTGCATCTGCCGCATGAAGAGGCCACCGCGGACCTCGAACGACAGGTTCAGCGACGACTCGAAGGCCGCCGACATCATGGTGCCGCGCAGTGCCGGGTAGGAACCGTCGTACGCCACCTCCTTCATCGACGGGTCGAAGAAGAGGGTGAGGAACGTGCCGGTCAGCAGCAGAATGATGAAGGAGAAGAGCGCGATCTCACCGATCAGGAAGGACCAGTGGTCCGGGAAGACCTTGTTCAGCAGGCCACGCAGCGGGGTGGCAGCCTGGAACCGGTCGTCCACCCCCTTGGCGAAGGTGACGGGCGCGTCTGCGAGATCTACTTTTCGGCGCTTCACGGCCGCTCCCAGAAGTCAGGTCCGACAGTGTCCTTGAAGTCGGACGCTGCCACGAAGAAACCTTCCTCGTCCACTGTAAGCGGCAGCATCGGCAGACGCCGAGTCGCGGGCCCGAAGACCGGCTGCGCGTTGTCGGTGATGAGGAACTGTGACTGGTGGCAGGGGCACAGCAGGCGGTTGGTCTGCTGCTCGTAGAGGCTGGCCGGGCAACCGGCGTGCGTACAGATCTTCGAGTACGCGACGTAGTTGCCCCACATCGAGCCCCGGTTCCTGCCGTTCTTGTCAGCGTCGGCATTCTTGCGGGTCTCGGCCGCGTCGTCCGCCCGGAGGTGGATCAGCAGCGTGGGCGAGTCGGCCCAGTGGTTCGTCGCGCCGTGCGGGATGCCCGGGAAGACGGTCATCTGACCACCGGTGCTGACGTCCTCGGGACGGATCGGGCTGCCGTCCTCGCGGGTCAGCCGGACCGGCTTGCCACCGTTGTGCTCGGGGTTGAAGCCGGTGGTGTACATCATCGGCAGGTCGCCCTTGTGCGGGTCCTCGATGAGTCCACCGACCAGCGGCGCCGCGGCGGCCAGGCCGACCGGGGCGAGACCGAGCGCGATCGCGCCCTTGAGCAGCGGCCGGCGCTGCACGCCGAGCTCGTCCGCGACGTACATCATGGTCTGGCCGGTGATCAGCCGGTCCTCGTCGGAGGACGGGTCGCCGTGCCGCTGCTGGATGGAGAGCTCGTGCGGCAGCAGCTTCTTGGCCCAGGCCAGGATGCCGAAGCCGAGCGCCAGCAGGCCGAGGCCCAGCGTGATGCCGAGGATCGGCGTGTAGTAGTCGCTCATCGTGTGGCCGAGCTCGAACTGCCACGGCCAGATGATGTAGAAGACCAGGAACGCCAGGGTCAGCAGACCGGCGATGGCGAACAGCAGGGAGATGTTGCGGACGACCCGCTTCTCCGCCTTGGAGTTCTGCCCGTGGAACTGGGACTCGTACGTGACGATCTCGATGTCGTCGCGCCGGAGCCCTTCTTTGACGATGTCGAAGCGCGTCAGGTGCGGGTCGTTCACGTCGGTCGGCGGGGTGCCGGCCTCGCCCGCGTGATGCACTGCCGTCATGACTTCCCCGCAATCCAGAGCGACGTGAAGACCAGGAGGACGATGCCGACGAGGAAAATCGCCACGCCTTCCGTCGACGGGCCGTAACGACCGAGGTTGAACAGGCCGCCCGGGTCCTTGTCCTCTTGGAGCTGGAGCTGGATGTAGGTGATGATCGAGCGCTTCTCGTCCGGCGAGAGCTGGTTGTCACCGAAGACCGGCATGTTCTGCGGGCCGCTCAGCATGGCCGCGTAGATCTGGTCGGGCGTCGGGTCGTGCAGGCTCGGTGCGAACTTGCCGGAGGAGAGGGCGCCGCCGCCACCGCCGAAGCCGTGGCAGGAGGTGCAGTTGATCCGGAAGAGCTCGCCGCCGCGGGCCAGCGACTCGGGCTTCGCCTCGATGTCGTCGACCAGAGGGCCGTCCGGAACCTGCGGTCCGCCGCCCAGCTCCTGGACGTACTGCCCGAGCTGCTTGGTCTGGTCCTCGTTGAACTGCGGCTTCTTCTCCTCCGCCTGAGCCTCCTGGCGGGTCATCGGCATGCGGCCGGTGCCCACCTGGAACTCCACGGAGGCGGAGCCGACGCCGATCAGGCTCGGGCCGCGGTCCTCGACACCCTGCCCGTCCCGCCCGTGGCAGGAGATGCAGCTGGTGTCGTAGAGCGACTTGCCCTCCAGAGCGGCAGCGGAGAGCTGGACGTTGTCCTCGGCGAAGGCGCCCGGGGTGAAGGCTGTGTAAACGCCTCCGGCCAGTGCCAGCGCCGCGATCATGCGGACAGCGGCACCGAGTCGCCGGCGCGCCCGGCTCGGCGCGCCGCGCCGGCGGGAGAACACCCGGGCACGCCTACGGGCGGGGGTGTCAGAAGTCATGGGTATGTCCCTCTGGGTGTTTGTTGAGTTCCTCGCCGTCGGCGCTTGGTCACTGCAGCCAATAGATCATGGCGAACAGCGCAATCCACACGATGTCCACGAAGTGCCAGTAGTACGACACGACGATCGCTGAGGTCGCCTGCGCCGGGGTGAACCGGCCCATGGTCGTACGGATCATGTAGACGATGAAGGCGATCAGGCCACCGGTCACGTGCAGCCCGTGGAACCCGGTGGTCAGGTAGAACATCGAGCCGTACCCGTCGCCGTTGAGGGTGATGCCGTGGTGGACCAGCTCGCGGTATTCGTTCGCCTGGCCGAGCACGAAGATGAGGCCCATCACGAAGGTGATGGTGAACCAGCGCCGCAGTGCGAAGACGTCCCCTTTCTCCGCCGCGAAGACGCCCATCTGGCAGGTGACCGAGGAGAGGACCAGGATCACCGTGAACGTCGTCGCGTACGGGATGTTCAGGGCCTCGGTGTGCTTCTCCCACATGCTGTAGTCCGCAGCACGGATGGAGAAGTACATCGCGAACAAGGCCGCGAAGAACATGAGCTCGCTGGAGAGCCACACGATGGTCCCGACGCTGACCATGTTGGGTCTGGTCAGCGAGTGGATCCGGCTCTTGTCGATGGCTGCCGCAGTCACGGCCTCATTATTCATCCGAACCAGGCCCAAGGTCCCCCGGGGTCCCCAATCCGGCACCAAGTACGGCCCGGAATATTCTGTGACCAGCCGGTAGGCCTAGCCTCGAGGGGTGCTTCTCGACGAAATGCCCACACTGGCGGCCTCCGGAGGGGATACTGGACTCCCGCCGTTCAGCGCGTCGGTCATCTTCACCCAGTTCAACGTGTTCAGCCTGATCGCACTGGGTCTGGTGGTCTCCGCAGCGGTGTATCTGTACGGCGTGTGGCGCCTGCGGCAGCGGGGCGACCACTGGCCGGTCGGGCGGACCGCCGCCTTCGTCGCGGGTGGACTCGGCTCCGTCGCGGCGGTCACGGTCACCGGCATCGAGGCGTACGACACCACGATGATCTCGGTGCACATGGTGCAGCACATGGTGCTGTCCATGGTGGGCCCGATCTTCCTGGCGCTCGGCGCGCCGACCACGCTGGCCCTGCGCACCCTGCAGCCGGCGCCGCGCAAGGTGCTGCTCGCGGTCCTGCACAGCCGGTACGTCCGGGTGCTGACGTTCCCGCTCGTCGCGTTCGGACTCTTCATCGCGAACCCGTTCGTCCTCTACTTCACCGGCGCGTACCGGGCGACCCTGGAGCACGTCTGGATCCACGAGTTCGTCCACCTGCACTTCATCGTGACGGGCTGCCTCTTCTTCTGGCCGCTGCTCGGGCTCGACCCGCTGCCGAACCGGTGGCCGTACCCGGCCCGCGCCCTGCTCATGGTGCTCTCCGTGCCGTTCCACACGGTGCTCGGCCTGACGATCATGCAGAGCAAGGAGCTGCTGGGCGGCGACTGGTACCCCAGCCTGGGGCTGAGCTGGCTGGACCCGGTCGCGGACCAGGTCACCGCGGGCGGCATCCTCTGGGCCGGCGGCGAGATCGTCAGCGTCACGATGCTCGGCATCCTGGTGGTCCAGTGGGTCCGCCAGTCGGAGCGCGAGGCGAAGCGGATCGACCGGGCACTGGACCGCGAGGAGGCCGTCGCCGCGGCCAAGATCACAAACACGGACTCCCCGGCACGACCGGAGCCCGACGCCGGATAACGGATTCGGTACGATCCTCAGGACCTACGACGTGAGGCGGGGCACACCATGAGCGACGCGACGCCGACTCAGTACACCGTTCTGCTCTACAGCGACGACGCCGCCGTGCGCGACCGGATCCGGCTCGCCATCGGCACGCGGCCCGCCGCCGACCTGAGCGTCGAGTTCACCGACGCCTCCTCGTGGGAGGAGTGCCGCCGGCTGCTCGACGAGTTCGAGATCGATCTGATGGTCCTGGACGGCGAGGCCGCCCCCGCCGGTGGTCTCGGCATCGCCCGGCAGACCAAGGACGAATATCTTTCGCCTCCGCCGACGTGCGTCGTGATCGCCCGGGCCGCGGACCGCTGGCTCGCGGCGTACGCGCAGGTCGACGCCACGCTGCTCGCCCCGCTCGACCCGGTGACCACCGGGCAGACGGTCGCCGGCCTGCTGCGCGCCCGCCGCGCCGGTGCGATCCCGCTGGGCACCCAGGGCACCCCCGCACACTGACCGGCCGCACGCGGGAGCCGCCCGGCCGCCCACCACGAGAGCCGACGACGAAGGAAGGCCCCGCGATGGCCGCACGTACCTGGCCCAACCTGACGAGTGCCCTGCTGCGCGGCGAGGATCTCGCCACCGAGGACACCGCCTGGGCCATGGGCGAGATCATGGCCGGCAACGCCACGCCGGTCCAGATCGCCGGTTTCGCCATGGCGATGCGCGCCAAGGGTGAGTCGCCGGCCGAGCTGGCCGGCCTGGTGCAGGCGATGCTGGCGGCGGCCACCCTGGTGGAGCTGCCGGAGAAGGTGCGCACCAGCGCGGTCGACGTGGTCGGCACCGGCGGCGACCGGGCCAACACGGTGAACATCTCGACGATGGCCGCGATCGTGACGGCGGCCGCCGGGGTGACCGTGGTGAAGCACGGCAACCGGTCGGCGTCGTCCACCACCGGCACGGCCGACCTGCTGGAGCACTTCGGCATCCCGCTCGACCTGGGCCCGGCCGGGGTGGCCCGCACGGTCGCCGAGGCCGGCATCGGGTTCTGTTTCGCGGCCCGCTACCACCCGGGCATGCGGCACGCCGCCGTGACCCGGCGCGAGCTGGGCGTCCCGACGTTCTTCAACGTGCTCGGCCCGCTGACCAACCCGGCCCGGCCGACGGCCGCGGCGGTCGGTTGTTTCGACCCGCGGATGGCCCCGGTGATGGCCGAGGTGTTCGCCCGGCGCGGTGACTCGGCGCTGGTGATGCGCGGCGAGGACGGCCTGGACGAGTTCACCACGGCCGCGCCGACCCGGATCTGGCTCGCCAAGGACGGCAAGGTGGAGGAGCTGCTCGTCGACGCGGTGGAGCTGGGTCTGCCCCGCAGCGCGCCGGACGCGCTGCGCGGCGGCGACACGGTCTTCAACGCCGATGTGGCCCGCCGCACGTTCGCCGGCGAGCCGGGGGCGGTCCGCGACGCCGTGGTGCTGAACGCGGCGGCCGCCATCGCGGCGCAGAGCGGCTTCCCCGGGGACTTCAGGGACACGCTGCGGGCCGGGATCGCCCGGGCCCAGGACACGATCGACTCCGGGGCCGTGACGGCTCAGCTGGACCGCTGGGTGGCCGCGGCGCAGGCCGCCAAATCCGCGGAATAGAGTCGTTGCGGAAGATAGAACCCAACACGCCGTGGGCAATACACCGGAATGTCCGTTATACGTGAAAGCGTCTGGAATGACATTCGGGTAATTCCACCTTCCGGCGAAGGAGACACCCGTGCGCGAACGCGAACTGCGCTGCGTCATCTGCGACGGCGACATGCTCTTCGAGGTCCCGCCCTGCGAGGACGGTCACGACGACTGCCCCGAGCTGGTCTGCACCCGGTGCGGGGCCGCCGAGGTGGTCGCGCCGATCGTCGTACACCTGTGGCTCCGGCCCGACAGTCGCAAGATCGCTCCCGAGCAACGCCGCGTGGCATAGAAGAAGCCCGCATCCTCCCGGAGGGGATGCGGGCTTTCTCCTTGCTCAGCTCAGTGCTCGGCGGTGTGCCGGGTGCCGCTGTAGTACTCGAACAGCATGCCGCAGGACGAGAAGACGACCGCGATCAGGCCGAAGGCCACCAGCCACCACATCCAGAAGACCAGGCCGATGCCGGCGATCGCCGCGGAGAGCGCGATGCCGAACGGCCAGTAGCTGCCCGGGCTGAAGAAGCCGACCTCGCCGGCGCCCTCGAAGATCTCGCCGTCCTCCCGGTCCTCCGGGCGCAGGTCGATGCGCCGGGCGACGAACCAGAAGAAGCCCGCGCACATCGCGCACAGCAGGCCGGAAAGGATCAGCGCGACGGTGCCGACCCACTCGACACCACCCGTGAAGCCGTCGCCCTGGGTGCCGGACGCGTTGCCGGTCCCGTCGGTGTACAAGCCGTAGACCGTGGCCGCTCCGAAGAGGAAGACGGCAACGCCGGCGAAGATCTTGTATTCGGTCCGCACGTCGAGTCCTACTTCCCTGCCGCTACGTTCTCGGGCTGGTTCCAGCTGCTGTCCTGGCGACGCGTGTTGAACGGCGTCGTCGTGGTCGCATACGACTCGGCACCGGTGAAGCCGATCGCGGCCATCGCCTCCTGCGTGGAGGCACCGCCCGTCTTCGCGCCGATGAACTGGTCGAACCGCTCCGGCGAGACCACCACCAGCTCGAAGTTCATGAAGGCGTGGTACGTCCCGCAGAGCTCGGCGCAGCGGCCCACGTAGCGGCCCTCACGGTCGAGCGTCACCTCGAAGACGTTGCGCACACTGCCCGGGAAGACATCGCGCTTGAACAGCATCTCCGGCACCCAGAACGAGTGGATGACGTCCCGGCTGGTCTCCTCGAAGCGGATCTTCTGACCCACCGGGAGCACCAGGATCGGGATGACGTCCGAGGAGCCGATCGTCGAGGCGACAGTTTTGGCCTCGCGGCCCATCCCGTCGCGGTAGTTGAACTGCCAGTTCCACTTGAACGCCACGACCTCGACGACCTGGTCGGGGTTCTTCGACAGCTTGTCCACGTTGGTCTGCACGATCGCGGTGTAGTAGAAGAGCACCGCGACGATCAGCACCGGCGTGACCGTGTAGAGAATCTCCATCGGCATGTTGAACCGGGTCTGCACGGGCAGCTCGTCGCCACGCTTGCGATACCGGATGACACACCAGAAGATCAGGCCCCACACTCCGAAGCCGACCGCGAGGGCCGCGACGGTTGCCGCGATCCACAGGTCGTACATCTCGTGGGCCTGCAGGGTAATGCCGTTGCTCGGCCACCCGAAGTGGCCGAACGTGTTACCCCAGTCCTCGATCGAGCATCCCGAGAGCAGCGTCAGCAGCGTCGCACCGCCGAGACCCAGCCCGGCCGCCCGGCCTACTGCCCGCGGCCGTGTGGCCGAACTCCTTGCGCCCACCTGCTTCTGCCTCCTTAGCAGCGCCGCCGGGCCGTCGAAACGGACACCAGGCGGCAAGGCTCACCGACGGTCGCACACTACTCGACCAAGCCCGGACGGCCCGCCACCGGGGGGCCGCAGCCGGTCGGAAAGCAAACTCCCGGACAACCGGACGATACCGTTCGGAGTGTGGATTACACAGGCGATCCGGCCGCGGAGCCGATATACCTCGACGCCGCGAGCGCGGCACCGCTGCATCCGGTGGCCCGCGAGGCTCTTCTCGCGTCGCTGACCGACGGCTGGGCGGATCCCTCGCGCCTCTACGCGGCCGGGCGGCGGGCCCAGCAACTACACGAGGCGGCCACCGGGGTGGTCGCCGAGATCCTGGGGGTACGGGCGGACGAGCTCACCTTCTGGCCGTCGGGCACCTCCGCCGCGCAAGCCGCTGTCCTCGGCGGACTCGCCGGCCGGCAGCGGGCCGGCCGCACCCTGGTGCACTCGGCGATCGAGCACTCGGCCGTGCTGCACGCCGCCCGCACCACCGAGGCGGCCGAGGTCGGCGTGGACCGGCTCGGCCGGCTCGACCTGGACGCCTGGGGCCGGGCCGTGTCCGCGCCGGGTGTGGCCCTGGCGAGCCTGATCAGCGCCAGCCACGAGGTCGGCACGGTGCAGCCGGTGGACGCCGCGGCCGAGCTCTGCGCCGAGGCCGGCGTGCCGTTGTTCGTGGACGCGGCCCAGACGGTCGGGCGGTCGCCCGTACCCCAGGGTTGGTCGCTGCTCAGCGCGAGCGCCCACAAGTGGGGTGGCCCGCCCGGGGTCGGTGTCCTGGTGGTCCGCAAAGGTGTGCGGTGGATCTCACCGCTCCCCCAAGATGATCTTTATCGCCCTCGCCCGGCGGGGGCGCCGGACCTGCCGGCGATCGTCGCCGCGGCGGCCGCCCTGCGTGCCGTCGTGTCGCAGGCGCAGGCCGAGGCGGTGCGGCTGGGCGCGCTGGTGGACCGGATCCGGGACCGGGTCGCCGCCACCGTGCCGGATGTGGAGATCGTCGGTGACCCGGTGCGGCGGCTGCCGCACCTGGTCACGTTCAGCTGCCTCTACGTGGACGGCGAGGCCCTGCTGCACGCCCTGGACCGGCACGGGTTCGCCGTCTCGTCCGGCTCCTCCTGCACGTCGTCCACGCTGCGGCCCAGTCACGTGCTGGAGGCGATGGGGGTGCTCAGCCACGGCAACGTCCGGGTCTCGCTGCACCGGGACACCACGCCGGAACACGTGGAGCGATTCCTCGCGGTGCTGCCCGGTCTGGTCGCGGACATCCGGAAGGAGGCCGGCCTGTGATCACGCTGGACTGCCTGGGCCAGCGCTGCCCGCTACCGGTGATCAAGCTGGCGAAGGCGATACCCGGCGTGCCGGTGGGTGCGGTCGTCCGGGTGCTCGCGGACGACCCGGCCGCAGCCAACGACATCCCCGCGTGGTGCCGCATGAAAGGGCACGAGTTCGTCGCCGGCCACGGCCATCAGTTCGACGTCAGGCGGGTGGGCTGAGGTACGACACGACCTGCGGGACGGGGTCCTTCGCGAGGAAGGTGTCGACGACCAGGCGGGGACCCAGGTAGGGCTCGTACTCCGCCTGGCGCTCCAGCACCCGGACCCAGTCGGGGACGCCCTCGTGGTCGCGGGTCGCGTAGCGGGCCTCGACCCGGCGCCGGTGCTCGGCGTCGTCGCCGCACATCACCTCGACCACGCGCAGCGGCACCTCCATCCGGTCGGCCAGGTCCACCCAGAGCTGGCGGGCCGACCGGACCGGGTTCACCGCGTCGATGATCACACTCTGACCGATTTTGAGCTGCTCCTCGGCGAGCGCGGCCACCACGCCGTAGGCGGCGAACCCGGGCCGGTGCTCCTGCACGCCGTAGCGCTGGAGCGTGAAGTCGACCGTGTCGACCGCGAGCACCGACGCCCGGAGCTCGGCGGCGACCTGCCCGGCGAGGGTGCTCTTGCCGACGCCGGGCAACCCGGCGAAGACCGCTAGAACCATGGTGCTTTTCCTACGTTCTACTCGGGCAGGTGCGGCGTGATCTCGGCCGCGGCTTCCTCGCCGTACGCTGCCGCGAAGCGCTCGGTGAAGTCGGGCGTCCGGATGTCGTACTCCTGGGTGCCGACGGTCTCCAGCACCAGGGCCGCGACGAGCGAGCCGACCTGCGCCGACCGCTCCAGGCCCAGACCCCAGGAGACACCGGCGAAGAAGCCGGCCCGGAAACCGTCGCCGACGCCCGTCGGGTCCTCGCCGGTCACGTCCGGGACGACCGGCACGTGAATCCGCTCGATCGACTTGCCGGTGATCTCCACGCCGTCCTTGCCGAGCGTGGTGACCCGGATCTTCACCTCGTCCAGCACCTGGTCGGAGGTGAGGCCGGCCTTGGTCTCCAGCAGCGACCGCTCGTACTCATTGGTCATCAGGTATTCGGCGCCGCGGATCAGGCTCAGCACGTCGGAGCCGTCCATCCGGGCGAGCTGCTGCGAGGGGTCGGCGACGAACGCGTACCCCCGGGCCCGGCACTCCTGCGAGTGGCGGATCATCGCGGCCGGGTCGTTCGCCCCGACCAGCACCAGGTCGAGGCCGCCGGCCCGCTGGTTCACCGGCGCCAGCTCGATGTTGCGGGCCTCGGCCATCGCCCCGGCGTAGAAGGAGGCGATCTGGTTGAGCTCGTCGTCGGTGGTGCAGACGAACCGGGCGGTGTGTGCGACGTCGCTGACGTGCACCGAGTCGCAGTCCACCCCGTGCCGCTCCAGCCACGACCGGTAGTCGGCGAAGTCGGCACCGACCGCACCGACCAGGATCGGCCGCAGGCCCAGCTTGCCCATCCCGAAGGCGATGTTCGGTGCCACTCCGCCGCGCCGCACCACCAGGTCGTCGACGAGGAAGGAGAGCGACACCTTGTGCAGCTGGTCGGCGATGAGCTGGTCGGCGAACTTGCCGGGGAAGTGCATCAGATGGTCGGTGGCGATCGAGCCGGTGACGGCGATCTTCATTTCGGCCCTCGAGGATAGGAAACAGGGGGCTGTTACGCCCTGAGACTACCGGCCGAGGAAGCACAACAGGCCGCCCCGTGGACGGGACGGCCTGTTGGTCGAGCGTTTTCGATCAGTGGAACGAGTCGCCGCAGGCGCAGGAGTTCTGCGCGTTCGGGTTGTCGATCGTGAAGCCCTGCGCGTCGATGCGGTCCGCGAAGTCGATCGTCGCGCCCGCCAGGTAAGGAGCGGACATCCGGTCCACGACTACCTCGACACCGCCGAAGTCGTTCACGACGTCGCCGTCGAGGGAACGCTCGTCGAAGAAGAGCTGGTAACGCAGGCCGGAGCAGCCACCGGGCTGTACGGCGATGCGCAGGCGCAGGTCGTCGCGCCCTTCCTGCTCGATCAGGGCCTTGACCTTCACCGCGGCGACGTCGGTGAGGGTGACGCCGGTCGGGGCGGTCGCCTCGGTCGACTCGGTGTGCGCTTCAGTGGTCACTAGGTATCTCCCTGCCAGGTGCGGTCACATGTGCCGTACAGGCCAACGCTAACCCCATTCGCCAGGATTCCCAATCTCGGGCATCACAGATCACCGGCTCCACTGCTCCGCCAAGCGTCCGGAAAGTTCGCGCAGGCCGCGCGCCGGTTCGGCGAGGGCCCGCTCGACCGACCCGAAGTGCTCGACGAGGGTGTAGGTCTCGGTCACCCCCGCCGCCGCGGCCTCCCGGTGCCCGGTCTCGTTGCGACCGGCCAGCACCACGCAGGGCAGCCCGCGGTCCCGGGCGCCGGCCGCGATCCCGGCGACCACCTTCCCGCGCAGCGACTGGTGGTCGAACGAGCCCTCCCCGGTGATCACCAGGTCGGCCGCGTCCAGCTCGGCGTCCAGGCCGATCAGATTCGTGACCAGGTTGATACCCGAGGTCACCCGGCCACCCAGCGCGATGAGTGCGGCACCCAGCCCGCCGGCCGCGCCCCCGCCCGGCTCGGTGGTCAGCCCGGTACGCCCGAACGCGGTCTCCAGCACACCGGCGAAGTGCTCCAGCGCCGCGTCCAGGCGCAGCACGTCCTCCCGGGAGGCGCCCTTCTGCGGGCCGAAGACGTTGCTGGCGCCGTGCAGGCCGGTCAGCGGGTTGTCGACGTCCGTCGCGGCGACCAGGCCGACCTGCCGCAGCCGGGGCTCACCGGCCAGTCCGGCCGCGGTGATCAGCGGGCCACCGCCGTAGGGCAGGGCGTACCCGGCCGCGTCGACCGGACCGGCGCCGAGCGCGGCGAGCATGCCGGCGCCCGCGTCGTTCACCGCCGACCCGCCCAGCCCGACCACGACCTCGGCCGCGCCGGACTCCACGGCGGCGGTCAGCAGCAGGCCCAGGCCGTACGAGGTGGTCACCCGGGGGTCACGTTCGGCCGCGCTGAGCAGGTGCAGACCGCACGCCTGGGCGCTCTCCACGTACGCGGTGGTGCCGGCGAGGAGGATCTCCCCCGCCGCGGGCCGGCCGAGCGGGTCGACCGTGGCGACCGGGATGCGCCGGCCGTCCAGCGCGGTCGCGAGCACTTCGACGAAACCCGGGCCGCCGTCGGCGAGCGGGCGGCGGACGAGAACGTCATCGGGGACGGACCAGCCCTCGGCGACAGCATCGGCGACGGCGGGAGCGGAAAGGGTGCCGGCGAACTTGTCCGGACAGATCAGTACGCGCACCCCGCGAGTGTGGCAGCACACCCCGTCAGCCCGCAGCCACCGAACCGGCGCTGTGCGAATATGGCTGGCGTGACGTCGACCTGGACCGAACCCTCGAACACCCCGCTGGCCCTGCTCCTGCTCGGTAAGGGCACCGACCCGGCGAGCGAGCGCGGCGTGGACTGCCCCGGCGACCTGCCCGCACCCAGCGACCCCGGCCTGGTCGCCCGGGCCCGTGCGGCCAAGGAGAAGCTCGGCGAACGGGTGTTCGTTCTCGGTCACCACTACCAGCGTGACGAAGTGATCCAGTTCGCCGACGTCACCGGTGACTCGTTCAAGCTGGCCCAGCAGGCCGCCGCCCGCCCGGACGCCGAGTTCATCGTCTTCTGCGGTGTGCACTTCATGGCCGAGAGCGCCGACATCCTCACCACGCCCGACCAGAAGGTCGTGCTGCCCGACCTGGCCGCCGGCTGCTCGATGGCCGACATGGCCGTCCTCGGGCAGGTGGAGACCGCCTGGGAGCACTTCCAGGACCTCGGGATCGCCGACGAGATCGTCCCCGTGACGTACATGAACTCCTCGGCGGACATCAAGGGCTTCGTCGGCCGCAACTCCGGCGTGGTCTGCACCTCGTCGAACGCCAAGCGCGCGCTCACCTGGTCGTTCGAGCAGGGTTCGAAGGTCTTCTTCCTGCCCGACCAGCACCTGGGCCGCAACACCGCGGTGCTCGAGATGGGCTTCGACCTCGACGACTGCGTGCTCTACGACCCGCACAAGCCCCAGGGCGGCCTGACCGACCAGGAGCTGCGCGACGCCCGCATGATCCTCTGGCGCGGGCACTGCTCGGTGCACGGCCGCTTCACCCTCGACAGCGTGCGTGAGGTGCGCGAACGCGTCCCCGGCGTGAACGTGCTGGTGCACCCGGAGTGCCGCCACGACGTGGTGCGCGCCGCCGACTACGTCGGCTCCACCGAATACATCATCAAGGCCCTGGAGGCCGCGCCGGCCGGTTCGGCGTGGGCGGTCGGGACCGAGCTCAATCTGGTACGGCGACTCGCGCTCGCCCACCCCGACAAGCAGATCATGTTCCTCGACCGGGCCGTCTGCTACTGCTCGACGATGAACCGCATCGACCTGCCGCACCTCGTCTGGGCGCTCGAGGAACTGGTCGCCGGGCGCGTCCCGAACCAGATCACGGTGGACGAGAAGACCGCTCGCGAAGCACGCGTCGCCCTCGACAAGATGCTCGCTCTTCCGTGACTGTCGGTAACCAGTTGAATCCACCCGCGCGGTGGACTGCTTAAGGTTGCCTTAGTCAACGGCGATCAACGGCGTTTCGTGTGCCTCTACGACTGGCGTAGTTGTCACTCAGCGCTATGCTTCCCCGGTTGCAGAATCGGGTACCCCCGCCCTCGCTCTGCCCCCTCGTACACCGGGCGTCCTTGTCGCCCGCCGGCTGGAGGTTACGTTGACCGACGATGTCCTGATCGTGCACGGTGGAACGCCGTTGCAGGGTCAGATCCGCGTCCGTGGCGCCAAGAACCTCGTTTCCAAGGCGATGGTCGCCGCCCTCCTGGGCGAGTCACCGAGCCACCTTTTCGACGTACCGCGAATCCGTGACGTCGAGGTCGTCCGCGGCCTGCTCGAACTGCACGGTGTGAAGGTCAGCGACGGCGCCGAGGACGGCGAGATCGTGATGGACCCCACCAACGTGGAGAGCGCCAGCACCGACGAGATCAACGTGCACGCCGGCTCCAGCCGCATCCCGATCCTGCTCTGCGGGCCGCTGCTGCACCGCCTCGGTCACGCGTTCATCCCGGACCTCGGCGGCTGCCACATCGGGCCGCGCCCGATCGACTTCCACATCCAGGCGCTGCGCGAGTTCGGCGCGGTCGTCGACAAGAGCCCCGAAGGCATGCACCTCAGTGCCCCGAACGGCCTGCACGGCGCCAAGCTGGAACTGCCCTACCCGAGCGTCGGCGCCACCGAGCAGGTGCTGCTCACCGCGGTCCGCGCCGAAGGCGTCACCGAGCTGCGCAACGCCGCCATCGAGCCGGAGATCATCGACCTGATCTGCATCCTGCAGAAGATGGGCGCGATCATCACGGTGCACACCGACCGGGTCATCGAGATCCAGGGCGTGCCCCGGCTGCACGGCTACAGCCACAAGCCGATCCCGGACCGGATCGAGGCGGCCAGCTGGGCGGCCGCCGCGCTCGCCACCCGCGGCGAGATCGAGGTCGTCGGCGCCCGCCAGGCCGACATGATGACGTTCCTGAACGTCTTCCGGTCCATCGGCGGCGAACTGCAGATCACCGACGACCGGGTGGCCCGGCCGGGCGTGACCGGCGCCGAGGGCGGCATCAAGTTCTGGCACCCGGGCGGCGAACTGAACGCCGTCGCGCTGGAGACCGACGTGCACCCCGGCTTCATGACCGACTGGCAGCAGCCGCTGGTCGTGGCCCTGACCCAGGCCCACGGCATTTCGATCATGCACGAGACGGTGTACGAGCAGCGACTCGGTTACACCCAGGCGCTCAACCAGATGGGCGCCACCATCCAGGTCTACCGGGACTGCCTCGGTGGCACACCCTGCCGCTTCGGCCGCCGCAACTTCATGCACTCCGCGGTCATCGCCGGCCCCTCCAAGCTGCACGCCGCCGACCTGGTCATCCCCGATCTGCGCGCCGGCTTCGCGCACCTGATCGCCGCCCTGGCCGCCGAAGGCACCTCGCGGGTCTACGGCGTCAACCTGATCAACCGCGGCTACGAGGACTTCGAGGGCAAACTGGCCGCTCTCGGCGCCCACGTCGAACGACCCTGAGCTGCAGCTTAGTCACGATCAACGGCGCGGTGTGTGACACACCGCGCCGTTTGGCTACGCTGCTGTCGTGTCCCCGCTGTTTCGCCGCAAGCCAGCCGACGTCGCCCCCACCCAGGTCGTGGAGGAGGTGAGCGCCACCGAGCCCCGGCCCAAGAACTACACGCCCAGCAAGAAAGAGCTGGGTGTGGTCACGCCGAAGCGGGTGGCACCCGGGCGCCGGGTGCAGGACAAGGCACCGGAGAACCGCAAAGAGGCCTACAAGCAGATGCGCGAGCGTCAGCGGGCCGAGCGGGCCGAGGCCAACGAGGGCATGCGCAACGGCGACGAGCGCTACCTGCTCGCCCGCGACCGCGGCCCGGAGCGCGCCCTGGTCCGCGACATCGTCGACTCCCGCCGCACGGTCGGCTCCTGGTTCATCGCCGGCGCCGTCGTCGTCCTGATCGGCTCCTCGGTGCCCAACCGCGCCATCCAGAACCTCAGCACCCTGATCTGGGCCGGCCTGGCCCTGGCCGTCCTGGTCGACAGCATCCTGATCGCCCGCAAGATCAAAAAACTGGTCCGCGAACGCTTCCCGCAGACCACACAGCGGATGGGCTCCCTCTACCTGTACGGCATCATGCGCGGCCTCACCTTCCGCCGCATGCGGATCCCCAAGTCAAAGGTCGAGTACGGCGACAAGATCTGACCCGCCGACTCCCCCGCTCTCCCCGGCAGCGCCGCCCTCGTGCGGCGCTGCCGGCGTCTCAGCCCCGCACAGCTCCGACCCAGCCGGCCTCACATCGCTGGCAGCGCGTCCGCCCTTGGCACTCCCGGCGACTCCTCGCGCTACCGCGGGCGCTCCTGTCCCTCCCGGGCCTGTTCGACACCGGTGGCCCCCAACGCTGCCAAACCTGGCAGCGCCGCTTCCCGTCGCTGCCAGACCGGGTAGCGCCGCTTCCCGTCGCTGCCAAACCGGGCAGCGCAGCTGACGCTTCCGGCGCTGCCAAACCGGGCAGCGCAGCTGACGCTTCCGGCGCTGCACGGCGCTGCTTGGCGCTGCCGGCGCTCGAAGCGGCTGCCGGAGTTCCACTCTCCGGCGCCACCCCTCCTTCCCAGGCCCGGCTGTCGCTGGCGGTTGCCCGAGAGCGCTCTCCAGCAACCACCGGTGACAGCCGGACCCGGTCGGCTGTCACTCACGGTCGCTCCGACCACCTCTGAGGCAGCCACCCGTGACAGCCGCACCCGCCCAGCCGTCACCCACGGTCGCTCCAACCACCTCTGAGGCAGCCACCCGTGACAGCCACACCCGCCCAGCCGTCACCCACGGTCGCTCCAACCACCTCTGAGGCAGCCACCCGTGACAGCCACACCCGCCCAGCCGTCACCCACGGTCGCTCCAACCACCGCTGAGGCAGCCACCCGTGACAGCCACACCCGCCCAGCCGTCACCCACGGTCGCTCCAACCACCTCTGAGGCAGCCACCCGTGACAGCCGGACCCGGCCGCCTTGATGACGACGATGCGGATGATGTCGCACCCAGCCGGTGATCCGGGGCACTGAGCGGAGAAGGTAAGCCCCGTTGGATTGCAGTGCGGCAAACGCTCAGGGAAGGCCGGCAAGGCGCAGCAGGGCCGTCACGCCAGCAGCGGCGACCACGACCACCACGAAGGGCGCCTTACGCCAGGCCAGCAGGCCGCCCACCAGGACACCTGCGGGGCGGGCCACGCCGGCGAAGTCGCTGCCCGCCATCAGGGCGGCGGTGGCAGCCAGGGCTGTGAGCAGGGCGGCAGCCGCCATGGGGAGTAGGCGTTGCAACTGGTCGGAGAGTTCGAGGCGGTCCCGCAGGAGTACGCCGCTGAGCCTGGTGGCGTAGGTGCCGGCCGCCAGGGCCAGGATCGCCGCGATCAGCATGCGGGCCGCCAGGTGTCCGGGACAGGACGGTCCGAACGCAGGCCGGGGCGAGGGCGCAAAAAGCCGGACCGGAGTCGAGGAACCGGGGAACCGGAATCGAGACGAGGAGACAAGGAGCCCGAACCGGGGCGAAGGGGCAAGGAATCGGAGCCGGGACGAGGAGACAAGGAGCCGGACCCACGATGAGCAGGCAAGGAGCCGGGACCGGGATGAGCAGGCGAGGAGCCGGAGGCGGGACGAGCAGGCTGGGAGCCGGGGCGGCCGGGGCGCAGGGGGCCGCCGGGGCGGAACAGCACGAGCAAGCCCAGCAATGCGCAGAGTACCGGCAGGCCGGCGGGCAGGACTGGGGTCAGCGCGACGGCGAGGGCGGCGCCGGTCAGGGCTACCAGCCGGGTCTCGCGGTCGCGCAGGGCGGGGAGGATCAGGGCGATCAGGCCGGCCGGGAAGGCGGCGTCCAGGCCGAGCGTGTCCGGGTTGCCGACGGCTCCGCCGAGGGCGACGCCGAGGACGGTGCCGATGTTCCAGCTGATGAAGAGGGTGGTGCCGACCAGCCAGTAGACGCGGCGGCGCCGGGCCGGGTCGGTTTCGGCCAGGGTGAAGGCCACGGTTTCGTCGGTCATCAGGTGGCTGCCGAGGAGGCGGTCCCGCAGGCGGGTGCCGAGGGTGCCGGACACGGCCAGGCCGAACGGCAGGTGACGGGCGTTGAGCAGCAGGCCGGCGAGGACTGCCGCGACCGGGTTGCCGGCGGCGAACAGACCGACCGCGAGGAACTGGGCGCCCCCGGCGAAGACGACCAGGGACATCAGGACGGGGGTCCAGGGTGGCAGCCCGTACGCGATCGCGATGGCACCGAAGGAGGCACCCACCGCGACCATTGCCGCGGCCAGCGCGCCCGCGTCCCGCAGTGTTCGTTTCGGCGTACTCATGTTCGTTACGATGAACGAGGTCGATACCGTTCGTCAAACCGAACAACCCGTCCGATGGAGCGAACATGCATCAGCCGGCACCGCCGCTGGCCGTCATTGCCGCAGCCCTGCGCCGGGAACGGGACCGCGCCGGCATCTCGCTCACCGAGCTGGCCCGCCGTGCCGGGCTGGCCAAGTCGACGCTGTCGCAGCTGGAGGCCGGCACCGGCAACCCGAGCATCGAGACGCTGTGGGCGCTCGGGGTGGCCCTCGGCATCCCGTTCAGCCGGTTGGTCGAGCCGCCTTCCTCCCCGGTACGCGTGATCCGCGCCGGCGAGGGCCCTCGGGTGCGCGCCGACCGGGCCGAGGTGACGGCCACCCTGCTGGCGACCGGTTCGCCGGGCACCCGGCGCGACATCTACGTGATGGAGCTGGAGCCCGGGGAGCCACGGGCGGCCGAGGCGCACATCCCGGGCAGTGTCGAGCACATGGTGGTGGGCGCGGGCCGGATCCGGACCGGGCCGGACGGTGAGACCGTCGAGGTGGGTCCCGGTGACTACGTGACGTTCCCCGGGGACGTGCCGCACCGCTACGAGGCCCTGGAACCGGCCTGGGCCGTCCTGATCATGGAGCACCGCTGACGTAGCGGCACAAAGCACCACCGCTCCAAGCACCACCGCTCCAAGCACCACCGCTCCAAGCACCACCGCTTCAGGCACCACCGCCCGCGTAGAGGCGGGCCACCACGTCCTCGATGTCCGGTTCCAGCAGGGACAGGTCGCGCACCCCGACCGCCGACACCAGCCCCGCCACCGCCGCGCCCGCGCCCGCCGACTCCAGGGCGAACGTGACCCGGTGCCGGCCCGCCTCGACCGACGTGAGCACCGCGCCGGGCAGCGTGAAGTTCTCCGGCAACGGCCGTTCCAGATCGGCGACCAGGGTGCGCCGGGAACCGTACCGCTCGTGCAGCGCCTCGATCGTCCCGTCGTGCACCACCCGGCCGTGGTCGATCACCACGAGGCGTTCGCAGAGCCGTTCGATGTCGGCCAGGTCGTGCGTGGTCAGCACCAGGGTGACGTCGCCGGTGGCACCGAGTTCGGCGAGGAACGCGCGGACCGCCTGCTTGCTGACGACGTCGAGGCCGATCGTCGGCTCGTCCAGGAACAGCACCTCCGGGCCGTGCAGCAGGGCCGCGGTGAGCTCGCCACGCATCCGCTGCCCGAGCGAGAGCTGCCGGACCGGCGTGTCCAGGAAGGCGTCCAGGTCGAGCAGGGCGCGGCAGCGCCGCAGCCGGGCCTCGTGGTCGGCGGACGGCACCCGGTAGATGTGCCGGAGCAGGGCGAACGACTCGCGCAACGGCAGATCCCACCAGAGCTGGGACCGCTGGCCGAAGACCACGCCGATGCGCAGCGCCAGCCGGGTGCGCTGCGGCACCGGGGCCAGCCCGCACACCGACACCTCCCCCGCGGACGGCATCAGCACCCCGGTCAGCATCTTCAGCGTGGTGGACTTCCCGGCACCGTTCGGGCCGATGTAGCCGACCATCTCACCGCGGTCGATGCGCAGACTCACCCCGTCTACCGCGGTGACGACCCTTTTCTCCCGGCGGAGGCGGCCCGCTTTGACCCGTACGGTGAAATCTTTCCGTAGATCCTGCAATTCGATCATGATCCGGTGCTCCGGTATTGACGGATGCCGGCGCGCCAGACGCCGGTGGCGACGGTCGCCGCGAGGAGCGCGACGAGCGGGGAGAGATAGCCTGCCCAGCCGGGCAGGCCCAGCGGATCGGTCCGGCCGAGCAGCGCCAGCGCCGGCTGATAGGCGACGAAGGCGAAACCGAGGGCGTACGCGAAAAGGCCGCGGAACCATTCGCCGTAGACCGTGATGGGGTACGAGGTGAAATCGCGCCCGCCATACGTGAAAGCGGCGCCCATCTCTCCCGATTCGACCCACCAGAACGCCAGTGCCGCACTGATCACGAAGATCGATCCGAAGAACGCGGCCGCCGCGCCGGGTGCGAGTGCCACCAGGGCGACCCGGGCCGGCGTCCAGTCGATGTCGTTGATCGCGATCGCCCCGCCGAGCACGGTGAACCCGAACACCACCCGCAGCGCCTTGCGCAGCGGCAGATCCATCAGCAGCAGCTGCGGCAACGCCGGTAGCGGCCGGACCAGGACGGCGTCCAGGGTTCCGGCACGCACGTACACCTTGAGCCGGTCCACATTGCCGACAAGCATGTCGGCCAGGGCGAACCCGGCCGAGCTGATCCCGACCATCAGCAGCGCCTGCTCCAGGGTGAACCCGCCGACCCTCGGCGTCGCCCGGAACAGCACCAGCACGGTCAGCACGTCGAAGACGGTGGCGCCCATGTTGCCGGCCACCTCCACCAGGAACGACGCCCGGTAGCTGAGCACCGAACGGGCCTGGGCGCCCAGCAGGGCCGCGTACGCCCGCAGTTCACCCACCCTGCTCACCCACCCTGCACCACCAGCTTGCGCTCGGCCCGGCGCTGCACCAGCGCGGCCAGCGACAGCGCCAGCACCGCCCAGCACGCCTGCACCCCGACGAGCCCGGCCTGCAACCCCGGCGGATCCCGCTCGGCGATCACGTCGAGCGGGGCCTGCAACAGGCTGGGCATCGGCGTACCCAGCCAGAGCGTCACCGTCATCCACTCCGGAAGCAGGCGCAGCGGGAAGTAGAGCCCGCCGAGCACGCCGGCACCGAGCGTCCACAGCATGATCGGGCCGCGGGCGTCGTGCAGCCAGTACGCCGTGGCGTTCACGACATAGCGGCAGCCGAAACAGATCACCACGGCCAGGACCACGGAGAGCAGGAAGAGCGGCACGGTCTGCCATCGCGACGGTACGTGCAACGGGAAGAACACGGCACCGGCCAGCAGCGGCGGGCCGAACCGGGTGAGCATCGCGTGCAAGGCCCGGCCCAGGTCAGCGGCGAGATAGGCGGGGACCGGCGCCACCGGACGTAACAGGTCGGCCGCGATGTCACCGGTACGGATCCGCTCGGCCAGTTCGGTCCAGCCCCACAACCCGATCACCGCGAGCAGCCCCTGGCCCACCCAGACGTACGTGGCGAGCTGCTCGGCGTCGTACCCCGCCGCCCGCTGCGTCCCCGTGCCCGCCACCACCGCGAGCAGCACGTAGCAGCGCAGGAAGCCGAAGACTATGTTGGTGAACGATCCGGCTATGGTGGCTTGCCGGTAGGTCGAGTATCTCCGGAAACCCGACCCGATCAGCACACCGAAAGTAGTGGCCGAGCTGCGGAACGGACGAAGTCGAGAGATCGTGAGCACCCTGGCGTCGATCCGGTCCACGCCGTTAATCTCCTCTCGAAACCCCCGCAGTGGAGCCGGGCGACTCTAACCCGGTCCCCGGCCGGCCACGGCACGATTTTGGACAAGGTGGAGTACGCCGTGACGGAGAGTTGCCAACTGCCGGGCCGCCCGCTGGCCGCCCGATGAACGGTTGGAGCTCCCGGCCGGGCCCGGACAGCTGGGACGACGAGCCGGCGTGGGTCTACGAGATCACCTGGGAGTGGGAACCGCTCCCCGGCCAGCGCTATCCCGGCGATCCGGGACGCCGCAAGGCCGTGCACACCCCGGTCTACGAGGCGTCACGCCCCGGCAGCGCACCGGTCAGCGCAGCCCCGATCAGTGCCGCACCCGTCAGCCCCGACGCCGACGGGCGGGGACGTGGGCGCGCCACGGTGGGCCCCGCGCCGGTTCCGGCACCGTCCTGGCCCGCCCCTCAGGGGTACGAGGAATCGCGCGGCCCGCGTGACGAACCGTCCTGGAATCGTCCCGCCCACATGCACGACCGGGTGAACGAGTGGCCGGCCGACTCCGGCCCGCACGGTGCCGCCCGGCCCGGAATGTCTTCTTCGCCGGTCTCACCCGGTCGCCCCTCATCTGATCCGTCCCAGCAGGGTCGCGGCGGTGTGCCGCCGCAGGGGCACGGTCCCCGCTCCGGCGGGCCCGGCCATCACGGTGGCGGGCCGGTGCCGCCTGGTTCTTGGCCGGCGCCGCCCATGCCGCCCGGCTCCGCGCCGCCGCCCGGATCGGGGGCGCCTCCTATGCCGCCGCCTGGATCGGGGGTGTCGCCTTCCATGCCGCGTGGGTTCGGGCCCTTGCCGCAGCGTGATCCCGGTCGGGGTGGGGCGGTTCCGCCGCAGCATGCGGGCGGGCCGGGGATGCCGCCGGCTCCGGACAACAGGTTCGGTCAGGGCCCGCCGGGGCGCTTTGGCTCGCCCGGTTCTTCCGTTTCTTCCGGTTCTTCCGGTTCTTCCGGTTCTTCCGGTTCTTCGGGCTTCTCCGGTTCTTCTGGTTCCTCGGGTTCCTCCGGCAGCCCGGGGGTGTCTGGGGCCGGCTCCTATGGGCGTCCGTCGCAGGATGCCGGCCACCGGGAGCCGGGCTTCCCGGGTCGTCGGCCCGGGCCGGATCAGCACGGGCTTCGCCCCGCTTTCGACCAGCACGGCCGTCCCCTGGCGGACCCGCGCCCCGCCCTGGACCAGCACGGTCGCCCGCTGCTCGACCCGCGCCCCGCCCTGGACCAGCACGGTCGCCCGCTGCTCGACCCGCGCCCCGCCCTGGACCAGCACGGTCGTCCGCTGGCTGACCTGAACCCGCATGGCCATACCCAGCCTGACCAGCGGCCTGAGCTGGACCAGTACGGCCGGCCCGTACCCGCCCACGGCCAGCGCCCCGCGCCCGACCCGCAGGGGCGCCCTTCGCTCGACCCACAGGGCCGCCCTTTGCCCGAGCGGCACCCGTCACGGCAGGCCCCGGACGGCCGTCCCGCGCCGGGTCCGGTCTCGCCGGGCGGTTCCGCCTACGGCAGTGCCCGGCCGGCGCCGCCCGAGGCTTTCCCTGCCTACACCGACCCCCACGCCCCCCGCGACGTCCGTGGTCCCGACGCGCCCTTCGAGCTGCGGCCGGTACCACAGGAACGCCACGCTCCCACCCAAGCCCGCCCCACACCGCAACCGACCCGCGTCACGCCGCAGCAACCGATCCGGCCGGCCGCCGCCTATCCCCCGGCCGCCGGCCCGGTGTCCGGACCCGCAGGCCACGGCGTCCACCCGGCTTCCGGCGCCGGCGACCGGGGCGTGCACCCAGCCTCAGGACCTGCTGCCCCGGGTGTGTACCCAGCCTCCGGTCCTGCTGCCCCCGGCACGCATGCGGCCTCGGGACCTGTGGAACAGCCGATATCCGGGCCCGCCGGTCACGGCATTCACCCGAGCTCCGGGCCCGGCGGTCCCGGCTTCCACCCGAACACCGGGCCGGGACGGCCGGTTTCGGGCCCCGCTGGTTCCGGCATTCACCCGGACGCCGGCACTGGTGTGCAGCCGGTATCAGGCCTCGCCGGTCACGGCATTCACCCGTTCTCCGGATCCGGCGCTCACCCGGCCTCCGGACCCGGCGCTCACCCGGCCTCCGGACCCGGCGCTCACCCGGCCTCCGGATCCGGCGCTCACCCGGCCTCCGGACCCGGCGCTGATCCGGCCTCCGGGCCGGGCGGTCCTGGCTTCCGGCCGGACGCTGGGATCGCGCGGCCGGTCTCTGGCCCGGCCGGTCAGGGCGTGCCCTCGGACGCCGGGCTCGCGCAGCCAATTTCCGGGATCGCGGGACCCGGCGTCCACGCCGGGGCGCCGGGGTCCGGGGCGGCCGCTGCCGGGTGGGCGGAAGAAGGAGCGGTACGGGCCGACGAGCGCTTCCAGCCGGGTCCGCAGGATGGTGAGGAGCGGACGCAGCCGATCCGCGTACGCCAGGCTGATCTCGCAGGGGTCCAGGTCGATCTTGCGCAAGGCTTCGAACACACTCAGGTGATCGATCCGCGGCCGTCCGGTCAGCGGCCTGAGGGTCTCGGTGACCGCGACCAGGCGCCGAAATCGCCGGAATCGCCGGGGTCGTCCGGCGAGTCGCCTCGGGCGGCGCACGCTGCGGCGCCGAAGACTGATGGCTCCGGAGTGCCGGGTCCGGCGCGCCACGGGGCGCCGGCCGAGACGGGTGGGCGGCCTGGGTCGCACGCCCGGGCCGAAGAAGGGTCCGCGGAGGCCGGGGCGCGGCGTTCCGGGGCGCCGATGGGATACCGGGCCGACGCCGTACCGGTTGCCGTGCCGCCTCCGCCGGCGGAGTTCCCCGCTGAGATCGAACCGGGACAGCCGCACGGTCTTGGCTGGCTGCTGTCGATGAGCGGGCTTGGAGCGACCACGCCGGTTCCGGCACCCGAGCCCGAGGTGGTCGAGGAGCCGGAGGCCGTCACCGAGGTACGGCCGCAGGGCTGGTTCGCGCCCGCCGTCGATCTGGACGACGAACCTGCCGCGGCGGACTCCGACCAGGAGACCGCCGCCGTCCCGGCGTTGCCCGCCGCTGAGGGAGCCGGCGCGACGGGTGGCGCTACTGAGGGAGCCGGCGCGACGGGTGGTGCCGCTGCCGAGTCGCTGGAGAGCGCCGAGCCGGTCCAGGTTGACGCGGGCGGCGAGCAGCTGACCGATTCTGCACAGGCCGATGCTGAGCTGGATGCGGACGGGTACGACTCTCATGAGCCGGACGCTTCTCAGCCGAACATGTCACGGCTGGACGCCTCGCAGCTTGACGCTTCTCAGCCTGACGCCTCCCGGCCTGACGCTTTCCGGGCTGACGTCTTCGGGTCGAACGCTTCTCAGTTGGGCGCCTCTCCGTCGGGCGACCTTCAGCAGGTCGCCGGTGGGCCGATCGATGAGGACGCCGACCTGCCGCCGGTGGTGGAGGACTTCGCCGCTCGGGAGCCGGGCCGGATGGGGTTGGCTTCCGAGGAGGCGACCGCTGAGGAAGCGGTGGGCTCGGTACCGGATGCCTTCCCTCCGAACGCTTCTGATGATCCTGATGCGGCTCCGGCCTTCAGGGACGCCGGAACTCTGGCGGCGGGCGATGATGAGCTGTACGGGGTCGTGCCGGCTACGGGCGGGCCGATTGTCGAGGAGCCGGTCGGTGAGGTTTCTGCTGACCGGGGGCTGCCGGTGGGCGAGTTGCTCGCGCCCGAGTCGGATGCCGACGAACCGGACGCTGACGAGACAGGTGCCGACGCGCTGAATGGTGACGTGCCGGGTGCCCAAGCACTGGTCGGTGATGAGCCGGGTGCCGACGGGCGGGCTTTCGGCGAGCCGGGTGCCGACGCGCTGGACGGCGACTCGCTGAGTGGTGACGTGGTGGTCGCCGACGCGTCGTATGGTCCTGTGCCGGCTGCCGATGCGCTGGGTACCGACGCGCCAGATGATGACGTGTTGGTTGTCGATGTGCTGGTCACCGGAGATCTGATCTCCGAGCGGCCGGGGGCCGGGGCGCATGTCGCGGACGTACCGGTGGCAGCCGAGCCGGCCGCCGAAGAATCGGTTCCTGGCTCACTGGTCGCGGATGAGTTCATCGCGGACGAAACGGTTGCAGACGGCACCGGCAATGAGCGGCCGGTCGCAGACGACACCCGTACTCCGGAGTCGGTCGCAGACCGCACCGGTACTGAGAAGCTGGCCGCTGATCGCACAGACATCGGCGAGGCTACGGCGGGCGACACGGGTACCGACGAGCCGGATGCTGACGAGCTCGTTGCAGGCGAGCCCGTTGCAGGCGACGCGCGTGCGGATGGGGCGGGTGCTGGTGAGCCGGATCCTGCTACCGACGAGATCGGCAGCCGCGCCGACGAGCTGGCCGGCAGCGCAGATCAGCTGGTCGCGGATGGCGATCACGAAACGGTTGGTGGCGAAGGTCTGAACGGTGCCGGGGTCGACGGTCTGGAGTCGGCACCGGTACGGGTCGAACCGCACGACCCGGCCCCCGGAGCGGTGGCAGATGCTGAGCGGACGGACGTAGCGGACACGGATGAGCCGCTGACCGAGCAGCTTCCGGGCGGGACTGTGAGCGCCGGCGAGGAGCCGGCCACCACGGTCATCGTCGCGCCCGAGGCCGAGCAGGCGACCGTGGTGATTCAGACTGCGCTGACCGAGGCGTTTCCTGATGCGGGGTCGGCGCCTACTGCCCATCTCGTCGCTGTGACGCGGGGTGTGGGCGGGGCTGGTGCTGAGGAGGCTACCGAGCTGATCACGACGGGCGATCCGACCGTGATCATCGCGGAGCCGGCCACTGAGTTGATCATCCCGGCTGAGACCGAGCCGGCGACCGAGCTGATCACCGCTGCCGATACCGAGCCGGCCACGGAACTGATCATCGCCGCCGGCACCGAACCCGCCACCGAGTTGATCACCGCTGCCGCCGCCGAGCCGGCCACGGAACTGATCACCGCCGCCGACACCGAGCTCATCACGCCGACTGACAGTGAACCGGCCACCGAGCCGATCACGGCCGCGAAGGGCGACCCGGGCCCGGCGGACGAGCCGGGCGCGGAGGACGAGCCGGGCGCGGCGGACGAGCCGGAGGCGGGGGTGGCCACGGCGGCCGGGCCCGCGGTATTGGCTATGCCATTGATGTCCGGAAGCGATCGGAATCCCTCCGACGAGCCTGTGTCGCGCGATCTGCCCGTACAGAAGCCTGTCCGGCAGCGCCGCGACCAGCGCGCCGCCGGTGATCGCCGGCGGGCCGACCCGGAGCAGATTTTGGCTTCGTATCCCTGGAACTTCGATCCGCAGACCCTTCGTGAGCAGGTGGACGACCCGGACCGGCTGTGGGATCTGAGTGATCGGCTCACGGACCGGCTCGAGTTCGCCGAGCGGAACAACGTGCGGGCCGGGCTGCTGGGGCTGCGTGCCGTGGTGTCGCGGGTTCTGGGCGAGCTGGACGAGGCGCTCGCGGATGGGCGTGAGGCGTTGCGGCACGCTGAGGCCAGCGGGGAGCTGCGACCGATTTCGATCGCTCAAGCGCGGCTGGCACAGGTGTTGCAGTGGCGCGGTGAGTTCGCCGAGGCGGACGAGCTCTACGCGCGGGCGGACTCGCTGGAGCTGCCGTCGCGGACCCGGGCGGAGATCTTGGAGCTGGCCGGGCGGTCGGCGTTCGAGCAGGGGCGCTACCTGGAGGCGGTGAACCACTTCGAGCGTGCGCTCGACGTGCGGCAGGGCGGTGACCCGGAGCTGGTGGAGCGGATCGAGCTGGCGCTCGACACGATCTCGAAGCGGACTGAGGACGGCGGCTGGGGGCCTTATCCGCGGACCCGCGAGGAGCTGCTGGGGCGGCCGGCGACGCCGATGCCGCTGCGGGATGACGGCACCGGTCTCTGGGGGTACGCGGCCGCGGTCGAGCCCCGCTACGCGGAGGTGCAGCCGTTCACCGAGGGCGTGGCTTGGGTGCGCCGTCCCGACGCGACGGCGTGGGAGCTGATCGACCCGGCGGGTGCCGTCGTCATCGGCGCGGACGCGGGCTACCTGGTGGCCCGGCCGTTCGCCGAAGGGCTGGCCTGGGTGAGCCGGGACACGCAGGGCGGCCAGGTCGCGATCGACCGGGAGAACCGGACCGTGGTGCCCGGTGGTTTCGAGGACGCGCGTCCGTTCCGGCACGGGCTGGCGCTGATCCGGCAGGGTGGCGTCTGGGGTGCCGTCGACCGGGACGGGCGGGTCGCGGTGCCGCCGCGGTACCCGGCGTTCGCGACGACACTGCACACCGGCGGCGACGTGGACGGTTTCACCGGTGAGGGCCTCGCCGTGGTCGACGCGGGTGACGGCCTGCTCGGCGTGCTGGACCGGACCGGGCGGATCGTCGTGGAGCCCGGGTACCGGGCCGTGGTGATCCACCCGTCGGCGTTCCTGGTGGCCGACGAGGCGGGCCGCTGGGGTGCGCTGACCCGGGCCGGCGAACCGCTGGCCGACCTGACGCACCCGGACCGGGCGGCCGCGGCCGCCGCCGTCGTCGAGGAGGCGCGGCCCGTCCTGTAGCGGTAGAACTGGGTCATGGAACACCGTCATCTCGGCAGGTCCGGCCTGCTGGTCAGTGAGATCGCCTACGGCAACTGGATCACCCACGGCTCCCAGGTCGAGGAGGAGGCCGCGCTCGCCTGTGTGCGCGCGGCCCTCGACGAGGGCATCACCACGTTCGACACCGCCGACGTCTACGCCGGCACCCGCGCCGAGGAGGTGCTGGGCCGGGCGTTGAAGGGTGAGCGCCGCGACGGCCTGGAGATCCTCACCAAGGTCTACTGGCGGACCGGGCCCGGCGCCAACGACAGCGGCCTCTCCCGCAAACACATCATGAAGTCCATCGAGGGCTCGCTGCGCCGGCTCGGCACCGACCACGTCGATGTCTATCAGGCGCATCGGTACGACCACAGCACACCGCTCGAGGAGACCATGGAGGCCTTCGCCGACGTGGTGCACGCGGGCAAGGCGCACTACATCGGGGTGTCGGAGTGGACGGCCGCCGAGATCCGCGCGGCCCGGGCGCTCGCCGACGACCTGCGGATCCGCCTGGTGTCGAACCAGCCGCAGTACTCGATGCTGTGGCGGGTCATCGAGGCCGAGGTGGTGCCGGCGTCGCAGGAACTCGGCCTCGGGCAGATCGTCTGGTCGCCGCTGGCGCAGGGTGTGCTGACCGGCAAGTACCGGCCGGGTAAGCAGCCGCCGGCCGGTTCCCGGGCCACCGACGACAAGTCCGGTGCCGGGTTCATCGCCCGCTGGATGGGCGACGAGGTCCTCACCGCGGTGGCGCGGCTGCGGCCGCTCGCCGATCAGGCCGGGCTCACCATGGCCCAGCTCGGCGTGGCCTGGGTGCTGCAGAACCCGAACGTCTCGGCGGCGATCATCGGCGCGTCCCGGCCGGAGCAGGTCCGGGACAACGTGCGGGCGTCCGGGGTGGTGCTGGACGCCGGCCTGCTGGCGGCGATCGACGAGATCGTGGGCCCGGTGGTGACCCGCGATCCGTCGCTGACGTCCAGCCCCGAGAAACGTCCCTGACAGACCGTCCTTGAAGACGGTCGGTGAGTGACCGTTACTGCCAGAACCTCATCAGGTCGAACCCGAGGGCGTAGAGCCACGGGTCGACGCCGATCAGCCCGGCCAGCCAGTTGACCAGCTCGTAGAAGTAGTCACCGACCTGGGTCTGCCACAGCAGCAGGAACAGGACCAGGAAGCCCCACGGTGCCGCGAGGTTCCAGGCGCGCTGGTAGGCCGGGCTGAACCACGGCGAGATGATGCTGCCGCCGTCCAGGCCGGGCACCGGCAGCAGGTTCAGGATGCTCGCGGTGACCTGCAGGAACGCGACGAGGGCCAGCGCCGCCCAGAACTCCAGGTGGCCGGTGTCGCTCAACGAGTACTGCCCGCCGACGACCGGGGACAGCTCGGGTGCCAGGCCGGCCAGGAACGGCACCGCCACGACCAGCGCCAGCACGATGTTCGTCAGCGGACCGGCCAGGCTGATCAGCGAGTCCTTCAGCCGGCTCTGGATGTACCGGTGGTCGACCCAGACCGCGCCACCGGGCAGGCCGATGCCGCCGAGGATCACCACGATCACCGGCAGCACGATGGAGAGCAGCGGGTGCGTGTACTTCAGCGGGTTCAGCCGCAGGTAACCCCGCTCGGCGACGCTCAGGTCACCGGAGAAGTAGCCGGTGACGGCGTGCGCGTACTCGTGCAGGCAGAGCGAGATGATCCAGCCCGAGATGACGAAGAGAAATACGTCGATCTTGACGTTGCCGAAGCGGGACCACGTCATGAATCCGCTGACCGCGAAGACCGCGACGATCCCGACGAAGATCGGGCTCGGAAGGAACGCGTTGCGGGGCGTACGGGTGTAGACCGGTTCGTAGGTCACGTCAGTCCGCCGGGAGCAGACTCATCCGGTAGTCGACCCGGTCGTCCTCGACCAGCACGACCGTCGTGACCCCGGCGCCCTGCAGCTGCCGCCACTCCTGCCCGATCCAGGACTCGGCGTCGGCCTGACTGCTGAACGACTCGGCAGGTCCCTCGACCGGCTTTCCGTCGACGTCCTCGTACCGCCAACTCCACGGCATTGAGCCGCCCCCTCACGTCGTACGTCGGTGGGCTTCCACCCTACGGCGTCTGCGCGTGCGGACCGGCTCTAAGGTACGGGGCATGTCCGAAGATCGGTGGAACACGGTCCTGGTTCTCGGCGGGATCCGCTCCGGCAAATCCGCGTTCGCCGAGTCCCTGGTGGCAGACGCGCCGTCGGTACGGTACGTCGCCACCGCGGCCGGCGGCGAGGACGATCCGGAGTGGCGTGCGCGGATCGAGGCGCACCAGCGCCGGCGCCCGCAGTCCTGGTCGACCGAGGAGACCGGTGCCGACCCGGCCCGGCTGACCGCCCTGCTCACCGACGCGAAGCCGGACGACACGCTGCTCGTCGACGACCTCGGCGGCTGGGTCGCCGCGGTGCTCGACCCGGCCCGGCAGCCCAACGACGACGAGGCCGACGTGGCCGCCCTGGCCGACGCGGTCCGGGCCTGCACGGCCCGGGTGGTTCTGGTCAGTCCCGAGGTGGGCCTGTCGCTGGTGCCGGTCACGCCGGTGGGCCGGGCGTTCACCGACGCGCTGGGTGTGACGAACCAGGCACTCGCCGACGCCTGCGACGGCGTGGCGCTCGTGGTCGCCGGTCAGCCGACCTGGCTGAAGCGGACGACGCCCGCGACCCGGCCGAAGCCGAACCCCGCGCCCTCGTCGGCGGTCGCCACGCCGCCCCCGCCCGCCGTGGTGGAACCGCTCATCGAACCGCCGGCCGCCGACACGCCGCGAGCCGCGGAAACTCCGGCTTTGGACACGCCGCAGGCGGGGCATGCGCAGGCCGCGGAGGCCCCGGCGCTCGCCGAGGTGCTGCACGAGTCCACGATGACGCTTCCGCTCGTCGCGTCAGGACTCACCGAGATCGCCCCCGGCATGGACCTGCCGCTGCCGAGCGCCGACGCCGGCCCGGACGCCCGGGAACGCCTCGGCACCGTCGACCTGCCCGGCGCCGGGCTCGGCGCGTTCGCCGAGGCGATCGAGTTCGCCGCCGCCACTCAGGACACCACCACGCCCCGCCCCTGGTCGGCGCCCCGGCTGGTGCTCGTCACCGGCACGCACGCCGGTGGCGCCGCCGCCGGCACCGACGCCGCGGACGTGGCCCGCCGCATCGCCGAGGCCGAGCGGGGCACCGGGCTGCTGGGCCGGCTCGCCGGCCAGGCCGGCGCGGACCTCGCCGTGCTGCACGCCGGTGACGCGGGCGCCATGGAGGACGGTCCGGTCACCGACGACGACGCGGTCGCGGTCGCGATGCGGCAGGGCTGGCAGCTCGCCGACGCCGCCGCCGACGCCGGCAAGGACGTGATCGTGCTGGCCGGCCTGGGCACCGGTGTGGACGCCGTCGCCACCGCGGTGCTCGCCGCCACCACCGGCGCCGAGGCGGTCGCGGTGCTCCCCCGGGTGCTTCTGCCCGGCGGCCGGTTCGACGACCACGCGTGGATGGTGCGCTGCGCCGCGGTACGCGACGCCCTGCACCGCATCCGCCAGGAATCCCGCGGCGCCACCGACATCCTGCGCGAACTCGGCGGCCCGGACCTGGCCGTGGCCACCGGCGTACTGCTCGGCGCGGCAGCCCGCCGGCTCCCGGTGCTGCTGGACGGCCCGCTCGGCATCGCCGCCGGCCTGGTCGCGCGAGACTTGGCGAGCCAAACCCGGCACTGGTGCCTGCTGCCCGAGGAGGGCACGCTCGCGCTGGTCCGGCAGGGCGCCGACGTGCTCGGGCTGACCCCGGTGCTGCGGACCGGCCTGGACCTGGGCGAGGGCGCCAACGCGCTGGCCGTACTGCCGGCCCTGCGCACCGCGATCGGCGTCGCCGCGGCGCTTCCGGTGCACCCCGCCCTGCTGGCCGACCAGACGGTCGACGACTCCTTCGGCACGAACCCGCCCGCCCCCGCGGCCCACGACTACGTTGGCGCGCACCCGGGCGAACCCGCGACCGACGGGCCCGGCGACGCGCATCCGGGCAGGCCCGCCGCCGAGCCGGGTGTTTGACGGGCTGCGGCTGGCGGTCACCACGCTGACCGTTCTGCCGGTGCGGGCCGGTCGCTGGGACCGGCCCACGGCGGCGGTGGCGATGTCCCTGGCCCCACTGGTGGGTGCGGCCCTGGGCCTGGCGCTGGCGGCGATCAACGAGGGCCTGCGGTGGCTCGGCTCGCCGGCCCTGGTGGCGGCGGGCGTGGCGGTCGCGGCGGGCGCGCTCCTGACCCGCGGGCTGCACCTGGACGGGCTGGCCGACACGGTGGACGCGCTCGGCTCGTACCGGTCCGGCCCCGACGCCCTTCAGATCATGAAAAAGGCCGACATCGGCCCGTTCGGGGTGGCCGCTGTCGCACTGACCGCCCTGATCCAGGCCGCCGCGCTCACCACGAGCGGCCCCTGGACCATCGTGACCGCGTGGGCCGCCGGCCGGCTCGCCATCACGATCGCCTGCCGCCGCGGGGTGCCGGCCGCCCGCCCGGAAGGGCTGGGCGCCATGGTGGCCTCGAGTGTGCCGACCCCGGTGGTGCTGGCGGCCGCGGCCGCCGTCGCCGGTCTCGCGGCGGCGGCGACACCGGGCCGCCCATGGCAGGGCCCGGCCGCGGTGCTGCTGGCAGGCGCCGTCGTGGTCCTTCTGGTGCACCATTGCGTACGCCGCTTCGGCGGCACAACCGGCGACGTCCTCGGCGCGTCCGTAGAGGTGGCGACGACGGTGACACTCATCGCCCTGACGTTCGACTGACCACAGCCCGGAGCCCGACGACTGCCACCACCCGAAGGCCGACGGCCGCCAGCCACCACCGCCGGAAGCCGAAGGCCGCCACCGCCACCGCCACCGAAGGCCGACAGCCGCCACCACCGCACGGAGACCGCCACCGCCACCACCGTGCGAAGGCCGCCACCGCCACCCGAAGGCCCGACGGCTACCTCTCAGGCGGTGACCGCCGCCCGGAGCCCGGCCGCCCGTTACCTTTTGATCATCAGCAGCCGACACCACCCGCGCTATCAACCCCGCGCGACCCGGTTCTGGCCCCAGCGGCGGCGCCGGACGAGATGTTGATCTGCTAGCGCTACGAAATCGCTGTGATCATGGACCTGAAACCGCGATTTCGTAGCGCTAGCAGATCAACATCGCCGCGCGGACGCATACCGGCCACCGCCCGGAGGCCGACCGTCGTCCGGAAGCCGCCCACCGCCCGGGCCAGCCACTGCCCGGGCCAGCCACCGCCCGGGCCAGCCACCGCCCGGACCAGCCACTGCCCGGGCCAGCCACCGCCCGGACCAGCCGCCGGCGCTGCCCTCAGCGGACCGAAGGGTTCACGAAGGGGAGCTTGACCAGCTTCGCCTCGACGCGGCGGCCCCGGATGTCGATCTCGACCGCGTCACCCTCGGTGAGGCCGGCCCCGGTGTCGAGCAGGGCCAGCGCGATGCCGACCTTCTTCGTCGGCGAGAACGTGCCGCTCGTGGTCTCGCCGACGGGACGCTCCCCCGCGTACACCGTCATGTGCCCGCGCGGGATCCCGCGCCCGACGATCTCGAGGCCGCTCAGCCGGCGCCGTGGCCCGGTGGCCTTCTCGGCGAGGAGCGCGTCGCGGCCCCAGAAGGCCGGCTTGTCCCAGCCGACCGCCCAGCCGGAGCGGGCCTGCACCGGGGTGATCTCCAGGGAGAGCTCCTGGCCGTGCAGCGGGTAGCCCATCTCGGTGCGCAGCGTGTCGCGGGCGCCGAGGCCGCAGGGCCGCACCCCGGCCGCGATCAGTGCGTCCCAGACCGCACCCGCGTCGTCCCAGCCGGTCACCAGCTCGTAGCCGTGCTCGCCGGTGTAACCGGTCCGGCAGACCACCAGGTCGGCGCCGTTGAGGGTGGCCGCGTCGAACGACATGTAGTCGTGGCCGGTCGGCAGGCCCAGCGCGGCGAGCACGTCGGCCGACTGCGGGCCCTGCACGGCGAGCACGGCGTGCGAGCGGTGCTCGTCGGTCACGGTGATCCCGGCCGGCGCGGCCGCGGTGAGCCGGCGCACCACCTCGGCGGTGTTCGCCGCGTTCGGGATGAGGAAGACGTGATCGTCGCCGTGCAGGTAGGCGATCAGGTCGTCGACCACGCCGCCGTTGTCGTCGCAGCAAAGCGTGTACTGCGCCTTGCCGGGCCGGATCCGGCCGAGGTCGTTGGTGAGGCAGGAGTTCACGAAAGCGGCCGCACCGGCGCCGCGGACCCGGGCCTTGCCGAGGTGCGACACGTCGAAGACGCCGGCGGCCTCGCGGACCGCCGCGTGCTCGCGCAGGACGCCACCGCCGGCGTACTCCAGCGGCATGTCCCAGCCACCGAAGGCGGCGAACTTCGCGCCCAGGGCGGCGTGGCGTTCGTGCAGCGGGGAGTGCAGAAGCTCGGCAGACATGAGACTCAACTTACCGGTGACCTTGGGTCTGGTTAGAGTCGCGGGGACAGCACAGTGATTTCCCACCAGCCGGGAGCGCGCCCACCGGTGGCGCCCGGCCCCGACGTCCCGGAGTGCCCGAGTGACTCAGCCCAGCCTCAGCCTGGTCGACACCGACCCGGCCGAATTGGCGGTCGACGCCATTGTGATCGGCCTGCACAGCCAGCCCGAGGAGGACGGCGCCCTGCTGCCCGCCGCCGGCGCGGAGAGCATCGCCGCCGCGTTCGACGGCAAGCTGACGGCGACGCTGGCTCTGCTCGGGGCGAGCGGCGCCGCGGGTGAGGTGACGAAGCTCGCCACGCTCGGCACGATCGCCGCTCCGCTGCTGGTCGCGGTGGGTCTCGGTGCCGAGCCAACCGGTCCCGCCCCCGACCTGGAGACACTGCGCCGGGGTGCCGGCGCAGCGGTCCGCGCCCTCGCCGGCAGCCGTACCGTCGCGGTGGCCCTGCCCCCGGCCGACGACGCCGAGGCCGGTCCGGTGCTGCGCGCCGTGCTGGAGGGCGCGATGCTCGGCGGCTACCGGTTCGCCGGTTACAAGACGAAGCCGCAGAAGGGCCGCCGTGAGCCGGTCGCCGAGCTCCAGTTGCACGTGCCGGACGCCTCCGACGCCGCCGCGCTCGCCGAGCTGCGCCGCGCCGAAGTGGTGTCCCGGTCGGTGCGGCTGACCCGGGACTGGGTCAACATGCCGCCCAACGAGCTGCGCCCGGCGCGTTTCGCCGACCTGGTCGCCGAGGCCGCCACCGAGGCCGGCCTGGGTGTCGAGGTGCTCGACTTCGAGCAGCTCAAGGCCGGCGGGTACGGCGGCATCGTGGCGGTCGGCCAGGGTTCCGAGGCGCCGCCGCGGCTGGTGAAGCTCACCTACACCCCGGAGGGCGTGACCGACCCGAAGCGGGTCGCGCTGGTCGGCAAGGGCATCACGTTCGACACCGGTGGCCTCAGCATCAAGCCGGCCGCCGGCATGTGGGAGATGAAGTCCGACATGGCCGGCGCGGCCGCCGTCGGCGCCACGATGCTGGCCATCGCCGCGCTCAAGCCGGGCGTCGCCGTGTCGGGTTACCTGGCGATCGCGGAGAACATGCCGTCCGGCTCGGCGTACCGGCCGGGTGACGTGATCACCATGTTCAACGGCAAGCGGGTCGAGGTGTTCAACACCGACGCCGAGGGCCGGATGGTGCTGGGTGACGCGATGGCCCGGGCCTGCGCCGACGGCACCGACTACCTGTTCGAGACGTCCACGCTCACCGGCGGCCAGGTGATCTCGCTGGGTAAGCGGATCGCCGGCCTGATGGGCTCGGACGAGGCCACCACGCTCGTCGAGGCGGCCGGTGCCGCGGTCGGCGAGCCGGCCTGGCGGATGCCGCTGCCGGACGACGTGCGCAAGGGCATGGAGTCGGAGATCGCCGACATCTGCCAGACCAACGCGAACCTGGACCGGGCCGGGCACATGCTGCAGGGCGGTGTGTTCCTGCGCGAGTTCGTCGCCGAGGGCGTCGAGTGGGCGCACATCGACATCGCCGGCCCCAGCTACCACACCGGCGAGGCGACGGGTTACTGGACCAAGGGCGGCACCGGCGTGCCGGTCCGCACCCTGCTCGAACTGGTCGGCTCCCTCTAGACGGACGACGACACGCCCGGCCTGGTTCTCAGGCCGGGCGGCGCTTCTGCCGTTCGTTGTAGTCGCGCATCCGCTGCGGGTACCCCATGAGCTTGATGTCGTAGATCGGCAGCGACAGCTGGTGCGCGAACCGGCGGGCGATCTCCGGCGACTCGATCCGCCGCCTGGTCCACTCGCCGTCGTGTGCGACGAGCAACACGGTGGTCTCGGTCACGGTGGTCTGCGGTTCGATGAACGCCTCAACACCACGCCGGGAGCGCACGAATTCCGTAAGATGCTCGAGATCGGCCTGGTTGACCAGCCGGCCACCGGGGCCACCCGAACTTCGACGTCGCCGGAACCAAGCCACTGCGCCTCCCCACACGAGATCCGTCAAGCGTACGGCGACGCGCCGAGTCTGAGGGCACCTGACTGCATTGACCGGGTCCGCAAGTGACAAGATGTCCTTGACGGGACTGTGACCGTTTCCATTGTGTGACCCACACGGAGACGATGCGACCACTGGAGTCAACGTGAGCCAGCCCAACGGCGGAACCTTCGACATCGTCATTCTCGGCGCCGGCAGCGGTGGGTACGCGGCCGCGTTGCGTGCGGCCGAACTCGACCTCTCGGTAGCCCTGATCGACAAGGCTGAGCTGGGGGGCACCTGCCTCCACCGCGGCTGCATCCCGACCAAGGCCCTGCTGCACGCGGCCGAGATCGCCGACCAGACTCGCGAGAGCGAGCAGTTCGGCGTCAAGGCGGACCTCGTCGGCATCGACATGGCCGGCGTGAACGCGTACAAGGACGGTGTGGTCGGCCGTCTCTACAAGGGCCTCACCGGCCTGCTGACGCACAACAAGAACATCACCGTGGTGTCCGGCGAGGGCAAGCTCGTCAGCCAGGACACCGTCGAGGTGAACGGTCAGCGCTACACCGGCCGCAACGTCATCCTGGCCACCGGTTCCTACTCGCGCTCGCTGCCGGGCCTCGAGGTCGACGGCAAGCGCGTCATCACCAGCGAGCACGCGCTGCGGCTGGACCGGGTCCCGTCGTCGGCCGTGGTGCTGGGCGGCGGCGTGATCGGCGTCGAGTTCGCCAGCGTCTGGAAGTCGTTCGGTGCGGACGTCACCATCGTGGAGGCTCTGCCCCGCCTGGTCGCCGCCGAGGACGAGGACATCTCGAAGCAGGTCGAGCGCGCCTTCCGCAAGCGGAAGATCAACTTCAAGGTCGGCAAGCCGTTCGAGAAGGTCGAGCACACCGACAACGGCGTGCGGGTGACCATCGCCGGCGGCGAGACCGTCGAGGCCGAGGTGCTGCTGGTCGCGGTCGGGCGTGGCCCGACGACCGCCAACCTGGGGTACGAGCAGCAGGGCATCACGCTCGACCGGGGCTTCGTGATCGTCAACGAGCGCCTGCACACCGGCGTCGGCAACATCTACGCCGTCGGCGACATCGTGCCCGGCCTCCAGCTCGCGCACCGCGGTTTCCAGCAGGGCATCTTCGTCGCCGAGGAGATCGCCGGGAAGAACCCGGCCGTGATCGACGAGGCCGGCATCCCGCGCGTCACCTACTCCGACCCCGAGGTCGCCTCGATGGGTCTCACCGAGGCCAAGGCCAAGGAGAAGTACGGCGCGGACAAGGTCTCGACGTACAACTACAACCTGGGTGGCAACGGCAAGAGCCAGATCCTCAAGACCGCCGGCTTCGTGAAGCTGGTGCGGGTCAACGAGGGTCCGGTCGTGGGCGTCCACATGGTCGGCGCCCGGATGGGTGAGCTCGTCGGCGAGGCGCAGCTCATCTACAACTGGGAGGCCTTCCCGGAGGAGGTCGCCCAGCTCGTGCACGCCCACCCGACGCAGAACGAGGCGCTGGGCGAGGCTTTCCTCGCGCTCGCGGGCAAACCGCTGCACGCGCACAGCTGATTCCAGCGATTCCATCGTTCATAAGGAGTTTGGGGAAAAATGCCGGTATCGGTAACCATGCCGCGGCTGGGTGAGAGCGTCACCGAGGGCACCGTCACCCGGTGGCTCAAGCAGGAGGGCGAGCGCGTCGAGGCGGACGAGCCGCTGCTCGAGGTCTCCACCGACAAGGTCGACACCGAGATCCCGTCGCCCGCCGCGGGCGTGCTGTCCCGGATCGTCGTGGGCGAGGACGAGACCGCCGAGGTCGGCAGCGAGCTTGCCGTCATCGCCGGTGACGGCGAGGACGCCGGCTCGGCCGCGCCCGCGCCCGCCGAGGAGCCGGCCGCCGAGGCGGAGCCGGAGCCCGAGCCCGCCGCGCTGACCACGCCGTCGACCGAGAAGCCGGTCGAGGAGGAGACGCCGGCGCCGCAGACCGCGGCACCGGCCGGTGGTGCCGCCGAGGGCACCGCGGTGAAGATGCCGGCGCTCGGCGAGAGCGTCACCGAGGGCACCGTCACCCGCTGGCTGAAGCAGGTCGGCGACACCGTCGAGGCCGACGAGCCGCTGCTCGAGGTCTCCACCGACAAGGTGGACACCGAGATCCCGTCGCCCGTCGCCGGCACCGTCCTGGAGATCAAGGTCGCCGAGGACGAGACCGCCGAGGTCGGCGCGGAGCTTGCGATCGTCGGCACGCCGGGCGCCGCCCCGGCGCAGTCGGCGCCGAAGCCCGAGCCCACGCCGGAGGCGAAGCCCGAGCCCAAGCCCGAGCCCGAGCCCAAGCCCGAGCCCAAGCCGGAACCGAAGCAGGAGGCCCCGGCCCAGCCCGCTCCGCAGCCGCGGATCGAGTCGGCGCCGGCACCGGAGATCGGCGGGTCCTACGCCACGCCGTCCCCGGAGGCCGAGACCAAGGGCACCGAGCCGAAGCAGCCGGCACCGGCGCAGCCGGCCGCCCCGGCCGCCGAGACGGTCAAGGCGAACGGCGCCGGCGACGCCGGTTACGTGACGCCGCTGGTCCGCAAGCTGGCCGCTGAGAAGGGCGTGGACCTGTCCTCGCTGACCGGCACCGGCGTCGGTGGCCGGATCCGCAAGCAGGACGTGCTCGACGCCGCCGAAAAGGCCGCCGCCGCCAAGACCGCGGCCGCCGCTCCGGCGCCGGCTGCCGCCCCGGCCGCTGCCGCCCCGGCGGGCAAGCCGGCCGCCAAGCCGGAGCCGAGCCCGCTGCGGGGCCGCACCGAGAAGCTCACCCGCATCCGGGCCACCATCGCCCGGCGCATGGTCGAGTCGCTCCAGGTCTCGGCGCAGCTCACCACGGTGGTCGAGGTGGACGTCACCAAGATCGCCAACCTGCGGAACAAGGCGAAGGCCGACTTCCAGGCCAAGCACGGCGTGAAGCTCACCTTCCTGCCGTTCTTCGCCCTGGCCACGGTCGAGGCGCTCCAGCAGCACCCGGTGGTGAACTCCTCGATCGACACCGAGGCGGGCACCGTCACCTACCACGGCTCCGAGCACCTCGGGATCGCGGTGGACGCGCCGAAGGGCCTGGTCGTCCCGGTCATCAAGGACGCCGGTGACCTCAACCTGGCCGGTCTGGCCAAGCGCATCGCGGACGTCGCGGAGCGGACCCGGAACAACAAGATCGGTCCGGACGAGCTGGGCGGCGGCACCTTCACGCTGACCAACACCGGCAGCCGGGGTGCGCTCTTCGACACGCCGATCATCAACCAGCCGCAGGTCGGCATCCTCGGCCTCGGCGCGGTCGTCAAGCGCCCGGTGATCGTCAACGACCCCGAGCTGGGCGAGATCATCGCGCCGCGCTCGATGGTCTACCTGGCGCTCAGCTACGACCACCGGATCGTGGACGGCGCCGACGCGGCACGCTTCCTGGGCACGCTGAAGGAGCGTCTCGAGGGCGGCCACTTCGAGGCGGACCTCGGTCTGTAAGCGACAGCGGTAACGATCGGGGGTGCGCCGGAAGGCGTACCCCCGGTTTTGTTTTGCGATGAGAGATCTTCGGGAAAGAATCACCTCATGCGCATCGTCATGGCCGGAGCATCGGGCTATCTGGGTACCCGGCTCGCGGATCGGCTGCGGCAGAGCGGCCACGAGATCACCCGGCTGGTCCGCCGGCCGACCGACCGTCCCGGCGAGGCCACCTGGGATCCGGCGCAGGGCCGGCTCGACCCGGCCGTGCTGGCCGGCGCGGACGCGGTGATCAACCTGGCCGGCGCGAACATCGGCGACCACCGCTGGACGGCACGCTACAAGCGGGTGCTGCGGTCCAGCCGGATCGACACCACGGACACCATCGCCCGGACCGTGAAGCAGCTGCCGGCGACCGACCGCCCGCGGGCGCTGCTGCAGTCCTCGGCCACCGGGTGGTACGGCGAGACCGGCGAGACCGCGGTCACCGAGGAGGCGTCCGCGGGCACCACCTTCCTCGCCGACCTGTGCCGGGTCTGGGAGGCCGCCGCCCGGCCCGCCGAGGACGCCGGTGTCCGCGTGGTGCTGCTGCGCACCGCCCCGACGATCGACGCCGCCGGCTCGTTGCTCAAGCCGCTGATGCTGCCGTTCAAGCTGGGCGCCGGCGCCCGGATCGGCGGCGGCCGGCAGTGGATGGCCTGGGTCGCGATCGCCGACTGGCTCAACGCCGCCGAGTTCCTCCTGGAGCGGGAGGACGTGGCCGGCCCGGTCAACGTGGTCGGGCTGGAGCCGGTGCGCAACGCCGACTTCACCAAGGCCTTCGCCCGGGAGCTGCGCCGGCCGGCTCTGCTCGCGGTGCCCGGCCCGGTGCTGGACGTGGCTCTCGGCGAGCTGGCCGGTGAGATCCAGCGCAGCCAGCGGGTGCTGCCGGGGGTGCTGTCGGGTGCCGGGTTCGCGTGGACGTACCCGACGATGCAGTCCGCCCTGGCCGCCGCGCTGCGACCCGGCCAGGAGGCGGTCCGCTGACCGGACGCCGGGAAAGCCCGGAAATGGGCCGACCGGCGGGAAAAGACCGGAAGCTGACCGGACGCCGGGAAAAAGCTGAGGATTGGCCGTGAAGGAGGCGATGGCCCCCTGAGCCCGACGAAGCTCTTGCTAACCTGCGCCTGATGTCCGTCGCCGCCCCCGCCCCCGCCGCGTCCGCCGATCCCCCGTCCGACCCCGCGGCGCCACCGCCCAGATCGCGGCCGTGGCGCGCCCATCTGACCGTCGCGGTGATCGCGCTCGGGCTCGCCGTCTACGTGACGAACGGGCTGTGGCGCGACCCGTACGGCAACGTGCTCTCCGACAATGTCGGTGACCAGGCCTGGTTCGAGTGGCTGCTGGGTTACGGCGTGCAGACGCTGAGCCAGGGCTCCGACCCGTTCTTCACGCAGCTGATGAACGCCCCGGTCGGCGTCAACCTGGCCGCGAACACGTCGATCACGGTCTACACTTTGCTGTTCGCGCCGCTCACGCACCTCGCCGGGCCGCCGGTCACCTTCGTGACCATCCTGACGCTCAACCTGGCCGTCTCCGCGATGGCGTGGTACCTGTTCTTCGGCCGCTGGCTGGTCCGCAACGCCGGTGCCGCCGCCCTGGCCGGTCTCTTCTGCGGGTTCGCCCCCGGCTTCATCGCGCACGTCAACGGCCACCTGAACTGGTCGGCCGGCTGGGTCGCGCCGTTCGTGCTCTGGCGCGTGCTGAAGCTGCGCGAGCCGGGCCGCTGGCTGCGCAACGGCCTGCTGCTCGGCCTGGCGCTGGCGGTCGGCTTCTCGATCGCGCCGGAGGGCCTGTTCTACGTGGCGATCGCCTGCGGCGTCTTCATCGGCACGTGGTCGCTGGCCCGGGCGGTGCGCGACGAGGCCAAGGCGGCGTTCTGGACGGTCGTGCGGGCGCTCGGCGTGGCCGCCGGTGTGGCCGGGGCGCTGCTGTCGTACCCGCTGTACATGCACTTCGCCGGCCCGCAGACGTTCACCGGCACCGGCTTCAACCAGCGGTACTTCGTGGAGGACGTGGCGGCGTACCTGTCGTACCCGAGCCGGTCCTTCGCCGCCCTCTTCGGTCTCGGTTCGGATCTGGGTCCCAACCGCACCGAGGAGACGTCCTACTTCGGCCTGCCGCTCGTCGTGCTGATGGCCGTCACGCTCGTGCTGCTGTGGCGCCGGGCCGACCCGGGGCGCCGGGCCACCCTGCGCGCGGTCGCCGTCACCGGCCTGGTGTTCCTGGTGCTCTCCTGGGGCCCGCGGCTGAACTGGATGGGCGAGGAACTGGGCCTGCCGCTGCCGTACGCGGCGCTCGCCCGGCTGCCGCTCTTCGACTCGGCGCTGCCGCTGCGGTTCGCGCTGGCCGTGGTGGGCGTCTTCGGCATCCTGCTGGCGCTCGTCGTCGACCAGCTGCTGGACCACCGGATCTCCGCGCCGAACACCCGGACGGCGCTCTGGGCGACGATCGTGGTGAGCCTGATCCCGATCTTCCCGTTGCCGGTGCGCCACCAGGAGCGCGCGCCCGAACCGGACTTCATCGCCGACGGCACCTGGCAGCGCTACGTCTCCGAGAACGGCGTGCTCACCGCGCTGCCGTTCGCCCTCAACGTGCACGCCGACGGGCAGCGCTGGCAGGCCTACACGATGGCCCGCGGCGGCCCGCAGTTCCGGATGCCGGACGGCTACTTCCTCGGCCCGATGGTCAACGGCGAGGAGGGCAAGAAGCTGATGGGCCGGATCGGTGCCCCGCCGCGTGCCACCGACTGGCTGTTCACCCGGGCTGCCCTCTACGGCTACGTGCCGAGGCTCACCAACGCGGACCGGGAGCGGGCCCGGGCCGACTTCGCGTACTGGGGTGTCGAGGCGGTCTTCCTGGCCGACGAGATCACCGGGTCGGATCACCGGGTGCTGTTCCGGCAGGCCGTGCAGACGGCCGCGGTGGGGCTGCTCGGCGAGCCGGAGCGGGTCGGTGACGTGCTGCTCTGGCGGATCCGCCCGGGAGTGGACCCGGTCGACCGGTGAGTACGCTTGCGGCTGTGACTACTGAGGTGCTGTCCGTCCTCCGCCCCGGCCTGGTCGACTACGTCGAGGCCTGGGAGGAGCAGAAACGTGTGCACGAGGCGGTCGCCGACGGTTCCCGGCCGGACACGATCCTGCTGCTGGAGCACCCGAGCGTCTTCACCGCCGGCAAGCGCACCGAGCCCGCCGACCGGCCGTTCGACGGGACTCCGGTCGTCGACGTCGACCGCGGCGGCAAGATCACCTGGCATGGGCCGGGTCAGCTCGTCGGCTACCCGATCCTGAAGCTGCCGGACCCGGTCGACGTGGTGGCCTACGTGCGCCGCGTGGAGCAGATGCTGATCGACGTCTGCGCCGAGTTCGGCGTGGTGGCCGAGCGTGTCGAGGGCCGCAGCGGCGCCTGGGTCCGGGCCACCGACGGCGGCCTCGACCGCAAGATCGCGCAGATCGGCATCCGGGTGGCCCGCGGCGTGACGCTGCACGGCTTCGCGCTGAACTGCGACTGCGACCTCTCCAACTTCAGCCGCTTCGTCCCGTGCGGCATCCGGGACGCCGACGTCACGTCGCTCAGCGCCGAGCTGGGCCGGCCGGTGCCGGTCGCCGAGGTGCTGCCCGTGGTCGAGCGACACCTGCCGGCGCTGTTCTGATGGCGCTCTACCGGGAACCCCGTGACAAGCGGGTCTTCGTGCCGCGCAAGAGCGGTGGCGTGGTGCTCAACTTCGGGCACCCCATCGCCTGGGCCATTCTGGTCTGCACGACCATCGTGCCGTTTGTCATCGTGGCCGCGGTGACGCTGGCGGTCGTGCTCTGAGTCGTGCCATGCCATCGCAGGGGGGACGGCCGAGGCCCTTCTGCGGTACGGGTGGACGCGTCATCCGTACCGCAGAAGGCTCCCGTCAGGGCGCGAGCCGGTGCAGGTCCCGTGGGAAGGCCGTCACCTCGCGCACGTTGGCGGCGCCGGTCAGGCGCGCCACCAGCCGTTCCAGGCCGATCGCCCACCCGCCGTGCGGCGGCATGCCGTACCGGAAACCGTCCAGATAGCCCTGGTAGGGACCGAGCGGCTCACCGGCCGCGGTCAGCGCCGCCACGTAGTCGTCGTAGCGGTGCAGCCGCTGGCCGCCGGTGACGATTTCCAGGCCGCGGAAGAGCAGGTCGAACCCGTTGGAGTACGCCGGGTCCGGCGACGGATGCGTGTAGAGCGGCCGTTTGCGCATCGGATAGCCGGTGACGTAGACGAATGCGGAACCGTGTTCCCGCAGCGCCCATTCACCCAGCGCGCGCTCGTCGGCGGGCGCCAGGTCCGGTTCGTCCGGCGCCGCGCCCGCGATCCGCAGCGCCTCGGTGAAGTGCACCGCCGGGATCTCGGCCGGCACCTCCGGCACGGCGAACCCGGTCCGGCGGGTGATCTCGGCGAACATCCCGGTGAGGGTCCGCGTCAGTGCCGCCATCACGTCGCGGTGGTCGGCGATGAAGCCCATCTCCGCGTCGAGGGAGGTGTACTGCGCGAGGTGCCGGGCGGTGTCGCTGGGTTCGGCCCGGAACACCGGCCCGGTCTCGAAGACCCGTTCGAAGACGCCGACCATCAACTGCTTGTAGAACTGCGGCGATTGCGCCAGATAGCCCGGACGTCCGAAGTAGTCCAGTCTGAAGACGGAGGCGCCGGACTCGGTCGCCGACTCGACGATCTTCGGGGTCTGGATCTCGACGAAGTCCTGGGCCTCCAGCGCCGACCGGAACCCGGCGGTCGCGGCCGCCGCGATCCGCAGCGCCCCGGAGCGGGCCGGATGCCGCAGCGCGAGCGCGGCATGGTCCAGCTGGGCGGGCAGGCCGGCGGCGAGCGCGGGCCGGTGCAGTTCGAACGGCAGCGGCTCGGCGACGTGGCTGAGCACCCGGATCTCCGGAGTGGTCAGCTCGACGCCGCCGGGCGCCTGCTCGTTCGCGGTGACCATCGCGGTCACCTCGACGACGCTGCCCTCGGTGAGTTCTCCGGTGCGTTCTTCGCTGAACTCGCCCGGCGTGAGCACCACCTGGCTGAACCCGGCGGCGTCGCGGACGATCAGGAACGTCACCGACTTGAGCCGCCGCAGGCGGTGCACCCAGCCGGCGACGGTGACTTTCTCGCCGGCGTGCGCCGGCAGGGACGTGGAGACGGTGCGTTGCATGGCGGGTTACCTCCTCGGGATCTGCAACGCGGCCCCAGGGAGGTGTGGGCGAGCGGGATCCTCGCGGTGCCACCACACCTTCGCGCTCTTCTCGAGCGCCTCTTGTCGTGCGCGGCTCAGGGGTGTCTTCACGCTCCGCCGCACGGGCCACCATCACAGCTACCGGTGGCTCTCTCGGCCGGCGAATCGAAGCGTTACTCGGTCCCATCACTGCCGTGACAGGGAGATTAACGGGACGCTTCCGGGATACGCACGCGAATTACCGGCCCTTCGTGACGGCCGTCACAGGAACCGCCACGTGAGCCTCGTCGCCCATGCGTCCCGCCGCGCCCGTGCGGGCGTATCTTCGGGTTGTGACCATTGCTCCCGAGGGCCGCCGCATGCTGCGCATCGAGGCGCGGAACGCTGAGACTCCCATCGAGCGGAAGCCGCCGTGGATCAAAGTCAAGGCGAAGATGGGCCCCGAGTACACCGAGATGCGCGGGCTCGTCCAGAAAGAGGGACTGCACACGGTCTGTCAGGAGGCCGGCTGTCCCAACATCTACGAATGCTGGGAAGATCGCGAGGCCACCTTCCTGATCGGTGGCGACCAGTGCACCAGGCGCTGTGACTTCTGCCAGATCGACACCGGCAAGCCCGCCGAGTTCGACGCCGACGAGCCCCGCCGGGTCGGTGAGTCAGTCGCCACCATGGGCCTGAAGTACGCGACGGTCACGGGCGTGGCCCGCGACGACCTGCCCGACGGCGGTGCCTGGCTCTACGCCGAGACCGTCCGGCAGATCCACAAACTCCAGCCCGGCTGCGGCGTGGAGCTGCTGATCCCCGACTTCAACGCCGACCCGGACCAGCTGGCCGAGGTCTTCGGCGCGGCGCCCGAGGTGCTCGCCCACAACGTCGAGACGGTTCCGCGCATCTTCAAGCGGATCCGCCCCGGCTTCCGTTACGAACGCTCCCTCGACGTGATCACGCAGGCCCGTGCGGCAGGTCTGGTCACCAAGAGCAACCTGATCCTCGGCATGGGTGAGGAGCGGCACGAGATCTCGGCCGCGCTGCGCGACCTGCACGCGGCCGGCTGCGAGCTGATCACCATCACGCAGTACCTCCGGCCCACCCCGCGGCACCACCCGGTGGAGCGGTGGGTCAAGCCGGAAGAGTTCGTCGAGCTGCGTGACGAGGCCGAGCAGATCGGTTTCGCCGGCGTGATGAGCGGGCCCCTGGTCCGGTCGTCGTACCGGGCGGGCCGGCTCTACAAGCAGGCCCTCGAAGCGCGCGGCTGACCGGCCGGTCCGACCTTCGCCAGAACCCCCGGGGAGCCGTGCGGCTCCCCGGGGTTCTGCTGTCACTTCTTCTTCTTGGCCTTCTTGCTCTTCTTCCCGGCGGGCGCCGCCGCGGTCGTCGCCGGCTCCGCCGACGGCATCAGCAGCTTGCCGAACACCAGCACCAGCGGCGCGATCCACGCCCACCAGGGCACACCGGAACCCGGCCCGAACAGGCCGTCGACCACCTGGTAGCTCACATCGAGAGCGTCATCCATAACGTCCTCCGCGGGGTTGAGGGGCAACGGCCCTCATCATCGGCGCTCCCCCGCCGGGTCTTTAGGAATCCAGCAGGCCCAGCCGGCGGGCCACCGCGGCCGCCTCGACCCGGTTGCTCACCTCCAGTTTCGCGATGATCCGGGAGACGTGCACGCTCGCCGTCTTCGGCGAGATGAACAGCTCCCGGGCGATCCCGCTGTTGCTCTGCCCCTCCGCCACCAGCCGCAGCACCTCCCGCTCCCGGGCGGTAAGCACCTCGGACCCGCCCGCCCGCTGCCCCGGCACCACCACCGCCGGTCCGGACCGCACGCCGGGCCGCAGCCCGAGCCGCCGGCCCAGCGTGTCGGCGGCCGCGACAAGCGGACCGGCGCCCAGCCCGGCGGCGATCTCGACGGCCTCGGCCAGCGCCTCGGACGCGGCCTGCCGGTCGGCGGCCACCGCCTCGGCACCGGCCAGCAGCGCCCCGGCCAGCTGATGGAGCTGACCGTCCGCCCGCCAGGCCCGGGCCGCCGCCCGCCAGAGGTCACCGTCGCCAGCGGAGCGGCGCGCCGTCACCTCGGCGGCGCAGGCCCGCTCCGCCGGGTAGCGGGCCGGCAACGCGTCCGCCACCTCCCGGATCGCCTCGTGCAGGTCGTCGTCGGCGACGCCGGCCGCCGCCACGAGAAGCGGCCAGCCGTATCGGGGGCGCTCCACGACACCCGGGTCCCGCACCGCGCCCCGGGCCACGGCCCGGGCACCGGCCATGTCACCTGCCGCGTGGGCCGCCACGATCCGCAGCTCCAGCAGGCTCACCCGATGCTCGGCGGTGAGGAACGGCCGCGCCAGGAACCCGGTGGCCCGGGTGACCAGGGCCACCGCACCGTCGTGACCGCGAGCCAGCCGGATCCGGGCACGCAACCGCAGCCACGCCACGGCCAGGACGCCGGGCGGGTCCTGCCGGGCCGCCTCGGCGAGCCGGGCGTCCGCCTCGTCCCACCGGCCCAGGGCCATCAGCGCCTCGGCGTAGTTCGCCATCAGGTAGACCCCGGTGGTCCGGCTCACCCCGACCCGGTCGGCGTGCGGGATCCCCTCGGCGGCAGCCGCCGCCGACTCCTCGTATCTGCCCAGCTCGAACAGGGCGTCCGAGATGTTGACCAGGCCCTGGGAGAGGTTCGGCACGTCGCCGGAGGACCGGGCCCGATCGACCGCCCGCAGCATGTCCGGCATCGCCTCCTCGACGAGGATCCGCCCGCCGCAGACCTGGCCGAGGGTGATCTCGGCGGCCACCTGCGACGCCTCGTCACCGAACTCGGCGGCGGCCGACCGCACCTCCTGCCCGATCCGGGCCGCCTCGGCACCGTCGATGCCGGCGATCTGGTAGGCCACGTCGCCGAGCAGTTTCAGCCACGGCAGGCCGCGCGGCGCCAGCCGGAGCAACCGGTAGGCCTCGCGGGTCTCCCGCTCGCCGTCCGTCTTGCCCGCGTTGCGCAGCAGTTTCGCCCGCCGGATCAGCAGCCGCGCCGCCCGCAACGGCTCGGCCTCGGCGTCGAGGTCGCCGAGCGCCGCCCGGGTCAGGCTCAGCGCCCGCATGTGGTCACCGGACTGGATCGCGACGAGCGCCGCCTCCTCCAGCAGGTCCAGCTGGGTGGTGCCGAGCAGGGTGGCCGCGTCGGGCACCTGCTCCCACAGCTCGAGCACCCGGTCGAGCAGCCGGGCCTGCTCGGCATGGGCGAACCGGCTGCTCGCCGACTCGGCCGCGCGGCGAGCCGCGACGAGCGCCCGCGGATGGTCGTGGGCCGCGTGCCAGTGGTGGGCGATCTCGGCCGGCGCCCGCTCCATCGAGATCAGCTGCGGCTCGGCCTCCAGCGCCTCCGCGTATCGCGCGTGCAGCCGGGCGTGCTCCCCGGGCAGCAGGTCGTCGTGCACCGCCTCGCGGACCAGCGCGTGCCGGAACTCGTAACCCTCGTCGGGGTCGAGCACGATCAGCCGGGCCGCGATCGCGGCGCGCAGCGCGGACTCCAGCGCCGTCTCGTCCATCCCGGCGACCCGGGCCAGCAGCTCGTGGCCGAACCGGGTGCCACCGACCGCCGCCACCCGCAGCACCCGCTGCGACGGCTCGGGCAGCTGGTCGACCCGGGAGAGCAGCAGGTCGCGCAGGGTCTCCGGGATGTCACCGCACCCGGGGTCGCCGGACGCGGCGAACTGCTCGATGAAGAACGGGATGCCCTGCGCCCGCTCGCAGACCGTGTCGACGGTCGGCGGGTCGGGCTCGGTGCCGAGCAGGTGACCGAGCAGCTCGGCGGTGCCGTCGCGGTCCAGCCGGTCGAGCTCGAACCGTTGCACGCCGCGGACCCGGTCGAGCTCGGCGAGGAACGGCCGCAGCGGATGGCCGCGGTGCAGCTCGTCGGTGCGGTACGTCGCGACGAGCAGCAACCGGCGCACCCGCACCGACCGCAGCAGGAAAGCGATCAGGTCACGGGTGGACCGGTCGGCCCAGTGCAGGTCCTCGATCATGAGCAGCACCGGACGCTCCTCGGCGAGCCGGCCGAAGAGGGAGCCGACCAGCTCGAACAGGTGGCCCCGGCGAGACTCGCCGTGCTCCTGTGCCGGGCCCAGCTCGGGCAGCAGCCGGGCGAACTCGGCCTCCCGCCCGTCGAAGACGGCCCGCCCCTCCCGCCGGACCAGCTCCCGCAGCGCGGCCGCGAACGGCGCGAACGGCAGGCCCTCCTCACCCAGCTCCAGGCAGTGCCCGACCAGGATGCGGACCGGCTCGTCGCCGAGCGACCGGCAGAACTCCTCGATCAGCCGGGTCTTGCCGACCCCGGCCTCGCCGCCGACCAGCACGGCCGACGGCTCGTCGCCACGAACCCGTTTCAGTGCCTCGTGCAGCGTGGCCAGGTCGGCCTCGCGGCCGACCAGGACCGTGCTGTGGGCACCTACTGCCATGGGGTCGAGCATGCCATGCGGGTACGACAGGCCGGCCGTACCGATCACGGCGCCGACCGCCGCTTCAGGCGCGGCCATCGAGGGGACCGGCCGGGCCGGACGGAGCGGGCCAGCCGGTACGCCTCGGCTTCGCGTACCAGCTCCTGCGACTGGCGGCGGATCAGATCGAGCTGGATCTCGGGGTTGGTGAACGGGATCATCACGCTGCTCCTCGCGGTCGGTGTCTCGCCTGGTGTCTCGCTTGCAACACCGACTCTTCGCGTGAAGGCAGCCACCGGGCATGGGGACGGAGCCGCATTCCGTGGCACCCGCCGTCCTTACTCCGGCCGTCCGGCGCCTTACTTCGCGCCACCGAGGTGCCCGGGCCGCCGTAAGGTACCTGAGCCCCACTACACTTTGCGGCTATGGCAAAGCCCCAGGAGAAGGTGTCGTTTCGCGAGCGCCTGAAGCAGATCGGCCAGGTGTTCTCGTTCACGGCGAAGCAGGACAAGTGGTTCGTCCCGCTGGTCATCGCGGCGGTTGCGATCCCGCTGGCGCTCACCGTGCTCGTCGTGCTGCTCACCGGGAGCTGGGTCTGGGTCCCGGTCGGCATCCTTCTCACGATGCTGGCCGTGCTGATCGTGCTCAACCTGCGGTCCAACACCGCGATGATGAACGTGGCGGAGGGCCAGCCCGGCGCCGCAGCGTCGCTCATGGAGAACATGCGCGGCGACTGGCGGGTGCGCCCGGCGGCGAGCTCCACCACCCAGTTCGACATGGTCCACGTGGTGATCGGCCGCCCCGGCGTCATCCTGCTCGCCGAGGGTGACCCGCAGCGCGTCAAGGCCCTGCTGGGCCAGGAGCGCCGCCGCCTCGTCAAGGTCATCGGCAACGCGCCGCTCTACGACTACGTGATCGGCTCCGACGAGGGCCAGCTGCCGGTCCGCAAGCTGCGGTCGACCATGCTGAAGCTGCCGCGCAACCTCACCGGCAAGGACGTCAACGCCCTCGACAAGCGCCTCGGCGCCCTGATGGCCCGTCCGCAGATGCCGAAGGGCGCGATCCCGAAGAACATGCGGCCCAGCAAGGGCGCGTTCCGCCAGCAGCGGCCCCGCTGACCCGCACGGGTTGCGCGTGCCCGCGGCAGGCTCAACCCGGAACCCGCGGCACGCGCGACCCGGAAGAGGACATCGACAGGCGCCTCCATGATCGGCCCGGGAAGATAGCCTCGGCGTACGCCTTCCCGAAGGAGTCGCGCCCGTGGTCAGCACCCTGGCGGTCCCCGGCACCTACCCCACCCTGCGCGACGCTCTCGAGGTCGCACCGGACGGCGCGGTCATCACGCTGGCGCCGGGCACCTACCGGGAACGGCTGGACCTGACCGGCCGCACCCTGACGATCCGGGGCAGCGGGGCGGACGACGACGGGGCGTCGATAACGGCGTCCGGCCTGGACGGCCCCGCCCTGTCCAGCACGAACGGCGACGTTACGGTCGAGGACGTGACGATCGTCGCCGGCGACTACCCGGCCGTGACGGTCACCGGCGGCCGCCTCACGCTGCGGCGGTGCGAGCTGACCGCGGGCTACGGCGCCGGGGTGCAGGCGACCGGTGGCGCCACGGTCGAGGCGTCCGGGACGAGGGTGGTGCGTGCCCAGCACGGTTTCGTCTTCTCCGACGCCGGTGGCACCGTGGATTCGTGCGAGGTGCGTGGCGTCTCGGACGACGGGGTGATCGTGCGGCTGGGCGCCGACCCGGTGCTGCGGGGGACGACGGTGGCGGACTGCGGTTACCGGGGGATCTACGTCTACCAGGCGGGACGGCCGGTGATCGAGCGCTGCGAGGTCTCCGGAACGGGCGGCGCGGGCATCGTGGCGGCGCACGGCAGCGCACCCCGGATCGTGGAGACCTGGGTGCATCAGACGGCGGGGTCGGGCATCGTGGTCGGCCCCGGCTGCACGGCCGTGGTCGAGCAGTGCCGGGTCGAGCACACCGCCGAGCCGGCCGTGGACGTCGACCCGTCGGCCACCGCCGCCGTGACGTTGAGCGAGAACGCCGGGCTGCCCCGGTCGACGGGCGCCGGTCAGGACGCCGCCGAGGTGGACCGGCTGCTCACCGAGCTGGATTCGATGATCGGGCTGGCCGGCGTCAAGGGCGAGGTCCGCGCGCTGATCGACGAGATCCAGGTGAACGAGTGGCGGCGCGGCGCGGGCCTGTCGGTCGGGGCGGTCAGCCACCATCTGATCTTCACGGGCGCTCCCGGCACGGGTAAGACGACCGTCGCCCGCATCTACGGCCAGTTGCTGAAGGCGCTGGGTGTGCTGCCGCACGGGCAGTTCCGGGAGGTGTCCCGGCGCGACCTGGTGGGGCAGTACATCGGGCACACCGCCGAGAAGGCCACCTCGGTGTTCGAGGCCGCGATGGGCGGCGTGCTCTTCATCGACGAGGCGTACACGCTGGCCCGGGCCGGTGGTGCGGCAGCCGATTTCGGCCAGGAGGCGATCGACACCCTGGTGAAGCTGATGGAGGACCACCGGGACCAGGTGGCGGTGATCGTCGCCGGGTACACCCGGGAGATGGCCGACTTCCTGGACGCGAACTCGGGTCTGGCGTCCCGGTTCGCGAAGACGCTGGAGTTCGAGAACTACGGCCCGGACGAGCTGGTGCGGATCGCCGACCGGATCGCCCGCAACGACGACTACGTGTTCGCCGCGGGTGTGCCGACCGCGTTGCACGAGCACTTCTCGGCGGTGGAGCGGGACCGCAACTTCGGCAACGCCCGGGAAGCCCGCAAACTGCTCGAAGGCATGCGCAAGGCCCAGTCGGGGCGGCTGCGGGCGATGGGCCGGATGCCGAGCCGCGACGACCTGCGGACGCTGATGCTCGACGACCTGCGCGCCGCGACCCGGTGACGATCATGACTACGCCGCTAGGATGGTTCCACTACGGACGGTAGGGGGCGGATGTGGCACTTCAAGGGCGGCAGCGCACCGGGCCGCAGCAGCGCCGGCCGCCTCCGGGCCCGGGTCCGGCTTCGGGTCCGCCTCCGGGTCCGGGACCGACGGTTCGGCCGGTGCCCCGCCGCGGCCACCTGGGCCCGTTCGGCCTCGCCCGTATCCTGACCATCGAGGGCGCGCTACTTCTGATCATCGGCGCCGCCACCCAGGGCCTCGTGCCCGCTCTGATCACCACGGTGGCCGCCGCCTCGGTGCTGGCCGTGGTCCTGGCCCGCAAGCAGGGCCGCTGGTGGCTGGAGCACCGCTCGCTGACGAGCGACCACCGCCGGCGCCGGGCGGCCCGCCGCGAGGTGGAGCAGGGCCCGGTCCTGGCCGCGCTGCGCACGATCGCGCCCGGCCTGACCGTCCACGACCGCGACGACCGCACCGGTGTGGCCCGCGACGAGTCCGGCTGGTTCGGTGTGGTGGCCCTCGACCCGCCCGCGCCTGTCCCGCTGGAGACGCTCACCGCCCAGCTGGCCGCGACCGAGCAGCCCGGCATCACCCTCGAACTCGTCACGCACACGGTCCCCGCCCCGAGCCCGGACCTGCCCGCCGCGTCGCCGGCCGGCGCCTCCTACCGTCAGCTCGCCGCGACGATCAGCCCGGCCCCGGTTCCCGCACATCGCGAGGCGACCGTGAGTGTCCGGGTCGACGCCCGGGCGCTGGCCGAATCCGTTCAGGACCACACCACCGACCCGGAGTCCGCCGCCACGCTCACGGCCGCGCTCACCCGCAAGGTCGCGACAAATCTGCGCCGGCTCGGCGTCACCGGCCGCGTCCTCGACTCCGCGGAGCTGCTGGCCCTGCTGGCCCGCTCCTGCGACGTCGAAGCCGGGCCCGAAGCGGTGGACGAGGAGTGGACCCACTGGCGCTCGAACCATCTGGTGCACCGGACCTACTGGCTTGAGACCTGGCCGAATTCGATCACCGAGATCGGCCCGCTGTTCGCCTGGGCCGCGACCGCTCCCGCCGCCCGGACCACCGTCGCGCTGATCGTCGGCGCGAGCACCGGCGACGACCCGGCGATCCGCGCCTTCGTCCGCCTCGCCACCCGCCCCGGCGCCGGCTGGGAAACCCTCGACCGGGTGCTGCAGGAGGGGGTGCGCCGGGCCGACGGCGAGCTGCGCCCGCTCGACGGCGAGCACGGACCCGCGACCTACGCGACGGCACCGACGGGAGGCGGGGCGGGATGACGGACGACCCCTACGGTACGAGCAATCGCGCACCAGTGGCTCGTCAGAGGGATTCCGGCGACCCGCCCCCAACGGCATCGCAGAACACCGCCTCCACCGGCGAGAACCCCGCGCACCAGCCCGCCCGGTCACCGCACCCACCGGCCCGCGGCTCCGTCCCGCCCCCGGCCACCGCACCCCGGACCACCACGCCGCCGCCGGGCCCGTACCCGCCGGCTCAGGCCGCCCCCACCGGTCCAGCGCCCGCACCCGCACCGCATACCGCCGGCCCGTTCGCCACCGCGCAACCACACCTCGCCGACCCGTTCGCCACCGCGCAGGCGCTCTCCACCGGCCAGGCCGGGTCCACGGCCGCCACCGCTCCCCCGGTCACCGGCACGCCGCTGGCCCGCCCACCCGGCCCGCACCATCCCGGCCGCCCACCCGGGGACCCGCCCTCACCGTCCGCACCGGACCGCACCGGACCGTCGGGCCGGACCTCCCGGCTGCGCATCGGCTGGCACACGGTGCCTCGGGCCGCCCTGCGTGGTGTCGCGCTCGTCCCGCCGACCGGCGCCGGTCTGCTGCTGGGCCGTGATCAGCAGCAGGTACCCGTACCCCTGCGGATCTTCTCGCCCGGCTCGCACCGCATCGTGCTCGTCGGTGGTGTCCGGGCCGCCCAGCTGTTGATCTTCCGGGCTTTCTCGATCGGTGCGCGGGCCCTGGTGGTGACCACCGAGCAGCGCGCCTGGGCGGGGTTCGGCGAACGCGCCACCGGGCAGCACAACCGGCTCACCGTGCTCGGTGGCGAACCGACAAGCCTCCCGCCGGGCACCGCGCAGACCCCGTCCCTGATCGTCCACGACCTCGGCGTGACCGGCCCGGCCACCGCCCCACCGCTCGGCCCGTGGTCCACCCAGCTCACCGTGCTGCGGCAGCTGGACCGCCCGGGCGTCGCGGCGCTCCAGGAGGCGGAGCTGACCCTGCTGCAACGGCTCGGCGGCGACGAGGCGACCCTGGCCGCCGCGACCCTGCGGCTGGACCAGCAGAACGGTCAGCTGCTCCCCTTCATGACCGACGACATGATGGCCCTGATCGGCGACGGCCCGGCCCGTTTCGTCTTCCTGAACCAGACCGGCATCGAGCTGCAGTACGTCGGCCCGCCCATGCGCTGACCCGCACCGGACGGGGTGCTCGGGAACGGCTCAGCGCAGTGGTGGGGTCCAGGCCAGCTGGACCAGCCGGGCGCCGTGCTTGCGGGTCACCATCCAGGCCCGCCCCGGCGGCAGGACCTGCGGTTTCAGCTGGCCGAAGAGCGGGCCTTCCTCGCGCGGGCCGGACATCATGATGCCCGGTGAGGCCAGCTCGCGGATCCGGCCCGGTATCGGTTCGAACAGCGACCGGCTCGCGCCACCGATCCGCCGGGTGATCACCACGTGCAGGCCGATGTCGCGGGCCTGCGGGAGGAACTCGACGAGCGGTTGCAGCGGCGCCTGCCCGACCAGGTCGTAGTCGTCGATCAGCACGTACAGCCGGGGGCCTTTCCACCAGCTGCGGTCGGCGAGCATTTCCGGCGTCACGTCGGGGCCGGGCAGCCGTTCCCGCATGGCGACCGCCACCTGGTTTATCAATTCGGTGGTGACCTGCGCGGACGTCCCGTACCCCAGGGTGTGTTCGGGTCCGACGCAGCCGAGCAGGCTGCGCCGCAGGTCGACCAGGAGGATCCGGGCCTGCGCCGGGGTGTGGCTCGCCGCGATCGACCGGGCGAGGCTGCGCAGGAACGAGCTCTTGCCGGACTCCACGTCGCCGAAGAGCATCGCGTGGGGTTCGGCGTCGAAGTCGAGCCAGACCGGCTGCAGGTCGGTCTCGGCGATGCCGATCGGGAGACGTTCGCCCTCGGCGGGCGGCAGCATGTCGTACGGCAGTTCTGCCGGCAGCAGCCGCACCCGGGGCGCGGGGGCGCCGGTCCACTGCTCGGTGGCGTGTTTGACCAGTTCGGCCACGGCGTCGCCGAGGTCGTCGACGCGCTGTTCCCGGTCGATCCGGGGCAGCGCCGCGAGGAAGTGGTAGCCGTCCGGGGTGAGGCCGCGGCCCGGCGTGGAGTCGGGCACGTTGACCGCCTCCCGCCGGTTGATCACCGAGTCGCTGGGTTCGCCGAGCCGCAGCTCGAGGCGGGTGCCGAAGACGTCGCGGATCTGCGGGCGGATGTCCATCCAGCGGTTCGTGGCCGCCAGCACGTGGATGCCGAACCCGAGGCCGCGGTTGGCGAGTTCGTGCACGGTGGATTCCAGGTCCTCGAACTCGGCCCGCAGCGTGGCCCAGCCGTCGACCACCAGGAAGACGTCACCGAACGGGTCCTCGGCGAACCGGCCCTGCGCCTTGGCCCGCCGGTACGCCGCCGCCCCCTCGATGTTCTGCCGGGCGAACAGGTCCTCCCGGGCCCGCATCAGGCCGTGCAGTTCGGCGATGGTCCGCCGCACCCGGTCCACGTCGCGGCGCGTCGCCACACCGCCGACGTGCGGCAGGTCGGCGAGCGCGCCGAGCGGGCCACCACCGAAGTCGAGGCCGTAGAACTGCACCTCCCGCGGCGTGTGGGTGAGCGCGAGCGAGGCGATCAGGGTGCGCAGCAGGTTTGACTTGCCGGACTGGGCGGCGCCGACCACGACGACGTTGCCGCCGGCGCCGGCCAGGTCCAGCCAGAGCGGGTCGCGGCGTTGCTCGTACGGTTTGTCGACCATCCCGCCGAGCGCGTGCATCGCGCCGAACCGGTCCGCCGCGTCCACGGTGAGCCCGCGTTCCGGCAGCGTGACCACCGGCGGCAGCATCTGGCCCAGGGTGGGTGCGGTGTCCAGCGGCGGCAGCCACACCTCGTACGCCGGGGTGCCCTGGTCCTCCATCTGCCGCACCAGCACCTCGAGCAGGGTGTCCCCGACGATCCTGTCGTCGCCCGGATCCTCCGTCGTCGTCGCGGGCTTCTCCGCGCGCTGCGGGACGGCGTAGAAGGTGGAGAAGTCCCGGACCGGGTTACCGGCACGCAGCCCGCCGGCCACCGGGGCGCCGTCGCGCCGGACCGGACCGGAGACGTAGGCCGCCTTCAGCCGGATCAGCCCTTCGGTGCCGGTGCGCAGGTAGCCGTGGCCGGGCGAGCGGGGCAGCTCGTACGCGTCCGGCGCACCCAGCACCGCCCGGCTCTCCATCGACGAGAACGTGCGCAGGCCGATCCGGTACGAGAGGTGCGACTCCAGCCCGCGCAGCCGGCCCTCGTCCAGTTTCTGCGAGGCGAGCAGCAGGTGGATGCCGAGCGAGCGTCCCACGCGTCCGATCTGGACGAACATGTCGATGAAGTCGGGCCGGGCGCTGAGCAGCTCGGAGAACTCGTCGACGATGAACAGCAGACTCGGCAGCGGCGCCAGCGGCACCCCCGCCGACCGGGCCCGCTCGTAGTCCCGCTGGGACGCGTAGTTCCCGGCCTTGCGCAGCAGCTCCTGCCGCCGGTTCAGCTCGCCGGCGATCGCGCCGAGCATCCGGTCGACGAGGGGCAGCTCGTCCTCCAGGTTCGTGATCATCGCGGCGGTGTGCGGCAGCCGGTCCAGGGAGGCGAACGTGGCCCCACCCTTGAAGTCGACGAGCACGAAGTTGAGGATCTCCGGGTCGTGCGTGAGCCCGAGCGCCAGCACCAGCGTGCGCAGCAGTTCCGACTTGCCTGAGCCGGTCGCGCCGACCAGCAGGCCGTGCGGCCCCATCCCGTCCTGCGCCGACTCCTTGAGATCCAGCTCGATCGGCCGCCCGTCCAGGCCGACCCCGATCGGCACCCGCAGCCGGTCCCGGTTCGGGCGGCTGGCCCAGAGCTCGGTCAGGGCGATCGTGTACGGGTCACCGACGTCGAGCAGCTCGGCCAGCCCCATGTCCTGGGACACGGCCGGCTGATCGGCGAAGGAGGCCGCGGAGAGCCGTAGCGGTGACAGTTCGCGGGCCAGCACCTCGGCCTGTGCCACTTCCAGCGCGTCGGCGCGGCCCACGTCGGTGGGACCGTCCATCGTGGTGCCGGTGACCGAGCCGTCGGCCGCGATGTCGAGCACCACCGAGCTGTCGTCGAGCAGCCGGGGCGGCGGCACCGACAGGTCGATGAGCGTGACCCCGGCGACGCCGCCCTCGGTCATCAGGTGGTCCGACCCGGCCGTCGACCCGCCGTCGATGATCACCACCACGTGCGGGCCGCCGCCCGGTGCGCCGGACGGGTCGAAGCGCGGCCGGTTCACCAGCACGTCGTCCAGCATCGCCTCCAGCGCCGGCACACTCGGCGCGACAAGCCGGACCGGGCCGACCGCGTCCGTCTTGCCGGGGTGCTGCGCGTGCGGCAGCCATTTGATCCACTCCCAGCCGGCCCGCCGGTCGTCCGGGACGCAGACGCCGAGCCGCAGGTCGTCGGGGGCGTGGAAGACCACCGTCTGGGCGATCAGCGCGCGGGCCAGGTCGTGCGCCGGCCCGTCGGCGCCGCGCACGTAGATGTGCGAGAAGTCGCGCAGGGCCACCGAGACCGGCAGGTCGGGAACGATCGAGTAGGTGCTGACGAACCGCCGCAACGCCATCGCGCAGAGCGGTTCCAGCTCGTCCACCGGCCGGGTCTGCGGCGGCACCAGCCGGGTCGCGACCTCCTGCGGGCCGACCGCGATGCGTACCACGGTGAAGTCGGCGTCGCCGCGCCGGCGCTCCCAGAGCCGGCCGCTGTCCGGAAAGGACCAGAGGGTGCCCGGGTCCGGGTTGCGGTAGTAGAGCGCCTCCCGCTGCTGCCGGATGGTGGCGCGCAGCTGGGCCCGCAGCTGGGAGAGGTGGCGCAGGTACTGACGGCGGGCCTCGATCATCTCGCGTTTGCCCGGGCCGGTGGTGTTCATCGCCATCATGCCGATCATGCCGAGGATCGAGACCCCGTACATCGCGCCGGCCACGTAGGTGATCGGGCCACCGCGCTGGGCGCCCATCATCATCGCCATCGCACCGGCGCCCGCGGCCATCGGCAGGATCATCAGCATCCGGGTCCAGCCCTTGCCGGTGGGCGGTGGCACCTCGGGCGGCGGGTCGAGGAGCACCTCGCCGGTGGGCATGACGGGCGCGGGCCGGCGCGGCGGGCGCTTGATGATCGTGACGGTCACACTGGGCTCCCCGGTGGTGACGGATCGCATCAATGCTATCCGTCCACGCCGGATCTTTTCGCCACCCATTCGTGGCGGTGGATCCTGCTACGTTGTCCGGGTGGGCCCGTCGCAGGAGGTGACCTTGTGACCGCACCGAGTAGTCCCAGTCTGGCCCGGGTGACCGTCGCCGCGCCGACCCGCCGGATGGACCTCGCCCTGCCGGACAACATGCTCGTCGCCGAACTGCTCCCGCACCTGCTGCGGCACGCCGGAGGCGACCTGGGCGAGCCGGCCGAGCGCCACGGCGGCTGGGTGCTGCGCCGGGCCACCGGCACGATCCTGGAACCGGGCCGCAACCTGGCCGCCCAGGGTGTGCGCGACGGCGAACTGCTGCATCTCGACCCGGCCCGGGAGGACTGGCCCGAGCTGGCGTACGACGACGTCGTCGAAGTCATCGCCGCCGGCGCCCGCCGCGCCGGGCGCACCTGGAGCGACCGGGCCACCCGCCGCTGCGGCCTCGCGGTCACCGCGGGCGCGCTGCTGCTGGGCCTGGGTGGCCTCGCCGCCGACGGTCCGCCGTGGACGGTCACGGCCGTCGCCGCGCTGGTCACCGCCGTGGTCCTGACCGCGCTCGGCATCCTGCTGTCCCGGGCGTTCGGCGACGCGAACGCCGGCGCGATCGTCGCCGCCACCGCCCTGCCCTACGCGTTCCTGGGTGGCGCCTGGCTGCTCTCCGCACCCGAGATCGGCGCGCCCGGCCTGCTGCTCGGCTCGTCCGTCATGCTGGTGCTCAGCGCGCTCGGCCACGTCGGGGTGGCCGGCCTGACCAGGCTCTTCGTGGCCGGCATCGCGGCCGCGCTGATCGGGCTGCTGGCGGCGCTGCTGGCCCTGGCCGGCATCTCCGCCGAGGGTGCCGCCGCGGTGGCGCTGACCGCGGCGATCGGGCTGCTCCCGGCCTACCCGGTGCTGGCCGGCCGGCTCGGCCGGCTGCCGTTCCCGCAGCTGCCGAACCGGGCCGAGGAGATCCTCGAGGACAAGCCGGCACCCCGCCGGGAGGACGTCTTCACGGCCGTGGCCCGGTCCGGCGAGGCGCTCACCGGCCTGCTGATCTCCGCCGCCCTCTGCAGCTTCGTCGCGATGAGCTTCCTGGCACTGTCCGGTCCTGGCGTCTCCGCCGTCCTGCTCATGGTGGCCGCCGTCGCCGCCCTGCTGCTGCGCGCCCGCCTGCTGCCCACCCCGCAGCAGCGCATCCCGCTGCTGGTGGCCGGCTTCGCCGGGCTGGCCGGCCTGGGCGCCGGTCCGGTGCTCACCGGGGCCGTGCCGGGCCTGGCACTGCTCGCCGGTGCCCTGCTGACCGCGGCGATCGCGCTGCCCGCGGCGCTGCGGTTCAGTCGCCGGCCGCCGTCGCCCTACCTGGGCCGGGCCGCCGACATCCTGGACATCGTGGCGATCATGGCGTTGATCCCGCTGGCCTGCGGGGTGATCGGCGTCTTCGACGAGGTCCGCGGCCTGCTCGCCGGGATCGGCGGCTGAGACCGTGACGTCCCGCCGCGACCAGCTCCAGTCCTACCAGTTCATGAACCAGCGGGTGATCTCCGCGTTCGTGGTGCGCGAGACCGACCCGGCGCAGTCCCCGCTGCGCCGCGGCATCGGTGCGCTCTTCGCCGGACTGATGGTCGCGGTCCTGGTCGCCGCCGGCTTCGGGATCTACGGCGTGTTCACCCGCACCGGCCCGGACCGCTGGCAGACCGACGGTTCCGTGGTGGTCGAGCGGGAGACCGGCGCCAGCTTCGTCTACCTGCGCGACAAACTGCATCCGGCGCTCAACCTCACCTCGGCGAAACTCGCCGCCGGCCGGCCCGCCCCACAGGTGTTCCGGATCGCCGCGAAATCGCTCACCGGCGTGCCCCGCGGCGTGACGATCGGGATCGCCGGCGCCCCGAGTTCGCTGCCCGAGGCGAAACAGCAGGTCCGTCTGCCGTGGACGATGTGCGCGATCCCCGGCGACCAACCGTCGGCGGTGCTGGTGGTGGGCGGCACCGGCCCGCCGGGCGCCGCGCTCGGTGACCGGGCGCTGCTCGTCGCCGGCGACGGGGGCGGCGGCGCCAACCTGGTCTGGCAGGGCCGCAAACACCTGATCCGCAACGCCCGGACCACGGTGGCCGCGCTGTTCGGCGCGGTGCAGCCGACCCGGGTCGGCGTCGCCTGGCTGAACGCGCTGCCCGCCGGCGCCGACATCGCACCCGTCGACGTCGACGACCGCGGCCAGGAATCGGACGCCGCGGCCGCCTTCGACAACGGTGACGTGCTCGTCGTCGAGACCGGCAGCGGCCGGCAGTTCTACCTGGTCCTCGCGGACCGGCTGGCCCCGATCACCCCGCTGCAGCAGGCGGTGCTGGCAGCCGCGTTCCCCGGCGAGCCGCGGCAGATCCCGGTGAGCGACCTCGACCCCGACGCCGTCCAGGACCTCGACCCGGGCGCGGACCCGGCCGTGCAGGGCCCGAAAGAGGTTCCGGCGCTGGCCACCGTCGCGGCGGGCGAGACCGGGTGCGCGATCACCCGCGACGCGGCGGCGCCACCGGACGTGACGGTGGGCGGTCCCGCCGCCGATCTCGCCGCGGCCGTGCCGACGGGCGGCGCGACCGGGGGCGGCGGACGGGCGCTCGCCGACGCGGTCCAGGTGCCGGGCGGGCGGTTCGCGCTGGTCCGGGTCGCGGGCGGGCTCCAGCTGATCACCGACGCGGGGGTACGCCACCCGCTGTCCGACCCGGATGTCGCGGCACTTCTGGGTTACCCGCCGGAGACGGCGATCGACGTGCCGGCCGCCCTGGTGAACGCGGTCCCGGCCGGTGTGACACTGGATCCGGCGGAGGCCGTGAAGCCGGTCCCTCCGACAGCGGAGTAAGGGTCGCGTCGTGCTCCGGTGCTATCCGGTTCGGTCTTCCAGCAGCATCACCGGTGGGCCGGGTTCCAGCGGCTCCTCGCGTACCGGCAGCGCCGGCGCCAGCCCCGGCCGCCACTGCTGACGGCGACTGCGCCGGATCGCGGCCGTGACCAGCCCCACCGTGATCACCAGCATCCCGGCCACCCCGACACCGGCCAGCGCGACCGCCCGCCGCCGGCTCTCCGCGGCCGTGTCCGGCAACGGCGCCACCTCCACCCCGGGCACCGGCCGGCGCTCCGGCGCGGCCAACTGGCCGGTGATCGCCGCGTACGGGTCGACAACTCCCGCACCGAACGCCGGTCCCGCGGGCGCCGGCACCGCCGTACCGGTCAGCAGGCGCACCGACTCCCGTACACCCAGATCCGGCCGCCGGTCGTGCAGCAAGGCCGCAGCCGCGCCGGCGAACCCGGCCGCCACCGCCGTACCGGTCACCTCGACCGCACCCCGCCCGGTCTGCAGCACCGGCACCGCCACCCCCGGCGCCACCAGGTCGACGAAGTCGCCGCGCTGCGAGTCCGGCCAGATCCGGCCGGTCCGGTCGATCGCCCCGACACCGAGCACGTCCCGGTACGCCGCCGGGTACGGCGTCGGATTCCCCTCGTCGGCCGCACCCAGGTCCCCGGCGGCCGCCACCACGACCACCCCCTCGTCGATCGCGGCGGCGACCGCCTGCTCCAGGTCCGGGTCGTCGCGGTAGACCGGCGTGGCCACCACGATCACGTCGGCGCCGTCCGCCACCGCCTGGCCGATCCCGGCGGCCATCGCGTCCGGGTCCGGCTCGGAACCGGCCGGATCGTCGAGCTGCACCCGGACCGGCAGGATCCGCGCGCCCGGCGCCAGCCCGGCCACGTCGGCGTCGCCCTCGTCGGTGCGCCCGGCGACAACCCCGGCCACCTGCGTGCCCGTACCGGTGCAGTCCGCGTCCGCCGCACCACCGTCCACCGTGTCCACACCGCCCAGAACCCGGTTCCGCAGTTGCGGCTGCCCGGCGTCCACCCCGGTGGAGAGGATCGCCACCCGGGCGCCGGTGCCGTCCGCGACGGTACCCAGTTCACCGGCCCGGAGCAGCGCCCGCGGCCAGGAGGCCGGCACTTCCGCCTCGCCGGGTTCGGCGCAGTTCACGCCGGGGATCGCGGCGGCGGGCGCGGGCGCGAGCAGGACCGTGACGGCCAGGCCGGCGGCGGCGGCGGCGGCGGCGAGGTTCCGGTATCGCATGTTGTCAGCTCCTGATCCTTCCGGGGCCTTCGTGCTTCCGGGCCTTCGTGCTTCCGGGCTCTCGTGCTTCTCCGCCTCCGGGGACGGAAGCGGCCGCCGGTTCGCACCGGCGGCCGGTCATCGGTTCCGTTCGGCCGCGCGTCACATCCCCGCGGCGATCTGCTGATCGACCTGCTGCATGCGCTCGGACGAGGCACCCAGCCGTACGCCGACGTTCGCCAGCGCGCTCTTGATCTCGGTGGCGCCCTGGTTCCACTTCTGCCGCGCCTCGTCGCAGGCGGTGCCGGCCGCGCCGGTCCAGTCGGCGGCGAAGAGCTGGGTGAACGCCGTGTACAGGTCGTTCAGCTGCTGGTCCATCTGGTTCTGGAACGTGTTGATGGACGCCGAGGTCTCAGCGATCTGGCCGAAGTTGTAGGTGATGTTCATGGTCGGTCTCCCCGATCCCGGTCGCGGGCACTCAGCCGCGAAGGATGCTGACGACGGACGTGTCGGCGCCGGCCCCGGCACCGCGGATCGACTGCGCGGCCTCTTCGTCGTTCACGCCGTAGGTGGTGGACGCGGCGGACATCTTGCCGCCCAGCTCGTTGAGGGCGCTCATGATCTTCGACAGGCCGTCGTTGAGCTGGACCGAGACGTCCTGGAGCGCGTTGTTCGCGGTGCCGGCGAAAGCCCCGCCGCTGAGGGCCTGGATCTGGCCCATCAGCCGGTTCATGCCCTGCGAGATGTTCTGACCGGTGTCGTCGCAGCGCTGCGCCATCGCGGTGAGCTGCTCCTGTGTGGCATGGACTTGCCCGATACCTGCCATTGCCCTGGCTCCCCGGTTCTCGAAAGTGGGTTATGCCCTCCCGTACGCCGGCCGGACGGCCACGGTTCGAACCGGTTCCCGGAAGAGTGCGTACTCTCCAGCGTCACCCGCTCACAGCGAGCAACAGTGAGCATGATCAATACGGGGAGGCGACAATGGGTACCGGGAACCCCTATCCGGACCAGACCTCGGCGAACTCGGCGACACCATGGCTGCGCGGCGGCCCGCCGGTGAACGTCGATCTCGACGGGCTCCGCGAGTACGCCCGCCTCCTGGCGAGTCAGCAAGCCGACATAGCCGCACGTTCCGGTCATCTGGCTCCGCTGAGCGAGATGCCCGCCGGCGCCTTCGACGGCGACGTGCTCGGCGAGGCCGACGCGATCCGGGCCGGCCTGATGGCGAACGCCGCCGAGCTCAGCACCTACCTGGGCAAGCTCGCGGAGTCGCTGGGCAACGTCGCGAACGCCGCCCGCACCATCGCCGAGAGCTACCGGACCGGCGACGCCGTCTCCGCGGCCTCCCTGAACGACGTGCTGTTCGCGTTCGGCGACAAGGATGCGCCCCGGCCGGCGGGCCTGCCGGAGAACCTCGGCACCACGTACCTGGAGCAGCAGCTGTCCGGCACGGCCGCGCCCCCGCCGGCGAACAGCGCCACCTGGCAGGAGGGTCCGGTCACGCCGGTCTCCGCGTACCAGAGCCTGCAAACCTCGATCGGCCCGAACGGCGAACGCCGCGAAGTGTCCACAGTGATCGCACCGGGCGGCGTCACCACGGCCACGACAAGGGTTTTCGACCGCAACGGCGAGACGGTCACCTCTTCCGTCACCCGCACGAGCAGCCGCACCGACGGACCGGTCCGGGCCACGACGGTGGAGACCTTCGGCGCGGACGGCGAGCTCACGGCCACGACCGAGACCCGGGAGCGGTACGAGGGTACGACCGTCACCGAACGCACCACCGAAACCGTGGACGCCGAGGGCCGCACCACCGCCCTGACCACGGAGAAAGTGGACCCGGCGACGCTGGGCAGCACGACCAGCACGTACCGCCCCGGTGACGGCGGCCTGCTCGAGGAGACGAACCGGGTGACGACCGGTCCCCGTACTCCCGGCCCCGTTGTGAACGGCTGATCCGGTGGGCGAGTACTGGGGCGCCACCGCCGACCCGAACTACGGGTACAGCCCGTACAGCGGCCAAACCCGTTACGGCACACACCCGCCGTCGCAGATCCCGTTCTCCGCGCCGCCCGGCCCCGCCAACCCCCTCACCGTCGAAGCGGTAGCCACGAAGATCCGCAACCTGCACCCGGAACAGATGGCCGCCCTCGCCGACCAGTGGCAGAATGCCTGGTCCTTCCTGGCCGACGTCCGCAACTTCGTGGTCCAGCAGAGCACCGTCCTGCAGGACGAGCACTGGCAGTCCCCCGCCGCGCGCGACGCGTTCCTGCGCCGAGGCCCCGGCGAAGCGCTGACCTACCTGGACGTCTGGATGGACGCCGCCCAGAACAACGTCACCGCCCTGCGCCACCTGGTGAACGTCTCCCTGGACGCCCGCCGCGACATCGACCAGCTGACCGCCCGCTACGAACAGGAACTGCGCGCCGCCCAGAACGTCACCTTCGGCGAAAACCTGGGCTCCTTCCTGACCAGCGGCGTCAGCTGGAACGCAGCCCGAGCCGAAGAGATCGCCGAGGACCAGCAGGAAATCCGCGAACGCTACCGCCGCGAAGCCCAAACCCTGGCCCAGCGCTACGGCAACCAGTTCTTCGACTACATAGCCGTCATCTCCAACGGCGCCGGCCCACCCATCCAGCCCCTGAACGCCGTACTCAGCCAGCCCACCACCCTCCCCCCGTCCGCCCTGCCCGGCCCGGAATCCATCACCTCCCCCGCAGCCAACCCGACCCTCCCAGCCCTCCCCCCGCCCTCCCTC
>NZ_JAHWGU010000216.1 GCF_020873875.1 Actinoplanes sp. DH11
GGCAGGCCCTCGCCAACGCCGGTTTGGCTCCGGCCGAGGTTGATGTGGTGGAGGCGCACGGCACCGGTACGACACTGGGTGACCCGATCGAGGCGCAGGCACTGCTCGCCACCTACGGGCAGGACCGTGAGCAGCCGTTGCGGCTCGGCTCGATCAAGTCGAATATCGGGCACACGCAGGCCGCGGCGGGTGTCGCCGGGATCATCAAGATGGTGCAGGCGATGCGGCACGGTGTGATGCCGCGCACCTTGCATGTGGAT
>NZ_JAHWGU010000217.1 GCF_020873875.1 Actinoplanes sp. DH11
GCTTCGTGGGTTGTGGCGTCGCGATGGTGAGGTGTTCGCGGACGTCAATGTTGATGTTGATGTTGAGGGTTTTGGTATTCATCCGGTGTTGTTGGATGCGGTGTTGCATGCGATTCCGGCTTTGGGGCTTGGCGGTGGTGATGGTGCGGGGCCGTTGTTGCCGTTTGTGTGGGGTGGGGTGCGGTTGGTGGCGACGGGTGCGCGGTCGTTGCGGGTGCGTTTGACGCGGGTGGGTGATGCGGTGTCGTTGTTGTTGGCTG
>NZ_JAHWGU010000218.1 GCF_020873875.1 Actinoplanes sp. DH11
AGGGCCTGCGCCGTTTGTGGCGGCGTGGTGAAGAGGTCTTCGCCGAAGTGACCGTCGAGGCCGACGTGGACGGCTTCGGTATCCACCCGGCCCTGCTCGACGCCGCCCTGCACCCGGCCGGTGTTCTTGTCGCCGCCGGTACCGAGCCGTTGCTGCCTTTCGTCTTCAGTGGTGTGCGTCTTCTCGCTACGCAGGCCCGCACAGTACGTGTCCGGATGACCGGCGGCGGCGGCGGAGTGTCGTTGTTGTTGGCTGATG
>NZ_JAHWGU010000219.1 GCF_020873875.1 Actinoplanes sp. DH11
AGGGCCTGCGCCGTTTGTGGCGGCGTGGTGAAGAGGTCTTCGCCGAAGTGACCGTCGAGGCCGACGTGGACGGCTTCGGTATCCACCCGGCCCTGCTCGACGCCGCCCTGCACCCGGCCGGTGTTCTCTTGGCCGCCGGTACCGAGCCGTTGCTGCCTTTCGTCTTCAGTGGTGTGCGTCTTCTCGCTACGCAGGCCCGCACAGTACGTGTCCGGATGACCGGCGGCGGCGGCGGAGTGTCGTTGTTGTTGGCTGATG
>NZ_JAHWGU010000220.1 GCF_020873875.1 Actinoplanes sp. DH11
TGACCCGCAACCGCCGCGTCTTGTCGAACCCGGCCGCCACCGCCAGCACCGCGTCCTCATCACCGGAGATCACCACCGCCTGCGGGCCGTTGACCGCCGCGATCGACACCCCATCAACAAGCCGCGCCACCACGTCGTCCTCGGTCGCGGCGACAGCCACCATCGCCCCACCCGACGGCAGCGCCTGCATCAACGCACCCCGGGCCGCGACCACCTTCACCGCATCCGCCAACGACCACAGTCCCGCCACGTGCGCG
>NZ_JAHWGU010000221.1 GCF_020873875.1 Actinoplanes sp. DH11
CGCAAAACAGCCGGATCAATACCGGCCGACTCGAACGCCTCCCACGACGCCTCCAACAACAACCGCTGCTGCGGATCCATCGCCAAAGCCTCACGCGGACTGATCCCGAAAAACGCCGCATCAAACTGTGCCGCATCGTGCAGGAAACCACCCTCCATCGTGTCCGAACGACCGTCGGCTCCTGCTTCAACCCCATAGAGACCCTGAAGATCCCAGCCCCGATCGACGGGGAACGGTGTGATCCCGTCCCCACCCC
>NZ_JAHWGU010000222.1 GCF_020873875.1 Actinoplanes sp. DH11
CCCTAACCACAGGTCATCCCCCAACTTTTCAACGTTGGTGGGTTCGGTCCTCCACGTAGTCTTACCCACGCTTCAACCTGCCCATGGCTAGATCACTCCGCTTCGGGTCTAGAACATGCGACTAAAAACGCCCTATTCAGACTCGCTTTCGCTACGGCTACCCCACACGGGTTAACCTCGCCACATGCCACTAACTCGCAGGCTCATTCTTCAAAAGGCACGCCATCACCCCTAAAGGCTCTGACGGATTGTAGG
>NZ_JAHWGU010000223.1 GCF_020873875.1 Actinoplanes sp. DH11
AGCGGGTGGCGAACACGACGTCGTCCGGGACGCCGGCCCGCTCACACCGGTCACGGTCGCCGGTCCAGGACTTCGGCAGGTAGACCCGCCGGTCGATCAGGGTGTGACCGTGCCTGCTCGCATAGGCCAGGAACACCCCGACCTGGGCGTTCTCGATCCGCCCAGCGGTGCCGGTGTATTGACGCTGGACACCGACGGTGTGCATGCCTTTCTTCAGATCGCCGGTCTCGTCGACCACGAGGACGCCGTCGGGGT
>NZ_JAHWGU010000224.1 GCF_020873875.1 Actinoplanes sp. DH11
GGGCGTCGGCGGCGCAGAGTGCGAGGACGGCGAGAGCGGCCAGGGCGAGGGTGGTGAACCGGTGCCAGGACGTCCAGCGGCGGACTTGGTGCTGGTCAAGACCGACCTGACCCTTTCCGGCCTGGAACGATTCCTCCACGATCCAACGAACCCCCGCTACCCGCACGAACTGGGCAAGGGCGGTCGGCTCTGGTGCCCAGCAGCGATAGAAGGCCAGCTCACCGGTGGTGTTGTTGCGACGGATCAGCAGACTGT
>NZ_JAHWGU010000225.1 GCF_020873875.1 Actinoplanes sp. DH11
ACCGGGGTGATCAGGGTGATCCCGAAGGTGGTGTGGCTGGAGACCAGCAGGTCGGCTGAGGGGTAGCCGGAGTCGAGGTAGTGCTCGGCGGGGAGCAGGTCGCGGCGGGCCAGTTGCTGGTGGATGGGTTCGGTCATCGTGGTGTCCGCGGTGGTGGCGTCAGTGGTGGCGATGTTGGTGATCAGGTTCGGTGGCGGTGGGGTGCCGGTGGTGCCGGGTTCGCCCGGTGTGGCGTCGCAGGTTTCGCTGATGTGC
>NZ_JAHWGU010000022.1 GCF_020873875.1 Actinoplanes sp. DH11
TCAGGCGGCATCACGCCGGAGGAGCCACGACCAGCACCACGATCAGCGACGGTAGTAGGTACGCGTCGCCAGCTTCGTCATGTTGCCCGCCTTGTCGTACGCGCGGACGACGACCTTCATGGTCTTCTTCTGCTTCGACACCTTGAAGGACAGCTTGTAGCCGGCCTTCGTGTCGGTCGCCACAACCTTGTTGTTCACCAGCAGCTGGACCTTGGCGACCTTGTACTTGTCGCTGGCCTTCGCCGTGATGGTGACCGTGCCCTTCACCTTGGCCTTGTTCTTCGGGGCCTTGGTGATGGACAGCTTGGGCTTGGTGTTGTCCGCCACGATCCAGCGGTGCGGCGCCCAGCTGATGTTGCCGGCCTTGTCCGTGAGCCGCAGCTGCACCTTGATCGGGCCGTTCTTGCCCGCGGTGTTGAGCTTCGGCGCGAACGGGGCCACGTAGTCCCAGCTGTGCCACTTACCGTTGAGGTAGAGGTCGACGTTGCGGATACCGGAGCCACCGGTGTCCTTCAGCCCGACCGGGCTGACGGTCCGGCTGCCACGCACCAGCTGGTTGTGCGACAGGTTGCTGCCGCTCGCGCTCGGCTTCGCGGTGTCGTACCCCTTGCTCAAGGCGGCGTTCGCGTCGACCAGGCCGTACTTCACCCAGCCGCCGATGCCCCGGGCCGAGCTGGTGATCGCGTTGGAGAGGCTCCACCCGATGTACTTCGGGTTCTTGGAGTGCACCAGCGCGGCCACACCGGCGACCAGCGGAGCGGCGAACGAGGTGCCCTGGACCTCGTAGTCGTTGTAGTACCAGTCCCAGCAGGCGGCCGTGTTGCCGTCCCAGCAGTACTGGCCGTTGTTGCGCATGCCCGCGGTGATGCCGGGCGCGGCCACGTCGACCCAGCTGGAGCCGTAGCTGGAGAAGTCCGCCCGGGCGGTGCCGCCGGTCCGGGTGTTGGTGGCGCCGACGGCGAGCACGTCGCCGTACGCCGCCGGGTACTGCCGCTGGCTGCTGCCCTCGTTGCCGGCGGCCGCCACCACCAGGGCGCCGCGGCCGTTGGCGTAGGCCACCGCGTCCTTGAGGACGGGCGAATCGCCCGCGCCGCCCAGCGACAGGTTGATGATCTTCGCGCCCTGCTTGGCCGCGTAGATGATGCCCGCCGCGACGTCGGAGTAGCTGCCCGAGCCCGCGGAGTCGAGCACCTTGACCGGCAGGATCTGGCACTGCGTGCAGACGCCGGCCATGCCCGTCGAGTTGTTCGCCTTCGCCGCGATCAGCGACGCCACGACGGTCCCGTGCGGGAAGTCGCCGTCGTCCGAGGCGTTGTTGTCGTTGTTGACGAAGTCGTACCCGCGCAGCACCTTGCCGGAGAGGTCACCGACTCCCGACACACCGGTGTCGACCACGGCGACCTTGACCGCCTTGCCGGTCGTGGTGCTCCACGCGGTCGGCACCTTGATCTGCTTCAGCTCGGGCTGGTGGCCCTGGGCGTAGACCGGGTCGTTCGGCGCCACGTCGAACGCCTTGGCCTTCGGGTCCACCTGGACGTAGGCGACCGAGGGGTCGAGCCGCAGGGCGGCCATCAGGGCGGTCGCCTTCGCGGCGGGCACGTCGAGCGCCTTGGCGCTCACCTCGGCCAGCGCGGCGCGCAGCGCGTTGCCACCCTTGGACTCGTTGCTGCCGATGCCGAACCGGGACAGAGTGGGCTGCGCGGTGGCGCTGTCCACTCCGGACTTGAAGCCCACGACGAGCCGCACGGGTGCGGCCGCGGCCTGGGCGGGCGTGGCCACGCCGGCCACGCTGAGGCCGGCCGCGAGACTCGCGGCGACGATGCCGACGACGGCACGCCGGCTGGAAGAATTCATGCTTGGAGACCTCCCCGTAGCGAACGCCGGAGTCGGCGAATCGCCGAGCTAGCGTACTGGCGATCATGCATTTCGCAATAGGGGGTTGCATTGAACACGATATGTATAGTCGTTGAGCAGTACAACGATGTCCTCTAGGGTGCCGCTATGCGGAACAGCAAGATCACTTGGGCGGTGGTGGCCGGCGCGATCGTCGCGTTGCTCGCCGGCGTCGGCGTCGCGATCGCGATGAATCGGAGCTCCGGCGACACGGCCGCGCCGACGAGTTCCGCGGGCGCCTCGCGGGCCGTGCCCGCCCCCTCCGGCTCCGGGCCCGCCGACTCGGCCGGCGCCGACATCAAAGGCCCGCTCAACCTGCTGCTGATCGGTGTCGACACCCGGGTCAGCATCCCCGGTTACGAGCCGCACGCCGACACGGTCATGATGCTGCACGTCGACGCCGGGCTGAAGTCCGCATACCTCTACTCCCTGCCCCGCGACCTCCGGGTCGACATGCCGGCCTACGCGAAATCCGGCTTCGGCGGCGGTCGCCACAAACTCACCGAGGCAATGAGCCGCGGCTCGCGAATCCCCGGCGAAAAGACCGAAAAGAGCGTTGAGCAAGGGTACGAACTACTGACCACGGTATTGCGGGAATACACCGGGATCAAGAAGTTCCACGCCGGTGCCGTCCTCAACTTCGGTGGCCTGGAGAAGCTCGTCGACGAGCTCGGCGGCATCGACATGACCATCGACCAGAGGGTGAAGTCACGGCACCGCAAACCGGACGGCTCCGCCCGGCCGCTCGCACCCGGCGGCGGCGACCACGTCGGCCCGCAGGCGATCTACCAGCCCGGCGAGCGGCACCTCGTGGGCTGGCAGGCGATCGACTACGCGCGCCAGCGGTACGGCCTGCCCAACGGCGACTACGACCGGCAGCGGCACCAGCGACAGATGGTCAGCGCGATCCTCACCAAGGCGCTCGCCCAGGACATGCGGGACCCGGCGAAACTGGGCGGCGTGATCGAGGCGCTCGGTGACTCCCTCGTCTACGTCGGCGGGCGTACACCTTTCGAGTACGCGTACGCCCTCCGCGATCTCACCCCGGACAAGATCACCCTGGTCGACCTGCCGGGTGACGGCGTCTCCAGCGGTGGCCGGTACGTCGGTGAGCAGCTCAAGCCCGAGGGTGTCGGCTTCATCGAGGCGGTCGCGAAGAACAAGGTCGCCGACTACCTGGCCGACCATCCGAAACTGGTCAACCGGCCGTAGAACGTAGTCTCGTCGGCATGACGCGACGGGTTATCGGCACGCTCGCCGTGCTGGCGCTCCTGGCCGGCTGCTCGACAGGCCCGGAACCGGACCGACCGGAACCGGGCCCGTCGACGGTGCCGCCCAGCTTCTCCCCCGGTGCCGACGGCGCCGGCGACCCGTACTTCCCGAAGTACGGCAACGGCGGGTACGACGTGGCCGGTTACGACCTGGCCCTGCGCTACGACCCCAAGGCCGGCACCCTGAACGGCACCGCGACGATCACCGCGACCGCCACCCAGGACCTGTCCCGGTTCAACCTGGACCTCGCCCACCTGCGGGCCTCCGAGGTCACCGTCGACGGCGCGGCAGCCACCGGCACCGCAGGCGACGGCAACGAGCTGGTGATCACCCCGGCGGCCGGGATCGTTTCCGGGCGGCAGTTCACCGTCGTCGTCCGGTACGGCGGCACCCCCGGGCTGCTGGAGAACAAGGCCCTCGGCAACGGCGGGTGGATGCGTACCGCCGACGGCGGCGTCGCGCTCGGCCAGCCCGAGTCGGCGAGCACCTGGTTCCCGGTCAACGACCACCCGTCCGACAAGGCGACCCTGAAACTGGCGATGACCGTCCCCGACGGTGTCGAGGTGCTCAGCAACGGCGTACCCGGCGAGCGGACCACCGCGGCCGGCTGGACCACCTGGAACTGGGCGGAGAACTCGCCGATGGCGAGCTACCTGGCGACCGTCGTGATCGGGCAGTACCGGATCACCACCGGGCAGCACCGCGGCCGTCCGATGGTGACGGCGATCCCGGAGTCGTTGCCGGCGAACGGTCCGGCGGCCCGATCCCTGGCCCGGACCGGCGAGATCACCGACTTCCTGGAGACACAGTTCGGGCCGTACCCGTTCCAGGCCAACGGCGGCGTGGTCGTCGACGAGGACAAGATCCAGTACGCGCTGGAGACCCAGGCCCGCCCGGTCTACGGCAACACCTTCTTCACCACCGGCGAGAACCTGAGCGTCGTCGCACACGAACTCGCCCACCAGTGGTTCGGCGACAGCGTCGCCCTCACCCGCTGGCAGGACATCTGGCTCAACGAGGGCTTCGCCACGTACGCGGAATGGCTCTGGTCCGAGCACGCCGGCCAGGACACCGCGCAGGAGATGTTCGAGACCGCCTACAACACCTTCAACTGGGCCGAGATCCCCGGCGACCCCACACCGGCCCGCCTTTTCGGCTCAGCCGTCTACCAGCGAGGCGGCATGACAGTGCACGCCCTGCGCAAAACCATGGGCGACAAGGCCTTCTTCACCTTGGTCAAGTCCTGGACAGCCACCCACAAGGACAGGAACGTGACGACGGCCCAGTTCACCGAGGCAGCCTCCAAGGCCGCCGGCAAAGACCTGACCCCGTTCTTCCAATCCTGGCTGTACGGAACCCAAAAACCCCCCACCCCCTAACCCCCAAACAAAAGCCACCGGTCCAGCCCCAGGCGCGGAGCAGAAGTGCAAAAAGCGTCGATGCACGCACCAACCCATGCCCGCGGCCACCGCGCACTCACCACAGCACCCCGCGTCACACCCGTGCCCCGGTTGCCCGTGCCCAGTTGCCCGTGCCCAGTTGTTGATCTGCTAGCGCCACAAAATCGCTGTGACCATGCCCCCGAAACCGCAATTTCGCATCGCTAGCAGATCAACACCCCAAGCAAGGCAAGGCAAGGCAAGACAACGCAAGGCAAGACCGGGCAGGGCAGGGCAGGTCGAGATCAAGCTAGGCCAGGCCGCGCCACCGTCAGGCCGAGGTCGTCAACGCCAGCGCCAGGCCGAGGTCGTCACGCCAGGGTCAAGGCGGGGATCGTCACGCCAGCGCCAGGCCGGGGTAGCGCCAAGGCCAGCAGCCCAGTCACCGCACCAACAAACCAACTCACTCACAGTGAGCAGGCACCCCCAACAAAACAATTTTCCCCGTTACGGCCTAGCCACTCCAGCCCCCTCACCGGGAACAAGGCGTTTTGCCGCGGAGCGAAGCGAAGCCAGCCAGCACAGCAGCCAGACCCACAAAGCCCACCCACCGGGGGTGTGCCAAGGCGTGAAACCGCAAGGTCCCGGGGGTGGACCAAGACGTGAAGGCAAAAGGTCCCGGGGGGGGCGGGCCAAGACCTGACAAGGCGCAAGCCCCAGCCCTCACCCCACCTCAGCTCCGATCAAGCACCAAAGCAACCTTCTGGAACTCTTTGACATCCCGATACCCACACTTGGCCATAGCCCGCCGCAGCCCCCCGAACAGGTTCAGCTGCCCGTCAGGCCGATCCGCAGGCCCGTACAAAACCTGCTCCAGGGTCCCATCAGGCTCCCCCGCCACGCAGAACCCGCCACGAGGCAGATCCGGGTGGCTCGCAGCCGAATGCCACCAAGCCCCGCCGGCCGGCGCCCCCGCGGCAAGCGACAACGGCTCACCCAGCATCACCGCGTCGGCACCGCAGCCGATGGCCTTGGCGATGTCTCCGGACGTGGCGATCCCCCCGTCGGCGATGAGATGCACATACCGACCACCGGTCTCGTCCAGGTAGTCGCGGCGAGCGGCCGCAGCGTCGGCGATGGCGGTGGCCATCGGCACCCGGATGCCGAGCACGGTGTCCGTGGTGGACCATTCGTCGGCGCCGACGCCGACGATCACGCCGGCCGCGCCGGTGCGCATCAGGTGCAGCGCCGTCTTGTAGTCGGTGCAGCCGCCGACGATGACGGGCAGGTCGAGGTCGGCGATGAATTCTTTGAGGTTCAGCGGTTCGTCGGTGGTGGACACGTGCTCGGCGGAGACCAGGGTGCCCTGGATGACGAGCAGGTCGACGCCGGCGTCCAGGACGACCGGGGCCAGCGCCAGGGTGTGCTGCGGCGAGACCCGGACGGCGGTGGTGACACCGGAGGCGCGGATCTGCCGGACCCGCTCCGTGATCAGCTCCGGCTTGATCGGTTCCGCGTACACCTCTTGGAGGCGCTTGGTGGCGTCCGCGTCCTCGCCGAGGGCGGCGAGCTCCTCAAGGATCTTGGTGGGGTCCTCGTAGCGGGTCCAGAGACCTTCGGCGTTGAGCACGCCGAGGCCGCCGAGGCGGCCCAGGGCGATCGCCGAGTCCGGGCTCATGGTGGCGTCGGACGGGTGCGCGACGCAGGGGATCTTGAAGGGGTACGCGTCGAGCTTCCACTCGGTCGACACGTCGTCCACGTCGCGGGTGCGGCGGCTCGGAACGATCGCGATGTCATCCAGGTGGTACCCGCGCTGGGCGGTCTTGCCGAGGCCGATCTCCACGACGTCACGCATGATGAAGCGCCTTAGTCCTTATCGGGGTGGTTGGGCGGGTCAGCGGGAGTGGTAGTTGGGTGCCTCGACGGTCATCTGGATGTCGTGCGGGTGGCTCTCCTTGAGGCCGGCCGCGGTGATCCGGATGAGCTGTCCCCGGTCCTGCAGGTCGGGGATGGTCTCGGCGCCCACGTAGCCCATGGCCGCCCGCAGACCGCCGATGAGCTGGTGCGCGACCCGGGACAGCGGGCCACGGTAGGGAACCTGGCCCTCGACGCCCTCGGGGACCAGCTTGTCCTCGTTGACGTCCTGCTGGAAGTAGCGGTCCTTGGAGTAGGACTTGGCCTGACCGCGCGACTGCATGGCGCCGAGCGAACCCATGCCGCGGTACGACTTGTACTGCTTGCCGTTCATGAAGATCAGCTCGCCGGGGCTCTCCTCCGAGCCGGCCAGCAGGCTGCCGAGCATCACGGTGCTCGCGCCGGCCACGATCGCCTTGGCGATGTCGCCGCTGTACTGGATGCCGCCGTCGCCGATCACCGGGACACCGGCCGGCCGGCAGGCCCGGGCGGCCTCCATGATGGCGGTTATCTGCGGGACGCCGACGCCCGCGACGATCCGGGTGGTGCAGATCGCGCCGGGGCCGACACCGACCTTCACCGCGTCCGCGCCGGCCTCGACGAGTGCCTTGGCGCCCGCGTAGGTCGCCACGTTGCCGCCCACGATGTCGATCGTGGTGTCCTTCTTCAGCCGCGCCACCATTTCGAGCACGGCACGCTGGTGCCCGTGCGCGGTGTCGACGATCACCACGTCGACGCCGGCGTCGATGAGGGCGCGGGCCCGCTTGTAGGAGTCGTCACCGACACCCACCGCGGCGGCCACCCGGAGCCGGCCCTGCGGGTCCTTCGCGGCGTTCGGGTACTGCTCGGACTTGGTGAAGTCCTTGACGGTGATCAGCCCGCGCAGGCGGCCGGCCTCGTCGACGAGCGGAAGCTTCTCCACCTTGTGCTGCCGCAGCAGCTCCAGCGCCTCGTCCTTGGTCACCCCGACCGGGGCGGTGATCAGCGGCGACTTGGTCATCACGTCGCGCACCTTGGCGCTGTGGTCGCTGACGAACCGCATGTCCCGGTTCGTCACGATGCCGACCAGGACGCCTTCCGCGTCCACCACGGGGGCACCGGAGATCCGGTAGCGCCCGCAGAGCGCGTCCACCTGGTTGAGGGTGTCGTCCGGGCTGCACGTGACCGGGTTGGTGATCATGCCGGATTCGGAGCGCTTCACCAGGTCGACCTGCGCGGCCTGGTCCTCGACCGAGAGATTGCGGTGCAGCACGCCGATGCCGCCCTGACGGGCCATCGCGATCGCCATCCGCGCCTCGGTCACGGTGTCCATGCCCGCGGAGAGCAGCGGGATGGTCAGCTCGACGTTGCGCGTCAGGCGCGTCACGGTGTTGACCCGGCTGGGGACGACATCCGACTCACCGGGCTGCAGCAGCACGTCGTCGAAGGTCAAACCGAGCGGAACAGTGCGGGCGCTGTCAGTTTCCACAAATCATCCCTAGAGAAGAGGCGGAGTCCATCATCCTACCCATCCCAGGTCGGCGACCCGGCCGGCGGACAGAACGTGCGGGCCAGCACACCCCGACGGGAGGTGAGTACGGTAAGGGGGTGCAAGAAGAGCCGATCGACCCGTTCAACGGCGATCCCGCCGACCCGGCAGCCGGGCTCGACGACCTCAACGAGGACGCCGAATCCGAACCGCTGACCGAGGAAGAGCGGCAGGACGTCCTGGAAGACCTCTCCGACCTGGAGATCTATCAGGCGCTGCTGAGCCCGACAGGCATCCGCGGGCTGGTCATCGAGTGCGAGGACTGCCACGAACCGCACTATTTCGACTGGGATCTGCTGCGCGGCAACCTGCGGCACCTGCTGGACAGCGGGCGGCCCCGGGTGCACGAGCCTGCTTATGACCCGGACCCGGATCACTATGTGACTTGGGAGTACGCGCGGGGATATGCGGACGGCGTGCATGACACGTTGAGTGAGGGCTCGGAGGACGAAGGGTCCTCTTGATCTTCAGGTGGTAGGCGAGATGTGGCTGAGGCCAAACCGGCTACGCGTCTACAAACGCAGCTGAGCTGGCTGGCTGCGCTTCGCTCCGCTGCAAAACGCTGAGCTGGCTGGCTGCGCTTCGCTCCGCTGCAAAACGCCTTTTAACCGGTGAGGGGGCGGGTGATTCTCCGCCGTCCGCAAACCCCGCGGACGTCGGAGAATCACTCGCCCCCTCACCGGCGGCGTTTTGCGGGGGGCTGGAGTGGCTGGGTGTAACGGGGAAAATGGGGCCGTTGGTGGGAGCTCGGCCTTGGTGGTTGGTTGTTTTAGGCCACTAGGCCTGCTCTGAAGCCTGCTGCTACTGCGTGGGCTCTGTCTCGGGCGCCCAGTTTTCGGAAGAGGCGCCTGGCGTGGGTTTTGACGGTGTCTTCGGAGACGAAGAGTTCTCGGCCGATCTCGGCGTTCGACTTGCCGTCGGCCATGCCCCGGAGGACCTGCAGTTCTCGCTCGGTGAGCGTGAGCCGCCGGCCGGCCGGTGCGGCCTCGCCCATGCCCACCCCGGCCTCGTTGCCGGGCCAGGCCACCATCGGCCGGCCGGTGGCCGGGTCGATCGGGGCGTCGCCGCGCTGCGCCGGGACCATCGGCGCGTTCGGACCGAGCATGGCCGGCACCGCGGCCGCGTTCGGAACGCCCATGCCCGGACCGTTGTGGTACTGACCCCGCGCACCCGGGGAGTTGGTGTTGCGCACCCCGCCGGCCACCGTGGCCGGTTGAGCGTTGGCGCCGTTGATCGGCATGCCCTGCGGGCGAACCGGCAACAGCAGTAGGAGCAGCGCCTTGGCGACGACGCTGACCAGGTCGTGCTCGACGCCGCGGATGACGCCCCGGGCTCCGGCGGCGACCGCTGCCGCCGCCACCCGCGGATCTTCCGCACCGAAGAGCACTAGTTGCGCCTGTGGGGCGCGGGCCAGCACACGCCGGGTGAAGCCGACGCTGTCCGGCCGGGTTACGGCGGTGTCAGCCAGGACCACTTCCGCCGGCCGTTCCGCCAGTCGGATCATGGCCTCGGTCTCGCTGACCGCGGTCCGGACGACACCGGTCATGCCGAGCCGGGCCGCGGTGGACGCGACGGTCTGGGCCGCCAGCGGGGTTCGGACGCACACGAGGACGGTACGCACAGTGATCCTCCTTCTCTCTCAGAGGAGATCACGCGAGGGCCGCAGCATTACGCGCTTTAGATGGAAAAAACGGGAAAGATAGGTATGACTTGCCACCCCTTTGCCATACCGCTCGCGAAGACATCGACATGGTGCGTGTGAGTCGGCGATCGCTGGGGTACACCCGGCGAAGGCCTGGGCACAGGCCCTCATGACAACGCTCCGCGGTGCCGCGCGGGAGGAGGGTGTTGATGTCGAACGTTCGCAGACTGCCCGGGCCCATTGCCGACCTGTGGGATTGGCAACGGCTCGGAATCTGCCGGGGCCGGGACAGTGCACAGTTCTTCCACCCCGACGGCGAGCGCGGGTCGTCCCGCAACCGCCGCGAGGCCAAGGCCAAGACGATGTGTGGCGCGTGCCCGGTCCGGGCCGAGTGCGCCGCGCACGCCTTGGCAGTGCGCGAGCCGTACGGTGTCTGGGGAGGTTTCAGCGAATCGGAGCGGCTGCGGCTGCTCGCGGTCGGCTGGGAGGACCTGGCGGATCGTCACGGACGAGTCGACCTTGCCCGGCTCGAGGCGCGCCTCGGCCGGCCCCACAAGACGGCGGTGCCGTCGCAACGACAGGCCCCGGCGGCCTGACGCCGCCCGGCGCGCGGCATCACCACACGACTGGTGTCTCGGTCCTTCGCGGAGGACCGGGACGGGTGGTTCAGCGGTTCTCCAACCGCATCGGTGGACATGCAAGCCACCGTATGAGCGACTTGCGTTTCCGAGTCGGACCGAAAGTGCGGCTTCCGGCTACTCGACATCAACCTCCACCTGGTGCCACCCGGTAGCGCCGTCCGGCGCGGGCGGCGCCTGGTTCGCAATCTGTGTCACCCCGTCGGTATCGGTCGCCCGGACGCGCAGGGTGTGCCGGCCCGGCGTCGCCGGCCAGGACAGGCTCCACTGCCGCCAGGTGTCCGCCGACGCGGCCGGGGCGAGCGACGCCGGCTGCCATGCACCGTCGTCGACCTGCACCTCGACCCTGTCGATCCCGCGGTGCTGAGCCCAGGCGACCCCGGCGACGGTGACCGGACCGGCCGGCCGGGAGGACCCGTCGCGCGGTGTGTCGATGCGTGACTGCGTCTTCACCGGCGCCTGCGCCGACCAGCCCCGGGGCACCCAGTAGGCGTCGAAGCCGGCGAACGTCGTCAGCTCGATCTCGGTGATCCACTTGCACGCGGAGACGTAGCCGTACAGTCCGGGAACGATCATCCGGGCCGGGAACCCGTGCGCCACCGGCAGCGGTTCGCCGTTCATCCCGACCGCCAGCAGCGCGTCCCGGCCGTCGCGGAGCACGGCGGTCGGCGCGCCACAGGTCCAGCCGTCCGCCGACCGCTGCACCACCTGATCGGCCCCGGGCAGCGGATCCGCCTCGTCGAGCAGCGCCTTGATCGGCGTACCCAACCAGAGCGCGTTGCCGATCAGATCGCCACCCACCTCGTTGGAGACGCACGCGAGAGTCACGTGGCGTTCCACCATCGGGCGCCGCAGCAACTCGTCCCAGGTGATCTCGATCGGGTTCCGGACCATGCCGTGGATGCGTAAACGCCACGTAGCCGGGTCCACCCGAGGCGTGACGAGAGCGGTATCGATCCGGTAGAAATCCCGGTTCGGCGTCACCCACGGGACGGCCCCGGGCACCTGCACCCCGCCCGGGACCACCGGCGTCGGCTCGATCGGCGCGGGCAGCGCGACGGACTGCCGGGCCACGTCCACCGCGCGGCGCGAGCCGATCATCCGCCCGGTCACACCGGCGCCAGCGGCGGCCAGCGCCACGAACCCCGCATCACGGAGAAATCGCCGCCGGTTCCCCACGGCGTACGAGCTGTCGCGCACCCCGGCCACGTCGGAGGGAGTCGCGTCCCGCAGGCAAAGGCATCGCAAATACCGCAGCACGGCTGCCGCCACGGCCGCACCGAGCACCGACGGGAGAACCGCGGCCGGGCCGGCACCCTCCCGGCTCACGGCGGCCGCGGCGCCGAGCAGGCCGAACAGCGCGATCCCGGCGACTGCCGGCACCCATCGGCGGAGGGCGAGCACGCCCAGCCCGTACGCGTAAAGGCCCAGCAGGACAAGAGTGCCGATGATCAAGGCGGTCTTGTCGTGCACTCCGAAGACCCGGATGCCGAAGTCCTTCACCGCCACCGGCACGTGATCGATCACCACGCCGCCGACCGCGACGAGTGGACCGGACGCCGGCCCGGTGCCGGCCGCGACCAGTTCGGCCGCGCCCAGCGCCGCCCCCGCCGCCACCACTCCGGCGAGGCCGGCCCGCATTGTTGTCCGCACGCCGCAATCCTGCCTCGCCGCGCGGCCGTCCGCCCGTGGCCTGGTCAGCGGCCGCGCAGGCGGTTCACTGCCCAGAAGACGGCCCAGCCGGCGACCCCGGCGATCGCCAGGAAGACCACCGAGATGGTGATCTCCACAGCGACGTCCACGTCGTCGCCGAAGGCATAGACTCCCATGATCAGCCCGAGGCCGCCGAAGAAGAGCAGCAACGGCAGGAAGATCACGAGCATGGCGATCGGGCCGGCCTTGCCACCGGTCGGGCCGGCCGGCTTGGCCGGTTCGCGCGGCGCCGGGATCCGTTCCGGATCACGCGACGGCATGGTGGCGCGCAGCTCCGGCCGCACCCGGGCGTCCAGGGCCGGCACCACCGCGTGCCCGTTCGGGAAGAGGGTGGGCTCGAAGTGCACCTGGATGCCGTCGTGCCCGACGAACCGGCGGGCGCCGTCCGGCCAGGCCAGCAGCACGGCGCACTCGTCGTAGCGGACAGTGGCGGCCGATCCGTCGCTGACCAGGCTGACCCCGCGCTCGCCGGCGACGAAGGCGAGGTCCTCGTCGTCCAGCGAGCGGTACCGGGTGCCGTCGACGGCCGAGTCGGACTCCCGCGGCGCCGGGGTGTACCCGGCCCAGTCGGCGCCGGTCCGGCCCGGTGTCATGAGCAGACCGTCGGCGAAGGCCGCCTTGCCGACCTCGGCCACGCCGTCCCGGGTGACCGCGCGCAACTCGGCGAGCAGTTCCTCGGCGCTCTGCACCGGGCGGCCGGCGAGCAGGTTGAAAGCCTGACCGGGCAGGCGCGTCCCGTTCTCCTCGGCCCGGTTCAGCTCCTCGATCCGCTGGTTCACCACCGCTGTCACGTCGGACTGCTCGACCAGGCCGAGCCGCAGCGAGGCGAGCACGTCGACGAACCCGCCGAGCACGGCGCTCTGCTTCTCCGGCAACGCGTCCGCGAACGCGGTGATCACGGCCCGCCCGCCGGAGCGCGGCTCGTAGCCGGCCTGCACGGTGTAGGAGAGGCCGCTCTCCTGCCGCAGCGAGCGGAACAGGGACCGCTCCAGCACCCCGGAGAAGACGCCGGCGGTGGTGGACCTGTCGACCACCGCGTCCCAGGCGACCACGTTGGACGGACCGGGGAAGAACGCCGGGCGTACCGGCAGGGCCGACGACGGTGCCGGCGCGGGCCGGCGCTCACCGTGCGGCAGTTTGAGGTCGAGGCCGGCCGGGACACCCGGGCCGGCGATCCAGAGCGCGGCGTTCTCCACCGTGAAGTAGCGGGCCACCCACGCGCGCAGGTCGTCCGGGGTGATCCCGCCCAGTCCCCACTCGGGATAGGTGGCGACGCCGTAGTCCCGGGCACCGTGCCGCCACAGCGGCATCGCCTCGGTCGGGCCTTCGCCGCGGGTGCTCTCCTCGGTGCGCAGGATCTCCTTCTCGGTGGGCAGCCGGTGCATCGGCAGGTCACCCAGTGCCGCACAGACGCCGTTGAGGAACGCCACGATGTCGTCCTCGGCGCCCTGCATGTGGAAGAACGTGTACTCCACGCCGGTGGCGCCGTTGTAGTGGTAGTCGGCCACCCCGAACGAGTGCAGCGCCAGATGCTCGACGAGGTGGGTGATGCCGCGCCGGGCGAGCGGTTCGTCCGCGAACCCGACCCGGAAAACCAGACCCGCGTGCATCGGTCCGGTGGTCGGCGCGAGCACCGCCGGCACGCCGCCGACCTCGAGCTGAGTTATCACTGCGCTCCTCCCAGCGCCCAGGCGCGCGCCTGCCGGATCTTGGGCAGCGCGGCCTCCTCCGTGTCCGCCCACGGGTCGGCCGTGGCCAGGTTGCCGAGCAGGCCGAACATCCGCGCGGCGGCGGCCTGATCACGCAGCATGCTGAAGTACGCCGCGTAGCTGCTCACCGCGCGGACCCAGCCGTACTCCCGGTTGAACCGCGGGTGCAGCACGCTGTGCTGGGCGATCTGGTAGAGCTCGGCCCGCAGCTGCGGGTCGTGCAGCAGCCGCTGGCGTTCCGCGTCGTCGCTCGCCGCGCCGAACTGCGCGAAGAACGCCTCCACCGCGAGCAGGCCGTGCGGGGTGCCGGGCGGCGCGGCGAGCGCGCAGTCGCGGGCGAACGTGCGCAGCTCGTCCCAGCTGCCGTACCACTTCGGCTCCAGCGAGTACCCGATCTCCACCTGGCCGGGCAGGTGGTGCGGCACCGCGGTGGCGAGCCGGTCGTAGCGGCGGCGGATCTCGGCGATGCCCAGGGACAGCCCGCGCGCCGACAGCAGCCGCGCGGTCCAGACCGCCGGGTCACCCGGGTTGTACGCGCACGCGTCGATCAGCACCAGTTCCGCCTTGCGCAGGTGCTCGCGGAAACCGGCCCACTGCTCCTCGGTGACGTTCTTGGCCCACGCCGCGGTCCGGATCTCCCAGCCCAGGTAGGTGAGGTGAAAACCGAGCAGCGCGGCGGCGGCGCCGTCCCGCGGGTCACCGCGCAGCACGTACCGCAGGAAGTCCTCGAGGTCCCGCACGTCACCGCAGGTGCGGATCAGCGCGGTCCGATCGGCCGGCGTGACGGTGTCGAGCACGGCACGCGCCGCGACCCAGTCCTTGCGGTCCAGCGCGGCCCGCAGCGCCGGGATTCCCGGGTACGCGGCGGCCGGGTCGAACACCACGTCGGAGGGTTGAGACATGGCGGGCAGCATAGAGGCCGATCATCACCGGCGCGACGGTGATCCCAGCCTCATCCGTTCGGCCGGGCCGGGCCCCACACCTCACGCCAGCCGCGCCGGGGCTGCGGAATCCTCTCCGGGTCGCGGGGCGGCATCTCGATCCGGGTCCCGGGTGGGGTCCGCGCGTCGATGTCGGCGACCGCCGCGGCGCCGTCGCGGTAGAGGGTGGGTTCGACCCGGACCGCGATCGCGTCGTCGCCGATCAACCGGCGGCCGCCGTCCGGCCAGGCGTAGACGGCGGCGCAGGCGTCGTACCGGACGGTCCGGATCGCGTCGCCCTCGACGACGCTCACCCCGTCCGCGCCGTGCACCAGCCGCAGCCCGCGGTTGCCCCGGGCCCGATGGGTACGCCCGGTGACCGCAGCCTCGGAGACCCCGGGCGCCGCGGTCCAGCCGTCCGGTCCGGTCGTGGTGCCGGCCGGAGCCATCAGCAGCCCGGCCCGGTACGCGGCCGCCGACACCTCGGCGACATCGTCCACAGTGACCGCGCGCACCTCGGCGACCGCCTCCTCGACTCCCCGCACGCCTCGGCCGGCGAGCACGTTCACCGCCTGTCCCGGCAGCCGGCCGCCACGCTCGTCGGCCTCCCGCAGACCGGCGCAGGTCAAATCCACCACCGTGGACACGTCGGTGTCGCGGATCCGCCCGGCGCGCATCGCGGACAGCACCCCGGTCAGCCCGGCCAGCAGGGCGGGCCGCCGCTCCGGTGGCGCCTCGGCGATCGCGCTGATCCGGGCGGTACGGGACACCCGGGGCTCGTACTCGGTGCGGATCTCCGGCCGGTCGTCGCTGTCGCCGCCCAGCTCGCGCAGCAGCTGCCGTTCCAGCACGTTGGCGAAGACGGCGGCGCGGGCCTCCCGGCGCACGACGGTGTCCCACGCGACACCGTCGCCGTGCGCGGCGAACCACGCCGGTGTGACGGGCAGGGCCGTGGACGGCATCGGCGCCGGTTGCCGTACCCCTTCCGGCAGGTTCAGCCGCAGGCCCGGCGGCACCTCGTCGCCGGCCACCCAGAGGGCGGCGTTCTCCCGGGTGAAGAACTGCGCCACCCAGCCGTGCAGGTCGTCGCCGGTGAGTCCGGGCAGGCCGCGTTCGCCGAAGCTGGGCATGCCGTAGTCGCGGGCGCCGTGCCGCCACATCGATCTCGGCTCCGGCCGCCGGCCGCCGGCCTCGGCGCGCAGCACGTCCTTCTCGGCGTCGATCCGGCCGGCCGGCAGGTCGCGCAGCGCCGCACAGACGCCGTTGAGGAACGCGGCGATGTGCTCGGCGGTGCCCCGCGCGTGGAAGTAGGTGTGCTCGACCCCGGTCGTGCTGTTGGTGTGCGTGCCCACGCCGGCGCGGCCGTGCACCGCCAGGTGCTCGATCAGGTGCGTGATACCGCGCTTGACCAGCGGCTCGTCCGCGACACCGACCCGGAAGACCAGGCCGGCGTGCATCGGTCCGGTGACCGGGGCCAGCACCGCCGGCACGCCGTCCACCTCGAGCTGCTTGGGCATGGCGGGCAGCATAGATCTTCCGCGATGACGCCCCGGCGGCCGGGTGAACCGGTTTTCACGGCAGCAGCGGGTCGTCCAGGAGATGCTCGAACGCCAGTTCGGCCGCGCCGATCAGGGCGGCGTCGGTGCCGAGTTCGGGGGTGCGCAGCCGGACGTGCTCGCGGCAGACCGGCAGGCCGACCGCGTTGAGCCGGCTGCGGATCTGCGCGGCGGCGCCCAGGTAGACGTCGCGGAGCGTACCGCCGAAGATCACCACCTCCGGATTGAAGATGTTGACCAGGTTGCCGACCCCGAAGCCGAGCCAGTCGCCGACCTGGCGCAACGCGTGCTGGGCCTGGCTGTCACCGCGCATCGCGGCGTCCACCACGGCGAGCACCGCGTCCCGGCCGCTGCGTTCGGCGCGGCCGGCGAGACGGAGCAGCGCGTGTTCCCCGATCTCGGTCTCCCAGCACCCCCGGGAACCGCAGGAGCAGGGCCGCCCGTACGGGTTGACCACCATGTGGCCCACCTCGCCGCTGTAACCGCCGTGCCCGGTGACCCGGTGCCCACCGGCCACGATCCCGGCGCCCACCCCGACATCGCCGTAGAGGTAGATGACGTTGTCGCAGCCCACCGCCGCGCCACGGGCGTGCTCGGCGAGCGCGCAGACGTCGGCGTGGTTGCCGAGGGTGAGCCGGCCGGACTCGCCGAGCTCGGCGCGCAGCGTGTCACCCACCGGTTCCTCGACCCAGCCGATCGTCGGGGCGAGCCGGACCATGCCGTCCGCCCGTCGCACCATGCCGGCCACGGCGAGGCCGCTGCCCACACAGCGGGCGTCGTCCGGCACACCGGCCCGCATCTGCCGGATGAACCGGGCCAGCGGCTGAACGGCGTCGTCCGGGGTCATGCCGGGTGGACGCTCGGTCTCGTACTGCTCCAGGATCCGGCCGCCCAGACCGACCCGTGCCGCACGCAGCCGGTCCACCTCGATGCTCAGCGCGTAGGCGTACACCTTGCCCGACTCGGGCCGGACGACCAACGAGGGTCGTCCGGCCCGGCCGGTCTCGCGTGGCACCGCCTCGCTGACCAGTCCGACGCTGGTCAGCTCGGCGGTGAGGGCCCCGATGGTGCTGCGGTTGAGGCCGAGCCGGTTGGTGAGTTCCGCCCGGGAAGTCGCGCCGTGCACATGCACGTAGCGCAACAGCGTCCCGAGGTTGTGCCGGCGTACCTCTTCCTGGCTGGGGCCGGCTCCCATCAGCTTCCCGTTGCGGAGGCTCTGCGCCGGGCCAGAGCGTCGACGCTCGCTGCGGCCAACAGGATCAGGCCGGTGACGATGAACCGGGTGCCCGACTTGTAGCCCATCAGGCCCATGCCGTTGTCGATCACCGCGATCACCGCGCCACCGATCACCGCGTGGATCACCTTGCCCTTGCCGCCGAAGAGGCTGGTGCCGCCGATGACCGCGGCGCCGACCGAGTAGAGCAGGATGTTGCTGCCGCCGGTGTTCGGGTCGACCGAGCTGGCCCGGCTGACCACGAGGATGCCGCCGATCGCGGCCATGAACGACCCGATCACGAAGACCGAGATACGGATCCGGTCGACCGAGATGCCCGCACGCCGGGCCGCCTCGGCGTTGCCGCCGACCGCGTAGACGTGCCGGCCGTAGGTGGTGCGACCGAGCACGAAGGTCCAGAAGACCAGGAAGACCGCGATGATCGGTACGACGATCGGCACGCCCTTGAGCGAGTTGATCACCGGGTTGATCGACCGTTCCTGGGTGAGGATGTACGTGCCCGCGATCAGCAGCACAGCGAGGCCGATGACCCGCGCCAGCACAATGCCGATCGGGTCGGCGATCAGGCCGCGCTTGATCCGTGAGCGGTACCGGTTGAACTGCGCCAAGGCGTAACCCGCGACGGCGACCAGGGTGACGATCCAGCTCCAGGTCACCGACATGTTCGACTTGTTCAGCGCGAGCACGAACTCGTCGGTGATCGAGATGTTCTTGCCGTCGGAAAGCAGCAGGAGCAGTACACCCTGGAAGGCGAGGAACGCGGCAAGGGTCACCACGAACGACGGGATGCCGAGCTTCGCCACCAGCGAGCCCAGCACCAGGCCGATCACCACGCCGGTCAGCAGCGCGGCCGGGATCGCCACGTACCAGGGCAGACCCTCGTTGGTGAGCAGGATCGCCATGACCGCGCCGCAGACGCCGCTGGCGAAGCCGGCGGAGAGGTCGATCTCGCCCAGCAGCAAGACGAAGACCAGGCCCATCGCGATGAAGACGACCTGCGCGCTCTGGTTGAACAGGTTCGCGAAGTTGAACGCGCTCAAGAACGTGTCGCTTCGGGCGATGCCGAAGATGGCGACGAGGACGAGCAGCCCGAGGACCGCCGGCAGCGAGCCCAGGTCGCCGCCGCGGACCTTGCCCCAGTAATCACGGACGTAGCTGCCGACCGTGGGCTTGACGGCCTGGATGCCACCGGCCGTGGTGGTCGTGGTGGTAGTCACTGTCCGTCTCCCGGCGTGATGTCGATGAACTCCGAAGGCTTCTCCGGCGGAAGGCCGAGGTTGCCGCTGCGCCCACCGGTGATCAGCTCGACGACCTGGGAGTGCGTCACATCGGCCGCCTTCACCTGTGCGGCCATCCGGCCCAGGTAGAGCGCCGCGATGCGGTCCGAGACCGCGAACACGTCGTTCATGTTGTGCGAGATCAGCACGACGCCGAGGCCGTTGTCGGCGAGCCGCCGGACCAGCTCCAGCACCTGCGCGGTCTGCGCGACGCCGAGGGCGGCGGTCGGCTCGTCGAGGATGACGACCCGGCTGTTCCAGAGCACCGCCTTGGCGATCGCCACCGTCTGGCGCTGACCCCCGGAGAGGCTGGCGACGAGCTGGCGCAGCGACTTGACGGTACGCACCGACAGGCTGCGCAGAGTCTCGCCGGCCATCTCCTCCATCGTCGCCTCGTCGAGGATGATGCCGGACTTCTTCTCCCGGCCGAGGAACATGTTCTGGACGATGTCCAGGTTGTCGCAGAGCGCGAGGTCCTGGTAGACGACCTCGATACCGAGCGCGGAGGCCTCACGCGGCGAGTGGATCGAGACCTGCTTGCCCTCGAAGGTCACCGTGCCCGAGTCGATCGTGTAGATACCGCTGATGCATTTGACCAGCGTGGACTTACCGGCGCCGTTGTCGCCCACCAGGGCGGTGACCTCGCCCGGGTAGACGTCCAGGCCGACGTCGTGCAGAACTTGGACAGGACCGAAGCTCTTGTCGATCCCGCGCAGTTCCAGAAGGGGTGTCGCGGCCACTGAGGGTTCTCCTTCGTTCGGTGACCGGTTGCGTCGTGGCTCCGCCACCTCATCGTGGCTCCGCCGACCGCGGGGGGCTGTCGAAAACCGAGTCCGGCGCCGCCCACGTCGCGTGGGCGGCGCCGAGAATCAGGCGTTACGACGGGGTGTCAGCGTCAGCTGATGCCCGCGTCGGTGCAGGCCTTGGCGAAGTCCGCGGTGCAGAGCTCCTCCTTGGTGACGAAGCCGTCAGTCACGACGTCCTTGACGTTCGCCTTGGTGATCGACTGCGGCTTGAGCAGCACAGCCTTGACGTCCTTCTTGGACTCCGGGTCGGTGACGGTGGCGGTCGCCGTGGTCGGCGCCTCCTGCTTCGCCAGCGAGATCGCCAGCGCGGCGGCGGCGTCGGCCTCCTGCTTGATGGCCTTGTAGACCGTCATGCACTGGTCGCCGACGAGCACGTTCTGCAGACCCTGAACGGTGGCGTCCTGGCCGGTGACCGGGACCTGGCCGTTCAGCTTGTTCTTCTTCAGCACCTGGATGGCCGCGTTGCCCAGGCCGTCATTGGCGGCGAGGACACCCTTGATGTCCTTGTTCTGGGTGAGCATCTGCTCGAAGAGCGTGCCGCCCTGAACGTTGTCCCAGTCCGGCACGTCCTGGTCCGGGCCCTTGACGAACTCGTTCGAGTCGAACTTCGGCTTGAGAACCGAGTCGTAGCCCTCCTTGAACAGGGTGGCGTTGTTGTCGGTGGGCGAACCGTTGAGGTACGCGACGACCGGCTTGGTGACCTTCTTCTCGGCCAGGCAGTCGATGAGACCCTGCCCCTGAAGCTTGCCGACCTCGACGTTGTCGAAGGACACGTAGTAGTCCGCGCCACCGTTGAGGGTGAGGCGGTCGTAGTCGATGGTCGCGATGCCGGACGTCTTCGCCTGATCCAGCACGGCCTTGCCGGTGCCGGAGTCCAGGTTGACGATCATCAGAACCTTGACGCCGCTGGAGATCATGCCCTCCGCGATCGTCTGGAACCGGGCCTTGTCGCCCTGCGCGTTCTGGATGTCGGCCTCCACACCGGCCGCCTTGAAGGCGTCGGTGAGGTACTTCAGGTCGGCGGTCGCCCAGCGCGCGGAGCTCTTGGTGTCCGGCAGAATCACGCCGACCTTGCCGGCCGACGAGCTCGTGCCGGTACCGCTGCCGCTGCTGCCGCTGTCGCCGCCGTCTTCGCTGCCGCACGCGGCCATGCTTCCGGTGGCCAGCAAGCTGACCGCGGCAAGGGCGAACAGTCCCTTACGCATTCCTTATGTCCTTTCGGGGGGATAAATCCGGGGCCTTGGTTCGGATTTGTCAGGGCTCGCGCGCGCTGCGAGAGGTGACGCAGCCCCTGTGACACTGATGGATGAAGAACCGATTTGTTGTGCCCGGCAACGTATTCCTCCAGTGGCCGAGAACACAAGCGGCAACGACGGTCTATCTCGTAACCAGGGATAACAATCCGGCAACACAGCGGTGCTACCAGCACTGACCTCGGCACACGAAAAATCGCCCCGGCTAAGTGCCGGGTCACGTTGAGTGATATTGATGCCGGATTTCGCCCCTGACAGGGGAACGGGCGATTCCGGCGTACGCCTAAGATGCGGGCGCTCAGCCCCGGATCGGCGCGATGACGGCCCCGGTCAGCCGGATCAGGTCGGCCGGCGCCACGGACACCTGGAGACCACGGCGACCCGCGGAGACGTACATGAGGTCGAGGGTCTCCGCCGTTTCGTCGATCACCGTACGCAGCCGGCGGCGCTGCCCGAGCGGGCTGATGCCGCCGCGGACGTAGCCGCTGGAGCGCTCGGCTGCGGCCCGGTCGGCGAGGACCGCGCGCTTGCCGCCGGCGGCCTGAGCGAGAGCTTTGAGGTCGAGGTCGCCGGTGACCGGGACGACGCCAACCACGAGCGTGCCGTCCACCTCGGCGATCAGCGTCTTGAACAGCCGCTCCGGCGGCACGCCGAGGAACTCCGCGACCAGGGCGCCGTAGTTCGGGGCGTCGGGCGAGACGTCGTACGGGTGCAGGGTGTATGCCACCCGCTCGGCGGCCAGCAGAACGGTGGCCGGCGTCCCGGCCGCTTTCTTCGCCATGCCCGTAACGCTACCCCTTCCCCTCCCAATCAAGATTCGCGAACACCCCACTCTGAAATGGCAGCTCAACCTCGATATCGAGCAGCCCTCTCCACTGGCGGAGCGATAACGCCTTGACTACAGCAAAGATGGATGATAGAGCGCTTTGATTGCCAAGTTCGATCTAGACACGACCACCTTCGGCGGCTAACGTCCACATCAACCGGATGCCAACCATCATCAATGGCTGACATCAGATCACCGCATTAAGAAGGCAGGGAAGTTTTACGTGAAGAAAAGTTGGATCATACGCGCCGCTGTTGTTACCGCGGCGCTTGTCAGCACTGCACTCGCAGGTCCGACCAGCCCCGCTCAAGCAGGCGAATGCACCACACAGGGCTGCGGCGGTGAGGTCCTGAACAGGACGTCGCGCGTCGTTTACGTCACCAACTGCTGGCTCTCCGGCAACCCGGGTATCTGGTATGGATCCATTCCCTCTTGCGCCACCAATGGCTACAACCTCAATAAATTCAAAGCATATTACGGCCTTGGGCCGAATCAGAATACTAGGAACTTCTCGAAGTACTACGACACCGATGCCATCCGCGTTGACAACGGATGCACTTTGACCTTCTCCGAAGGCGGCCTCAACCATACGCATAGCGCTAGGGGCATTGGGAGCCATCTGTGGGTGAAGATCAATAACCACGTCAAGGCCACGGTGACCAACTACAGCTGCTGACGGCATACGCGGGGCTTGCGGCAGATCTGCCGCAAGCCCCGCGTATCGACGTTACGGAAACTCATCGGCACAGGAGCACGGTCGGCGCGTCGGCCACCCGGGTCAGGACCAGGCCGGCGCCGTGCGGGCCGGACAGGCGCAGCTCCTTGCGCAGCTGGTCGGGGACGAGCGCCGAACCGCGCTTGCGGATCTCCAGCCGGCCGATGCCGCGGTCACGCAACAGAGCCCGGAGCCGCTTCAGGGAGAACGGCAGCACGTCGGTCACCTCCAGCCGGCGCGCGAACGGTGTGTCCACCGGCTCGTCGGTGTAGACGTAGGCGATCTGCGGGTCGCCCAGCCACCCACCCACCGACGCGGCGAACTCGGCCACCAGGTGCGACCGGACCACCGCCGGGTCCGGGTCGTAGAGGTAGGCGCCGACCGGCCCCACCGGCGCGGCGACGAACCCGGAGCCGGTCAGCTCGGCGACACCAGCGCCCGCACCCACCACGCCGGCGCCCGCCACACCCGTGCCCGCACCCGTCGTGCCCGCACCCGTCGCGCCCACGCCCGCCCCACCCGCCGCGGCCCCGGAACCCATCCGTGAGCCGAGCAGGGTGGCCCGGCGCGGCGCCCCGGCCAGCGGGCCGCACCAGAACGCCGCCTCGACCAGGTCACCGCCGACACTCACCCATTCACCTTCGGCGCCCGGCGGCAGCAGCCCGTGGTCGATGCCCGGTGCCAGCTTCAGCACCGTCCGCGGCACCCGGCCGGGCAGTGCGGCCACGAAGTCCCACGGCGGTGAGTAGGACTTCGGGTCGAACACCCGGCCCCGGCCGGCCTGCCGGCGCGCCGGATCGGCGAAGACCGCGTCGTAGCGCTCCACCTCGACCGTGGTGGCGTCCGCGCACTCCACGGTGATCAGCTCGCCGAGCCCGAGCGCTTCGGCGTTCGCGGCGGCGAGCGCGGCCGTCAGCGGGTCGGCGTCGACCGCGTGCACCCGGATGCCCTGCCGGGCCGCGGCGAAGGCGTCGCTGCCCAGCCCGCAGCCGAGGTCGGTGAGTGAGCGCACCCCGGCCGCGGCGAGGCGGGCCGCGCGCCGGTCCGCGACCACGGCGCGGGTCGCCTGTTCGAGGCCGGCCCGGGAGAAGAACATCCGGGCCGCGTCCGGGCCGAACTTGCATGCCGCGCGCCCGCGCAAACTAGCCTGGGTCAAGGCGGCCGCGGAGAGCTCCGCGCCGATGCCCCGGGCACGCACGGCCGAGGCGGCGGCAAGTGGCTCGGCGTCACCTACCTCGGCCGCCACGGCCAGGGCTTCGGCGCCTTCCGGGGTCCGCAACAGCGAGAGCAGCTCAGGGGTCACCCAGGCATTCTCCCTGGCGTGACAGGTTGGCACTCTGGTTGACGGAGTGCTAGTTCCGGAATAGTCTCCGGTTAGCACTCTCAACATGAGGGTGCCAACCGTCCGGCCCTGCCGTGCGGTTAGGCACCAGGCGGACCGGCACCCGCGACGACGGCCCCGCCCGGTGGCATGAGGCATGAGACCGGCCTGGTTCATGGCCGGCGAAACCTGTACCCAGGAGGGTATGCCCGTGACTACCGCGACCAAGGTTGCGATCAAGCCGCTCGAGGACCGCATCGTGGTCCAGGCGAACGAGGCTGAGACCACGACTGCTTCCGGCATCGTGATCCCCGACACCGCCAAGGAGAAGCCGCAGGAGGGCACCGTCCTCGCTGTCGGCCCCGGCCGGATCGACGACAAGGGGAACCGGGTTCCGCTCGACGTCAAGGTCGGCGACGTGGTCCTCTACTCGAAGTACGGCGGCACCGAGGTCAAGTACGCCGGCGAGGAGTACCTGGTGCTCTCCGCCCGCGACGTCCTCGCGGTCATCGAGAAGTAAGACCTAACTGATTGCGCTTGCGCCCTGTTCCGATGTCTCGGGGCAGGGCGCTGGTGCGTGAAGGGACCATTAATGGCGAAGATTCTCAGCTTCTCTGACGACGCCCGGCACCTGCTCGAGCACGGGGTCAACACGCTCGCCGACACGGTCAAGGTCACCCTCGGGCCGCGCGGTCGCAACGTCGTCCTGGACAAGAAGTTCGGTGCTCCCACGATCACCAACGATGGTGTGACCATCGCCAAGGAGATCGAGCTCACCGACCCGTACGAGAACCTTGGCGCGCAGCTCGTCAAGGAGGTGGCGACGAAGACCAACGACGTCGCCGGCGACGGGACCACCACCGCGACCGTGCTCGCGCAGGCGCTGGTCCGTGAGGGCCTGCGCAACGTGACCGCGGGCGCCAACCCGATCGGCCTCAAGCGCGGCATGGACCAGGCCTCCGAGGTCGTGTCCAAGGCGCTGCTGGCCAAGGCCGTCGAGGTCGCCGACCACAAGGCGATCGCGAACGTGGCCACCATCTCGGCCCAGGACGCCACCATCGGCGAGCTGATCGCCGAGGCGATGGACCGGGTCGGCCGCGACGGTGTCATCACCGTCGAGGAGGGCTCGGCCATGCTGACCGAGCTCGACATCACCGAGGGTCTGCAGTTCGACAAGGGCTTCATCTCGCCGAACTTCGTGACCGACGCGGAGTCGCAGGAGGTCGTCCTCGAGGACGCGTTCATCCTGCTGACCACGCAGAAGATCTCCAGCATCGAGGAGCTGCTCCCGCTGCTGGAGAAGGTCCTGCAGGCCGGCAAGCCGCTGCTGATCGTCGCCGAGGACGTCGAGGGCCAGGCGCTCTCCACCCTCGTCGTGAACGCGCTCCGCAAGACCATCAAGGTCGCCGCGGTGAAGGCTCCCGGCTTCGGTGACCGCCGCAAGGCGATCCTCCAGGACCTCGCGATCGCGACCGGCGGCGAGCTCATCGCCCCCGAGCTCGGCTACAAGCTCGACCAGGTCGGCATCGAGTCGCTGGGCAGCGCCCGGCGCGTCGTCGTCGACAAGGAGAACACCACGATCATCGACGGTGGCGGCAACAAGGCCGACGTCGTCGACCGGGTCGCCCAGATCCGCAAGGAGATCGAGGCGTCCGACTCCGACTGGGACCGCGAGAAGCTCCAGGAGCGGCTCGCGAAGCTCTCCGGCGGCATCGCGGTGATCAAGGTCGGCGCGGTCACCGAGGTCGAGATGAAGGAGCGCAAGCACCGCATCGAGGACGCCATCGCGGCGACCAAGGCCGCGGTCGAGGAGGGCACCGTCCCGGGTGGCGGCGCCGCTCTGGCGCAGGTCGCCAAGGAGCTCGACGGCGGCCTCGGCCTGACCGGCGAGGAGGCCATCGGCGTCAGCATCGTCCGCAAGGCGCTGGTGGAGCCGCTGCGCTGGATCGCGCAGAACGCCGGCCACGACGGCTACGTCGTGGTGGGCAAGGTCAACGAGCTGGGCTGGGGCCACGGCCTCAACGCGGCCACCGACGAGTACGTGGACCTCGCCGCGGCCGGCATCATCGACCCGGTGAAGGTGACCCGCAACGCGGTCTCCAACGCCGTCTCGATCGCCGGCCTGCTGCTGACCACCGAGAGCCTCGTGGTCGAGAAGCCGGCCGAGCCGGCTCCGGCCGCCGCCGGCGGTGGGCACGGGCACAGCCACGGTGGCCACGGCCACCAGCACGGCCCGGGCTTCTGATCCACGGATCCGAGCAGTGAGGGGAGGGCGCGCCACACGGCGCGCCCTCTTCGCGTCTCTACGAGACCGGTTTCTCGACCCGGCCCTGCCAGGAGCGCCACAGCGCGGCGTACGCGCCGTCGGCCGCCAGCAGGTCGTCGTGCGGACCGATCTCGGCGATCCGGCCGTCCTCCACCACCGCGACCCGGTCGGCGTCGTGCGCGGAGAAGAGCCGGTGCGCGATCGCCACCACGGTCCGGCCGTGCACCACCGCCGCGAGGCTGCGTTCCAGGTCCCGGGCCGCACCGGGGTCGAGCAGCGCGGTCGCCTCGTCGAGCACCAGGGTGTGCGGGTCGGCCAGGACCAGCCGGGCCAGCGCCACCTGTTGCGCCTGTGCCGGTGCGAGCGGGCACCCACCGGCACCGACCAGCGTGTCCAGTCCGTCCGGCAGGGCGTCGGCCCAGTCCAGGGCGTGCACGGCGGCGAGCGCTGCCCGTACCTCCGGGTCCGGAAGGCCGGGCCGCACCATTGCGACGTTCTCCCGCAGCGTCCCGATGAAGATGTGGTGTTCCTGGGTGACCAGGGCGACCTCGGTGCGCAGCCGCTCCGGCGGCAGCGCCTCCAGCGGCACCCCGCCCACGGTGATCGTCCCGGCGGTCGGCCGGTGCACGCCGGCGAGGAGGCGGCCCAGCGTGGACTTGCCGGCACCGGAGACGCCGACCACGGCGAGCCGCTCCCCCGGTTCCAGGGTGAGGTCGACGCCGTGCAGCACCTCGTGGCCGGGACGGTACCCGAACCGCACCCCTCGCAGCTCGATCCGGCTGCCCACCGGTTGCGGCCCGGTGACCGCGGGTGTCGTCTCCGCGGCCACACCGAGCAGCCGGGCCAGTGACGCGGCACCCACCTGGAGTTCGTCGAGCCAGGCGGAGAGCCGGTCCAGCGGGTCGACCAGCTGCTGCACGTAGATCACGGCCGCGGTGAGCTGGCCGAGGGTCACCACGCCGCGCAGGTGGAGCCAGCCACCGGCGAGCAGGGTCAGCACCACCGGCAGCACGTAACCGGTCTCGATCATCGGCCACCAGACAGTCCGCAGACGCAGGGTGTACCGCTCGGCCCGCCAGGCCCGGCGCAGGTCGTCGTCGGTACGCCGGACCCGCTGCCGCCCCCGCCGCAGCGCCTCGACGGTCCGCGCACCCTCCACGGTCTCGGTGAGCCCTTCGGTCACGTCGGAGTAGGCGGCGTTCTGCTCCAGATATCCGGCCGGCGCCCGCCGCAGGTACCACCGCGTGCCGGCCACCAGGATCGGCACCCCGGCCAGCAGCGGGATCGCGAACAGCGGGCTGACAAGCACCAGCGCGCCGACCACGAGGACCAGCGTGATGAGCGCGATCATGGTCTCCGGCACCGCGAACCGGACACATTTGGAGAGCGCGTCGACGTCCCGGGTGGCCCGGGTCAGCAGGTCCCCGCTGCCGGCCGCCTCCACGGTGGACAGCGGCAGCGTGACGACCCGGCTGACGAACTCCTCGCGGAGCCGGGCCAGCACCCGCTCGCCCAGCCGTGCCGAGGCGAGGTGCGCGAACCGGGTGAGGATGCCTTGGAGCAGCACGAACCCGGCGATCGTGGCGACCAGCCCGTCCAGGTGGGCGACGGGTTCGTGGCGCTCGATCGCCTCCACCAGTTCGCCGAGCAGCCGCGGCCCGGCGAGCGCGGCGAGGGCGGCGGCCACGTTCAGGGCGACCGCGGCCCGGAAGCTGCCGGGATAGCGGCGGACCAGGTCGTGGGCGTACCGGCGGACCTGCGCGGTGCTCGCCACCGGCAGCGGGCGGTTCACTGCGGGTCCTCGCGCAGCACCATCCGGGCGTACCCCGGTGTGGTGCGGAGCAGGACGTGGTGCGGCCCGGCAGCGACCACGTGTCCACTCTCGACGTAGCAGACGTGATCGGCGCGGCTCAGCATCAGCGGACTTGTCGTGCAGACCACTGTCGTACGCCCGGACCGCGCCGCCCGCAGCCGATCGGCGATCCGGGCCTCGGTGTGCGCGTCCACCGCGTTCGTCGGCTCGACCAGGATCAGGATCTCCGGGTCGGCGACGAGCGCGCGGGCCAGTCGCAGCCGCTGCTGCTGGCCGCCGGAGAAGGACCTGCCACGTTCGGCGACCACGGTGTGCGCGCCGTCCGGCAGCCCGTCGACGATGCCGGTGGCGGACGCCGCCTCCAGCGCCTCCGGCAGAGTTCCGGCGCCGTCGGGGTCCAGATCGGACAGCAGCCGGCCGGCGAAGAGGCTGGCGTCGTTGTCGGCCAGCAGGATCCGGGCCCGGACGTCGGCCACTGCCGCGCCGGCCAGCGGGACGCCGCCGAGGACGGCGCCGTCGGCGTACCGGGCGAGCCGGTCGGCGATGCGGGCCGCGTCGGACGGGACGGCGGCGACGACGGCGGTCATCCGGCCAGGCGGCACGCGGACCCCGGACTCGGGGTCGGCGAGTTCCGCAGCCGGCAGGGCGACCGGCTCGGCCGGGTCCGCGAGTTCCGGTTCGACCTGCAGCATCGCCACCACCCGGCGGCCCGAGACGTGCCCCCGCGTGATCTTGTCGACGGCCTCGGTGAGCTGCCGCAGCGGCGCGACCAGGAAAGCGGCGTACGCGTAGAACGAGACGAGCTGCCCCACGGTGATCCGGCCGGCCCAGGCGGACCGGGCGCCCAGCCACGTCAGCAGGACCAGGAAGACCCCGGGCAGCAGCACCTGAGCCGCCTCGAGCAGGGCTTCCACCTTCGCGGTGCGTACCCCCGCCTCGCGCAGCGACTGGGATGCGGCGCGATAGCGCGCCGCCATGACCGGCTCGCCACCCACACCGCGCAGCACCCGCAGCCCGGCGACCAGGTCGGCGGCCTGACCGGTGAGCGTGCCCTGCCGCACCCGGTGCTCGTGCTGGCGCTGATGCAGCGGGCCGATGAGAAGGCCCACGACGAGCATCATCAGCGGTACGCCCACCAGCACCACCAGGCCCAGCGGCACCGACGTGCGCAACAGCACGACCGTGATCGTGACGACGGCGAGCAGCGAGCCGACGCCCCGGGAGATGATGTCGACGGCCCCGCCGATGTGGCTGATGTCGGAGGTGCCGATCGCCACCACCTCGCCGGCGTCCAGCCGCCGCGGCAGCGTGGCGCCGAGCCGGTTGGCGTGCCGCACCACCACCTGCACGGTCCGGAACGCGGCGCCCAGCCAGTTGGTGACCGCGAACCGGTGCCGCATGATCCCGGTGCCGGCCTGCATCGTGCCCACACCGAGTAGCAGCAGCGTCCAGCCGGCGAGGGCGCGGCCGTCACGGTCAGCGGCGGCGTCGACCGCCCGGCCGACCACTGCGGGCGCCAGTGCCTGACATCCCATCCAGAGGATCGCGAGGGCGGCCGCGACGCCGACCGTCAGGCGGGAACGCCTGACCAACCAGAGCAGATAACGGGCAGCGGAGCGGGAGTCGGGCAGGCCGGGATTCGGCACGGGCAAGCTACGCATCAGATCCCGACGGTAAAGCCGGACCGCGCGTGGTGCGACCGATCAGCGATCGACGGGCGTGAAATCCCAGACGTGCGGAGTGCGTGCTACCAGCCGCTCCGGCGGGACCGGCATGCTCTCCGGGGTGTTACGCCATTTGGTGATGACGACGATGCGTTGATCGGTGGACGAATAGACGTCACTCGACACATGTTGTGGCAGCACCTCCAGGGACGGCACCGCCGTGTCGCAGACCCAGGCCAGCAGCTCGTCGAAGCCACTGCGCGAGGCCCGCACCTCCCACATCCGCGCGATCATGATGCTTCCTACCCCGCCACGCTGACCTCGGTCAAACTCATGGACGAATCCGCGGGCAGATCCAGGCGGCTCGGCGCGACGCCGGCGGCGACGAGATGCGAGCCGAGCGCCGCGACCATCGCGCCGTTGTCGGTGCAGAGAGCGGGGCGGGGTACGCGCACCGCGATCCCGTGTTTCGCGGCGCGCTCCTCGGCGAGCACGCGCAGCCGCGAGTTCGCCGCCACCCCGCCGCCGATCACCAGAGTCCGCACCCCGTTGGCCCGGCACGCGTCGATCGCCTTCGCGGTCAGCACGTCGCAGACCGCTTCCTGGAAACTGGCCGACACGTCCGCCACCGGAACCGGCTCACCGGCCCGTTCGCGGCTCTCCACCCAGCGTGCGACGGCCGTCTTCAACCCCGAGAAGGAGAAGTCGAAACGGTGCGCGGCCAGGTCTTTCGGGGCGGTCAGCCCGCGCGGGAAGGCGATCGAGGCCCGGTCGCCCTCGCGGGCCGTGCGGTCGATCACCGGCCCGCCCGGGAAACCGAGCCCGATCAGCCGGGCCACCTTGTCGAACGCCTCGCCGGCCGCGTCGTCGATCGTCGCGCCGAGCGGGGTGACGCCGGCGGTGAGGTCGTCGACGAGCAGCAGCGAGGAGTGCCCGCCGGAGACCAGCATCGCGATCGCGGGCTCGGGCAGCGGGCCGTGCTCCAGGGTGTCCACCGCCACGTGCGCGGCCAGGTGGTTCACCCCGTAGATCGGTTTCTCGGCGGCCAGCGCGTAACCCTTGGCCGCGGCCACCCCGACCAGCAGCGCACCGGCCAGGCCGGGCCCGCTCGTCACCGCGATCGCGTCGACGTCGGCGAGCGTGACGCCGGCCGTGTCGAGCGCCCGCTGCATGGTCGGGACCAGTGCCTCCAGATGGGCCCGGCTGGCCACCTCCGGCACCACGCCGCCGAACCGGGCGTGCTGCTCCACACTGGACGCGAGCGCGTCGGCCAGCAGGGTGTGCCCGCGCACGATGCCGACACCGGTCTCGTCGCAGGAGGTCTCGATCCCGAGGACCAGGGGTTCGTCACGCATCGCGCATCATCACCAGGGCGTCCGTGTTGCTCGGTTGGTAGTAGCCGCGCCGGATCCCGACCGGCTCGAAGTCGTAACTCGCGTAGAGGGTCTGCGCCGGCGCGTTGTCGACGGCCACCTCGAGCAGCGTCTTCTTGACGCCGCGCCGGGCCGCCTCGGCCAGCAGCGCCTCGAGCAGGAGCCGGCCGATGCCGCGGCGTTGCGCGTCCCGGCGCACCGCGATGTTCTGCACCCAGGACTCCTCGGCGTCCACGACGGACAGACCGGCGTAACCGAGCACCGCCCCGTCCTCGGTCGCCACCAGGTAGTGGTGGCCCTGGGCCAGCTCGTTCCAGAACATCGCGGCCGACCACTTCTCGGGGCCGAAGAGATCCTCCTCGACCGGCAGCACCTGACCGATGTGCCACCAGCGGAACCGTTCGACGATCATCAGGTCAGCACCGGCTTGCGCGCGCTCGGCTCCACCGCGTCGGGCCGCCGCAGGTAGAGCGGCGTGAGCTGCTCCCCCGGTGCGGCACCGCGGATCTTCTCCGCGGCGAGCGCGACGAGGGCGGCGCCGGGCGGATACAGGAGATGCTCCTCCACCGGTACGCCGAACACGTCCCCGTACTTCAAGGCGCCCTCCCCCGCGGCCCGATCCACCGTCCCCGCGAGCCAGCCGGTCCCTGCACCGTTCCCGGCCGTCTGCCCCGCGAGCCCGCCCGCCCCGGCACCGGTCGCGGCCGTCTTGCCGGGCGCGGCCGGGTCACCGGCCGCCGCGGCCAGCAGCACCGCCACGTCCGCCGGTTTCGCCACCTCGGGACCAATCACCCGGGCGCCGTCCGCATACGTCGCGAAGTACACCTCGCGGCGCCGCGCGTCCGTTGCGATCAGCACCCGCCCCGGCCCGGCAGCCCGGCCCAGCGCGTCCAGCGAACACACCCCGTAGGCCGGGATGCCCAGCGCCTGGCCCATGCTCGCGGCAGTGGCCAGGCCGACCCGCAGACCGGTGAACGGCCCCGGGCCGAGACCCGCCACGATCGCCGTCAGGTCACGCGGGCGGTAACCCGCCTCGGCCAGCACCGCGGCGATCTCGGGGGCCAGTTTCTCCCCGTGCGCGCGCGGGTCGACCGTGCGGCTTTCCGCGACGCCGAACAGGCCGTCGGCGGTCACCTCGACGAGCGCCGCCATGGAGGCGGGGGTGGCGGTGTCCAGAGCTAGAACGAGCACACCTGACCCTAACCGGCGGCCCGCGGGTCCCAGTCGATGAGTGGCCGGCCGCCGTCGGCGAGAGCCTTGTTCGCCGCGCTGAACGGCCGGCTGCCGAGGAAACCGGCCCGGTTCAGCGGGCTCGGGTGCCCGGCCTCCAGCACCGCGTGGGCCGGGTTGGTGACAAGCGCCGCCTTCTTCTTCGCGTAACCGCCCCAGAGCAGGAACACGACCCGCTCGTCCCGCTCGTTGAGCGCCCTGATGGTGGCGTCCGTGAACGCCTCCCAGCCCTTGTTGGCGTGCGAGCCGGCCTTGCCCGCGCGGACCGTGAGCACCGCGTTGAGCAGCAGCACACCCTGCCGCGCCCAGCCGGTCAGGTCGCCACTCGCCGGCTTCGGGATGTTGACGTCCTCGGCGAGCTCCTTGAACACGTTGCCCAGCGACGGCGGTTTCCGCACGCCGTCACGCACGCTGAAGCTGAGACCGTGCGCCTGACCCGGACCGTGGTAGGGGTCCTGCCCGAGGATCAGCACCCGGGTCTGCGCCGGCAGGCACAGCCGGTACGCCGCGAAGAGGTCCTCGGCCGGCGGGTAGACCGTCTCGCTCGCGTACTCCGCGGCGACGAACTCGCCCAGCTTCGCGGTGGCCGCCGGGTCCAGGAAGGGCGCCAGCTCGCTCCGCCACTCGGCCGGCAACAGCTCGGTCAGGTTCACAGGTTCTCCAGTCGGTGTGCCCAGTCGCCGCCGTGCGGCACCAGGTCGATCACTCGGGTGTCGTCGTCCAGCCGGTCGATGCGGACGTGCAGGTATTCGTCGTTGAGCTGCTCGACCAGGCCGACCCCCCACTCGACGACCGTCACCGCGTCGTCGGCCGAGGCGTCCAGGTCCAGGTCGTCGATCTCGGCGCGCGGGTCGGGCCGGTCGCCCAGCCGGTAGGCGTCCGCGTGCACCAGCGGCAGCGGGCCGCGGTGCACCCGGGCGATCACGAAGGTCGGCGACGTGATCGGGCCGCGCACGCCGAGACCCGCGCCGATGCCCTGCACCAGCGCGGTCTTGCCGGCGCCGAGCGGACCGGTGAGCAGCAGCAGGTCACCGGCGCGCAGGATGCCGGCGAGCCGCCGGCCGAAGTTCTGGGTGTCCTCGACGGTCGCCAGCTTCACGTGATCTTCTCCAGGAACGGGATCAGCGCCGCGTTGACCTGGTCGGCCTTCTCCAGCATCACCACGTGGCCGCTGTTGTCGATCTTCAGCAGCTCGGCCTCGGGCAGGTGCTTGAGGATCTCCTCGGAGTGGGTGACCGGGGTCAGGTAGTCGCGGGTGCCGACGACCACCAGGACCGGCACCCCGCGCAGCGCCGACAGGGCCGGGATCCGGTTGTGGGTGTAGAGAGTGTGCAGGTATTTGGTGAGCGTCTCCACCGACGTCTTCGAGTTCATGCTCTCCACGAACGTGACGAGGGTGGGGCTGGGTTTCGCCTCGCCGAACCCGTACCGCCGGGTGAGCAGCCAGGCCAGGTCGGAGGAGGCCACCCGGGCCCGGTCGATGGTGCCGCCGCCGAGGTGGGCCGCCTTGTCCCAGAGCGGGAAGAAGGGCGCGCTGGCCCGGGCCACCAGGTTCGTCACGCCGAGCTGGGTCTTGTCGAACAGATCCGCCGAGGTGGACATCAGCACCACGCCGGTGACCCGGTTGCCGAACCACTCCGGGTACTGCTCGGCGAAGGCCATGATGGTCATGCCGCCCATCGAATGGCCGACCAGGATGATGTGCCCGTCCGGCACGGTCGCCTCGAGCACCGCGGCGAGCGAGCGGCCCAGCGCGGCGATGTCGTACGTCCCGGACCGCAGCCTGCCGGACCGGCCGTGACCGGGCTGGTCGTAGAAGACCATCCGGTACTCCCCGCGCTCGGCGAGCTCCTTGCGCTGGAAGTAGAACGTGCCCATGTCCAGCGCGAAGCCGTGCACGAAGACGATCGTCGGCTTGCCCGCCGGCTCGGCCGGTTCGACGATCTCGACGTGCAGGTCGGTGCCGTCGGCCGCGGTCACCGTCAGCTCCTGGTCGAACGGCTGGTCGCCGAAGGGCTCCTCGACGAAGGGGTCACCGGGCGCGTTGACCGAGCGCCGCACTAGCACCCGCTCCACGGCGAACGCGGTGGCCAGGCCGGCCGCCGCGACACCGACAACGGCACCGAACACCCCCGCCGTCCGCACCGCCCGCCGCCTCACGGCCGCACCTCCCCGTCGTAACACCGTGGCACCCGGCTGCTGCCGAACCGGGTGACGATCTCGTAGTTGATCGTGCCGGTGGCGGCGGCCCAGTCGTCGGCGGTCGGCTCACCGTCGTCACCCGGGCCGAACAGGGTCGCCACGTCACCGGCCACCACCGGCTCGTCGCCGACGTCGACCACCACCTGGTCCATGCAGACCCGGCCGGCGATGGTCGCCACCGTGCCGCCGATGCGCACCGGTCCCGCGTTCGACGCGTGCCGGGGCACCCCGTCGCCGTAGCCCAGCGGGACGACGGCAAGCGTCGTCTCCCAGGGTGTGGTGTAGGTCAAGCCGTAGGAGACGCCCTGGCCGGCCGGGACCCGCTTGGCGAGGGTGACCCGGGCCCGGGCCGTCATCGCCGGGCGCAGACCGAACGTGTCGCCGGCGATGGGTGACAGCCCGTAGGCCGCGATGCCGACGCGGACCAGGTCGAAGTGCGCGTCCGGCCGGATCAGGGTGGCCGCCGAGTTGGCGATGTGCCGGTAACGCGGGTGGATCCCGTGCCGCCCGGCCAGCTCGAGACCCTCGTGGAACGCGGCCAGCTGCCGGTCGACGGACTCGTGGCCGGGCTCGTCGGCACAGGCGAAATGGCTCCACACGCCGACCACCTCGACGTCGCCGCCGGCCTGGGCCTTGGTCGCGGCCTCGAACAGCTCCGGCCAGTCGGCCCGGGCCGCGCCACCGCGGGCCAGGCCGGTGTCGAGCTTGAGGTGCACCCGGGCCGGCCGACCCGCCTGCCGGGCCGCCGCGGCCAGCTCGTCGAGCAGCTCCGGGGTGGCCGCGCTCAGGTCGACGCCGGCCGCGACACCGTCGTGCAGCGGCAGCCCGGGGCTCAGCAGCCAGGCCAGGACCGGCGCCTCGATGCCGGCCCGGCGCAGGGTGAGCGCCTCGTCCAGGGTGGCGACACCGAGCCAGGTGGCACCGCCGGCGAGCGCCGCCCGGGCCGCCGGAACCATGCCGTGCCCATAACCGTCCGCCTTGACCGCGACCAGCACCTCGGCCGAGGTGCGGGACCGCAACGCCACGACGTTGTCCCGGATCGCGTCCAGATCGACGCGCACTTCCGCCTGCCACATGCCTCTAACCCTACTGAGGCGTACGACAGTTCCGGTCACCCAGGAAGATCGGGCCCACCCGAGGAGGTCGGCGCGGGGCCGGGCGGCTCGCCAGAGGAGGTCGCGCAGGGCGGGCGGCTCACCCGAGGAGGTCGGCGCAGGGGCGGGCGGCTCACCCGAGGAGGTCGCGCAAGGCCGGGCGCAGCGCGGCCGCCACGTCCGGTGCGGTCACCGGGCCGTCCGGTGCGGCGTGCCGCCCGGCCAGGCCGTGCACGAACGCCGCCGCCACCGCCGCACGCACCGGCGGCAGCCCCGCCGCCAGCAGCGAGCCGAGAAGTCCGGCCAGCACGTCGCCGCTGCCCGCGGTGGCCAGCGCCGGGCTGCCGGTCGGGTTGGCCCAGATCTCGCCGGCCGGGGTGGCCACGATCGTCCGGTCGCCCTTGAGCAGCACCACCGCGTTGGTCCAGGCGGCCAGCCGGGCGGCCGCCGCGGCCCGGTCCGCGCCGGGTGCCTCGCCGGCCAGCCGCGTGAACTCGCCGTCGTGCGGGGTAAGCACCACCGGGGCGTCGCGGCGCAGATCGTCCGCGAACTCGCCGCCGACCAGCAGGGTCAAGGCGTCCGCGTCGAGCAGCACCGGCAGCGAGGTGGCCAGGACGCTGCGCAGCTCGGTACGCGCGTGTTCACCGGTGCCCAAGCCGGAACCGCACACCCAGGCCTGTACCCGGCCGGCGTCGGCCATCCGGGACGCCACCACCACGGACGGGTGCGCCCGCACCACCTCGGGGTGTGCGCTGCCCGCGTACCGCACCATGCCGGTCGGCCCGGCCAGCGCACCAGCCGTGGAGAGCAGCGCCGCACCCGGATAACCGGCCGAACCGGTCGCCAGGCCGACCACCCCCCGGCTGTACTTGTCCGACGTCGCGTCCGGCCGGGGCCACCACGCGGCGACGTCGGCGGCCTCGGCCACCCGCACCGCCGGGTCGGTGACGAGCGCCGGGCCCAGACCGATGTCGACCAGCTCCACCTCGCCGCAGCGCAGCGACGCCGGGCCTACGACGTGCGCCGGTTTCAGGCAGCCGAAAGTGACCGTGACATCGGCGTGGACCGCCTCGCCCGGCACGTCGCCGGTGTCCACGGCCACCCCGCTCGGGGTGTCGACGGCCACCACGACGGGCCGGTCACCCGTACGCCCGCGCAGGTCACCAAGCCGGTGCACGACGGCTGCCGCCGGCGGTCGCAGGCCGCCCGCGCCGCCGATCCCGACAATCCCGTCCAGCACCAGGTCGGCCCGGGCGGGCAGCTCGGAGACGGTGAACCCGCCCGCCGCCCGCAGCGCCGCGAGCCCCGCCAGATGCACCCGCTCCGGGGTCAGCAGCAGCGCACGGATTTGCGCGCCGCGCCGGGCCAGCGCGGCACCGGCGTAGAGCGTGTCGCCGCCGTTGTCACCGCTGCCGACCAGCAGCAGCACCCGCGCGCCGTACACCCCGCCGGTCGCCTCCAGCAGCAACGCGCAACGCCGGGCCAGCCCCGCCGCAGCCCGCTGCATCAGCGTGCCCTCCGGCAGGGTCGCCATCAGCGTCTTCTCGGCCGCCCGGACATCCGCCACCCGCCATGCCTGCCGCACCACGCCACTCCTTCACCCGCCGGGACCGGCGACGTCCTCGCCCGCCGGACCGGCGACGTCCTCGCCCGCCCGACCGGCGACATCCTCGCCCGCCCGACCGGCGACATCCTCATCCGCCGGGGCCCGGCGACGTCACTTCCTGCGACTCGGCGACCACCATCGCGGAGGCGATGCCGCCGTCATGCGACAGCGACAGATGCCATCGACTGATGCCGCGTTCGGTTGCCGCGGCGGCGACCGTACCGGAGACCGTCAACCACGGGCGCCCGTCCGGGTCGGAGACGATCTCGCAGTCGTGCCAGCGCAGCCCGGCCGGCGCACCGAGCGCCTTGGCCACGGCCTCCTTGGCCGCGAACCGGGCGGCCAGCGACTCCGCCGACCGCGGATTGCCGGAGCCGGTCAGCCGTTCCGGCTCGGTGAACAGACGGTCCCCGAGCAGCGGAGTCCGCTCCAGCGCGCGGGCGAATCTCTCCACCAGAACGACATCGATACCGACAGCCACGATCACACCAGCCACCCTAATGGTGCGTGCGGCGCCTGTTCCGCGTACGCCGGGCGGGCGCGCACGCCTTTCCCACGCACGCCGCCTCCCAGGCCCACACGACATTCCCGCGCACGCCGCCTCCCAGGCCCACACGACATTCCCGCGCACGCCGCCTCCCAGGCCCACACGACATTCCCGCGCGCGCCGCCTACCGGGCGCGCACGACATTCCCGCGTATGACGCCCGGCGGTCTGGCGTACGCCCGATCGCCCCCTCAGGCAACACCGCCCGCGCATCAACCCCGCGCCCCCTTCCTGGCCCCGATGGCGCGCCGGACACGTCGTCATGGCGAGATGTTGATCTGCTAGCGATGCGAAATCGCGGTTTCAGCCCCATGATCACAGCGATTTCGCATCGCTAGCAGATCAACACCGTCACGGGGACCGACGCAGCGGACCGCGGCGACCGTGAGGGAGCCGAAGGCAAGAAACGCCGCACTCCTGCGTCCTGCCCGCCGCCGCGTCGACATCCCGCCCAGCCCCCGGACCGCCAACCAGCACAAACCGGCGGGAAAGGCCGCACTCGCCGCTTGCAAGACGCATAAAGGACACCCCTCCGGCGGTCTCGCATACGCCCTCCCACGGTTCCGCATACGCCCTCCGACGGTTCCGCATACGCCCTCCGGCGGTCCCGCATACGCCCGACGGCGGTCCCGCATACGCCCGACGGGGGGTCTCGCATACGCCTCCCGAGGAAGAGCGCGCCCGAACACCCGCAGAACCGGCAGAACCGCCCGGATCGCGGCGGCCGGGTTCGCCGGGCCGGCGCACTAACAGCGGCCGCCACTTGTGCGCAACCCCTGTGGACAGCCGCGCACCCGGCCCGGACCCGTCGTCCACAGGCCGGCCCGGCGGGCTCCGGCGGCACCTAGCGTCGGGTCATCCCGTTCCCGCTGCGCCAGGAGGCCGCCGATGAGCTCCGATTTTCACGCCGACACCGAGGACCTGCGCCGGCACGCGGCCGCCGCCGACGCCCTCGCCGCCCGGTTGAGCGGCCTGGACGGTCAGGTGCCGGACGTCGCTCCGCGCTGGGCGGCCGCGGCGGCCGCCACCCTCGCCGCCGACGCCGCCGTTCAGCAGCTCGCGGTGCTCGGCCACGACGTAGCGGTGACGGCCGAGCGGATCCGGGTGGCCGCGGACGCCTACCGGGAGGCCGACGCCCGGGCCGCCGTCCGGTTCCGGCTCGCCGGATGACCGCGCTCCACTCGCTGCTACGGGTGACCGATCCGGGCCGCTGGCGGTCGGCCGCGCTGGCCTGGCGGCGCTGGTCTGCGCTGGCCGGTGCGCTGAGCACCGAGTTCGGCGCGCTCGCGGCGCGGATCCGGGCGTCCTGGTCCGGCCGCGCGGGTTCGGCGGCGGTGGCCGCGCTGGGCGATGCCCGGCACCGGATCGCTCTGTTCCGGGTGTTCTGCTGGCGGGCCGACCAGGCGCTGAGTGAGTTCGCGGCGGCGCTGGCGAGGGCGCGCCAGCTGCTGGACCGGGCGCGGAGCCGGGCGGCGGGCGCCGGCCTGGTGATCGACGATGCGGGTACGGTCCACGGCCGCTCCTCGGAGCTGCCCCGGGTGGCGGCCGACCTGTCCGCCGCACTGGGTCTCGCCGCTGCGGCCGACGCCGAGGCGGCCGACCGGCTGGACGCGCTCTGCGCCACGGCGGCGGGCCAGGTCGGCGCGCCGGGCGGGATCGGCACTCCAGGCGCGACCGGCGGCGCTCCAGGCTGGATCGGCACTCCAGGCGCGACCGGCGGCGCTCCGGGCGCGACCGGCGCACTAGGCCCGGCTGCCGGTCCCGGCCCGGACTGCGCCGCCGGCCCCGCCGAGGTGCGCCGCTGGTGGGCCGCCCTGACACCGGTGCAGCGGGACTGGCTGCTCGCCACCGCTCCGGCCACTCTCGCGGCCCGGGCCGGGATCCCGGCCGCGGACCGCGACGTGGCGAACCGGATGCTGCTGGACGACCGGCGGCTTCCCGGCGAGCGCCCGGTCGCGGGACTGGCCGAGTTGGGTGCGCGGCTCGACGACGAGGCGGGGCTCCGCCCGTACCTCCTGAGCCTGGACGTCTCGAACGACGGCCGTGCCGTCGTCGCCCTGGGTGACCCGGACCGGGCCCGGCACGTTCTCACGCACGTCCCCGGCATGACGAGTGACCTGGACTCGGCCGGCGGCGAGCTGACCCGGGCCGAACGGGTCGCGGTGCGGGCCGGTGAGCTGGCGCCGGACCGGGCGGTGAGCGCGGTGCTGTGGCTGGACTACGACGCGCCGGACTTCGTGCACGAGGCGTTCTCCGACCGGCAGGCCCGGGACGGCGCCGAGGGGCTGCGGCGGTTCCAGGAGTCGTTGCGGGTCACCCACGAGGGGCCGGCGGCGCATCAGACCGTGCTCGGGCACAGTTACGGCTCGCTGGTGGTGGGTGCCGCGGCGGCCGGGCCGTTCGCCGCCGACGAGGTCGTCTTCGTCGGCTCCCCCGGCGTCGGGGTGGACGCGGCGGCCGGCCTCGCCGTCCCGCCGGACCACGTCTGGTCGACGACGTCCCGGACCGATGTGATCCAGTACGCCGCGGTGTCACCCCGTGGCCTGCCGGGCGACCTCGCGCTGGCCGGGGTGCCACTGATCGGGCCGGCGCTCGCCTTCGGCACACCGGAACGGGACCTCTGGTTCGGCCGCAACCCGAGCGACACCGGGTTCGGCGCCCAGGTCTTCGCCAGTCAGGCCGACGCCGGGCACCTCGGTTACTGGGATCCGGGCCGGCCCGCGCTCGACGCGCTGGCCCGGATCACCCTCGATCAGGCGCCGGTCACTCGACGGTGACGGACTTCGCCAGGTTGCGCGGCTGGTCCACGTCGTTACCGCGGGCCGCGGCGATCTCGCAGGCGAGGATCTGCAGCGGCACGGTGGTCATCAGCGGGGCCAGCAGGGTCGGGGTCTGCGGGACCTCGATCAGGTGGTCGGCGAACGCCTTGACGCCGTCGTCGCCCTGCTCGGCGATCACGATGGTCCGGGCGCCGCGGGCCCGCACCTCCTGGATGTTGGAGACCACCTTGTCGCGCATCACGCCGCGGCCGGCTGGCGACGGCACCACGCAGACCACCGGGGTGCCCTCGTCGATCAGCGAGATCGGGCCGTGCTTGAGCTCGCCGGCCGCGAAGCCCTCGGCGTGCATGTAGGCGAGTTCCTTGAGCTTGAGCGCGCCTTCGAGGGCCACCGGGAAACCGACGTGCCGGCCGATGAACAGGATCGTCGAGGCGGTCTTCAGGTCGCGGGCCAGCGCCCGGACGTCCTCCATCCCGTCCAGCAGCGTGCGCAGGCTGTCCGGGGTGGCCTGGAGCTTCTCGACCACGGCGGCGACCTCGTCGGCGTACATCACGCCGCGGATCTGGGCCAGGTGCAGGCCGATCAGGTAGCAGGCGACCAGCTGGGTGAGGAACGCCTTGGTGGAGGCGACAGCGATCTCCGGGCCGCCGTGGGTGTAGAGCACCGCGTCGGACTCGCGCGGGATGGTGGAGCCGTTGGTGTTGCAGATGGCGAGCACCCGGGCCTTCTGCTCCTTGGCGTGCCGCAGCGCCATCAGGGTGTCCATGGTCTCGCCGGACTGGCTGATCACGATCACCAGGGTGGAGCGGTCCAGGATCGGGTCGCGGTAGCGGAACTCGCTGGCGAGCTCCACCTCGCAGGGGATGCGCACCCAGTGCTCGATGGCGTACTTGGCGACCATCCCGGCGTGGTACGACGTACCGCAGGCCACGATGAACACCTTGTCGACGTCCCGCAGGTCCTGGTCGGTGAGGCGCACCTCGTCCAGGATGATCTCGCCGCGCTCGCTCAGCCGGCCGAGCAGAGTGTCCGCGATGGCCTGCGGCTGCTCGGCGATCTCCTTGAGCATGAAGTACTCGTAGCCACCCTTCTCGGCGGCCGACAGGTCCCAGTCGACGTGGTACTCCTTGCCGGTGGCCGGCGCGCCGTCGAAGTCGGTGATCTCGATGCCCGCCGGGGTGATCAGGACGACCTGGTCCTGACCCAGCTCGATCGCCTCACGGGTGTGCTCGATGAACGCGGAGACGTCGCTGGCCAGGAAGTTCTCCCCGTCGCCGCGACCCACCACGAGCGGCGAGTTGCGGCGGGCGGCGACCACCGCGTCGGGCACCTCGACGTCGATAGCGAGGAGCGTGAAGGCGCCCTCCAGCCGGCCCACCGTGCGTCGCATGGCCTCGGCCAGCAGGGCTGGGCCGGTCAGACCCCCGGCCGCCCGCAGCTCGCGCACCTCGGCGGCGAGCAGGTGGGCCGCGCACTCGGTGTCGGTGTCGCTGGTGAACTCGATGCCGGTCGCCTCGAGCTCGGCGCGCAGCTTCGCGAAGTTCTCGATGATGCCGTTGTGGATGACCGCGACCCGCCCGTCGGCGGAGAGGTGCGGGTGGGCGTTGCGGTCGGTGGGACCGCCGTGGGTGGCCCAGCGGGTGTGCCCGATGCCGGTGACGCCTGTCGCGATGCCGTCGGCGGCCCGCTCGGCGAGCGCCTTCTCCAGGTTGGCCAGCTTGCCGGCCCGCTTGCCGGTCCGGACCTCGCCGCCGTCGATGACGGCGACACCGGCCGAGTCATATCCGCGGTACTCCAGGCGGCGGAGCCCATCGAGGACGATGCTCAATGCCGGACGATTGCCAACGTAACCCACGATCCCACACATGCCGGGCAGCCTAGCGGACTTTCGCTCAAACGTCATGAGCAAGAAAGGCACTTTTGAGCACCCGATGTGATCGGAACTGTACGCCATCGGCGCCGCACCTGCGCAAGCGCGGTTCCACGGCCGGTGGGTGAACACCTCGTACGGGTGGGTGACACCACAGGTGCGCCGCTGGCGTACCGTCGGCTACGGCAGCGCCACGGCGTCTCACCGGGAGGAAGCGGATGAGCGACCCCAACGATCCGAGCGAGCCGCGCCAACCACCCCGGCCACCGCAGTTCCTTCCCGGCCAGGCCACTCCGCCGCCGTACCACCCGGGTCAGACCCCGCCGCCGTACCACCCGGGTCAGGCGCCGCCGCCGCCCGAGCCGTCGCCGGACTTCCCGCCTACCGCGTCGTTCCCGCCGGTGGAATATCAGCCGGTCAACTACGCGCCGCCCGGCCATGTCCCGGAGCCCGGCTACGCCCCTGACTACGGGTCGGGCGGCTATCCGCCACCACCCCCGCCAACGCCGGGGTACGGTCCACCCCCGCCCGGCCCGCGCCGCAGCAAGACGCCACTGATCGCCCTGATCGTCGCGATCTCCCTACTGCTCTGCGGCGGCGTCGTCACGGCCGGCGTGCTGATCGTGCGCAGCGTCACCGACAGGGCCAAAGAGGTGGTCGAGCCGATCGCCAACCCGACCCTGCCGGCGCTGCCCACCGAGGTGCCGCAGCTGCCGGGCCTGCCGACCGACCTGCCGGGCCTGCCGACGGACCTGCCGGGCCTGCCGACCGACCTGCCGGCGCTGCCTACCGACCTGCCCGGTCTGCCCGGCGACCAGAACCGGGAGGTCACGGTCACCTACGAGGTCACCGGCGACGGGCCCGCCGAGATTCTTTACGCCGAGCAGCTGGGCACCGCGCCCAAGGTGGTCAGCGGGTCCGAGCTGCCATGGAAGGTGACCACCACCATGAAGGGTGTGGCCCTCGTCTCGGTCTCCGCGCAGCGCCGCGACGGCGGCGACGGCACCATCACGTGCCGGGCCCTGGTCGACGGCAAGGAGGTCGTGAAACAGAGCGGCCAGGGGCCGTACGCGACAACCAGCTGCAACGAGCTCGTCTTCGAATGAGGTGCCGGTGACCCGTACGGATCCCCTGGTCGAACGGATGCGCCCGTTCGGCACGACGATCTTCACCGAGATGTCCGCGCTGGCCGTGCGAACCGGCGCGGTGAACCTCGGGCAGGGCTTCCCGGACACCGACGGCCCGCCGGAGATGCTGGCGGCCGCTGCCGAAGCCCTGGCCGGTGGCGCCAACCAGTACCCGCCGCTCCCCGGCATCCCGGCACTGCGGCACGCGATCACCGCGCACGAGCAGCGGTTCTGGGGGCTGACCCGGGACCCGGACACCGAGGTGGTGGTGACGGCCGGCGCCACCGAGGCGATCGCGGCCGCCATCCTCGCTCTCTGCGAGCCCGGTGACGAGGTGGTGTGCTTCGAGCCGTACTACGACTCGTACGCCGCCTCGATCACCCTGGCCGGGGCGGTCCGCCGGCCGGTCACGCTGCGGCCCGGCCCCGCCGGGCGGTACGAGTTCGACGAGGCGGAGCTGCGGGAGGCGTTCGGCAGGCGGACCCGGCTGGTCCTGCTCAACACCCCGCACAACCCGACCGGCAAGGTCTTCACTGCCGCGGAGCTGGAACTGATCGCCGGGTTGTGCCGCGAGCACGACGTGGTCGCGGTCACCGACGAGGTGTACGAGCATCTGGTCTTCGACGGCCGGCACGTCCCGCTGGCCGGCCTGCCCGGGATGCGCGAGCGCACCCTGCGGATCTCGTCGGCCGGCAAGACGTTCTCCTGCACCGGCTGGAAGATCGGCTGGGCGACCGGCCCGGCATCGCTGGTCTCCGCGCTGCTGCGGGTCAAACAGTTCCTGACCTTCGTCAACGGCGCACCGCTGCAACCCGCCGTCGCGGTCGCGCTGGGCCTGCCCGACAGCTATTTCACCGGGTTCGCGGCGGGCCTGCGTGAGCGCCGGGACGGCCTGGTTGCCGGGCTCGCCGAGGCCGGCCTGGCCGTCCTGCCGGCCGAGGGCACCTACTTCGTGACGGCCGACATCCGGCCGCTGGGCGGTGTCGACGGCATCGAGTTCTGCCGGGAGCTGCCGGCGCGCTGCGGGGTGGTGGCCGTGCCGACCCAGGTCTTCTACGACAACCGGGACGCCGGGCGGCACCTGATCCGGTTCGCCTTCTGCAAGCGCGCCGAAGTGATCGACGAGGCGGTCAGCCGGCTGAAGCGGCTCGCCGCCTGAGCCCCTGGCGGGCGTTCGAGGGTTGAGCCCGTGGTGGGCTCAACCCTCGGTCAGGTCAGGCCGGGCTTGCTGACCGGACCTCGTCGGCGATCCGCTCGGCGACGGCGCGCGCCTTCTCCTCGGTGGCGGCCTCGACCATCACCCGGACCAGCGGTTCGGTGCCGGACGGGCGCAGCAGCACCCGGCCGGTCTCGCCCAGCTCGTTCTCGGCGAGCGCCACGGCGGCCTGCACGGTGGGCGCGGCGGCACCGGCCTCCCGGTCACCGACCCGCACGTTGATCAGCACCTGGGGCAGCGTGTGCACCACGGCGGCCAGGTCGGCGAGGGACTTGCCGCTCGCCGCCACCTGCGCCATCAGGTGCAGGCCGGTCAGCACGCCGTCACCGGTCGTCGCGAACGCCGGCATCACGATGTGGCCGCTCTGCTCGCCGCCCAGCGCGTACCCGCCGCTCTGCAGCTCCTCCAGCACGTACCGGTCGCCGACCTTCGTCTCGACCAGCCGGATCCCGGACTGCTTCATCGCGAGCCGCAGACCCAGGTTGCTCATCACGGTGGCGACGAGCGTGTTGCCGGTGAGCGTGCCGGCCTCGTGCATCGCCACTGCCAGGATCGCCATGATCTGGTCGCCGTCGACGACGTCACCGGCGGCCGTGACGGCCAGGCAGCGGTCGGCGTCGCCGTCGTGCGCCAGGCCCAGGTCGGCGCCCTCGCGCAGCACGGCCTCGCGCACCTGCTCGAGGTGCGTGGAGCCGCAGTTCTCGTTGATGTTCAGGCCGTCCGGGTCGGCGTGGATCGCGATGACCTCGGCGCCGGCCTCCCGGTACGCCACCGGGGCGACCTCGCTGGCCGCGCCGTTCGCGCAGTCCACGACGACCTTGAGGCCTTCCAGCGGGTGCGGGGTCGACTCGACCAGATGCTTGATGTAGTGCTCGGCGCCGTCCAGCAGGTCGTGCACCCGCCCGATGGCTGCGCCGGTGGGCCGCCCGACCAGGCCGTGCCCGTCCGCGACGGCCTTCTCGATCCGCTCCTCGAGCTCGTCCGGCAGCTTGGCGCCACCGGCGGCGAAGAGCTTGATGCCGTTGTCCGCCATCGGGTTGTGCGACGCGGAGAGCATCACTCCGAGGTCGGCGTTCGTCTGCCCGACCAGGTAGGCCACCGCCGGAGTGGGCAGCACGCCGACCCGGACCACGTTGGCGCCGGCGCTGGTGAGACCCGCGACGACCGCGGCCTCCAGCATCTCGCCGCTGGCCCGGGGGTCACGCCCCACTATCGCCAGGGGCTGGTGGCTGCTGTCGGTCTCGACCAGGACCCGTGCGGCCGCGACAGCGACCGAGAGGGCCAGTTCGGGGGTGAGCAGCTCGCCGTTCGCAAGACCGCGAACGCCGTCGGTGCCGAAGAGTCGCCCCATGGCGGCTTCCTTTCGCCGGTGACACGCCGAACCAAGACTGCACCAGGGTGCGCCTGTTCTGGCGTTCACCGGAACGGCTGGTCGGGGAGGGAGTGGAAACACCGACGGCCGAGCACGCCCCTCGTGGAACAGGGGTGCGCTCGGCCGTCGGCGCGGAAATCAGCGCTTCGAGTACTGCGGAGCCTTACGGGCCTTCTTGAGACCGTACTTCTTGCTCTCCTTGACCCGGGCGTCCCGGGTCAGGAAGCCGGCCTTCTTCAGGGCGGGCCGGTCGTCCGGCTCGTTCAGGATGAGAGCGCGGGCGATCGCGAGACGCAGGGCGCCGGCCTGGCCGGTGATGCCGCCACCGCGCAGGTTCGCGATTACGTCGAACTGCTCGCCACGCTCGGTGGTGACGAGCGGCTCACGGATGAGCTGCTGGTTCACCTTGCTGGGGAAGTAGTTCTCCAGCTCGCGGCCGTTGCAGGTGATCTTGCCGGTGCCGGGCACGAGACGCACCCGGACGATGGCCTCCTTGCGGCGGCCCACGGTCTGGAGCGGACGGTCACCGGGACGCGGGGCGCGGACCGAAGCCGGCGCGGGCGTCTCGACGACGACGACCGTCTCAGCGGGCTCTTCGACGGTCTCGACGACCTCGGGCTCGATGATGTCGGACATGCTGCTGCCTTCTCCCGCGCTCACTGCGCGATCTGCTTGATTTCGAACGGCTGCGGCTGCTGAGCGGCGTGCGGGTGCTCGGCGCCCGGGTACACCTTCAGCTTCTTGATGATCTGCCGCGCAAGCTTGTTGTGCGGGAGCATGCCCTTGACGGCCAGCTCGATCGCCTTCTCGGGGCGCTTGGTCAGCAGCTCTTCGTAACCGACCTGCTTGAGGCCGCCCGGGTAACCCGAGTGGCGGTAGGCGACCTTGGTCTGGCGCTTGTTGCCGGTCAGCGCGACCTTGCCGGCGTTGATGATCACCACGAAGTCGCCGGTGTCGACATGCGGGGCGAACGTCGGCTTGTGCTTGCCGCGCAGGAGGGTGGCGGTGTGGGTGGCCAGCCGGCCCAGAACGACGTCAGAAGCGTCGATAATGTGCCACTGACGCTCGATCTCACCCGGCTTCGGGCTGTACGTACGCACAGAATTACCTTGTCTCGTCGTCGGTCTGGGGGCGCGCGCTGGTCGCATCCAGCAGATGCGTCAAGCGACCCCACAGAGGGACCACTCGCAGCTGTCGCACAACAGCAGGCAACAATACCCGGCTGCGCGGCGCGTGGTCAAAACAGGCAGTGTCCAACAGGACAGTGTCCAGGGCACTGACCGTCCGGCGAGCGTTCTGGTTGCAAACACTCAGCCCTAGCGGAACCCCAAACGAAGCAAGCATACTCCGCGCCACGGACACGCCCGAAGCGGGTCACACGACCGGGTCCGCGGGTCTTAGCAGGCTTGAAACAAATGGGACGCTCGTCCGAAATTCACCCCCGGCAGGCTTCGGACATGGCCAACGGTGCGGACCTCCCGAAGAAGCGGCCCGGCATTGGCCGACACCGCCTCCACGGGCGCACCATGGAAGGACCATCGTCAGGGTTGAGGACGGACCTGACGATGTCCGCCGGGCCGGCTCGCCGGTTCGGCGAGGAGAAGTCGCGGCGTGCCCCGGACGGAGGCACGGCGAAGAACGCAGGCGTGACATGGGAGCGGGTCAACGCCGAGGACGGCGGGCTTCGAGCGTGCCCTTCGGTGGACCGTTCGGCCACGCCGCGACTTCTCGCCCCACGAACCGGCGCGAGGCCACGAACCGGCGCGAGGCCACGAACCGGCGCGAGGCCACGAACCGGCCTGGACCTGCGAACTGGCCCGGAGATCGGATGATCGAGCGGACCCCGGCCGCCCGCCGGACGGTGCTGACCGCTGCCGCGCTGGCGGAACCGGCGGCGGCCCTCTCCGGCTACACCATCGGGGTCACCGCGGACGGCCGCAAGGACGAGCTCGCTGCCCTCCTCGAAGCCCGGGGTGCCCGCGTGGTGCTGGCACCGGCCCTGCGCATCGTGCCGATCGCCGACGACGCCGAACTGCGTTCCGCAACCCGCGCCTGCCTCGAGACCCCACCCGACGTCGTGCTCGTCAGCACCGGCATCGGCATGCGGGGCTGGCTGGAGGCGGCGGACGGGTGGGGTCTGGCCGAACCGCTGCGGTCGGTGCTGTCCGCCGCGTACCTCGTCGCCCGTGGCCCGAAGGCCCGCGCCGCGGTCCGGGCCGCCGGTCTGCAGGACCGATGGACACCCGAGGGCGAGGGGTACGAGGAAGTCGTCGACCACCTCACCGCCCGCGGCCTGTCCGGCCGCACCGTGGCACTGCAACTGCACGGCGAGAGCCAGCCCGAATACGCCGAGGCCCTGGAGAACGCCGGCGCCCGCGTCATCGAGGTGCCCGTCCACCGCTGGGCGCCGCCCGTCGACCCGGCGCCGCTGCACCGCCTGGTCGACCTGATCACCGCCCGCCTGGTGGACGCCGTGACGTTCACCTCAGCGGCAGCGGTGCACGCCGTCCTGCGCGCCGCCCCCGGCACCGACGCCCTGCTGGACGCGCTCCGCGCCGACGTGCTCGCCGCCTGCGTCGGCCCGGTCACCGCGGCGCCGTTGCGCCGCCAGGGCATCCCGGTCGTCACCCCTGGGCGGGCCCGGCTCAGCGCCCTGGTCCGTACCATCGTCGAAGATCTGCCCAAACGGGCACTGACCCTGCAGGTCGCCGGGCACACGCTGACGCTGCGGGGCCACGCCGCCGTCGTCGACGGTGAGTTGCGCCCGCTCGCCCCCGCACCGATGGCCGTCCTGCGCGAGCTGGCGCACTCCCCCGGCCGGGTGCTCTCCCGCGCCGCCCTGCTCCAGGCCCTGCCGCGCGGCGCCGACGAGCACGCCGTCGAGATGGCGGTGGCCCGGCTGCGCGCCGGCCTGGCCGTCCCCGGGGTGGTGCAGACCGTGGTGAAGCGCGGCTACCGCCTGCCGGTCTGACCGCGCCCCACCCTGCCTCTCCCCCGGCCTAGCTGACCGTGGCGGCGTGCCCCTCGTGCTCGGCCACCAGGGTCGCCATCGCGTGCTCGACCACCCCGATCAGCACGGCCTTGACCGACTCACGGTGTCGCGCGTCGCACATGAACAGCGGCACCCGGGCCGGTATGGCGAGCGCCTCCCGGACCTCCTCCGGCTCGTAGCGTGGCGCGTTGTCGAAGCAGTTGACCGCGACGAGGTACGGCAGGTGCCGGTTCTCGAAGTAGTCCAGCGGCGCGAACGCGTCGGTGAGCCGGCGGGTGTCGACGAGCACCGCGGCGCCGACGGCACCCCGGATCAGTTCGTCCCACATGAACCAGAACCGGGTCTGCCCTGGCGTGCCGAACAGGTAGAGGATGAGGTCGTCGGCCATCGTGATGCGGCCGAAGTCCATCGCCACCGTGGTCGAGCCCTTGCCCGGCACTTTCGAGGCGTCGTCGATGCCTTCGCCGGCCGAGGTCATCACGGCCTCGGTCGTCAGTGGTTCGATCTCGGAAACCGCGCCCACCAGGGTCGTCTTGCCCACGCCGAAACCACCGGCGACGACGATCTTCGCGGAGGTGATCTCCGTGGGACGCGCTCCGGCCCCCTCAGAGCTTGCGTAGTCCACCCAACACCCTTCCCAGAAGATCCATCCGCTCCGCGAACCCCGTCCGGGGAGCGGCACTGTGCAGCGTCAGAAGCCCGTCGGCGACCATGTCGGCGACGAGCACCCGGGTCACCCCCAGCGGTAACCGGGTGATCGCCGCGAGTTCGGCGAGCGATTGCGCCTTCGGCTCACACAGCACGGCGATGCGGTACTTGTCATGTCCGGCGAACCGCGATTCCTGCACGGCCGCCGCGCTGGCGACCAGAACCGCTTCGATCGGGATGTCCCGGATCGGCTCGGTCCGGCCGCGGGTGACCGCGTACGGCCGCACCAGGTTGCCCCGGGGATCGTGCGGCTCAGTCATGTCGCGGTCACCTCGTCTCCGCCGGGGCGCACGGCCCCGGCGTCTAGTGGCTGACGGCCTCGCGTGGCGTCGGCGACAGTGCCGCACCGACACGCTCCACCAGCAGGGCCATCTCGTAGCCGACCTGACCGACGTCGCAGCTGCGCGCCGCCAGGACAGCCATCGATGAACCGTCGCTGATGGACATCAGGAAAAGATAGCCGCTGTCCATTTCGATGATGGTCTGTTGCACCTTCCCGGCGTTGAACATTCTCGATGCGCCGTCGGTCAGGCTGACCACGCCCGAGGTGATCGCGGCGAGCTGATCCGCGCGGTCCGCCGGCAGATCGCGCGACGAGGCCAGCAGCAGGCCGTCCGCCGAGACGGCGATCACGTGGGCGATGCCGGCGATGCTGTCGGCGAAGTTGCTGAGCAGCCAGCCCATGTCGTGCATGGTGGGGGGCCTGGTCACTGTTCGTTCTCCTTCGGAGCATGTGTAGCCGTGGCGGCGGATTCGGCAACGCCGTCCGTCCGCCCTCGTTGCACTCCTCGGTGGTACGAGGACAACAGTCCTCGTACCTCATCCGGATTGCGACGATGTTGCGTACGCGGTGGGCTCTGCACCCCGCCCGGCACCAGCTGCGCCTGCGGGATCCGCTTGGGGAGGCCCGACCGGGTGGTGCCGGCGTCCTGCGGCGCGGTCGCCGCCATCGCCCGCAGCCAGCCGTCGTCCGCCTTGGTGCGCCAGCGGTCCTCGGCGGCCTCCCGGGGCCTCGGGACGGCACTCACCGGGGCCGGTGGCGCCTTCCGGGTCACCGACGGGGCCTCCTGGGCCGCCGTCGGGGCCTCCTGGGTCGCCGGCGGTGCCGCGATCACCGGAGCCGGCAGCGGTGGGCCTGGCGGGGCGGAGACCGGCGCGGGCGGAGGCGCGTATCCCGCGGTCGGCATCCCGTGCGGCACCGGAGCGCTGTCGGCCTGGTCGAACCAGTCGTGCTGCATCTCCAGCCGGATCGGATCGCCGGCGGCAGGCCCGGGCTCAGCCGGCACGGCCCGGGTCGGCTCGGGCTCCGCTTTCACGGCCCGGGTCGGCAGCGGCGGCCGGTCCGGCGTCGGCTGCAGATCCAGATCGGTCACCGGGCCTTCGAGCGTGATCGGCCGGCGGATCATCGGCTCGGGCGGCATCGGCACCGACCGGACCGGCGGCCGGGGCTCGGCAAGCGCCGGCAACGGACCGGGACGGGTCCAGCTGGCGGCCCGGGACGGCACGGCGACCGGCGCGCCCGGCAGCACCGCCACACCGGCCGGCAGGGTGACCTCGGCGATCGTGCCGCCCTCGCTGCCGGGGCGCAGCTCGACGCTTATCCCGTGCCGGGCGGCGAGCCGGCCGATCACCGCGAACCCCATCAGGCGGAACGCGCTCACGTCCACCTCGGACGGTTCGGTGAGCCGCCGGTTGATCTGCTCCATCTGGTCGTCGGAGATGCCCAGCCCGCGGTCCTCGACCTGGACCACGGCGTGATCACCGGTACGGCTGCCGTGCGCCATCACCAGGGTGCTCGGCGGGGAGAACCGGGTGGCGTTGTCGAGCAGCTCGGCGATCAGGCGGACCACGTCGTTGACGGCCGCGGCGGAGACCAGCACGTCGGTGTCGATCGAGCCGAACTCGATCCGGTGGTAGAGCTCGACCTCGCTCTGGGCGGCCCGCAGCGCGTCGATCAGCAGCGCGTCCTCACGGCGCGGCGCACCGACCTCGGCGCCGGCCAGGACCAGCAGGTTCTCGTCGTTGCGGCGCATCCGGGTGGCGAGGTGGTCGAGTTCGAAGAGGCGGGCCAGCCGCTTCGGGTCCTCCTCGGTCCGCTCGATCTGGTCGAGTTCGCCGATCATCCGGTCGACCAGGGCCTGGCTGCGCCGGGCGAGGCTGAGGAACATCGTCGAGACGCTGGTGCGCAGCGCGGCCTGTTCGGCGGCGACCCGGATGGCCTCCCGGTGCACCATGTTGAAGGCCTCGGCGACCTGGCCGAACTCGTCGTTGTCGTCGACCCGGATCGGGTCACGGGTCTGCGCGACGATCCGGTCGACGCCACCCTCGCCCAGGTTGTCCGCGTCCTGCAGACGGGTCACGGCCTCGGGGAGGTCCCGGTTGGCCACCGCGAGCGCGCCCTCGCGGAGCCGCCGGACGGCGAGATGCATCGACCGCCCGAGATAGACCGCGACCGCCACGGCCCCGATCAGCACCAGCAGGACCAGGACGAACTCGATGGTGGCGCGCCGGGTGCTGTCGGTGCTGCCGTCCTGGGCGTCCGCCACCACCTGTTCGCCGAGCTGGGTGTCCGCGGCACGCAACAGCCCGGTCACCGTGCCGAACCCCTGGACCAGGTCGTTCGGCTGGGTGGCGTCGGGCTGGGCGGAGAGTCCGTCGGCCCGGGCCAGCGCGTCGTCCTGCACGACCGCGTCGACGAGGGCGACCTGGCGTCCGGTGGCGACCGACCGGAGGTCGGTCAGGGCGGCGTCCCGGGTGGCTTGCGCCGCGACGATCGCCCGCTGCCGTTCGTCGGTCAACCCCCCGGCTGTACGGGCGACGAACGTCACCGCCGCCTGCTCCGCCACCGAGGCCTGGACGCGACCGAAGGCGGCCAGCCCGCGCAGTCCGTCGGCCACCGACCCGGGTTCGGCGATCCGGCTCACCGCGGTCTCGTAGCCGGTGAGGACGGCGAGGGCGTCGCCGTACCCCTGTGCGGCTTCCGGCACGCCGGTGGACCGGCCGCTGACGGCGGCCCGGACCGCCGGCAACTCGCGGAGGGCGTCGTCGACCAGGGTGAGGCGGTCGGTGACCGGTCCGGGGATCTCCTCGATCGAGGCCCGACGGGTACGGACGACGTCGGCTCGCGCGTCGACGGCCTTGACCGCCTCCCGGTACCCGGTCTCGGCAGCGCCGGGATCGGCCAGGTACGCCAGGCCGGCCATCCGCTCGTCGTGCAGCAGCCCGGTCAGTCCGGAGAGCTCGGTGCCCAGTCCCGCCAGGTCGGCCACCCGGGTCGCGTCACCGGCGCGCTCGCCCACCTCACCGAGTCGTACGGTGGCGAGCACCAACACGGCCGTCAGCGGCAGGAACAGCAGGGCGGCCAGCTTCGCACGCATGCGCGCGTCCCGGAGCCGCGGAAGGCGACCGCGTCGTGCAGCCTGGGCCGAGGATCCCGTGCTCACGACATCTCCTTCGTGGTCGTCCCCGCTCGGCTCCGACGTGACAGCCGGCGTATCAGAAGCCGCGGTCCGGCCCCGTCCGGTGCTCGCAGCAAAGCCCGCACCGATTTCGGCACGGCGGCGATTTCACCAGAACGCCTGCCCCTTTGGGAAGCGTGGAACCTCCCGGAAAGGCCGCTGGTGTCCGGGTGGTAACTGCGCGCGGGTGCGGCCGGCAGCCATGACGTCCGGTTTGACGTGCGCGAATGTCTCACACGCAACCTTCCGTGAAGCCACCGTCACCCGTCCCGGTCACTGAGATTTTTTTCCCGTGACCCAGCGAGGTCTCACGTTGGCAAGGATTGGCACGAAGCGACGGACTCGTTGTCCGGCGCCCGCAAGTGTCCACTGCGGACTGACCCATGGCAAATGACCCCTACGTCGTCTCACGATGACCCACAGTTACAGTTAATAAAGTGACTATCATCGATTTTGATGATCAGAACTTTAGGCTGCCTTAATAAGCGGGCTCCGGACTGGCGCGCCGCCCGGCGCATTCCGTAACGTGCCCGGCATGGCATTTCGGAGCTGGGTGAAGCTGCTGGCCACCACCACCGCGGCAGCCGCGGTGGTCGGAGCCGGGCAACTCGGCATCGCCTACGGGCTCAGCATGGTCCGGCTCGACCGGGATCTCGACGTCACAGCCAGTGATCAATGGACCGCCCAGCTCGCCTGGGTGGCCTGGATCGCGATGACCGCCGCCGCGGTCGGCGCGATCGTGGCGACCGGCCTGCGCCCCCGCTGGCGCCCCCAGCCGATCGGCACCGGCGGCGCCCTCGGCATCGGCCTGGCCGCCGGCCTCGGCGCCCTCGCGGTCATCCCGCTGACCATGCAGCCGGCCCGCGCCGCGTCCGTCGCCGGCGTCAACCCGGTCTTCGTCATCGGTGTCTGCGCGGGCCTCGGCGCCGCCGCCGGCATCTTCGCCGCATGGGCCGCCGCCGCGAAAGCGGTCGCCCGCTGGAGCCTCGGCACCCTAACCGTCCTGGTCTGGGCCGTCGCCCTCATCTCCATCGCGCCGTCCCTGCTGCCCGGCCGCACCCCCGCCGCCCCGATCCGCCTCGGCGTCCTCGAGGGCAACCTCATCCCGGCCGCGATCACCGAGCACACCCCGTTCGTCACCATGCCGGTGCTCGCCCTGCTCGCCGGCCTGATCTGCGGCCTGGTCGCGCGCGGCCGCCGCCTGTCGACCCTCGCCGTCGCGCTCAGCGGGCTGGCCGGTCCGGCCCTGCTCACGGTGGCCTACCTGATCGCCGGCCCGGGCGAGGGGACCCGCTTCGACCTCAACCCGTACTGGGCCGCCATGATCGCCAGCGGCGCCGGCGTACTCGGCTCGGTCCTGGCCGCCGTCCTGCGCAGCTCGGCCGACCTCTCGTCGTCCGCAGCCACCGCGTCCGCCTCCCCCTCCCCCGCTTCTTCCTCCGCTGCGGCTCGCGACGCCGCAGGCCGCGACTCCGCAGGCCGCGACTCCGCAGGCCGCGACTCCGCAGGCCGCGACTCCGCAGGCCGCGACTCCGCAGGCCGCGACTCCGCGGGCCGGGGAGCGGCTGCCGGCGGCGCGCCGGGCACCGAGTCGGGCCCGTCCCGTGACCGCACCCCCGAGCCCACGCCCCTCCCCCGCCGCGACACCGCAGGCCAGGCCGCACCGAACCCGTCCGCCATCGCCGCCGCGGCAGCCGCCGCCGCGCAGCGCCCGGCCGAGCAACTGCGCCCCTCCGACACCGGTGTCCTGCCCGCCGTCGACCGCCCGCACCCGCTCGCCGACCTCGCGAACCAGTCCCCGGCCACCGCACCCAACTCACCGTTCGCCTCCGGCAGCGGCAGCCCGTTCGGCCAGCCACCGTCGGCGACGCCCGCCTACGGTCAGCAGCACCCCACCGGCCAGTCCTTCAGCCAGCCGCCCGCAGGCGCGCCCTCTGCCGGTCAGCACGCGCATGCGGCGTCCACCGGCCACCAGCCCGCACATGGGCCGTCCACCGGCCGGCAGTCACCGGGTGCGCCGCCCGCCGGTCGGCAGCCCCAGGCCTCGCCGTCCCCCGGCCAGCCCCAGGGTTCGCCGTCCTTCGACCAGCAGTCGTCGGGCGCCGCTCAGCGCTTCTCCGGCCAGCAGGAGCCGAACCCGAGCCCACGCCGTGGCTGGCGGACTCGCCGCTCGGCGCAGGAGAACCCACCCCCACCGGCGGGCAACTCCTTCGACGGCTTCGCCACCGGCAACCCCGGCCCGCGTACCGGCATCGACACCGCCGAACACCCCCGCATCACCGCCGCGATGCCCCGCCCCCCGGCCATCGAACCGACCTCGATCAGTGGCCCCCCGGCCCAGCGTGGCCCGCGCGGCCAGCAGGAATCCGAGTACGTCAACTGGGTCAACGGCCTCGGCGGCTCGTAAGCCCGCGCAGCTCTCCACACACGCATGGCGGTCGTCCCCCGGACGGCCGCCATGCGTCGTTCCGCCCGGTTTCCGGCCGGTCCTTGCCCGGGTGGCGGACGGTCCTGCCGCCCTTTAGCACCCGAACTGCACTCAGGTGAAAAAACCTCGAAAAAGGCCCCGGAAATGTGCCCTCTAACGCTTAGCCGGACCCGGCCCCGACCGAAAAACCTGGCGTAAGCAAATCGAGCATCCGCTCGGCCGATCAGAGCAAACCCGGTGCGAACCGGGGACGCAAAGCCACAGGGCCCACCGGGCCGGCTGGGTTACCGACCAAGGGGAGACCTTCACTATGCGCAACATGATTCAGCTTCTGGGTGGCCTGGCCGTCGCGGGTGTCGTAGCAGCCGGCGGTGCTGCCTTCACGGCCTCCGGCGTCGAGAGCACCGTCGCCACCCCGAGCGCCCTGATCGGCGGGGCGGTCACGCACAACGTCGTGGGCGCGGTGATGAGCGGGATCACCTACGACGTGGCCGGCACATACAAGGAGCAGGTGACCGGCTTCCACGTGTCGCTGGCGGACGGCAACGCCACGGCGATCCCGGCAAACGCCACGGTGGCGGTCGTCGTCACCGGCAACGCCACCAACGCGTCCGGTGCGACGGCCACGTGCACCCGCAACAGCGCCCCGACAACGACGTGGGACTGCGCTCCGACCAGCGGCTACTACACCGCGATCTCGCAGTTGAGCGTCTCCGTCACCCCTGCTTAGTAGGATTCTGTTGATCGACTAGGCATGAACCTGCGGTTCGGCTCAGGGCCACCGCGGTGTCATTCGATTGACGGAGCTGACATCCAGCGATCGACCAAGCACGTCGCCATGGCCGCCATCCTCGTGATGGCGGCCATCGGCCTTTGGGCGGTCCGAACCGGCACCGTCTCGTACCTGGTGACATACGGCGTCAGCATGCAGCCCACCTACTACGCCGGTGACCTGGTTTTAATCATCAAATCCGATTCTTACGAAGTGGGTGAGATCGCCGCATACCATGGTGCAGGCGGACGAGCCGAGGTGCTTCACCGCATCATCGGCGGTGATGGCGCGAACGGCTTCGTCTTCAAGGGAGACAACAACCAGTCAATCGACGCCGACAAACCGACTGCCGATCAACTGATCGGCCGAGCCGTGGTCCACATCCCCAAGGGCGGCGTCTGGCTTCAGCCGCTCTTAAGTCCGACCGGTCTGGGAGTAATCAGCTTTCTCCTCGTCGGCGGTGGTGCGGCGGCGGCCAAGACCCGCAGGGATCTTCCTCGTGGCAGCCGGAAGAAAAGAGTTAAGGGCATGTCAGGCCAAGGCGGCTCTCTGGCTGTCGCGGCGGCCGTTCTCAAGGCGATCAGCCGCCTTCATCCCGCCGTGCGGGCGGTCGCAGTCCTGACAGCGGTGTCCGCTGTTCTCGGAGTCGGACTCGGCGCCCTCGGCTGGATGAAGCCGGCCGTCGAGACCGTCACGCCGAACGCCGGCTCCGGTGAGTCGATGACTTTCGGGTACTCCGCGAAGGTTCCCCGGTCAGCGGCTTACGACGGCACGACGGTCTACTCCCCCGAGCCCGTCTTTCGCAAGGTCGCCAATCTCGTCGACCTGCAGATGACGTATCGAGGCCAACCCGGTCAGATCTCGGTGAGCGCCCGCCTGTCCACGCAGAGCGGCTGGCATTCGACGATGCGGCTGTCCCAAGCACGGCAGTTCACCGCTGACCGGTACACCCACACCGTGCAGCTGGACCTGGACGCTCTGCATGCACGCGCCCAGGCCGCGAGTGAGGCGATCGGCACCGAACTCGGTCAGCTCACGGTCGACGTCACCGCGCCGGTGCGTCATGCCGATGGTTCCACGTTTGAGCCGACGATCACGCTGGCGATAGATCCGCTGCAGATGATCCTTCCCGATGGACCGTCGAGCTTGGTGGTCGACCGTTCCAGCACCGCGTCCGGACCCGTGGTGCAGAACCGGCAGATCAGCGCCCTCGGACACCATCTGTTCACCGCCGCGCAGGCCCGCAAGTACGCCGCCGTCCTGCTCACCGTCGCCGTCACCGCCGCCGTGATCGTCGCGATGCTCGCGCTGCGCAGTGTCCCGCTGCGGACGCGGGCGCAGATCCAGCGCCGCTACCCCCATCTCCTGGTCCCGGTCGAACCGATGCCCAGCCCGCCCGGCAAGCCGGTGGTGATCGTCGACAACTTCCCGGCACTGGTGAAGCTCGCCGAGAAGTACGGCCAGATGATCCTCACCTGGACCCGCCCCGATGGCGCCGACGACTTCGTGGTCCGCGACGACGGGGTGACGTACCGCTACCGGATCGTCCCGCCGGGTGTCACCCCGGAACCCGACTCGAAGCCTGCCCCGGCGAGGCGCCCGGCAGCCCGGAAAGCCACCGGAACGGCGAAGGTGCCCGAGCCCTCGGAGGCGCCACCGGCTCCGGAGGAACGGGTCTCTCCCGAGGGTGCGGCCGAAGAAGCCACCGAAACGCGAGCCGGCAATACACCAGCCGCGAATACACCAGCCATCGAAACGCAGGGTGCCGAAGTGCCAGCCGCCGAAGCCCCGGCCACCCCCGAGAACCAAACCGAGGCATCGGCTGACCCCGAGCAATCCCCGGAGACGTCGGCCCGCTCCGAGAACGCATCGGCCGCGCGGGAAAACGTTGCTGCCAGCAACAATGAAGGGGGCCACCCCGGCGCGGGCGATCTCGCCCAACCCGGCGCGGACGCTATCGGCCAACCAGGCGCAGAAACTATCGGTCAAGCCGGCGCAGAAGCTGTCGGCCAACCCGGCCCGGAGGCACTGGGAGCACCATCCGCAGAGGCCCCACCGGCCCCGGAGAAGGCGCCGCAGGAACCGGCTCCCGAAGGGGAAGGATCTGCCGCCGAAAAGGCCACGGAGAAACCGCAACCTGCCAAACGAGCCCGCCGCCCCCGCAAGAAAGCGGCAGCCGCGAAGGTGGAATCCGGTAAGGCGCCCCCCGCGAAAGCGACAACCGAGAACGCGGGGCCCGAAAGCGCCAGGCCCGAGAGCGCCAAGCCGGAAAGCGCCGAGCTCGAAGACGCCACGCCCGAAGACGCCAAGCCCGACGCGGAGGAGAAGCCGCCCCTCAAACGCCCCATCCGCCGCAAACCCCAGGCCGCCCGCGCAGAGATCGAATCGCTCGCCGACCTCAATCAGACGTTGCCGAGCGCCCCGGCGGATCCCGCCGAGGCGCCCATCTACGACTTCCTGCTGACGGCGAAAACGACAGCGAAACCGACAGCACAGACAGCACCGCAACCAGCAGAACACCCGACAGCGCAACCAGCAGCGCGGCCGGCAGCCCAGCCGGCAGAAAATCCGGCAGCGCAGGCGACACCGGAAGCGGCGGAGGATCTGCCGACGCAGCCGGCGGAGCGATCAGAGGAGCAGGCGACCGAGCGGGCAGCAGCCCGCACGGCCGCCCAGGCGGACGAGCGGACGAGCGATCAGGCCGACGGCGCGACCGGCAGGTAGACCCGGCCGCCGCCGTCCACGAACTCCTCGGATTTCGCCTTCATCCCCGCCGCCCGCAGTTCATGGCTGATCCTCATGGAGCAGAACTTGGGCCCGCACATGGAGCAGAAGTGCGCGGTCTTGGCGGGCGCCGCCGGCAGCGTCTCGTCGTGGTAAGCGCGTGCCGTCTCCGGGTCGAGGGCGAGTTCGAACTGGTCCTCCCACCGGAAGTCGAAGCGGGCCCGGGACAGCGCGTCGTCCCAGTCCTGCGCGCCCTGGTGTCCTTTGGCCAGGTCCGCCGAGTGGGCCGCGATCTTGTAGGCGATCATGCCCGCCTTCACGTCCTCCTTGTTGGGGAGGCCGAGGTGCTCCTTCGGGGTGACGTAGCAGAGCATCGCCGTACCGAACATGCCGATCATCGCGGCGCCGATCGCCGAGGTGATGTGGTCGTAGGCGGGCGCGATGTCGGTGGCCAGCGGCCCCAGCGTGTAGAACGGCGCGCCGCCGCACAGTTCGACCTGGAGATCCACGTTCTCCTTGATCTTGTGCATGGGTACGTGGCCGGGGCCCTCGACCATGACCTGCACGTCGTACTCCCACGCGATGTGGGTGAGTTCGCCGAGCGTACGGAGCTCCGCGAACTGCGCCTCGTCGTTGGCGTCGGCGATCGAGCCGGGACGGAGCCCGTCGCCCAGGGAGAACGTGATGTCGTACTCCCGGAAGATCTCGCAGAGTTCCCGGAAGTGGGTGTAGAGGAAGTTCTCCCGGTGTTCGGCGAGGCACCAGGCCGCCATGATCGAGCCGCCGCGGGAGACGATGCCGGTGACCCGTTCGGCGGCGAGCGGGACATGTTCCAGGAGCACGCCGGCATGGATTGTCATGTAGTCGACGCCCTGCTCGGCCTGCTCGATGACGGTGTCGCGGAACAGTTCCCAGGTCAGTTGGAGGGGGTCACCCTTGACCTTCTCCAGGGCCTGGTAGATCGGCACGGTTCCGATCGGGACGGGCGAGTTCCGTACGATCGCCTCCCGGGTCTCGTGGATCCGCGGCCCGGTGGACAGGTCCATCACGGTGTCCGCGCCCCAGCGGGTGGCCCAGGTGAGTTTCTCCACCTCCTCGGCGACCGACGAGGTGACGGCCGAGGTGCCGATGTTCGCGTTGACCTTCACTAGGAACCGGGATCCGATGATCATCGGCTCGGACTCGGGGTGGTTGCGGTTGGCCGGCAGGACGGCCCGGCCGGCGGCGATCTCGTCGCGCACCAGGGCCGGGTCGACGCCTTCGCGGACCGCGACGAACTCCATCTCCGGGGTGATGACGCCGGCGCGCGCGGCCGCGAGCTGGGTCTGCCCGGTCCACCAGGGTTTGCGCAGCGGCGGCAACCCGACCAGCGGATCACTGCCCGGCCCGGACGTGTCGTAGAGCCGCACCGGCGCGTTGTCGCCGGTCAGCACCACCTCGGTGAACGGGATCCGCATGTCCGGACGGGGACCGTCCACATACACCTTGCGTCGCACGATCGAACCTCCCCAAAGTTGGATAAAACAGGCAGCACTGGGCCGGCAAGGGCCCGGAAACGAGCTGCCGAGACCTAGATGGACCGGGCGAAGTGGTCCAGCGGCCCGGGTCCCGCCCCGAGCTGCCAGGCGGCGCCGCCACGCAGACCGCGACGCACGTACTCCTTGGCCGCCGCGACCGCCACCGGCACCGGATCACCGGCGGCCAGGCGCACCGCGATCGCCGACGAGAAGGTGCATCCCGAGCCGTGGTTGTTCCGGGTGTCCACCGGCTCACCGCGCAGCAGCGTGGTCTCCCCGGCGACGTGCAGCACGTCGAGCGCCAGCTCGCTGCCGGTCACCACCACCGCGCGCGGCCCGAGCCGGGCGATCTCGGCGGCGGCCGAAACCATCTCCTCGGCCGTCTCGATCACCCTGCCGAGGAGGGCGCCGGCTTCGTGCCGGTTGGGCGTCACCACACCGGCGTACGGGAGGAGTACCCCCACAACCGCAGGTTCGGAGAGCCTGCTCCCCGCGGTGGCCACCAGTACCGGGTCGACGACCAGATGCGGCAGGTCCGCGGCGCGTTCCAGCACCACCTTCGCCACGGCCGGATCCGAGATCATCCCGACCTTCACGGCCGCCACCGGGAAGTCGGCGAGCACCGCGTCCAGCTGCGCCGCCACGATCTCCGCCGGAACCCCGTGCACATCCGTCACACCGAGCGTGTTCTGCGCCGTGATCGCCGTGATGACCGAGGTCCCGTACGCCCCCAGCGCCGCGAACGTCTTGAGGTCCGCCTGGATCCCGGCACCACCACCGGAGTCCGACCCGGCGATCGTCAGCACCACCGGCGGCGTCATCGCGCCACCACCCCGGCCGCAGAAGTGACATCCGCGGCAGCCGGCGACGCGCTCGCGCCCGAGAAAAAGGCCTCAGCCAGCTCCCGGGTCACCGCCTCCGGGTCCGCGGCCCGCATCACCGCACCCATCACCGCGATCCCGTTCGCCCCGGCCCGCCCGCAGTCCCGCGCCCGCACGGCCGAGTCGACCCCGCCGAGCGCCAGCCACGGCACCGGCGCACCCAGCGCGGCGGCACCGGCGGCCGAGAGCGGCGGACCGTACCCGGGTTTGGACGCGGTGGGGAAGACCGGCGACACCGTCACGTAGTCCACTCCGGACAGCTCTTCGTGGCCGTGCCAGGAGCGGCCGACCAGCGGAACCCCGGACGGCACCGGGTCGGCCGCCGCGAGGTGCACGGCGGTGCCGCCCAGCGGGTCGGGTCCGGCAACGATCAGGCGCCCGGGTGGCAGGAGCGACCGGAGCTCGGCGGCGAGCGCGGCGCGTTCCCCGTACGGCAGATCCTTCTCCCGCAGGATGACCCACGCCGCGCCGCCGCGGATCGCCGCCGCGACCACCTCGGTCAGTGGACGGGCGGCGGACCGCCGGTCGGTGAGCACGACGAGCCCGGCCGGGGTCACCATTCGGCGATCCCCTCGTCCGGAGTGGACGCGAGCGCGTGAAAGCGGCGTGGGATGCGGCCGGCGGCGCGGGCGAGCCGGCCGGCCGCGACCGCGTGCCGCATCGCCGCCGCCATCGCGGCCGGGTCGTCGGCCCGGGTGATCGCGCTGGCCACCAGCACCGCGTCACAGCCGAGTTCCATGGCGAGGGCGGCGTCCGAGGCGGTGCCGATGCCGGCGTCCAGGACGACCGGCACGTCCACGTTCTGCCGGATCAGCTGGATGTGGTGCGGGTTGGAGATGCCGAGACCGGAACCGATCGGCGAACCCGCCGGCATCACCGCGGCACACCCGGCGTCGGCGAGGCGGCGGGCCAGGATCGGGTCGTCGGTGGTGTACGGCAGGACCGTGAACCCGTCCGCCACGAGCATCTCGGCGGCCCGCAGCAGCTCCACGCCGTCCGGCAGCAGGGTCCGCTCGTCGCCGATCACCTCGAGTTTGATCAGGTCGGTCTCGAAGGCCTCCCGGGCCATCTGCGCGGTCTTCACGGCGTCACCGGCGGTGTAGCAGCCGGCCGTGTTCGGCAGCACCCGCACCCCGAGCCGGTCCAGCATCGGCAGCAGGCCCGGCCCGGCCGCGTCGACCCGGCGCAGCGCCACCGTGACGAGCGTGGTCTCGGAGGCCCGGACGGCCTCCTCGAGAGCGGCCAGGCTCTGCGCACCGCCGGTGCCGAGGATCAGCCCGTTCTCCGGCAGGAAGTCCATGTCAGCCTCCCTGCGCGGCGGTGAGTACCTCGACCCGGTCGCCGTCGGCCAGGTCGACCTGGGTCCACGACGAGCGCGGCACCACGGTTCCGTTCACGGCGACCGCCACCCCGCGCTGGGCGGCGATCAGTTCGGCGACCAGGGTCGCCACCGTGCAGTTGTCCGACCGGCTCTGGTCCCGGCCGTTGATTGTCAGGCGCATCCGAACCTCCTGGGGGTGAAGGCGTCGATCAAGGGGTCCGCGACTCCGGTGAGCACCAGATCGGCGACGAGCCGCGCGGTGATCGGGGCGAGCAGCACCCCGTTGCGGTGGTGACCGGCGGCGACCACGGTCCGGTCGTCGAGCCGGCCGAGGATCGGCGCGTTGTCCGGCGTGCCGGGACGGTGGCCGACGGTGAACTCGGTGATCTCGTGTTCGGCGAGGCCGGGCACCAGGTCGAGGGCGGCCCGGAGCAGGTCGTGCACGCCGCCCGCGGTGAGGGCCCGGTCGGAGCGTTCCTCCTGGGTGGCACCGACCACCACCTCGCCGTCGGCGCGCGGCACCAGGTAGACGTGCCGGCCGTCGGCCACCCCGTCGATCACGTGCGCGATCAGGCCGGGCTCGCCGCGCAGCCGCAGCATCTGGCCCTTCACCGGCCGGATCGGCAGGCCGGTGAGTGCGGCGGTGCCGCAGCCGGCGGCCACCACGACGGCGTCGGCCTCGTCCGCCACGCCGGACAGTTCGCCGACGAGTCGCGGGACGATCCGGCCGCTCAGCGACTCGCGCAGCGCCGCGACCACCTTGCGCGGGTCCACCTGTCGTTCGGTGGGGGCGAACGCGCCCGCCCGGACCCGCGGCGACAGGGCCGGTTCCCGGTCACGGACCTGCGAGCCGGTGAGCGCCGCCAGCTTCTGGTGCGCCCACTCCCGCCGGGCCTCGGCGACGTCGTCGGCGGTCAGGGCCACGCTCAGGGTTCCGGCGTCGTCGTACCCCACCTCGCCGAGCTCTGCCGCGTATGCCGGCCACAGCTCGTTCGACGCCGCCAGCAGCGGTTCCAGGTACGGGAACTCGAACGCCGACTCCCCGCCCGGCGCCAGCATCCCGGCCGCCACGTGCCAGGCACCGCCGGTACCGCCGGGTGCCGGGTCGAAGACGGTGACGTCGGCGCCGCGCAGGAGCAACTCGCGGCCGGCGGCGAGTCCGATGATGCCGCCGCCGATGATCGCCACCCTCACGTGAGGGCGTCCAGGAACTCGGCGACCGCCCGCTTCGGGTCGGTGACGAAGGCGCCGATCGCGGCCACGCCGTGCGAGGGCAGGACCGGGACCCGGTCGGCCGTGATGCCACCGATCGCCAGGACCGGGGTGCCGGGCACCGCGTCCACCACAGCGGCGACACCGGCCGGGCCGATCGGTGGCGGCAGCCCGTCCTTCGTGGACGTGGCGAACGCCGGCCCGGTGCCGAGGTAACTGGCGCCGGCCTCGACCGCGGCCCGGGCCGCCGACGCGTTGCGGCAGGTGGCGCCGATCACCGCCGAGGGGCCGAGCACCCGGCGGGCGGCGTCCACGGGAAGGTCGTCGTCGCCCAGGTGAACCCCGTCCGCACCGGCCGCGAGCGCCACCCCGACCCGATCGTTGACCAGGCACATCGTGCCGGCCGGGCGAAGGACTTCGAGGGCCGCGACGGTCAGCGCGTACGCCTGCGCGTCAGTGCTCTTGACCCTAATCTGTACGGCTACGTCGGCCTGACCGGCAACGCCGCGGACGACGTCGAGCGAGTCGGTGATGACGTGGAGCCGGGGAAACGGAAACGACCTGCGCATGACGCACTCCTCCCTGCGCCGGCATGACCCGGATCAGGTTCGACGGTCGGGGGCCGCATCAGCCCCCCTCTCAGCCCGGTGCCCGGACTCCCGTGGGTTGTGTTGTAACGGACCATAACCGGTCCGTGAGATCAAAAGCTACCTCACGTCCCAGACCGGTTCCGGGACCTCGATCACTTCGTTGTCGCTCTTGAACAACACGAAACGGTCGAAAGACCTGGTGAACCAGCGGTCGTGGGTGACCGCGATCACCGTGCCGTCGTACGCCTTCAACCCCTCCTCCAGCGCCTCCGCCGACGCCAGGTCCAGGTTGTCGGTCGGCTCGTCCAGCAGCAGCAGGGTCGCACCGGAAAGTTCCAGCAGCAGCACCAGGAACCGGGCCTGCTGGCCGCCGGAGAGGGTGCCGAACCGCTGGTCGCCCTGCGCGGCGAGCTCGTAGCGGTTGAGGGCCTTCATCGCCCCCGCCCGGTCCACTCCGGACCGATGCTCGTCACCGCGCCAGAGGATCTCGACGAGGGTCTTGTCCACCAGCTCCGGACGGTCGTGGGTCTGCGAGAAGTGACCGGGCCGCACCCGCGCGCCGAGCCGGGCCACGCCGTCGTGCATCACCGGGGTCAGCGGCGCGCCGTCGACCGGCTTGTGCTCCAGGTCGGGTTCGGTGCCACCGGCCGCGAGCAGCCGCAGGAAGTGCGACTTGCCGGTGCCGTTCGCGCCGAGCACGGCGACGCGGTCCCCGTACCAGATCTCCAGGTCGAACGGGAATGTCAGGTTTTCCAGCTCCAGCTGCTCGCACATCACCGAGCGCTTGCCGGTGCGCCCGCCGCGCAGGTTCATCCGCACCGCCTGCTCCTTCGGCGGCAGCGGCGGCGGGCCGGCCTCCTCGAACTTGCGCAGCCGGGTCTGCGCGGCCTGATAACGGGAGGCCAGGCCGTCGTTGTAGGCGGCCTTGTTCTTCAGCGTGAAGACCAGTTCTTTGATCTTCTCGTGCTCCTCGTCCCAGCGGCGGCGCAACTCCTCCATCCGCTCGTGCCGGTTCGACCGGGCCTCGTGCCAGGAGGCGAAACCGCCCGGATGTGTCCAGGCGCCGCCGCCCTCGACCGCCACCACCCGATCCGCGGTCTGTGCCAGCAGCTCCCGGTCGTGCGAGACGTAGAGGATGGACTTCGCCGACTCGCGCATCCGCTGCTCCAGCCAGCGCTTGGCGGGCACGTCGAGGAAGTTGTCCGGCTCGTCGAGCAGCAGCACCTCGTCACCGCCGCGGAGCAGCAGGTCCAGCGCGAACCGTTTCTGCTCCCCGCCGGAGAGCGTCCGCACGACACGGTCCCGGGTCTCCTCCCACGGCTTGCCCAGGATCGCGACGGACACCGTGTCGAACAGGACCTCCGCCTCGTACCCGCCGCTCTCCCCCCAATGGGCAAGCGCGTTCGCGTACGCGATCTGGCTCCGCTCGGTGTCGTCCAGAGCCGCGGTGGCCGCGCGGAGTCGCTCACCTGCCGCGCCGAGCGCGGGTGCGACGAGCGACAGAGCCAGGTCCTCGAGCGTACGGTCGTCGCCGATCATGCCGATGAACTGCCGCATCACGCCCAGCCCGCCGGACCGGGCGACAGTGCCGGACTGGGTCGGGATGTCACCCGCCACCATGCGCATCAGGGTCGTCTTGCCGGCACCGTTCGGACCGACAAGCGCCACCTTCGCACCCTCGCCGACCCGGAACGAGACGTCGGAGAAAAGCTCACGCCCATCGGGGAGCACGAATCCGACAGCGGCGACATCCACGTAACCCATGGCGGCATCCTCCCTGTCGACAGCGTCGTCAGTCAGCCGATTTACGGGTGACCCGGAGCACCCGGAACCCGCGCTGACTTGCCACACGCTGCACCTGCCAGCCGAGCCCGACCAGCCAGGTGTGCAGGGAATCACCACCCAGGTTCCGGTTGATCACCAGCCAGGCGGTGCCGTCCGGCGCGAGCCGCGGGAGCCAGCGCTCCATCAGCGCGTGCAGCTCCGCCTTGCCGACGTGGGTGGGCGGGTTGCTCCAGATCTGCTGGAACGTCACGTCGTCCGGCACCTCGTCCGGCGCGGCCACCCGGACGCGGTCGCCGAACTCCTCAGCGTTCTCCGCGGTCAGTTCGCGGGCCCGGGAGTTCACGTCCACCGCGTGGATCGTCGCGGCCGGCGCCTCGGTGGCGAGCACGCAGGTGATCGGACCGTACCCGCAGCCGAGGTCCAGCAGCGCTCCCCCGGTGCCGGCGTCCGGCAGCACGGCCTTGCGCAGCAGCACGGCGGTGCCCGGGTCCAGCCGGCCCGCCGAGAAGACCCCGGAGGCCACGGCCAGCCGGTAGTCGCGCCCGGCGACATTGAACTCGATCTCGCTGCGCCGCGACGGCGCTTCCGGCTCGGCGCTGAAGTAATGGTCGGCACTCACCCGGCCAGTGTCCCGCGCGCAACGAGCGGCAGGACGGCGGGGTGCCGGACACGCTGTGCGTTCATAGATCAGCGTGCGCGCCTAGCTTGGGCCCCATGCGGTACGCCACCCCGACGCGCTCCGCCCACCGCGCCCCCGCAGCGGGCGCCCGCACCGTGCTGATCTCCAGCACCCTGTCCCTGCTGGTCAGACCGTTCCCCGGAGCGGCCGGCCAGCATCGCACCCCGGTCCGCTCCCGCCCCGGCCTGTCGTTCCGGCCAGGCCTGTCGTCGCGGGCCGGTCTGTCCTTCCGGCGCGGTCTGCCGTCGTGGGCCGGTCTGCCATGGCCCGCCGTTCTGCCGTGGCGGGCCGGCCTGCCGTCGCGGCGTCGGGGCAAGCGGCATCTGCGGCGGGAGCCCTACCGGACGGCCCGCCTGCTCAGCCGCGGCCTGGCCGCCCTGATCGTCGCCGGAATCTGCGTGATGCTGGGCGTCCTGATCGTCGCCGACAAACAGGGCCCGAACCTCCCGTCCGCTTCTGATCAGCAGGCAGGCCCACTCACCGCGGCCGCCGTCTTCCCCGAGCAGACGTCACTCTTCCGGGCGAGCCAGGCGCGGGCCGAGACCGACTGCCCGGTGGCGGTCACCGGCGGCCTGCGCCAGATCCTTCAGGCGTACGGGTGTTCGCACGCGATCCGCGCCGCCCTCACCGTCCCGTACGCCGGTCACCAGATCACCGCCGGCGTCCTCGACCTGCCCGACTCCGGCCACGCCACCGCCGTCAGCGGCCAGGTCCGCGACCTGGTCGAGACCGGTGACGGCGGTTTCGCCGCCCTCTCCGGCGCCGACACCCCACCCGGGACGCCGGTGGTGTGGCGCACGCACGGCCGGTACCTGCTCTACTGCGTGATAGCCGACCCCACCGGCCGGCTGGTCCGCAACGACGACCCGGCAGTGGCCCGCATCATGACCGAGGTCCTCGACGTCCACCTGGCCGGAACCGCCCTGCCCGCACAGAACTGACGCCACCGGGCGCCCGCAGCACCGCACCAGCGCACCCGCCACGGCACCGATGCCCCACCGCGCCCTCGTCCGGGCCGACCCGATGGCCGCCGCCCGGCCCGGAGCGGCGACCGCGATCAGGCCCGCAACCGGCGCGTCGCCTCGGCCCGAGCGGCGTAGTCGGATTCGTCCGGATAACCCACCGCCACCAGCGTGAGCCCGTGCGCCGGCGCGACAGTCACCTCGCTGGACCGTTCCCGCAGCGTCAGCAACCGGGCCGGCCACTCCGGCTCACGCCGGCCGTCGCCGACGAACAGCATCGCGCCCACCAGGCTGCGCACCATCGCCTGACAGAAGGCGTCGGCCTGCACGGTCGCCACCAATGTCCGGTCCGGATCACGGCGCCAATCCAGCCGGTTGATCGCCCGGATGGTGGTGGCGTGCTCCTTGCGCTTGCAGAACGCGGCGAAGTCGTGCTCCCCGAGCAGCCCGGCCGCGGCGGCGTTGAGCCGGTCCAGGTCGAGCCGGCGCATCCAGCCGAGGGTGTCGTGCCGGCGCAGCGGTTCGGGACCCCACGGATCGTCGGTGACGCGGTACTCGTACCGGCGGTAGGTCGCCGAGAACCGCGCGTCGAAGCTCGGCGGAACCGGGACGACGGCTCGCACCCGGGCGTCGGGCGGCATCAGCGCGGCCAGCCTGCGCAGCAGGGAGCCTTCGAGTTCGGCGTACCGGTCGGCGGGCAGCTCGATGTGGCAGACCTGACCGGTGGCGTGCACGCCGGCGTCGGTACGCCCGGCCACGGTCAGCCCGAGCGGCGTCTCCGGCCCGACCAGCCGTCCCAGGGCCTCGGTGAGCACGCCCGCGACGGTCCGGCGGGCGGGTTGGGCGGCCCAGCCGGAGAAGTCGGCGCCGTCATAGGACACGTCCAGTCGCAGGCGGATCGATCCCGTCATCGGGGTAGCGCGCTCCTCGGGTCAGTGGTCAGCAAAAGGCCCGGCACCCACCGGGTACCGGGCCTTTCACAGTGGAACTCAGGCCTTGGTGTCGTCGCCCTCGGCCTGGTCGCCGGGGCCCTCGGCACCCTTGTCACCGGAAGCGTTCACCGGCGGCTCGGCGTCCTGGTCCGCGTCGGTGGCGGGAGCGCTCTTCGGCGTCTCCTCCTCCGGCGCGAGCGCCTCGACCTTGTTCTGCTGCGCGGCGGCCTTGCGGGCCGACTTCGCCGGCGCGGTGGTGGCCGCTACCTGAAGCTCCTCGACCAGCTCGATGACCGCCATGGGAGCGGCGTCGCCCTTGCGGGGACCGGTCTTGGTGATCCGGGTGTAACCACCGGGACGGTTGGTGTACCGCGGAGCGATCTGCTCGAACAGGGCGTACACGACGTCCTTGTCCTTCACGACGGTCAGCACCCGGCGCCGGGCGTGCAGGTCGCCGCGCTTGGCCTTCGTGATGAGCTGCTCGGCCAGCGGGCGAAGCCGCTTGGCCTTCGTCTCGGTGGTCTTGATCTTCCCGTGCCGGAAGAGCTCGGTGGCCAGGTTGGCCAGGATGAGCTTCTCGTGTGCCGGGCTGCCGCCGAGGCGGGCACCCTTGGTGGGCGTGGGCATTTCGAATGCTCCTCGTGGATATGTCTTGCAGTGCGGCGGAGCCGCCTCAGGCAGGCAGAGTTATGGCGCGGCAGCAGGTGTTACAGCTGCTCGGTCTCGCGGTAGTCGTCGGTGTCGTAATCCACGTCGCCGAACGAGTCCACGACGTGCGCCGGGTCGAAGGACGGCGCGCTGTCCTTCAGGCCCAAGCCCATTCCGGCGAGCTTCATCTTGACCTCGTCGATCGACTTCTGGCCGAAGTTCCGGATGTCCAGAAGGTCAGCCTCCGTACGCCCTATCAACTCGCCCACGCTGTTGATGCCCTCGCGCTTGAGGCAGTTGTACGACCGGACGGTGAGGTCCAGCTCCTCGATCGGCAGGGCCAGATCGGCGGCCAGCTGAGCGTCCTGCGGCGACGGGCCGATGTCGATGCCCTCGGCGGTCTCGTCCAGCTCACGGCAGAGACCGAACAGCTCGACGAGGGTCGAACCGGCCGAGGCCAGCGCGGTCCGCGGCGAGATCGACGCCTTCGACTCGACGTCGATGATCAGACGGTCGAAGTCGGTGCGCTGCTCGACACGGGTCGCCTCGACGCGGTAGGTCACCTTGAGGACCGGCGAGTAGATCGAGTCGACCGGGATGCGGCCGATCTCGGCGCCGGCGCTCTTGTTCTGCGCCGCCGTGACGTAGCCACGGCCCCGCTCGACGGTGAGCTCCATGTCGAGCCGGCCCTTGCTGTTGAGCGTGGCCAGCTTCAGGTCGGGGTTGTGCACGGAGACACCGGCCGGGGGCTGGATGTCACCGGCGGTCACGTCGCCCGGGCCCTGCTTGCGCAGGTACATGCTGACCGGCTCGTCGTGCTCGGAGCTGACGGTCAGTTCCTTGACGTTCATGACCAGCTCGACCACGTCCTCCTTGACACCGGGGATCGTGGTGAACTCGTGCAGCACGCCGTCGATCTTGATGCTGGTCACCGCCGCGCCCGGGATGGACGACAGCAGGGTCCGGCGCAGCGAGTTACCGAGGGTGTAGCCGAAGCCCGGCTCCAGAGGCTCGATGGTGAACCGGGAGCGGGTCTCGCTGAGCGACTCCTCCGAGAGGGTCGGCCGCTGGCTGATGAGCACGCTGTTCTTCTTTCTGTCAGGCCAACCGCTATTTGATGGCCGTCTGGTGGATCAGGGCGCCGGTCGGATGGACCGGCGCCCTCGGAGCGACTACTTGGAGTAGAGCTCGACGATCAACTGCTCCTGGACCTGCGTGTCGATGACAGCGCGGGCCGGGATCGAGTGGATCAGGATCTTCATCTCGGCCGGGATCGGCTCGAGCCACGCCGGAACGGGGCGGGAGCCGGCCTGCGCCTGCGCCACCACGAACGGGGTCATTTCCTTCGACTTCTCACGCACGGTGACGATGTCGTGTTCCTTGACCCGGTACGACGGGATGTCGACCTTCACGCCGTTGACCAGGAAGTGGCCGTGCTTGACCAGCTGCCGGGCCATGTCCCGGGAGGCGGCGTAGCCGGCCCGGTAGACCACGTTGTCGAGACGGGTCTCGAGGATCTGCAGCAGCACCTCACCGGTCTTGCCGGGCTTGGTGACAGCCTCCTCGTAGTAACCGCGGAACTGCTTCTCCAGCACGCCGTACGCGCGACGGGCCTTCTGCTTCTCGCGGTGCTGGATCAGGTACTCGCTCTCCTTGACCCGGCCACGGCCGTGCTGGCCGGGCGGGAAGGGACGCGATTCGAACGGGCACTTCGGACCGTCGCACTTGCTGCCCTTGAGGAACAGCTTCATCTTCTCGCGGCGGCAGCGCTTGCAGTCAGCACCGGTGTAACGAGCCATCAGTCAATCCCCCTTAGACCCGGCGACGCTTCGGCGGGCGGCAGCCGTTGTGCGGCTGCGGCGTGACGTCGGAGATCTGTCCGACTTCGAGGCCGGCGGCCTGCAGCGAACGGATCGCCGTCTCCCGGCCGGAACCGGGACCCTTGACGAAGACGTCGACCTTGCGCATGCCGTGCTCCATGGCACGACGCGCGGCGGCCTCGGCGGCCAGCTGCGCGGCGAAGGGGGTCGACTTGCGGGAGCCCTTGAAGCCCACCTGGCCGGACGAGGCCCAGGAGATGACAGCACCGGTCGGGTCGGTGATCGACACGATGGTGTTGTTGAAGGTGCTCTTGATGTGCGCCTGCCCGTGGGCGACGTTCTTGCGTTCCTTGCGCCGGACCTTCTTGACTGCGGCCCCTGCGCGTGCCTTCGGTGGCATAAGTCAGTGCGCTCCTATTACTTCCGACCGGGCTTCTTCTTACCGGCGACCGTGCGCTTCGGGCCCTTACGGGTACGAGCGTTGGTCCGGGTCCGCTGACCCCGCACGGGCAGGCCCTTGCGGTGACGGATGCCGGCGTAGCAGCCGATCTCAACCTTGCGGCGGATGTCCGCAGCGACCTCGCGGCGCAGGTCGCCTTCAACCTTGAAGTTGCCCTCGATGTAGTCGCGGAGCTGGACGAGCTCCTCGTCTGTGAGGTCCTTGGCGCGCTTGTTCAGGTCAATCGCGGTAGCAGTCAGTGCCTCGACGGCACGGGTGCGACCGATGCCGAAGATGTAGGTGAGCGCGATCTCCATCCGCTTTTCGCGGGGGAGATCAACGCCGACGAGACGAGCCATTGGCGGGCGTACTCCTCAGGTTTCTCACGGAGGTCTGTGCCAGTCCCATCCCGCCTGCCCGGGCGGGCCCCGGCCTCCGACCGGGGGTGTGGCCGCGATTCACCGAGTTCCGGTGACGCGACTGGGACGAGCTTGTTCGGTGGTACGGATCTTGCGTTGAGGCTGGTGTCAGCCCTGGCGCTGCTTGTGGCGCGGGTCGGTGCTGCAGATGACCATGACCCGGCCGTGCCGCCGGATGACCCGGCAGTTGTTGCAGATCCGCTTGACGCTCGGCTTGACCTTCACGGTTTGCCTTAACTCTCAGTCAGACGGGATGTGGAATCCCCCGCGACCCGATTCAAAGAACGATCACCGACCTGGCCGCAGCCAGGCCGGGAAGGTCACTTGTAGCGGTAGACGATGCGCCCACGGGTCAGGTCGTACGGCGAGAGCTCGACGACGACCCTGTCCTCGGGAAGGATGCGGATGTAGTGCTGCCGCATCTTGCCGGAGATGTGTGCCAGGACCTTGTGACCATTAGCGAGCTCAACGCGGAACATAGCGTTCGGTAGAGGCTCGATCACTCGGCCTTCGATCTCGATGGCTCCGTCTTTCTTAGGCATGTCCTCCGCTACCTGTACATCGGGTTCTTGGGGCAGGCTTCACAACGTCTTCTCCGGGTCGAAAACTCGTCCCGGACCAGCCGCGGCTCCCCCGCCCTCGAAGCGCTGAGGACATGGAGGAGAGGACGCTGTGCGCCAGCAAGCTAGTCTACGCGCCCGGGTCAGGGACGCCAAACCGAGGGTTCCGTGACCCGGAGTCGGGCGTGTCCGTGCCGGACATCTACCACGATATCGGGTCAGTGACGGCGATTGTTCCGATCGCCGAGTCGAGCCAGAACCGCGAAAGCCACCGGGATCAGCACCCAGGCCGGCCAGAAGTAATACGCCTCACCTGAGGCCAGGCTCGTTATCCCCCAGATGATCGTGCAGAGGACGAAGATCCCGATCGCCGGCTGGACACCACCACGGTTCTCCTGCGGCCCGGCGCCCGGATCCGGGTGCGGCGGCTGCATCGGCCGCAACTGCGCCTTGTGTACGGGGACCACGCCCGGCAGATCGTCCAGCAACCCGTCCAGGTCGCCGTAGGTCTTCGCCCCGTAGGCCTTCTGGATCCGCTCGTCGTACTCGCCCAGATCGAGACGGCCCTCGTCGAGCGCGGACTTCAACTGATCCGCGACCCGTTCCCGGTCGGCGTCGCCGGCCCGCATCCCCTCGCGTCCCATGGATCCCAGCATGACAGCCGAGGTCTATTCCATCCACAGTCGTAAGTCCGGCCCCGGCCGGAGGTCCGGCCACAGCCGGCAGATCTGGGTTCGGCCCCGGCAGCTGGTGGAACGCTAGGGCTGGCGGGAGGTCACCAGGTCGCCGAGGCGGGCCCGGCCGCCGTCCGGAGCGGTCGTCACCCAGACGCCGTCGTCCAGCAGCGCCATCGTGTGCTCGACGTGCGCGGCACGGGAGCCGTCCCGGGTGATGACGGTCCAGCCGTCGTCGAGTTCCACCGTGCGCGGCGAACCCATCGTGATCATCGGCTCGATCGCCAGGGCCATGCCCGGGATCACCCGGACACCCCGGCCCGGCTTGCCGTGGTTGAGCACGTGCGGGTCCTGGTGCATCTCGGTGCCGATGCCGTGGCCGCCGTAACCGTCGACGATCCCGTACCGGCCGGCCTTGCGGATGACCTTCTCGATGTTGAACGAGATGTCGGTGAGCCGGCCCCGCCCGTTCGCGGCGCCCCGGGCCGCCGCGGCGATCCCGGCCCACATCGCCTCCTCGGCGACCTCGGCCATCCGCAGCAGTGCCGGATCGGTCTCGCCGACCCCGACGGTGATCGCCGAGTCGCCGTGCCAGCCCTCGAGGATCGCGCCGCAGTCCAGTGAGATCAGGTCACCCTCGCGCAGGATCTGCTCCGTGCTGGGGATGCCGTGCACCACCTGGTCGTTGACCGACGCGCAGATCGAGGCCGGGAAGCCGTGGTAGCCCTTGAACGACGGCACCGCGCCGGCGTCCCGGATCACCTTCTCCGCGACCGCGTCCAGGTCGGCTGTGGAGACACCGGGCGCGATCGCGTCCCGCATGGCGTCCAGTGCGGCCGCCACCACGAGGCCGGCCGCCCGCATCAGCCCGATCTGCTCGGGCGTCTTGAGCTGGATGTTCTGTTCGTTCCGACCCATGTCAACCGCCGTAGGAACGCAGGGCGTCGATCGCGCGCACGGTGACATCCTCCACCGGGCCTGTCGCGTCGATGCCCACAAGCTTGCCCTGAGCGCCGTAGAAGTCCACCAGGGGCGCGGTCTTGTCCGCGTACTCCACCAGGCGGTTCGCGATCGTCTCAGCCTTGTCGTCGTCACGCTGGAACAGCTCGCTGCCGCAGCGGTCGCAGATGTTGTCCTTGCTCGTCGGGTCGAACTCGACGTGCCAGATCTTCCCGCAACCGCGGCAGGTCCGGCGGCCCGAGAGCCGCCGGATCACCTCGTCGTCGTCGACCACGAGCTCCATCACGATGTCCAGCGCGGTGCCCAGGTCGGCGAGGAGCTTGTCCAACGCCGAGGCCTGGGGCACGGTCCGCGGGAAGCCGTCCAGCAGGAAGCCGTCACTGGCGTCCGGCTCGGCGAGCCGGTCGCGCACCATGTTGATGGTCACCTCGTCGGGTACGAGCTGACCGGCGTCCATGTACCGCTTGGCCTCGACACCCAGCGGCGTCCCCTGCGACACGTTGGCCCGGAAAATGTCCCCGGTCGAGATCTTCGGCACGGCGAGATGGGCGGCGATGAACTCAGCCTGGGTCCCCTTGCCGGCCCCAGGGGGGCCCACCAGTACCAGCCGCACCTACATCGCCTCGCTTCGGTCACGAAGAACTACGCCCACCGTCGACGCCAGAGCCCCCCGGCCCCGCGTCCCCACTACCGGAGGAACCCTTCGTAGTTCCGCTGCATGAGTTGGCTCTCGATCTGCTTGACCGTCTCCAGACCCACACCCACCATGATCAGCACCGCTGTACCACCGAACGGGAAGTTCTGGTACTGCTGCGCGTTCAGCCAGATGAAGAAGAAGTTCGGCAGAACCGAGATCAAGGCCAGGTAGAGCGCACCCGGCAGCGTGATACGGCTGAGGATGAAGTCCAGGTAGTCGGCGGTCGGCTTGCCCGGGCGGATGCCCGGCACGAAACCACCGTACTTCTTCATGTTCTCCGCGACCTCGGTCGGGTTGAACGTGATCGAGACGTAGAAGTACGTGAAGAAGATGATCAGCAGGAAGTAGAGGCCGATGTAGATCGGGCTCGTCGGGTCGGCCAGGTTGTTCTGGATCCAGACCTGATAGCTCTTCAAGTTGTTCTGGTCGAAGAACTGCAGGTACAGCTGCGGCAGGTAGAGCAGCGAGGAACCGAAGATGACCGGGACGACACCCGCCTGGTTCACCTTGAGCGGGATGTAGGTGGACGTGCCGCCGTACATCCGCCGGCCGATCATCCGCTTCGCGTACTGCACCGGGATCCGGCGCTGCGCCTGCTCGATGAAGACGACAAGCGCGATGATGACCAGGACCAGGCCGATCACCAGCAGGAACTTGCCGGTGCCGCTCGTGGTCTTGATCGTCCAGCCCTCGCCGGGGAGGCGGGCCGCGATCGAGGTGAAGATCAGGACCGACATGCCGTTGCCAACGCCGCGGTCGGTGATCAGCTCGCCGAGCCACATGACCACGCCGGTGCCGGCGGTCATCGTCATCACCAGGATGGTCAGCGTCAGCCACACCGGAATCCCGGTGTTCTCCGGGATGATCTGGTATGCCGGGTTGTCCTGGTCGCAGACGTTGCCGAACAGCTGACCGGTCCGGGCCAGCGCGACGAACGCGGAGGCCTGCAGGACCGCGAGGCCCAGGGTCAGGTAGCGGGTGTACTGGGTGATCTTCGCCTGGCCGGACTGGCCCTCCTTGCGAAGCTGTTCGAGCCGCGGGATGACCACGGTGAGCAGCTGCAGGATGATCGACGCCGTGATGTACGGCATGATGCCCAGCGCGAAAACGGAGAGCTGGAGCAGCGCACCGCCGGAGAAGAGGTTCAACAGGTTCAGCACGCCGTTGTTCGCCGACTCGGTGAGGGCAAGACATGCCTTCACGTTGGCGTAGGACACACCGGGGCTGGGCAATGTGGCACCGAGACGGTAGATCGCGATAATCGCTACCGTGAAGAGTAGCTTCTTCCGCAGGTCAGGCGTCCGAAGCGCGCTAGAGAAGGCGGACAACAACTGATCCTCCTGCGTGGTCGCCACACTCTGGGTTGCAGTATCCCGGAAGTTCGGGCACACATCATTGGGCAGCCATAGAGGCCGCCAGCGGAGCACTGTATCAGCAACGCCGAGAACTCAACCACCGGCGTCGCACTCGTCCGATGCCCCAGTACAACACAACTGTCCGGCTTCGTGGTCGAACCGGTTGCTTCGAACCCCGGCAAGCCGTGCGGTGCTCGGCCGGTCACCCGTCCCGCGCCGGTACCCACCATACGGCAGCGAACCCGCCTCAGCCCGTCCCTGACGGCGCCGATCCGGCCGCTTGCGCCCAGGGGCTTTCCGAGCGCGCTCGCCGCCTCACGCGGCGCACAGGGCCATTTCCGTACCATCCGACGCCGGCCAGCGGGCCCGGAAACGGCGAAAGGCCGTGGCCCGGACGGATCCGGTGCCACGGCCTTTCGCCGTTCTCACGAGCTACAGCTCGGTGACGGAGCCACCGGCAGCAGCGATCTTCTCCTTGGCGGACTCGCTGAACGCGTGCGCCGACACCGTCAGCGACACACCGCCCAGCTCGCCCGAGCCGAGGACCTTGACCGGCTGGCCCTTGCGGACCGCTCCGGCCTGGACGAGCTCGGCCGGGCCGACCTCGCCACCGTTCGGGAACAGCTCGGCGAGGCGGTCCAGGTTCACGACCTGGAAGACGACCTTGTTGCGCGGCTTGTTCCGGAGGCCCTTCATCTTCGGCAGGCGCATGTGGATGGGCATCTGCCCACCCTCGAACGCGGCCGAGACGTTCTTACGGGCTCCGGTGCCCTTGGTACCGCGACCGGCGGTCTTGCCCTTGGAGCCCTCACCGCGACCCACACGGGTCTTAGCGGTCTTGGCTCCGGGCGCCGGGCGCAGGTGGTGGACCTTGATCGCCATTACTCGACCTCCTCAACACTCACGAGGTGGCTCACGGCGAAGATCATGCCCCGAATCTCGGGACGGTCCTCCTTGACCACCACGTCATTGATCCGCTTGAGGCCGAGCGACCGCAGGGAGTCCCGCTGGTTCTGCTTACGGCCGATACCGGACCGGACCTGGGTGACCTTCAAGCGTGCCATCAGCGCACCGCCGCTTCCGCACGCGCCGCCAGCATCGCAGCCGGCGCCACGTCCTCGACGGGGAGACCGCGGCGGGCCGCGACCATCTCCGGCGACTCGAGGCCCTTCAGAGCGGCCACGGTCGCGTGCACGATGTTGATCGGATTCGACGAGCCGAGGCTCTTCGACAGGATGTCGTGGATGCCCGCGCACTCGAGCACGGCACGCACCGGGCCACCGGCGATAACACCGGTACCAGCGGAAGCCGGCTTGAGCAGGACGACACCCGCGGCAGCCTCGCCCGTGATCGGGTGCGGGATGGTCGCACCGATACGCGGAACCTTGAAGAAGTGCTTCTTGGCCTCCTCGACGCCCTTGGCGATCGCCGCGGGCACCTCCTTGGCCTTTCCGTAGCCGATACCGACGGTGCCGTCACCGTCGCCGACGATCACCAGGGCGGTGAAGCTGAAGCGACGACCACCCTTGACGACCTTCGCGACACGGTTGATCGCGACGACCCGCTCGAGGTGCGGGGTCTTCTCGACGGGCGCGTTGCCGCGGCCGCCCTCGCGGCGGTTGTCCCGGCGGTTGCCACCCTCGGTGTTACCGCCGGACCCGCCGCCTCGGCGCTGCTGACCAGGCATTGGTCAATTCCTCCTAGAACTCGAGTCCGGCTTCGCGGGCGGCGTCCGCAAGCGCGGCAATCCGGCCCGCGTACTTGTTGCCACCGCGGTCGAAGACGACCTTGGAAATGCCCGCGGCCTTGGCCCGCTCGGCCAGGAGCGCGCCGACCTTGCCGGCCAGGGCGCTCTTGTCGCCCTCGCCGCCACGGATCGAGCTGTCCAGCGTCGAGGCGGAAGCGACCGTGTGGCCCTTGAGGTCGTCGATGATCTGGGCGCTGATGTGCCGCGTCGACCGGGTGACGACCAGGCGGGGACGCTCGGCCGTGCCACGCACGTTCTTGCGGACCCGGAAGTGCCGACGCGCCTTGCCAACGGCACGCGCGGCGGCAACCCCGCCGCCGTTGCGGCGCTTGAGCAGCGTGGCGGTCACTTCTTACCTGCCTTTCCAGCCTTGCGGCGGATGACCTCGCCCTGGTACTTGACGCCCTTGCCCTTGTAGGGCTCCGGCGGGCGGATCTTGCGGATGTTCGCAGCGACCTCGCCGACCAGCTGCTTGTCGATACCGGTGACGGTGAACTGCGTCGGCTTCTCCACCGAGAAGGTGATGCCGGCCGGCGGCACGATGTTCACCGGGTGCGAGAAGCCCAGAGCGAACTCCAGGTCCTTGCCCTTGGCGGTCACACGGTAACCGGTGCCGTTGATCTCGAGGGTCTTCTTGTAACCCTCGGTGACACCGACGATCATGTTGGCGACGAGGGTACGCGAGAGGCCGTGGAGCTCCTTGGCCTTGCGCTCGTCGTTGGGGCGGTTGACGTGCAGCTCTCCGCCGTCCTGCGAGACCGTGATGGGCTCGGCGACGGTGTGCGACAGCTCGCCCTTGGGGCCCTTGACCGTGATGGTCTGCCCCTTGATGGTGACGTCGACACCGGCCGGCACCGGGATCGACTTACGTCCGATTCGCGACATGTCAAAGTCTCCAGTTACCAGACGAAGGCGAGGACTTCCCCGCCAACGCTCCGCTTGCGGGCCTGCTTGTCGGTCAGCAGTCCCTGGGACGTCGAAATGATCGCGACACCAAGACCGCCGAGCACGCGGGGAAGCTCGTCGGACTTGGCGTAAACGCGCAGACCGGGCTTCGAGACGCGCTTGATGCCGGCGAGGCTGCGCTCACGGTTCTGGCCGTACTTGAGCTCAACGACCAGACGCTTGCCGACCGCGCCCTCCTCGGGCTCTTCAGCCGACCACGATGCGATGTAACCCTCGGCCTTGAGGACCTCGGCGATGTTCGCCTTGATCTTCGAGTAGGGCATCGTCACCTTGTCGTGGTACGCCTGGTTGGCGTTACGCAGACGCGTGAGCATGTCTGCGATCGGGTCCGTCATCGTCATGGGTATTCGTCAACCTTTCTCGCCGGGGTTCCCGCTGGCGGGCCTACGGCGAAGCGGTATTGCACAAACCCAGCCTCTACTCCGCTGACGAGCGGTGGGCGGGGCCGGTTGGATGGGTTACCAGCTGGCCTTGGACACGCCGGGGAGCTCGCCGCGGTGGGCCATCTCCCGGATGCAGACCCGGCAGAGGCCGAACTTGCGGTACACCGAGTGCGGCCGGCCGCAGCGCTGGCAGCGGGTGTACGCACGCACAGCGAACTTCGGCTTTGCGGCAGCCTTGATGATCAGCGCCTTCTTCGCCATGCTCAGTTCTCCTTGAACGGGAAGCCCAGGAGCTTGAGCAGCGCCCGGCCCTCGTCGTCGGTCTTGGCGGTGGTGACCACCGTGATGTCCATGCCCCGCGGACGATCGATCCGGTCCTGGTCGATCTCGTGGAACACGGACTGCTCGGTCAGGCCGAAGGTGTAGTTGCCGTGACCGTCGAGCTTCCGGCCGTCGAGGCCGCGGAAGTCACGGATACGCGGCAGCGCGATCGAGAGCAGCCGGTCCAGGAACTCCCACATCCGGTCGCCACGAAGGGTGACCTTCGCGCCGATCGGCATGCCCTCGCGCAGCTTGAACTGCGCGATCGACTTGGTCGCCCGGCGGACGAGCGGCTTCTGACCGGTGATGGTGGTCAGGTCACGCACCGCACCGTCGATCAGCTTGGCGTCACGCGCAGCCTCGCCGACACCCATGTTCACGACGACCTTGACCAGGCCGGGGATCTGCATGGGGTTCGCGTACGAGAACTGCTCGTTGATGGCCGGCGCGACCTCGGAGCGGTACTTCTGCTTGAGGCGCGGCAGCGTGGTGGTCTCGGTGGCGGCAGTCATCAGAGTTCCTTACCGGTCGTACGCGCGATGCGGACCTTGTTGCCGTTCTCGTCGATCCGGTAGCCGATCCGCGTCGGCTTGCCCTGGTCGTCCAGCACCTGCACGTTCGAGATGTGAACCGGGGCTTCCTGAGTGACGATGCCGCCGGTCTTCGAGCCCCGCTGGTTGGTGCGGATGCGCTCGTGCTTCTTGATCCGGTTGACGCCCTCGACCAGGACCTTGTCCTGCCGCGGGAAGGCCGCAATGACCTTGCCCTTGGCACCCTTGTCCTTGCCGGCGATGACGACGACCGTGTCGCCCTTCTTGATCTTCACGGTCAGAGCACCTCCGGCGCCAGGCTGATGATCTTCATGAAACGCTTGTCGCGCAGTTCGCGCCCGACCGGGCCGAAGATGCGGGTGCCGCGGGGGTCCCCGCCGTCCTTGATGATGACGGCGGCGTTCTCGTCGAAGCGGATGTACGAGCCGTCCGGGCGCCGCTTCTCCTTGGCCGTGCGGACGATGACCGCCTTGACGACGTCACCCTTCTTCACACCGGCACCGGGGATGGCGTCCTTGACCGTGGCCACGATGACGTCGCCGATGCTCGCGTAACGGCGACCGGAGCCCCCGAGTACGCGGATGCACAGGATCTCCCGGGCACCCGTGTTGTCGGCGACACGCAGTCGCGACTCCTGCTGGATCACGTCTGTCTCCTATGTCTGCCAGTTCTCCGGGAACCTTCACCCGAAGCTTGGCGGAACTTTCACCCTAGCCTTCAGTCCGCATCTGGGCGGTCGGCGGGGTGGTTGACGGGCCGCTGGGCCGGCCCGCGGGCCGGCCCAGCGCACTCACTTGGCCTTTTCGAGGATCTCCACGATCCGCCACCGCTTGGTGGCGGAGAGCGGCCGGGTCTCCATCATCAGGACCCGGTCGCCGATGCCCGCCGAGTTCTGCTCGTCGTGCACCTTCAGCTTGCGGGTACGACGGATGACCTTGCCGTACAGCGCGTGCTTGACCCGGTCCTCGACCTCGACGACGACGGTCTTGTCCATCTTGTCGCTGACCACGAGGCCTTCGCGCACCTTGCGCTGGGCGCGCGGTGCGGCGGCAGTGTTCTCACTCATGCTGTCACCTCATCCGGCGCAACCGAGAGCCCCAGCTCGCGCTCACGCATGATCGTGTAGATCTTCGCGATGTCCTTGCGGACGACCTGCAGCCGACGGTGATTGTCGAGCTGGCCGGTCGCGCGCTGCACGCGAAGGTTGAACAGCTCCGCCTTGGCCTCCTGCACCCGCGAAACCAGCTCCTCGTCGGAGAGTTCGCGCAGCTCGGTTGCCTTAACGCCCGCTGCCATCAGCTTTCACCCACTTCGCGCGTCACGATGCGGCACTTCATCGGGAGCTTGTGGATCGCGCGGCGCATCGCCTCACGCGCGACCGTCTCGTTCGGGAACGACATCTCGAAGAGAATGCGTCCCGGCTTGACGTTCGCCACCCACCACTCGGGAGAACCCTTACCGGAACCCATGCGGGTCTCGGCCGGCTTCTTGGTCAGCGCCTGGTCCGGGAAGATCGAGATCCAGACCTTGCCACCACGCTTGATGTGGCGGGTCATCGCGATACGCGCCGACTCGATCTGCCGGTTGGTCACGTACGCCGGCTCCAGCGCCTGAATACCGAACTCACCGAAGACGACCCGGTTGCCGCCCTTGGACGCGCCACTGCGGTCCGGGTGGTGCGGCTTGCGGAAGCCCTTCGGGGGCTTACGCGGCATCAGCATGTGTCAGCCCTCCTGCTGCGTTTCGGCGGTCGCCGGCGCCGCGGCGACAGCCGCGTCGCTCACCGACTCGCCAGTCGGGGTGTCGGCCTTGGCCTGGGCAGCCGCAGCGCGGCCGGCCTCGGTGCCACCCGCGGTCGTGCCGGACGAACCGGAACGGCCACGACGCGGACGCTCGGGACGGTCGGCGCGGTCCCGGCGCGGACGCGCGGGCGCCTCGGTGGCGACCTCGCGACCCGGAACGGCGTCGCCCTTGTAGATCCAGACCTTCACGCCGATCCGGCCGAACGTGGTACGGGCCTCGAAGAAGCCGTACTCGATGTTGGCGCGAAGCGTGTGCAGCGGGACGCGACCCTCACGGTAGAACTCCGTGCGGCTCATCTCCGCGCCACCGAGGCGGCCGGAGACCTGCACCCGGATGCCCTTGCAGATCGGGTTCTTCATGGCCGACTGCATGGCCTTGCGCATCGCCCGGCGGAAGCTGACCCGGCTGGACAGCTGCTCGGCGACGCCCTGCGCCACGAGCTGAGCGTCCGACTCGGGGCTCTTGACCTCGAGGATGTTCAGCTGGACCTGCTTGCCGGTGAGCTTCTCGAGCTCGCCACGGATCCGGTCGGCCTCCGCACCCTTACGGCCGATGACGATGCCCGGCCGGGCGGTGTGGATGTCGACCCGAACCCGGTCGCGGGTCCGCTCGATGTCCACCTTGGAAATGCCGGCGCGCTCGAGGCCCTTGGACATCATGCGGCGGATCTTGACGTCCTCGCCGATGTAGTCCTTGTAGAGCTTGTCCGCGAACCAACGGCTCTTCCAGTCGGTGGAGATGCCGAGGCGGAACCCGGTGGGGTGAACCTTCTGACCCATTACTCGGCACCCTCCGTGCTCTGGGACTCGGCAGCCTGCGGCTCAGCCGGCTTGTCAGCCTTCTGCGCCGTGGCCTTCTTCGCCGGGCGGGTCGCCTGGACCGCCTCGACCGCGATGGTGATGTGACAGGTGCGCTTGCGGATCCGGTACGCCCGGCCCTGCGCCCGCGGCCGGAACCGCTTGAGCGTCGGACCCTCGTCGACGAACGCCTCACTCACGAGGAGGGCGTCGGGGTCGAGCCGCTCGTTGTTCTCCGCGTTCGCGATGGCGCTGGCGAGCACCTTGTAAACCTGCTCGCTGGCGGCCTGCGGTGCGAACTGCAGGACAGTGAGCGCCTCCTTCGCGGGCAGACCGCGGACGAGGTTGATCACCCGGCGCGCCTTGTTCGGCGAGATGCGCACGTGTCGCGCAACCGCCCGCGCGCCCGGAAGCACCGGAGCGTCGCCCTTGACTGGCATCGCTGTAGCTCCTTGATCCTCTAATCCGTGTATCTGCTTAGCGACGACGGCTCTTGCGGTCGTCCTTCTCGTGACCCTTGAACGTACGGGTCAGAGCGAACTCGCCCAGCTTGTGCCCGACCATGGCCTCGGTGACGAACACCGGGACGTGCTTGCGCCCGTCGTGCACGGCGATCGTGTGCCCGAGCATGTCGGGAATGATCGTCGAGCGTCGCGACCAGGTCTTGATGACGTTCTTCGAGTTCTTCTCGTTCTGGACTTCCACCTTCTTGAGGAGGTGGTCGTCGACGAACGGGCCCTTCTTCAGGCTGCGAGGCATCTTCTACTCCCGTTACCCGCGCTTGCGGGTGGCGTAGCGGCGGCGAACAATCAGCTTGTCGCTCGGCTGGCCCTTGCGACGGGTACGGCCCTCAGGCTTACCCGCCGGGTTCACCGGGTGGCGACCACCCGAGGTCTTACCCTCACCACCACCGTGCGGGTGGTCGACAGGGTTCATGGCGACACCACGGACGGTCGGGCGCTTGCCCTTCCACCGCATACGACCAGCCTTGCCCCAGTTGATGTTCGACTGGTCGGCGTTGCCGATCTCGCCGACGGTGGCGCGGCAGCGCACGTCGACGCGACGGATCTCGCCGGAGGGCATACGCAGCGTGGCGTACACATCCTCACGGCCGAGCAGCTGGATGCCGACGCCGGCCGAACGGGCCAGCTTGGCGCCACCGCCGGGACGAAGCTCCACGTTGTGGACCGTCGTACCGACCGGGATGTTGCGCAGCGGCAGGTTGTTGCCGGGCTTGATGTCGGCGCCAACGCCCGACTCCACCCGGTCACCCTGCTTGAGGTCCTTCGGCGCCACGATGTAGCGCTTCTCGCCATCGGCGTAGTGGAGCAGCGCGATGCGAGCGGTGCGGTTGGGGTCGTACTCGATGTGAGCGACCTTGGCCGGCACGCCGTCCTTGTCGTTCCGCTTGAAGTCGATCAGCCGGTACTGCCGCTTGTGGCCGCCGCCCTGGTGCCGGGTGGTGATCCGGCCGTGAACGTTGCGGCCGCCCTTCTTGGGCAGCGGGACCAGCAGAGACTTCTCCGGCGTCGACCGGGTGATCTCAGCGAAGTCGGCGACGCTCGAGCCGCGACGGCCCGGCGTGGTCGGCTTGTACTTACGGATAGCCATGATTCATGAACCCCTTAGCTGACCGGGCCGCCGAAGGCCTCGATGCGGTCACCGTCAGCCAGCTTCACCATCGCGCGCTTGGTGGCCTTGCGCTGACCCCAACCGGTGCGGGTGCGCTTGCGCTTGCCCTCACGGTTCGCGGTGTTCACGGACAGCACGCGGACGTTGAAGATCTGCTGGATCGCGATCTTGATCTGGGTCTTGTTCGCGTCCGGGTGGACGAGGAACGTGTACCAGTTCTGGTCGAGAACGCTGTAGCTCTTCTCGGAGACCACCGGGGCGACGATGATGTCGCGCGGGTCGGCGATCGTGCTCACTTGTCGCCCTCCTCGGACGTCTCGGCGGAACCGCCCAGGAACTCGTCGAGCGCGGCCTTCGTGAACACGACCTCGTCCGCGACAAGCACGTCGTAGGTGTTCAGCTGGCCGGCCTCGATGAGGTGCACCGTCGGCTCGTTACGCAGCGAGACCCAGTTCAGCTCGTCCTGGCTGTCCAGGACGACGAGAACCTTGGTCGTCTGGGCGACCTTGCGCAGCGTCGCGACGGCGGCCTTGGTCGACGGCGTCTCGCCGGTGACGAAGGCCTCGACGACGAACACGCGGCCGTCCCGGGCCCGGTCGGAGAGGGCGCCACGCAGAGCGGCAGCCTTCATCTTCTTCGGGGTCCGCTGGCTGTAGTCGCGCGGCACGGGGCCGTGCACGACGCCACCACCGGTGAACTGCGGCGCGCGGATCGAGCCCTGACGGGCGCGACCGGTGCCCTTCTGCTTGTACGGCTTCTTGCCGCCACCGGCGACCTCGCCACGCGTCTTGGCCTTCGCCGTGCCCTGGCGGGCCGCGGCGAGCTGCGCCACGACGACCTGGTGCATCAGCGGGATGTTCGCCTGGACGTCGAAGACGTTGCCCGGCAGATCGACCGAGCCGGCCTTGTTGCCCTCAGCGTTGATCACGTCAACCGAGCTCACTTGGCACCGCCCTTCTTCGCTGCGGTACGGACCAGGATCAGCGCGCCCTTGGGACCGGGCACAGCACCCTTGACCAGGATCAGGTTGCGCTCGTTGTCGACCGCCTGGATGGTCAGGTTCTGCACGGTGAAGCGCTGGCCACCCATGCGACCGGCCATCCGGACGCCCTTGAAGACGCGGCCGGGGGTCGCGCAGGCGCCGATCGAGCCGGGCGAGCGGTGCTTGCGCTCGACACCGTGGCTGGCACGCAGACCGTGGAAGCCGTGACGCTTCATGACACCGGCGTAGCCCTTACCGCGGGTCTTGCCGGTGACGTCGATGGACGCGCCGACGGCGAAGCCGTCGACAGTCACTTCCTGGCCGAGCTCGTACTCGCCGGCGTCGGTGGTGCGCAGCTCGACGATGTGGCGGCGCGGCGACACACCGGCCTTGGCGTAGTGGCCGGCCTCAGGCTTGTTGACCTTGCGCGGGTCGATCGAGCCGTATGCCAGCTGGACAGCGGAGTAGCCGTCCTTCTCATCGGTGCGGACCTGGGTCACGACGCACGGGCCGGCCTGCACCACGGTCACCGGGACGACCTTGTTGTTGTCCCAGACCTGGGTCATGCCGAGCTTGGCGCCCAGGATCCCCTTTACTTGCCTGTCCATTTGTCCGGATCCCTACAGCTTGATCTCGATGTCGACGCCAGCCGGCAGGTCGAGGCGCATGAGCGAGTCGACCGTCTTCGGAGTCGGGTCGATGATGTCGATCAGCCGCTTGTGCGTGCGCATCTCGAAGTGCTCGCGCGAGTCCTTGTACTTGTGCGGCGAACGGATCACGCAGAAACGGTTGATCTCCGTGGGCAGCGGCACCGGTCCCGCGACCTGCGCCCCGGTACGCGTCACAGTCTCGACGATCTTCCGTGCCGAGGAGTCGACGACCTCGTGGTCATAGGCCTTGAGCCGGATGCGGATCTTCTGTCCCGCCATGGTGGCTTCTGTTTCCTTCTCTCGATGCCGCTACGTGCGGAAGCGGGTGGCCTCCGCATGCCCGCAGGACCGTTGATCCTGCGTTGTCCGACCCCCGCGGTCGGGCGTGTCGCGCCTTGCCTCAGAATGCTGGGCACTCTGACTCCGCCTCAGTTGCCTGAAGCGGATCGATCACGGGGATCTAGGGTGTCGGGCGGCAAACGAACCACACCCGGACACCCGGCGAGGGTGGGCAACTGTCGAGCGGTCTTGACTCGGACAGCTACCCACCCCGCGCGGACGCAACCTGACTAGTATGCCGGATTCTCGCCAGCAATGCTAATCGGGGTCACCATGAGGGTCGTTCAGGGCTCATCGCCGTGAACAAACCGCCAATTAGACGTTGATCTTCGTGACCGTGCCGGCGCCGACGGTGCGGCCACCCTCACGGATCGCGAACTTCAGGCCCTGCTCCATGGCGATCGGCTGGATCAGCTTCACGGACATGGAGGTGGAGTCGCCGGGCATGACCATCTCGGTGCCCTCGGGCAGCGTGACGACGCCGGTGACGTCCGTGGTGCGGAAGTAGAACTGCGGCCGGTAGTTCTGGAAGAACGGGGTGTGCCGGCCACCCTCCTCCTTCGAGAGGATGTAGACCTGGCCCTCGAACTCCGTGTGCGGAGTAGAGGTGCCCGGCTTCACGACGACCATGCCGCGCTCGACGTCCTCGCGCTTGATGCCGCGGAGCAGCAGGCCGACGTTCTCACCCGCGCGGGCCTCGTCGAGCAGCTTGCGGAACATCTCGATGCCGGTGCAAACGGTCTTGGTCGACTTCTCGCGGATACCCACGATCTCGACCTCCTCGTTCGGCTTGAGGATGCCACGCTCGGCGCGACCGGTCACCACGGTGCCACGGCCGGTGATCGTGAAGACGTCCTCGATCGGCATGAGGAACGGCTTCTCGGTCTCACGCTCGGGCTGCGGGATCGCGGTGTCGACCGCGTTCATCAGCTCCATGAGCTTGCCGGTCCACTCCGGGTCGCCCTCGAGCGCCTTGAGCGCCGACACGCGCACGACCGGCAGGTCGTCGCCCGGGAACTCGTAGGTGCTGAGCAGCTCGCGGACCTCGAGCTCGACGAGCTCCAGGAGCTCCTCGTCCTCGACCATGTCGCTCTTGTTCAGGGCGACGACGATGTACGGAACGCCGACCTGGCGGGCCAGGAGCACGTGCTCCTTGGTCTGCGGCATCGGGCCGTCGGTGGCGGCCACGACCAGGATCGCGCCGTCCATCTGAGCGGCACCGGTGATCATGTTCTTGATGTAGTCGGCGTGGCCGGGGCAGTCCACGTGCGCGTAGTGACGCGACGCGGTCTGGTACTCGACGTGCGCGATCGAGATCGTGATGCCGCGGGCCTTCTCCTCCGGCGCCTTGTCGATCTCGTCGAACGGCGTGTAGGGGTTCAGGTCCGGGTACTCGTCGTGCAGGACCTTCGTGATGGCCGCAGTCAGCGTCGTCTTACCGTGGTCGATGTGACCAATGGTGCCGATGTTGACGTGCGGCTTAGTCCGCTCGAACTTCGCCTTCGCCACTGGTGTCCTCCTGTGGACTGATCATTACTTTTCGCCCGGCACGCCGATAAGGCGCTCAGGACTCTGTCGACTGCTCGTGCACGTGCGGTCCTCGACGGACCGCACGTGCCTCAACGCGTCCGGCGGGGGATTAAGCGCCCGTAGCCTTGGCGATGATCTCCTTTGCCACGTTCCCAGGAACCTCGGCGTAGGAGTCGAACTGCATGCTGTAGCTTGCCCGGCCGGCAGTCTTCGACCGAAGGTCGCCGACATAGCCGAACATCTCCGAGAGCGGCACCAGAGCCTTGACGACGCGGGCGCCGTGACGCTCCTCCATCGACTGGATCATGCCACGACGGGAGTTGAGGTCGCCGATCACGTCACCCATGTTGTCCTCGGGCGTGGTGACCTCGACGGACATCATCGGCTCCAGCAGTGCCGGGTCGGCCTTGCGGGCCGCTTCCTTCATTGCCATGGAGCCGGCGATCTTGAACGCCATCTCGGACGAGTCAACCTCGTGGTACTGACCGTCGAGCAGCGTGAACTTGACACCCACCAGCGGGTAGCCGGCGAGAACGCCGTACTGGAGCGAGTCCTGCGCACCGGCGTCGACCGACGGGATGAACTCCTTCGGCACGCGACCACCGGTGACGGCGTTCACGAACTCGTAGGTCGGGCCGTCCGCGTCGAGCGTCAGCGGCTCCACCCGGACGATGACCTTCGCGTACTGGCCGGAGCCACCGGTCTGCTTCTTGTGGACGTAGTCGAGCTTCTCGACCGTGCCGCGGATGGTCTCGCGGTACGCCACCTGCGGCTTGCCGATGTTCGCCTCGACGTTGAACTCGCGCCGCATGCGGTCCACGAGGATGTCGAGGTGCAGCTCGCCCATGCCGGCGATGATGGTCTGCCCGGTCTCCTCGTCGTTGAAGACGCGGAAGGTCGGGTCCTCCTCGGCGAGACGCTGGATAGCGGTGCCCAGCTTCTCCTGGTCCGACTTGGTCTTCGGCTCGATGGCGACCTGGATGACCGGCTCCGGGAACGTCATCGACTCCAGGATGACCGGCTTGGCCGGGTCGCAGAGCGTGTCACCGGTGGTGGTCTGCTTCAGACCCTGGACGGCGATGATGTCGCCGGCCTGCGCGGTGGTGCGCTCCTCACGCTTGTTCGCGTGCATCTGGTAGATCTTGCCGATGCGCTCCTTGCGGTCCTTGGTGGAGTTGATCACCTGGGTACCGGTCTCGAGCGTGCCGGAGTAGACCCGGACGTAGGTCAGCTTGCCGAGGTGCTTGTCGGTCTGGATCTTGAAGGCCAGGGCCGAGAAGGGCTCGTCGTTCGACGGCTTGCGCAGCAGCGGCGTCTCGCCGTCGGTCGCGGTGCCCTCGATGGCCGGGATGTCCAGCGGCGACGGCAGGAAGTCCACAACGGCGTCCAGCATCGGCTGCACACCCTTGTTCTTGAACGCCGAGCCGCAGAGCACCGGGTTGGCCTTGCTGGCGATCGTGGCGCGGCGGATGGCGGCCTTCATCTCCTCGACCGACACCTCCTCGCCCTCGAGGTACTTCTCCATCACGGCGTCGTCGACGTCGGCGAGGGTCTCGATGAGCTTCTCGCGCCACTCGGCCGCGGAGTCGGCCAGGTCGGCCGGGATCTCCTCGATCGCGTAGTCCTCACCCTTCTGGGTCTCCCCGCGCCAGGTGAGCGCCTGCATGTTGATCAGGTCGACGACGCCGATGTGGTCGCCCTCGAGCCCGATCGGGATCTGAAGAACCAGCGGGGTGGCGTTCAGCCGGTCGATCATCATCTGCACGCAGCGGAAGAAGTCGGCACCGGTCCGGTCGAGCTTGTTGACGAAGCACATCCGGGGGACGTTGTACTTGTCCGCCTGCCGCCAGACGTTCTCGGTCTGCGGCTCGACGCCGGCAACGCCGTCGTAGACCGCCACCGCACCGTCGAGCACACGCAGCGACCGCTCGACCTCGACCGTGAAGTCGACGTGGCCGGGCGTGTCGATGATCTGGATCGTGTGACCCTTCCACTCGCACTTGGTGGCGGCGGAAGTGATGGTGATACCGCGTTCCTGCTCCTGCTCCATCCAGTCCATGACGGCGGCGCCCTCGTGGACCTCACCGATCTTGTACGTGATGCCGGTGTAGAACAGGATTCGCTCGGTCGTCGTGGTCTTACCAGCGTCGATGTGCGCCATGATGCCGATGTTGCGAACATTGGCGAGCGCGTCTGCGGCGGCCACTTCCATCCCTACTTTTCTTCGTCGTCGTCTCGTGGACCGGTACGACTGCCATGGCCCGGCGAGTGGCCGGGCCTCAGCAGGGTCTTACCAGCGGTAGTGCGCGAAGGCCTTGTTGGACTCCGCCATCTTGTGGGTGTCCTCGCGACGCTTGACTGCGGCACCGAGGCCGTTGCTGGCGTCGAGGAGCTCGTTCTGCAGGCGCTCGATCATGGTCTTCTCACGACGGGCCTTGGAGTACTGGACGAGCCAGCGCAGGCCGAGCGTGGTCTGACGCGGGGTGCGGACCTCGACCGGGACCTGGTAGGTCGCGCCACCGACGCGGCGGCTGCGGACCTCGAGGGTCGGCTTCACGTTGTCCATCGCGCGCTTGAGGATGACCACCGGGTCGGTGCCACCGCTCTTGTCGCGGGCACCCTCGAGGGCGCCGTACACGATGCGCTCGGCGAGCTGACGCTTGCCGCCGACCAGGATCTTGTTGACCAGCTGAGTCACCAGCGGGGAGTTGTACACCGGGTCTGCGACCACAGGGTGGCGCGGAGCGGGTCCCTTACGCGGCATATCAGCTCTTCTCCTTCTTCGCGCCGTAACGGCTGCGGGCCTGCTTGCGGTTGCGGACACCCTGGGTGTCCAGCGAACCACGGACGATCTTGTAACGGACGCCCGGAAGGTCCTTAACACGGCCGCCACGCACGAGCACGATGGAGTGCTCCTGCAGGTTGTGACCGACGCCCGGGATGTACGCCGTGACCTCGATCTGGCTGCTCAGCTTCACACGAGCGACCTTGCGCAGCGCAGAGTTCGGCTTCTTGGGGGTAGTGGTGTACACGCGCGTGCACACGCCGCGCCGCTGAGGACTTCCCTTCAGCGCCGGCGTCTTCGTCTTGCTCGTCTTCGCCTGGCGGCCCTTGCGGACCAGCTGCTGGATCGTGGGCACCGGGTTTCTCCGCTCCCTTCGGCCGTTCCTGTTATACGGCCGCACCGAGTGTTTCTGCCTCTGTGTGCCGGCCCGCCCAGGTGGACGAGTCCGGCACCCGCGGTCGGGCGTGTCGTCCGGCTCACGGTCCCGCCGCGCGTGTTACCCACGCGCACCGGGTCTTGTCTTTGTCGGGACGGCAACTCTCACCGAGCTCCGCCCGTCGTGCTGCAAACCCGTCGTACGTTCCGATTCGGGTGCACGCACGAGTTGCCCGGGCGAGCCCGGGCACGAAGGGAAAGATTACCCACCTTGGGCACCCAGGTCAAAATCAGATCAGGCTCCCACGATGGACATCTCCGTATACCAGTGTACCGGGTGCTCCGGCGCGGCATCGCCGCGGTGCCGGATCCAGCGCGCGCACCCCCGGCGCGCGATGGCCATCACATGATCCGCAGGGCCGGTGCCCGGCCGTTCAGGACATCTGCAACATCAGTCCCAGCAACAAACCGAGCAGTCCTATTCCCGCGCCGGACGCCCCGCAGACGATGCCGGAGATCGCCACCCCGCGGCCGGTGAAGCGAACCCGGCCGGGCTGCCCGGACCTGCGGATCTGCCGCAGGGCGATCATCCCGGCGGCCACCGCTCCCCCGCCGGCCAGGACGCTGAGCAGCGTGAACGCGCCGCCCACCCAGGGGCCCCAGCCCTCGCTGGCGCCGAGCGCGCCGAAGCAGATCGCCACCACCGAGACCAAGATCGCACCGATGCCGGCAGCCAGCGAACCGATCGCCGGACCCGAGGTGATCGGCACGACACGCAGCTGCGCCAGACCGAACCCGGTACCGCCGACCGCGTCCACCCGTTCCAGCTCCCAGCCCGCGGCGGGCGGCGCCACCGGAGGCGGGCCGTGGAAGGGCTGCGGTGGCGGGCCGTAGAACGACTGCGGCGGCTGGGTCATGGCCAAAGCATGTCACCCGTACGCGCCGGGCCGCATCCCGCCCGAGGCGCCGCAACCGGCCGCGGTCAGTCGGTGCCGGGCGCGAAGTCCTGGCCGCCGGGCGCCGCGGCCAGATGCAGCAGACCGACGATCACGGCTACCACCAGGGAGGTGAGCGCCAGCACCAGACCCGCCCAGGCGAGCCGCCGGCCGCGCCGGATCCACGCCGTACCGGTGAGGTAGCCGCCGGCCGTGTACGCCTCACGGTGGCTCTGACGGGCCAGCAGCAGTGCCAGGGTGGCCGGAATGACACCGCCGACGAACGGTCCGGTGAGCAACCCGACAAGGCCCAGCGCGAAGACCGCCCGCGATTTCGTGGCGGGCACCGGCTCCGGGTCCAGCGGGTGGCGGGCAGGCACGACAGGAACGGTCACCCGGCCCATTCTAGGAACACCGATGGGGCGGCCGCGCCATGCGCGACCGCCCCATCGTCGTCAATCCTTAGCGGTACGACCCGAAGTCGAAGTCGTCCAGCGGCACAGCCTGCCCGCTGGCCGGCCCGAAGCCGTAGTCGGTCTCCGGGTACCCGGTCATCGAGTACACCTTCGCCTTGGCCTCCTCGGTCGGCTCGACCCGGATGTTGCGGTACTTGGAGATACCGGTACCGGCCGGGATGAGCTTACCGATGATGACGTTCTCCTTGAGGCCCACCAGCGAGTCGCTGCGCGAGTTGATCGCAGCGTCGGTGAGCACCCGGGTGGTCTCCTGGAAGGAGGCCGCGGAGAGCCACGAGTCGGTCGCGAGCGACGCCTTCGTGATACCCATCAGCACCGGGCGACCGGCGGCAGGCTCGCCACCCTCGCCGACGAGCCGGCGGTTCTCCGACTCGAAGAGCGCCCGGTCGACCAGCACGCCCGGCAGGAACTCGGTCGCGCCGGAGTCGATGACCGTCACCCGCTTGAGCATCTGGCGGATGATGATCTCGATGTGCTTGTCGTGGATGAGCACACCCTGCGAGCGGTAGACCTCCTGGACCTCACTGGTCAGGTGGACCTGGACCGCGCGCGGGCCCATGATGCGCAGCAGCTCGTGCGGATCGATGGTGCCCTCGGTGAGCTTCTCGCCGACGTTGACGTGGTCGCCGTCGTGCGCCCGCAGCTTGACCCGCTTCGAGATCTTGTCGTACACGATCTCGTCGGAGCCGTCGTCCGGGATCACGACGATCTTGCGCGAACGCTCGCCGTCCTCGATGCGGATGCGTCCCGGGGTGTCGGCGATGGGCGCCTTGCCCTTGGGAACGCGGGCCTCGAAGATCTCCTGGACACGCGGCAGACCCTGGGTGATGTCCTCACCCGCGACACCACCGGTGTGGAAGGTACGCATCGTCAGCTGCGTACCGGGCTCACCGATGGACTGGGCGGCGATGATGCCGACCGCCTCGCCGATGTCGACCGCCTTGCCGGTCGGCAGCGACCGGCCGTAGCAGGCCGCGCAGACACCCAGCTTCGACTCACAGGTCAGGACGCTGCGCACCCGGACGTTCTCGACGCCCGCCGCGACCAGCTTGTCGACCAGGATCGAGTTGAGGTCGTCACCGCGCGACACCACCCGGTTGCCGTTGGCGTCGTCGATGTCGTCGGCAAGCGTCCGGGCGTGGACGCCGGTCTCCGCGTGGGTGTGCACGACCAGGGTGCCGTCCGGCTCCCGCTCGCCCACCGCCATCGGGATCGCGCGGTCGGTGCCGCAGTCCTCCTCGCGGATGATGACGTCCTGCGAGACGTCCACCAGACGACGGGTCAGGTAACCCGAGTCGGCGGTACGCAGCGCGGTGTCGGCCAGACCCTTACGGGCACCGTGGGTGGAGATGAAGTACTCCAGCACGGTCAGACCCTCGCGGTACGACGAGGTGATCGGCCGCGGGATGATCTCACCCTTGGGGTTGGCCACCAGACCACGGATCGCGGCGATCTGCCGGAGCTGGAGGAGGTTACCGCGAGCGCCGGAGTTGATCATCACCCAGAGCGGGTTCTCCTGCGGCAGCGCGGTCTCCATCTCCTTGGAGATCTCGTTCGTCGCCTTGGTCCAGATCTCGATGAGCTCGCCGCGACGTTCCTCGGCGGTCATCAGACCACGCTGGTACTGCTTGTCGATCCGGTCAGCCTCGACCTGGTAGCGGGCCAGGATCTCCGGCTTGCGCGGAGGGCCGATGACGTCGCCCATGCCGATCGTCACACCGGACCAGGTGGCCCAGTGGAAGCCGGCCTCCTTGAGCGCGTCCAGGGTCGCCGCGAGGACGACCTTCGGGAAGCGCTCGGCGAGGTCGTTGACGATCGCCGACAGCTGACCCTTGCGGATCTCGTAGTTGACGTACCGATAGCCCACCGGCAGCGTCTCGTTGAAGATCACGCGGCCCAGGGTGGTCTCGACGGTGACCTGGTCACCCTCGGTCCACTCCTCCGGCGCGACCCACGGCTCGCCCTTGGCGCCGTTGTCGACACCGACGACACCCTGGAGGCGGAGCTTGATCGGCGCCTGCAGGTGCAGCTCGCCGTTGTCGTACGCCATCCGGGCCTCGGCGTCCGAGCTGAACACCCGGCCCTCGCCCTTGGCACCGGGCGTGAGGTGGGTCAGGTGGTACAGACCGATGACCATGTCCTGGGTGGGCATGGTGACCGGCTTGCCGTCGGCCGGCTTGAGGATGTTGTTCGACGACAGCATCAGGATCCGCGCCTCGGCCTGGGCCTCGGCGGACAGCGGCACGTGGACCGCCATCTGGTCACCGTCGAAGTCCGCGTTGAACGCGGTGCAGACGAGCGGGTGAATCTGGATCGCCTTGCCCTCGACCAGCTGCGGCTCGAAGGCCTGGATGCCGAGACGGTGCAGGGTCGGTGCGCGGTTCAGCAGCACCGGGTGCTCGCTGATGACCTCTTCCAGCACGTCCCACACGACCGGGCGCTGACGCTCGACCATGCGCTTGGCCGACTTGATGTTCTGCGCGTGGTTCAGGTCGACCAGGCGCTTCATCACGAACGGCTTGAACAGCTCCAGCGCCATCTGCTTCGGCAGGCCGCACTGGTGCAGCTTGAGCCGGGGGCCGACGACGATGACGGAACGGCCGGAGTAGTCGACGCGCTTGCCGAGCAGGTTCTGACGGAACCGGCCCTGCTTGCCCTTGAGCATGTCGGAGAGCGACTTGAGCGGGCGGTTACCCGGACCGGTGACCGGCCGGCCACGGCGGCCGTTGTCGAACAGCGCGTCGACGGCCTCCTGCAGCATCCGCTTCTCGTTGTTGACGATGATCTCGGGCGCGCCGAGGTCGATCAGTCGCTTGAGGCGGTTGTTGCGGTTGATGACCCGGCGGTACAGGTCGTTCAGGTCGCTCGTCGCGAAGCGGCCACCGTCGAGCTGCACCATCGGGCGCAGGTCCGGCGGGATGACCGGGACGCAGTCCAGGACCATGCCGAGCGGCGAGTTGCGGGTGTTCAGGAACGCCGCGACGACCTTGAGCCGCTTGAGCGCCCGGATCTTCCGCTGGCCCTTACCGGTGCGGATGATCTCCCGGAGGTTCTCCGCCTCGGCGTCCAGGTCCATGTTCTCGAGCAGGGCCTTGATGGCCTCCGCGCCCATGCCGCCGGTGAAGTACTCACCGAAGCGGTCGCGGAGCTCGCGGTAGAGCAGCTCGTCGGTGACCAGCTGCTTGGAGTCGAGCTTGCGGAAGGTGTCGAGCACCTCGTCGAGCCGGTCGATCTCGCGCTGAGCCTTGTCCCGGATCTGGCGCATCTCGCGCTCGCCGGCTTCCTTGACCTTGCGGCGCACGTCGGCCTTGGCACCCTCGGCCTCGAGCTCGGCGAGGTCCTGCTCCAGCTTGGCGGCCCGCTTCTCGATCTCGGAGTCACGGCCGTTCTCGGACTGGCGCTTCTCGGCGAAGATCTCGTTCTCGATGGTGGACATGTCACGGTGACGCGCCTCGGCGTCAACGCTCGTCACCACGTACGAAGCGAAGTAGATGATCTTCTCAAGATCCTTGGGCGCGAGGTCCAGCAGGTAACCCAGCCGGCTCGGCACACCCTTGAAGTACCAGATGTGCGTGACGGACGCGGCCAGCTCGATGTGCCCCATCCGCTCACGGCGGACCTTGGAGCGGGTCACCTCGACGCCGCAGCGCTCACAGATGATGCCCTTGAACCGGACGCGCTTGTACTTACCGCAGTAGCACTCCCAGTCCCGCTGCGGACCGAAGATCTTCTCGCAGAAGAGTCCGTCCTTCTCCGGCTTGAGGGTGCGGTAGTTGATCGTCTCAGGCTTCTTGACCTCGCCGTGCGACCACTGCCGGATGTCGTCAGCGGTCGCCAGGCCGATACGCAACTCGTCGAAGAAGTTGACGTCGAGCACTTGGACTATCCCTCGTGTTTCGTTGCTCGGGTGAATTCCAGGCCGGCGGGAACGTCCCCGGGGCGCGAACCCCGGGGACGTTTACCGTCAGATCTCTTCGACGCTGCTGACGCCCTCGTTCGGGCGTCGGGACAGGTCGATGCCGAGTTCCTCCGCGGCCCGGAAGACCTCGTCGTCGGTCTCGCGCATTTCCAGGGCCACGCCGTCGCTGGAGAGCACCTCAACGTTGAGGCACAGCGACTGCAGCTCCTTGAGCAGCACCTTGAACGACTCCGGGATTCCCGGCTCCGGGATGTTCTCGCCCTTGACGATGGCCTCGTAGACCTTCACGCGGCCCAGGACGTCGTCGGACTTGATGGTGAGCAGCTCCTGCAGTGCGTAAGCCGCACCGTAGGCCTGCATCGCCCAGCACTCCATCTCGCCGAACCGCTGGCCACCGAACTGGGCCTTACCACCGAGCGGCTGCTGCGTGATCATCGAGTACGGACCGGTCGACCGCGCGTGGATCTTGTCGTCGACCAGGTGGTTCAGCTTCAGGATGTAGACGTAGCCGACCGAGATCGGGTCCGGCAGCGGCTCACCGGAGCGGCCGTCGAACAGCTGCGCCTTGCCGTCACCGTTCACCAGGCGCTTGCCGTCCCGGTTCACCAGCGTCGACTCGAGCAGACCCTTGATCTCCTCCTCCTGGGCACCGTCGAAGACCGGGGTCGCGACGTTGCTGTCAGCAGGGGACTCGTGGGCGTCGATGGCGCGGAGCTGACGCTTCCAGTCGGCGTCCTCACCCTCGACCTGCCAGCCGGTCTTGGCGATCCACCCGAGGTGGGTCTCCAGGACCTGGCCGATGTTCATACGCGACGGGACACCGAGCGGGTTGAGCACGATGTCGACCGGGGTGCCGTCCTCGAGGAACGGCATGTCCTCGACCGGGAGGATCTTGGAGATGACGCCCTTGTTGCCGTGCCGGCCCGCGAGCTTGTCACCGTCCTGGATCTTCCGCTTCTGCGCGACGTAGACCCGGACCAGCTCGTTCACACCCGGGGGCAGCTCGTCGCCGTCCTCGCGGGAGAACGTGCGGACACCGATGACGGTGCCGGTCTCGCCGTGCGGAACCTTCAGCGAGGTGTCCCGGACCTCCCGGGCCTTCTCACCGAAGATCGCGCGCAGCAGCCGCTCCTCCGGGGTCAGCTCGGTCTCGCCCTTCGGCGTGACCTTCCCGACCAGGATGTCGCCGGGGACGACCTCCGCGCCGATCCGGATGATGCCGCGCTCGTCCAGGTCGGCGAGCATTTCCTCGCTGACGTTGGGGATGTCGCGGGTGATCTCTTCCGGGCCCAGCTTGGTGTCGCGGGCGTCGACCTCGTGCTCCTCGATGTGGATCGAGGTGAGGACGTCCTGCTGCACGAGGCGCTGCGACAGGATGATCGCGTCCTCGTAGTTGTGGCCTTCCCAGCACATGAACGCGACCAGCAGGTTGCGTCCGAGGGCCATCTCGCCCTCGTCGGTGCAGGGACCGTCGGCGATGACCTGGCCGGCCTCCACGCGGTCGCCCTCGAAGACGACCGGCTTCTGGTTGACGCAGGAGCCGGCGTTGCTGCGGCGGAACTTGTGCAGCAGGTAGGTCCGGCGGTGACCGTCGTCCTGGTGGACCGTCACGTAGTCGGCGCACAGGTCCTCGACCACACCGCCGACCTCGGCGACGACCACGTCACCGGCGTCGACAGCGGCCCGGTACTCCATGCCGGTGCCGACCAGCGGCGACTCCGCCTTGACCAGCGGAACAGCCTGACGCTGCATGTTCGCGCCCATGAGGGCACGGTTGGCGTCGTCGTGCTCGAGGAACGGGATCATCGCGGTCGCGACCGAGGTCATCTGCCGCGGCGACACGTCCATGTAGTCGACCTGCGAGCCAGGCACGTAGTCGACCTCACCGCCCTTACGGCGGACCAGGACGCGGTCCTCGGCGAACGTGTTGTCACTGGACAGCACGGCGTTCGCCTGGGCCTTGATGAAACGGTCTTCCTCGTCGGCCGTGAGGTAGTGCACCTCGTCGGTGACGACACCGTTCTCGACCTTCCGGTACGGCGTCTCGATGAAGCCGAACGGGTTGACCCGCGCGAACGTCGAGAGCGCGCCGATCAGACCGATGTTCGGACCCTCGGGCGTCTCGATCGGGCACATCCGGCCGTAGTGCGACGGGTGCACGTCACGGACCTCGAAGCCGGCCCGCTCACGGGACAGACCACCCGGGCCGAGCGCCGAGAGACGGCGACGGTGGGTCAGACCCGCGAGCGGGTTGGTCTGGTCCATGAACTGCGACAGCTGCGACGTGCCGAAGAACTCCTTGATCGCCGCCACCACGGGACGGATGTTGATCAGGGTCTGCGGCGTGATCGCCTCGACGTCCTGCGTCGTCATGCGCTCACGGACGACGCGCTCCATCCGGGACAGGCCGACGCGGACCTGGTTCTGGATGAGCTCGCCGACCGTCCGCAGACGGCGGTTGCCGAAGTGGTCGATGTCGTCGGCCTCGTAGCCCTCCTCACCGGCGTGCAGCCGGCAGAGGTAGTCCACGGTCTTGACGATGTCTTCCTCGGAGAGCGTGCCCCGGACGATCGGGACGTCGATCTCGAGCTTCTTGTTGAACTTGTACCGGCCGACCTTGGCGACGTCGTACCTCTTCGGGTTGAAGAAGAGGTTGTCGAGCAGGGTCTGCGCGTTCTCCCGGGTGGGGGGCTCGCCGGGACGCAGCTTGCGGTAGATGTCGAGCAGGGCTTCGTCCTGCCCGGCGATGTGGTCCTTCTCCAGCGTCGTCATGAGCAGCTCGGACCAGCCGAAGCGCTCACGGATCTGGTCGGCGGACCAGCCGATCGCCTTCAGCAGGACGGTGACGGCCTGCCGGCGCTTGCGGTCGATGCGGACACCCACGGTGTCGCGCTTGTCGATGTCGAACTCCAGCCAGGCACCCCGGCTCGGGATGACCTTGACGCTGGTGAGGTCGCGGTCGGAGGTCTTGTCCGGCTCCTTGGTGAAGTACACGCCCGGCGAACGGACGAGCTGACTCACCACGACCCGCTCGGTGCCGTTGATGACGAACGTCCCCTTGGGGGTCATCATCGGGAAGTCACCCATGAACACGGTCTGGCTCTTGATCTCGCCAGTGGTGTTGTTGGTGAACTCCGCGGTCACGAACAGCGGGGCACAGTAGGTCAGGTCCTTCTCCTTGCACTCCTCGATCGAGGCCTTGACCTCGTCGAAGCGCGGAGCTGAGAAGGACAGCGACATGGTGCCGGAGAAGTCCTCAATGGGACTGATCTCTTCGAGGATCTCTGCGAGGCCCGAGTGGGCGTGCGGGTCGTCCGTCGTCCGGGCCTGCCAAGCCTCGTTACCGACCAGCCAGTCGAACGAGTCCGTCTGGAGGGCGAGGAGGTTGGGGACCTCTAGCTGCTCGGTGATCCGGCCGAAAGAGACCCGGCGGGGTGCGTAAGCGCTCGACGTACGGCTGGTCTTCGCAGGGCGGGAAGCTGCCAAGATGCGTCCTTCCGAGGACCGGTGCTGCTATGCGGCTGAGTTGCTGATGCAACTGGTCTGCGTGCACTCCAATGAGCCCCCGGGAATCAATCCAGATGGATATCCCGACAGGCATCAAGACAGAAGGCAGCGCAAACTAGCAGTGTAGCCGCTCGGCTAACCGCTGTCCAGCCCACACCCGAGGTCGCCCGCGGAACCTGCCCCTGCCGGCGCTGACCTGCTCAAACGCAGTCAACCCGGGACGGGGCCGCTCAGAGACGCGGCAGCTCTCCCTCGGGTGCCGGTCTGCGGGACCGGTCGTCAAACCAGTTACCCACAGCGCGGCTGTCGCAAGCGCGGAAACTTGCTGATGTCAGCGTGCCTGTCAGGGGACACACAGTCAAGGGCTGTGCCGCGGGTCGGACCGGCACGGTCATCCACCCGACGCACCAAAGGGACCATAACGCATGAAAGATGAGCTTTGACAGGCTTTGACACCCGGCTCGGCCACCGTCCGGACCGACCCCGGTGACCAGCCGCGACATCCACCGGAAACACCGATGGCGGGGATCCCGGAGGACCCCCGCCATCGACGGAAAACGCTGGAGAGCGTTAGATCACTTGAGGGTGACCTTGGCGCCTTCGCCCTCGAGCTTGGCCTTGGCGGCCTCGGCCTTCTCCTTGTTGACGCCCTCGAGGATCGCCTTCGGCGCGCCCTCAACGGTGTCCTTGGCCTCCTTGAGGCCCAGGCCGGTCAGCTCACGCACGACCTTGATGACCTGGATCTTCTTGCCGCCGTCGCTCTCGAGGACGACGTCGAAGGAGTCCTGCTCCGCCGCGGCCTCGGGGGCGCCGCCACCGGCAGCCGGGCCGGCCGCGATCGCGACCGGAGCGGCGGCGGTGACCTCGAAGGTCTCCTCGAACTGCTTCACGAACTCGGAGAGCTCGATCAGCGTCATCTCCTTGAACGCGTCAAGCAGCTCGTCGGTGCTGAGCTTCGCCATATCTGGCAACCTTTCCTAGCTTTGAACTAAAAAGTTTGTTCGGAACCGCAAGGCCGATCAGGCCTCGGCGGAACCTTCTTCCTTCTCGCGCTTCTCCTGCAGGGCCGCCCCGAGGCGAGCCACCTGCGACAGCGGGGCCTGGAAAAGGCCTGCCGCCTTGGTCAGGTTGCCCTTCATGGCGCCGGCCAGCTTGGCCAGCAGCACCTCACGGGACTCGAGGTCAGCAAGCTTGTTGACCTCGTCCGCCGTGAGAGCCTTGCCCTCGAAGACACCGCCCTTGATGACGAGAACGGGGTGGGCCTTGGCGAAGGCACGAAGGCCCTTGGCCGCCTCGACCACATCACCCTTCACGAAGGCGAGCGCGGTAGGACCGGTGAACAGCGCGTCGAGACCCTCGATGCCCGCGTCGTTTGCCGCACGCTTCGCGAGGGTGTTCTTCGCGACCGCGTACTTCGCCTCGCTGCCCAGCGAGCGACGGAGCTCAGTGAGCTCCTTCACGGTGAGGCCGCGGTATTCGGTCAACACGGTGGCCGAAGAGGCACGGAAGTGATCCGTGAGCTCGTCAACAGCCGAAGCCTTGTCGGCCCGGACCGGCTTGTCCGCCATGTCCCTCCTCTCTCAGTGCTCAGCCACTGGTCGAGAGGGCCCGGACAAGCAAAACGCCCCGGCGCAGGGGCACGGGGCGACATCAGGCACGCAGCTTTCGCATGCTGGATCACAGCCGTTCTCCCTGCGCAGGTCGCCCGCTCGTGCGGAACCTTCGGCCGCGGCGTCCGTCTTGGTGACGGCCACTGCGGCGACCAGCGGTCTATGGGTGGAACTTCGAAAAGCAACAGTACGCGGACCGGCCGCCGAAACCAAATCGGGCCCGTCACGTCACACCCAGGGATTCCGCCCGGCCCGCCACCTGGGCAACGCGAGGACTCTCAGGACCGGCCGCGACGCAGGCGGGCGTAGAGCGCCAGGGCCGCCGCACACCACAGCAGCGCCCACCCGGCGAGTCCGAGCAGGACACCGGCGGCCGGGGCGGTCCCCTCGCTCAGCGCCCGTGCGGTCGCCATCACCGGAGGCGCCAGCCACGGTGCGATCGAACCACGCAGACCCAGCACCACCGTCAGCACCGAACCGGTGACCAGCACCGCGACACCGGGCAGCACCCGCCGGGTCACCGCCCGGCCGGACAGCGCGCCCAGCGCCAGCGCACCGAGCAGCGCGAGCAGGTGGGCCAGCACCCCCAGCAGCACACCGACCGCCGTGGACGGTTCGCCGGAACCCGGCAGCGGGCTGCGGATACCGCCGAACGGGATCGGAGCCAGCATTGCCAGCAGGCACACGCCCAGCCCGAGCACGGCGGCAGCGAGCAGGCCGGCGGCGGCCTCCCGGAGCCCTCCGACGGCGACGCGGGCCAGCCGGCGCTGCACGTCCGGCTCGGTGTCCAGCACCAGCTTGGTGATCCAGGCCAGCACCGCGAAGAGCGCCGCGGCCGAGTATCCGTATGCCGAGGCCGGCGGCGAGGCGGCGCCACCGTGCAGGACGGAGAGCACCACGAGCACCGCGACGAGGGGGGCCAGCGCGCGGCCGCTGCGCAGGAAGCCGGCCGTCCGCATCCGGGCGAGCGCGATCATCGGGGCTCCTCGGCGGTCGCGGACCTCTCCCGTACGCCCAGCACACGGTGACCGGAAGCCCGCAGCCGGACCACAGCCGCGTCGGCCTCGTGCCGGCGCACCACCACCTCCACGACCACGTCGTCCGCAGCGACCTCGCCCGCGGTCCGCTCGCCCGCCCTGGGCGGCTCGCCCGCGGCTCGCCCGGCCGTCGCCGACGGGCACGGCTCGGGTGCCTGGCGCAGCTCGCCGTCGGTGAGCAGCCAGTGCTCCGCGTCGGGGAGGCCGGCGATCTCGCCGCGGTGATCGCTCACCAGGACCGCTCCCCCGCCGCCGGTGACCTCGGCGACGATCTCCGGGACCAGGGTGCGGGAGGCGGCGTCCAGACCCTCCCAGGGCTCGTCGAGCACCAGCAGGCCGGGCGGGGCGAGCAGGGCCTGGGCAAGCCCCACCTTCTGCGCAGTGCCCTTGGAGAGATCGGTGAGCGCGGTGCCGGCGTGCGGTGCGAGGCCGAGGCGCTCCACCCACGGATCGGCGGCCGCCGGGGGCAGACCGCGCACCTGGGCCATCGCGCGCAGGTAGCCGATCGCGGTGAACGGCTGCGCGGCCGGAAAACGCTCCGGAACCCAGCCGACCACGGCCGGACGGTCCCGGACCGCGCCACGCACCGGGCGCAGGACGCCGGCGGCCAGCTGGAGCAGGGTGGACTTGCCGGCGCCGTTCGGGCCCAGCACCACCACGGTCCGGCCGGCCTCCACGGTGGCCTCGGCGCCGCGCAGGGCCCAGGGCGCGCGCCGGGCGTACCGGAACCAGACGCCCTCGAAACGCATGGCCGGAAGCCTCCCACGAAAAAGCCCCCGGGGATGTCCCCGGGGGCTTCGTTCGTTGCTGGAATCGCCGGCTGTCAGCCCTCGGACGAGTCGCCGCGCAGGTTCTTCACCGCGTTCGGGTCGATCTGCACGCCCGGGCCCATCGTGGTGGCGACGGTGACCTTCTTCAGGTACTTGCCCTTGGCGGCGGACGGCTTGGCCCGGAGGACCTCGTCGAGCACCGCGGCGTAGTTGTCGACCAGCTGCTCCGGCGAGAAGGACGCCTTGCCGATGATCATGTGCAGGTTCGAGTGCTTGTCCACCCGGAAGGTGATCTTGCCGCCCTTGATCTCGTTGACGGCCTTGGTCACGTCCATGGTGACGGTGCCGGTCTTCGGGTTCGGCATGAGGCCACGCGGGCCGAGGATCCGGGCGATGCGACCGATCTTGGCCATCTGGTCCGGCGTCGCGATCGCGGCGTCGAAGTCCAGCCAGCCACCCTGGATCCGGGCAACGAGCTCGTCGGTGCCGACCTCGTCGGCGCCGGCCGCGACGGCCTCCTCGGCCTTCGCGCCCTGGGCGAAGACGATCACGCGGGCGGTCTTACCGGTGCCGTGCGGCAGGTTGACCGTGCCGCGGACCATCTGGTCCGCCTTACGCGGGTCCACACCGAGGCGCATCGCGACCTCGACGGTGGCGTCGAACTTGACCGGGTTCGTCTCCTTGGCGAGAGCGACCGCGTCCTTGGGCTCGTAGAGCTTGTCGGCGTCGATCTTCGCCGCGGCGGCGCGGTAAGCCTTGCTGCGCTGTGCCATTTCTTTTACTCCTGTGGTTGTTGGCGGGGCCGCCTGGATGCGGCCCCTCCCACTGACATCGCCGAGCCCCCGCACGGTGGCGGAGCGCCCGCGATCAGATCTTGGTGACCTGGTTGAAGTTCAGCTCGACCGGGGTCTCCCGGCCGAAGATCGACACCAGGACCTTGAGCTTCTGCTGGTCGGCGTTGATCTCGCTGATCGAGGCCGGCAGCGAGGCGAACGCGCCGTCGGTGACCGTGACCGAGTCGCCGACCTCGAAGTCGAGGACCTTGATCTCGGGCTTCGCCTTCTTCTCCTCGGCCTGCACGGCCGGGGCCAGCCACTTCAGCACCTCGTCGAGCGAGAGCGGCGCGGGCCGGTCGACCCGGTCGGTGGCGCCGACGAACCCGGTCACGCCCGGCGTGTTGCGCACACACGAGTACGACTCGGGGGTCAGGTCCATCCGGACCAGGATGTAGCCGGGGAAAACCTTGGCCTGCACCTGGTTGCGCTTGCCGTTCTTGACCTCGACCTCTTCGCGGGTCGGAACCTCGACCTGGAAGATGAAATCCTCCATGTCGAGGCTCGTGATGCGGGTCTCGAGGTTCGTCTTGACCTTGTTCTCGTAACCGGCGTAGGAGTGCACCACGTACCAGTCGCCGGGCGCGTAACGCAGCTTCTGCCGCAGCTCCTTGACGGGGTCGTAGTCCTCGTCGGCCTCGGGCTCGGGCGCCTGGGTGGCGACCGGCTCAGCCGCCGCCTCTGCCGACTCGTCCTCTACCGACTCGTCGGTGTCCAGCGACGACTGCTCGTCAGTAGACTGCGCGGTCTCGTCGTCGTACTCAGGCACGCTCGCTCACTTCTCCAGATCAAGTCTTCAGGTCAGGGATCGACGGGCTAGCCGAGCGCCCAGAGGATGCCCTTGCCGAAGGCGTAGTCCAGGCCGGCCACGATGGCCGTCACGACCGTCACGAAGACGATCACGACGCTCGTGTAGGTCAGCAGCTCGCGGCGGGTCGGCCAGATGACCTTGCGGAGCTCGCTGACGACCTCGCGGAAGAAGCCACCCACGCGGCCGAGCGGGCCACCGCGACGCTTCTTGGCCTTGGGGCTGTCCGAGTCGGCCGAACGCTCGGCCACCGCGGTGCCACCGCCACGGGTCGCCGCGTCGTCGGCGTCGTCCGCCACGTCACCGCCGGTGGAGTCGTCGAGCAGCTCGTCGTCACCCGGGACGTCGTCACCGGGCCGGTCCTTGTCGGCCACTTCGCCCTACTCCCGTCGTCGGTGGGTCGTGATGTTCCCGTCAGCGCTCGACCGGACGCGGAATTTGTGCGGACCGCGCACCGGGCGGGCACGTCGAGGAGGAATGCGCAGGGGTGACAGGACTTGAACCTGCAGCCTGCGGTTTTGGAGACCGCTGCTCTGCCAATTGAGCTACACCCCTTCGCGGGACCTGGGCCATTAACGGCTCAGAACCCCACGGCGCACCAGTGTACGGGTACGCCCGGCGTTATCCCAACCCGGGCTACCGCTTCCTGATGAGCGCCTGTGCCAAGGACAGTACCTTGTCGCCGTTGCACGTGGCGGTCAGGCTCAGCCGGGTGTGTCCCTCGGCGGTGATCTCCTTCACCGTGCCGGTCACGACGACCTCGGTGCCCTCGTCCGTGTCGGGCACCGGAACCGGCCGTGCGAAGCGCACGCCGAACTCGACGACGGCGTCCGGGGCACCGGCCCACGCCGTGACCGCGCGACCGACCAGGGCCATGGTGAACATGCCGTGCGCGATGACGCCGGGCAGGCCGACCGCCGTCGCCGTCCGCTCACTCCAGTGGATCGGGTTGAAGTCACCCGAGGCGCCCGCGTAACGCACCAGATCCGCCCGGGTGACCCGGAAGGTATGAGGCTGAAGAACCTCGACAGTGCTGACTGATTCGCTCGCAAGCTCGCTCATGCCGCCCCCTCGACGCCGCGCTGCACCAGTTTCGACCAGACCGTGACGACCGGGTCGCCGCCCTCGGTGCTGACCTCGGTCCGGGTGGTGATGAACTCGTGCCCGCCGCGGCTGGTGATCTCCTCGACCGAGTTCACACAGACCAGGGCGTCGCCGGCGACAACCGGGCGGGTGTAGGCGAAACGCTGGTCGCCGTGGACCACGCGGGTGTAGTCGAGGCCGAGCTCCGGGTCCGAGATGATCTGCCGGCTGGCAGCCATCGTGAACACGATCGGGAAGGTGGGAGGAGCCACCACGTCGGCGTAGCCGGCGGCACGGGCAGCTTCGGGGTCGAGGTATTCCGCGTCGGTGGCACCGATCGCCCGGGCGAACTCACGGATCTTCTCCCGGCCCACGAGATAGGGCTCGGTGGCGGGCCAGCTGCGGCCGACGAAGGACTGGTCCAGGGACATGCCCCACAAACTACTCTGCGCCGCCCGGAAGACTCCGGACGGCGCAGGGTGAAACTCTTGGTGCGGAAGCTCAGCGCGTCTCGCGGTGCAGGGTGTGCTTCCCGTCGCGCGGGCAGAACTTCTTCAGCTCAACCCGGTCCGGGTCGTTACGCCGGTTCTTCTTGGTGATGTAGTTCCGGTCCTTGCACTCCGTACACGCCAGGGTGATCTTCGGACGGACGTCGGTCGCCTTGGCCACGGCGGGGTGCCTTCCTGCTAACGGGTTCTAACTGACGACGTACCAGCGTAGACGCTGAGGCGGTCGCTCTGCAAAGTGAACCCCGGGATCGAGGTCACTTGGGATATCACAGTAGCGGTGGCCGGACTTGAACCGGCGACACAGCGATTATGAGCCGCTTGCTCTGCCATCTGAGCTACACCGCCGAGCCAGGCTCCAGTTCATCGCCGGCGGGGCGGGGAACGAACCCGGTTGAGCCCCCTTACGGAATCGAACCGTAGACCTTCTCCTTACCATGGAGACGCTCTGCCGACTGAGCTAAGGGGGCTTGCCGCTTCGCGATCTCTCGCTCGCTGCAGAAGTAAGACTACACGGCCGCCTGCCAGGGGTGAAATCGGTACCCCCCTGCCCGTGAAAGCGCTGGTCAGATCACCGCTCGAAGCCTGCGGACCTCACCTGTCGGCGTCGTTTCCGGCTCGGTCTGGGCGCTCAGCCAGGCCTCCAGACGCTCGTACGGCAACGGCCGGCTGAACAGGTATCCCTGACCCAGCTCGCAGCCCATCTCCTCGAGCAGTTCGAGGGTGAGTTCGCTCTCCACGCCCTCGGCCACCACGGTCAACCCGAACTCCCGGGACAGGCCGATCACCGCACGGACGATCGCGAGGTCACCGGAGTCGGTCGCCATGCCCTGCACGAACGTGTCGTCGATCTTCACCTCGTGCACCGGCCACTGGCGCAGGTAGGCGAGGGAGGAGGCACCCGTACCGAAATCGTCCACGCTCAGCCGGACGCCCAGATCGCGCAGGCGGTAAAGGGTGGGCAGCACCCGCTCAATGTCACTGAGCATGCCGGGCTCGGAGATCTCGAAGGTGAGCTGGCCGGGGTCGACCCCGTACTCCGCGAGCATCTCGGCGACCAGCTCCGGGAAACGGGAGTCGAGCAGCGTACGCGCGGAGAGGTTGACCGCCACCGACAGCGGCCGGTCCGCGTCGGCCCAGTCCCGGCAGTGCCGCAGGCCGGCGCCGAGCACCACCTCGGTGAGCCGGGCCAGCTGGCCGGTGTGCTCGGCGACCGCCACGAAGTCCTCCGGCGCCACCTCGCCGTGCGCCGGGTGCACCCAGCGGGCCAGGCACTCCACGCCGACCACGTGCCGGTCGGCGAGCGTCACCATGGGCTGGAAATAGACCTCCAGCTGGCCGTTGTCCAGGGCCCGGCGCAGGTCGGCCGCGATGCCCAGGCGACGGACCGCACGCGACTCCAGGGCCGGGTGGAAGGGCTGCACCCCGTACGGGAGCGCCTTCGCCGCGTTCGCCGCCAGCTCCGCACGCTGAAGCAAGGTCTCCGGATCACTGCCGTGGTCAGGGTAGACCGCCACCCCGACGGCGGTGTCCACGTCGAGAGTGAGCGAGCCGACGGCGAGCGGGCCACGCAGTCGCTCGCGCATCTGGGTGGCCAGGGTGATCGTCGCTTCCAGGCTCTCCGTCCGCAGCGTGACGACGAACTCGTCGCCGCCGATCCGGCCGACCAGGGCACCCGAGTCGGCGATGCCGCGCAGCCGGGCCGCGACCTCGGAGAGCAGCTTGTCGCCGGCCGCGTGGCCCATCGACTCGTTGACGTTGCGCTGGCCGTCCACGTCGAAGAGGACCACCGCGACGACTTCGCGCTCGGCGTGCACCTTCACCGACTCGGCCAGCGCGTCGACGACGCGGCGGCGGTTGGGCATGCCGGTGAGGCGGTCGTGGTAGGCGTCGTAGCGGAGCCGGTCGACCAGGCGCGAGTTCTCCACGGCGACCGCGGCGTGCGCGCCGATGGTCTCCAGCACCTGGATGTCGCTGTCCCGGAAGGTGCGCGTCTCGCCGACCCGGTTCACGACCTCGAGGGTGCCGATGGTGGCCTGCCCGGACCGCAGCGGGATCACCACGATGTCCTTGACCCGGGCGGCCCGCAGGTGCTCCCGCAGGTGTTCGGTCTCCGGGAACGAGGGGCCCACCGCGATCGCCCGCTGCTGTTTGATCGCGAGGTCACGGACGGCGGCCGGTGTGGGCGACAGGTCGAGCAGGCCCTTGTTGTCGACCTGCGCGGTGAGCAGCACCTCCGGGTAGCGCTCCTGCGGAGCCAGCCAGATGGTCGCGTACTCCGAGCGCATCAGCGCGCGCATCCGGCTGAGCAGGGCGTCCGGCAGGCTGTTGTCCGAGCTCTCCTTGCGGATCGCCTGGGTCAGCTCGTAGACGTCGGCGAGCGTGCGGTGCTGCCGGAAGAAACCGGCGAACGAACGCAGCACCAGGATCAGCGCGACCACCAGCACAGCCAGCAGCAGCGCCGACCACTCGGTGGCGTCGAGCGCGATGAGGAAGAGCAAGCCGACGGCGACGTTGATGCCCGAGATGACGAAGCCCGGCGTGCTGGCCCGGAGCACGTTCTGGCCGGCTCGCGGGCTCTGCACCACACTCATCACGCCGACCAGGCCGCCCAGCTGCACGACCAGGATGACCGCCGTCGCGGCGAGGAGGATGCCCCAGGTGCCCGGTCCGACCCCGCGGATCTTGGGGAACGCCTCTATCACCAGCATCGCGGCCGAGATGCTGGCCGCGGCCTTGGAGACGTTGAACCACATCTTGACCGGCGTGACCTTGGTCCACACCTGGCCGACAAGCTGCCCTACGGTGATGACAACGATCATCATCACCGGCGACAGGTAATAAAGCCCCAGAATGAGCGGGACCTCGGTCACCGCCATGTCGAACGAACTGCGCCCGATCACGACGTTGAATACGGCGAGCGAGGCGACGACGAAGAGGACCAGGATCAGGAGACCGCCGAGCCAGTCGCGGTACCAGTACGGATCAGCGATCCAGAAACCGATGATGCTGGCGAGGGCAAAGAGAAATAAGGGACCGGTGATCAGCCACGCGTATTGCGCGGAACGCTGCCGTACTCGCGGACGCCCGCCCATCGCGCTCCTTCGTCAGCTGACGCGATCCGGCAGCTAGGCCGATCGTCCCCGGTGGCGCTCAGCTCCAGCTGAAATCGAGCGTGCTCATCCGAACGGACGCGACCTCGTCGGCGGACGCCTGGCCGGCCCCCGTGGCCACGCCACCGAAGACGGCAGCGAGCACCAGAACCAAGCCGGCAAGACGGCCGAGCTTCCTTGCAGACATGTATGGCTCCTGTGGTGGAGGTGGTGTCGGATGGAGGTTCCATGATGGTGCCACACCGCATGTGCGACGGGGAGTGTTCACCGGCGGGTCGCCGCGCCCAGCGACCAAATCCTGGCCGAACGGCTGAGTTGGCACCGGCTTTCTTAGGTAGACACTTAGCGGCTTTGTGGGCGATTTAAGCGAAGAAGTAAGGGCAATTCCTCGCGTCTCCGTCAGGGTGCCTTGACGTCAAGCTGACCTGACGAAACGCTGGTCGGCATGACACCCGACGAACTGGAGCGACGGCACACCCTGCTCACCGCCACCAGCCGGTACGACGAGTTGCGGATGCGCGACGCGCTTGCCGTCCTGAACCCGGACACGGGCGCCGCCGCCCTCACCGCCACCGAGATGCTGGAGATGCTCGCGCTCAGCGAAGTGGTGATCCGCAAGGCCGGGTACGGGCGGCAGACCACCATCCGCTCGGCCCGTGCCGCCGGAGCGTCCTGGGCTCAGATCGGGGCCGCCGTCGGGAGCAGCAAGCAGGCCGCCTGGGAGGCGCATCAGCGGTGGCTCGACGCCCGGGAAGAACAGTGACCGCCACCGGCCTGTGCCGCCGGCGACCCTTTACCTGCTGGACAGGCCCAGCTTGAGGCCGAAACCGATCAGCGCCGCACCGGTGCCGGCATCGACGGTACGCCGCACCGCGCGCCTGGACAGGAAACCCCGCGCCGCCTGCGCCGCCATGATGATCATGGTGAACCAGAGCAGGCCTTCAAGATCGTGCACCAGAGCCAGGAGCAGCCCCATCCCGAGCGGCGACACACCCGCCGGCAGGAACTGCGGAATCACCGCCAGATAGAAGGCGCCCACCTTCGGGTTCAGCAGGTTCGTCAGCAGGCCCCGGCCGAACGTGTTCCACAACGACGGCGCGGACTCCGGCGCCTCCGGTCCGGCCGACGGGTCGTCCCGCCGGAAAACGCCGCGAATCATCCGTACGCCCAGATAGGCCATGTAGGCCGCACCCAGAATGCGCAGCACCGTGTACGCCGTCGAAGACGCGGCCAGAAGGGCCGCGGCGCCGACGGCGGCCGCGGCACCCCAGACAAGAGCGCCCACGTTGATGCCCAGCGCCGTGGCGAAAGCGGGACCGCGGCCCATCGTGACGGCGGCCCGCAACACCAAGGCGGTGTCGAGGCCGGGAGTGATGGTCAGCAGCGCCCCGAGGAGAGCGAAGGAGAGAACAGCGTCCAGGAGCGTCACAGCTCATTCTCCCGCGGGTCTCCTCGGCGCCTTCCGCCCCTGCCCCCGGCCGCCGGCTCAGCGGTAGTTCGTGAACTGCAGGGCGACGCCGAAATCCTCCTGCTTGAGCAGTGCGATCACTGCCTGCAGGTCATCCCGCTTCTTAGCGGTCACCCGCAGCTGGTCACCCTGGATCTGCGGCTGCACACCCTTCGGGCCCTCATCCCGGATCTTCTTGCTGATCGCCTTGGCCTTGTCCGAGTCGATGCCCTCGACAACCTTGAGATCAATCTTGTACGTCTTGCCGGACTGCCGCGGCTCACCGGCATCCAGCGACTTCAGGGAGATGTTCCGCTTCACCAGCTTCTCCTTGAAGACGTCGAGCGCGGCCGTGGCCCGCTCCTCGGTCTCCGAGGTGATGGTGAACGCCTCCCCCGACTTGGCGACGACGGTGCCGGTGCCCCGGAAGTCGAACCGGGTGCTGAGCTCCTTCTCCGCCTGGTTGAAAGCGTTGTCGACCTCCTGCCGGTCGACCTTGCTGACGATGTCGAACGACGGGTTGGCTGCCATGATCAAACTCCTGCGGCTGGGCTCGTGTCCTCTTGATCCGGGGGCTCAACGTCCCCCGCGACATGCCGACCGTACCCGGTTGCGGGGGCCGCCTGCGGGACCGCTATCCTTATGTCCGCTGCTGCGGGAGACCGCGGTGGTTCCCAGGCGGGTTGCCCGAGCGGCCAATGGGAGCGGACTGTAAATCCGTCGCGAAAGCTACAGAGGTTCGAATCCTCTACCCGCCACAGGGAAATAGACGGCCCCGAGAGCTGCGGAAACGCGCTCCGGGGCCGTTCTCGTTGTGATCCGCTGAGCACAGCAGGATTGGCCGTCCAAGCGTCCTCCAAACTCCACACATGACTCGTGGATGGCTCTGCTGTGCCGGATGGGAGACAACCGCCTGGTTCGGGCGGGCGCGGTGGCGGAGGGTTGGCGGGAAGGGTCAGCCGTTGCGTCTGGAGGTGTCCTTGAGCGTCGCCGGGCCGTTGATCGCTCTTGCCGGGGTTGTTGTCGGCGCCGTGCTGTCGTATGCGTTCGCGCTGCTGGGGGAAAGCCGGCGGGAGCGGTGGGCGCTCGGCCGTGAGTGGCGGGAACGCCGTCTCCGGGCCTACGGGGATTTCCTTGCTGACGTGAAGCGGATGCGGAGCGTTGCCGCACGTATCGCTGCGGGGGTCGGCCTCGACGAGCATGCGCCTCCGCTGGCTCGGGACGAGGGGTTGGGCCTGCTGGCGGAGGCCAACATGGCGCGTGGCGGATCGTTCGAGGCACTGGCGCTGATGGCGGACCGTGATCTGGTCGAGGCGGCGCGGGCGCTGAATCGGGCGGTCTGGCGGCTGGAGTGGTTCGCCCGGGGGTTGCTGGATGACAGCGACGTCGAAGGCTGGCACGTCGGGGTTCGGGACTACTTCGAGGCGATCAACCGCTTTCACGAACTGGCCCGCGAGGAACTCGGGGTGACCGGGAGCTTTTCACCCCGCGAGGCTGAGGGGTCGCCCCGGGAGCTGTACGAGCGGGAGCGACAGGCCCGGACCGGGGGTTCACGGGCCGGTGGGTGAGAAATCGATACAACCTGTTCTCCTCGGTTCGCGTCTATCTGGTGACTGCGGACGGGGAACGGGATGGATGACGACTATCTGGCTTATGTGAACGGGCGGCTGCCGGCGCTGCGCAGGTTGGCGTTTCTGCTCAGTGGGGACCGGGACCAGGCGGACGACCTGGTGCAGGAGACGATCACGAAGTTGTATGCGCGCTGGCCCCGGATCTCGCGGGCGGAGAACGTGGACGCCTACGTGCACACGATGATCGTGCGGGCGTTCCTGGACGAGAAGCGGCGCGGGTGGTGGCGGGTCGGGTTGTTCGGGTCGGCGCCGGAACGGGCGGCCGCGGCGGGGCCGGCGGTGGAGGACCGGACCATGGTGCGGGCCGCGCTGTCGCGGGTGCCGCCCCGGCAGCAGGCGGTGCTGGTGCTGCGGTTCCTCTGTGATCGGCCGGTGGCGGAAGTGGCCCAGATCCTGGGGTGTTCCGAGGGCACGGTGAAGAGCCAGACGTCGCACGGCCTCACCGCACTGCGCCGCATCCTCGGCGAACCGGTGGCACTCAACCAACGAAGCGAAGGACCCGGCGGAGGGGGAGCTCGATGAACGACGAGGAGTACGGGGCCCTGCTGCTGCGTCCACTGGACAGCGGCACCCCGGACGGGCCCAGCGCGGTCGACGTGCGGAAGGCGATGCGGGACGGGCTGCGGGTTCGCCGGGTGCGGACGTGGTCGGCGGCGGCGACCGTCACCGCCGGGGTGGCCGCGGTCGTCACCGGCGGGGTGCTGGCGCTGGCGCCGCCCCGGACGCCGGACCGGCTGCCGCCGGTGCTGCCGGCGGACCCGGGGGTTCCGGCGGCCTGCACGCCCGCGGCGCTGCCCACCGGTGCGGCGGGTTCGGCGGGTGTCACCGGCGGCGACCCGACCGGGGTTTACCTGGTCGGGACCACCGAGCCGGTCGCCGGCGGCGCGCACGGTGTGCTGGTGTGGCGGGACGGGAAGCTGGTCGAGGAGATCGCGTCGACGAGTCCGAAGGTGTCGATGACGGACATCAACACGTCGGGGACAGCGGTCGGTGCCACCGTCGAGGGCACCACGACGCCGTTCGCGCTGCACGACGGGGCGGTGAAACGGATGAAGGGTACGGGCAGCGCGGTCGCGATCAACGAGGCCGGCACGATCGCCGGCGAGACGGAGTCACGCTCGGGAAGGCTTCCGCAGCGCTGGGCGTCGTGGGACGCCGAACCGCAGATGATGCCGATGCCGGACGGGATGACCGGGGGGCAGGCGTACGACATCACCGAGGACGGCACCGTGCTGACCTCGGTCGGCGACGGGACCCGCAACCGGGCATACCTGTGGCACGCCGACGGTTCGGTGGAACCGATCGACCCGCCAGACCTGGGGCCGGACCAGGAGTTCGTCCAGCCACTCGCGTTCCGTTTCGGCTGGGTCTACGCCCAGGTCAACACGCCGGCGGTGAGCCGCACCGGGCCGGGCGGCCTCGGTCAGTCGATCTACCGATACGAGCCGGGCAGCCGGACCTGGCAGCAGCTCACCACCGAGTCGTACGCCGTGCAGGTGTCCGGCCCGCACCGGATGGCGAACATGTTCATGCAGGACGAGCCGGCCGTCTACGTCGGCAAGGAGGTGCTTCGCCTGCCGCCGCTGAAGTTGCACGACGACGACTCGTTCAGCGTCACCGTGGTCAGCGACAACGCCCGTGTGGTGGCCGGGGCGAACCTGAGCGGCATCGCCGCCGAACGGCCGGTGCACCCGGTCATCTGGCGCTGCCGGTAGCCCGGGCCAGGCGCTTCTCGATCTCCCTGCGCGTCGACGGGGGCAGGGAGTCGGCGACCAGCAGCCGGGGCAGCCGGTCCTGGTCGTGCATGTAGATGTCGAACGCCTCGGCCACGGTGAGTCCGTGGCCGGGGCGGTCGGTCACGTCCACCCGGTCACCGGCGCGGATCTCGCCAGGTTCGAGGATCCGCAGGTAGGCGCCGGTGCGGTTGGCCTCGGCGAACCGGCGGACCCAGCGCGGCTCGCCCATCCGATGCTGGAACGTGGCGCACGGGATCCGGCCGAACGTGCACTCCAGGACCACGCCGGACGGGAAACGCCACCGTTCGCCGATCACCGCGCCGAGCAGGTCCAGCCCTTCGGTGGTCAGGTTCTCGCCGTAGGTGCCGTTCGGCAGCTCCCGGCCCAGCTCGGCCTCCCACCAGGTGTAGTCCTCACGGGAGTACGCGTAGACGGCCTGATCGTCGCCACCGTGGTTCTTGGTGTCGCCGATGTGGTCGCCGACGACGCCGCTGTGCAGGCCGGTCGTTTTCGGGCCGGGCGGCCGGACCGTGATCGGGCCGTCGACGGGCCGCTTGCCGATGCCCGTCGACGGGGCACCCTTGGCCGGGTTGGGTTCGGACGCGCCGACGTTGACGGTCAGGACGATGCCACTGCTCATGAGGAGAACTCCACCACCGCTCGGTCTTCGATCGGCCGGTAGCCCAGCCGCTGGTAAAGGGCATTGCTCGTCGGGTTGGCCACGTCGGTGAAGAGGGCCACGTCGGCGGCGCCGTCGGCCAGGGCGGCCCGGGTCGCCGCGGCCGTCACCGCGCCGCCGTAACCCTGCCGGCGGTGCTCGGGCGGGGTCCAGACATGCTGGATGCGGGCCATGCCGGCCCGGACCCGGGTGCGGGCGGCCATCGCGACGGGCACTCCCCCGGCCTCCCAGAGCGTGATGCCGCCGTAGGCGAGACGGGCACCCACGAAGTCACCGGCCGGTCGTTCCCCGATCGACTCGTGGAACGCCTCGACCCAGCCGGCGAGCAGGGAACGGTCGGCGTCGGTCGCGGTGCGGGCCGCGCCGGCCGCCGGGAGCGGGGTCAGCGCGGCGAGGCGGTGGAGCCGGGTCCGCATGCCGACGGTGAACGGACGGCCCGCGGTGAGCGCCGGCACGTCACGCTCCAGCAGGTTCACCGCGGCCGGCCGGCGATCGGCGAGGGCTTCGGTCAGGGCCGGGATCGCCTCGGCGGGGACCTCGCTGAGTATCAGCGGGTGCGGCGGTGTCCGCATCAGCACGCCGGAGACCTCGCCGGCGTCCGGGCCCCACCAGCCGAAGAACGGTTCGCTCCGCCCGTACACCTGGGGGCCCTGCAGGCGCAGGGTGTCGATCAGGGTGAGGAAGACGGTGTGCCGGACCGGGTCGGAGAGCAGGAAAGTCGCGGAGATCTCCGCGAATCGCTCGATGTCCGTGGTCAGGTGCCAGCGCATCCGGCCATCCTAGAGAGCCTTACCGCCCCCACGCCTTCGCAATTCGCGCCAGGCTGTCCTGCCGGGTCGCCGGGTCGTAGGCCGAGCCCGCCAGGATCAGCTCGTCCGCCCCGGTCCGCTCGACAAGGGCGTCCAGGCCGGCGACGACCTCCTCGGCGGTGCCGGCGAACTGGGTGCCGGGCAGCGACTCGAGCACGGCGCGATCCAGGTCGGTGAGCTCGCGGGCGGCGGCGGTCTCCGGGGAGACCATCGGGCCGAGCCGGCCGGTGCGCAGGCTGAGCGCCATCACCCGGCTCGGGCCGGCCAGGTGATCGGCCTCCTCGGTCGTCTCCGCGGCCAGCACCGAGGCGCTCACCATCAGGTGCGGCTCGGGGAAGCGCGGCGACGGCTTGAACCCGTCCCGGTAGAGCCGGACCGCGGTGTCCACGTCCGAGCTCGTCGCGAAGTGGTAGGCGTAGCAGAACGGCAGGCCCAGCGCGCCCGCGAGCTGCGCGCCGTAGGTCGACGAGCCCAGCACCCAGATCTCCGGGTGCGTCTCCGGCGCCGGGGTGGCCCGCAGCCGCGACGAGTCGGGCACCCGGGAGTCGCCGAGCAGGCCCATCACGGTCTGGAGGTGGTCGGGGAACTGCTCGACGGTGAGGTACGGCGAGACGCCCCGGAGCGCGGCCGCGGTGGCCTGGTCGGTGCCCGGCGCCCGGCCGATGCCGAGGTCGATGCGGTTCGGGTAGAGCGCCTCCAGCAGGGCGAACTGCTCGGCGACCACGAACGGCATGTGGTTGGGCAGCATCACACCGCCGGAACCGACCCGGATGGTGCGGGTGTTCGCGGCGACGGCGCCGATCAGCACGGGCGGGCTGGTGGAGGCGACGGCCGGCATGTTGTGGTGCTCGGCGACCCAGAACCGGGCGTACCCCAGCTCGTCCGCGGTCTTGGCGATCTCGATGGTGCCGCGCAGGGCGTCGGCGCTGCCGTGCCCCTCCCGGACCGTGGCGAGATCGAGGACGGAGAGGGGTACGCGGTTCGGAGCGCTCACGTCTCGAACCTAGCGCGACGGCCGTTCAGTGCGCATGTGACGCCACCAACTCCGCCGCGGCCCGGTCGGCACGCGCCATCGCACCCTCCGGAACCGCCGCCACCAGGGCCGCGACCGCCACCACGGCACCCGCGAAGGCGAACGCCCACGGCAGGCCACCCGGCTGGTCGACGATCACCCCGGCGAGCGCGCCACCGGCGGCGCTGCCGCTCACCGAGACGGTGACCATCCAGGTGTACGCCTCGTTCATCATCGCGGCCGGCGCGAGCCGTCCCACCAGGTTGTTCTCCACGGTGAGCGCGGGGGCGATCGCGGCGCCGCCGATCACCAGGGCGGCACCCAGCGACACCGGGCCCGGCATGAACGCCAGCACGCCGAAACTCGCCGCCACCCCGCCCAGCAGCCAGGCGAACTGCCGGGTCAGCGGCATCGCCGGACGTCGCGTGCCGAACCAGATCCCGCCGATCGCGCTGCCCACACCCCAGACGCCGAGGAGCACGCCGCCCAGGGCGTCGCCGCCGCCGTGCTCGGACGCGTACGCCGGGACGATCACGCCGGCCGCGCCGAACGCGACGCCGAGCGCGGTCACGCAGACCAGCAGCGTCGGGAAGCCACCGGCCCGCAGCGGGCCGAGTCCCTTGGTGACGTGCCCGGCACCGGCGCCGGCGCGGTGCCGCATCACCGGCAGCCGGGCGATCCACCCGGTGCCCACCAGCGTCGCCACCCCGGCACTGGCCAGCGCGGCGGCCGGCTCACCGGTGACCACCATGAACGCCGAGACAAGCATCGGGCCGAGCACGAAGACCAGTTCGAACAGCGACGTCTCGGCGGCCATCGCGGCGCCGCGCAACAGGTGCCTCCCGGTGCCGACGGCGGTCATGTCGGTCCAGGCCCGGCGGATCGCCGCGGTCAGCGGAGGGTACGTGGCACCGGCCGCCGCCGATGCCGCGAAGATCCACCCCAGGGCGCCCGCGCCGCCCCGGCTGGACAGGATCAGGGCACCGAGTGCGAGCGGGTGCAGGACGGCCGTGGCGAGCAGGATGGGTGCGGCCCCGATCCGGTCGGCCAGGCGGCCGGCGATCGGGCTCACCGCCGCGCCGGCCAGCGCGTAGACGCCGCCGGCGAGACCGGCTGCCGCGTACCGCCCGGTGGCCTGCTCGACCAGGAGCAGCAGGGCGAGCGGGGTCATGCCGATGCCGAGCCGGGCCAGGATGCCGACCACCAGCAGGGTGCGGCCGCCCGGCAGGTGCAACACGCCAAGGTACTGACGCAACGCGGTCACAGGCGGAACCTCCGGCAGCTTCGAGAACGGGCTCCACCCTGGCTCGGGTAATGAGCGGAACGCGTTCCGCTGGTGACAGACGGAACGCGTTTCGAGGCTAACGCCGGAGGTTCGTCAGCAGAACCGGATCAGGGCCGTGGTGGCACGGCTCACCGCCTGGTCAGGGACGCCTGCTCGTGCAGCCGGCGGATCCGCTCGGCCATCGGCGGGTGCGTGCTGAACAGCGCCGACAGGCCGCCGCCCGCGAACGGGTTGGCGATCATCAGGTGGGCGCTGCTCGTCAGTTGCCCGTCGGCCGGCAGGGGCAGCCGCTGCGTACCGTAGTGAATCTTCTCCAGGGCACTGGCCAGCGCCAGCGGGTCGCGGGTCAGCGTGGCGCCGGAGGCGTCCGCCTGGAACTCACGGTTGCGGCTGATCGCCAGCTGGATGATCGACGCGGCGAGCGGACCCAGGATCAGCATCAGCAGGGTGCCGGCCGGGTTCGGGCTGTCCTCGTCGTCGGACCCCAGGAAGGGCAGGAAGAACGACAGCTGGGCGAGCATCGTCACGATGCCGGCCAGACCGGCCGCCACACTGGAGATCAGGATGTCGCGGTTGTAGACGTGCGACAACTCGTGCCCGATCACGCCGCGCAGCTCACGCAGGGTCAGCAGGCGGGTGATGCCCACGGTCACCGCGACCGCCGCGTGCTCCGGGTTGCGCCCGGTCGCGAACGCGTTCGGCTGCATCGACGGCGAGACGTACAGGCGTGGCATCGGCTGTCCCGCCTCCGCGGCCAGCTCCCGGACCATCCGGTGGAGCTCAGGGAACTCGGCCTCGCTCACCGGCCGGGCACCCATCGACCGCAGGGCGATCTTGTCGGACCAGAAGTAACTGAAAGCGTTGGTGGCCAGCGAGACGAACACGGCGAGCACCAGGCCGCCGCTTCCACCCAGCCAGTAGCCCACGGCCAGGATGAGGCCGGTGAGCAGTCCCAGCAGAGCCGCCGTCTTCAGGCCGTTGTGATGGCTGGACAACGTTCACTCCTCACGTCGCGGACTCGTGATCCGCACCTGGAGGAACGCCGCCGGCCTGCGCTTTCATCCACTCACACCGGTGAGTTCGCTGTGCGCCAGCTGGGCGCGAGCTGGGCGTCAGGAGAATGCGTCGAACAGCACCTGAGGGGCGAAGCCCAGCACCACGGCCACCGCCACGGCACCCGCCAGAGCCACCGCCACCGCCCGCGGCACCGGCAGGCTCGGGTGCACGGCCTCGTCCAGCAGCACCGGGTCCGTCACCGAGATGCCGATCCGGGCCGGCAGGGTGTAGAGGGTCGCCGACACGCGCACGTAGTACGCCAGGGCGATCACTGCGTTCAGCACCACGACGCCGGCCAGCCAGATCCAGCCGGCGTCCACCAGGGCGTCGACCACCGACACCTTCGCGAACAGGCCGGCCAGACCCGGCGGCAGACCGGCCAGCCCGGCGAAGGCGAGCACCAGCGCGGCACCCAGCCACGGTTTGCGCCGACCGGCACCGCGGTAGTCGGCGATCTCACCGCCGTCCGCACCCGGCAGCCGCAGCGCCACCACCGCACCGAACGCGATCAGCTCGAGGACCACGAAGAAGGCGGCGTAGACCAGGGCCGCCGCGACACCGGGCTCGCCGGGCGCGAGCGCGGCCAGGATGTAACCGGCCTGCGCCACCGACGACCACGCGAGCAGCCGCACCATGCGGGTCTGCCGGAGCGCCACCAGGTTGCCGATGGTCATCGTCAGGACGGCGAGCACCACGACGACGGCCCGGGTGTCGAGACGGGACACCACTGCCGCCAGGGCGAGGACGCCGCCGAGCTTGGAGGCGGTCGACAGGTACGCGGCCACCGGCACCGGAGCACCGTCATAGGTGGCCGGCGCCCACGCGTGCAACGGCACCGCCGCCACCTTGAACGCCAGCCCGATCACCAGCAGCGCCGCACCCACCCCGGCCAGCTGGGCGAACGGTCCCGGCCCCGGCCCGAGCGACGCCAGGTGCACGGCACCGGTCGCCGCGTAGTTGAGCGCGACCCCCAGCAGGGCCACCGCCGTGGAGACCACACTGACCAGGAAGAACGTGACCGAGGCGGACGCACCGGCGGTGGTGACCCGTTCGCCCGGCGCGAAGCGGCGCAGGCCGACCAGCACGTACAGCGGCAGGGTGAGCGTCTCCAGGCCGACGATCAGGGTGATCAGGTCACCGGCGTAGGCGACTGTCACGCCGCCTGTCATCGAACAGGCCAGCAGGAAGCAGAACTCGCCGGCCGGTGCGATCCCGAGCCGCAGCGCCGGCAGCGAGAACGCGAGCACACCGGCGGTCAGGCCGGCGAAGAGCACGGCCGTCGTCGCGGCCGGCCAGCTGGGGATCCAGGAACAGCCGCCGGTCGCGCAGAACGTGGGGTCGGCGGACACGGCGACGAGCGCGGCGGCCGCGGTGGCGAGCGTGCCGAGCAGGGTGGCGCCGGCGATCACCGCGCGCCGGCCGGTGACGAGGTCGGCGAGCAGGGCGAGGATGGCGGTCCCGGCGGCGGCATAGAGCGGCAGGAGCGCGAGGTGCCCGACGGCCTGACTGCTCACGGACGGCCTCCGTCGCGAATGGCGTTCACCGGGAGCCGCCCAGCAGGTCGACGATCGGCAGGGCGGTCCCGGACAGGATCAGCGCCGGCGCCAGGCCGACGACCAGGGTGAGCAGCACCAGCGGCGCCCAGGCGAACCACTCGGCGGCGGCGATCGACGGGCGCATCGCGCGGACCACCGGGGTGGCCGGACCGTGCGTGACCCGGCGCAGCAGGCGCAGGAAGTAGGCGGCGGTGAGCGCACCACCGACGGCGGCGAGCGCCGCGCAGGTGAGCCAGAACGGCCCGCCGGCCTGGACCGCGGCCACCACGGCGAACGCCTCACCCCAGAACCCGGCCAGCCCGGGCAGGCCGAGCGACGCGACGGCGGCGAACCCGAGCAGGCCGGCCAGCCGCGGCGCCTGCTCGCGCAGGCCGCTGAGCTGGTCGATCGAGCCCGTACCGGTCCGGTCCTTGATCGTGCCGACCAGGAAGAACAGCAGGCCGGTGATGAGACCGTGCGCGACGTTGCCGATCAGGGCCGCCTGGATGCCGGTGACCGTGAGGGTGGCGATGCCGAGCAGCACGAAGCCCATGTGCCCGACACTGGAGTAGGCGATCAGCCGCTTCAGCTCGCGCTGCCGCAGACAGATCAGCGAACCGGCGAGGATCGCGACGACGGCGAGCACGCCGAGCACCGGCGCGGCCCACGCGGCGCCGTCCGGTGCGACGCCGACACCGACCCGGATCAGGCCGTACGTGCCCATCTTCAGCAGCACGCCGGCCAGGATCACCGAGCCCACCGTCGGCGCCTCGGTGTGCGCGTCCGGCAGCCAGGTGTGCAGCGGCCAGAGCGGCGCCTTCACCGCGAACGCGACCGCGAGCAGCGCGAACACCAGGCATTGCGTGCCACGGCTCAGCGGCGGCGAACCGGTGAGCACGATCAGGTCGCCGGTGCCCGCCCGGGACACCACGATGATCACGCCGAGCAGCAGCAGCACCGAGCCGGCGAGCGTGTAGAGCACGAACTTGCGCGCCGCCCGCCGCCGGTCCGGGCCGCCCCAGCCCGCGATCACCGCGAACATCGGCAGCAGGACGACCTCGAAGAAGACGAAGAAGAGGATCAGGTCGAGCGCCAGGAAGGTGCCGAGCACCCCCACTTCGAGGACCAGGAGCAACGCGGCCAGGGTGCGCCCGGCGCCGGCTTCCGGGACCTTCTTGACGGTGTACGCGCAACAGAGCAGCGTGAGCAGCCCGGTCAGCACGATCAACGGGTACGAGACCGCGTCCACGCCTAGGTGGAAGTCCAGCCCCAGGGCCGGCACCCACGGCAGATCCAGGTTGACCCACGGGATCAGTTGCGGCACGTCGCCGAACGCCGACCAGCCGCCGGCCCGGTCCCGGAAAAACACCGGCGCGATCGTCAGCAGGAACGTGACGGCGGCGAAGACCGTCGCGACGATCCTGGCCTGCCGGTCCCGGGACGCCGGGAGCAGCGCCACCACGACGGCGCCGAGGGCCGGGACGCCGAGGATCACGGCCAGCAGGAACGACCAGGAATCGGCTGTCGTGGTGAGGGTCATGCGGCGACTCCCAGCCACGCGACGACGCCGAGCACGAGAGCGCCCAGGCAGACCAGGACCACGGCGCCCGGCAGGGCCACCCGGTGCACGTCGGCGAAGTGCCCGCCGAGGCTGCGGGTGCCGGTTCCCGCGCCGGTCACGGCGGCGTCCACGACCCGCTCGTCGCCGGCCGTCACCCACCTGGCCAGGGATCGCACCGGCGTCACCACGAGGCGGTGCTGCACGGCGTCGAGGTGGAACCCGGCGGCGAACAGCGGGCGCGCCCGGCCCAGCGCGAGCGCCGGGTCGACGCCCGGCACCGCCCACCAGATCCACCAGGCGAACCCGGCGCCCGCCACGAGCAGGAGCATCGGCAGCGCCACGGCCACACCCAGGTGCGGGTCCTCGAGCTCCAGCGAGGTGCGGAACCCGGGCGCGTAGGCGGCCAAGCCCAGCAGCGCCGACGGGACCGCCAGCACGATCAGTGGCAGGCGCATCGGGGCCGGCGGGTCGTGCGGCGCGGCCGGCACCTGGTAGCGGCCGTCGTCGAAACCGACCTCCCAGTCCGGGCCGGCCGGTCCGTGCGCCCGGTACGCCCCGAAGAAGGCCCGGAGCAGGAGGCGGGTCGCGTACCAGGCGGTGATCCCGACCGCGAACAGCGCCGCCAGCCAGACCACCCACCCGGCCCAGACCGGCACCGGCTCGCCGCCCTCGGTGGCGTGCGCGGCGGCGGTCAGCACCGTCTCCTTGGACCAGAAACCCGCCAGCGGCGGCAGGCCGGCCAGCGCGCCCAGGCCGATCACGAACGACCAGAACGTGACAGGCATGTGCGCGCGCAGCCCGCCCATCCGGGACAGCAGGTTGGTGCCCACCGCGTGGATCACCGCACCCGCCGCGAGGAACAGCAGCGCCTTGAACGCGGCGTGGGTGAGCAGGTGGAACAGCGCGGCGGCGGGTGAACCGACCGCGAGCGCCGCCGTCATGTAACCGATCTGGGAGACCGTCGACCAGGCCAGCACCCGCTTCAGGTCGTCCTGCGCGGTCGCGGCCAGCGCACCCAGCAGGATCGTGATCGCGGCCAGCACCGCGAGCACGGCCAGGGCCACCGGCGACCGCGTGAAGAGCGGGTAGAGCCGGAAGACCACCCAGACGCCGGCCGCGACCATGGTGGCGGCGTGGATCAGCGCGGAGATCGGGGTGGGGCCGGCCATCGCGTCCGGCAGCCAGGTGTGCAGCGGGAACTGGGCGCTCTTGCCGGCCACACCGGCCAGGATCAGCAGCAACGCGGCGGTCAGCGTGGCCGGGTCGTAGGGGCTGTTCAGCACGACGTCCAGATGTGCGTCGCCGGCCTCGACCACCAGCACCGCGATGCCCAGCAGGAAGCCGACGTCACCGACCCGGGTGACGAGGAAGGCCTTCACCGCGGCGGCGGGCGCCTCCGGCAGCCGGCGATCGTGACCGATCAGCAGGTAGGAGCAGGCGCCCATCACCTCCCAGCCGATCAGCAGCACGATCAGGTCGTTCGACGTCACGACCAGGAGCATCGCGCCGGTGAAGAGGCTGACCTGGGCGGCGTACGGCGCGTACCGCGGATCGTCGTGCAGGTAGGTGATCGAGTAGATCTGCACGAGCAGCGCGACCAGGCTGACCGCGAGCGCCACATAGACCACTGCCGGGTTGATCGCCACCCCGAAGCCGACGGTGATCAGCGACTCGTCCGGCAGCCCGCCGAAACTGACGATCTCCAGCCCGGTCTCGAACGACGCGCCGTCCCACAGCAGCCGCAGTGACAGGAGCAGGGCCAGTGCGGCACCCGCCACACCGAGACCCGCCGCCAGGCGCCTGCGTGCCCGGCCACCGTCGCCCGGCGCGAGCAGGAGACCGAGCAGACCGGCAAGCAGCGGTACGAGGGGAAGCAGCGGCCCGGCGACGTCGACGCTCACCCGGCCACCCGTTCCCCGTCGGCGTCCAGCCGTTCCCTGCCGATGCCCGGCTCCTCCCCGTCGGCGTCCAGCCGCACCTCGTCGGTGATCACGGCGCGGCGCATCCGGTAGTACTGCAACACGATCGCGAGCCCGACACCCACCTCGGCGGCGGCCAGCACGATCACGAAGAGCGCGAAGACGCCGCCGGTGCCGGGAGCGGCCGCGCCGGGCCGGGCCCACGCCTCGATCGCGACACCCGTCAGCGCCGACCGCAGGCTCACGTCGGCGGTCACCAGGATCAGGTTCACCGCGTTCAGCATCAGCTCGACGGCCATCAGGACCAGGATCGCGTTGCGGCGGCGCAGCACGCCGTAGACGCCGAGGCCGAAGAGCAGCGCACCGACGACGTACGGGATGACCACGTGCATCAGGCCTTCACCTCGCCGCCGGCGGTCGCCGGATCCGGGTTCGCCTGGTCCGGGTCCGGCTGCTCCGGTGTGCTCCGGCGGGCGCCGATGTCCGGGCGGGACAGGACGATCGCACCGACGAGCGCGGAGAGCAGCAGGATCGACAGCACCTCGAACGGCAGCACCCAGGCCCCGAAGATCTGCTCACCGACCCGCTCGGCGGTGCCCGGCTCCGGTTCCGGGTAACGCACCCAGCGGAACGCGTCCGCGAAGAGCACGGCCAGGCCCAGGCCGGCGCCGCCACCGATCAGCACGGCCGGGAAGGCCGGGCGGTCCAGGCCGGCGGACGGGCCGATCGGGGCGCGGGTCAGCATCACCGCGAAAAGCAGCAGCACCACCACGGCACCGACATAGACCAGGATCTGCACCCACGCCACCAGTTCGGCGCCGAGGACCAGGTAGAGACCCGCGATCGCACCCAGGCTGACCACCAGGTAGAGGCCGGCGCGCACCAGGTGGCTGCTGGTCACGACGAGCGCGCCGGAACCGACCGCGAGGGCGCCCAGCGCGAGCAGCAGCACGTCCGCGACGGTCACCGCGCCGGCTCCCCGGGGCTGGAGCCGGCGGTGTCCTCCGGGTCCGCCGGCGGCGATGGCCGGGGCGGGACGGGCTGCGCTGCGGTTGGCGGCGGAGCAGCCCGTACAGCTGCCGGTCTTGCCGTCTTCGCCGCGGTGGCCGCGCCCGGGCCCGCCGCCTTGCGCGCCGCCGTGGCCTCCTCCTTGCTCGGCTCGCCGAGCACGTCGTGCGCCGGCGGCGGAGGCACCGTGCGCATCCACTCCCCCAGCCGGTCCTTGTCGTGCAGCAGGGAGAGGACGTCGGTCTCGGCGTACTCGAACTCGGGCGTCCAGTGCAGCGCGTCGAACGGGCAGACCTCGATGCAGATGCCGCAGTACATGCAGAGCGCGAAGTCGATGTCGAACTTGTCGAGCACGTTGCGCTGCCGGGGCCGCGCCGCGCCGGGGACGACGACCTCCTCCTTGTGCGAGTCGATGTAGATGCACCAGTCCGGGCACTCGCGCGCGCAGAGCATGCAGACCGTGCAGTTCTCCTCGGACAGCGCGATCACGCCGCGGGAGCGTGGGGGCAGGTCGGGCTCGACATCCGGGTACTGCTGGGTGGTGGAGCGCCGGGTCATCGTCTTGAAGGTGACCGCCAGCCCGTCGAGCAGCCCCTTGCCGGGCACGTCTCGCTCGCCGTTATCCGTCACAAGGGCCTATCCTGCCCGGTCCGGACGGGTGACGCGACCTCGGGCTCGCCGAAATCTGGGGTACCGTCGGTGCCACGGGTGACATGACCCTCTTCCGGAGGTTCGGATGACCGCTGCGATCGAGTTCTTTCCGCGCGCCAGCGGCTGGACTACCGATGATCTTGAAGACCTTCCCGACGACGGTTTGCGCCGAGAGTTACTCGATGGAGTGCTGCTCGTGTCGCCTTCCCCCACGGACATCCACCAGATCATCGCCATGCGTCTCGGCGTCGCGCTCGAGGAGACCTGCCCGAGCGACCTCCAGGTGACACAGGGCGTCGAGATCAGGATCAGTCCCACCCGGTCGTTCATCCCGGACGTGCTGGTGGCGACGGACGAGGCCGCTCGGCGCCGCGGGCGCTACTACACCCCCAAAGAGGTCGTGCTCGCCGTCGAGATCGTGTCGCCGACCTCGCTCGCCATGGACCGGGTGATGAAACCCGCGCTCTACGCGTCGGCGGGCATCCCGTACTACTGGCGGATCGAGACGACGAACGGCATCGCCGTGCACGCGCAGGAGCTGGATCCGGCGCTGGGCGTCTACCGGCCGGTTGAGCTCTTCGACGCCCGGATCCGCACCCTCGAACCGTGGCCGATCGACATCCCGGTCAAGCGGCTCACCCCTCGCCACATGCTCTAGGTCAGGGCCTTCACGGCGGCCGTCAGGACCAGTTGGGCCAGGGCGGTCGGGACCAGGACCAGCCAGCAGAGGCGTTGCAGCTGGTCCTCGCGCAGGCGGGGGTAACTCACCCGCAGCCAGATGATCACGAAGGACAGGGCGAAAATCTTCAGCAGGGTCCAGAGCCAGCCGAGCTGGTCGGGGTTGGGGCCGTGCCAGCCGCCCAGGAAGAGGACCGTGGTCAGGGCCGCGATCACGACGATGCCGACGTACTCCGCCAGCAGGAAGAACGCGAAGCGCAAGCCGGTGTACTCGGTCATGTAGCCGAACACCAGCTCCGAGTCGGCGATCGGCATGTCGAACGGCGGGCGGCGGATCTCGGCGAGGCCGGCGATGAAGAAGACGAGCGCGGCCGGGGCCTGCCAGATCAGCCACCACGGCTGCCACGCCTCGACGATGCCGGGCAGGCTGAGCGTGCCGGCGGCCATCGCGACACTCGCCGCCGACAAGACCAGCGGCAGCTCGTAGCCGAGCAGCTGCGCGGCGCCGCGGACGCCGCCGAGCAGGCTGTACTTGTTCGCCGACGACCAGGCGGACATCAGCACCGCCACCACGCCGATCCCCATCACGGCGAGGACCAGGAACAACCCGATGTCGAGACGCTGGGCGACGAGGCCGCCGGGTCCGAGCGGGATGGTCAGGAAGATGACGAGGTACGGGAAGAGGGCCACGATCGGGGCCAGCCGGAACACCGCCCGGTCCGCCTCCCGCGGGGTCACGTCCTCCTTCTGCACGAACTTCACGCCGTCCGCGACGAGCTGGGCCCAGCCGTGGAAGGCGCCCGCGTACATCGGGCCGAGCCGGCCCTGCATGTGCGCCATCACCTTGTGCTCGGCCTGCCCGACGACGAGCGGGAGCACCAGGAACGCGGCCATCACCGCGACGACCCGGATCAGCAGGTCCAGCCAGAGCGGCATCAGTCGGTCCCCTCACCGGTCCGCGGCGGGCGCTCGGTCGCGGGACGAGCCGGGCGCTCTGCGCGGGGCGGGCGGTCCGCGGCCGGGCGGGCTGGGCGTTCGCCGCGGGCCGGACGCTCCGGTGGCGGGACCTTGCCTTTCAGCGGGCCCCACTCGTTCGGGTCCGGCACGCCGGGCGGGCGCATCGGCGCACGTTTCGCGGCGCCGCCCTCCGACTCCCCCGGCTCCTTCGCGCCCGGCCACGGCTTGGCGACGCGCGAGGCCAGCACGAACTCCTTGCGCAGCGGATGCCCCTCGAACTCCGGCGGCAGCAGCAGCGGCCGCATGCCGGGGTGGCGGGCGAACGTGATGCCGAACATCTCGTACGTCTCCCGCTCGTGCCAGTCCGCGCCCGGATAGAGGTCCACCAGCGACTCGATCTCCGGGTCGGCGCGCGGCACCCGGGCGCGCAGCAGCACGCCGTGCCGGCGCCGGGTGGACCAGAGGTGCGCGATCACGGTGAAACCGTCGTCCAGCTCGTCCACCGCGGAGAGCCAGTCGAAGAAGTCGCAGCCGATCGCGCCCGGGTCGCGGGCCACCTCGGCGGCGTGCCACCATCGGGCCGGCGGCACGTCGACGACGGCGCGGGCGTGACCGGGGCCGCCCCCGGTGACACCTGTCGCGACGGCACCGGTCGCCGGGTCGTCCGTCGCCAGCAGCGCGGCCAGGCGGTCACCGACCTCTTCGGGCGTCATGCGCCACATCCTATGGGCCACCCGGGCCGCGCAACGTTCCGCCGGGCACGGACGTGTATTCCGCGTGACCGCCATCGCCGAACCGGAGACACCCATTCCCGCCCGAGACGAACCGCCCAGCTTCGACGAGGTCTACGCCGCTCACTACACCGATCTCGCCGTGCAGTTGTACGCGTACTTCGGCGATCGGCAGGAGGCCCAGGACGTGGCCCAGGAGGCGTTCTGCCGCGCGCTGGCCCGATGGAACACCCTCATCGGGTACGACGACCCGGTCGCCTGGATCCGCCGGGTCGCCGGGAACCTGGCGGTCAGCCGCTGGCGCCGGGCCCGGACCGCGATGAACTTCCTGCGCCGGCAACGCCCGGGCGAACCGCAGACCGACGGCCCGAACCCAAAACGGGTCGCCCTGCTCGCCGCGCTCGGCACCCTGCCGCCGGCACAGCGCCGGGCGATCGTGCTGCGGTACCTGGCGGACCTGCCGGTGGCGGAGATCGCCCGGCGGGAACGTGTCGCCGAGGGAACCGTCCGGCCGGGTGACCACCGCGGCAGCCGCGGCGGGCGCGGTGAAGGTTTTCCGGCGGCCTGCGCAACCGGCCGCCGGGTCCGGGCGTGTAGTGGCCGTGACAGCCATCGCCGGAGCCGGAACGGAGACGCGGATCGCCGTGCGCCACGAACCGCCGTCGTTCGACGAGGTCTACGCCGCGCACTACGCCGACCTCGTCGTGCAGCTCTACGCCTACTTCGGCGACCGCCAGGAGGCGCACGACGTGGTCCAGGAGGCGTTCTACCGGGCGCTCCTGCGGTGGAAGACCGTCACCGAGTACGACGACCCGGTCGCCTGGATCCGCCGGGTGGCCTGGAACCTGGCGGTCAGCCGGTGGCGCCGCGCGCGGACCGCGTTGAGCTTCCTGAGCCGGCAACGCCGGGTGGAGGCGCAGACCGAGGGGCCGGGCCCGGAACGGGTCGCGCTCGTCGACGCGCTCGCCACGCTGCCGGACACCCAGCGCCGGGCGCTGGTCCTGCATTACCTGGCGGATCTGCCGGTGGCCGAGATCGCCCGGCGGGAACGCGTCGCCGTCGGGACCGTGAAGTCCTGGCTGCACCGGGGCCGGGCCGCACTCGCGACCCGGCTCGACGTCACCGACAGCGCCGGAGGTGCGCGATGAGCGACAAGATCGAGCAACTCTTCGCGGATCTGCGGGCCGAGACGCTCACCACCGTGGTCCCGCCCGGCACCGGGCCGCTGCGCCGGGCCGCGCGGCGACGCCGGACGGTCCTCCCGGTCACCGCCGCGGCGGCCGTGCTGGCGGTGACCGGGCTCTCCCTGGTGGTCCGCCCGGGCGACTCCCCGGCACCGCCTGCCGCACCGGTCGGCGCCGGCCCTGGCCACGACAGCCGGACACTGGAGGAGGAGGTGTCCCGGAAGCTGGGTCTCGACCCCGCGTTGCGGACGCTGGGGAACGTCGCGGTCAGCACGGCGAACGGCCCGCAGGAGGAACGCCGCACCCTGCCCGGCGGCAGCTACGACGTGCGCCTGGCCTGTTTCGGCACCGGCTCGATGCACGTCACGGTGACCGCGGGGCGGCCTCCCGCCACGTCCCCGGCATCGGTGCCCTGCGACGACGCCGACCGGTCCACCGTGATCACGGTGCCGATCACCGTCCCCGGCGGCGGCGCCGTGACCGTGCGGGTCGTGCCGGAGGTGAGCGGACCGGGCCGGGCCGGCTTCGGGTACGCCATCGAGATGGCGCAGGCGGACCGGCTCCGCCTGCAGCTCCGCGCCCGGGACGCGCTCGCCGGCACCCCGCGGCACGCCTTCCTGGCGATGGAGGGCGGGATGGCGTACGAGGACCCGGGCGACGCCGACCGCCGGCGGATCCGGGCCGTCTGCGTGGGACTGGGCACCGCCACCCTCCGGGTCGGCGCCGCCGGGGGCGAGGCCGTCAGCGAGGCCCCGATCCGGTGCGCGACCGACAACCCGCCGGTGACCACGCTGGACTACGACCGGGCCGGGCCGCTCATCGCCGGTGTGGTGCCGGACGCCGAGACGATCGGGCGGGCGGCGGGGGCGCTCACCGTCGAGCCGTCCTGACCGGGCCGCCGGTGGATCACAGGCCGGGCAGGCGGCCGTTGCGGAACACGTCGACGAAGTCCTGGTGGTCCTCGCGGGCCTGGTCGCCGTACCGGTGCGCGAACTCCACCAGGTGCCGCACGAAACCGGCCTCGTCGGCGTCCACCACCGCGACGATCGCCTCCTCGGTGGAGAAGTCGACCAGGTCGTGACTGGACTCGTCGTCGGCGACCGAATGCATCCGGGCCACCGCGCGGCCCAGGTCGGCGACCACGCCGGTCAGGTCCTCCGGCTCGTTCACGTCCGACCAGTCCAGGTCGGCGGCGTACGGCGAGACCTCGGCGACCAGCTGGCCGACCCCGTCCAGTTCGGTGAAGCCCAGCCACGGGTCGGCGTGGGCCTGCAACGCCCGCTGCGACTCGGCGGTCCGGTGGCCCTGGTGCCGGAAGTACGACCGGACCCGTTCGTCGTCGATCCAGCGCGCCACCGCCGGCACCTGCGCCTGCTTCATGTAGATGATCACGTCGTTCTCGAGGGCCTCGGTGTGCCCTTCGAGCAGCAGGTTGTACGACGGAAGCCCGGCCGAACCGATCCCGACTCCCTTGCGCAGCTTGATGTCCTTGATGTTGGTGGAAATCGGCCGGCTGCGCCCGGGCACCGTGTCCAGGTAGTTGTCGAAGGCCGCCCGTACCACTGCCTCGGTGTCCGGGTCGACGTCGTGGACGCCGTCGCCGAGCGAGAACCGCCGCTCGAAGTCGTCGATCGTGGTCTGCGTCGCCAGCAGATCCACCCGGGTGTTCAGCCGCGCCCGCTGCAGCACCCGGCGCAGCACACCGTCCGCGTTCGCCAGGGTGATCGAGCCGATCGCGTCGTCGCCGCCGTGCGCGATCGCCCGCAACTCGGTCAGGTAGGCCCCGGCGAACGCCGTGACCAGCGCCGTGATGTTGTCGTCGGAGAGCGCCTTCGAGTAGCCGATCAGGGCCACGCTCGCCGAGAACCGCTTGAGGTCCCAGCTGAACGGGCCCACATACGCCTCGTCGAAGTCGTTGACGTTGAAGACCAGGTGGCCGGACGAGTTCATGTAGGTGCCGAAGTTCTCGGCGTGCAGGTCACCGTGGATCCACACCCGGCTGGTCCGCTCGTCGAGGAAACTGTCGTCGCGGTACCCGCCGGTCAGATCCGCGTAGAACAGCGAGGCGCTGCCCCGGTAGAACGCGAACGGCGACGCCGCCATCTTCCGGAACTTGCGGCGGAACGCGGCCGGGTCGACCGCCATCAGCGCACCGAACTCCCGTGTGAGCACGTCGACGATGACATCGGCACGGGACTCGGAGGCCATGTCGATCACGCTACTCACCCGTCGCACCCCGGGTCGGTCATCCGCTCGGAGCAGAACCGCTACCCTTTCCGCTATGTCCGCTTCACGCTTGCTGCGTATCGGCACCCGTTCCTCACCGATGGCCCTCGCCCAGGTCGAACGGGTGCGCCGGATGCTCGCCGAGCGCCGGCCGGAAGTGACCGTCGAGGTGCTGCCGCTCTCCACCAGCGGCGACCGGTGGCAGGGCTCGCTCGCCGACCTCGGCGGCAAGGGGGCCTTCACCAAGGAGGTCGACCAGGCGCTGCTGGCCGGCCGGGTCGACCTGGCCGTGCACTGCGTCAAGGACGTCCCCGGCGACCGGCCCGCGCCCGCCGGCACGGTGCTCGCCGCCTACCTGGCCCGCGACGACGTGCGCGACTGCCTGATCTCACCGAGCGGCCGGCGGCTCGACGAGTTGCCCGCCGGGGCCCGGGTGGGCACGTCGGCCGTACGCCGGGTCGCTCAGCTCGCCCTGCACTTCCCGCACCTGACCGCGGTGCCGATCCGCGGCAACGCCAACTCCCGGCTGGCCAAACTCGACGCCGGCGAGTACGACGCACTGCTCCTCGCCGTCTCCGGCCTGCACCGGATCGGCGCGCCGGAGCGGATGACACACCCGATCGACGTGGACACCTTCGTGCCGGCGGTCGGCTCCGGCACCCTGGTTCTCCAGTGCCGCGACGACGACCCGGCGACCCGGGAACTGGCCGAGGCCCTCGGCGACCGCGCGGCCGGCCGGGAGACCGAGGCCGAGCGCACGATGCTGCACATCCTGCAGGGCAGCTGTCATTCGCCGATCGCCGGTTACGCCCGCACCGAACCCGACGGCCGGATCGGGTTGCGCGCCCGGGTGCTCAGCCTGGACGGCAAGACCGTCCTGGACGCCCACGAATGGGCGACCGACCCGGTCGTGCTCGGCACCTCGGTCGCCGCGGCCCTGCTCCGGCAGGGCGCCCGCGACATCCTGGCCGGCTTCGGCCGCTGACCCCACGACGCGCCGACGTCTGGTCGTGGACAAACCGCCCACGGGAACTCCGCGCGGCCGTGTTGATCTGCTAGCGGTGCGAAATCGCGGTTTTGGCCCCTTGATCACAGCGTTTTCGTAGCGCTGGCAGATCAACATTTTGCCGGGGCGGGCACGCCGGGCGTAGCTCGTGCGTCAGGACGCCGGCGGCTTCACGATGGGGGCGGTCAGGGCGAGGGCGTCGGGACGGGAGACGCCGCCCACGCCGGACTGCTCGGCGGCGATTTTTTCCTGGAGGCGCAGGATGCCGTGCAGCAGGGCCTCCGGGCGGGGCGGGCAGCCGGGCACGTAGACGTCGACCGGGATGATCTGGTCGACGCCCTTGGTGACCGAGTACGAGTCCCAGTAGGGGCCGCCGCAGTTGGAGCACGAACCGAACGAGATGACGTATTTCGGCTCGGGCATCTGGTCGTACAGCCGCTTGATCGCCGGGGCCATCTTGTCGGTGACCGTGCCCGAGACGACCATCAGGTCCGCTTGGCGTGGGCCGTGCGCGAACGGGATGACGCCGAGGCGCATGAAGTCGTGCCGGGCCATGCTGGACGCGATGAACTCGATCGCGCAGCAGGCCAGACCGAAGTTGAACACCCACAGGGAATAGCGGCGCCCCCAGTTCAGCACGAACCGGATGGGTTCACCGAGCACACCGGGGAGGGCCATCAGGTCAACTTAACCCATCCGGATAGGGCGCGGTCAGCGTCATCGGCGCGCGTGCCACTTCGAGCACCCGCTCCGGGAACCGCGAGCCTTCTTTGTAGAAGCGCGCCCGGGTTCTGCCCACCGGCTCCAGCAGATCCGCGGCGGCCAGGTCGCGCAGGTCGCGCTGCGCCTGCTGAAGGGTCAACCCTTCGGCCTGTTCATATCGGGCACGGCGGATTCGCCCGACCATCGCGACGTCGTGCAGTGCGGAGGCCATCCGCTCGTCCAAACCGGCGGCGCGGAGGAAAGGAAGGAGAAGTTCCCACACCGCTACCGACTGGTTCGTCCGTGCACGCACGGATTGCGCTTGTTGGTGGTAAGCGGTCAGATTGAAGCGAATCCAACTCGACACATCCTGGTCGGGCTGATATTCCGCGCCCCTGCGTTGAAGCTCTCGGTAGTAATCCCAGGTGTTACCGGGCTCTCCCAACCAAGCTTCGATCGAAGAGAACTCCGGGGAGAGCACGCCCTCACGCGCGATCATCAGCGTCTGGAGCGAGCGGGACATCCGGCCGTTGCCGTCAGCCCAAGGGTGAATGGAGACCAAGTGCAGATGTGCCATGGCCGCGCGAACCAACGGATGCTCACCGTCCTCGGCGTTGAGCCAGTCCACCAGCTCACCGATCAAGTCCGGCACATCTGACGCATCGGGCGCCGTGTAAGCAACGAGCCGCGGATTGCGGACGCTTGTGACGTACACCGGGCCGCCCCGCCACTGCCCGGCTGGTTTGCGGCGACTGTGGCGATGCCCCTGCAGCATCCAGTGCAGGCCGTTGAGCATGCCCTTGCTGTAGGCGAAGTCAGGAGCGTCGTGCAAGGTCTGCACGTAGGTCATCATTCGCTGATAGGCGAGGGTTTCTTCGCGATTCTCCTCCGAGACATCGACGTCTCGCTCGCCATCCATCAGGTCCTGGACGTCCTCCGTCGAAACCTTGAAACCCTCGATGGAGTTCGACGCGGCCACGGCATCAGCCGTCAGGAACTTCCGCAACCCGAGCGTCCACTTGGCGGGATTGCCCTGGATCTGGTTCCGCAATCGCTGGCGCATGTCGTCGATGCCGATCAGTACATCCTGGTCGATTGCTCTCAGACGCGGGGACGGGTACAGCATGGGCCAACGCTACTCTTAATGACGCAAAAATTGCGTCATCGTTTGGGTGGACGTTGCAGGTGGCTCAGGAAGCCGGTCAGCAGGGCTTCCCGCAGGGCCGGCGGCGCCGCGTTCAGCACCGTGTTCACCACGGCCATCCGGGAGAAGTCGCCGCCACCGAGACCCAGGCCCTGGGCCAGGCCGGCGATCAGCTCGGGCGTGATCATCTCCGGGGTGAGCGGCGGCAGTTCCGGCACCTCGACCGGGCCCCGGGCCTGCGCCGCCGCCACGGCCTCGGCCAGGTCCGCGGCGAACGCGGGGGCGGTCGGGCGCACGGAGGCCGTCACGGTGAGGTGGATGGTGGGCGGGAGGTCGCCGTACGCCATCTGCGGCTGGGTGTGCCAGTCGCGCGCGGCGAGTTCGTCGGCGAGCACGAACAGGTCCACCCCGTCCGAGGCCAGGCAGACCACGCTTGTGGTCGCGGGCGCATACAGGCGGACCCCGTCGGTTTCGGTCACCGCCGCGGCGAGAATTTCCACGGCTTCCCGGGTACGGGCGGCCAGGTCCAGATAGCCCGCATCGCCGATCGAGCGCATCGTGGCGACCGCCGCCGCGATCGGCCCGCCCGAACGCGTCGACGAGATGACCGGATTGATCATCGTGTAGCCGGGCCAGTCCGCATAGGCGAAGTACTGCGGCCGGCGCAGCGCCTCGTCGCGGTGCAGCAGGACCGAGACGCCCTTCGGCGTGTAGGCGTATTTGTGCAGGTCGGCCGAGATGCTGGTGACGCCCGGTACGGAGAGGTCGAAAGCGGGCAGGTCGGCGCCGAGCCGCCGCAGGTAGGGCAGGATCCAGCCGCCGAAGCAGGCGTCGACGTGGAGACGCACGCCGCGTGCGGCCGCTGCCGCGGCGAGCTCGGGGATCGGGTCGATCACGCCGTGCGCGTACGACGGTGCCGAGGCCGCGACCAGGACCGTGTCCGGACCGATCGCCGCGGCCATCGCGGGCGGGTCCGCGGTGAGCCCTTTCGTCGGTACGACGTCGAGCTCGACCCGCAGATAGTGCGCGGCCTTGGCGAACGCGGCATGTGCCGTGGACGGGACCACCAGGCGCGGGCGCGTGATCTCAGGGTGGGCGTCGCGGGCCGCCTTCACCGCGAGGATCAGTGACTCGGTGCCGCCGCTGGTGACGCTGCCGACGGTGTCCGCGTCGCCGCCGAGCAGCCGGGCGGCCGCGCCGACGAGCGCGTTCTCCATGGCGAGCAGGGACGGGAACGCGGTCGGGTCGAGGCCGTTGACCGAGGCGGAGACGGCGTGCGCGGCGCGGGCCAGCTCGTCCAGGCCGTCCACGGCCGGGTCGTAGACGTACGCGAACAGGCGCCCGCCATGTGTCGGCAGGTCGGCCCCGCGCAGTTCCCGCAGCTCGGCGAGGACCTGTTCGGCGGGCACACCCTTCTCCGGCAGCGCATCGATCACGACGGAACCTCCGATCGGGTCAGTTCCCGGTAGCCGCGGAGCAGCACCAGCGCGGCGCCGACCAGGACGGCCGGTACGACGGTGAAGCCGAGCAGCACGCCGAGCCGGGCGGTGCCGGTCTGTGCCGCGGACTCGCCGGTGGCCGAGGAGGCGTACCCGGTGAGCTGCAGCATCACGGCGTAGATGCCGGGGCCGAGCGCCAGGCCGAAGGTCTCCCCCGCGGTCCACAGGCCGGTGAAGACGCCGGCCTGGCGGCGGCGGGTGCGCTCGGTGTCGTACGCGATGCAGTCCGGGAGCATCGACAGCGCGAAGACTTGCTGGCCCGCGTAGCCGGCGCCGATCACCGCGACGATCAGGTAGACCGCGACCGGTGGCAGGGCCGGCGCCGAGAGCAGGACGAGAGCGCCCGCCGCGAAGAGCAGTGACGAGGCGATCAGGGAACGGAGCTTGCCGTACCGGTTGCCGACCGCCGTCCACAGGGGCATCACGAGCAGCGCCGGTCCGACGAACGCGGCGAACAGGAAGGTCGCGCCGGAGGGTTGTGCGAGCACGTGATCGGCGAAGTACTGGACGCCGGCCAGCATGGTGCCGATGCCGGCGGCCTGCACCACGAAACAGATCAGCAGGGCGCGGAACGGGCGGTTGCCGGAAGCCACGCGCAGCTGCGCGCGGAGGCTGGGCTCGGACTCCGCCGCGGTGCGGGCGCCGGCGTTGCGCGTACCCCAGAAGGTCGCGAGCGTGCCCACGACGATGAGCGCGCCGACGAAGGCGCCGGACCACCGGTGTCCCTCGCGGCCGCCGCCGGTCAGGTCGACGACGAGGGGCGCGAGGGCGCCGGAGACCAGGATCGCGCACGCCAGGACGGCGACCCGCCAGGTCATCAGGCGGGTGCGTTCGGCGTAGCCGTCGGTCAGCTCGGCCGGCATCGCGACGTAGGGGACCTGGAAGAACGCGTAGGCGGTGGCGGCCGCGAGGAACGCGACGGCGACGTAGGCGCCGGAGGCCGCGCCGCCGCCGAACGGCGCCGCGAAGATGGCGGCGAAGAGCACGCCCAGCAGCAGGCCGGCGACCAGCAGGAACGGCCGGCGGGAACCGCGCGCGTCGGAGATCCGGCCGGCCACCGGATTGACCAGGACGTCCCACGCCTTCGGCAGCAGCACCAGGAGCCCGGCGACACCTGCCGCCACACCGAGCGTGTCGGTCAGATACGGCAGAAGAAGCAAACCGGGCACTGCCCCGAAGGCGCCGGTGACCAGAGAACCCAGCGCATATCCAGCCAGAACTCCGCGGGGCAGGGCGCCCGTCCGGGGTACCACTGGAGAGGGACCAGGCATCGTCATCGACGCGCATCGTAACCATGATCGGGCCCTGCCGCCTACGCTCGGCCGCATGAAAAGCGTTGCGTCCGGCGTCGCCGCAAGCCACCCGGCGACCGCTCGCGCCGGCGTCCGGATCCTGGAAGCCGGCGGCACCGCGGCGGACGCCGCGGTCGCGGCCGTGCTGGCCTGCTGCGTCGCCGAGACCGTCTACACCGGCCTGGGCGGTGGCGGGTTCGCCACCTACTTCGACGCCGGCACCGGCGAGGTCACCTGCCTCGACTTCTTCGTCGCGGTGCCCGGCCTGGACGGCGACCGCAAGGCCGAGCCGATGGTCGCCGTCGACGTCTTCTTCGGCGGGCTGCCACAGATCTACTCGATCGGCGGGGCGAGCGTCGCGGTGCCCGGTGTGCCGGCCGGTCTCGGCGAGGTGCACCGGCGGTGGGGACGGCTGCCGTGGGCCGAGGTGGTCGCGCCGGCCGCCGGGCTGGCGCGGACCGGGGTGCTGCTGCCGGCGGCGCACGCGCGCACGCTGGAGTCGTGCGCGCCGGCGCTCGCGTACGGCGAGGGCGCCGAGCCCTACCAGCCGGGTGGCCGGCTGCTCCAGGGCGATGAGTTGCTCTTCCATCCCGGCCTGGCCACCGCGATGGACGTCCTCGGCGAGCGCGGGCCGGACGTCTTCTACACCGGCGCGTACGCGGACGTGCTCGTCGACACGGTTCGGGCCGCCGGTGGCGCGCTCGGCCCGGCCGACCTGGCGAGCTACCGGGTCGAGTCGACCGCTGTGGACCGCGCGATGCTGGCCGGGCACCGCGTCTACGCCCGGCACGACCTGAACCGGACGATCGACACCATCGCGGCCCTGCCCGACGACCTGTCCCGGCCGAAACGGGCGCCCGCGGTCGCGGCCGCGCTGCGTAACCGGGGGGCGCAGCGGCTCGGGGACACCACGAACGTCTCGGTGGTGGACGCCGACGGGAACGCCTGCGTGGTCACCACGACGCTGGGGCTGGGTGCCGGGGTCTGGCTGCCCGGGCTCGGGATCAACCTGAACTCGATGCTGGGCGAGGGTGAGCTGCTCACCGAGGAGTTGCTCCCGGGCCGGCGGATGGCGTCCTACATGTGCCCGCTCGTGGTGATCGCCCCGGACGGCGGCCTGGCGGTGGCGGCCGGTTCGGCGGGAGCGTCGCGGATCCGGACCGCCCTGGTGGACACGCTGCTCGGCCTGCTCGTCGACGACCTGACCGTGCCGGAGGCGATCGCCCGGCCGCGCTGTCACGTGGTGGAGGACACCGTGCACGCCGAGGCCGGGTGCCCGCCGGACGAGCTGGCGGCCCTCGTCGACGCGGGATGGCAGGTGGTGGAGTGGCCGGAACTCAACCACTACTTCGGCGGGGTGACCGCGGTGGGCCGGGCCGGCGCCGCCGGGGACCCCCGCCGCGGCGGGGTCGGCATCCTGATCTGAGCGCTGTCACATGGTGCGGGCCGCGGTCTCGTCGGCGGCGGCCGCGGTTTCGCGCAGGGCCACGTCCAGGTCGGTGGGCGCCAGGCCGAAGGTGCGCTCGGTGAGCGAGCTGTCCATCACGAAGGGCGCGTAGAACTGGTAGTCCATCTCGGCCAGCTCGCGGGCGATCGGGACGACCAGGCCGGCCGTGCGCATCACGAACCGGGGCAGGCTGTGCACCGTGAGCCGCGGCTGGCCGGTGAGCGCGCAGTAGCGCTCGGCCATCTCGCGGATGGTGAGCGGCGGGGGCGACGGGACGTGCCAGGGCTTGCCGAACGACCTGTCGTCGCGGGCCAGCGTGACAAGCGTGCGGGCCATGTCGCCGGTGTACGTGAACGTGTGCGGCACGTCCATCCGGGCCGGACCCCAGGCGGCGCGGCCCTTCCGGATGGCGGGCAGCAGCACCGTCGAGAAGATCCCGGCGGTGCCGGCGCCGACGTAGTCCGAACCGCGGGCCTCGAACGTGCGGACCCCGCTGTCGAGCGCGTCCTGCCACATCCGGTTGCGGATCCGCCCCTTGCGGCCGGTGGCGGCGAGCGGGCTGGACTCGGTCATCCGGCCGCCGGGCTGGGGGCCGTACCCGTACAGGTTTCCGGTGATCGCGTAGACCGCGCCGGCCGACCTCGCCGCGGCGATCATCGCGTTGTTCAGCGGGAACCAGAGCTTCGCCCACTCGGTGTACTTCGGGTTGGCGCAGTTGTAGAGGACCTCGGCGCCCTCGGTGAGCTCGGTGAGCCGGCGGGCGTCGGAGGCGTCGGCCGCGACGCGCTCGACGAGCGGGTGCTCCGGGCCGCTCCCGCTGCGGGTCACGATCCGGACGGTCTCGCCCCGCTCGGCCAGGAGACCGGCGACCTTCGAACCGATCGGGCCGGAGCCGACGACGACATGCTTTGCCATGGTGTTCTCCTTTGCGAGCAGCGCTCTCTTACAGGAACAACCGTCGCACAACGATGCGGCGCTTGCAAGAGCAGTGCTCTCGTTGTGACACACTGGGCGCATGAGTGCCGCGAACCTGCGGGCCCGGGTTCGGGCCGAGATGACCGAAGAGATCAAGAAGGTGGCCCGCCGACACCTCGCCACCGACGGCGCCGACCTCTCCCTGCGCGCGGTCGCCCGCGACCTCAAGATGGCCTCGTCCGCCGTCTACCGGTACTTCGCGAGCCGGGACGAGCTGCTCACCGCGCTGATCATCGACGCGTACAACGAGGTGGGCCACTCCGCGGAACAGGCCGCGGCCTCGGCGGCGGCCCCGATCGACCGGTGGCTGGCGGCCTGCCACGCGGTCCGCGACTGGGCCCTGGACAACCCGCACCAATGGGCGCTCATCTACGGCAGCCCGGTGCCCGGCTACCAGGCGCCGAAGGACACCGTCATGCCGGCCACCCGAGTCCTGCTGCTGCTGGGCGGGACGCTTGCGGACGCGTACCAGAAAGGGCTCGTCCCGCGGCGGGAACCGCTCACCGGTGGCTTCGCCGACGAGCTGGTGCCGGTCGCCGAGACATTCCTGCCGGACCTGCCGCCGCGGGTGGTAGCCGACACCATGGCCGCGTTCTTCCAGCTCTGCGGCGCGGTCAGCGCCGAACTCTTCGGCCAGCTCAACAACACGGTGGAGCGGGACCGGCGCGGCTTCTTCGAATACCAGATGCGGTCGGCCGCGACCCTCGCCGGGCTGGCCTGAACCCTCAGGGCCGCTCCGGCGGAACGGAACCGCCGGGCACCCATCCGGCCTCGCTGATCAGCACCCGGTCACCCCGCAGCGGTACGCCCTCGGCCAGCAACCGGGCCCGCGCCTCCCGCTCGTGACCGGGCGGCAACCGGCCGCTGCTGCTCACCACCCGATGCCAGGGCACACCGCCGCCGTGCCTGGCCATGATCGTGCCCACCTGACGCGGCGAATTACGGCCGGCGCGGTCGGCGAGCACGTCGGCGATCGCCCCGTACGACATGACCCGGCCCTCCGGGATGCTCTCCACCAGCGTGAGGACCTCTTCGACGTACTCCTGGAGTGTCATCGGTCGCCACCATATGGGATCTGGCCGCGATCGACGGCGCCCGGCCGAGCAGAATGGGCCGAGTGCGAGAAGTGGTGACCGGTGCGCGCCGGATCGTGGTGAAGGTGGGCTCGTCCTCCCTCACCACCGCGACGGGCGGCATCGACGAGCAGCGGGTCGACGCCCTCGTCGACACCCTCGCCGGCCTGGCCGCGGCCGGGCGCGAGGTGGTCCTGGTCTCCAGCGGCGCGATCGCCGCCGGACTGGCCCCGCTGCGACTGCGCCGCCGGCCGCGCGACCTCGCCACCCAGCAGGCCGCCGCGTCGGTGGGCCAGGGCCTGCTGATCGGGCGGTACACGACGGGCTTCGCCCGGCACGGGCTGACCGTCGGCCAGGTGCTGCTCACCGTTGACGACGTGACGCGGCGGGTGCACTACCGGAACGCGTACCGGACGTTGCGGAAACTGCTCGACCTCGGCGCGGTGCCGGTCGTCAACGAGAACGACACGGTCGCCACCGAGGAGATCCGGTTCGGCGACAACGACCGGCTGGCCGCCCTCGTCGCCGCCCTCGCCGACGCCGACCTGCTCGTCCTGCTCTCCGACGTGGACGCCCTCTACACCGGCAGCCCGGCGGACCCGGCGTCACGGCGGATCGGCTTCGTCGGCGACGAATCGGACCTGGCCGGCATCAGCATCACGACACCCAGCAGATCCGGGGTCGGCACCGGCGGCATGGTCACCAAGGTGGAGGCCGCCCGGATCGCCACCGGGTTCGGCATCCCCGTGGTGCTCACCGCCGCGCCGCTCGCCGCACCGGCACTGGCCGGCGAGGACGTCGGCACCCTCTTCCAGGCGGCCGCCACCCGGCCGGCCGCCCGGCTCTTCTGGCTGGCGCACGCCACCGCGCCGCGCGGCCGCCTGCACCTGGATGCCGGGGCGGTCGCCGCGGTGGTGGCCCGGCGCAAGTCGCTGCTGCCGGCCGGGATCACCGCGGTCGACGGCTCGTTCGCGGCCGGGGACCCGGTCGACCTGGTTGACGCCGGGTCCGGGGCATCGGTGGCGCGCGGCCTGGTCAACTACGACGCGGTGGAGTTGCCGGCGCTTCTCGGGCGGTCCACACCGGAGTTGGCCGCGGCACTCGGCCCGGGCTATGAACGAGAGGTCGTCCACCGGGATGACCTGGTGCTGCTGTAGTCGTACCACCCAATGTTCTTGATCTGGAAAGGTGTGCCATGAGCGTGCTGGAGCAGGCGGCCGCGGCGCGGGTCGCCGCCATCGACCTCGCGGGAGCCACCCGCGCCGAGAAGGACGCGGCCCTGCTGCTGATGGCCGATCGCCTGGTCGAGCGGGCCGACGACATCGTCGCGGCGAACGCGGTGGACATCGCGAACGGCCGGGAGAACGGCCTCTCCGACGCGATGATCGACCGGCTCACCCTCACCGAGGAGCGGATCGCCGCGATGGCCGACGGGCTGCGCCAGCTCGCCGCGCTGCCCGACCCGATCGGTGACGTGGTACGTGGCTCCACCCTCGCCAACGGCCTCGAACTACGCCAGATCCGGGTGCCCTTCGGCGTCGTCGGGATGATCTACGAGGGACGGCCGAACGTGACCGCCGACGCCGCCGGCATCTGCCTCAAATCCGGCAACGCGGCCCTGCTGCGCGGCTCCGGCTCGGCGTTCTCGTCCAACGCGGCGATCGTCGCGGTGCTGCGCAAGGCGGTCGCCGACGCCGGCCTGCCGGCCAACACCGTCCAGCTGCTCGACGCCACCACCCGCGACTCCGTGAAGGAACTGATGCGGGCCCGCGGTCTGGTGGACGTGCTGATCCCGCGCGGTGGCGCCGCCCTGATCAAGACGGTGGTCGAGCAGTCCACGGTTCCGGTGATCGAGACCGGCGTGGGCAACTGCCACGTCTACATCGACGCTGCCGCCGACGTGGAGAAGGCCCTGGCGGTCACGGTGAACTCGAAGACGCAGCGGTACTCCACCTGCAACACCGCCGAGTCCCTGCTGGTGCACGCCGAGATCGCGGACGCGGTCCTGCCGCTGCTGCTGGAGGAGTTCGCCATCAAGGGCGTGACCGTGCACGGCGACGCACGGGTGGCCGGTTACAGCGACGACGTGGTCGCGGCGACCGACGAGGACTGGGGCACCGAATACCTGTCCGCCGACATCGCGGTGGCCGTCGTGGACTCGCTCGACGACGCGCTCGAGCACATCCGCCGCTACGGCACCGGGCACACCGAGGCGATCGTCAGCGAGTCGGTCACCGCGACCCGGCGGTTCGTGGCGGGTGTGGACGCGGCGGCCGTGATGGTGAACGCGTCCACCCGGTTCACCGACGGCGGGGAGTTCGGGTTCGGCGCGGAGATCGGCATCAGCACGCAGAAGCTGCACGCCCGCGGGCCGATGGGCCTGCCGGAGCTGACGTCGACGAAATACGTGGTCACCGGGAACGGGCACACCCGCTGAGGTCGCGGCTCCGGGCTTCAGAGCCGCGCCGGCCGCGGCGCGGCTCTGTGAGCGCCTGCCGCCGCGCGGTTCGCTGCGCGCGCCTGCCGGTCAGCGGCAGGCGCGCAACGCCGTCAGGGTGGTGTTGACGTCGAAGAGCGGGCCCTCGTTGCTGTCCCAGCCACCGTCCGCCCGCTGCGTCTCGGCGAGACGTTTCCGCGCGTTCTGCAGCAGCCAGTCGTCGCCCAGGTTGACCCGGCGCAACGCCGCCGCCATCGACGCCACGTCGGCCGGTGACATGTCCGGCAGCCGCTCGCCGAGCATCATCTGCACGCGCGCCGACTCGTAGAAGTACTGCCTCTGGTGCAGCAGGCCGGCGGCGTGCCAGCCGCACGCCAGGAACGACGGCCACGACCCGTCCGGGCGCAGCTGCGAGACGACCCAGCCGGCGGCCCGGGCCAGCGGCTCCGCGAACGGCGACCGGGTCTGGTAGGGGTCGGCCTCGACGGCGGCGGCGGTCAGCCAGAACCCGGCCACCGAGGTCAGGTAGAGGGTGGCCTCCGGGTCGCCGGGCAACGCCCACGCCGGGGCCTCACCGGCCAGCGACTCGTGCTCCTGCCAGGTGCCGTCACCCCGCTGCGCCACGGCCAGCCAGTTCAGCGCGCGCTCCACCACCGGGCCGCGCAGGCTGCCGAGGTCGTCGAGCTCGGCGAGCCGGAAACAGGTGGCGTCGATCGACGGCACGCCGCCCTCCGCCGAGGCCGGCCAGCCACCCTCCAGCATCTGCCCGGCAGCGATCCGCTCGACCACCTCGTCCGGTGCCGGTTGACCGGTCCGCAGGTACGACAGACGGGCGCGCTCGACCGGGTCACCGTGCGCGACAACGTACCCGATGGCGCTGTCTATATCGACCACTGTGGTGACGCTACAGTCCGGGTCCGGGTTTCGCTGTGCCGATTCGACATCTGTGACGTTCGTCCGTTTCAGTCAGCCAATGATCACTCTGAGGAGTTGCCGAAACAACTCCTCAGAGTGACACCCGTCAGTACGACGGCAACGACGGGTCGACCGTGTTGACCCACGAGACGATGCCGCCCTGCACGTGCACCGCGTCCTTGAAACCGGCGGCCTTCAGCGCGGCGAGCGCCTCGGCCGAGCGGACACCGGACTTGCAGTGCAGCACGATCTGCCGGTCCTGCGGGAACTGCGCCAGGGCCGCGCCGGAGAGGATGTCGCCCTTCGGGATCAGGGTCGCACCCGGAATCCGGTTGATCTCCCACTCGGCGGGCTCGCGGACGTCGACCAGGAAGATGTCCTTGCCGCTGTCCTGCCAGTCCTTCAGCTCCCGGGCCGTGATGGTCGCGTTGAAGGTGGCCTCCTGCGCCTCGACCGAGACGGCGCCGCAGAAGTCCTCGTAGTCCTCCATCAGGTCGGTGAGCGTGGGGTTCTCACCGCAGAGCACGCAGTTCGGGTCCTTCCGGACCTTGATCTTGCGGTACTCCATCTCCAGGGCGTCGTAGACCATCAGACGCCCGACGAGCGGCTCACCGATGCCGGTGATCAGCTTGATCGCCTCGTTCACCTGGATCGAGCCGATCGACGCGCAGAGCACGCCCAGGACACCGCCCTCGGCGCAGCTCGGCACCATGCCGGGCGGCGGGGGCTCCGGGTAGAGGCAGCGGTAGCAGGGCCCGTGCTCCTCCCAGAACACCGAGGCCTGGCCGTCGAAGCGATAGATCGAGCCCCAGACGTACGGCTTGCCGAGCAGCACCGCGGCGTCGTTCACCATGTAGCGCGTCGCGAAGTTGTCCGTGCCGTCGACGATCAGGTCGTACTGGCTGAAGATCTCTTTGACGTTGTCCCGGTCCAGCGCGGTGTTGTGGATGACCACGTTCACCAGCGGGTTGACCTCGGCGATGCTCCGGGCGGCGGACTCCGCCTTCGGCGTGCCGATGTCCGAGACACCGTGAATGATCTGACGCTGGAGATTGGACTCGTCGACCGTGTCGAAGTCGATGATGCCGAGCGTGCCCACACCGGCCGCGGCCAGGTAGAGCAACGTCGGCGAACCGAGGCCGCCCGCACCCACGGCGAGGACCTTGGCGTTCTTCAGCCGCTTCTGCCCGTCCATCCCGACATCGGGGATGATCAGGTGACGCGAATAGCGGCGGATCTCGTCGACGCTCAGCTCGGCGGCCGGCTCGACGAGCGGGGGCAGAGCCACAATTCACTCCCCGGGTTCGGTGGTAAGGATCGCCGACCATTGTTGCTCGTCGAACCGCAACACGCCCATGACGAGGGACACGGGCCCGACATACGGGATGCCGGAATAATCAGAGGGTCGGGTCGCCGGCGTACCGCTTGCCGTCCAGATAGGGCCAGGCGTTCCGGGTGCAACCCTTCAGCCCGTACGTCTGCTGCATCATCACCGGCGCCTTCTCGCCCTGCCCCGGGCAGGCCTCGTGGCCGTGCCCCAGCTCGTGACCGACCTCGTGGTTGATCATGTACCGCCGATACTCGTCGATGCGGCCCGCATAATCCGGCACCGCGTCCGCCCAGCGATCCACGTTCATGATCACCTTTCCGGGCACCCGGCACGACGTGAAGCCTTCCGTCCGCAGCCCACCGGCCGCACACATCCGCTCCGAGGTGCCCGCCGACGCCAGATAGATCGTGAAGTCCGCCTTGGCACCGCTCGCCACCCGGCGCATCCGCAGGCGGCCGTCGTTCACCCAGCTCCGCTCGTCACCGAGGGTCCGGTCGATCACGTCGGCGAACTCCGCCGGGTCGGTGCCGTCCACGGTCTTCTCCACCGCCACCCGGAAACGCCGCAACTGACCGGCCGTTCCCAGCATCGGGCCGCGGCTCGTCTCGTACCGGAACTCCCCCGCCCCCGCCGCCGGCTCGCTCACCGGCTCCCGCGGGATGTGCGCCAGACCGCCCGGGTTCTCCGGAGCGACACCCTGCGTCGCCGCCGGGACCTGCGCGGCACCCTCGCCCGGGCCCGCCGGTTCGGCCACGCTCCGCGCGGCCTCCCGATCCTGTTCCCGCAACTCATGCCCGGCGACCAGCACGCCCGCGACAACCAGGAGGTACGCGAGAAGCACCACCCGCCGTCGGCGGCGAATCGTCCGCCGGACCTCGGGCTCCGGCGCCGCGTGGCGAGCCACTGTCGAACTGCGCTCCGACGGCGGCAGGTCGTCGGCGTCGCTCTCGCCGCGCGCCAGGACATCCGGGAGGAAGCCCAGGTCGTGACCGGTGGACTGACCGGCGTGCGGGGCCAGGCGCTGCTCCGGAGTGGTGCCCTCGGAGAGCGGGGGTGGCTCGTGGCGGGCGGGCGGGGGCACGTAGATCCGCTCGGCCGTGGTCTCCGCGGCCATGCCCTCCACGGCCGCTCGCTCCGCGGCCAGGGACTCCGCGACCGTGATCTCCGTCGTGGTCGTCCGATCGGTCGCGGCCGTCGCCGCTTCCGCCAGGCCGGTCGCTCCGGTCGCTTCCGCCGGCCTCGTCGCTCCGGCCACTGCCGCCGAGCCGGTCGCTTGCGGCGCTTCCGCCGGGCCGGTAGCCGCCGCTGGTTCCTCGGTCGGTGCGCCCCACGGGTCGGCACTGGGGCTGGTGGCCGGGCCGGCAAGGCCACTCCGGCCGGCGTAGGCGGTCTCCGCGGCCTCGGGTTGCGGCAAGCCGGCGGGCGACCACAGGCCGCTCGGGAGTTCGGCCGGGAGGCGGAGGCTGGCCGGAAGACCCGCCGGCGGGCGGTGGGCGGGCTCGGCGTACCGGTCCTCCTGGTGGAGCTCGCCGGCTGCCGGCCACTGGCCCGGCTGCGGCCATGCCGTGCCGGCCGCCCGGGTCGTCGCGCGGCGGGCGAGTGACGATCCGGGTCGGGCGGCCTCCAGGTCCGTGCCGGGTTCCGTGGTGTCCGCCGCTCGGGAAATGCCCGTTCGGCTCGAGCGTGCTGCCGGCCCCGTGCGGGACCGTGGCGGTTCCGCGTCCGGGCGGGGTTCCGTCGTCGCCGGCCGGGAGGCAGCCAGCCGCTCGGCAGCCAGTTCGACGATGCCCCTGGTCATTCCGGTGGGTTCCGGCGCGGGCTCGGGCGTCTGGTCGGCGGCTGCCGCGGTGGCCCGGACGCGTCGGGGCCGCACCGGTTCGTCTGCTACCGGCTCGGGCTCGGTCGGGTGCTGGCCGGTCGGATGCTGGCCGGTCGGGTGCTGGGCCGGGGAACGCTTGGCGGTGGACGCACGCTTGGCGGTGGGCGCACGCTTTGCCGCGGCTTCGGTCGGGGCTGCGGGCTCGGTGGGGTGCGGGTCGGCGGGCCGCTTGGTGGCGGTCGCGCGGGCGGTTGTGGATACGGCTGTGGCGGGCTCTTTCGTGCGGCGGGACTTGGTCGAGGCGCTGGTCCTGGCTTCCAGCGCGGCCTCCACCGAACGCACCCGGGCGGGGGTGGCGCGGTTCTCCGGCACGTCCTTGACCGGGGCGGACAGGGCGGCTCGGGCGGCAGCGCTACGGGCCGAGGGCTTCGAGGTCTCCGGCGCGGCCTTCGCCTGCGCCCGCGTGGTCTCGGCGCGGCCCTCCGCGCGGGTTGATGCGGTGTGGGCCTCCTCGCGGGTTGACGCGGTCTTGGCCTCCGCGTGGGTTGATGCGGTCTTGGCCCGGCCCCGCGCCACCGGCTTCGTAGCGACGCTGTCGGGTTCCTGGGCCGCTTTGCCGGCTGAGCGGCGGGTACGGTCCTCGTCCCGCACCTCCGCCTCCTCGCCGGCCCGGCCGGCCGCACGTCGGATGGTCTTGACCGGCGTCGCCGCGGGTTCGGCCGGAGCCGCTGTGCTCTTGCGGACGGCAGCCCGGCCGGTAGCGGTCCTGCCGGCAGCACTCCCGCCGGCAGCGGTCTTGCCGGCGGCGGTCTTGCCGGCAGCGGTTCCGGTGGCAGCGGTCCGGCCGGCAGCGCTCTCAGTGGTATCGGTCCGGCCGGCAGCGGTCTTGCCGGTGCCCTTGCCGGCCGCGGTGCCACGGGCTGCGGCCTGCGCTGCCGACGTCGAGTGCGCCGACTTGACCGGGCCCGACTTGGCCGGCGCGGCGTTCGCCGAGGTCGACTTGACCGGGGTCGAGCCGGTGGCGGACGGCTTCGCGGCCCGGGAACGTGCCGGCTTCGGCGTCTCGGCGTCCGGGTCGGGGTGCGGTGCCGCCTTCGCGGTCTTGCGCGCCGGTTCGGCCGCGGCCGTCACCACGATGCGGGGCGGTGTCGCCGTGGCGGCGATCGTACGGCTGCGTTCGGGCATCTCGTCCGGTTCCGGGTCGGCGCGATGCGCTCCTACCCGGGCCGGTGGCAGGCCGGCCAACAGCGCGGCCTCGGCCCGGGAGCGCTCGGCTGGGGAACGCCGGCCGGAGGGAACACCGGGATCAACGGAACCATTTGTCGCGTTTGCCATAGCAAGCGCCAGCCTGCCACGAGTCGCCGCTTGTCACAGGACTTTCGCGTTTCCGACCCGAAGATCCGGGATCGCGTCGGCCAGTTCCGCCGGAAAGCCGCCCACGCACGCACAGCGCCGGCCGCGCCCGGCAGAAAGCCGTCAGATCGCCGGACCGGTGAAGCTGCGGTTGTCGCGGCGAGGCCAGGCATAGGGGACGCAACCCCGCAGGGTCAGGGTCTGCTGGACCATCACCGGGGCGGGACCGCCGGCCTTGGGGCAGTTCTGGTGGCCGTGGCCGAGTTCGTGGCCGACCTCGTGGTTGATGACGTACTTGCGGTACGTGTCCAGGCCGATCTTCGCGTCCATGTAGGGCTTGGCGGAGACCCGCCAGCGGTCCAGGTTGATGACGGCTTTGCCGGGGGTGCGGCACGAGGTGTACGGGACACCGCCGACCCGGATATTGGTGCCACCGCGGGCGCACATCTGGCCGGCGGTGTCGCGGGTGGCGAGGTAGACGGTGAAGTCGGACCGGTCGGCGCCGGTGACCATCTGGAGGCGGACGTTGTCGTTGCCGATCCAGCTGCGCTTGTCACCGAGGATGGACCGCACCTGGGCGCCGAAGGACTCGACGTCCTCGTTGCTGCCCTTCTCCACGGCCACCCGGAAGCGGCGCAACTGCCCTTTGTCGCCGAGGACGGGACTGCGCTTCGACCCGTACAAGAATTGGCCCGAACCGTGCGTGGGCACCTTGCCGGGCAGTCGCAGCAGGCCTGCCTCCGGGAAGATGCCGGAGGCCGAAGGCGAGGCTTCCAGCGCCCGGGAGGCCGACGGCGACGGGGTGGCCGACGCGGAGTCAGCGGGCGAGGCGAAGACGAAGGTGGGTGACGCGGCCGCGGCGGCGTTCCCGGCAGGCTCCGGGCCGGCGACGATCCGGTTGCCGATCATGACGGCGATGATCAGCACGAGGATCACGCCCAGGATCACCAGCCAGGACTGGCGCCACCGGTCGGTCGGGGCAGAGTTCCGCGGGCCGGCGGGCGGCGAGGCTGGAGACATCATGGGTTTTCCAGGTTGGCACATGCCGTCGAAGCGGGTGCACCGAGTTGATCGAGTGCGGCGCGCGACACATCTCAGCGTTTCGCGGTCGCCGCCACCTCGTCGAGCAGTCCGGCGATGCCCCGGGCCACCAGGCGGGGGACCTCCATCTGGGCGACGTGGCCGACGCCCGGCAGCACCAGCAGCCGGCTGTCCGGGATCGCGCGCGCCACCTGCGTGGGCACCCGCGGGTCGACCAGCTTGTCGTTGAGGCCGCCGATCACCAGCGTGGGCGCCTGCACCCGGGCGGCGAGGCGCCACTGCGAGTTGTCGCCCGGCAGGTAGGCCCGCAGGAAGCTGCCGACCAGACCGCGCAGCGTGCCCAGGTAGGCCTTCGGGTAGTGCGCCACCGTGTAGCGCAGCTGGATCTCCTCCATCGCCTCGGCGCGGCGTTGCGGATGCACCTTCGTGGTGTCGCCGAAGCAGGCCGCGAGCACCTGCTCGGCCATCTGCTCGGCGGTGACCCGGGTCAGCGCCCACGCCATCAGCCGTTCCGCCCCGGGCAGGGCGAGCAGCGGCAGCACCGGGCCCTGCGCCGTGCGGCGCGGGTTGAGGAACGGCATGGCCGGTGAGATGAGCGTGAGGGTACGCACCAGGTCGGGCCGCAGGGCCGCGACGCGCACCGAGATGGAACCGCCCAGCGAGTTGCCGATCAGGTGGACCGGGCCGCGGCCGGAGTGGTCCAGGTAGTCGATCAGGGTGGCCGCGAAGGCCGGGATCGAGTATTTCGGGATGGCGTCGCTGTAGCCGAAACCGGGCAGGTCGACAGCCTGCCCGTCGAGCCGGTCGGCAAGCAGGCCGGCCAGGTCGGTGAAGTTCTGCGAGGAGCCGCCGAGGCCGTGCACGTAGACGGCCGGCTCGGCGCCGGGGTGCCCGGGAGTGTCCCGGACGTGCAGCATCGCGTCGCCGACCGTGACCCGGCGAGCGGGCCAGGGCGGTGGGATCTCGTCCGCCGGCAACAGCGCGCTGTCGTCGGCCAGTACCGCGCCTCTCATCAAGCCAAGAGTGCCTCAAGCCGCCGGTTGACTGCCGCAAGTGTGGCGCGGACCATGGCGTGCCGGTCGTCGCCGGTCACCACGGCCGAACCGGCCAGCTGCTCCACCCAGCCGCCCTCGCAGGAGAGCAGCAGCACCACGACCGCCACCTGCATCGAGCCGAACGACACCGCGGCGGCGTGTTCGACGAAGCAGCGGGCCGGGCCGTGTTCGTGCTGGGACGTGGCGAGCAGTTCGTCGACCGCGCCGGCGGTGGCCGTGGCGCAGAGCCGCAGCAGGTATCCGTCGACGGCCGGGCCGGTCGCGACGCCGGAGGCGGACCGGCCGCCGGCGCGCAGACGGACCTCGACGCTGGCGTCCGCGCCGAACGTGTTGACGTGCACGTTCTCGATGACCACGCGCGGACCCGGGGTGTCGCCCGGGTCGAGTGGGCGCGGCCTGCTCGCGTCGGCCGGCACCAGGGAGGTGCGCTGCTCGACGGGCGGGGCGGCCACCTGCCGAGTTCGCTGGACCGGGGCCGGACTGCTGCCGTAGGGGGCCGGGGCGAGGCCGCTGCCGTAGCCGGTCGGCGCCGAGGCCGGGCCGCTGCCGTAGCCGGCCGGCGCCGCGGAGATCGGGTCGGGTCCTGCCGGTGGCACCGGGACCGGCGGCTCCGCCGGCGCCGGGACCCGGGACTCGGGTAGCGCCGCGGCCTGGGTGAACGAGCCGAGGGACGCCGAAGCCTGGGTGAACGTGTTCGGGGACGCCGAGGCCTGGGTGAACGTGTTCGGAGACGCCGAGACCGGGCCGGGAGAGCGTGGCGGCGCCGAGACGGGCGCCGGCGAACGCGGCGGCGCCGACACCGGGGCGGACGACCGTGGCGGCGCCGAGACCGGCGCGGACGCGCGCGGAGGAGCTGACACCGGGGCGGCGGTGACCGGCGCGGCCGGTGCGGGCGGGAACGACGCGGCCTCGGTGGCGGCGGCCGGCGCCGGGGGTGCCGAGGCCGGGGCGGACGAGACCGGTGCCGGGACCGAGGCGCGGCCGGGGCGGGACTGGCCGGGCAGGAACGGGGCGACCGGGCTGTCCCCCGGCATTGCCGCGTCCAGGCCCATCCGCTCCTGGAGCAGCCTGGCCACCTGACGGCTCACCTCGGCCGGGTCGGCGCCGTCGGCCAGGTCCAGCCGCAGGCTGTGCGCCCCGGCGGGGGTGGCCCGCAGCGACGCGTCCCGCACACCGCCGACCTCACGGACGGCGGCCAGGATGTCCTGAACGTCGAAACCCTCCTGCCGCTCCTGTGCCGGCACGACGTCGCCGCGACGCAGGTGCGTCGCGATGCGCGCCAGGGCGGGCGCCTCGGCCGATGGCTCCACGGAGGGCGGCTCCGGAACTCTGGGGACGTCAGGCTGGGCCGGCACCCGCTGCGGCAGCGCGCCGCTGGGCTCGGTCATCGCGGCGACGAGTGCGCTTTCCGGCTCCTCGGCCGGAGGGGCGGCGGGGTACGGGTTGACGTCCTCGGTGGCTGGGGGGAAGGCGACCGGCGCCGGCTCGTAACGACGCCCGAAGCCGCCCGCATCGTACGACGGCCGGGCCACCACGGCACTGTTGTCGACCGGCCGCCGGTCGCTCATCGTCGCCGGCTCGACCTGCGGGAGGCCCTGCGCCAGGGTGTCAGTGAGCAGCGCGTGCCGCGATCGCTCCGGCGGGGCGGCCGGTGACGCGGGCGCGGTTGCCGGTGACGCGCTTGCGGCGGCCGGTGACGTGGTTGCGGTGGCCGGCACCCAGTCGGGGCGGGCCGGCGGCACGGCGGCACGAGGGGCCGGCGGCGCCGCGTAGGTGTCGTCGAGGTCACCCTCGTACGGGTATGGCGGGGCGCTGCTCGGCAGCGGAGGCGCGCCGAAGCCGCCGCCCGAGGTGGGTCCGGGTGCCTCCGGGGGCTTGCCGGCGCCGGGCGTGCGGCGGTGCCCGAGGATCTCGGCGAGCCGGCTGCGCTCACCGGGCCACGGTGAGGGCGGCTCGGTTGCCCCGGACGGGGGAATTTCGGCGGGAGTCTGCGCGGGCACCGCGGAGGACGGCGCGGACCCGAACGGGTTCTCCGGCGGGAACTGCTGCCGCCCGAACGGGCGACCTTCCGACGGGCGACGCCACGACGGCACATCCGCCTCCTGCTCCGGCGCCGCGCCCGCGGTAGACCACGGACTCTCGGCGTTGGCCCATCCGTTCACTCGACTGCGGTCACGCGAGTCGGCACCGTTGCCGCTCCCTGTGGCTCCGGCGTCTCCGGAATGCCCTGATTCATCCACCGCGTGCTCCTCGCTCGCCCCAGCTGAGGCTACCGTGTGGTTGCAGTGGCGATAAGTTGCAGCGTCGCGACAATTGCCCGCACGACCGCGACGAGCGCCGATCCGGGCAATCAACGACGTACAAACCGCGGGGACCGACCCCCTGGAGGTTGAAGAGATATGACCGCTGCGTCCGGCGGGGCACAGACCGCCCGACCCACCCGCCTGCCACGTTCGGCCCGCCGCAAGCAGCTGCTGGCCGCCGCGCAGCAGGTCTTTGTCGCGCATGGCTATCACGCCGCGGCGATGGACGACATCGCGGAGCGGGCGGGTGTCTCGAAACCCGTCCTCTACCAGCACTTCCCCGGCAAGCTGGAGCTCTATCTGGCCCTTCTCGACACGCATTGCGACGCGATAATCGCCAAGGTGCGGGGCGCCATGCTCGCGACCCCCGACAACAAGGAGCGCGTCAAGGGCGCGGTCCGGGCGTACTTCGACTTCATGGATCACGAGAGCGAGGCGTTCCGGCTCGTCTTCGAGTCGGACCTGCGCAACGACCCGCAGGTGCGCCAGCGGGTGGAACGCGTCGAGCAGGGCTGCATCGCCGCTGTGACGGACACCATCATCTCGGACACCGGGCTCCGGCCCGACCAGGCCGAGCTGCTCGCCTCCGGCCTCGCCGGGGCGGCCGGGCAGGCCGCACAGTTCTGGCTCGCGAACGGACGGCGTACGCCCAAAGCTGAAGCCGAAGCGCTCGTAGCTGCACTGATCTGGCGCGGCATCGCCAGCTTCCCGCTGCAGGGCGGCTCAACGGCCGGAACCGCGCCGGAAATCGGATAGCCTCACTGGCGGTAGACGGTTGACAGAGGAGGGCCCCGTGGAGGTCAAGATCGGCGTGCAACATTCGCCGCGTGAGCTGGTGCTGGAGAGCGCGCAGACCCCGGCGGAGGTCGAGCAGGCGGTGTCCGAGGCGCTCGCCAAGGACAGCGTCCTGACGCTCACGGACGAGAAGGGCCGCAAGGTGATCATTCCGATCGCCAAGGTGGCCTACGTGGAGATCGCCGAGGCGTCGCACCGCCCGTTCGGTTTCACCACGCGCTGACGTCTGGAAGTACTACGGGAGGGCACCCTGATCGCAGGGTTCCCTCCCGTAACTTTGCTCATCCGTGCGTGCGGCTCCTGGTCGGGTAGACTTGCGCCGTCGCCGTCCTCGTCGATTCGTCAGATCGACCCGGTCCGGGCCCGCCTGCACCACAACACAGGGCCCGTGATGCACGGCGATCGCGCGTGCGGCCCGCTTATTTTGCGTGTGGCCCGCGCCAAAACGAGACCGCGCCCCAGACATCCGACGGGCGCACCACGAGAGGGCACCCGTAAAACTTCATGACCGACATTGAGCAAGCTCTAGTACCCGTCACCACCCGTGCGCCGGTCCGCCCGGACAGCCCCACCTTCGCCGACCTCGGCGTCCGCGCCGAGACCGTGGAGGCGCTGTCCTCGGCGGGCATCACCCACGCGTTCGCGATCCAGGAGTACGCGCTGCCGATCGCCCTGCGCGGCACCGACCTCATCGGCCAGGCGCCCACCGGCACCGGCAAGACCCTCGGATTCGGCCTGCCCCTGCTCGAGCGCGTCCTGGCCCCGTCCGAGGGCGCCGACGGCCAGCCGCAGGCCCTCGTCGTCGTGCCCACCCGCGAGCTCGGCCTCCAGGTCGCCCGGGACCTCGCGGCGGCGGGCAGCACCCGGGGCGTCCGGGTCCTGCCGATCTACGGCGGCGTGGCGTACGAACCACAGGTCGACACCCTGAAGAAGGGCGTCGAGATCCTGGTCGGCACTCCCGGCCGGCTGCTCGACCTGGCCAAGCAGAAGCAGCTGAAGCTCGGCTCCGTCCGCGCCCTGGTGCTCGACGAGGCCGACCGGATGCTGGACCTCGGCTTCCTGGAGGACGTCGAGAAGATCCTGTCGATGCTGCCCGAGAAGCGGCAGACGATGCTTTTCTCGGCCACCATGCCCGACCCGATCGTGGCGCTGTCCCGCCGGTTCCTGCACAACCCGGTCACCATCCACGCCGGCCACACCACGGAGAGCGCCGCCTCACCGCTGACCAAGCAGGTCGTCTACCGCACCCACCCGCTGAACAAGCTGGAGATGGTCGCGCGGATCCTGCAGGCCCGCGGCCGCAGCCTCACGATGATCTTCACGCGCACCAAGCGGGCCGCCGACCGGGTCGCCGAGGACCTCGACTTCCGCGGTTTCGCGGTCGCAGCCGTGCACGGCGACCTGGGTCAGGGCGCGCGCGAGCGGGCCCTGCGGGCGTTCCGCACCGGCAAGATCGATGTGCTCGTCGCGACCGACGTCGCGGCCCGTGGCCTCGATGTCTCCGGCGTCACACACGTGATCAACTACGACTGCCCGGAAGACCCGGAGACCTACACCCACCGCATCGGCCGGACCGGCCGGGCGGGCGCCACCGGTAACGCGATCACGTTCGTGGACTGGGAGGACATGCCGCGCTGGGTGCTGATCGACAAGTCGCTCGGCCTGGGCATGCCGCAACCGCCGGAGACGTACCACACCAGCCCGGCGCTCTACGCCGACCTGGACATCCCGACCGACATCTCCGGCACCCTGCCGACCGCCGACCGCAGCCGCGCCGGCCTCTCCGCCGAGGTCGAGGAGGACCTGGGTGGCGTCGGCCGCCGCCAGGGTGGCCGGGGCCGCGACCGTGATCGCGACCGCGACCGCGGACGTGGCGGGCGTTCCCGGGGCGGCTCCGCGCCGGCCGTCGAGAGCGCCGCTCCCACCGAGGACGCGACCGAGCGGCCCAAGCGCCAGCGCCGCCGCCGCCGGGTCGCCGACACCGAGCCGGCGACCACGGGTTCCCCGGCCCCCGAGTCGGTGACCACCGGTTCCCCTGCCGCCGACACCGAGCCGGCGACCACGGGTTCCCCTGCCGCCGACACGGTGACCACCGGTTCCCCTGCGACGGCTTCGGTGGCCACTGAGATCCCGGCCGCCGAGCAGGCGACCGCGGTGGCTCCGGCCGACGGTGACGGGGCCGCCGCTCCGCGAGCCCGGACGCGTCGCCGCCGCACCACCGCGGCACCGGCCGTCGCCTTCTCCGAGGGCGCCGCACCCGACGGCACCGCAGCTCAGGGCACCGCAGCTCCGAGCACCGCAGCTCCGGACGTCGCAGCTCAGGGCGTCGCGGCCGAGCGTGCGGCCGTCGAGCACGCCGCGGCCGGTGGCGCCGCTGTCGAGAGCAACGCCGTCGAAGGCGCCGCAGCCGCGATCGCGGGCACCCCGCCCGAGACGACGGCTCCTCGCCGGCGCCGGCGTCGCCCTGCCGCCAGCACCGCCGAAACCGCGGACGCCGGCATGTCCGGCGGCTCCGAGGCCGGCGTCGGCACCGCCGAGGCCTGACGGCCAGGCCCGGTCCGGCGGCGCCCGACACCGGGCGCTGACCGGCCGCATCCGGCGCCGAGCGCCGATCGGCCACATCTGGCGCCAGGCGCCGATCGGCTGCACCGAAGCACGGGACCACGGACGGTCCCGTGCCGCCGGGCTCAGCGCGGCGTGCTTCGCTTCAACCGGCGTTGCACGAGCTCAGCCCGGCGCACGCCGGCTCGGCCCGGTCCGGCATCCCCCAACCCGGGTCCGGCACTCGTCCGGCTCGATCCGGCATACCCAAACCGGCCCCGCATCCCCAAGCCCGGTCCGGCACTCTTCCGGCTCCATCCGGCATCCCCGAGCCCGGCCCGGCAGCGCCCCGGCTGGGCGTGGGGTTGCTCAGGTCAGGTCCAGCGGTCCTCCAGCTCGGCCAGCAGCGTGAGGTTGAGCCGGTAGGCCGCCGCCACCTCGTCGAGGAAGGCGTCCTGCTCGGTGTGGGTCCAGGGCACGGCGTTGAGCTGATCGCGGTACCGGCCTCGGAACAGCGGCGGGTCGACGCCCTCGAAGACGAAGAAGCGGTAACCGTCGCGGCGGAAACCGTACGCCTCGACCAGCCGGTGGCCCAGCCATTGGCCGCCGGAGAGGTCGCCGAGGTAGCGGGTGCAGTGATGTGCCACATAGCCGGTGGCCCGGTCGAAGGCCGCGCTGCGGATGCGGGTGCAGTACGTGGTGGTGGCGGGGAGGGCGGCGATCCGGCTCTGCCACCGGGCGCCGTACAGGAAACGCAGGTCGGTCTCGAGCGCCGGGAGCCGGAACAGTTCCGGGTAGACGAAGTGCCGGGCGATCGGGTCGTCGGTCATCGCGGCCGCGGCCAGTTCCAGCGACTCGTAGACGAACCAGTGCTGGGCGGCGAGTTCCGCATACGCCGCCAGGGGCAGCCGCCCGGTGGCGAGCCCTTCGACGAACCGGCTGCGCCGCGCGACGGCCCGGCCCTCCCGGGTGACCTCACGCAGCCTGGAGGTGAGCGCGCCCGCCATCAGCGACACGGCGGCACCTCCCTTCACCGCAGCTCAACCTAACCGGGTCACGCCAGCTCCACGACCCCTCGGGGAGTTCCGGCGGCCCGGGCAGAATGGAAGACATGCCAGTACCGCTCGATCAAGCACTTGCCGAGGTCCGCGAGCTGCTGCTCGCCCCGGGTCTGACGCGGGCCGTCGCCGCCGGCCGACGCCGCGGCCACACACCGTCGGTGACCCGCGCGCAGGTGCGGCCCGTGACGCTCAAGTCCGGGACGAAACTACAGATCGTCACCGATGACGGCGCCCGCCCGTTCACCCGTAACGTCGCGCCCGGCGACGAGGCGGCCGCCGCGCTCGACGAGCTGCTCGCCGAGCCGTTCGGCAACTGGCACGTGGAGACCGATTCCGCCACCATCCAGGTGCGGATCACCAAGAAGGGCGACGCCCAGGTGCACCGGGCCGCCACGACCGCCGCCCGGCCGGCGCCGGAGCAGGGCCACGACCGGACGAAGCAGTGGCTGCTCGACCCGGGCGACCCGCTCTTCGAGGTGATCGGTGGCAACGCCGCGAAACGCCGTCAGATCGACGCGTTCCTGCGCGCGCTCGCCGCGACGCTGCCCGAGCAGCTGCCGGAACCGTTGCGCGTCGTGGACCTGGGCTGCGGAAACGCGTACCTCACCTTCGCCGCCTATCGCTATCTGGCCGCGCGCGGCGCGCAGGTCCAGGTGGTGGGCGTCGATGTCCGCGAGGACCAGAGGGTACGCAACACCGCCGTCGCGGAGCGGCTGGGCTGCGCCGAGCAGGTGACGTTCGTGGCCGGGACGATCGAGGACGCCGAGCTGCCGTTCGCGCCGGACCTGGTGCTCGCGCTGCACGCCTGCGACACCGCGACCGATCAGGCGCTGGCCCGGGCGGTGCGCTGGGAGGCCCGCTGGGTGCTGGCGGCGCCCTGCTGCCACCACGACATCGCGGCGCAGCTGAAGAACGCCAAGACCCCGTTCCCGTACGGGGAGACGACCCGGCACGCCATCCTCCGGGAACGGTTCGCCGACGTCCTGACCGACTCGTTGCGTGCCGGCCTGCTGCGGCTCAACGGGTACCGCGTCGACGTCGTGGAGTTCGTGGACTCCGCGCACACCCCGCGCAACCTGCTGCTCCGGGCCCGCCGCACGGGTGCCGCGCCGACCCCCGAGCAGCAGGCGGAGTACGACGAGATGACCGGCCAGTGGGGTGTGACGCCCGCGCTGGCGACGATGCTCGTCAGCTGACGACGACCGTCCAGGCCGCCGTGGAGACCTTCCCGGCGACCTGGAAGTCGAAGAACATCCGGTAGGTGCCGGGGCTCGGCGCGGCCAGCCAGAACTTGACCCGCCCGTCGACCAGCTGGTTCTCCGGGTGCACGTGGACGTAGGCCAGGTCGTTCTCGCGCAGCACGACCAGATGTCCGAACGCGCCCAGGTACGGCTCGACGGTCACCGGCTTGCCGGCGGTGTCCGTGACGGTCATCAGAAGGGGCTGGGTGGACTCGGTTCCGGGCGTCCCCTCGTACGCGATCTGGTGACCCGCCGTGGTCGCGGTCCGCGCCGGATCCGGCAGGGTGACCGGAACGTAGTTGCCGGCGACCGTCAGATCGCTACCCAGGGTGGTGGCGATCTGGGTGCCGCCGACGAGCGCCGTGAAGTCGGCGATCATGCGGTAGCTGCCCGGCTCGGTCAGCGTGAGATCGATCGTCCAGGTCCCGTCGGCGGCCATCTCCGGGTGCAGGTGCTGGAAGCCGCTGAGGTCACGGCGGATCACGATGAGGTGCAACGGCTTGTCGTGGACGACGGCGTACGTCGTGATCGGGGCGCCGCCCGGCCCGTGCACGGTGAACTCGAGCTTCTGCGGCCGCCCGGCCGTGAACACCGTGGTCACCGGCACCAGCGTCAGACCGGACGCGCTGAGCGACAGCCCGCCGACCGCCGCCCCCGCGGCCGCACCCCCCGCACCGGGGGCGGGGGTCGCGGGGCCGTGCACGTGCGGCTGACTCTCGTCGACGACCGTGGCGGTCGCCGCGGGCGTGGCGGCCGCAGTACCGGTGCCGGTGCCGGTGCCGGTCGTGCCGGCTGCCGTCCCGCCGTTGAGCCGGCCCAGCCCGTAACCGGCGAAGAGCACGACGATCAGCAACGCCCCGAAGGCGGCGAACCGGAAGCCGGCGCTCGGCGACCCCGACGGGGAGCGGCCCAGGCTGCCCAGGACCGGGGCGTCGTCGGTCTCAGCCCGCGCCTCCGGGGCCGGGTGGGCTTCGGCGTCCGGCGTGCGCGAGGCGGTCGGGTCCGGCGTCCGTGAAGCTGTCGGGTCAGGCATCCGCGAGCTCGTAGCCGGCCTCGTCGACGGCCGCGCGCACGTCGTCGGCGGCGAGCGGTGTCTCGCTTGTCACTGTCACGCCGCCGGAGGCGAGGTCGACCTGGACGTCGGAGACTCCGGGCAGCGCCGAAATCTCGGTGGTCACCGCCTGGACGCAGTGCGCGCACGTCATGCCGCTCACCTGGTAGGTGCTGGTCACCGCCATCGTGGGCCCTCCTGGAGACTCGGCCGGATCCATCGATCATACCCCCCACCCGTATGAACGACTTCTGCCCTGAGAGTTGGTCGCGCCCACCCGCCGCCGAGTTCCCGGGGTCCGTGCCGTTCGGTAGATTCCGCCGCGTGACGGAGCGCAGGCGTGGACAGTACGTGCTGACCGAGGACCGGGACCGGGTCGACCTGGATCGGGTGCACCGGTGGTTGTCGGACGAGTCCTACTGGGCAGCGGGCCGGGAACGCGACGTCGTGGCCCGGTCGATCGACGGCTCCCTGCCGTTCTCGGTCCTGCTCGGCGAGGAACAGGTCGGGTTCGCCCGCGTGGTGACCGACGGCGCCACGTTCGCGTGGATCTGCGACGTGTTCGTGGACCCGGCGCATCGCGGACACGGCCTCGGCACCTGGCTGGTCGACAGCATCGTGGCGAGCCTCACCGACCGGGGGATCCTGCGCCTGCTGCTGGCCACCCGCGACGCGCACGAGGTGTACCGGCGGTCCGGGTTCGAGCCGCTGGCGGGGGCCCAGCGGTTCATGGAGCTCGACCGCAGACCCACGCGCAACGCGATCCTCGGCTTCCTGGCCGCCGATCCGGCCGGTCCCGTCGCCGGCTCCCCGGCCGATGAGCCCCCGGCCGGTTCCCAGGCGGGTGAGCCCTCGGCCGGTTCTCAGGCCGGTTCCTCAGCCGGCAACGGCCAGGGCGAGGGGCAGGACGGCGTCGGCACCGGCACGGCGTAGCGCGCGGCCGGCCAGCGTCATCGTCCAGCCCGAGTCGACCAGGTCGTCGACGAGCAGCAGCGGGCCGCTGTGGTCCGCCAGGCCGGCGGCCAGTTCCGGTGGGACGGTGAAGGCCTCGTGCAATGCCCGTACGCGCTGGGCGCTGTTGCCCCGCGCCAGCTCCTCCCCCGCGTGCTCGCTGCTCAGAGCACCGAGAAGCGGCAGCCGGCCGACCTTCGCGATGTGCTCGGCGAGGCTGTGGACAAGTTGTGGACGACGGTGTGAACCGACCGCCACCACCGCCACCGGGCGCTCCTGCCAGGCGTCGTCGCCGTGCGCCCAGGACTTGAGCACCTCCACCACCGCGGCGGCCAGTTCGGCCGGGATCGGGGCGTCCGGTGAGTCCGCGCCGACCAGCGCGCGCAGCCGGCTGCCCCAGCCCAGGTCGGAGAGGCGGCCGACCGCACGGCCCGGTTCGATCTGCTCGCCCGGCGGGATCTTGCCCTTCAACCCGACACCGACGGCGGCCAGTCCGGTCGGCCACATCTTCTTCGGCGTGACCTCGACACCCGGCCGGCCCAGGAAGCCGTCCGCGGCGGTCAGGGCGGCCGGGGAGATCTCGGTGTCGAAAAGCGGGCCGGCACAGTTGTCGCAGCGGCCGCAGGGCTTCGCTTCCGGGTCGTCGAGACAGGTGCGGAGGAATTCCATCCGGCAGGTGCTCGTACGCGCGTACTCGATCATGGTCTGTTGTTCCGCGGAGCGTGCCTCCGCGACGCGCCGCAACCGCACGCCGTCATAGGTCCACGGCTCGCCGGTGGCCAGCCAGCCACCGCGCGTGCGCCGCACCGCGCCGTCCACATCCAGCACCTTGAGCATCAGCTCCAGGCGGGTGCGGCGCAGGTCGACGAGGGGTTCCAGGGCCTGGGTGGAGATCGGCTGATCCGGGGAGAGGCGGGACAGCACCTGCCGCACCTGGTCCTCGGGCGGGAACGCGAGGGAGGCGAAGTACCGCCAGATCGCGGCGTCCTCCGGGCCCGGCAGCAGCACCACCTCGGCGTGCTCGACCGCGCGACCGGCCCGGCCCACCTGCTGGTAGTAGGCGATCGGCGACGGCGGTGCGCCCAGGTGCACGACGAACCCGAGGTCCGGCTTGTCGAAGCCCATCCCCAGCGCGGACGTCGCCACCAACGCCTTGATCTTGTTGTCCAGCAGGTCCTGCTCGGCCGCCCGGCGGTCCGCGTCCTCGACCTGGCCGGTGTACGACGCCACGGCGAACCCCCGCGACCGCAGGAACTCCGCCGTCTCGGTCGCCGCCGCCACCGTCAGCGTGTAGACGATCCCCGAACCCGGCAGCCGGTCCAGGTGGTCGGCGAGCCAGGCCAGCCGGTGCGCCGGATCGGCGAGATCGAGCACCGCGAGCCGCAGCGAATCCCGGTCCAGCGGGCCGCGCAGCACCAACGCGTCACCGAGCTGGTCGGCGACGTCCGCGGTGACCCGGGCGTTCGCGGTGGCCGTCGTCGCCAGCACCGGCGTCTGCGACGGCAGACCCGCCAGGAACGTCCGCAACCGCCGGTAGTCGGGCCGGAAGTCGTGCCCCCAGTCCGACACGCAGTGTGCCTCGTCCACCACGAGCAACCCCGTGCTCGACGCCAAACCGGGCAGCACATTGTCCCGGAAGTCCGGGTTGTTCAGCCGCTCCGGGCTGATCAGCAGCACGTCGACCTCACCGGCACGGACCTCGGCCTCGATCAGCGACCACTCGTCCAGGTTCGCCGAGTTGATCGTCCGCGCCCGGATGCCGGCCCGGGCGGCCGCGTCGACCTGGTTACGCATCAGCGCCAGCAGCGGCGACACGATCACCGTGGGGCCGGTGTTGCCGGCCGCCCGCAGCAGGGCCGTGGCCACGAAATAGACGGCCGATTTCCCCCAGCCGGTGCGCTGCACGCAGAGCACCCGCCGCCGGTCCACGGTGAGTGCCTCGATCGCGCGCCACTGGTCCTCACGGAGGCGCGCGCCCTCCCCGGCCAGGCGGCGCAGCACCTCCTCGGCGCGCTCCCGAACGGCGGCCCGGTCCTGCGTTGTCTCAGTCACCCGGCATGTCTATCAGCCGGCACGGGCAGACCCCGAGTTATCCACAGCCGCGGCCCGTTTGTCCACAGTCGCGGCGCGGTTACGGCACGGGATCGCGGCGCACGGTCACGGCACGGGATCGCGGCGCACGGTCACGGCACGGGATCGCGGCGCACGGTTACGGCACGGGATCGCGGCGCACGGTCGCGGCACGGGATCGCGGCGCGGCGGCAGAGGCGGCTGGCGTTGTTGATCTGCTAGCGCTACGAAATCGCTGTGATCAAGGGGTTGAAACCGCGATTTCGCGTCGCTAGCGACTCTGTTGCCCATTGTGGTTAGGGGGTGGGTTGTAGGCGTGCGAGGTGGCTGGTGTGTGGGGTTTGGAGGTGGTGGCCGGTCCAGTAGGCGTAGAGGCGGATGAGGTTGAGGGCGGTGGCTTTGAAGGCGTGTTCGAGGGTGGTTTTGCGTATGCCGTGGTAGCGGGCGTGGCGGGTGTCGGTGGTTTTGACGGATTGGGCGATGGTGGCTTCGATGCCGGCGCGGTGGGCGTAGGTGGCCTGCCATTGTTTGGTGGTTTGTTGGGTGCGGGCGTTGTCGAGGGCTTGTTGGATGGGTTGAGGGCGGATGGTGAGGTAGCGGCGGCTGGCGGTGGTGCAGCGGGTTTTGGCGGGGCAGGGGCGGCAGACGGTGGTGGTGAAGGCGATCGAGATGATGTCGGTGTCGCCTCGGCGGCCGGGGATCCAGGTGGAGGTGGTGTGGCCTTGCGGGCAGGTCGCCTGCTGCTGGTCGTAGTCGATGGTGAACGCGGTGCGGTCGTAGCCGCCGGGGGTGGTGGCTTGGGTGCAGGTGTCGGCCAGGACCGGGGTGATCAGGGTGATCCCGAAGGTGGTGTGGCTGGAGACCAGCAGGTCGGCTGAGGGGTAGCCGGAGTCGAGGTAGTGCTCGGCGGGGAGCAGGTCGCGGCGGGCCAGTTGCTGGTGGATGGATTCGGTCATCGTGGTGTCCGCGGTGGTGGCGTCAGTGGTGGCGATGTTGGTGATCAGGTTCGGTGGCGGTGGGGTGCCGGTGGTGCCGGGTTCGCCCGGTGTGGCGTCGCAGGTTTCGCTGATGTGC